>JBBJMG010000021.1:0-35381 GCA_037720205.1 Pyrinomonadaceae bacterium
TCTTTGTTGAGGTGGCTTTTCCTCCACCGCCGGTTACGTTCCCGGCAACGAGGCTCAAGCTTGGTGAATCCCGAAGAATCCGCTTGAGCGGCGTAGCACCCGATGAGCTGATCAAGTCTCGCGGGCGTTGATTGTTTTTATCCAATCAACTCAGAATCGCATTGCTGCAATTCCTAGCAAGCCTTTCGGCTTCGGCTATGAGCGTTCGGGATAGTGGCTTTCCGCTCCTTCTATCCACTCAAACGAGGCGTCACCGCCAAACGTTTCACCTCTCAAGGCCGGTCAAGGTGCCCGTAAGCAATCTCGACAGTGAAGCTATCTTACACCCCAAATTGCCCAAGTCAAGTAGAAAATACTTTAGGTTTTAGCCTGTGATTACAGGCATTCTGTGGATATGCTGTGGAAATTAGGCTGTTCCCTCTGTGGAAAAGGATTTGGGAAATCGCTAAGTGTACTGACGACAAAGTTTCAGTATAGGCTGTCATGCATCAACTGTTTCCCGACACAGCGGGCGTGGCGGAAGCTAACGAATATTTCTTTTCGTCCGTAAGGAGAGGTAAACGCAAAAGGCCGGCGGAATACTCCACCGGCCTTTTTGATATTCGAAAAAGATGTCTAGGCTGCAACTTCCGCTGCTACCTTTGGTGCAAGCTCCGCCGCACCTTCGGCATAAACGCTGATAAACTTGCCGCGTTGACCTTTGTTTTCAAATTTTACAAAGCCCTCGATAAGCGAGAAGAGCGTATCGTCTTTACCCTTACCGACGTTGTTGCCCGGCTTCCACTTAGTGCCTCGCTGGCGTGCGAGGATGTTGCCGCCGAGCACGTGCTCGCCGCCAAATTTCTTGAGCCCTAGCCTCTGAGCGTTCGAATCGCGGCCGTTTCTTGATGAACCTACACCTTTCTTATGTGCCATTTTGCTATTCGGGCCTCGCCTTAGGTTTCTCGTTCTACGAAACCCAAGCCCAAAGTCCGTTCCTGATTAATCTATCCTGATTTCAGTAAAGCCCTGCCGGTGGCCTTGTTTGCGCTTGTACTGCTTGCGGCGTTTCTTTTTGAAGACGATGATTTTGTCGCCCCGGCCGTGCTTGACCACGGTCGCTTTCAGCGTGCCCGCACCGGCAGCTCCGTCTGCGAGCAGAGTATCGAGATCGACCGATGAACCCGCGTCGCCGCCGATTGTCGGCACGCGCAGCGTCTGTCCGCTTTCCACCGCAAACTGCTTTCCGCCCGTTCTAATTATTGCGTAACCCATTCTTAGCTCCATACGACAAGGCGGCAGGTGCGCAAGTCGAAAAACTCAGATTATACGGAAGACTGCCGTCAGGGTCAAGGGCGGAAACGCGACCGGTGGGGACTAGATGGGAAGCCGCCCACTCTTTCGCCGGTCAACCGCTCGGTCATATGTGAGCACCCACCTTGCCGGACCTGTCTCCGCCTTTTCTAGACAGCGGATGGATCTCTTACCACCGCGATAAACGGCAGATTGCGATATCGCCCGGCGGCGTCGAGGCCGTAGCCTACGACGAATTTGTTCGGCACCACAAAGCCCGTGTAGTCGATCTTTAGATCCTTCTTGATTCGCGGCTCAGGTTTATCGAGAAAACTGACGAGCCTGATCGACGCGGCGCCGCGTGTGCCGAGTATCTCGATGAGGCGTGAAAGCGTAAGGCCGGTGTCGACGATGTCCTCGGCGAGGAGCACGTGCTTGTCACGGATGTTATTGCTAAGGTCCTTGAGAATCTCCACGTCACCGCTCGATTTGGTGCCGTCTTTGTAGCTAGACACCGACATGAAATCAATCGTCAGCGGCAGGTTGATCACACGCATTAGATCAGCAAGGAACACGCATGACCCTTTAAGAACGCCGACCACGACTAGATCCTTGCCAGCATACGCCGCTGTGAGATCGGCTCCCATTTCCGCGATTCTCGTCGCAATCTGGTCGGCGGAGTAGAGAACTTCAAGGTTTGAATTGGAAAATTCAGTTTCTGCCATCCTGGTTGATTCAGCGGCCATAATTTACTCTTTGGTTGAAAGAATCGGTATTTGCAAATACTATTGCAGAAGCCTGCTCCGAGCAAGCTTAAGCAATGCCCGATTCTAAAAACGAAACCCGTGATCGCGTCCGTGCCCTGGTCGAGCAGGTGCTAGCCACGGTGCCGACCGAGGGCGAAGAGCATTCTGCGACGCCTGCCGGGCATGCTCCCGAGCACGTGTTGGTCAATTCGCTGCGGGAACTTCATGGCAGGGAGTTTGACCGTGACGAATCTGCAAAAAACCTGCTGACTGAAGACGACCTGCGGGGCCTGGAACCCGGGTCACGGCTGCGAGTGGCTGAAAACGTAAAATTTACGGCCCTGGCCGAGGACATCGTCAGCGAACGCGGCATCCAGCTGATTCGAAAGGTTTCGCGCCAGAATACGACCAGGATTCGCTCGGTGGCGCTCGGTGCCGACCATGGCGGATTCAAATTTAAGGAACAATTAAAAGGTTATCTGACCGACCTCGGCCTACAGGTGCGAGATTTTGGGACGGAGAGCGAAGATGCTGTCGATTATCCCGATTTCGCCCACGCGGTTGCAAAATCGGTCGGCGGCCACCAGGTCGAAATCGGAATTATCATCGACGGTGCCGGTATCGGGAGTGCGATGACCGCGAATAAAGTTCCCAATGTACGGGCCGCCGCGTGCTATTCTGCGGTGCTCGCCAAGAATTCACGCGAGCATAACGGTGCAAACATTCTGACCCTGGGTGCAAGCCAAAACACATTCGTCGAGATCAAAATGATCGTCGAAGCCTTTATTTCTACTGAAATCTCAGAGGAACGTCACAAGAAACGAGTTGGTAAGATCGAGACGATTGAACGACAATATATAAGGTAATGCGTTGCAATTGCAGGCCGTGAGCCTGCGTTCGAACGCTCCAGCATGGCATCTCTAAACGGCAATTACGACAAACTCGTTGACCAAATCACGGACATGGTGCTCGAAAAGATGGGCGTGGACGACTCTTGCCCCACGTTCTGCGAAGCCGACGTTCAGCGGGTGGTCGATGCCGGTGCCGAGCGAATCGGGATTGTGCTGGGCGAGACCGCGACTGCACGCGACTGGGCGAGTTTGATCGATCACACACTGCTCAAGCCCGAGGCGACCGAGAGCGACGTCAAGAAACTTTGCGACGAGGCGGCGCAGTTTGGCTTTGCGTCGGTCTGCGTAAATCCCGGCTGGGTGAAAAAGGCGGTAGGGTTTCTAAAGGGGACGGGCGTTCCGGTTTGTACGGTGATCGGATTTCCGCTCGGTGCCACGCTCCCCGACGTAAAAGCTTACGAAGCGCGGCGGGCGATATTTGACGGTGCCCGCGAGGTCGATATGGTGATAAATATCGGAGCGCTCAAGTCGGGCGACGACTGCACGGTCGAGGACGACATCCGCGCTGTGGTCGACGCTGCGCACGACAGTGGCACTCTGTGCAAGGTGATTATCGAGACAGCGCTGCTCACGGACGAGGAAAAGGTTCGGGCCTGCCTGGCGGCAAAGAATGCCGGCGCGGACTTCGTCAAGACTTCAACCGGATTTGCCAAGGGCGGAGCGACCGCAAATGACGTCGCACTAATGCGTCACACGGTCGGACGCGACATCGGTGTCAAGGCATCGGGCGGTGTAAAGGGTATCGACGATGCGCGGGCAATGTTCGAGGCCGGTGCGACGCGAATCGGTGCGTCCGTCGGCGTCAAGATCGCCCAGGAGGCCAGTGGCGTCAAATCGAGTATCTTAGCCGGCAGCTATTAGCGAATTTCGACAAAGTTGTACGTAATCTGTCCACGGCCCTTCACCGCCTGTCCCTGAAACGTTGCGGGTTTGAACTTCGATTTGCGGGCCGCATCTTCGCACCCTTGTTTGAGGAAAGCATGCCCGCTGATAGCCTTCGCTGAAACCACGTCTCCGGCCTTGTCTAATTCCAGATTGACGACTACTTTTCCGCCGATTCGCGATTTGGCTGCGATCTGTGAGTAGATCGGCTTGACCATCCTCACCGCATTCGATTCCGAGAGCATTCCCAGATCAACAAATTCCGGTACGACAACGACCGGCTTTGCCGTGGGCGGCGGAGTCGCGGCGGCCACCTTGGCGGCAGCGATCTCGGCAGCTTTTGTCCGCTCAGCATCGGCCCTGGCTATAAAAGCTTTTGCGTCCGCGTTCTCCGGCTCGATAGTTAGTACGCGGCGATAATCCGCCTCCGCCAGATCAAGTTGATTTTTCTTTTCGTACGCCGACGCGCGGATGTTGAGGACGGCCGCGTTCTGCGGCTCTAGCTCGGCCAGTTTCGTCAGGTCTGCGATCGCCAGCGTAAGAGAACCACGGCTCACATAGATCCCGGCCCGAGCCCGCAGAGAGTCCGCGGCCTTCGGGTCGGATTCAATCGATTTTGTGTACTCGATCAACGCTCCGTCGTAATCGCCCTTTGCAACAGCGGCCTCGGCTCTTTCTTCAGCCGTGTCAGGTCCGACAACCGGCGCGGCACTCGCGGTCGACGCCACCGTGGTTTCGATTGCGCGGAGCCGGATTGATTCGATCAGGTCCTTTGCCGCTCCCCCGACCGATAGTTCCTTTTCGATCTCCGGTGTCAATGCGAACGTGGTCCCGCGTGTCGTGATGGCTTCGGACAGGATTTTGTTTCGCTCCGGCAACGTCACCTTCTTAGAGCGGAGGGCGATCAGGATATCGGCCAGGCTGAGCTGGCTCGGCTGGGCATTTGCGATGCCGCTGCCCACCGTAATCGCGATAACGAAAGCGGCCAGGTAGAATTTTGCGTATAGGACTGAGTGTTTCATCTTGCTGACCTCGTTAGTTGTCGTTGATCAGGTCGTCCACCGTGATTTTCTTTCTCACGGGCGGTACCTTAGGGCCGATTTGCGTCGGACGTTTCTGCTTCGGTTCGAAGGAGCTTATTTGCGGACGCGAGCGCGATCCCGCGACCGTCGTTTCCACCGTCGCCTCGACTGGCATTGCTTCGCTGGACTCAACCGCTGCTGCTTGTTCCATCAGAGGACTCGGTTCGGACACAATCGCCGGGGCAACATCTGTGTGGGCAGAGGCCGCAGGTTCCGGCAGCGAAGCGGCTCGCTCCGTCATCTGCCAAATGCCGAAGGCAGCGGCCACCAGCAAAAGTCCCGCTCCGGCGGCGAGTGCCACTCCGCGATTCGACTTCGGCTTCTCTTCATACAGCGACAAAACCGGCTCGCCGTTGGCTTTTTCGTCGATCGTGGACGGCCATGGCTGGTCCGCTTCGTCTACGGCGGGCGTCTCGTCTATCTTGTCGAGTTCCAGGTGGAAGCCGGAAAGCTCGATGATCTTCTTCTGCGAACGCTCGAGTTCAAGCCGGGTTTCTTCCTCGAGGCGCATCCGCTCGGCATGATGCCGTTCACGCTCGGCCTTGAGCTCGGCCAGACGCTCCTCCGCCCGCTGACGCTCGCCCTCGGCCTCGCGTTCGAGCCTCTCTTCTTCTGCGCGTTCCATCTCGCGTTCGGTTTCGAGGGCGGCCAGTTTCTCGGCTGTACGTTGGCGTTCGGCTTCGGCCTCGGCGGCGAGGCGTTCCAGTTCGACCCGACGGCGCTCGGCCTCGGCCTGTTGCTCGCGCTGCGTTCGCTCGGCCTGCAGCTCGGATCGGCGGGCCTCCAATTTTTTCGTTTCCTGGTCGAGGCGTGCCTGCTCGGCCTCTAGCTCGTCCAGCTCGGTATCGCTTTCTTCCTGCGGCTCCATGGCGAAGCCGGGTGCGATCGACAGCTTGTGCTGCTCCGCCCGCAACACAGCCGAACGCAGCGACTGCAACATTTCGAGAGCGGAGTTGTAACGCTGCTCGCGGCGTACTGACAACGCTTTTGAGAGAACGTCGGAAACGTCGTCCGGCATCCCCTGCACCAGTTCCGCCGACGGGGCAAGCGGATCGGGCTTGCCTTCCAGCAACGCGATGGAACGCTCGAGGGCGTCGACAGGAATTACTCCTGTCAGAACGTGGTATAAGGTAGCGGCCAACGCATAGAGATCCGTTCGAGCGTCGAGGGGCCTAAGCAGTACGCCCGCTGAGCGCTCGTCATAGCTATTCAAGATTACCCGCTGCGATGCCGGGTCGAGGCCTTCCCATAGCTGTTCAAGCGGCTTGTAATGGTATGCCGGATTGCAGGAGTTCTGCCCCGGAATAAGCGTGACAGTATCCGAAGCTCGTGTGACCGGCACGCCGCCAGTGAGCAATTTTGCATAGCGGTTTGCTGTTATTCGAATATTAGACGGCCTAATCTCGTGATGGATGATCGGCGGTGCCTGACGGTGTAAATTGTCGAGTGCATTCAACAGCTGCTCGGCCCATGCAATGGCGTGCGTGAGTGGCTGGGGTTGATCTGCGGCGAGCTGGGAAAGATCGTCGCCCATGATAGGGTCGAGCACGAGATATTGTCGATCGATGTCCGAGAAATAATCCTGAACGCCGATAAGCGATTCGTGTTTGATCGAGCTTAAAGCCCTGGCACCGATCGCAAATTCGGAATTGAGGGCTTCAAGCTGGCCCGCGGTGATAACCTTTGCACCGCGGCCGACGCGCTCTCTGAGGGTGACATTACGCTCGCCTACGGTGTCGTATGCGTTGTACCACCCGCCCGATTCATCCTGACCCGATACAGAGATGACGCGGTAGCGCCCTCCGTTAAGAACTTGATTGGTTGCCAGCATATTTATGTGTGCCGATCGCGATTGCTATCGGTAGAAGGTGATTATAACGGAAAGTGTAAACTTTGTATACAACTGTTTGCAAAAGTTAACACCATGACCGATGAGCTTTTCGACCGCGACATGCAAGTGCCTGAGACCTGGCTTGTTTGCACGAACAGGCTAAATTTGATTTACTCTTTGGTTTCCCCGGGCATCAGTTTTGTACCAGCATGAACACTAAATTTACCGACCATCTGAAAACGTTTTCCGAGTCCGATTGGCTCGCGGCCGTCGACCAGCTATTGCCTGACGTGCACGAGGTTGACCGGGTGGCGCTTGAGGTCTGGTTTCGCTTTTACCCGCTCGGTCTTCGCAGGTATGTCGAGGAGACGGGCCGGGACGAGGCAGTTCAGGGATTAGCATTGCAGGGTGATTTCGATCTCGCTGACAAGATCGATACCTCACACCACTTTCTCTACGGGCATAGATTTTGGAAGACCGTAAAAACTCAAGTCGTGGCAAAAGCCGAGACGTCGAAGGGCGAGTCGGCAGGGCTCGCCGATCTAATTAATGACATCGGAATCTTCACTGCGGAAAAGCATCACGTCGAGCGTGGGTTGGCCAATGCGATTGCCGCAGTGGGGCTCGCGACGCTGAACCAGGTCGGGCTCCAGGCGTTTACCGCGTCACCGGGCGACACGACCGAGCCATCAGGATTGATGAAAAAACCGCCGGCTGTGATCGTTGCCGAGCGTGAGAAGGATGACTCGCAAGGCCTGTTTGGCTTTCTGAAAACGGTCGACAAGAAATTTTCGGTTGCGTTTTCCGGCCTTGATTTCAGCGGGAAATTTTCGGTAATGAACGATCAGCAGCTGACCCACGCGTCCGAGCAGGATCGATCTCAGCCATGGCAGACGATGGACGACCGTTGCTGGGAAGGCCCGATACCGGTCGAGTGCACGGCCGCCGCGTGCGGAACTTGCTGGATCGGCGTACTAGGCGGCCGTGAGAAAATGAATGAGGTCACCGCCCGCGAACGGCGGGCGATGAAAGTTTTTGGCTATAACCAGCCTGAAGAGCCGAAGCCGTTTCTCCGTCTCGCATGTCAGTCAAAGACTTCCGGCAACGTCACGGTAGCGATCCCGCCCTGGAACGGCATCTTTGGCAAAAAGGTCTGCGGCAATGTTGAGGAGCTCGAACTCGAACCGGCGACGACATCGGCAAGAGCACTGCGGGACGCAGTTGCCAAAGGGTAGCTATCTATCGGCCGAAATCTTAACCGCAGGTGCGCAGCCGTCCCTCGCTTTGTTGCCCACAATACACTCCTGGGCTGCCGGCTTCATGTAACCTCTAATCGGTGGCAACGGTAGAAAACGGCCGCACATCAGGCTAAAATCCGTTCGTGTCGCAGTACCCTTATCCCCTGAGGTTGCGTCCGACGCCCTTTCCCCAAGGTACGCGGTAACATATGAGCCTTACAAAAACGGCAAAAGCTGCACGAAGGATGTCTAAGACACTCGGCTCCGTAGAGTCGGATTCAAACGTCTTGCTGTCTTCGGACTTTATCAATCGCGATTTAAGCCTCCTCGAATTTTTCCGGCGTGTTCTGGATGAGGCCCGAGACGAAACGCAGCCGATCCTCGAGCGCTTGAAATTTATCGCGATCCTTTCAAGCAATCTAGACGAATTTTTCATGATCCGCGTTTCTGGCTTGAAAGAGCGACTTGCGAATGACACCCGGGTGGCAGGCGACGATCTGACAACGGCCGAGCTGCTCGGCGAGATTCGCGAGCGCGTAGCCGAGATGGTCGACGAGCAGATGCGCTGCCTGAGGGATGAAATTCTCCCTGAGCTGCTAAAAGCGGGGGTTGTCATCGCTCGGTACGATACGCTCGACGCAGGCGACCGTCAAAAACTGGACGAGTATTTTCATGAGTGCATTTTCCCGTTACTAACGCCGCAGGCGGTGGACCCGACGCATCCGTTTCCCTACGTTTCCGGTGGCAGCATTAACCTCGGTCTTCTCGCTCGGCCCCGTCTCACACATCGAACATCGCGGACGAATGAATCGCTTGCGGAGGAAGTTTTCGTCCGCGTAAAGATTCCGCCCGCTGTCGCGCGTTTTATTCCGATTGATGACGGCGGCGAACGATTCGTGTTGGTAGAGGATCTTGTAGCGTCAAACATCGATAAGCTCGTCCCCGAGGTGGTGCCCGGCACTTGCCACGCCTTTCGTATCACGCGTGATGCCGACATCGAGGTGCGCGAGGCCGAGACCGAAGACCTGCTTGAGGCGATGGAGGAGAACCTGAAACAGCGTCGATTCGGCGACATCGTGCGTATCGAGGTAGCGCACTCGATGCCGGACAAAATGGCCGAATTCATACCCCATTCGGTGAACATCACCGGAGACGATATTTACCATATTGATGGCCCGCTGGATGCGACTGCGTTCTTTAAGATTGCCGGAATGCAGCGGCCGGAGCTCAAGGACAAACCTATCAGGGAAAGTTTGCATCCCGCTCTTGCTAACGGCGAGAACGTCTTTGAGGCGATAAGGGAGAACGACATCCTCCTGCACCATCCGTTTATGTCGTACTCAATCATCACGGATTTTCTGCAACAGGCGGTCGAGGATCCCGATGTATTAGCGATCAAGATGTGTCTGTATCGCATCGGTGAAAACTCTCCGATTGCCCCGCTGTTGATCAAGGCAAGTGAGGCGGGGAAGCAAGTCACCGCTCTCATCGAGATCAAGGCACGTTTTGATGAGGAGAATAATATCGAGTGGGCCAAGCGGCTGGAACAGGCCGGTATCCACGTCGTCTACGGGCTGATCGGTCTCAAAACGCATTGCAAGGCGACGCTGGTCATCCGCCGCGAGGGCGATGGCCTGGAAAGGTACGTACACGTCGCAACCGGGAATTACAACCCCGATACGTCGGCTTTTTACACTGACCTCAGTTTACTTACCGCGAGAAAAGAAATCGGTGAAGATGCCACCAAGCTGTTTAACTATTTGACGGTCTACACGCAGCCTGAGTCATTTAGCAGTCTCGTCGTCGCGCCGCTGTACCTCCGCCAGAAGATGCTCGAACTGATTGAACGTGAGATCGAGCATGCCGAGGCCGGCCGGCCGAGCGGCATCATAGCTAAGATGAATCGCCTCGCCGATGCTGAGATGGTAATGGCACTGTACAAGGCGTCGCAGGCAGGTGTAAAAATTCAGCTGATCGTACGCGGGGTGTGCACGCTGCGTCCTGGCGTCCCGGGCCTCTCGGACAACATTACTGTCCGCAGCGTTGTCGGTCGGCTGCTAGAGCACAGTCGCCTTTACTACTTTGAAAACGGTGGCGACCCGGCGATCTATACGGGAAGTTCTGACTGGATGCCGCGTAACCTTGATCGCCGCGTCGAAGTGCTGGCTCCGATCGAGGATGCTGACATCAAACGATATGTCACTGAGAATTTTTTAACGTCTTACCTGCGCGACAATGTAAAGGCGCGTGAGCTGCAGTCCGATGGCAGTTATGTACGCCCTGAGCAGGCCGGCGATGGCGAACCATTCAACAGTCAGATATCATTTCAGGTCGCGTCTAACGTGGTGAGTTTCGAGGGAGCGGTCAGTTAACGGAGGTCTTTATGCTAAGGAACAAATTCAAATTTCTATTAATCTTGACAGTCGCCGCCGTGCTGAGCGTGCCGGCCCAAGACAAGCAAAAGGACGGGAAAAAAGATGCTGCCCGCACAGGCACGCCCGTTCTATGGGAGGCCGTTGATGTTGCCGCCTTTGATACCTTGAACGGCCCGGGCGGCGAAAGCATGAAGCCCGACCTTACCGCCATCACGTTTATAGAAGAGCAGAAAGGCGGTCATTCAAAAAAATATAGGATTAAGGACGGCGCGGGCAAAACGTGGGTTGCCAAACTGGGCGACGAGGCCCAGCCTGAGACGGCCGCGGTCCGATTGCTCGCCGCTCTGGGCTACAAAACAGATATCAATTACCTCGTGCCGTCGCTCACCATCCCCGGTAAGGGCACGTTTACCAACGTGCGGCTCGAGGCGCGGCCCGATGACATTAAACGCGGCGATACGTGGTCATGGACGAGCAACCCGTTTAAGGGCACCCGCGAGTTCCAGGCGCTAAAGATAATGATGGCCTTCGTTAATAATTGGGATATGAAACAGGACAATAATGTCATCCTGCACCGGGGCGACAAGCTTGAGTACGCCATTAGCGACCTCGGCGTAAGCTTTGGAAAAACCGGGAATAAGGGCCTGCCCATTTTTTGGCGAATCGGCCGCAGCAGGAACGTTCCGCAGGAGTACTCTGAGGCTGAGTTTATCAAGAACGTTAAGGAAGGCCGGATCAACTTCAATTTCAACGGTAAGAACGACGGATCACTCGGGGATATCACACGCGAGGACGGTAGATGGCTTGCCGACCTGCTCATCCGCCTGACCGACAAGCAGATCGAGGATGCCTTTCGCGCCGGCAATTATTCCGAGGCTGACATTGCCACACTCGTAGAAAGCGTGAAGGTTCGAATCCGGGCCCTTGATCTCGCTACCGCTGACGCGTCGCCTTCGGCGGTCGTCCGGCCATCTAAGCGACAAAATTAGACGCATGCTAAATCGCCTTTTCGCCAACTCTATCCTCGCCGTCCTAATGGCGGCCGCGCTCGTTGGCAGCGTCACGGCTCAGAATAATAAGAGGCCGATGGGCGGCCCTCCCCTATTATGGGAAAAGGTCAACGTTGGTCGGCAGGATCTTTATTTCGGGCCGGGCGGACGTCAGAACCAGCCGGATTTATCGCGCGTTACGCTGATAAAAGAAGAGACCGGCGGCCACTCCAAAAAATACCGGATCAAAGACGGCTCCGGGAACGTCTGGGTTGCAAAGCTCGGCGACGAGGCCCAGTCTGAGACGGCGTCGGTGCGGTTGCTGTCGGCCCTTGGCTTTCAGACTGAGATCAATTACCTCGTGCCCCGTCTAACGATCGAGGGCAAGGGCACATTCTCAAATGCACGCCTCGAGGCTCGCCCCGAATGGATCGATCGCGGCAAAGAGTGGAAATGGGGCTCGACGCCGTTTGAAAATACGCGTCAGATGCGCGGCCTGATGTTGATGATGGCCTTTATTAACAACTGGGATATGAAGAGCGCTAACAATGTGATTCTCAAGACCGGCGGTCGCGACCACTATGCAATCAGCGATCTCGGGGTTAGTTTTGGCAAGACAGGTAGTAATGGACTGCCGCTTTTTTGGCGTATTGGCCGCAGCCGGAACAACCCGGAAGATTTTGCAAATTCGCGGTTTATAAAGGATGCTAAGTCGGGCCGCGTTAAGGTCGTTTTTAACGGCAAGAATCGCAGCCGGATGAAAAGCTTTACGACGGCCGATGCCCGTTGGCTCGCAGACCTATTGAATCAGCTAAGCGATGCACAGATCCGTGACGCTTTCCGTGCGGCCAATTATTCGCAGCGAAACATAAACCTGCTAACACAGGCAGTGAAATCGCGAATTCGCGAGCTCGATCGTGCGGCATACGACCGCCGCGTTTCTTAATTAATGAAAAAATCACCGCTGTTGATGACGATCGGGCTGCTTGCGGCCTGTGCTCTCGGTATATTTCTGATCGCGACCTTTGCAGGCGACTATATCAGCCCGGGGCAGCCGCCCGCGAATACGACGGCCGCGAGCGACCAGCCGTTCCTGATGCAGCAAATGAACCAAGCCGGTGGGGCGGCGAACGCAAACCCGGATGTCATAACCACGTTCCAGGTGATCCAGCGGCTGTTTCTTGCGGTATTGTTGTCGGGCATACTAGCTTTCCGTCCGCGTAAAAACGTCCCGCTTTTTGGCCGCAGTTTATTCGTTTCACAGACTCAGATACTACTGGCCGTTGTCGCAGCGGCACTGATGATGATCGTCGGAGATAACGCGGCGCGAGCCTTCGCAATATTTGCCGCTGTTTCGCTTGTCAGGTTTAGGACGAACATCCGCGATCCAAAAGAGGTCACGGTGTTGCTTATCAGCCTCTCGCTCGGCCTTGCCGCGGGGGTCGGTCGCTGGGACCTCGGCATCGCTTTGTGCCTGTTTGCACTAGCCTTGCTCTGGCTGCTTGAGTTTCGCGAGTCTGAACAGTCGGTGCGTTCGATGGAATTGACGGTAAAGACCCTCGACCCCGAAGCGACCCAGGAAATCCTGCTCAATATCTTCAAGCGGAAGCAGATCGCGGCAGAAGTTCGCGAGATCGTACCCGCAAAAGAGGGTTCGGCGGGCAGCATCAAATACTACCTCAACCTACGCCTAAATCTCAGCACCGACCGCCTCAGCGACCTTATAATGGCGGCCGACCCCGCTAATACCGAAGGCATCAACTGGTCAAAGACAAAGAGCGCCGCCGACATCTATCAGTGACCCGCGTCGGAACGCGGGCGACTCGCCTGACCTCGGATCGAACCCGCCCGCACGCGGCTGGAACGCAGGCACCCTTGCCTGCAAGCCGCGATAGCGGCTAAGCAACCTGCGACATCCAGACCTGCACCTTCCGCTCGATTTTACCCCACGCCCTATTCCCGCTAGTATCCAATGCAGCGATGCCCGATCGAGCTGCAATAAAACCAATCCAACTAGTCATATTCGCCGTCCTCCTCTGGAGCACGGGCGGCCTTTTCATCAAGCTAACCACACTCGACGCATACCAGGTCACATTCTTCCGCAGCCTGCTCGCCGGTATCACGGTCCTGATTATTACTTATAAGGACGGGCTCAGGATAAACCTGTTTGGGGCGATGTGCAGCGTCATCTACGCGACGCTCCTCTTCCTGTTCGTCTGGGCAACAAAACACACGACGGCCGCCAACGCGATCTTTCTCCAGTATACAGCGCCGATATATATCCTGATCCTCGCACCGTTTGTAATCGGTGAAAAATTTCACTTCCGCGATCTGATAACGATCGTGTTCTGCATCGTCGGCATGAGTCTATTTTTCGTAGGCGATCTCTCAATCGGGGACTATCAGGGCAACATCGCGGCACTAGGCTCAGGAATCTTTCTTGGCCTTTATATCATGCTGCTCCGCCATCCGCGTGCCGACGGCATGAACGCCGTGATCACCGTAATCTACGGCAATCTCCTGCTGGCCGTCCTAACCCTGCCCTCCGGAATCGCCGCATTCCCGACCATGACCCTAACGGACGCAGCAGCTGTGGGCTTCCTCGGCATATTTCAAATAGGCATCGCCTACATCCTTTTCATAAAAGGAGTTCGCGGCGGCACCCGCCCGCTCGACGCCAGTATAATAGGCTTTATCGAACCCCTCCTAAACCCCGTCTGGGTTTTCCTTTTCATAGGAGAACGCCCTGGTGCCTTCGCCATCCTTGGCGGAATCATAATCATCACTACAGTCGTGGTGCACACGATTCGCGGGCAGGCAAAATGACGACGAGGTGAGGAGCTCTGCGCTCGGGATTTCCCACGGTTCGCTCGTGACATGCGGCTTTGTCATCTCTAGATTCGTAACCTGAATGTGATAAACTCGTCGAATATCATTAGAAAACGGGCGTATTTGCTTGTTTATTACGTGAGTGGTGCGGCATATCAGATCAGTGTGGAGAAACGGCTTATATGAGCGAACTAAATATTCCTGCAAATGTTGTTAACGAAGAGCTTATACGTTGGGTGACTGAGGCCGTCGAGTTGTGCGGGCCCAGTGACGTAGTGTGGTGCGACGGTTCTCAGGAAGAGTACGACCGCATGTGTCGGGAGATGGTTGATGCGGGTACCTTTATCAAGCTGAATCGGGAGAAGCGGCCTAATTCGTTCCTGGCGCGCTCGCACCCGTCCGACGTAGCTCGTGTCGAGGATCGTACCTATATTTGCTCGCGTGCCAAAGGCGATGCCGGTCCGACGAATAACTGGATGAACCCGACCGAAATGAAGGTCATCCTCAAGAAGAAATTTGAAGGTGCAATGAGCGGTCGCACGATGTATGTTGTGCCGTTCTGTATGGGCCCGATCGGCTCTCCGATCTCGCAGTTTGGTGTTCAACTGACCGACTCGGCTTACGCTGCGGTGAATATGCGGATTATGACCCGCATGGGCACTATGGCTCTCGACGCGCTCGGTGACGGTGAATTTACGCGCTGCCTGCACTCGGTAGGTATGCCGCTGAACGAAGGTCAGCAGGATGTTGCGTGGCCATGCTCGCCCGATCCGAAAGATAAGTATATTGTTCATTTTCCTGAGGAGAATTCGATCGTTTCGTATGGCTCGGGCTACGGCGGCAACGCACTGTTGGGCAAGAAATGCCTTGCCCTGCGAATCGCCTCGACGCTGGGCCGTGCCCAGGGCTGGCTGGCCGAGCATATGCTTATTGTCGGCGTCGAATCGCCAGACGGCCAGAAAGACTACGTCTGTGCGGCTTTCCCATCGGCCTGCGGCAAGACCAATTTCGCAATGCTTATTCCACCCAAGCCTTTCCAGGACGAAGGCTGGAAGATCACGACCGTCGGCGACGATATCGCGTGGATCAAGCCGGATGATAGTGGCAAACTTCGGGCGATCAACCCAGAGAATGGATTCTTCGGCGTCGCACCGGGTACCAATTATTCGACCAATCCAAACGCGATGGAGTCGATTAAGTCCAACACGATTTTCACCAACGTAGCCCTGACCGACGAGGGCGACATTTGGTGGGAAGGGATGGACGGCGAGCCCCCGGCCCACGCCATCGACTGGCAGGGTAACGACTGGGCGCCGGGCTCCGGGGCAAAAGCAGCCCACGCGAATGCCCGCTTTACTGCCCCGATAACGCAATGTCCCGTGGTTGACGAAAACTTTGACGACCCCGCCGGCGTGCCGGTTTCGGCCTTCATATTTGGCGGGCGACGTAACAGCGTCGTCCCTCTCGTCCAGCAATCATTCAACTGGGCCTTTGGCGTATACCAGGCCGCGACGATGGGTTCTGAGATGACTGCGGCCGCATTTGGCAATATCGGCGAGGTCCGCCGCGACCCGTTTGCGATGCTGCCGTTTGCCGGTTATCACATGGGTGATTATTTTTCGCACTGGCTCAATTTTGGGCGTCAGCTCCCCGATCCGCCGCGGATATTCTCGGTCAACTGGTTTCTCAAGGACGCCGACGGCAAGTATGCGTGGCCCGGCTACGGCGAAAACATGCGTGTGCTCAAATGGATCGTCGAGCGTTCGCGTGGCAAGTCCATCGGCACCGAAACGCCGCTCGGATGGATGCCGAGATATCAGGATCTGGACTGGCGCGGGCTCGATTTCACCGAGGAGCAGTTTGATGCGGTAATGACCCTCGACCGCGACCTGTGGCTCAAGGAAATCGCCATGCACGACGACTTCTTCTTTAAGCTGTACGACCGTCTGCCCAAGGAGATGACCTTCATCCGCGAGCTGATGGTGTCGAATCTTTGGCGCTCGCCCGAGCTCGGCCTTGCCGCACCCCGGCCCGAACCTGATATGGCGGTCAAAGCAGCGGCCAAAGGCGACTAGCCTGGCCCACGCGGAAATGAAGCGCCGGCCCGTGGCTCAAGCTGCGGGCCTACGCCGCAGAGGAGGATTTTTAAATGGATAGATTTCTGGGTAGATATTCAATTTACGTCTACGCAATTCTGAGGATCGTTTCTGGTTTTGTGTTTATGCTGCACGGTGCGCAGAAGTTTTTCGGGTACCCGCCTGCCCCGGCCGGCGGCGGCGGCGGAGCTCTTGATGCACTGATGACGCTTGGCGCCGGCATCGAACTCGTCGGCGGGCTGCTGATTATGATTGGCCTTTTTGCCAGCATCGCTGCGTTCATCTCGAGCGGTATGATGGCGGTCGCTTATTTTATGGCCCACCAGCCACAGGGTATGTGGCCGCCGACCAATGGCGGTGACGCCGCCGTGCTTTACTGTTTTATCTTTCTTTATATCGCAGCTCGAGGCTCCGGCGTCTGGAGCGTTGATTCACTGTTCCGCGGCAGTAGAAGTCCATCCAATCCTGCGAACTAATCGGCCGACTTTTTCATCAAAAGCGACGAGGGAACTATGGAAAATTTCACTTCTACATTTGGAAATTCGGTTGCCGACGCGGCTCCCGCGGATCGAGCAACGTTCATTCGCCGAACATACACGTTATTGGCCGCTGCAATCCTGGCGTTTATCGGCATCGAGGCCTTTTTCTTTGTTTCGGGCATCGCCGATGTGATCGCAAGTGTTTTATTCACGGGCGGAGCGATGGGCTGGCTCGTTGTGCTTGCTCTCTTTATGGGTATCTCGTATTTGGCTAACCGCTGGGCCGTGTCCGAAACCTCGACTACGACTCAATACCTTGGCCTAGGCCTGTTCATCGTCGCCGAGGCGGTAATTTTTGTTCCGCTGATTTTGATCGCTACGAGCTATTCCGGAGATGGAAATGTCCTGCTAAAGGCGGGCGTTACGACGCTCGGATTATTTCTGGGAATCACGACTACCGTTTTTGTGACCAGAACCGATTTTTCTTTCCTTGCTCCGATCCTCGCGATCGGCGGGTTTGCTGCCCTTGGCTTTATCGTGGCCAGTGCCCTTTTTGGATTTTCGCTTGGCAGCGTGTTTGCGTTTATCATGGTCGCGTTTGCCGGAACGGCCATCCTTTACGAAACGTCAAACATCCTGCATCGCTACAACACTAAGCAGCACGTGGCAGCATCGCTGACGTTGTTCGCCAGCATCGCACTGCTTTTCTGGTACATCCTGACCATCTTCAGTTCGCGGGATTAGGGTTGGGTTCACACAAAATTCGCCGCAATTGCCTAGGTGATTGCGGCGTTTTCTTTTCCTGGGCCGGTTCTGTCACCTCAGGGCATCGATGTCGAGGTCATTTGCCACGAGTTCGCCATCGGCGTCCTTCATCAGTATCTCTATCCGCCGCTCGGCGCTGGAAAGTCGTTCGCGGCACTCCCGCGAGAGCTTTATGCCTTTCTCGAATAACTCAAGGCTCTGCTCGAGCTGGATGTCGCCTGTCTCAAGCGCGCCAACGATCTCTTCAAGTTCCGCCAGCGTCGATTCAAAAGACTTTTCCATAGCTATCTAATCATTTCTTCGGCCTGTCGCAGCAGCTCGCTTAGGTCTCCGACGCCATATCGGTCGGCGGCGCCCCTCGCTCCACCGCTCGCGGCGATCGCCATAATTTCCTGTCCGATTCTCCGAGCAATGTCGGTTGCGAGTTTTTCCTCTTTGACACCGACGATCTGCCAGATCTCGCCATTCCGCCGCATTTTTGCTTCGAGCGGATGCTCGGGCAACTTACTCTTAATCGTAGCAATGTCGCCCGTTGTGCTAATGTCCAGATATTTATCCGCTCCCATTACCATCGCGGCAAAAGGCACATAGCCGAAACTCTCAGTTCGCTGACGAATTACCCGCGGCAGCTCGGCTCTGGCCCTTTCTTTGACAGCGGGCAGTATCGGCCTCGCCATACGAGCGGCCGCCTGTAAAACCTCGGGCGGCTGGCCGCGACCATACAGCTCGACGGCCTTGCCCGTTATCTGCGGCACAAAATCGTCAACGACCGCATTGATGTCTACTAGCCTATCAATCTGAGGCTTGTCGTCCGATTTTGCGGCCTCGACCAGAAGTGCCAGCGAGTACTGCGGGGTACCGCGAAAGCTGCGGTAATACAACAGCCCTCCGACGCCGACAATCGCGACGATCGATAAAACAACAACCGCCGTGATCACAAATAGGCGTCTTGACATTGGAAAGCGTGATTGCTCGATCAGCGTGTGCCGGCGACAACCTCGGCGTCCAGTTTCCCATTCTCAAGCCGGATTTTCAATCTATCGCCCACTTGGACCGATGCCGCATTACGTAGGATCTCACCTCGCGCGGTTTGAGTAATCGAGTATCCGCGAGCAAGCACGGCGAGCGGTGACATTGCGTCAAGTTTGGCCGCGCAAACCCCTAGTTCATCGCGCTTGGCAACCAAGCGCCGAGTCACCGACGTGAATACACTACGGTCGAGAATGCTCAGGCGATTTGCTACGGCTGAGACCCGCGCAGCCAGAGCGTCAGCGGATAGACGCGAGCGCACGTTGGCGTATCGAATCTCAAAGCTCTGTAGGCGGGCTGAGACAATCGTTTTTACCCTCTCGGCCGCATCGCCCAGCCGTGAACTGGCGGCAAGCATCGTGTAGTCGAGAAGGCTGGCAAGCTGACCCTCGCGCGCGGCAAGCGTCCCTAGAATTTCATCTTCGCGGGATGCGACCAATTCAGCGGCCGCCGACGGCGTTGCCGCGCGGAGGTCGGCGATGAAATCGCAGATTGTCCAATCGATCTCGTGCCCGACGGCCGATATCACGGGTATCTCACTGGCCCTTATTCGCCGGGCGAGCAATTCGTCGTTAAACGCCCACAGGTCGTCGGCCGAGCCGCCGCCGCGTCCGACGATGAGCACATCGATGCGAGCGTGGGGCGCGAGAGTCAGGTTAAATTTGTTAACAGCGTCGATCGCCCGTCGGATGTTATCCGCCGCACCCTCGCCCTGGACGATTGTGGGCACAAGCAGTATGCTGATCGATTTTGCACGCCGAGTCAGAACATTGTGGATATCGTGGTACGCGGCTCCGGTAGAACTGGTAACGACCGCTACCCGCCGTGGAAAATATGGAATCGGCCGCTTGAGCTGGTCGGCGAACAATCCCTCTGCCTCGAGTTTGGCCTTGATCTGGTCAAATGCGGCCCGCAGAGCACCCTCGCCCGAAGGCTCGAGCGACGCAACATCCAGCTTGAGTTCGCCCTTGGCTTCCCAAAACGTGAGACGCCCGCGGACTCTCACCGTCATCCCGTTCTCGGGCCGGAATCGCACGCGAAAATTGGTACCCTTCCAGCAAACACATTTCAATTGCGACGTCCCGTCGTTGAGGCTGAAATACCAGTGGCCCGATGCGGCCTTGAGGAAATTGACAACCTCGCCCTCGACCCAGACGTCAGGGAAACCACGCTCGACGGTGGTGCGCACCTCGGCATTTAGCTCCGACACGGTCATCGGCCGCTGTTCCGTTTCGTCGAAGAGATACTGGAAGAGGTCGTTCAAGAAAAATGGTGTGCTACTTCTTCACTGGCGGCTCGAAAGCCTCACCCGCCTTGTCGATGTTGAAGTATATCTTCGATGCTTCGTTCGTGTTTTTGTCGGCCACGGTTATAAGGGCGAATTTCTGATTGTCTTCTGTTACGACGGTGTGCTCAACGCGTTTTAGCTCATAAGTTTTCTCCGTACTGACCAGAATACTACAAGCGTGGGCCGGAACGCAGGCACCCCTGCCTGCAAGACGCGACAGCGTCTGACGGAGCGGGATTATTACGCACTACTACGCCAGAGGAACCGGCGTGGCAGGCAGGGGCGCCTGCGTTCCGGTTTCTTTGGTCAATTCGCCGCTACCACCGACGTGACGGTCGTAAACACATTTTCGGCCTTCGCCCGAATTTTTAGTTTTGGGGAGACGCCGGGGGCTAGGGGTTTGGTGTTGGAGCGGTAGGTGATGTCGTAGGCGTTGCGCACTTGGTGGACTATGTCTTCGTAGGCCCGCTGGATTTGGGTGATCTCGGTGATTGGGTAATAGACGCCGCCTGAGATTTTTGCGAGGCGGTCGCCTTCGCCTTCGCTCTTGGCCGTCAGAGACATATATTTTTTTCGCAGCGGGTCGATGTCGGTGTTTTGGGCGGCCATTGCTATCAAGGCGGACGGAACATAAAGGGGATAGATGAGCGCTCCGCTTTCCTGGATCGAGCCGGCTAGGGAATCAAAGGCGAGAAACGAGCGGTTGTCGTCGCCGTCGGTGAGAATGACGATGGCGGTTCGTTCGCCTTTGAGCGGCCGCAGCGTGTCGGCGATCGTGTATGCGAGAGCGTCGTAATACGCGGTGCCGCCGCCCGCGTCGAATGTGTCGAGACTCGCCGAGAGCTTTGCTTTATCCGTCGTAAAACCGGAGAGCTTCTTTACGTCTTCATTAAAAATTACGATCGCGACGCGGTCTCGCTCGCCGACCGTATCGACAAAGCTGCGGGCCGCTTTGCGGACAAAATTGACATAATTTTCGATACTCCCTGAGACATCGAGCAGCAATACGAGATTAAACGGAGCGTCCGACCGTGTGACAGAAACAATCTCGCGCGTTATCCCATTTTCCAGAATCTCAAAGTCCTTTGCGGCGAGACCCGCGACCGAGCGGTTGGCGAGATCGGTTACTCGCACGGTCGCTGTTTTTACCGATGACGTCTTGGTATCCGGCGCGACCGTTTTCACTGCAAAAGTCGGTTCGAGGCGGACGGGCGGCAGCGTGCGGGCGTAGTCGCCAAAATATTTGGGGCTCGCACGGCGTATCGCCTCGGTCAGCAGGGAATCGCCGCTGCGGATTATCGCGCGGGCGGCCTCAGTCAACGGCCTCTCGCGCAGATCGCTCATGACCTCGTTGACCGGGACGTTGAGCAGGATGATACCGCGGGCGGTGGTGAGGTTTAGGGCAATGGTTTTTGGTTTTTCGGCGGTGTCGGTTTCTTTGTTGTCGGGTTGAGGTTTACGCCCTTGCTTACGCGCGGGCTTCTGCATTTCGTCGCGCGCGCGGGCCTGGTACGTTCCCTCGATCTCGAAGCGGCCGGCGGCTTTTTCTTTTACTTTGGCGATATCGAAATCGGCGAGAAATCGGGGCCGTGACTCGGTCCAGGTGAGGTTGTATTTGATGTCATCGGCTGGGATATCGGTGACAATAGTGCCGGTGATCGTTCGGGCTTCGATGGAGGCAAAGTTGCCGCCAACCTCGATCGATCCTTCGGTTGTCTCGGCTTTGAGGTGCAGGTGTTCGGGGACGGTGAGGGTGATGTCGATTCGGCGGCTCTTGTCAGACGGCTCGACCGTGAGAAGCGCTCGGCTGCCGCTCGCGGAAACTTTGACGTCGCTTTCCGTTAAAGCCGCCGCTGAGGTCGCAATGAGTTTCGAGACATTCGTCGCACTTTTTTCTACCCTGACCGAGACGCGCCCGTATTTATTCGATATGTCGAGCCGCCCACCGGCCGTTATCTTGAATTCGCGCGTCGAAGCTTGTCCGAAAAGGAACGGACACACTGCAAGACTCAGAAGAAAGATTGCCGGAAGTCGTTTTACCACTGCGATTATCGGCTCGGATTACTCGAAATTCGCCCTGACTGGATAAGCCGGGCCCGCACGCGTTCCTGCCACTTCTTTCTTGGACGCCCTTCGTCCTCGAAACGTTCGATCAGATCGCTCATCGATTCGCCACCCGCGAGTCGGGTTTTCATATAAAGCAAAGCGACGATGATGCCCGAGAACGAGAAAACGAGGATCTGCATGGGCATAAAAATGATCTGCACAAGTGATTCGAGGATCGTCGATTTGATCCGCGAACGCATATCCTTTTTAATAATGACTTTTTTGGGCTGATCTGTACTGCTGACGGCAACGCGAAAAGTTTTCTCGGGTTGGTTCTCGCCCTCGATTTCTACTTCGGATGCGTCGCCCGCGGCCGTCGCTGGGTTCCGGGCGGCCGGGTCCGATGAGCCAGAAGTCTCTTCCCCGCCTGGAGCTTCAGGTGCATCTGCCGGGGCAGTCACAGGCACCGGGTCGTAAGCCTTGGCCGTGATATAAACGAGAGCGTTAATTCCGGCGGAGCTCAAAATCGGCAGCAGAAACATGAAGAGGGCGGCCGCGGCCGTCGTTGCCGTCGCGCGCCGGGCTAGCCTACTCGACCGGCGGGCGGCCTCGCGAATGCGGACGTTCTCCATCATCACGATCGGAGCGACGAGCATCCAGCGCACGTACGCAGCAAAGAATGCAACCACCCCGAGAATAGATGCCCCGACCGCTCCCGCGATAAAAATTGCGTTTATCGAACCAGTCAGCGGATAGAGAATTCCGAGAACTGCACCCAGCAAAATAAAGCCGGCGACCGCACCAGCAAGCGCTGCGACAAACGGGAGCAACGCCGTGATCGCACCGGCTCCGACCAAGGCCTTCCACCTTCGACGGGCCTCGGCGAGAGCGGGGCGAAGCCGGACAGGGCGCAATGGGACGGCTCGGTACTGCGTCACGATCCAGGTGATGCACCCAACTATCAATGCCGCGCAAAACGCGTTTGCTAGAGTCAGGGCGACTGCGAGAGTCGCTATCAGAATTTTGTCGAGCGGAGCCGTGATTACATCGCTCGCGTTTAGAAAGGCGACGATCAGCAACGCGAAAGTGATTAAGATGCCGGGGAGGAACAGCAGGGTGCTGAGCATTAAGAATTTTGGAAGATGCTCGCTGTAAATCACAAGCGCCTGTCTCAGCAAACCAAAAATACCGTCGGCGCGCGATCTCAACTCGCTGGCAAAGCCTTCTGCAGTCTGCGGGCGGTCGTCCGGATTCTTTTCCAGGGCGGTATCTATGACCGCCCGCAATTTCTTCCTGACGTGCTTGGTCTTGAGCGAAGCGGGTTTGACGTTTTTGTGCGACTCCATCACGTCCTGGAAATCACCTTCGAAGGGCGGTGAGCCCGACAGCATCTGGTATGCGATGACACCAAGACTATAGACGTCAGAACGGGCGTCGAGGTGCTCGCCGCGGCACTGCTCCGGCGACATATATAGAGGTGTACCAAGCACTGCTCCGACGCGGGTTAGTTCGGCGGATGCGTTCGAATTATAAAGCGACAGGGAAGGGTCTGCCACAAGCGACGAGCTCACGGATGAGGGCGGACCACCCTCGGTATGGCTCCCGATCCCGTCCGGAAACTCCGCCGAGATGTCACCGTCGATCAAGATCACCGTCTGCTTTTCCGAGATGATTGGTTCGAGACGGATTCCGGCCGGCTCGGCGACCAGGGTTCGGTTCTCATCGCCCGCGGCGGCGAATGTCGCCGGCGGTGCGTGGTGAGTGTCGAGATTTGCGTCGATCTTAGTTCCGTCGAGATCAGTCACCGCAATCGTAGTATTTGAGGCGGAGGAGAATGTAGGGGTGGAGCTCCGGAATGCCTCGGTCGACGCGAGCGCCATGTCGGCCTCGTGTTCTTCGAGCTTTGCGATACCAAAATCGAGAACCTTGACCGTGTAGCCGCCACGCTGGTTTGGCTCGAGCCAGATATTATCGGGCTTTAGGTCGCGATGGATGATTCCCTGGTGGTGAGCCTCTTGAACCGCAGAACAGACCTGTTCGAGGATATCGAGCGTCCAGCCGACGGGCAGATTCTTTTCCTCGTCAAGTATCTCGCCAAGCGTGCAGCCGTCGAGATACTCCATCACGAGATAGGCGACCTGGCCGCCCTCCGTTTGTGAGAAACCGAAATCCGTGACGTTGACGACGTTTGGATGCCTAAGTCGACCGGCCGCACGAGCCTCGCGACGAAAGCGCTCGACAAATTCCGCACGCTCCATATACTGTGGAGCAATCACCTTTACTGCCACCGGCCGTTCCGTGCCGAGGTGGGTTGCCAGATATACCGTGCCCATACCGCCGCGTCCCAATTCGCGGGTCAGACGGTATTTGCCGTCCAATATTCGGCCTAACAGATCCGGTGTGTGCATGGGGTATTCATCGCAAACTCTAACCGCTTTGCGGCGTACTTTGCAAGTAATTACGATCTGAACATATTTATGTTTGAAAATTGTCCATCGCGGCCCATTCCATATATCGGTCCGGCATTGAAATTCTTGAGAATCTGCTCTAGACTGACGAAATTCCAATCGTAAACAGATACAGACGGCGCATAGCTAACCTTGGGGAATGTTTTATCTGTGAAACATGGTATTATGAACTTGACCTTAAGAATGACGGAATAGGAGACGACCACGATGAGCATTGATAAGGGAAAAGCGATCGAATCTGCATTGCTGCAGATCGAAAAAAAATTTGGCAAGGGGTCGATAATGCGGTTGGGCGAGCGGCCGCATCAGGATATAGGAGCGATATCAACAAATTGTCTAAGCCTAGATGCGGCGATTGGCGTGGGTGGATTTCCGCGTGGACGCATAGTCGAGGTTTACGGGCCTGAGAGTTCTGGCAAGACGACGCTGGCTCTGACGGTCGTCGCTTCGGCCCAGACGACGGGCGGCATCTGTGCTTATATTGACGCGGAACACGCGATGGATCCCGAATATGCAACTAAGCTCGGTGTCAATATCAACGATATGCTTATTTCGCAGCCGGATTCAGGGGAACAGGCTCTGGAGATCGCGGAAACCCTTATCAGGTCTAACAGCGTCGATGTGATCGTAATCGACTCGGTCGCGGCCCTGGTTCCGCGGGCTGAGCTCGATGGAGAGATGGGCGATTCGCTGCCTGGACTGCAGGCTCGGCTGATGTCGCAGGCGCTCCGAAAGATCACGGCGATTGTCGCGAATTCGAATACATGCTTTATCTTTATCAATCAGTTACGCGAGAAGATCGGCGTCTTTTTTGGGTCCCCCGAGACGACAACAGGCGGTAAGGCTCTCAAGTTTTACGCGAGTCTTCGGCTCGACATCCGCCGTATCGGGGCAATCAAAGACGGCGACCGTGTGGTCGGCAATCGTACGCGGGTGAAAGTCGTCAAAAACAAATGTGCGCCGCCATTTCGTGAGTCTGAATTCGACATTATGTACGGCGAGGGAATCTCACGCGAGGGCGACCTGCTGGATCTCGCTGTCAACAGTAATATAGTCGAAAAAAGCGGCGCCTGGTTTTCCTTTAAGGGAGAGCGACTCGGCCAGGGGCGCGATAACGTTAAGAATATGTTGAAGGAGAATCGCGATTTGCTCGAACGCATCGAGATTGACGTGAAAGATCATCTAGGCTTTGCAAAAGCCGACGCGGCGGCGGCGTAGCCGTTGGAAATAAAAAGGCGGCAGGCTCATGGCCCGTCGCCTTTCTCAATATATATAGCTGTGTCGACTCAATCGTCACATCGCCGGGGGTCAGTAACGGGCAATCAAGCCGACACGGGCAGGTTTTCAGATAAGTGACTGAAATAGGCAAACAGTCACCGACAACAAGTTTAGTCCTATCGTAGAGTTTGTCAAGGTGGCGATTCGCTCGCGGAGTAATGCACGAATGTAGTGGCAATCGACGATGATGCTTTTAGATTTGCATTCCTGGTGAACGCTTAGACCAAATTCGAATTAGGCTGCAAAGTCCGGTGACTTCACATCTCATAAAATTTGACAACTCTTTTGCTCTTATCTAGACTTACAAATTCGCGTTAAAGCGGCCAGATAGCTCAGTTGGTAGAGCAGCGGACTGAAAATCCGCGTGTCGGCGGTTCGACCCCGTCTCTGGCCACCACAGACAGAACGCCGTCCAATATGGACGGCGTTTTTTCATTTTTCACTCGCTCGCAGCAGCTCGCCAACGCTCCACGCTTGAGCGGCACACCCGCGGGGTGCATGCGGTGCGTCGCCATCAAAAATTTCACATATCTGCCCGAGCATCGCCTCGCTGAGATGTTCTCTCAGCTTGGTAGTAAATCGCTCGGTCGATGCATCATCCGGATGCACGCGCCGATACGCCTCTACGAAAGGCCCAACGAGCCAGGCCCATACAGGCCCTTGATGGTACGAAGCGTCCCGCTCCTGCGGAGACCCAACGTAGGTCCCGACGTAGCGCGGATCGGCCCGCGACAATGATCGCAAGCCGTACGGTGTAAGCAATTCCGATTCTACTTTTTCGACCACGGCCAATGCTCGCACGGGTGAAAGCATTGAGTGTTTTAGGCTGACTGCAAAGATCTGATTAGGTCGAATCGAGGCGTCGCGTGAGTTCGAATTGACGACATCGAAGAGACAATTTGCCGAGCCGTTCCAAAATTGGCCGTTAAAACTCTCGCGAGCGATATCGGCCATCTCGTCGAAATTGTCCTCGATGCCAAACCTGGTGGCGAACTCCGCCATGATCCGTAGAGCGTTGTACCAGAGAGCCTGAATCTCGACGGGTTTGCCAATACGTGGTGTAGCAACCCAATCACCGATTTTCGCGTCCATCCACGTCAACTGCGTGCCTTCCTCCCCGGCGAATAGCAGACCGTCAGTGTCCACGTGAATATTGTAGCGAGTTCCGCGTACATGCCAGTCAATTATGTCGCGGAGCTTGTCGTAAAGTTCGACTCGTACGAAATCATACTCGCCAGTATGCTCGACATAGGCCCTTATCGCCTCCAAGAACCATAGCGTCGCGTCTACATTATTATATTCGGGCATCTCGCCGAGGTCGGGGAATCGGTTGGGGATCATTCCTTGCGAGATATGCTTTGCAAATTCGGTAATAACGGTCTTAGCTATGTCAGGTCGACCCGTCGCGAGGGTCAGGCCCGGAAGGGCGATCATCGTGTCGCGGCCCCAGTCAGAGAACCAGTGATAGCCGGCGATGATCGTCTTGCCACCGCCGCGATCGACGATGAATTGGTCGGCGGCAAGAGTCAGGAGTTTAAGTGTCTCGCCCTGTGTTCCGATGTTCGATAGCAGATTCTCGCGACGTTCAATTTCGTCTGCCTGCAGCTTTTCGATCTCGGCGAGATCGCGTCTTTCAGTCGAAACTACAATGTCGGCAGTGAGAGAGAGGTCGAAGGTGAGGGCAAACGGTTGGTAGAGGTCCTCGTGGAAGCCGAACCCCCGCTCGGCCTCGATCGCATATTCAAAATTGTGATACCACTCGCCGCCGGCCTCGCACGCCACAGCATTGTGTGCGAAATGGAGAGACGGCATTTCTGCGTCGGAGTTCATATGGACATAGCCCGATTTGAACTCAAATAAACCATCAAACGAATGGTCTTCTCGCCTCAAATCGTGGTGATCGCGGACCGCGAGGAGTGGACGAAGCTCGAGCTGCAACTTAAGATGCGGGATTGCAGGCTGGTTGAGAGCTCTCCATCTGCAGACGGTTGTATTCTCGCCGTGGACCATAAATACAGATTTTTCGATAATCAGTCCCGCTACTGAATAAATCCATATTGGGTATGGATCCAGCCGAAATTCTGTGATGAACTTGAACCCTTCCGGGTACACCGCACCCGGATACTGATTGGACGAAAGGTCAAATCGCTCGCCGTCCACGATGACGGTTTCTTCAAACTTTGAGACCAGAACCACGCGGCCGAGTGGGGGCCTCATTGCGGCAACAAGCATCGCGTGATAACGGCGCGTATTTGCCCCTGAGACCGTTGATGAGGCGTAACTGCCGATGCCATTTGTCTCGAGCCATTCTCTTGATGAGCAGGCCGCGAAATCGCCGCAGATGTCTTGATCGAGAAGAATCATTGTCAATCAGCATCGTACATTCCCTTGTCCGCCTGCAAAGATGGCGAGGCGATTGCGATATAATTGACCAATCGCCTAATGGAACCTCTTGCCAACCAGATCCGGCCGCGGACCCTCGATGAATTCGTTGGCCAGCGACATCTCGTAGGAGAAAGCAAGCCGCTGCGCCTCGCGATCGAGCAAGGGCATGTTTTCTCGTTTGTCCTATGGGGAACGCCCGGCACGGGCAAGACGACGCTTGCACGGATTTACGCCAATGCGATAAACGCCGATTTTTACGAGCTGTCCGCCGTCTCCGCGGGTAAGGATGATATTCGCCGGATCATCAAAACACCGTCGCTTAGCGGCGGACCCCGAGTACTGTTTTTAGACGAAATCCATCGGTTTAATAAGGCTCAGCAGGATTTCCTCCTTCCCTTCGTTGAGAACGGCGATCTGGTATTGATCGGTGCGACGACCGAGAATCCGAGTTTCGAGATTATTCCGGCGTTGCTCTCCCGACTGCGGGTATTTGTACTCGAAGAATTCTCGGCAGCGGACATGGCCGAGATCATCGACCGGGCGGGTTTTGAACTCGACGCCTCTTCAAAAGAATGGCTGATCGAGATGGCGAATGGCGACGCTCGCCAGGCGATCACAATGATCGAGAATACGTCGCGGCTCTACGACGCGATTACTCTCGACACGCTCAAAGAGACGCTTCAATCGAAATTCCTGCGCTACGACAAAAAGGGTGAGGAGCATTACAACGTAATCAGCGCCTTCATTAAATCGATGCGTGCGAGCAAGCCCGACGCCGCGCTTTACTATCTCGCGCGGATGCTTGAGTCCGGTGAGGATCCTAAATTCGTCGCTCGCCGCATGGTCATTTTTGCCTCAGAGGACGTTGGGCTCGCTCAACCTACTGCATTGGTTGTTGCGAATGCCGTATTCCGCGCTGTCGAGACCATAGGCATGCCCGAATGCATTCACAATCTGGCTCACGGTGTCGCGTTTCTGGCCAATGCTGCAAAGGATCGTTCCGCCACAAATGCGATCGGCGAGGCAATGGCCGACGCAAAAAAATTCGGCAACCTGCCGGTTCCCATGAAGATTCGCAATGCTCCCACAAAGCTGATGAAGGATCTTGGCTACGGTAAGGACGAGGGCAACGATCCTGAAGGTGATTTGCTGCCTTCAAAGCTTCAAGGGCGAAAATATCTGCGGAGGTAAACGGTATGCCTCCGGTAAACGCCATTCAATACATATCATTCGCTGATGAAAGGAGTTTCACAATGAAAGTCGCACTGTCCGTCCTTATAGGAATCGTCGTGACAATCACGGCAAACGCGCAGGTACAAAGGGATTTTGTCTCAACTCGCGAGATGGATCGAATCAACTGGATGGAGTTCAGGGACGTTGTGCCATCGAAAATCGACACCGTGATCCTGGCCACAGGGACGCTGGAGCCTCATGGCGTAATTAATAATGGTGCTGACAATACCGCGCCATTTGCGATGGCCAAGACGATTGCCCGCCGCACCAATGCCCTGATCGCCCCGACATTGTCATACGGCATCACCGGGTCGATGGAAGCTTATCCCGGTGCGTTTCAGATTACCGAGGCCGCATACCGGCCATTTGTCAGACAAATTCTCGAGGGTTTGGCGAAGAATGGATTTAAAAACATCATCATCCTGAACGGCCATGGAGGTGCTCAGACGGCTGTGCTGCAATCTGTAGCGGCCGAGGTCGCGACTGAGAAACGTATTCGGACACTCGTGATCAACTGGTGGTCGTTCGCGTCCGACGAAACGAAGGAAGTATTCGGCGAGGACGGCGGCCACGCCGGGTTGAATGAGACGGCATTTATTCAGGCGATCGATCCAACGCTTGTCCACGCCGACAAATACACGCCAGACATGGCGACCGCTTATCCGCCGGCGGGAACGTGGTCAGCTGTGCCGTTTCCTTCGTCGATCGGGCTTTATCAGAAAGGACAGGGGTATCCAAAGTTCGATCAAGCAAAGGCCGATCTCTATTACAAAAAAGTGACAGACAAGGTTGCCGGTCTGATCATTGATGTGGTGAAAAAGTGGGATATGGCGGGTTTGAGATAAGAGGCCGGGAGCGAACTATCGTTTCCAGTAGTTCTTGATTTTAAGATCAAGCATGGGAAAGGCGCAGTACTCGACGTTGCGGCCGGTCTCCCTTAGTTTCTCTACCATGCGAACAGCGGCCTCGGCGTTGCGGGTGTGTACGACAATGGTCGCCGCTCTCTGCAGCTCGGGCCGCTCCCGCAGCCATTCTGCTATCGCGTAACCAGTAGCGGCAAAGTCGTCATGATCGTTTGACTCGTAATGGTGCGGCAACAGGTCGTGATCCAAGAAAACGGCATCGTAGCTTTCGGACGCCAATAGCTCTTTCGCCTCCTCGACATTTTCCGCGACATCGACCTCGTCTCCCTCAAACCTCTTAATAAACCATCTGTGCCGACGCGTGTCGTCATCCAGCACAAAAACGCTGATCGGAGCCCGCTCCGCGCTGAGGTCGGCTAAGCCAAACCTGATCATTAAACTGCGAATAATGCTCATAAATAAACGGCAAATGCCAAATATATCATAGCCGGAGTCACTCCCTGCGTACGAATGTGGAATCGTAACGTCCGGTGCTATAATTCAGTCCGCCCGCAGTATCTCTAACCAGATGAACGACGAAAAAGCGCGAAAGTCCGTATTGAAAGCTGTACCAAAAGCCAACCTTCCGGAGCCCGTCGGCCACGCCGAGGCGATTTCCGATGAGTGCCCAAAATGTTTTGGTACCGGGATGGAGGTGGTGAGCGGCCACGGAGCGCGAATCTGCGCATGCCGCAAATTAAAGTCAAAAGACGGTCAGTTCGCCAGCGTGCGGCTGCCAAAACGCTACGACGGTTTTCATTTTCACAACTACAAACCGCAAAACGAATCGCAGCGGATAGCCCATCAGCTAGCACTCACGCTAAACCACGAATATCCGGCCGTGAGCCGCGGTCTGCTATTGATGGGCGGCGTCGGGCTGGGGAAGACTCACCTTGCCGTATCGATCCTGAAAGGCCTCACCGAGCGCGGCTTCTCGTGCCTATTTTATGATTTTGGGTCGCTACTCAAGGAAATTCAGGATTCTTACAACGCTTCTACCCACGCATCCGAGCTGGGCGTACTGGCCCCGGTGCTGAATGCCGAGATCCTCGTCCTCGATGAGCTAGGCTCGTCAAAGCCGACCGACTGGGTCCGCGATACAATGGCCCACGTCATCAACACGCGCTACAACAGCCGCAAACTGACCATCTTCACCACCAATTACGCCGACGACAGGCCGAGCGACGGCAAGGAGACACTCGAGGATCGGATCGGCGTGCGACTCCGCTCCCGCCTCTTCGAAATGTGCAAAACCGTCACGATGGAGGGCAAAGACTTTCGCCGAACCTTTGACCGCAGATCGTGACTCCGGGCAAAAGATCAACTTATCTCATCCGTGCGTGCCGGTTCAGTCTGAGATTTTCTTTCGTGTTCTCGCCGCTTGACAGCGTCTGCCTGAATTTATAGTATCTAAAGTTTCGGACTTGACTGTCTGTGGCGTCATAGCGATTCGCAATCGTAATGACGGGGATTTTTGAAAATTTGAGTTCACGAATTGTTGCGTAATAGGCGGCCATCTCTGGTCGCCGGTTATTGACCTTTTCTTATTGCCACGCTACAGCAAAGACTCATTTTTTCGAGGTTTTTACATAATTTAGCTAATTCTTGTCAGCGAGAGCTGCTTGAGCTAACTGCCGGATCCGATCCGAGTAAGAGTCAGGTAAGACGTTAGTTTTGCGTTTTAAATATGCCGACAATTAATCAACTGGTTCGTAAGGGTCGTGAGCGGGTCAAATACAAGACCGCCAGCCCGGCTCTGCAGGCAAATCCGCAGAAACGCGGGGTTTGCACGCGTGTCTATACCTCAACGCCAAAGAAGCCCAACTCGGCATTGCGTAAGGTCGCCCGTGTTCGCCTAACAAATCAGATCGAGGTCACGACGTACATTCCAGGTATCGGCCATAACCTGCAGGAGCACTCGATCGTGCTAATCCGCGGCGGCCGTGTAAAGGATCTGCCGGGTGTTCGATATCACGTTATCCGCGGCACGCTCGACGCCTCTGGCGTTGCAAACCGCAACCAGGCCCGTTCGAAGTACGGTGCGAAACGTCCTAAGGGAGCGAAATAGATTTATGCCTAGACGTAGAGTTGCAGGAAAACGCGAGGTCCTTCCAGATCCGATCTATAACAGTATCGCCGTGACGAAATTTATCAACGGCTTGATGTGGGAAGGGAAAAAAAGCGTCGCTGAACAGATTTTTTACGGAGCAATGACGAAGATGGCCGAGAAATCGGGCGAAGAGGCCCTGAAGATGTTCAAAAAGGCTCTCGACTCGGTCGCACCCGCACTTGAAGTTAAATCGCGGCGTATCGGCGGGGCCACATATCAGGTACCGTTAGAAGTTTCGCGCGACCGGCGCAACACGCTTGCGATCCGTTGGATCGTGACCAATGCCCGCAACCGTAGCGAAAAAACGATGGAAGACCGTCTGGTTGGCGAGCTCCTCGATTCCGCAAACGGACGCGGCGGAGCGATGAAGAAGAAGGACGACGTTCACCGCATGGCGGAGGCAAACAAGGCGTTTGCGCACTATAGATTTTAAGAGGATCTTTGACCTTTGATTTTTGATCTTTGAGGGAGCCCCTTGGATCAGCATTTTATCAAAGAACAAAGATCAAAGATCAATGGCTTCGATTAGTTTAGACAGATTTAGAAATATCGGCATCATGGCCCATATCGACGCGGGTAAGACCACGGCGACTGAGCGTATTTTGTTCTATACCGGTGTTTCCCACAAGATTGGCGAGGTCCATGAGGGCACAGCGACGATGGACTGGATGGAGCAGGAGCAGGAGCGCGGTATTACGATTACATCCGCTGCCACTACCTGTTTCTGGACGCGTAACAACGTCGAGCACCGCATAAATATTATCGACACTCCGGGACACGTTGACTTCACGATGGAAGTTGAGCGGTCCCTTCGAGTGTTGGACGGTGCGGTTTGTGTTTTCGATGGTGTTGCCGGTGTCGAGCCGCAGTCGGAAACAGTGTGGCGACAGGCCGATAAATACGGCGTGCCGCGTATCTGCTTTATTAATAAGCTTGATCGCTCAGGCGCCTCGTTCGACCGCAGTTTCCAGTCTATCCTTGACCGCCTCGGTGCAAATGCGGTAGCGATGCAGATACCGATCGGCCTCGAAGAGCACTTCTCGGGCGTTGTCGATCTGATCACGATGAAGGCCTTTGTCTGGAAGAATGAGGAAAAGGGAGCTAAATACGACATTACAGACATTCCGGCGGATCTTGTCGAGCCTGCAAAAGCAGCCCGCGAAAAACTCGTCGAGGCAGTTTCTGCGATTGATGACGATCTGATGATGAAATACCTCGAAGGCGAGGCCGTTTCGGAGGATGAAATTCGCAAGGCACTTCGCGCTGGAACGCTCGCGATGAAGATCGTGCCGGTATTTACCGGCTCGGCGTTTAAGAATAAGGGCGTTCAGACACTGCTTGATGCAGTCGTCGATTTTCTCCCGAGTCCCCTCGACATTCCTGCCATCGAGGGCGAGAATCCCCGTACAAACGAGATCGAAACCCGTCCGCCAGATGCGAGTGCTCCTTTTTCAGGGCTTGTTTTCAAGCTGATGGCCGACAAGCACCTCGGGCAGCTCGCCTTTGTGCGTATTTATTCGGGAACTGTAACTTCGGGCTCGTATGTGACGAACACGATCAAAGATTCGAAGGAACGCGTCGGGCGACTGATGTTGATGCACGCCAACAAGCGCGAAGATGTCGAATCGGCTTCTGCCGGAGAGATCGTCGCTATCGGCGGTATGAAAAATACCACCACCGGCGACACCGTTGCGGACGAATCGAAACCGATCATTCTGGAATCGATGGATTTCCCGGAGCCGGTCGTACGGGTCGCCGTCGAACCGAAAACCCGTCAGGACCAGGACAAGATGGGCATCGCACTCAACCGCCTGGCTCAAGAAGACCCGAGTTTCCGCGTCAATACCGATCACGAAACGGGCCAGACGATCATCGCCGGCATGGGCGAGCTTCACCTCGAAATTATTGTCGATCGCATGAAGCGGGAGTTTGGCGTCGAGGCAAACGTCGGTAAACCTCAGGTCGCCTATCGCGAGACGATTACTCAAGGGGCCCCCGGGAAAGAGATCTATAAGAAACAGTCGGGCGGCCGCGGGAAGTTTGGGCACGTGGAGCTCGAGATCGAGCCGGCTCCGGGCGAGGGCTTTGTCTTTGAAGACAAGATCACCGGCGGTTCGATACCGCGTCAGTTCATCAAGCCGACGATGGAAGGTATCAGAGATGCCATGGGCCGAGGCTATTTGGCCGGATATGAGTTGGTGGATATTAAGGTAAGGCTTTTATTCGGTTCGTATCACGAAGTCGATTCCGACGAAATTTCATTCAAATTGGCCGGTTCATTCGCATTCCAGGATGCGGTGAAAAAAGCAAAACCGGTTTTGCTTGAGCCGATCATGCGTATCGAGGTAGTTACGCCCGAAGAATATATGGGGGCCGTGAACGGCGATCTTAACCGCCGCCGCGGCCAGATCGACAAGATGGAACCGCGTCCGGGCAATGTTTCGGTGGTCACAGCTTTCGTGCCGCTGTCGGAGATGTTTGGTTACACGACCGATCTCCGATCGTCGACCCAGGGCCGTGCGACGTCGTCGATGCACTTTGAGCGATATGCCGAGGCTCCGCGTAACGTGGCCGAAGAAGTGATCGCGAAGATTAAGGGCACGGCAGTCAGTAATTAGAGCTATGCAAGTGATGACCCAATTAGCGTTTAATGGCCAGTGCCGTCAGGCGTTCGAACAGTACGAGGAGGTATTGGGCGGAAAAATTACGGTCATGAATACATTTGGAGGCAACGACGCAGAGTTGCCGCCGGGTTCCGTCGAAGCAGCACCGGAACAGATCAGATTTGCGGAGATTCAGATTGGCGATTACGCCATTCTGGGAAATGATCTCACTGAGGAAGATTTCAAGCCGATGCAGGGCTTTAACGTCGCTCTGCACGTAAAGGATGTCGCCGAAGCCGAGCGGATATTCGACGGTCTCGCGGAAGGTGGTCAGATCACCACTCCGTTGACCAAAGTGGCTTGGTCGCCCGCGTTTGGTTTAGTCACCGACCGATTTGATGTACCTTGGTTGATCCTCGCGCTGGGGGAGTAATTAATGATGCTTGGAGCAATATAGGCAAATTTTGTTTGGGCAAGTTGCTCGAACACCCCGAGATCATGACCCAGGGCGAGTCGCTTGAGGAGTTGGAAGAGAATATCAAGG
>JBBJMG010000009.1:0-139095 GCA_037720205.1 Pyrinomonadaceae bacterium
GCCCGCAGTTCTACTTCAGAACAACGGACGTGACCGGCGTCGCACACCTGCCGACGGGCGTCGAGATGGTGATGCCGGGCGACAACATCCAGATGGAGATCGAGCTCATCGCTCCGATCGCCATGGAAAAAGGCTTGAGATTCGCCATCCGTGAAGGCGGCCGAACAGTCGGTGCCGGTACGGTGTCGGAAGTAGTTGAATAACGGTGGCCGGTTTATCCAAATAGCTGATAGCTGATAGCTGATAACTAAATTATGTTGAACGAGAAAATTCGCATCAAGCTTAAGGCGTACGATCATCGGGTACTTGACCAGTCCACCGCTGAAATCGTGGATACCGCGAAACGAACCGGTGCGAGAATCGCAGGGCCGATTCCTCTACCGACCATTAAGAATAAATGGACGGTTCTCAGGTCGCCGCACGTAGACAAGAAATCTCGTGAGCAGTTTGAGATCAGGACGCATAAGCGCCTAATGGACATCCTCGACCCGACCGCTGAGACGGTCGATGCTCTGATGAAGCTGGATTTGCCCGCTGGAGTAGATGTCGAGATCAAAGCGTTTGGGAAAAACTAGTTTATAGCGTCTATAGAGTTCGTAGGGTTCATTGAGTAACTCTACAAACTCAATGAAACCCTACGAACTCTAGGAACTTATGATAAGCGGAATCATCGGTAGAAAAGTCGGAATGACGCAGCTTTTTGCTGAGGATGGTACGGTTACTCCGGTGACTGTCATCAAAGCGGGCCCGTGCGTAGTAGTGCAGACGAAGAGCGCGGTGGGACGTGATGGCTATAACGCCGTGCAGCTCGGCCTGGTCGAAGACAAGCCGGTGCGTTTGAAGAACGTATCGAAACCGCTTCGCGGGCATTTTGAGAAAACTGGCGGCGGTTTGCCGCCGACGCGGATTTTAAGAGAGCTCCGTCAGACGGACGAAGTGGACGCCTCCGTGGGCGATCAGGTAAAGGTCGACCTGTTTGCGGACGGCGACAAGATCGACGTGGTCGGCAAGTCGAAGGGACGCGGGTTTGCGGGTACGATCAAGCGCCACAATTTCCAGCGTGGGCCAGAGTCTCACGGTTCGATGAATGTTCGGGCTCCTGGTTCGATCGGTCAGTCGGCTTACCCATCAAGGGTTATCAAGGGAACTCGGTCTTCGGGACATATGGGCGACGCACGGGTAACGGTCCAGAATCTGACCATTGCGAAAGTTGATATCGAGAACAATCTCTTGATGGTACGCGGGGCGGTACCTGGTCCAAATGGTGGTTTGGTAATTGTGAAAAAGTCTTAAGTCCGGAGTGTTAAGTCCGGAGCAAGAAAAACATCCGGCTCACGACTAAAGACTAAAGACTAAAGACATCAGACTCGAACGGAGTGAGAAATTATGCCTACCGTAAAGGTTCGCAATTTGAAGAATAAGGAAGTCGGGGATGTCGAGCTGCTCGACGCCGTGTTTGGCGTGGAACTTAATGAAGCTCTTATCCATTCGGCGGTGATGAATTACCAGGCGAATGGCCGTCAGGGAACTTCGGCGACGAAGACTCGCGGAAACGTCTCGGGTTCGGGGCGCAAGCTGTGGAAGCAAAAGGGAACTGGCCGGGCTCGCATTGCTTCGATTCGGTCACCTCTTTGGAAGGGTGGTGGTAATGTTCACGGTCCGCAGCCACGGGATTGGTCGTACCAGATGCCCAAGAAGATGCGTCGAGGGGCTCTGCGTTCGGCTTTGTCTGGGAGATTGCGAGAAGGCAATTTGATTATCATCGATGAGTTTGGATTTGAGAACTCGAAAACTAGCGGCTTTCTCGGTGTTCTGGGTACACTTGGACTTTTTGAGAAGAATCAAGCGACAAAGACTCTGATCATCGACTCGCTTGATAACGAAAATCTGATCCTGTCGTCGCGAAACGTTCGCAAGACCAAGGTTACGAACAGTTTTGGGCTCAATATTTACGACATTATTTATCACGAAAAGCTCCTAATCTCAAGATCTGCCCTTGATGAACTCAGCGCTTTGCTGGATCCAAAACGTGAAAGCGGAAAGATCGGCGAAGAAGTTAAAGAAGTCGCAGTCACTCCGGTCGAGGCGAAACCAAAGACGGCGAAAGTGAAGGCTCCGAAGGCCGCAAAGCAGACGGCCGAGGAGCCTCGGAATGCGATCAATGCTAAAGACGTAGCTCCGAAGGTCAGGAAGTCGGCAAAGAAGGCCTCGGCTGATGAGTCGGGTGATTCGTCTCCGGTCGAGATGGATGCTGAACCGGCGTCGGTGGATGCGTCAACTGACGTACCTGCAGAGACAGTCTTGGAAACACCTAAGGCGTCTGAAGCCAAGAAGGAGGCTGCCGACAATGAGTAAATTAGCCGTCTGGGACATCTTAAAATCGCCCGTGATAACGGAGAAGAGCGTCCTGTTGAAAGAAGTTTCGAGTGAAGACAACGACGATCGGAAGGCCGGACAGGTGCTTACCTTTCGCGTTGACAAAAAAGCTAATAAGATCGCGATCAAAGGCGCCGTTGAAGAGATCTTTAACGTCAAGGTTGCAGCCGTTCGTACCGTCCAATATGACGGGAAGGTAAAGAAACGAGGGCGCATCGAAGGTCGCCGTCCCGCTTGGAAAAAGGCTTACGTTACCCTGCGGAAGGGTGAGCCGATGGTGGATTACGCGGAAGCGATTTAGTGAATAGTAAATCGTGAATCGTAAATAGGGATTACTTTCCATTCACGATTTACGGTTCACGATTAACTTGTTATGGGTATCAAAAGATTAAAACCGACATCCCCGGCCAGGCGTTATCAAACGTACCTGACGCGCGATGAATTGACCCCGAACGCAGTGCCCGAAAAATCACTGCTCGAGGCCAAAAAACGAATATCGGGTCGCAACAGCGATGGACGTATTACGGTTCGCCGACGCGGCGGCGGCCATAAGCGCCATTACCGTATCATCGATTTTAAGCGGAACAAACTGGGTATCCCCGGCAACGTTTCGCAGATCGAATATGATCCTAACCGTTCGGCGCACATCGCATTGATCACGTATCTGGATGGTGAAAAGCGTTACATTATCGCTCCGGTCGGATTAAAAGTGGGCACGCAGATACTGAGCGGCGAGGAAGCGGACATTCTGCCCGGGAATGCTCTGCCCATCAAGAATATCCCGCTCGGTACCGAGGTTCACAACATTGAGATGCGGCCCGGGAAAGGCGGTCAGATGGTGCGTTCAGCCGGTGGATTTGCACAGATTGTTGCAAAAGAGGGCGATTACGCGCAGTTGCGAATGCCATCGGGGGAAGTTCGAAAGGTCCCGGTGGTTTGTATGGCGACCGTCGGCCAGGTAGGGAACACGGAGCATGAAAACGTTTCGCTCGGTAAAGCGGGGCGTTCTCGATGGCTCGGGCGTCGGCCAAAAGTTCGCGGCGTCGCGATGAATCCGGTCGATCATCCGCACGGCGGAGGCGAGGGTAAAACATCGGGCGGCCGTAACCCGGTCACCCCATGGGGCCAGCCGACACGCGGTTATAAGACGCGGCGAAACAAACGCACCACGAATATGATCGTGAAGGATAGACGACGGAAATAATTTTTGATTTCAAATTTCAGATTCTATATCGGAATCTGGAATCTGGAATCCGGAATCTGGAATATTAGATATGCCACGTTCACTGAAGAAAGGACCATTTATCGATCTTAGCGTCCAGAAGATGCTGCGAAGGATCTCCGACGGAGGCCCAAAGCCGCCTGCGATTAAGACCTGGTCGCGACGGTCGACAATTACGCCTGATATGGTCGGTTTGACCTTCGGCGTCCATAACGGAAAACGGCACATCCCCGTCTTTGTCACTGAGAATATGGTGGGTCATAAGCTCGGAGAATTCTCGCCGACTCGGATGTTTAAGGGCCACCCCGGAACCAAGGCGGAGAAGATGGCGAAGAGGAGGTAAGCGGTCAGCAGTTAGCAGTCAGCAGTCAAATCTCTGCTAACCGCCAACGGCTCACAGCTCACCATTAAAGAAATGGAAGCGATAGCAAAGACAAAATATCTCAAAGGCAGCCCACGCAAGGCCCGGCTTGTAATTGATCTGATTCGGGGCGTTCGCGTATCGCGGGCGTTGTCTATCCTCAAGTTCACGGATAAGCGTGCTGCGGATCCGATCGCGCAGTGTTTGAACTCTGCGATTGCGAATGCAACTTATAAAGCGGAGCAGGATAATATCGCCATCGACCCTGATGATTTGTGGATAAACACTTGTTTTGTAGATATGGGCCCCACCAAAGGCCGAAAGCGAATGCGTCCGGCACCGCAGGGGCGAGCGTACCGCGAACAGCGACATTATTGTCATATCACGATTCAGGTTACGAGCGAGGAAAAGGCTAAGAGCGAAGAGCAGGTGAGACTAGATGCCCTGCGTGATGAGCGAATCGCCGCTCGAAAAGCTGCGAGGGCGAGTAAGAAGGCTGATACTCCGACACCCGCACGGGCGGCAAAGGCTCCTAAGGGCGATGACGCGGCAGAACCTGATTTGACGGTTGAGCAGAAGGTCGAGACTTCGCCGGTGGTGGTGAACGCAACGCCGGTTGAGACGGCGGAAATGCAATCCGAGCCGGCGGGAACGACCGGCGAAGTTGTAGCCGAAACTCGTGCGGCAGATGAAGCAAGCGGATCGGATGAGGCTGACGTCTCGAGCGAGCCCACTGCGAATGAAAATTCGGCCGATGAAATGGCAAAGGGTGATGCGGAAGCCGCGGATGCTAAGAATGTGCAGTCACAAACTCCGGCTGAGGCGAACGAGACTCAGCCTGCCGATGAGGCGCAGCAGAAGATAAACGAGGACTTGGAAAGGCAGTAGGCGCAATGCGGACATTGTCCGCACGCCCAGGGAGAGAGCAGCGGCCGTCAGCGTCCGCGTTCCGATAATTATGGGACAGAAAGTTCATCCATACGGCTTTAGGGTCGGCTATAACAAAGATTGGCATTCTCACTGGTTTGCGAAGCAGGACTTTGCAAAGTTCCTGGCCGAAGACCTCAAGCTTAAACGCGAGTTGAAGAGAAAGTTCAGCGGCGGCGGCGTGTCGCACATTGATATTGAACGTGCCGCAGCTCGGCTCAAGATCATCATCTACACCTCGCGACCCGGTATTATTATTGGACGCAAAGGTGCCGAGATTGAGAGTCTGCGTGAGGAGTTCTCCAGAAAAACCGGACGTGAGGTTCTGATATCGATACAGGAAATTAGGCATCCTGAGCTGAATGCACAACTCCAGGCCGAGAAGATCGCGCAGCAGCTGGAGAAACGAATTATGTTTCGGCGTGCGATGAAGAAGACGATGGAGGAATCGCAGCGGTTCGGAGCCCAGGGCATAAAGGTAATGATCGCCGGCCGCTTGAATGGGGCTGAGATCGCGCGAACTGAATGGTCACTGCAGGGACGCTTGCCTCTCCACACGCTGCGAGCTGACATCGATTTCGGATTTGCCGAGGCACTTACGACATTTGGAATTATTGGCGTAAAAGTGTGGATTTATCGCGGTGAAATCCTCGACCCCAATGGTTCGATGGCTCGTGGTACGACGACCGATCCGATGAATGAAGTAAAGGTCGACCGTGGAGCAATGCGAGATCGCCGGCCGCGCCGCGACGACCGGGGAAGATAACTGAGAATTCCAGATTCCAGATTTCAGGTTTGAAATCGTTTGAGATCTGGAATTTGAAATCTGGAATTAGGGAATTGATATGTTACAGCCGAAAAAGGTCAAACGCCGTAGAGTGATGAAGGGCCGCATGCGCGGAAAAGCGACGCGGGGCGAGAAGCTAAGCTTCGGTGATTTTGGCTTGAAAACATTGGAAGCGGCATGGATTACCGACCGTCAGATCGAGGCGGCCCGTATTGCGATGACTCGTCACGTAAAACGCGGTGGCAAGATTTGGATCCGGATTTTCCCGGACAAGCCTATTACCCGTAAACCCGCCGAGACTCGTATGGGAAGCGGCAAGGGAGCTCCGGATCACTGGGTCGCACCTGTAAAGCCGGGACGCGTGTTGTACGAGATTCAAGGTGTGGATGAGGCTCTGGCACGCGAGGCGATGATGCTCGCCGCTCAGAAACTTCCGATTAAGACCAAGTTTGTAACAAGGGCGGACCTCGAGGGAGGCATCGTTTAAGAGATGAAACGCAAAGAACAATTAGATCAACTCGGCGAAATGACCGCCGTTGAATTAACAGACCAGGCGGATGCACTCAAGGAGTCATTGTTTAGGCTCAAGTTTCGCAAGACGCTCGGTGTCGGCGAGGTGGTGAACGACATTCGACGCGAGAGGAAGACACTTGCACGGGTCTACACCTTGCTGAATAAAAAGGAATCCGAGGCCGAAACGGCTAAAGCGTAAGGCGAGAATAGATAATGCCAAGAAAGAAAAAAGACGAAGTCGAAGAGACAGTAGTAGAGGCGGCTGATGCCGGCGCGGTCGACGCGACAGCAGTCGAAGCCACGCCGGCCGACGGTGACGCTTCGACCAGCGAGGCCTCTCCGGCTGAAGCTGGCGCGGCCAGTGCCGATGAGGCCGATGCGCCCGCAAAGAAAACGCGCAAATCGAACTCCGAAGCGGAAACTGCCGGTACGACAGGGATCCTGGATTCAGTGCTTGGCACCGCAGCCGGAGCTTTGGAAACCGTAGCTGTTGCTGTCGGAAAAGGTGCCGCGAATATTGCGGCCGTCGTGGGTGGTGGCTCCACCGAAGATTTGCCTACTGGGAAGGTGCACAAGCGTGCCGAGAAAGTGGGAATTGTGGCCTCCGACAAAATGACAAAGACGGTCACAGTTCGCGTCGATCGTTTGGTCAAACACCCGGTGTACCGCAAGTACGTCAGGAAGCGGAAGAAGTTTATGGCCCACGACGACCTCGGAGCAAAAATTGGCGATAAGGTAAAAATTGTCGAGACACGCCCACTATCAGCGCGCAAACGCTGGCGAGTGGTGGAGATCCTTCAGAAGGCTGAGTTGTAGTTCTGAGCGGCACCTGACCGGCGGTATCGTGGATCGGGCGTTCGTATGTAGGAGAAATTTATGATTCAGATGCAGACCTCGTTAGCGGTCGCAGACAATTCAGGGGCCAAAAGGGTGGAAATGATCATGCCAGTTGGCGGATCAACGGCTAAGATAGCCAGGCTCGGCGATACCATCAAAGTGACTGTTAAGGAAGCCGCTCCGGAAGGCACCGCAAAAAAAGGCAAGGTTTACAATGCGGTGATCGTACGCACGCGGAAAGAAGTCAGGCGCAAAGACGGCACCTATATTCGTTTTGACGAAAATGCAGCCGTGCTGATCAAGGATGATGGATCGCCGGTCGGAACTCGAGTGTTCGGCCCCGTCGCCCGCGAGCTTCGCGAGAAGAATTTTATGAAGATCGTGAGTCTGGCTCCGGAAGTTATCTAGACAGGTCTTTGAAGGGATTGGGATAAGTAATGAAAACGGTTAAGACAGCAAAAGGAAAGTCGAGGATAAAGCGGGGCGACCAAGTCGTTTTTATCGCCGGCAAAGAGTACAACCGCTATGACACCGAAGGCAAACGCCAGCCGTATCGCGGCCGCGTGATTGCCGTTGACGCCGGCAAGAGCAAGGTCAAGGTCGAGGGGGCGATGATCGTTAAGCGTCACCGGAAACCGATGCCTCAGATGAACCGCGAAGGCGGGATCATGGAGCAGGAAGCTTGGGTGAGCATTTCGAACGTTGCACTGATCGATCCAGAGTCGGGCAAGCCCACTAAAGTCAAATATGAGACTCGCGACGGCGAAAAGGTTCGGGTTGCCAAAAGCGGAAAGGTTTTTGAGACGAGCGGTACCTACCGTCGTGATCACAGCAAGAAATCCGCCGATGAAGCGGGGCAGATAGACGAGGCGTAGAAAATAATGGCCAGGTTGAGAGAAAAATACAAGAATGAGATCGCTCCGGCGCTTGCGAAAGAGTTTGAGATCAAGAATCCAATGGCGATCCCCAAGATCGAAAAGGTGATCGTCAATATGGGCCTCGGCGAGGCCAGCTCTAACGCGAAGATTCTCGATGTCGCGACGGAAGAACTGAAATCCGTGACAGGACAGAAGCCGGTAATCACAAAGGCGAAAAAGTCGATTGCAGCCTTTAAGCTGCGGCAAGGTATGGCGATCGGCACAATGGTTACGCTCCGCGGCGAGAGGATGTACGAGTTTCTCGACCGGTTGATATCGGTTGCGCTTCCGAGAGTCCGAGACTTTCGGGGCATCTCCGGTAAGGCTTTCGATGGACGAGGGAATTATACGCTCGGTATTCGGGAGCAGCTTATTTTTCCTGAAATTGATTTTAATAAGGTCGATAAGACTCGCGGAATGAACATCTCGATCGTAACCACTGCAAAGACCGATGAGCAGGCGAGATCACTGTTGAAATCGTTGGGAATGCCGTTTAAGCAATAATCGAATTGGGAAATTTATAATCAGATATGGCAAAGATTAGCAAAGTGGTGATGAACGAACGCCGTCGCGATATGGTGGAGCTTTACAAGGCACGCCGTACAGAATGGAAGGCTATCGTCAATAATCCGAAATCAACTTTGGAAGAGGTTGACGCAGCCGTGATTCGGCTGCAAAAGATGCCGCGTGACGCCAGCCCGTCGAGGGTGCGAAACAGGTGTTCTCAATCCGGCCGCACACGCGGATACCTTCGCAAATTCGGCCTGTCGCGAATTGCTTTGAGGAAACTTGCCTTGGAAGGGCAGATTCCGGGGGTCGTCAAGTCGAGTTGGTAAGAATTGCGGAGTCCAGATTCATATCCCCGATTATTGTGGGATTTGGAATTGGAAAATAGTTTACGGAGTAATAAGAGTAATGACAGATCCAATAGCCGATATGCTCACGCGGATTCGCAACGCTATTCGTGCGAATCACACCCGCGTCGATATTCCCGGCTCAAAGCTGAAAATGGAGGTGGCCCGCATTTTGAAAGAAGAGGGCTACATCAATAATTTTTCGGTTAAGGGCGAGGGAATCAAGTATCAGATTCGCGTTTTTCTCCGCTATGATGCGAAAGGCGTTTCGTCAATCACTCACCTTTCGAGAGTTTCGACCCCTGGTCGCCGCGTCTACGTGGGCTCGGCCGATATCCCCAAGGTGCTCGGCGGGTACGGTGTCAATATCGTATCTACCTCCAAAGGCCTAATGAGTGGGAAACGCGCACGAGCGGAGCACGTCGGCGGCGAAATATTGGCTGAAATCTATTAACAGTTGGTGATGACGCCAATGCTGGCCGCTCGAATGGGGCTGGGAATTAGAAAGTTTATGTCTAGAGTAGGAAAAAAACCGATAACCATCCCCTCCGGTGTCACCGTGACGATCGGTGAGGGCGAGGTGGAAGTAAAAGGGCCCAAGGGTACGCTGAAGACGCCTATCCCGGCGGGCGTGACCTTCAGACAGGAAGATGGCACGCTGACCGCGGAAAGGTCGGGCGATGATCAGGCGGCATTTCACGGGCTCGCTCGGGCATTGGCGAATAATGCCGTGCTTGGTGTTACCGAGGGCTTTACAAAGGACCTCGATATAGTCGGCGTGGGATACAAGGCCGATGTTCAAGGCAAAAAGATCGTTTTCGCACTGGGATATTCCCATCCGATCGTATATCCGCTTCCGGACGGGATCGATGCGAAGACCGAACGCGTCAATACGAAGAACAGCATAAATCAGTATCAAACGACGATCACACTGAGCGGCATCGACAAGCAAAAGCTAGGCCAGGTAGCTGCGGAATTGAATCGGCTGCGAAAACCAGACGCCTACAAGGGCAAGGGCGTTCGCTATTCCGACAAGCTTTATAGATTGAAACCGGGTAAGACGGGTAAATAGTTTTCAGAGTTTTCAGAGTTCGTAGAGTTGAATGGGTGGTGAGTACCTTCTTACTTCCTAAACTCGACACAAACTCTACTAACTCTAACAATGTAGAGGTAGTTATGGCACAGAAGAGTAGGTCAGATATTCGGCAGGGCATCCACAGCCGCATCCGGAAGAAAGTCAACGGGTCGGCGGACCGGCCACGCTTGGCGGTTTTTCGCAGTCTAAACCACATTTACGCCCAGGTCATCGACGACAAAAGCGGGAAAACCCTGGCAACTGCGTCAACGACTGAGAAGGCTTTGAAAGGCTCAACGGGCGGCAATGTGGAAGCGGCCAAGACGATTGGAAAAGTGATCGCGGAGAGAGCCCAGGCAGCTGGAATCTCAACGGTCGTGTTCGATCGCGGGGGCTATGTTTATCACGGTCGTGTGAAGGCTCTCCTAGATGCCACACGCGAAGCCGGATTGAACAAACATGAAACGGAGAAACCAGCACCGGATGCAGGTGAGGCGGCTTAAAGTAGGGTCGTTTAACGCGGGCCAGCGTCCGCGGTCCAACATATGATGAAGTCAAAACAGAAAATAGCTCCCGGCGGTCTCCTCCTTAAGGATCAGTTGATCTCTATTAATCGCGTGACGAAGGTGGTTAAGGGTGGTAAGAATATGTCGTTTGCCGCACTCGTTGTCGTAGGTGACGAGGCTGGCCACGTTGGATTTGGCACCGGAAAGGCCAAAGAGGTTCCCAACGCTATCAAGAAAGCCGTCGAAGCGGCGAAGAACAATCTGATCCGAGTTCCACTTATTGCGGGTACGCTTCCGCATGAAATGATCGGGGAATATGGAGCGGGCCGAGTCTTGTTAAAGCCTGCTGCGGAGGGCACGGGCGTAATCGCTGGCGGTGCCGTGCGTGCGGTTCTCCAGTCACTGGGTGTGCACAACGTCCGCACTAAGATATTGGGCTCAAATAATGCTCATAATGTGATTAGGGCGACTTTTAACGGCTTGATGCGGATGAAAGACCCTTTGGAGGTAGCCCGACTGCGTGGCAAACAGATCGAAGAATTGGTTTAAGAGACAGATCTCATCAGTCTGGCACTCGGGCGTAATGCGGACCCGAAACGGATTTATCATGGCAAAGAAATCAGAAATAAATGCAGGCAGCGAGGTCAAGATCCAGTATTACCGGAGCATGATCGGGTATGCGCAAAAGCAGAAGAATATTATAAAGTCCCTCGGCATCACCAAGCTTAACCAGACGATTATTCGTCCGGACTCGCCAGCGACACGCGGAATCGTCGCGAAAGTGCCGCATTTGCTAAGAATTGTTGAATAGGGCTGTTTGGGCCCGGGTTTCGCTGGGCCCTTGTTTATCGACGGGGAATTGAGATGGCATTATCATTAAATAATTTGCATCCGGCAGAAGGCTCGACGCATAAAAAGAAACGCGTGGGACGTGGCCCGGGCTCTGGCTTGGGCAAGACGGCCGGTCGCGGTCACAAAGGACAGAAATCGCGTTCGGGTTACAGCAGCAAGATCGGATTTGAGGGCGGTCAGATGCCCCTCCAGCGCCGCTTGCCTAAACGCGGGTTTACAAACATCTTTAAGAAACAGTGGATTGAGATAAGTCTGAGCAAAATCGAAGAGAATTTTGGGTCAGGCGACGAGATCACGCCCGAGATTCTCCATCAACGAGGTCTCATCAAGAAGGCTAAACATGATCTGGTTATTCTTGGAACCGGCGAAGTTTCAAAGTCGTTAAATATTTCAGCCCATCGTTTCACTAAAACGGCTAAAGACAAGATTGAAAAGGCCGGCGGTGCGGCTACGATTATCGAAAAGGCCTCGGCCCAGACCGCATAGCGATTTGTCGCGGCATTTAGCCTATTTGGCTGCCAGCCGTGACCACGGACCCCACCATGGATAAGTTTTTTAGTGCTGTTCAGAACATGTTCAGAGTTCCGGAGCTGAGGACGAGAATTCTCTTCACTCTTGGCCTGCTGGCGGTTTACCGATTCGGAGCCCACGTTCAGGCGCCAGGTATCAACAGTGCACAGCTTGAGCGTGTATGGGGTGACGTCGCCGGTACGCTTTTAGGGGTTCTCGATCTGTTTTCGGGCGGGAATTTCCGGACTATCTCAGTTTTTGCCCTCGGTGTTACGCCTTATATAACGGCGTCCATCATCATGCAGCTTCTTCCGGTGCTGTCGCCGACGATGAAGAAAATTCAGGAGGAGGGTGAAGTAGGCCGACAGAAGATGAACCAGTGGACACGGTACTCAACCGTCGTTCTGTGTGCCGTCCAAACCTTCTTTGTCGCTACCTGGCTCAGCCGCAACGGGATAATACCGGAAACCTGGTGGGCAACCGCGCTGATCGTCATCACACTTACGACCGGTACGATTTTCGTGATGTGGCTGGGTGAGCAGATTACAGAACGCGGCATCGGAAACGGTATCTCACTGCTCATTTTCGCCGGTATCGTCATCGGCCTGCCAGGCGCAATTACGCAGATCGCGGGCCGCGTCAGTGCGGGTGACCCGATGCTGACGCTTGGGGTGATATTCCTCATCGTTGTTCTGGTCGCGTTGATTGCTCTCGTTGTATACGTCGAATCGGCCAGGCGAAATATTGCGATTAGCTATGCAAGTCGGCGGGTCGGAAGCCAGACTTTTCGGGGCCAGGAAACGAGCTTGCCGCTGAAGATCAACATGGGCGGAGTTATTCCTGTCATTTTCGCGTCATCTGTGCTGGCCATGCCGCAGACGCTATTTTCCGCCTTCCCAGCCGACCCAAACAATCCGACCTCGGCGTGGTCACAGGTTTACGCGTTCTTTCAACAGTTTCATGGCGGCGATCCATATTACGAGCTCGTATTCTTGTCACTCATCGTAATTTTCACCTTTTTCTACATCACGATTATCTTCAATACCGATGAGGTCGCTGATAACCTACGTAAACACGGCGGGTTTATTGCGGGAATTCGCCCCGGCGCGCCGACGGCCGATTATCTCAACGGAATTCTGACGCGGCTGACGACCGTGGGAGCTCTATATCTCGCGTTTGTCGCGTTCGTACCTCAGGTGCTTTTAAGCGGATTTAAAGTGGCTAGACTGCCGTTCATCGGTACGTCTGTGGACAATTTCCTTACCGCGACACCCGGCCTTTCCTGGATCCCGACGGGTTTGGGCTATCAATTCTTTTTCGGCGGCACCTCACTGCTCATTCTGGTCGGCGTAGCAATGGATACGGTTGCGCAGGTGGAAGCACAGTTGGTAATGCGTAATTACGAAGGTTTCCTCGGTGCTGGTTCCCGTCTTCGCGGACGACGGGCGTAATCAAGGCACGGACTCGCAAATTGCGAATTACGATACGCCCAAACAGGCACTCGTAATTCGTAATTGTCGTTATGGGCAATATTATCGTTTTGATTGGTGCTCCCGGGGCCGGGAAGGGCACCCAGGCCCGTCTTCTTGATGAGCGTCGTGGAATCACGCAGATCTCCACGGGCGATATTTTTCGTCAAATGAAATCGGTGGAGACGCCGCTGGCACTGGAAGTCCAAACCGTCATGGCATCGGGAAGGCTGATATCAGACGACTTAACGTATAAAATAGTTCGTGAACGAACTTCGAAGCCAGACATTCAGGGCACGTACCTTCTTGACGGATATCCGCGAACGGCGGTACAGGCTGCGCAGCTGGAGGAACTAGCCGCGGAGCAGGGACGGGAGATCAAGGCTGTCGAAATACACGTCGACGGCGAAGAGCTTCTCAAGCGACTCACCGGTCGGAGAAGCTGTCCGGTTTGTGGTGAGATATATAATGTTTATTCGAAGAGGCCCAAGGTCGAAGGGGCTTGCGATACACATCCCGACACAAAGCTAGATCACCGAATCGATGATACTGAGGAAAAGGTCCGCGTGCGGCTTCGAACGTACGCGGAGATGACGAGGCCCCTGATCGACTACTATAAGGGTTCCAATCGACTGAGATCGGTCGATGGTTCAGGCGAAATTGAGGGGATCTATGCTCAGATTGAGACAGCCCTTCAATGATCAAGCTTATATTTCCTAATGCCGGTCTCACTGGAATATGCAAGGGAGATCCTGCGATCGCTATTTTTCGGAAGAATGATTATCGCCAAATCAGCAAGGGACCTCGACAAGATGAGGGCAGTCGGTGAGCTAATCGCCGAGGTACGCGAGGCCTTGCGCGCGATGGTGCGTCCAGGGATATCGACGCTGGAACTCAACGATGCTGCCGATAAAATGATTCGTGATGCGGGTGCGATTCCGACTTTTATTGGATACCACGGGTTTCCTTACGCCATCTGCTCCTCGGTTAACGCTGAAGTCGTGCACGGGTTTTCCAAGAAAGATTCGTTGAATGAAGGCGACATTGTCTCACTTGACATGGCTGCTACGTTTAACGGATTCGTCGGCGACTGTGCGATGACGGTCCCGGTAGGCGAAATCGCGGATGAACTGAAGCAGCTAATTCGCGTGACGGAAGAATGTCTGCAGCTTGGTATCGAGGCGAGCCGTGTTAATTCACGAATCGGTGACATCAGCTGGGCCGTTCAGCAGCACGCCGAGAAATTCGGATACGGCATTGTTCGCGATTATACGGGCCATGGTATCGGGCGAAAAATGCACGAGGCTCCGCAGATCGCGAATCACGGTAGAGCGGGCACAAAGGAAAGAATCCGCGCCGGATACTGCTTTGCGATTGAGCCAATGTTGAACATGGGAACTGCTGAAACGAAAACCCTAAGCGACAAGTGGACTGTTGTGACGCTCGATGGCAAACCGTCAGCACACGCAGAAGATACGATCGCGGTTACGCCTGACGGGCCGGAGATCATGACGCGCACGCGGGATCAGAAACTTGCCCGGTCTCTGGCAATGGCCGAAACCGCTTCAGCTACTTGAAATTGATGGGTGGAAACGCTAACATCATTGGTTTGTCCAACTAATCGCGTTCTTTGCGGGACTTATGTCTTACATCGAAGCGACGAGGACGTAACTAATTTAAGCCGGGACCGTCGGTGAGGTGATGGTGAAGAACTTCTCGGATGGCAAATTGGATGGTGTTGTTCAGGTATGTCGGTTGAGAGTCTCAGACAGAGGATAGAAAGATGAAGGTTAGACCATCGGTTAAAAAAATGTGCGACAAATGTAAAGTGATCCATCGGAAAGGGATCGTTCGCATAATTTGTGAGAATCCGAAGCATAAGCAGAGACAAGGGTAGATCGATTTTGGATTTCAGATCTTGGATTTTAGATTGTAATCCAAAATCGGTAATCCAAAGTCCAAAATAAGATTATGGCTCGTGTAGCAGGTGTTGATTTACCGCCCAACAAAAGGGCGCAGATTGGAATGACCTACATTTATGGTGTGGGAAAATCGCGCTCGACCGCGATTCTTGAACAGGCAGGCATTGGCATCGATGTGCGGATCAAGGATCTCAGCGAGGACGATTTGAATAAGCTCCGTACAATTCTCGATACCGAGGGTAATATCGAGGGTGATCTGCGTAAGCGTGTTCAGATGGACATCAAGCGCCTGATGGATATCGGCTGCTATCGCGGGCTGCGACATCGGCGCAGCTTGCCTGTCCGCGGACAGAGAACGAGTACTAACGCAAGGACGAGGAAAGGTCCGCGCAAAGCCGCCGTGGCTAAGAAAAAGGCACCGGGTAAGAAATAGTTTCAAGTTCCTTGTTCCACGCTCCAAGTTTTGGAGTTGACTTGGAATATGGAACTTAGAACCTGGGACTAAAGCAAAATGGCAAAAGCAGCAGTAACCAAAAAAAAGACTTTCAAGAAGAAAGAGCGAAAGAATATTCCGTACGGAATCGTTCATATCGCAGCGACATTCAATAACACGCTGATCTCGATTACGGATCCCAACGGGAACCTCGTCGCTCAGTCGTCGTCGGGCGCACGCGGGTTTCGCGGATCGCGTAAGGGCACACCCTTTGCGGCTCAGCAGGCGGCTGGTGAAGTCGCCCGAAAAGCGGCGGATGCGGGAATGCGTGAGGTCGAGGTTCGGGTTAAAGGTCCGGGCGGCGGCCGCGAATCGGCCATCAGAGCGATAAACAATGCCGGCATTCGCGTAACCTCAATTCGTGATACGACGCCGATTCCGCACAACGGATGCCGACCGCCTAAACGACGCAGGGTTTGATTTGAAATTTTAATTCCAAATTCCTATTGTGAACGAACGGAATTAAGAATTTGGGATCTGAGGTCGGTTTTAATCTGAAATCTGAAGTTTCAGATTCTTATATCGAAAGGATGAAGGGCTCCGGCTCGTAAACTTTTCCGTATCGAATACGGAGGCAGACACAACTTATGGCTAGATATAGAGACGCGGTATGCAGGTTATGCCGCCGCGAGGGTGGAAAATTATTTTTGAAGGGCGACCGATGTTTTAAGCCCTCATGCGCTATCGAAAAGCGCGGTACTAACCCGCCGGGACAACATGGCGCCGCGAGGCGCAAGATGTTGGCCGGATACGGCGAGCAGCTGCGTGAAAAGCAAAAGGTAAAGCGCATTTACTTTATTCTGGAGAAGCAGTTTCGGAACTACTTCGAGAAGGCCCGCGCCCAGAAAGGCGTCACTGGCGAGAATCTTCTATTCATGCTCGAACGCCGGTTGGACAACGTCATCTACCGTTCGGGTTTTTCCACCTCGCGCAGACAGGCACGGCAGCTCGTGAATCACGGGCACGTCACGGTCAATGACCGTAAAGTAGATATACCTTCGTTTCAGGTCAAGGCTGGCGATGTTGTTGCTGTGAAGCCAGGAAGTCAGAAAAACACTCACGTAGAGGGAGCTTGGCAGACGGCCGTCGGCCGCGGACGACCTGTTTGGCTTAACGCCAGTGGGAAAGATCTGAGTGTGATCGTCTCGGGCTTGCCAAATCGTCAGGACATCGACCAGAACATCAACGAGCAGCTTATCGTCGAGCTCTACAGTAAATAGTTGACGGCGTTGGAGAGTTTGAGAGTTAAAGGGCCGGAACTCAACTCTACATCTCTCGCGACTCTGAAACTCTACAACTTTTAATAATATGTCACAGAGCAATAATTGGTCAGATTTTCAAATGCCTGGCCGCCTAAATGTAGAAACCGAGACGCTGTCGCCAAAATACGGCAAGTTTCACGCTTCACCATTTGAGCGGGGCTTTGGAACAACAGTTGGTAATTCGATACGGCGGGCGCTGCTTTCGTCAATCGAAGGGGCGGCCGTGACGGCGGTCAAAATCGAGGGAGTTGAGCACGAATTTTCGTCGATCAAAGGCGTCGTGGAAGACGCGACGGACGTAATTCTAAATTTAAAACAAGTTCCTTTTTCTCTGCACAGCGCAGGTCCCAAGACGCTTTCAATCACCAAGAAAGGTGCCGGTTTGGTGACGAGTGCGGATATAGAAGCGGACGGCGACGTCGAGGTTCTCGACGGTGATATTCACATCGCAACCATCAGTCAGGGCGGGTCGCTCAACGTAGAAATGCGGCTGAAGCAGGGGCGCGGATACGTTTCTGCCGAGTTTAATAACGACGAGGACCTTTCTGTGGGTTACATTCCGATCGACTCCGTGCACACCCCTATCAAAAAGGTGAATTACAATGTCGAGCAGACGCGTCAGGGCTCGAACACGGAATTTGACAAGTTGACTCTCGAAGTGTGGACCGATGGTTCAGTCAAGCCCGAGGATTCGATCGGTCTCGCGGCAAAACTCGTCAAAGATCACATGTCCATCTTCGTCAATTTTGAAGAGGAAGAGGAAGAGTACAAGTACGAAGACATCGCTCGACCGCCGCTGATGCGGAATGATCTTTTAGACAAGTCAGTTGATGAGCTCGAGCTTTCTGTGCGTTCTTACAATTGCCTGAAGAACGCCGACATTCGCTCGATCCGAGATCTGATACGCCGTAGCGAGAAAGATATGCTGCACACAAAGAACTTCGGCAAAAAATCGCTTACTGAGATAAAGGACATGCTGCATGGGATGGGCCTTGATTTCGGGATGGACTTTGACGAACAGGGCAATCCGATACCCGGTTCGGGCGGACGAGATTTAGACTAACTTAATAAACGAGTCGCAGTAGGCCAGATATGGACTACTGCTTGACCGTTTATCCACTGCTAAGATGAGACATTTAAAAGCACATAGAAAATTAGGGCGTACGACGGAACATCGAATGTCAATGCTGCGCAACTTGGCGACATCGCTAATAAACGCCCCTAACGAGCACATTGTGACGACGGTGCCCAAGGCGAAAGAGCTGCGACCTTTTGTTGAGCGAGCAATCACGCTTGCCCGCAAAGCCCAGAATTTAAGCGGAGACGACACTGTTTTGCGTGGTGTCCATCTGCGCCGCCAGGCGGCACGCTTCTTCCACGCGGGTAACAGCACTTTCAAGGTTGCACAGAGCCGATTCCGTGGCAAGAAAGGCGAGACAAAGGATCCGATCGTGCGCACTGCTGGGGTTGCCGCGGTTCAGCGACTCTTTGGCGAGTTGGGCGAGCGCTATAAGGACCGAAACGGAGGCTATACACGCATCATCAAGCTCGGCCGGCGGCAGGGCGATAATGCGGAAATGGCGGTTATAGAGTTGGTCGACAATCCACGCGAACTTGCCGCGAAAGCCTAAGAGAGATCAGGGTGGACGACAAAAAGCCTCTCAAATCTAAGACAGACGAGCCTTCGTTCAATATGAACGAGCTGCAATCCCTTGCGGCGCTCGTCAATGAGCACGGTTTTACAGATTTTGAGTTTGAGAACGAGAACATCCGTGTCCGTCTCAGTAAGACCTCGCCGCAAGTCATGGTGCAGGCACCCGCAGCTCCCGCTCAAGCACAGGCAGGATCTCCTTCGCTCCCCGCCGCTGCAGGGTCTGAAGAACCCGCGGTTGATCCGGACGCCGGGCTTCACAAAATAACTTCTCCAATTGTAGGCACGTTTTACAGGTCGCCCGGGCCTGACAAAGACTCGTATGTCAGCGAGGGCAGTAACGTGTCGCCCGAGACGACAGTCTGTATCGTCGAGGCGATGAAATTGATGAATGAGATTCAAGCTGAGATTTCGGGCGAGGTCGTAAAGATTTACGTGACCGACGGTCAGCCCGTCGAATACGGCCAGCCGCTGTTCGGGATAAAGAAATAATCTTGTAAATCGTGAATCGTGAATCGTAAATTGGCGAAAGCTCTATCGATTTACGATTCACGATTTACCATTTACGAATGAGAGAGATACGCAAAATTCTGATCGCCAACCGCGGCGAGATCGCGATTCGGGTCATCCTTACCTGTAAGGAGATGGGAATAAAAACGGTCGCGGTGCATTCCGAGGCCGACCGCGAAGCTCTGCATGTGCGCTACGCAGACGAGGCGATCTGCATTGGACCTCCGCCATCGGCCGAGAGCTACCTAAATATCCCAGCTATCATAAGCGCTGCTGAGATCACGAATGTCGACGCTATCCATCCGGGATACGGGTTTTTGGCCGAGTCCGCAACGTTCGCAAAGATCTGCGAAGACTGTAATATCAAATTTATCGGACCGCGTCCTGATGTCATCGCCATGATGGGCGACAAAGTTGAGGCGCGGCGTACCATGGCGGCCGCCGGCGTACCGATCTTACCTGGAAGTCCGGACCCAATCCAATCGGCTGACGAAGCTAAAAAGTTAGCTCTTGAAATCGGCTTTCCCGTTATTATCAAGGCCGCGGCTGGCGGCGGAGGGCGGGGCATGCGTATCGTCCGAAGCGAGGCTGAGCTCGCAAATAATCTCGAGCTCGCTCAGACGGAGGCCTTAAACGCATTTAAGAATGGTTCAGTTTATATTGAACGCTATATCGAGCGCCCCCGACACATCGAAATACAGGTTTTGGCCGATGAGCATGGCAATGTGATCCACCTCGGTGAGCGAGAGTGCACCATTCAACGCCGCCATCAAAAGCTACTCGAGGAAGCTCCATCTCCGGTGATAACACAGGAGCTCCGAGAGAAAATGGGTGCGGTGGCGGTCAAAGCCTGTCAGGAAATCGGGTATTCGAGTGCGGGCACCTTCGAATTTTTGCTCGACGAGGATGGCAGCTTTTATTTCATGGAGATGAATACCCGCATTCAGGTCGAGCATCCCGTGACTGAGATGGTTACGCTCGCCGACATTGTGCGCAATCAGATCCGCATTGCTACCGGAGAAGATGTCGGCTACACGCAGGATGAAGTTCGAATCTCGGGTCACTCGATAGAATGCCGAATAAATGCTGAAGATCCAGTAAAGTTTACTCCCAGCCCCGGACGTATCACCGCGTTCAATATCCCGGGTGGCCCAGGGGTCCGGGTTGACACCGCGGTGTATCCCGGCTATCTCGTGCCGCCTTACTATGACTCAATGATCGCGAAACTCATTGTCCACGCGCGGACACGCGAAATTGCGATTGCGCGAATGCAGCGTGCACTCGACATGATGGTTGTTGAAGGGATCAAGACGACCATCCCACTTCACCAAAAAATAATGGCGGATGCGAAGTTTCGGGCCGGGGACTTCTCGACCAAGTTTATGGAAGAGTTCAAGTACTAGCAATGCGTATGAAATTGCCCTTACTATTTGAATCTGCTAACGTTAGAGAAACTATTCGCACTAGTTTTTGGATTTAATTTTCGCGGTTACCGCACTTATGTGAGGAGCTACTGCGAGCTAGAGGAGAGGCTGATTACAGCATAAGTTTATGGCAACAGTAAAAGAGCTAAAGGAACAGATTGTTACTGATTACAAAACGCACGGTTCGGATACCGGCTCGTCTCAGGTGCAGGTCGCATTACTGACCCAGCGCATCAACGAGTTGACCGCACATTTTAAGATACACAAAAAAGACAACAACTCGCGGCGAGGGCTGCTGCAATTGGTCTCGCGGCGTAGAAAATTGCTTGATTATCTTAAGCGACGTGATATCAATCAGTATCACGAGATCATTCAGAAACTGGCACTCAGAAGGTAAGTACCGGCCCGACCGACCCGACGCGTATCGTCGTCGGGGCTTCGGGAAATGCTGGGCCGCTTCGGGCCTTATCACATAGATATCACATCGAAGAATTTGCCGCCGGCCGCTGAACGTGACAGCAACTCGTGCCCGCGGACAAAAGTCTGATATCGCCGCAATCGTATAGCACACGCAAGACGAAAGAGCTTCACGGCATGCTCTTTCGTCTTTGTTTTTTGAGGATAAAAAATGACAACAAAGAAATATTTGAATGAATCGATCAAGTTGGGATTGAAAGAACTGACGGTCGAAACTGGCAAGGTAGCCAAGCAGGCCGATGGCTCGGTCGTAATTAGGTATGGCGACACGATGCTTCTCGTCGCGGCCGTCTCAGCCCGCACTGCAAAAGAAGGCCTGGATTTTTTCCCGCTCACGGTCGAGTATCGCGAGAATTCGTTCTCGGCGGGCCGGATTCCCGGTAATTATTTCCGCCGCGAAGGTCGCCCCAGCGAGAAAGAGGTGCTGACCTGTCGCATGATCGACAGACCCGTACGTCCGCTATTTGCTGACGGCTATCGATTTGAAACACAGATCGTGGCCTCGGTGATCTCGGCTGATGATGAGAACGACCCTGATGTGATCGCAATCACGGGTGCGTCGTGTGCCCTTTACCTTTCAGACATCCCGTTTAACAATCCCATCGCCGGCGTCCGCGTTGGATTACGCGACGGCAAGTATCTGATCAATCCGACCTACGACGAACGTCGCGAATCAGAGCTCAACCTGATCGTTGCCGGGACCGAAGAGGCCATCTGCATGGTTGAATGCGAGGCCCAAGAGGTAGGCGAGACCATCATGGTCGAGGCGCTGATGCTCGCCCACAAGGAGATCAAACGTCTCTGTTTGTGGCAAAAGGAACTCGGCAAAGCTTTGGCGATCGAAAAGCGGGTTTTCGAAACCGCTCCGCTTGATGAAAAGCTAGTAGGCGAGATCGAGAAGAATTATGCGGATAAACTGCGGACGGCTCTAGATTCGACGGGCCGAGATAAAATAGCAGTTTACGCAGGCCTCGACGCTTTGAAAAAAGAGGTTGTCGAAAGTTATCCCGATGATGAGCCGAAAATTCGCTCAGCAGCGGGCAAAGTGTTTGGACATCTAAAGGAAAAGATTTTTCGCGAGGATATGCTCGGGAACAAGCGACGGCCCGACGGCAGGCGTTTTTCGGAGATTCGTTCTATATCGTGCGAGGTAGGATGGCTTCCGCGGGTGCATGGATCCGCGCTCTTCACCCGCGGCGAAACTCAGGCAATGGTCACCACGACGCTCGGCACAAAGATGGACGAGCAGTACATGGACGACCTCGAGAAGGGCGAGACAAAACGCCGCTTTCTGCTGCATTATAACTTTCCGCCTTATTCGGTCGGTGAAACCGGACGCTTTGGCAGCACGTCCCGGCGCGAAACCGGGCACGGGAACCTTGCCAGGCGTGCCATCCAGTCGGTCCTGCCGGACGAGGCTGATTTTCCATACACCATACGCATTGTGTCGGATATCACCGAATCGAACGGCTCCTCATCGATGGCGTCGGTCTGCGGCGGGATCCTAAGTTTGATGGACGCCGGCGTACCGATCAAGAAACCAGTCGCGGGTGTGGCGATGGGACTGGTAATGGAAGGCAACCGCTACGCGATCCTTTCGGATATTGCAGGTGCAGAGGACCATTACGGTGACATGGATTTCAAAGTTACCGGAACCGCGGACGGTATTACAGCTCTGCAGATGGACATCAAGGTTGACGGCATCAACGCTATGATTTTGCAGGAAGCGTTGGAACAAGCTAAGAAGGGCCGTCTCCATATTCTGGAAGCAATGCAGAAGTCGCTGGCCGGGCCGCGCGAGGAGTTATCCGAGTATGCTCCGCGGATCATTACGATACAGATCAGTCCGGATAAGATCCGCGACGTGATCGGCAAGGGCGGCTCGGTTATTAGGGCAATGACCGAAGAAACCGGTGCGAAAATCGACATCAATGACGATGGTACGATTTTAATCGCAACGGCTGATAGCGACGCCGCTCAGCAAGTGATTGCACGTATCAAGGCTCTTACAGCCGAGGCCGAGATCGGCGAAACATACATGGGAACAGTATCGCGAATCGTCGATTTCGGTGCATTCGTCGAAATATTGCCGGGCCTCGACGGGCTTTTGCACATTTCGGAAATCTCTGACCGTCGCGTCCGCGACGTTCGTGACGAGCTCAAAGAAGGACAACAAATCCTGGTTAAATGCATCGGCAAAGAGGGCAATAAGGTGAAACTTTCCAGAAAGGCGATTCTCGGAGAAGAAAAGGCGGCCTCCGCTCCCGCCGAGGATCCTGCTGAAGAATAAGTAATTCACCTCTTAATGCGGAATACCCTACCGGTTACCACTATCTAGTGGTAGCCGGTTTATTTTTATGAATAAATCAAAAAAAATGACAGTTTTTTGGAATAGTCACGGGATTAGCCATCTTGTCCCTCTGAACCAGCGAAATAGTGCGGTTTTTGAACAAAGGTGGAAGCGAGTCATTCGGTCGCGTTGCAAAACCAATGCGGCTCTAACATCGTTCCGGACCGCCCATAATACCTGTTTTACGGCGAGTGCCAACGGAGCTGTTAGGCCGGGCTGGTTTTTCTCTCCAGACTTTTTTGTAGCTAGGTACAGACATGAATAAATTAAATTGCAGAGCACTTCTTTCAGCCGTCTGTGTGGCATCCATTCTTGCCGGCTTTAGCAAGGTTGGGGCCGCACCAGTGCGATTTGAACAGGTGGTGCAGGTCGTTACCGCCCAGCCAGGTTCGGCGGAGTCGTCAGCTTTTTCGCAGCTAAGAGTTGCGGGAGATTATTCATTCCTGATCGCCGGAGACGACGATGATGATGACGACAGTAAGAAAAGGAAGGTCGGCTTGCCACCACAGGACGATCGCGTGATCGTCGAAACGCGCACAGATATCGTGCGGGACGATGTCTGCGACTGTGAAGAAGAAGTGGTCAAACGCCGTGGTTTTCCGAAATGGGCTCTGCTAGGTCTCGCCGCGATTCCAATTGCTTTTCTATTGATCCGTCGCAGGTCGAATCGTACACCGACGCCGACGATCACGCCGACGATCACGCCGACGATCAGCCCGACGATATCGCCGACCGTGAGTCCGACTGCCTCGCCTACGGGCAGCCCGACGGGATCGCCGACCGTGAGTCCGACTGCCTCACCTACGGGCAGCCCGACGGGATCGCCGACTGCTTCACCCAGTGCCTCGCCGACGCCCCCGATGATGACGCCGACGCCGCCACCGGAACCCGTACCTGAGCCAATGACGATCCTACTTTTTGGTACTGGGCTCGCGTCGATCGGTATGGCTGCACGGCGCAAATTCGGTAAACGCCGAGAAGAGTCAGAGGAAACCGAGGACTAATAGGATATGATGGGCGTGTGGGCGGCAAGCCCCCCCCACTCCCCCGGTGGGGCACAGCGGCTCTATGTGTCAGGGAAGGGGAAGTGAAATGCGAGTTAACAGATACAATTTTTTATTCGTGCTGGGGCTGGTTGTAACGTTGGGATTTACGACAGCTTTTGCAAGCGACCACGATAGAAAGAAATGGCCCAAAAATACTGGAAAACTCAGCGTCAAGACCTCTGAGGTCTCCTATCCCGTAAAGGTCGACGGGCAGTATATGGGAATGACGGGCGTCGACGATTACGCCACCTTCTATCTGCCACCAGGCATTCATACGCTCGAAGTCACCGGCCCGGATGGCCGCGTTTGGGTCGATGAGGTGATGATCCGCCGCGACCGCAATCACTGTATCTGTCTTAAGATTATTCGGGAGACGATCACCACCCCTTGCCCGTACAGATTTTCTCTCGACGGCCCCGAACGTATCACCGAGGGCGACTTGGTTACTTTTGCAGCAATTAATTCCGGCACTGCGCCGATCCCGATTCGATACGCATGGCGGGTCACGAATGGACGCATTACCAGCGGACTCGGGACGCCGACAATCACGGTGGATTCCGCTGGGATAGGTAACGGCACGATAACGGCCGAACTGGATGTGAACGACGATACGTACGACAATAAGTGCCGACAACTCATTTCGGTGCCCACAGAAGTGGTGCGGATACCAGAAGTGATCCAACCGAAGCCGTTCCGCTGTGACGAGTTCGAGGCCAAGGCTCCGGATGACGACAAGGCCCGCTTTGACAACTGTGTGATCCAAGCCCAAAACACACCGGATGCCCAGCTATATGTTGTCATCTACCCGGGAACCGATCGGCTCAGCACGACTCGTAACACATACGATCGGCTGTCAAAACGTGCTCTGGATTACATGGTAAAAACACGCGGCTTTGATCCAAGGCGAATATCAATCGTAAAGGGCAGTACCCGTCTTAAGACGACCTACGAACTCTGGATTGTGCCCCCGGGTGCTACCCTTCCGGTAGTTCAGTAGGTTTGCAAATCATCGATAAACGAACGGGCCACCACTGGCCCGTTTTTTTGTCCGCGATAGTCTCCCAGCACGTATTTACTGGTAGGAAGCGCCGACCGCATCTTTGACCGCGAATGGTGCCAGTCGATAGACTAGCAACGATCTTTTGATATTAAAGCGAGAAAAATGTTGATTTCCCCCGTCGGTTCGCGTCTCATCGACCTCGAAGTAGTGCCGGTTGACTGCGAGGAGGTGCTCGATGAAGCCTCGCGGCTCCAGTCGGTCCAGCTTAGTGAACGCTCGGTATGTGATCTTGAACTCCTCGCCACGGGCGCATTTTCGCCGCTTGATCGGTTTATGGGCCGCCGCGATTTCGAGCGGTCGGTAAACGAGATGCGACTTGCCGACAATACCGTTTTTGCTATTCCCGTCGCCTTGCCCATTGACGATGATGTGAATGTCACTCTCGATTCAGAGATCACCCTCCGGGATTCACGTAATAATCCGCTCGCGATAATGACAATCGAGGAGATTTACGAGTGGGATCGCGGAGAGTTTTCGCAACATGTGCTCGGAACGAACGACTCGCGCCATCCTCTCATCGCTGAGATGGCGCGATTGGGCGGGCGGAACATTTCAGGGACTCTCCGTGTCGTATCGCTCCCACTGCACTACGATTTTAAGCCGTTACGATTGACACCTCGGCAGGTGCGTCGACGGCTTGAGACCCTAGGCCGAGATAGTGTCGTCGCCTTCCAAACTCGTAATCCCATTCATCGTGCCCACGAAGAGCTCACCAAAAGGGCTGCGGATCAGCATAATGCCAGCTTACTAATTCACCCTGCTGTAGGACTTACAAAACCTGGGGACGTAGATTATTTTACACGCGTCAGGTCCTACATATCAGTCGTTAAAAAATTCTACGACCCGGAGACAACATTGCTCGCCCTTTTACCGATCGCTATGCGTATGGCGGGTCCTCGCGAAGCTCTCTGGCATATGTTGATACGAAGGAATTACGGAGCGAGCCACTTCATAGTCGGCCGCGACCATGCAAGCCCGGGTCTAGATTCGCACGGAAAAGCGTTTTATCCGTCCGATGCTGCAGAGGAAGCGGCTCGGCAATACGGCCCGGAACTTGGCGTGGCGGCCGTGACACCCGGCGAGATCGTTTATCTGCCCGGCTCTGATAGATACGAAGGGTTGAGCGACTTGAAAGCAAATCAGGCTTTCAAAACCTTGTCAGGCACCCAGATCCGTGAGGAATACCTGCAAATCGGCAAAAGGCTGCCTGCGTGGTTCTCACGGCCCGAGACGGCCAAGGTACTTGAAGAAACATATCCACTCCGGAATCGTCAAGGCGTCTGCGTCTGGTTTACCGGACTAAGTGGGGCTGGGAAGTCGACGATCGCTGAGATACTTATTACGTTGCTCATGGAATCGGGGCGCAGGGCCTCGCTTCTTGACGGAGACGTTGTTCGCACCAATTTGTCTAAAGGCCTCGGCTTTTCCAGGGAAGACCGCGACACAAATGTGACGCGCATCGGCTTCGTAGCTTCCGAGATCGTTCGCCACGGCGGCATCGCGATTTGTGCCGCGGTCAGCCCCTACCAAGCGACACGGAACGAGGTACGCGGGATGTTCGACCCCTCCAACTTTGTTGAGGTATTTGTCGACACGCCGCTTGACGTCTGCGAAGATCGAGATGCAAAAGGCCTTTACGCCAAGGCTAGGCGCGGCGAATTGCCTTGCTTTACGGGAATCAGTGATCCATATGAGGTGCCGGGCAATCCAGAACTTACAACTGACACGGTCCGGGCTTCGGCCGAGGTAAATGCCCGGGCAGTTTTCGCCAAACTGACGAGTATGGGTTTCTTATAGTCTCAGTGCAGTCTATACACGCTATATATGAACGCAGTCAATACCATCGGTTTCAAAGTTTCCCCGGACGAAGAGGCGTTCCTCCTGCGTATGAAGGAGGAGGTCGACCGCGGCATAAAGTACATGCGCGAGGGATTGCCGGATCGAGCCCTGTTGATTTTCAAACAATTCGTGCCCAAGGTTGACCCTAGCTCACCCGCGTATGATCTGCTCCAACACAATCTGCTTACCGCATACATGCAGCGAATTGAACAATTGCTCGCTACGGACGATGTGACGCCGGTCAATAGATATTTGCCAGAGGTTTTTGCGCTCGAGCTTCGAGGCTCACTCACAATGGATTTTGAATTTCGCAGGCGATTCGCAGACACATACAAGCGGCTCGGAATGGTTTTCTACGAGAACCGCCAACACGAGGCGGCGTTGGCGTCGTTCAAGCGAGCAATTGCAATTGAACAGGATCCCAGCTACTACGTAAATCTAACGAATGCCCTCGCTTTTACCCGCAAACGTGCTGAACTTAGAGACTACACGACGGCCTATGGGCCGAACGAGCTTGGTCGTCATATTTTTATCACATGTGCGCCCAAGAGTGGTTCCACATTTTTGAAGAATGTCTTAGTCGGGGTTACAGGTTTCCGCGACGTATTCAGCATGTATGCGGCCATGCAGAACGAGCAAGAACTTGATAGGCCGCAGCTAGTGAGATTCGGCAAAGAAAATACCGTCACGCAGCAGCACGTGCGCGCATCTGAGGCCAATATTCATCTGATGCAAGCGTTTGCGATCAGACCGGTGATTTTGGTAAGAAATATTTTTGACACCGTCATGAGTCTGCTAGATTTTTATCGAAAGGGTTTCACGACAAGCACCTTCTTTGATCGTAATGAGTTTCATTCATTCGACGAAGAGCAGCAAATTGACCTCTTGATCGCATACGCGATCCCTTGGTACTTCCAGTTCGTGGCCTCCTGGCAGCGAGCGGAGAGAGAAGGGCGTATCGCTGGGCTGTGGATGACATATGAGGAAATGGTGGTTGATAAGCCGGGATCGCTGCAGCGGATCCTAAAATTTCATGGGATCACGGCTCCGCTTTCGGCTGTGGATAGTCAAATACTCCGTGTGGAGTCGGAAGGCGAGAAGAATCGGTTCAATAAAGGCGTTAGGGGTCGCGGCCGGGCGGGCCTCACGGATTCGCAGCGTAACAGAGTCGCCAGTCTGGGTCGGCACTTTCCGTCTGCAGATTTCGGCGTTCTCGGTCTGTAAAGTTTTTTTCTAATTTATTGATTAGAGCCACCACGGGTTTACAAGATCAGTCTCGGTGTAGTATCATCCGTCTGATATTTCCCCGAATCTATAACTGATATTCAATTCACCGAAGAACTCCAATTGCGACGTTCTCGCAGGGGTTTGGGGGCGAAATAATAGGTTTCCGATTTTGATTTCCGATTTTCCAATGGAGGAGTTCTAATGAAACATAGCGAAAGTTCCCATAGTCCCGTTAGTCCCCGGCGTTCGCGGGTGAGCGGCCCCGGCCGAGCGGTGAAGGCTAGATTTGGCAGACATATGATCGCGCTGGCATGTCTGCTGCTCGCCGCTTGCTTCGTTCTTGGGGCAGATTATTACAAGTCGGCAGTCGTTGCCAAAACAGGTAAAGACGCGATTTCACCCGACCAGCTTAGGACCCGAGAGGTCAACTGGCAAGAACTCCCGAAGACGTCGTTTAGACGTAATGACAGCTCTGGCAACGCTCCGTTTGTCGGCGGTGACACCTGCGGCGCGGCTACAGTTATTCCGGCACTCCCTTATAACGATGCCGGTACAACGGTAGGGTTTGCTGATGACTATAACCTGCCGACGGACACGACTGCTCCGACCTTGACCGGGTGCCCAACCTGTGTCGCGACGGGTGGAGCAAACACAAGCGGGAGCTCAGGGCCGCGCGGAGCGGTCTTTGGGGGAACGGGCACTGGACCTGATGTCGCTTACAGCATCACCTTCACAAGCCCGGCCGCCAGCAATAGTATCAGTGTGACGATGACGCCGGGCGCTGGCTCCGATCTGGCGCTGATCGTTTACACGAATGTATGCAGCAGTTCTCTGGCTGATGGAATTGTAATTGACGATACGGGCGGGGCGAACGAGTTTGAAGCAGTGACTGTTTCTAATCTGCCTCCTGGTAGGTATCATATTGTAGTTGACGGCTACACCGACGCAACCAGTATTCCGAGTGGTCCCTACACACTTGCCGTTACAGGTACTGGAACACTTGGTGGCGGCGCGACGCCGACGCCCACGGCAACACCTACTGTAACACCAACGGCTACGCCGACATTGACTCCGACGGCTACGCCGACGATCACGCCAACGGTAACTCCGATTGTGACACCGACCGTGACTCCGTCGATCACGCCGACAAGAACACCGACTCCGACTGTGACACCGACCGTGACTCCTACGATCACGCCGACAATAACACCGACGATAACTCCGACTGTGACACCGACCGTGACCCCATCGATCACGCCGACGATCAGCCCAACGATCAGCCCAACGGTGAGCCCGACGAGATCGCCGACCGTGAGTCCGACTGCGTCGCCTACAGTGTCGCCTTCGGTGAGCCCGACTGTCAGCCCGACCGGATCGCCGACGGCTACTCCGACCGCGTCACCGAGTCCGACCGCGTCACCGAGCCCGACACCGAATCTTGGACCGTGTATCTTTGCTTACAACTTTACCAATAACCGGTTGATTAGCTTCAACGCTAGTTCGCCAACCGTGCTTACGTCGAATGTCGCTATCACGGGACTTATTCAGCAGCCCGGACAGGAGGGCTTGAGGTTAGCTGCACCACGCGCAGTAAGCGAGTTCCTCGAGGGTATCGATTTCCGTCCGGCTAACGGCCTCCTGTATGCTGTGGCGACCGATGGTATCAACGAACGCGTCGTTGCCATTAACCGCGTTACCGGAGCGATCACACAGGTCAACCCGCCTGCAATGACGGCCCCGGGCGACACGTTCTTTGGCCTCGACTTTAACCCGGTACCGGATCGTATCCGCGTGACGGGCGACCTCGAGTCTAATCGACGCTTTAACCCGTCGACCGGTGCGGTAACTATAGACGCTCCGCTGGCGTATGTCGCGGGCGACCCTGGTTTCGGTTCGGATCCAAACGTTAATCATGTCGCGTACACCAACAATACGTCGGGTGCAACGACCACGACGCTCTTCGGTATCGATACCGTAAGAAACACGCTGGTCAGGATCGGCGGCGTCAATGGCACTCCGTCTCCTGATACGGGACAACTCACGACGATCGGCCCGCTTGGCGTCGACCCGACGAGCTTTGGTGGATTTGATATCCAGCAGGGTACCAATACCGCTTACGCGGCTCTGAGAGTAGGCAGCATTTCGCGGCTGTACACGATCAATTTGGCAACCGGTGCTGCGACGCTGATCGGTACGATCGGTGACGGCACGGGCGAGATCGATGGCCTGTCGGTTTGCCTGACACCGCCGACTACCGCTGCCGGAGTGGAAATCGGTGGTCGAGTGACCACCCCAGACGGTCGTGGCCTGAGGAATGCGATGGTTTCGCTGACTGACAGCGACGGCAACACTCGAATGGTGGTGACGAGCTCATTCGGCAGCTACTCGTTCGAGGACGTCGAGGTGGGTCAGACCTACGTTGTCTCGGTCCGCTCGACCCGTTACCGCTTCGCAACCCGTGCTGTACAGATCAGCGATACGCTGACCGACGTTGACTTCATCGCCCAGGAATAATCCTCCTGGCATCCCGATCAACAGAAAGACGGCCCTCCGCGGGCCGTCTTTTTTTGAAGCTGCAGATTCATGGCCGACTGGCAGGCTATGGCGTCTCGTTGTAGAATTTAGCCCAGCACTTATGGCGGCACCAAATATTGAGACGATTGTTTCCCTGTCGAAGCGTCGCGGTTTCGTTTTTCCGGCCTCGGATATTTACGGCGGGTTGGGTTCGTCGTGGGATTACGGGCCGCTCGGAGTCGAGCTTGCGAATAACATAAAAAAAAGCTGGTGGAGATGGCTCGTCTATGAGCGAGACGATATCGAGGGAATCGATTCATCAATTATTCAGAATCGCCTGGTGTGGAAGTACTCCGGCCACGAAGATACTTTCAGCGATCCGTTAGTAGATTGCCGCGACTGCAAAACCAGGCTCCGCGAAGACAAGCTTGACGTGGGCGATGACGGAAAGCATATGTGTTCAAACTGCGGGTCAACAAATCTGACCGAGTCTCGGCCATTCAACCTGATGTTTCGCACCACTGTCGGGGCCGCCTCCTCGGACGACGATGAAACGTCGCTCGCATACCTGAGACCCGAGACGGCGCAGGGTATTTTTGCAAATTTTGCTAACGTGCTAAATACCTCGCGTCGAAAGCTGCCGTTTGGCATTGCCCAGATTGGAAAGGCTTTTCGCAACGAAGTTACGCCCGGTAATTTTATCTTTCGTACCCGAGAGTTTGAGCAGATGGAGCTTGAGTATTTCGTTCGGCCCGAATCCGCTTCCGAAGCTCATCAGCAATGGATCGACGGTTTTGACGGTTGGATCGCCTCGCTCGGAATATCGGCGGCGAACCTCAAGCACTATGAGCAGAATAAAAATGAGCTCGCCCACTACTCGGAACGCACCGTCGATATTCTCTATCGGTTTTTCCCCGAGCGCGAAGATGAAATCAAGCAGTGGGACGAGCTGATGGGAATTGCCAACCGGACCGACTACGACTTGCGAGTACATTCGAAAAAGCCTGAAGATGCAGACGGTAGGCGAATCAATCCTGACTCTACTGAGGATCTTTCCTACTTTGATCCTCAGACGAACGAACGTTTTTATCCATATATCATCGAGCCCTCAATCGGTGTAAATCGAACGCTGCTGGCGGTAATGATGGACGCGTACGAGGAACGTACCAATGAAAAGGGCGAGGTTCGCGTTATCCTGAAACTCAAACCCGAGCTCGCTCCGATCAAAGTTGCTGTGTTGCCGCTCGCCAAGAATAAGCCCGAGATCGTCGAACTCGCGCGCTCGATCAAACGTAATCTACAGCCAACAATGAGAGCCGTCTATGACGACACCGGCGGAATCGGCAAACTCTACGCCCGCCAGGACGAGATCGGAACGCCCTATTGCGTAACAGTTGATCACGAGTCGCTCGAGGGCGACTCTGTAACCGTTCGTGATCGTGATAGCTGGGAGCAGGAACGCGTTGGAATAGAGGCGCTGGAAAAGTACCTGAGAGAGAGAATGGTCGGATGATATCCGAATGTGACGCCGCTCTGTTCGACTTATCCCACCCGCTATTCGTCGTCACGGCCGGACGCACTTTGCATAACGTGCTGTGATGCCTGAGATTGCCGAAAAAATTAAAAGACTCGCACACTCGGTCAATGACCTTGGCGGCCGTGCCATGCTCAATGGCGGCACCGTGCGCGATGGGCTGATGGGCCTGGCAGCAAAGGATTGGGACGTCGAGGTCTATGGCGTTGAGCCCGCCAGGCTGCGCGAACTGCTTGAGTCAATCGGGAGCGTGGACGTGGTCGGTGAAGCATTCGCAGTCTACAAGCTAGGCAGTGAAATTGACGTTTCGATCCCCAGACGCGAACGGAAGGCGACTCGCGGACATAGGGGATTCGTGATCGAGGGCGATCCGGCGATGTCGTTTGATGAAGCGTGTCGTCGTCGGGATTTTACGATCAACGCGATTCTCAGCGACCCGCTTACCGGTGAGATCGTCGATCCGTTTAACGGCCGTGACGACATCAGCCGCAAGCTGGTGCGAATGGTATCTCGCGACACATTCGGTGAGGATAGTCTGCGCGTGCTGCGAGCGGCGCAATTTGCCGCGAGGTTTGAGTTTGATATCGAGAGCGAAACCGTCGATCTTTGTCAGAAAATAGATATGACGGATTTGCCCGCCGAGCGTATTTGGGGCGAATTGGAGAAGATGCTGCTGATGGCGGCCCGACCATCGATCGGCGTCAGATGGCTCTACGAGCTCGGAGTAGCCGATCAGATCTTTCCCGAGCTCAGCGCCCTCGTTGGCGTGCCTCAAGAGCCTGAGTGGCATCCTGAAGGTGACGTTGATGTGCACACAATGATGGTGATCGACGAAGCGAGGAAGCTCATCGATGACCTCGATCATGCTCGAGCCGTGGCGGTGATGCTTGGGGCGCTTGCTCACGATTTCGGTAAACCGCCAACGACCGAATTTATCGATGGCAGAATTAGATCGCGCGGTCATGACGAAGCGGGCGTTGGGCCCACACTTTCGTTTCTCGACCGTCTCGGCATCTTCACCCTCGGTGGATTTGACGTTCGCGAACAGGTGCTGCAACTAGTCCGATATCATCTCAAGCCGGGCGAGTTCTATAAAGCTAAATCGCCGGTGGGCGACGGTGCGTTTCGCCGGCTTGCTCGCAAGGTCGAAACAGGCCTGCTCTATCGGGTGGCAAAGGCCGACAGCCTAGGACGCAATCCTGACTGGCTGCCGCAGGAAAGGCGATTTGGTTCGGAAGCGCAAGAATGGTTTATTGAAAAGGTGCGCGAGCTGGATATCGAGCAGAAACCACCCGAACCGATTCTGATGGGCCGGCACCTGATCGATCTCGGACTTGAGCCCTCGCCGGAATTTCGGCCGATCCTCGACGCCATTTACGAAAAACAGCTCGATGGTTTGATTTCGACCATGAATGAGGCGGTCAGCGAGGCTCGGAAGATGATTTCCGCTTCGGGGGAGCAGATTTAACTTTCTCTTCAGCAATATCCGCAAGCCGGTTCTCTAGCTTGGTATCTGCCCTAAGCCTTTGATAAAGACTCATCAATTGATTGGCGATCCAGGGCATCACGAAAAAGGCGGTCACATATCCGCGCCAGTCATCGAACATCAGACGAAAACCGCTGAAGATCAGAACGGCGATCGTGACCCAGTGACTGAAACAATATTCGCACGTAAATACATAAAAGAATTTTCGTGTCACGATCTGACGGGCCGTTTCCGCATTGTCTTCACAATGCTCGCGCCACTCCTTGAAAATCTCCTCTTGAGTTACGGTCCACGAAACCGAGGCAACGATCATCGAGAGGACCAGGAGCGAGAAAATTTGATCGGCGTAGCTTTCGAGCATAGATACGATTCCTACTACGATACTAGCGCAAAAGATGTGGCGTGACTCTCCGCCTTGGTCCGGTCGAGAAATATTCCGTTCTCGCCGAGTCGGGTGGCGTGCGCCATCACGGCGAAGAAGAGAAAAAACACGCCGTAACTGACGTGACCGAAATACAAATCCGGCTCGCCCAAATATAGGCTTGATAGCATCGAAAGCAAAAATACGGAGAAAATCTGCGTGATGGCGCAGGACCACCAAAGCGTGGCGAAACTGCCCGACATCGACCGTAGCGCCAGGATAGCGGACAAAAGCAATCCTGCCGCGGGCACGAGAACGGTGGCGTAGGGCACGAGGGATTCGAACTTCCTGATCTTTTCAGACTGATTAAATAAAGGGGAGAAACCGGCCGGATCGAACAGCCAGAAGGGAAGTGTTACGAGCAAGGCCGAGAGAGCGGAAAGCGCGCCGTATTTCCAGGCCGTTCTCCAGCCAGCATTTTGCACAAGATAAGAAAAGATTAGCGGAGCAATTAGACCGAAATTCGAGCGTGACGATAGAGCAATTCCAAAGAAGACCGCGGCGAGCGCTTTTTTCCAAGTCTGTCGATCACCGGCTGCCACCAAAGTGATCATCATCCATGCGCCCGCGAGGATATAAATCGCATTCGCGGTTCGATCGGTCGCGGTGACGAGATTTTGGGCGATCGCCGGCGAGAGCAATAATACAAGCGAAAATAGTGCGAGGGCGGATGACGTGCTTTTAAGTTCCCGACGAAGAATGAGGAAAAATACGGCCAGCCATACAACATTTTGAATGGGTAAAAGCTGAGCGAAGACGAAAGGAACCGCAAGGATTACCGCTCCCGGAAGTGGAGCTATTGCATTGCCGAGGTACGTCGCCGGATAAAACGGATAACGCCCCGAGATCAACTCAGTCGCAGCTAGAATGAGAGCGTCGTCAGCGTCGCTCCCACCGCCAAAGCGGCCTGAATTTGCGAGCGGATAGAACGCAATCGCGATAATCGCCAGCGCGGCAAATGTTGCAATTGCTAACAATACGATTGTACGTTCGCTGAAACGCGGCGCGATACCAATCCGCAATAGTTTATGGGCAAGTACGACGGTCACAAGCACCAGCCCCGAATAAAGCCCGGCTCCGGTCCAGCCGAAATATTTATAAACAACGTCAAACGAGGCGGCGGCGAGAATGAGAGCGAAGACGAGGATGCAGCTCAGTCGGACTGATTTGAGATTGGCGCTCATTTCGGCTCAGTCTCGGATATTCAGGCGTGGAGATGTAGCGTGCGGGCCCCCGAACGGGGCCCACGGAAGCGTTACGGTTTCCCTTCAAGAAAGGCTTTAAGACGACGCGAACGTGACGGATGGCGCAGTTTGCGAAGAGCTTTAGCCTCGATCTGCCGTATGCGTTCTCGGGTCACAGCGAAATGCTGACCGACTTCCTCGAGGGTGTGCTCGGAGCCGGTGTTTCCCAAGCCGAACCGCATTTTGATGACCTTTTCTTCTCGCGGGGTCAGAGTGGCCAAAACCTCATCAGTAATCTCTCTGAGATTTGAGAAAGTCACCGACTCGGCTGGGTTTAGGATCGACTTGTCCTCGATAAAATCACCAAGGTGAGAATCTTCTTCTTCGCCAATCGGCGTTTCGAGTGAGATCGGTTCCTGGGCGATTTTGAGCACCTTTCGGACCTTCGACACCGGAATGTCCATCCGCTTGGCAATCTCTTCGCTCGTCGGTTCTCGTCCGAGTTCCTGGACCAGAAGCCGCGATGTGCGGATCAACTTGTTTATCGTCTCGATCATGTGAACCGGAATACGGATTGTCCGGGCCTGATCGGCGATGGCACGTGTAATCGCTTGACGAATCCACCAGGTCGCATATGTCGAAAATTTGTATCCGCGACGCCATTCAAACTTGTCGACCGCCTTCATCAGGCCGATGTTGCCTTCCTGAATAAGATCCAGGAACTGCAGACCTCGGTTTGTATACTTTTTCGCGATCGAAACGACCAGCCGCAGGTTAGCCTCGACAAGTTCGCGCTTAGCTTTGTTCGTATCAAACTCACCGACGGTAATCGTCTGGAAAGAGCGCTTGATCTCCACGACGGGCAGATGATAGCGTTCCTCGATCTCAAGAATCGCGGCCTTTGCCTCGTTGATCTTGGCATTTAACTGCCGCCTTTCGCCCGCCGGTGGTTTTTTGTCGAGTTTTTCCTTAGTACGGCTGATTAGCCTCTCGCTTTTCTTGATGTCGTCGACAATCTTGCGAATAGAGGCGATCAAAACTTGACGCGTACGCTCGGTTAGATTGAGACGTTTGATCTCTTGGGCGATATCAAGGCGAAGACGGGCTGTCTTGCGTCGAAGAGTTAAAAGTCGTTTAGTTTTCTTGCCCTGGGTCTTTGTTTGCTCGGCGATGAGCGAGATCCATGCTTTGATAACGGGCTGATAGTTTGCGCGGATGGAATTAATGCCCTCGAGAGTCCAACGCATGTACTCCTCGGCCTTGTCCTCTTCGACCGAGATCTCAGCCTGTTCGCTGAATACGACCGTCTCCCGAATGCTTGCTTTGCCTGCTGCCAGGTCGTCGCCTATTTTTAGGAGCCGTTCGACCGCAATCGGAGAGCGTGAGATGGCCTTGTGTGTTTTTATTTGGCCGCGTTCGATCCGTTTTGCGATGGCAACCTCGCCTTCACGGTTGAGGAGCGGCACGATGCCCATCTCGCGGAGATAGAGCCGGACAGGGTCATTTGACTTGTCTAGCACACCAGCCGACAGATCGAGATCAAGATCGTCTTCATCTGCCGCCGGCTCTTCTTCCTCCGCGTCATCCAGGGCAAGGGTTGACGCACGTTCGAGCAATTGAGCGTCGGTTTCGGCGACTGAAATATTGGCGCCCTCGAGCCGTTCGAGCACATCCTCAATGTCGTCGGCCGACAACATATTCTCGGGAAGTTCGCGGTGAAGCTGATCCAGGCTCAGCCCTTTTTTCCGGCGGCCGAGGGCGACCAGCCGATCAACAATATCTGCTTTCTCGTCGTAATCAGGCATATTTCGGTAAAAAACTCATTAAAACGAGCCGTCGGACTCGGCTCGTTCCAGCTATATTGATAACGGCTTAGCGGCCTGTTTAGTTTCCTAATCCAGGTGCCGGTTTAATTCCTAATCCAGGTGCCGGTTTAAAAGATCAGATTATATCATACGCCCGCGGTACGCCGCTGCAATTCGCGTCGTATTTTCTCGAGTTCGAGCTGCTCGTACGTGAGGCGGACAAAAAGTTCCTGATCGCCTGTCTGCTCGGCAAGGGCGGCCTCTCGACTGATCTCGCCGGTACGGTTTTTGATCGCCATGTCGCGAAGGGCGACGATGCAATTCTCCGCCTTGACCAGCACCTCGTCGATCGCGGCATCACGCTCGCGGTGCGGCTCGCCTGAAAGGAGTTCGCGGACTAGCAGGAATTGGTTTTCGTCGCTATCAAGGTGTTCGGCAAGCGTGCTGGCATCGATATCGTCTCCATCCTCGTGGATGCGGATAAAAGCCGCAAAAATCTCTGCCGAGAATAAATCACGATAATCGCTGGGTTCGATCTGGGGCATTACTACCTCGCGGAGCTCTCGGTCAAATATCAATAATTTGAGTAAGAGTTTTTCCGACTCGGTGACCCTGGCACGCGCCGCGCGGGACACGTGACGGGCGATGGCACCTGAATCTGTCTGTTCGTGGACGCCGACTGACTTCCAAAGCTCGCGTTTGAGGGCAGCGTCATCGACGTTGTAAAAGGCCATTGCCTGGTCAAAGCTTTCTCGTTTCTGAATATTATTTCTAATCGCGCGGATCACGGGCAGGAACTCCTCGATAGCGTCGGCCTTTTGCTTCGCATTCGAGATATTCCGGTCCATGGTCGATGTTCTAAGGGCAAACGACAGAAACGGCTCCGCTTTACCACGGGCGGCGTTAAAACCCTTGACGCCCTGCTCGCGAATGAAATCGTCCGGATCCTTACCGTCGGGCAGGACGAGCACCTTGACATCAAAATCCTGCGGCAGCATTTGTTCGATGGCACGCCGTGCCGCCTTGATGCCGGCCGAATCCCCGTCGTAATTAATTACTACGCTTTTGGTGAACCGGCTAAGAAGTTTGGACTGCTGCTCGGTAAAGGCGGTGCCGAGGCTCGCGGCAACGTTGGTAACCCCGAACTGAGCAAGCGCAATCAGGTCGAGATAACCCTCAACCAGGATTACAAATTTCCTTTTTCGTATCGCTTCTTTCCCCTGAAAAAGGCCATAGAGGTGTTCGCCTTTGATATAGGCAGGCGTCTCGGGCGAGTTAAGGTACTTCGGCTGATCTTCGGGGTTGAGGGATCGAGCTCCGAATGCCACCGGCCGGCCGTTGAGGTCGAGTACGGGAAACATGATTCGGCCGCGAAACCGGTCAAATACTCTATCTTTCTCGTCGTTTACCGATACGAGCCCAGATCGCTCCATTAGGTTCTCGTCGATATTTTTCTCACGGAGCAGCGAGAGTAAACTGTCCCACTTATCGGGCGAGAAACCGATACGGAAGGTTTTTTGGATTTCCTCGGAGATTCCGCGGGATGTCAGATATTCGCGGGCTACCTTGGCTTTCGCGTCCTTTGCATGGAGTTCCGTTTCCCAGAACTCGAGAGCAACCGCATTTAGCTCAACGACCTGCTCGGCAAGCTGCCTTTTCTCTTCGCGTCTCTTCTTCGATTGGTCAAACGCCTCGTCATCGATCGGTTCGGGCAGCATTACGCCGCTCATTTCGGCGACTCGCTTGACCGCCTCGGGGAAGTTTAGCCCCTCCATCTCCATCAAAAAGTTAAACGCCGTCCCGCCCTTACCGCAGCCGAAACATTTGTAAAACCCTTTACTGGGATTTACCGAAAACGACGGGGTTTTTTCCTGGTGAAACGGACAGCATGCCATCCAACTCGCACCCTTTTTCTTAAGATCCGCCGCATAGGGCTGGATAATCCGCACGAGGTCGGCGCGGGTTTTGAGATCGTCGATGAAGTATTGGGGGTAGAGCATTATTGCTTCAGCTCTGCAATCGTCGCCCCGTGACCGCCTTGATTTGGCGGGGCGAATTCGAAACGCTCAACAAGATCGCTGTTCTTTAACAAGTGGTGGACGTAGTTTTTTAAGGCTCCTGTTCCGAAGCCGTGGATGATACGGACACGAGGGGTCGACGCCATATAGGCTTCGTCCAGGAAGCGGTCGACTTCGTATTCAGCGTCGGCAGTGGTTTTACCGATCAGGTTCAGCTCGGTCGGCGCGTCGCGGCCATCAATGTCGCGCATCGGAGACATGCTCCCTATCGGCTTGGTGTTCGCCTTTGCTTGCTCCGCCAGCTGAAGATTCGCGATTTTTTCTCTCAGCCGCATCCCGCCCACCAGGACTTCGGCCACTCCTTTGTCCATTTTTTCGATTGTGCCGACATTGCCGAATGTTGTTATAACGAGCGAGCCAATCGCCATTGCGCCGACATCCTGCAAGTCGGTAACCGGCCCGGCCGCCGGGAAAGTGAACGTTTCAACGTGCGGGCCTCGGACCTGGGCAACCTTGGACACTGCGGCTCGGTTTAGCTCAGCCTTGCGGGAGAGCCGCTCTTTTTCGAGCTTGTTTTTCAATGCCTTATCATCGAGCGTTTTCATGAAGGCTTTCGACTGGCGGTCAAACTCATCAAGCGCATTGGCCAGTTCGCCCTCGAACTGCTTTTGTCGCTCTTTCTCTTTTTTAACGGCGTCAATCTCGTGGCCGGCATATTTCATTGCGACTGCTTCGCGTTCCTCCTCGAGGGCGATGCGGAGGTCGGAGGCGATCCTCGTCTCTGTTTGTAATTTTTTTAGATAGGCTTCGGCATCCTGCGCAGAAATGTCGAGATTTTGCCGGGCGTCTTCGATCACCTTTGGCACAATGCCAAACCGGCCGGCGATCTCAATGCCCGATGACGCGCCGGCGAGGCCGATGAGGAGCTTGTAAGTCGGCTGCAAGGTTCTTTCGTCGAATTCGACCGAAGCATTCAGCACGTTTTCGTTATTCGCGGCATACATTTTCAAACCGCGATAGTGAGTCGAGGCAATAAGGTGCGCCCCGCACTCTCGTCGAAAATGGTCTACGATCGCTACGCCGAGGGCCGATCCTTCTTCGGGGTCGGTTCCCGTTCCGGCCTCGTCAAGAAGAACGAGTGACGGCGCGGTGCACTCCCGGATCATCCCCGCGATATTCGACATATGGGATGAAAATGTCGAGAGGTTGGCCGACAGCGATTGATGATCGCCGATATCTGCGAGAACCGAACGGTAAAAGGGAATTCGTGCGCGTGTCGCCGGCACCGGCAGACCTGAGATGGCCATTAGGCTGAGCAGCCCGGCCGTTTTTAGCACAACCGTCTTGCCGCCGGCATTGGCTCCCGAGATAACCATTACGGCTTTTTCTTTGTTAAGCGTGAATGTAATTGGGACGATCTCCCCCGATTGATGCTGCAGGTTTTCCTCAAGCAGCGGGTGACGAGCATCCGCCAGATCAAGAATTTCCTCGTGGGTGACGTCGGGCACTACGCACCGAAACGCGGAAGCGAATTCGACTTTTGCCTTGACGAAATCAAGCTCGGCCACCGCCTCGACCGCTGCCTCGATGCCGGGCAGATTTTCACGAAGCGAATCCGTCAGTGCGAACAGGATTCGTGCAACCTCGCGTTCTTCCTTGCCCTTTAAATTCTGCAGCTCATTATTCGCTTCGATGGCAGCGAGGGGTTCTACAAAAACCGTTGAGCCGCTGGAGGAAAAACCGTGGGCGACGCCCGCGACCTTGCCTCGAAAGTCAGTCTTAACTGGTATCACAAAGCGGTCGTTTCTGACCGTGACGATTTCATCCTGGATGGCGATGCCCGCGGCTCGCATCGCCGATTCTAACGATCGAGTCAGGCGGGCACGCTGGGCATTGATCTCGCGGCGAAGCTGGGCGAGCTCGGGCGACGCGCTGTCATCGATCTCGCCGCCGGGTAAGATTTTCCGACTGATCTGCTCGACTGCTGGCTGCAGTGTCTGGGGAATCCGCTCGACGGTTTGCCACAGTGTCGGGGCGATATCCCTGTGAAGGTGAATAGAAGATCGAGCCGCAAGGGCCTGAGTGCTGACACGCGCAACCTCGAGCAAGAGAGTCGGCTCAAGCGTCGCGTTTTGGATCCTTAGAATGGCGACGGCGTCGGCAGGATCGTCGAGTCCGCTGAACGACCATGAAACCTGTGCTTCACCAAGAGCAATCGCCTCTGAGATTGCGGACAGCGAGCGGTCAAGTTCCGTGCGGACAATGATCGGCCGCAACGCCAAAACGCGCGACGATCCCATCGGTGTCCGCGCGTAACGGCTCACAAGGCCCAGCAGCCGATGAAATTCGAGTGTGTCAAGCGAGAAACTCATGGTTCGCGATTGTCGAGGCAGTGAGGTTCTATTCGGTGATTTCGACACCCTTCCAAAAGGCAATGTAGCCCTCGATCTCTTTCGCATCCGCCTTTGTATCGGGATAATACCAGGCTGCGTCGCCGTTGACTTCGCCCCCGACCACGACGTCGGAGTAGCTCGCGGTGCCTTTCCATCCACAGACCGACGTCGTTGCCGACGGCTGTAGGTATTCGCTCTTGACCGAGTCGGCAGGGAAGTATTGGTTGCCTTCTATCGCGATCGTTGCGTCGCTCTCGGCGATAACGGTGTCTTTCCAGATTGCTTTCATAATAATAAAAATAAATCAGAGAAATCGCTCGCGAATCTCGGGCGTCGGCATCATGCAGGCATCCCTCTTGCCGAATAAGCGATATCGATTATCGGCAAACAATTCATATAGATAATCACGCAGGCCCGCAGGCAGAATGATCAACGCGTAAACCAATTGCCAGAACCCTCCCAGAGTTTTCGCAATGCGTAGGGCTGCCGTAGAACGCAAATATACCTTCTCGTTCTGGATCAGCACTACAGAGTTAAGGTCATCTGGAATACCGAATCTCGCCCTTATTTCGCCCCCTTTCTCCGACTGTAGAGGCGTAAACTGAAACTCGCCGGCCACATCCCGTCTGATAATAAAATTGACAGCGTCATTGCAGAAATTGCAAACACCATCAAAAAGAACGATCGACGCCATATATAGATTCTACCGTAACCGGAGGAAAATCCCGCCCGCAAAGGTCGCGCGCATTTTGCAAGGCGGAAACTTTCTTATATCCTCATCCGTAACGATAATTTCACAGCTCAAGATTGTTCGCTTTACCCGAGAGAGATATGAGATCAAAGCTATTTTTGCTTGTCCTTACGGCTGTCTTTGCGTCGTTTGCCGTCGAGGTAAATGCACAGAGTTACGCGATTACCAATGCGCGGATCGTGACCGTTTCCGGATCGACCATCGATAAGGGAACGGTCGTCGTGCGTAACGGCCTTATCGAGGCGGTCGGTGCTAATTTGAAGGCACCGGCTGACGCACAGGTGTTTGACGGGTCGGGTTTGACAGTTTACCCGGGATTTATTGACGCACTGACCAACCTTGGTTTGCCTGCGGCCCGCCCAGCCACGCCGGGCGCCGGCGGGTCGGGTGGCGCTCAGGCCGCTTTCGCAGCGGCCGCGGTCGCTCAAAGTGCGCCACCGACGTCAAACTCGAATTTTCCCGCGGGTCTCAGACCAGACGATCAGATATTTGATGAGTTACGTGCCGGAGATGCTCAATTTGAGGCTGTGAGGAACGCGGGATTCACCACCGCTCTCACGACGGGCCGGACAGGAATTCTAAATGGACAGTCGGCGGTGATCAATCTCGCAGGTGAGACCGTCTCGTCGATGGTCGTTCGTTCGCCTTATGCCCTCCACGTTTCATTTACGACGGTCGGTGGTGGACAGTATCCGGCCTCGCTGCTCGGTACTTTCTCGGCCCTCAGGCAGATGTTCTACGACGCGCAGCGTCTGCAGGAGATGCAGCGTGCCTATGCGACTGATCCTAAGGGCATGAAACGGCCGGAGTCGGATCGCTCGCTCGAGGCTCTTTATCCCGCGATCGCCAAATCGATGCCAGTTGTGTTCAATGCGAATACTGAAGCACAGATTGTCAGGGCACTCGATCTGATCAAAGAACTCAACTTACGAGGGATGATCGCCGGCGGGCAGGAAGCCTGGAAGGTCGCTGACCGGCTAAAGGCTCAAAACGTGCCCGTTCTGTTGTCACTCAACTTTCCTAAGCGTACCGCTGCCGCATCAGCAGATGCTGACGCCGAGGGTCTTGAGGTGCTTCGACTACGAGCCGAAACACCGAAAGGCGCGGCCAAACTCGCCGCCGCCGGCGTAAAATTCGCTTTCCAATCGGGTGGTGCGACTGCCGTCGGTGATTTCTTTGTGAACGCCGGTAAAGCGGTCGAGGGCGGATTGAATAAGGATGCCGCGATCCGGGCGATGACGCTCGGCTCGGCTGAGATTCTCGGTGTCGCCGATAGGATGGGTTCAATTGAACCCGGGAAGATCGCCAATCTTGTTTTGGTTCGCGGAGATATCTTCGGCAAAGACAGGTTCGTGCCTCAGGTCATCGTTGACGGGAAAGTGTTCGAACAAAAAGAACCGGTGCGTCCCGCCGGCGGCCGTCCGGGAACGCCCGGCGCCGCGGCACCTGGTGCACCTCCGCAGCCGGGCCCGGGTTTGCCCAATGTTGCCGGAATTTACACCATTACGATCGAAATCCCGGGCCAGCAGCTCAGTGCGACGCTCAATTTCACCCAGTCTGGCGCGTTGCTGACGGGTACGATGGTCTCGGGGCTTGGAACGACGCAGCTGCAGAATGGGAGCGTTACCGCCGATGGATTCTCCTTTACCGCGTCCGTCCCGTTTGGCGGGGCCACCGTTGACATCTCGGCCCGCGGGCGTGTTACCGGAAACTCGATAGACGGAACGATCGATTCGCCACAGGGAGCCGTGCCGTTTTCCGGCACTAAGAATCCATAAATCAGTTGTCAGTGGACAGCGATCGCTTGTCGGCTAAGAAATCATAAAGATTATGCAAAAAGTAACGGCTTTATTGGTGTTGAGCATTCTCACGTTCGTTGGGTTGCCGTTTGGGGCATCGGCTCAGGCGGCCTCAGTCGATGTGCTGATAAAAGGGTCTACGGTGATGACCGCCATGCGAGGCACCTTGCAGAATGCCGACATTCTGGTCCGTAACGGTAAGATCACCCGCATCGGCCCAAATATTACAGCTCCGTCCGGAGTTCGAACGATCGACGCAGCCGGGAAATTTGTCACGCCGGGAATTATCGATTGTCACTCGCATTCGATGCTCGATGCGATCAATGAGGGCAGTTTTTCGGTGACGTCAATGACAAACGTCCGGGACGTGCTCAATCCGACGGATATGTCGATTTATCGTGCATTAGCTGGCGGCGTAACCGCGGCCAATCTGCTGCACGGCTCGGCAAACTCGATCGGCGGACAGAACGTTACCGTGAAGTTCAAATGGGGCCATCCGGTCGAGGACTATCCGATCGCCGATGCACCGCCCGGTATTAAGTTTGCAATGGGCGAAAACGTCAAGCGGTCGACCTCGTTCGCACCGCCCGGCACGACTCCTCGATATCCACGAACGAGAATGGGTGTCATCGAGACGATGCGTGACGCTTTTCTGCGAGCACGCGATTACAAGCAGTCGTGGGTCGACTTTCGGGCAAAGAAGACGAGAACGCAGCCCCGCAAGGATCTCGAACTCGAACCGCTGGTCGAGATCCTTGAAGGAAAACGGCTCGTTCACGCCCACGGATATCGGTCTGACGAGCATCTCAATTTGCTCCAGCTAGCCGATGAAATGGGTTTCAAAGTAGCAACGCTGCAGCACGGCCTCGAGGCATATAAAATCGCTCCCGAGATCGCGAAACGCGGTACGGGCGTTTCGATTTTCGCCGACAGCTGGAGTTACAAGCTCGAGGCCTATGACGCGATTCCGTATAACGCCTATATCCTTTGGAAAAATGGTGTGAATGTCTCGATCAATTCCGACTCGGACGAGCGGATGCGACGGCTAAATCTGGATGCCGCAAAGGTGATGAAATACGGCGGCGTGCCGGAAGAAGATGCCTTGAAGATGATAACCATCAATCCCGCGATACAGCTCGGTATTGCGAAACGGACTGGTTCGATCGAGGTCGGGAAAGATGCTGATCTGGTGATATGGACTGGTCACCCCTTTAGCCCGTATTCGCGTGTCGAGATGACGATGGTTGAGGGCGAAATGCTGTTTGACCGAACGCGTGACGCTCAGATGCGGACCGAAATGGTACGCGAGCGCGAGGCTCTGGAAAAGCTCGACATTAATAAGCCGCCTGCATCAGGCGGCACATCGCCACGCGTTCCAACGGAGCGTCGCCGCGGCGATCGAGACGATGCTGATCACATTGACGGAGGAAACCGATAATGAATGGAAAATGGATAAATGGAAGTGGAAAATGGTTTCTGAGCATTGTGATTACGGTGCTATTCAGTGCCCAGTTTTCGGCGGCTCAAAACGACGGTTCTGAACAGAATGCGATGGGACGCGCGGGTACATTTGCGATTGTAAATGCACGCATCGTCACCGTCGCGGGCGAAGTGATCCCCAGCGGCACAATCGTAATGCAGAACGGAAAGATCACGGCCGTTGGGGCAAATGCCGCGGTGCCGTCAGGCGCCGAACGGATCGAGGGCCGAGGGATGATCGTATTTCCGGGAATGATCGATGCGGGAACTAACCTCGGACTAGCTGAGATACCGCAGGGCGTTAATGCCTCGGTCGACATATCAGAAGTTGGGGCGATGAACGCGAACGCAAAGGCGATTAAAGGAATCCATCCGCATTCGTCCCATGTAAATGTGACGCGGGTGAACGGCATCACGACCGTCATGTCCGCTCCGACCGGCGGCTCTATTCCTGGCCAGTCGGCGATAATTAACCTGAATGGTTCCACAACGGACGAGATGGCGGTCATCAAGGAATTTGGCCTCGTGATCAACTTTCCGCGAGTGGTCGCGGGCGGATTTGGCGGCGGATTCGGCGGGGCAGGCCCAAGTCAGCCGACCGAATTTTCAGAGCTTATTCGCCGACGCGATACTGCTGTTGACGAGCTCAAGAAGCTTTTCCGCAATGCCGAGTCTTACCTGCGTGCGCGAGACGCCTACACCCGGGATAGGAATCTTTCATATGTCCCGGCCGACCAGCGATATGAGGGAATGGCCCCGTATATTCGCGGCGAGCGTCCAGTGATATTCACGGTCGAGCGCGAGCGCGACATCAAGGCGGTCGCAAAATTTGTCGGTGACATGAAGCTAAAGGGGATTATTGTCGGTGGCCAGGAAGCGTGGAAAGCGGCCGACGACCTAAAGAAGAATAATATTTCGGTGGTCTACACGAATATTTACTCACTCCCTGCTCGAGATGACGATCCATACGATTACTTGTTTGAGGCGCCGGCAAAGATGCAGGCGGCCGGAATAAAATACTGTATATCGACCGGAGACGGCGGTGCCGAGGTTCGCGATCTGCCGTACCACGCGGGTTTGGCGGGTGGTTTCGGATTGTCGCGAGAGGACGCGTTGAAATCGGTTACTCTTTACCCGGCTCAAATCCTTGGAATCGCCGATCAAATGGGGTCGCTGGAAGTCGGCAAAATGGCGAACGTAGTCGTAGCCGACGGCGACATTCTCGACCCGCGAACCAACATAAAGTATATGTTTATTGCCGGGAGGATGATCCCGCTCACCAGCCGGCACACGAGATTGTTCGACAGCTTCAAGGATCGGAAATAGTTTATTGCCGGAAAAAGGCACCTAAGCCCTAAGACGACGAAGAGCGAAGAAAGATTCTTCCTCTTCGTTTTTTGCCTCTGATGAGCCTTTTGCTGCTATCCCTTCTGCGGAATTTCCTCATCTTCCCCGATGAATTCCAGCGAGGCGGAATTCAGGCAATATCTCTTGCCGGTTGGCGGCGGCCCGTCCGGGAAGACGTGTCCCTGATGCCCGCCACAGCGAGCACATCGTATTTCAACGCGTCGCATGCCGTAGCTGTTGTCCTCGATATTTTCGAGATGGTCGTTGTTGAAGGGCTGATAAAAGGACGGCCAACCGGTGCCCGAGGGGAATTTGTGGCTCGAACTGAATAGCGGCAGGCCGCACAAACGGCATGCATAAGTTCCGTCCTGTTTATTGTCCAGGAGGGTTCCGCAGAACGCCGGCTCGGTGCCGTGATCGAGCAAAACCCGCCGTTCCTCGTCGTTCAGGTCCTGAGCGAGCCTTTCGATGGCGTCATCGCTTAAACGCTCGATGTTGTATTCGGCTTTCGACTGGTCGTTACCCATATTTCTTCCCCTTGCTGATCGAGATTCTAGCGTTTTTCCAAATCGTCTACGCGTTTCTCTAGTGAGCGTACCTTTTTCACGGTTTCGCCCAGCCGCTTAAACGTCGACACCAGCCGAATCCACACCGAATTGTCGAGGCCGGGCCCACCTATCATGGCGCCGTCAGGTACATCCTGCGCGGCCGCGGCCTGTGCCGTGATCACCGCATCGTCGCCAACCTTTAGATGCCCGGCGATGCCTACCTGGCCCGCCAGGATCGCACGTTTGCCAATGTGTGAGGTTCCGGCGAGTCCGACTTGCCCGCAAATTAGTGCGTCTTCATCGATGATACATGAGTGTCCGATCTGCACGAGGTTGTCGATCTTGGCACCACGTTTGATCCTGGTCTCGCCAACGGAGGCGGAATCGATAGTGGTACCCGCGCCGATTTCTACATCGTCTTCAATCACCACACGGCCAGTCTGCGGTATCTTGACCCACCTCTTTTGCTCATCTCGTGCGTAGCCAAAGCCGTCAGATCCGACGGTCGCGTTATTGTGAATGACGCAGTTTCGGCCTATCTCGCAATTCTCTCGCAAGGCTACACCTGAATGCAGCACAGTGTTCTCACCGATACGTGCACCGTCATAGACGGTTACGTTTGGCTTGAGTCGGACGCCCTTACCGATTTCGGCACCGCGTCCGACTACCACATTTGCCCCGATCTCGACCCCTTTGGCGATGCGAGCCGATTCGTGAATGACAGCAGTCGAATGGATTCCCACCTCTAAAGCTGATTCGGGAAAGAAGAGCCGCATCGCCCGTGTGTAGGCGAGATAAGAATCGGAAGTCCGCAGCACAGCGATATCGTCACGGCTTATCGACGTGTTGGGCGAGAGAAAGATCGCGGAGGCCTGGGTATGAGCGATTTGTCGTAAGTATTTTGGGTTGGCGAGAAAAGTGATATCACCCTTACCAGCGATATCGAGGCCTGCCGTAGATGATATTTCGAGGTCGGGCGAGCCTCGCTCGATGGTCGAGCCGGTCTGTTGGGCTAAGTAAACAAGTTTCATCGCTCGCTCTTGATAGAAAGGCTCTCGGTATGTAACACTATTTTTAGCAAACTATCGCACCTGCGCAAAGTCCTTGGGACTCTTCGTAACCGTTCTCCCGCATTCCTTGCTAATTCTTGACAGGAGATGTATCGCAGTATGAATCAATCCTCGTTGCCCCAAAATCAAGTAAAACCATCCAAGAGTTACCCGACCGATAATGATCGCCACGTGGCGAAAAGCGAGTTCATTGATGGTCGAAGCGCGGCCAAGCCTGCAGCAAACCGTTGGCATAATATAATTTCTACTAATCTCGTTGTGGCGATCGGCAGCCGGATAAATCGAAACTCGTGCGAGCTCTATTCTGGTGACATGCCTGTCAGATTTGGCAAGGATTCGATCTGCCTGCCGGATCTCGTGATGGTCAATGGGGAGCCCTCGTTCTCAGACGGCCGTTCTGAAATTTTACTAAACCCGACTCTGATTGCAGAGATTTTCTCCGGAGTTTCGAAATCGACCGACCGCATGGAAAAGCTCGAGGGGTTTCTTGCTATTCCGAATATTAAGGAATGCCTTCTTGTGAACGAAACCGAAACGCGGGTCGAGCATTACGCACGGCAAAACGCAAAGCAATGGATCTATCGAATCTACGACGAAAAAGACGATGTGATCTCTCTCGAATCGGTCGGCGTAAAATTATCTCTCTCAGAGGTTTACGCACAGATCAAGATCAAGGAATCTGAGTTAAGCTCGAAGGCCGTTAACTAGCTACATCAAATTCACGGGGTCAATCTCGACAAATACGGTTTTTAGGTCGAGCCCACGACGTTCAGCATCGGCCAGCGCGATGTCGAGGGTCTCGCGGAGCGCGCGGCGGCCCTCGGACTTTATTATGAGCTGAAGCCGGTACTCATTCTTGAGTCTGGACAGCGACGCGGGGGCCGGGCCGAGCACTCGAGATGTTTTCGACGCATTGGCCCCATCAAGTGCGTTGCGTAGAATCTGCGCATTTTTCATCGCATAGCCGTGGTCGCGATGTTTGACGAGGATCGACGCCAGAACCAGAAACGGCGGGTAACCTAACCGCTGACGGTACTTGATTTCCTGCTCATAGAATCCTTGATAATCCTGGTCGCGCGCGTGTCGTAATGCGTAATGTTCAGGATAGTAGGTCTGAATCAGGACGCGCCCCGGCTTATCGCCGCGACCGGCCCGACCGGCCACCTGAGTGATCAGCTGAAAGGTTCGCTCTGCCGAACGGAAATCCGGGAGGCCCAATGCGATATCGACCGAAATTACTCCGACCAGCGTGACGTTGGGAAAGTCGTGCCCCTTGGCGATCATTTGGGTCCCAACAAGCATATCGAGGCGCCCGGCTGCGAAATCGAGTAAACGGCTTTCAAGTTCGCCCTTCTGAGTCATCGTGTCGCGGTCGATGCGGGCAATCCTCATCACCGGAAATTTCTTTTCCAGCTTCTCCGTAATGTTCTCGGTGCCCTCGCCAACGAAATGGAGATACTCGCTCCGGCAGTGCGGGCATACCTTTGGCACTCGCTCGCGGTAGTTACAGTAGTGGCATAGTAGTTTGTCGTCGCGGCGATGGAACGTAAGCGTAATGTCGCAGTTAACGCACTTTAACGTTTCACCGCAGGAACGGCACAACACAAACTGCGAGAAACCGCGCCGATTTAGCAGGATTATCGACTGTTCACCTCTCGAGTGCGTTTCACGAACGGCGTCGAGCAACTCGTCAGATAGGGCGACATCTTTACCGGCTCGCTTAAATACCTCCCGCATATCGATCAGCTCGGCGACGGCGAGCGGACGACCTTCGACTCTCTCTGCCAGTCGTAGATAGGTGTATTTGCCCGTTTGAGCATTGTAGAAAGATTCCATAGCGGGCGTCGCAGACCCGAGGACGGCTACCGCACCGGCAAAACTGGCACGCATTACGGCGACGTCGCGCGCGTTATAAAACGGCGACTCGTGCTGGCGATAGGACGAGTCGTGCTCTTCGTCAACGATGAGAAGGCCGATATTCTCGAGCGGGGCAAAGACCGCCGATCGCGTCCCGATGACCACTCGCGCGTCGCCGCAGCGGATACGCCGCCATTCATCAAACCGCTCGCCCGCCGATAGTTTGGAATGCAGAATGGCAACCTCGGGACCAAATACGGACCGGAGCTGCCGCGAAAACACGGGAGTCAGAGCAATTTCGGGTACGAGCATCATCGCCGAGCGGCCAAGAGCAAGCGCCTGTCGCATCGCTCGAACGTAGACCTCTGTTTTTCCGCTGCCCGTCACCCCATGCAGCAGGAATGTCTTAAATATGCCGCCGTCCTTTAAAGCCGCGATGATGGCGTCGAGGGCCATTTCCTGTTCGCTCGTCAACTCAAATTCTTCAAGTTTGGGAAGTCGCGCGCTCGCAAGCGGATCGCGCCGAATATCCTCGACATAAACCTCAAGCAGCCTACGTTTGGCGAGGGTGTGTATGGGCGAGGCGGTTATATCGGCCGCCACCAGAAGATCTGCGAATAGCATTCCACCATTATTCGCGTGCAAAAGCGCCACAATTGCTGCTTGCTGTTCGGTCAAAGGCTTGTCAGCTGCGGCAGGCCCGACGTCGAGCAGGCGGACGGCCTTTCGCCGCTTGGGGCGAACCTTGTCCGTGTTGATTCCGGCCGGCAGCGAGGCCTTTAACATTTCGCCCCAAAACGAGGCGTAATATTCTGCGGTCCATTGTGTGAGGTTGAGGATCTCGGGCGTGATCAACGGCTCTTGGTCGGTAAGAGAAATAACGGGCTTGATTTTTGCCTCATCAAATTCAATGTCGGGAGGAAGCTCATCATGCAATTTTACAGCGTAGCCCGTGAGAGTGCGCCGACCGAAGGGAAGTAGCATCCGGGTGCCGATCTTTACCAGCCAAGCGGTTTCTTCGGGGAGCCGATATGTAAAAGTCCGCCTAATCGGAACTGGCAGAACGGCCTCGACGAACTTCGGGTTTTTCGGATTGTCATCGGGGCGTAAGGCCATCTGATTAGAATAATAGCCCAGCCGCAGCGGGCGCGTAGAATTCAAAGCTATTTTACCGGCATTCGGGCAGTGTCTCACTTTGAAATGCGTTTTTTATAAGGCCCCCTTTTTGTCGGCTCCGGTATGAAGGCGTCTAGCTTTCTTACCATATCCTCAAGACTCCAAAGCGTCGCACTCAGATCAGCCGCCATCGCCGGGGTGCATCTGAGGGTTTTGTGAATCCGGACAAAATTATAATGCACTGTATGAATCGCTACCATTGCCGCATGGTTCTGAAGTTTTTTTGAAAATGCATTTGTTAGCCGCGTAAACCGTCTCATACCCATACGCATGGTCAGATTGTAGCGTTCTACGTAGCTAGTTGAAATATCGCGCTTTGCGGGATTACCGCTCACGACCACTTTCTTTGCTCCGAGACATTCCGCAGGGCTGTATTTGATTTGCTCTTGTTTCGTCGTGCCACCGCCGTAAATTTTAACAAGCTGGGCATAGTCTATATCACCGCCAAAAGCATTCTCAACCGCCTCAAGATACGACTTGTGTCCATCAGTAGTGAGTTGCACCTTGCCTTTAATGCGAGCGGCACAGTCGAGCATGAATTCGTGAGCCCAAGTTGCATCACGACCACCCACAAGAAAGCTGAGACACAGCTTCGTATCGGCATCTAGTCCGATCCATGTCCAAGCATCGCCCCAACCTTCGGCTTTCTGTTCCGGAGTTACGTTCTTTGCTTTTGCTCCAACGAAGGACCAAATTTCATCACATTGCAGGCGGCGAACGCGCACGTTATTTACCAGTAGATTGTGTATCTGTTCGGAGGCCATGCCGAAATCTACGACCAGCTTTGTGACCGTGTTGATCGACACGTCAGCCATTCTTGAACATGATCTTAGGCTATTACCCTCTACGAGCATTCCTAGAATAGCGGCTCTTTTTTCTACTGTTAGTCGGTTCATGTCTAATATCTTACTTCTATGCTTATTAATTGTCAAGCATATAATTCAGTTTCATTCGGAAAATAAAATTTGCATTGCCGGAAAAGAGACTATATCATATTCCGAAAGGTCGAAAAATGACAGACGAACAACACCCCCTTTTTGAATTGCAAACGGAACCGAACCCGGACGCTGAGCTGATTAACGACGCTCAGGCTGAGCTAATCCTGAATGTGGGCGAGGGATCATTTTCAGAGGTTAAGGCCATCCAAATTAGTCCGGGACGCCTGAGCCAGACAATTTCAGCTTTTGCCAATACGGACGGTGGCGAACTCTATGTCGGGATTGCTGAGCGGCAACTTGGCGGGAATGTTAAGAAACGCGATTGGGCCGGATTCGTTAATATCGAGGCAGCTAATGGGCATCTCCAAGCGTTTGAGAAGGTTTTGCCGCTTGGTAAAGATTTTCAATACGAGTTTTTACAATGTCTCAGTAAGCCGGGCCTAGTCTTACATGTCCAGGTAAACCGAACCCCGGAGATCGTGAAAGCGACAGATGGCATAGCATACCTTCGTCGCGGCGCTCAGAGTCTTCCACAAAAGACATCGGAAGAGATCAAGCGGCTTGAGTATGCAAAAGGTGTAACTTCGTTTGAGACCCACCCGGTGCAGGCATCACCAGATGTGATTATCGATTCGCCTGTTACTCGCGACTTCATGGAATACGTAGTGCCACAAGCCGATCCGGAAGCGTGGTTACGCAAACAATCCCTAATCGTTGGCGACAAGCCAACGGTCGCTGGGCTATTGTTATTCTCGGAAGAGCCTCAAGCCCAATTGCCGAAACGCTGCGGGGTTAAGATTTACCGTTACGAAACGCGAGAGGCTGAGGGCTTCCGCGACGTGCTGACATTCATCCCCGTCACTATCGAGGGGGACATTTATGACCAGATTCGTAAGGCCGTGAAGAAAACAATTGAGATCACGGAAGGAATCCAATATCTCAATCCGGAACGCGGTCTTGAGAACATCAAGTATCCGCCAGAGGCTTTGCACGAGATTATCGCGAATGCTGTCATTCATCGTGATTACAGCATTGCCGACGATATTCATATCCGGATTTTTGACAATCGCATCGAGGTTCAAAGTCCGGGTCGGCTTCCCGCCCACGTCAATACTAGCAACTTATATGACGAGCGATTTGCGCGAAATGGCGCAATCGTGCGGCTGCTCAACAAGTTTCCGGATCCGCCAAATCGCGATGTCGGCGAAGGGTTAAATACGGCACGAGACAAAATGCGCGAGATGGGATTGAAGGACCCGGATTATGAAGAGCGTGATAGCGATTTGCGGGTGATCATTCGGCACGAGACACTGGCATCTCCGGAAATGATGATTATGAAATATCTGGAGACGAACGAGACCATCAAAAATAAAGAAGCTCGCGAACTAACTTACATTCGCGACACGGACAGAATGAAGCGTATCTTGAGTTCGATGAAGGCGGCGGGTGAAATCGAGTCCGCCGGAAAAGGTTACGGTGGGACACGTTACCGAAAGAAGATTAAAGAGGCTACACCGGAAAAAATTTCGGACGAAAACGACCTATTTTAACGAGATTAGATTCTCTAGCGTGCTAGAGAATGCAGAAACGGCAGCAAAATTTTAAGATGGTTCCGGCTTTCCATGCCCGTCAAACTCTTAAATTTGCTGCCGCTGCATTTTGTGGGCCGTGGAATCTTTAATCTGTTTTCCAACGAGCCTGAGCCGCGTTACGGGCTATCTCACTACGCCTTTCCGGACTCAAAACCTTTGCCCTTGCATCGCCGCCTTTCAGGCCGCCTTTGCGTTGTCGAGGTGGGTGGCGTTTCAACTCACTCACCATATCTTCGGCCTCACCTGTAGCAATATCAAAAATCTGTTTGGCTAATTCGGATGGATCGCGCGGACGTTTGAGCATAAAATAATTATGGCATACAACGTCAAAAGAATACTATAGGGTTCAATTTCAAAGTGAGACACTACCGGCATTCGAGATCTTTTCGTGGCTTACGCTGAACTGCGGTAATATCTGAGAATGTTCGAAACCGGAGAAAAGAAAAAGGGAATCAATAGGGCCCTGGTTGGGGCAGGGATTCTCGGGGTAATAATTATCGGCGTCGCGATTGCTGTGCTTTCGCTGCGGCCGTCTATCGAAGAGCAGGAGACTCAGATCCTGGCTGGCTCGTTTCGCGAGGGTTCACCTGAGTATGCCGAGCTAAATAAGGACATTATCATCTCGACCGACGACAAAACCGTCCAGTCGCCGACAGGACGCGGTACGATCGCAATGTATATCAACGGGAAGATCCGGAACAAAGGCCCGAGGACGATCAAGGCTCTGGAAGTCAATGTAGCGGTGATAACTCAATTTAACGAAGTGCTGCGAGAGCGGCGTGTTCTGGTGGTGCCAGTACAACAGGCCGTATTGGCTCCTGACGAAACGATACCGATTACCCTGACGATCGATGGTTTTACAAAGGATGACGACCGGGCGAATATCCGGTGGAAAGTGACGGCGATCAGAGCGGAATGACACCGAGACTTACCGGGTGCTCTCGACAAATAGATCTTCGAGCGACTGCGTTACCGGCTCAATCGACACTAGCCGCCCTCCGTGGTTGCGGGTAATCGTGAGAACCGCATCGATGTCGCTCTCGTCGACGATCTGTATCAATGCTGCGTTTGGCCTGGCCGTCAGCGTCGCACCGGCGATAAATTCGATGTCTTCGCGTATTGCGTCGGCCTTGACGCCCTGAACGTTCATCTCAAGCCGCTGCGTTTCAGGGCCGCTGAGCAGACTACTCAAGGATCCCGATGCGGTTAGCCGGCCGCCCCGGAGTATCGCCACTTCGTCACAAAGGGCCTCAATGTCCGAGAGGATGTGGGTAGACATAAATACGGTGGCGCCCTTCTCACGCAGTCCCGCGATTAACTCACGAACCTCCCGACGACCTATAGGATCCAGGCCGGACATTGGTTCGTCTAGAAAAACGATTTCCGGCTCGTTGATCAACGATTGGGCCAATCCGACGCGTTGCAACATCCCTTTGGAGAATTTTCTAAGTTGTCGTGCCCAATCCTTTTCTTCGAGACCGACTGCAGTGAGCAACCGTTCGGATTTGGATGAGCTTTCGGACTTTGAGTAGCCGAATAATTCGCCAAAATACATCATCATCTCCCGCGGAGTAAGATAGTCGTAAAAATACGGATTCTCGGGGCAGTAGCCAATCCGGCGATGCATTGCGACATCGGCGATATCGTGACCGAGGATACGAGCCGTACCCTCGCTCGGGAAGATGAGTCGCATCAGCGTCTTGATCGTGGTCGTCTTCCCGGCACCATTACCGCCGAGAAAGCCAAAGATTTGCCCGGGCCTAACGTTTAGCGTCAGGCCATCGAGCGCCCGCACGCGTTTCCTTCGCCAGAATCCGGTTTCGTATTCTTTTGACAGGTTTTCGATTTCGATCGCGTATTCCATTTGCGCTCAAAAACATCGCGCGGCGATGATAAATTTAGCCGTGGGCTCTGGCCAGCGATATTGTGCGACTCGTCACGGGCGCCTGAATGATTATAGGACAATGTGCCATCTATTAAAGAGGAATCTGTGTATTCTCACGATCGAGCTTTATTTTACAGGTCTCTCGGTCGAGCAGATACGGCGCCCCCGTGGGATCGACAAGATTGCCGCCCGCGTCGATGCGGAAGCGGTGGCCGGCGGGCAGAACGATCGGCGTGAGCTGCGGCAGGATTTCCCTGATCGCAGCGGGACACCGGCCGGTACGTTCCCGCACATCAGACAGAACTTTATCGGCGGCATCGCGTTCGTCGAGCGATGTCAGCTCTTTTAGACGGCGGTCGGCGGTGAGCGTGACCTGCCAGTCGGGCGAGGTTGCGAGCATTTCGGAATAGATGGATCTCGCGGTCTCGCGGCTGCCGCCCTTGGAACGCATGACCGCGGCCATCAGCGACATTACACCGGATGCGTCCTTGACCGCCGCACCGCGTTCGAAGGTTTGTGCCGCGTTTTCATATTCGCCCAAACGCCAGTAAATGTAGGCCAGATTCTGATACAGGCGCCATTTGTCAGGGTTATTCATAATGCCCTTATTCGCGAACGCGATGGCTTTTTCGGCGTCGATCGCGGGTAGGACAATCCCGCCGTAGGTGTATGCCGCGAGAAAGTGCGGGTCGAGATCGGTCGCATTCTCGAGCAAAGGGTGGAGCAACCGCGGGTTCATCGCCCGCATATCGTCAATATTCGACATGCCTTCATAGTTCAAAATCTTATCGCCGACGTACTGTAGGGCACGCATATAATACCAATCCGCAATCAGCCCGTCGGAGCCAAACGCAAACCCCCGGAGCCTCGATCCTGTTACGTGCAAATCGCTGTCCGCCAGCCCATCCGGAAGCGTCGGCCGACGTTCCGGGATAAAGCCGTTGAGGGCAAACACGACCGCGAAGCCCGCGATTATTATCGTAAGAGCGATTAAGGGATTGGCTCTCTCGTTCATATCCTACTTGAAGTTCCGATGGCTAAATATTATTACCGTTACGGATATTAGAATCGTCGAATAAACAAGAGAATACGCTGCCGCGCCGGCGAGCATTTCGACTGTCGGGCTTAGCTGGTTGGCCGCTTCGGTTGAAAAAGTGAAGTGCGAGAAATTTGGCAATATGTGATAAACGGCGTCAGAGACGATCTTTGCCGCTGGCGAACCTACCTCCTGTGCGAGATCGCGGATCGACGAGCTAAAGTGGGCGATGATAAATATCATGAACGTCAGCAGGGCCGACAGGGAGGGCGTCGAGAATGACGAGAACATAATCGCAACGGCGGTCGTAATCGCGAGTTCGAGGAAGATCAGCAGGATCGCCGCCCAGACCGGAGCCAGAAAGCGTCCGCCATCGACGAACACAAGAGCGAGCGTCACGCCGAGGCCCATCACCGCGACATTAAAAAGCAAAGTCGCACACAGCCCGAGATATTTGCCGATGATAAACTCGCCTCGGCCGACCGGTTTTGAAAAAACCGCGTAAACGGTGCGTTTCTCTATCTCTTTAGAAACCAAGCTGATACCGACAAAGATCGCGATAAACGTACCGAAGACGCGAATTGCGGTCAGGCCGAGATTTACGATGACGCGTGCCTCCTGCCCGGCCGTCAGATCGCCCAAAAACACCGCACTCGCCGTAATCAGCAGCGCAAAAACGATCAGATTGTATAAAATCCGATCACGAACCGCCTCGCGAAAGGCATTCTTCGCAATAGCCAGAATTCGGGGCAGAAATCCGGTGTTTCCGACAGGCATTGAGTATAAAGATAGGGCCGGCGGGCCCGCTCGGTATCTTAACATTTTTGATGACAAGGTGAATCACTGTGATCGAGCGCGGTGTTTAGACGCAAAATAAGAGGCCACCCTTTCTGGCAGCCTCTATATTCACTTTATAAATGGAGCCTACTGTAGAGCCGTTCCAGCAGTAGCGCAGTCTGCTGCGGTGAATACCGTGCCGGGTGAGGTAATACTTCCTCTTACCACGCCATCCGTTTCGATGCAGAATCGGCGAGTGCCGGTAGCGGTTAAGCCGGTGGGCCCGACCGGGGTTGAGCCGAAAAAGAACGTCGCCGGCGTAGCTCCCGCGCCGAGAACCCGACTGATGGTGAAAGTGTATCCGCTCTTTGTTCCCGATGCCAAAGTCGGGTCAATCAGACCCGTGGCTGTGCTCATATCGAGTAGAGCGTTCGCGTATTGTCCGTTGCCGTAGGTCGAGGCGTAGGTCATCTGAGCACCGTGCAAAGTACGCATGGATGAGATGGCCGAGCCTTCGTTAGCCGAGCGACGTGCGGCCAACAGATTTGGGATAGCGATTGCCGCGATAATACCGATGATCACGACGACGATTAAAAGTTCGATAAGCGAGAAACCTTTTTGATTCTTCATGTCTAGTTCACAATCTCCTGAATTTTGAAATCTTGAAAGCACCGTTGCAAGCCACGGGAGTAGTAACAAGCAGCGTGCCATGGATTGAGTTTGTAGAGTTGGGAGAGCTTATAGAATGCTAAGTTATTGTGTTAGCGAGACTTAATTGGCGTTGACGTTGCGGCGCGAGGCGTCACAGAGAGACTATCATCAATCGCCGTCGGCATCGGCTGGCAGTTTTTGGCAATTTGGCGGTCACAAAAAATGTCAAAGTGCTTTGCGTAGGTACTGGCAAAAAGACGGGCTCATCCGAGAATCGGGCGGTGTTTAGACGAAAAAAAGAGGTCGCCTTTTCAGACGACCTCTTGTCAGTTAGCAATTTGTTGCTAGAGATTAGAGAGCGGGTGCGGCAGCACAGGTTGCAGCGGTGTAGGCCGTGCCCGGTGTGGTAATATCGCCTCTCACAACGCCATCCGTTTCGACGCAGAATCGGCGGGTGCCGGTAGCCGTCAAGCCAGTGGGCCCTACCGGAGTTGAGCCGAAAAAGAACGTCGCGGGAGTGGCTCCCGCGCCGAGAACCCGACTGATGGTGAAAGTGTATCCGCTCTTTGTTCCCGATGCCAAAGTCGGGTCAATCAGACCCGTGGCTGTGCTCATATCGAGTAGAGCGTTCGCGTATTGTCCGTTGCCGTAGGTCGAGGCGTAGGTCATCTGAGCACCGTGCAAAGTACGCATGGATGAGATGGCCGAGCCTTCGTTAGCCGAGCGACGTGCGGCCAACAGATTTGGGATAGCGATTGCCGCGATAATACCGATGATCACGACGACGATTAAAAGTTCGATAAGCGAGAAACCTTTTTGATTCTTCATTTTTTGTTCACAGTCTCCTGAATTTTGAAATCCTTAAAGCACCTTTGCCAGGCCGATGGGGTAGTTACAAGACCTGTGCCAAAGGGAATTAGTCTTGAGTCGTGAGTCTTAAGTCTTGAGGCGGAAAGGGTTTAGGTGACTTGCCAGTGCGAAGGTGACTTCAAGAAGACAGGCTGCGGACCCCTCAATTACAGAATTTGGCAATTTGTTTATGACAAATACTGTCAGACGGAGTCGGCCGTACTTGGAAGTCTGATGTCTTCGGCGCAGCGGCGGGTGCGTCGCCATCGATCGCTACGTGGATAGACTCATCCGGAGGGCGTACAGCATTCGGCAAACTTCGGAAAAGAGATCGTATAGATTCTTGTGGGCTTCGGTCGAAATTTATTTGAGATCGAGCGCGATGTAGAGATGGGACTGGACTTCATAGGCTGAGGCGTGGGCTATATTGAGGAAATTAGCGAATTCTTTAGCCGACTTTCTTCCAAAACCTTCGGCGATATTCGCCATTATCGATGTGGCCGCTCTTCGAATTTGACCGCACAACTCAAAATCTCTCCCGAAGTCGCCATTCGAGGATTCCTGATAAATAAGAATCGTCACACGTCGCGCCTTTTGCCACGCCAAAATGTCTTCAAATTTACGAAAGGTGGCTATGTCAACTACTCCTGCTTCAGACTAAAGACTCACGACTCATTACCCCTCATCTGTGCTGAGAGGCTGCGGATCGAGTGTTTGTCTAACAGGTGGCGGAGGCTTCTTACGGGCATTTGGAGGAGCTCGGCGGCTTTGGTTTGATTGCCGCCGGATTTGCGAAGGGCCTCAACTACGTAGGTTTTTTCGAGGTTGTCGAGGTGCGTGACGAGATTTATACCGCCCTCGGGAAGGTCAAATTCGGCGTTGATGCGCTCGGGATTGTAGTTTGTGATGTGATCGGGGAGCTGTTCGGGTTGAATTTCGGGCGAGCGCTCAAGGGCGACCGCACGCTCGATCGTGTGCTCGAGCTCGCGGACGTTGCCGTGCCAGGCGTATTTTTCCAGTATCTGGGCGGTTTTGGGCGACATCGCGAGAGTTTTACCCGCTTGGCCGCAGAACTTTTTGACAAAATGTTCGATCAGGGCCGGAATGTCTTCGGCGCGATCGCGCAGCGGCGGCAGGTGAATAGGTATTACCGAGACGCGGTAAAATAGGTCCTCCCTGAATGTGCCCTCGGTCGTCATTTGCTTCAGATCGCGGTTAGTCGCAGCGATGACGCGGGCGTCAATAGCCAGCTCCTCATGAGCACCCACCGGCCTGACGCGGCGTTCCTGCAACACCCTCAGCAGTTTAACCTGCATCGCCGGCGACATTTCGCCGATCTCGTCTAGAAAGATCGTTCCCCCGTGAGCGGCCTCAAAAAGACCTTTGCGGTTAGCGTTTGCCCCGGTAAAAGCGCCTTTCACGTAACCAAACAACTCGGATTCTAGTAGTGTCTCGGTAAATGCACCGCAGTTTATCGAAATAAACGGCCGCTCGGCCCGCGGGCTGAGGTCGTGGATGGCTCGGGCGACAAGTTCCTTTCCGGTGCCGCTCTCGCCGGTGACGAGCACGGTTGACTGGACCTCGGCCACCGTCTCGATCATCTGAAAGATCGCGCCCATCTTGGCTGACGAACCAACGATGTTCTTTACGCTGCCTCGCTCGCGTTGAGCGCGTTTGAATGCCCGGTTTTCATCAATCAGGGCCTGTTTTTCGAGCGTCTTTTTGACGATCAGTTTAAGTTCTTCGACATCAAATGGCTTTTGAATAAAATCGTCAGCACCGAGCTTAAAAGCCTCTCGGGCTGTTTCGACGGATGCGAAAGCGGTCATTAGAATGACGCCCAAGTCCGGTTGCGTCTCGCGGACCGCCCGCAGCATCTCGATACCGTCCATATCCGGCATTTTTACATCCGAAATGATAATGTCGGCCGGCTCGGCGTCGAGCGCGGCAAGCGCCTGGCGGCCATTCATCGCGGTGCGAATGCTATTGCCTTCCTGTTCAAAAACAAGGCTTAGCAATTGGCGGTAACTCTGTTCGTCGTCAACGATTAAGATGTTTGCCATGGGGTGCGCTTCGTATTATACAAACAAACCGCCTCAATCGCCGACCTTTAGATACTCGTTTAGTTTTGTGGGGGCGTACGATTCGTGGATTGATTTAGCCGCCTTAGGCGGCCTGCGACGTATGTTTTTCGGCAGTTCGACAGTTATGGTAGTGCCGTGTCCTTCGCGGCTGCGTACGTTAATCACGCCGTTGTGATCCTTCACTATTTGATAGACGATCGACAGTCCGAGGCCCGTGCCGCCTGAGGTCGAGTTTGAAAACGGCTCAAAAAGTTGCTCGACTTGCTCGGGCGGCATTCCGTGGCCGGTGTCTGCGAAAACTATTCGGACGCGATCGTTTGGTATCGTTTCCAGCCCGATTCGCAGCGTTCCTCCGTCAGGCATTGCCTGCAGGGCGTTTCTGGCAAGGTTCCAGAAGATCTGCTTGAGCTGGGCTGCATCGGCCGAGATCTTGATGGCCTGATGACTCAGATCGTCTACCAGCGTGTGATTATCTTTTACGTCCGGGCTATGTCTGAGCAACTCCAAGGTGTCGCGGATCGTCTCGCCGAGGTTTGTATCGGCAAAATCGGCGGCAGCGGGCCGGGCATATCCGAGGAAATTGGTGATAATGCTGTTAAGACGGTCTGATTCTTTGAGAACGATCTCCATCAGAGTGCTATGGTTCGAGCCCGGCGGCGTGCTCGAATCAAGCACTTGAATTGCACCCCGCATCGCTCCGAGTGGGTTGCGAATCTCGTGGGCCAGGCCAGCCGCGACGCGGCCAACGGCAGCCAGACGGTCTTTTCGCCGCACGCTGTCCTCCATTGACCGGATTTCCGTCAGATCCTGAAAAGTGATAATCAGGCCTGTCGCTTCCTGAGTTTCGGAAAAAAGCAGAGAAACGCTGTAGCCGATACGGCGGGCAAAACCGTCGGGCGTTGTAAAGTCCGCTTCGAATCGCGGAAGTTGGTCACCGCCGCCCGCCGCCTCGAGCGAGAGGTTGATCTGTTCGCGAATATCACCAAAAAGGTCGAAAATCGAACTACTCTGAACCTCATCCAGGCGGAGGCCTGTGATCTCGGTTGCCGCTGCGTTGAATGTAAATATTGTGCCGTCCAAGTCGGTCGTAACCAGCCCCGAGCGGATCGATTCGACGATTCGCTCGTGCAGGGCACGCAGATTTGCGAGCGTTTTGGCTGTCTCTTTTAGCTCCTCGCCCGATGAGTGCCGGTCAGAAAGCCGAGAGGCCAATAGCCCCACCACGATCAAGGCGACGACGTGGAAGCTGACGATCTGCAGCATCTTGCCGGTCGGTTGGGCAGGTCCGAACGGCTCCAGGATAGAATTCGCGGTTAGAAACGCCACTGTGATGAAGAGCAGAGCACATAGAGCCGCCATCACGAGCGTCGCATGCGGTCGCAAAAAGAAGCTGGCGACGCTGATCAAAACGATGTAAAGCGTTATGTACGGCGAAGTTAGGTCGCCTGTTCGCCAGACGAGCCAAGTGATCAGAAGGGCGTCGAGCGCAAACTGTATCCGTATCTGCCACGAAAAATTCTTATTCAGCCGAAGTAGAAAAAAGTAAACGACGGTGAGTCCGACGGAAATGACGAAGACAAGCAAAAGGCCGAATAAAAAGCCCTCTGGAAAGGTGTCAAGCGAAACTCTCAGCGACCCGCTGAACCATATCCAGCTTGATACCAGCAGCAGGAAAATTGCCATCAGACGGCCGATGATCAGCGTCTGAATTCGCTGTAGCCATTCGCCATTTGCGGCATTGTCATTTTCGACTAAACTGAACATTCCGAAAGCTGTATGTCTAAAGAAACGGAAGAACGCCCGTGGGGAACCTTTACGGTCCTGGACGAGGGCAGCAATTTTAAGGTCAAAAGGATCAACGTGCTGCCCGGCAAAAGGCTGAGTTATCAGCGCCACTCGCGACGGGCCGAACACTGGTTCGTTGTGCGAGGCACTGCTAAAGTAACACTAGACGGAACCGAAAGACTAGTCAAAATAGGCGAGACAATCGATATTCCCATCGAGACGGCCCACCGCGTAGAAAACGCAGAAGGCAGCGAAATACTGGTTTTTATCGAGATCCAGACGGGCGATTATTTCGGCGAAGACGATATTGTACGGCTAGACGACGACTTCGGCCGTGCCTAGGCATATCTGCGTCACCGCGTCGCCCAGATCAGTTGTGATAATGTCGGGTTCGAATTCAAGAGTTGCCCGATGTGCAGCACCGTAACCCGTTAATACTAAAGCGGTTCTGAGCAGTGCGTTCTTACCCGTTTCTACGTCCAGCTTCTTGTCTCCGACCATCCACGACTTGGCAAGATCAATATCATAATCGCGGGCTGCTGCTTCGATCATGCCCGTATCGGGCTTGCGGCATCGACAGCCCGCGTCCGGAAGATGCGGGCAGTAGTAAAATGCGTCAATCAGCCCGCCGAGCTGATTCTGAATTTCCAGGTGTATCGAGTGCATTGCCGGTTCTGCAAATTTCCTGCGGGCAATTCCTGACTGATTAGTAACCACAAACACCTTAAACCCATGTTCTTTGAGGGAGCACACCGCCTGCACGGAGTATGGGAACACGCGAAGGTCCTCGACGCGCGAAAGGAAATTTACTTCCTCGACCAGCGTGCCGTCGCGATCTAGAAATACTGCGGGCGATCTCATAGCGTCCTGAACTTTAAGAGTATCCCACATTGGAAATGTACCGCTGGTGTTTTTAAGGTGTCTGTGGTTCACCAATGCCTCAAACTATTCGATCACAGCAGCGGGCGCGAAGGGAGAGAGCCGTTCGCATATCATTGATTTCGCTCTTTCAAACACCTCTTCAACGGAGATCCAGGTCATGCAGCGATGATCGATGGGACAGTCACGCAGCATGCACGGCGAACACTCGACCTGTTTTCTGATAATCTCGCCGGCTGGCGAAAATGGGCGTGTAGTTTCAGGATCAGTCGGGCCAAAAATTGTTAGCGTCTGCGTGCCCACCGCCGATGCGATGTGAGCGAGACCCATATCGTTCGAAATTAGGAGGTCGACTTCGCTCAGAATCGCCACTGCCTGGCCGAGATCAGTTTTGCCGGCCAGATTGAGCGCAGTAGCCGTCGCGAGGCCGGCGACGAAATTGGTCACTTCTAATTCGGCCTCCGATCCGACTAGGATCGTCTGCACCCCGATTTCTGCAAATCGATCTATGAGGCTGGCAAACCGCTCGGCCGGCCAGCGTTTTGCTCTTGAATTTGTCGAGCCGACACCCAGGGCGACCGTCTTTCGGGCCAAATCGATTCCGCCGGCTGCGAGATACGACCTCGCCTCTCGGCGACGTTCGGCGGACACCTCGACCGCGGTGTCAGGAAATTGGGCCGACACGGTCTCACGGCCGGTCACCCGACGTTCGGCCTCGGCGATGAGGTGCAGGTAATAATAAACCTCGTGCTTGCGATCTTTCCATTCCGGCACGGCGACCGGATCGGTCAGCAGCAGGCCGCGGACGTCCTTGTTATAGCCCACGCGCCGCGGGATGTCCGAGAGAAATGTCGTGACGGCGGATTCAAAAGAGTTCGGCAGGAGGATGGCGAGATCGTAACCATCCACGCGAAGGAAACGCGAATTGTCGTATACATCCCGAATTTTCCAGCGGCCAGGTTCAAAGGTGACAAGCTCGTCGATAAACGACGCGTCGCGAAAGAGGCCGTCCGCCCATGCCCTCGTGTGCAGCGTGATGTGAGCGTCCGGAAACACCCGCCTCAGCTCGCGAAGAGCGGGAATCGACATCACGGCATCGCCGATCCAATTTGTACCTCTTACTAAAATTTTCATTCAGCCCAGCTAAAGAAAAAGCAACGGATTTACACAGATTCACGCGGACCCAGGAGCTTGTCTAAAATCTTACTTCCTTTTCCGCGAGATCAGCGTGGTTCAGATGTTAAAAAGGGTTCTTAGTCCTGTCGGTAAATCGATCGTTGGTTTCCAGCCAAGTTCCTGGCCGACGAGAGAAAGATCACTAACATAATTTAGCGGCACGGGTGGCGGCAGCGGAGTATCGTCGTCTAACACCGCCTGCAGGTCCGAAGCCTCCTCCATCTTCGTTACAAGTTCGCTTAACGAGACGGAATTCGCGTGGCCGCCGCCCAGGTTGTAGAGGCCATGGCGGATGATGGATTCGGTAAAGGCGGTGCAGGCAGCGGCAAGATCGTCGACATGGAGAAGGTCGCGTTTCGGTTTGCCTCCGCCCGGCAGCTGCAGACGGTCGCCCGTATTGATCGCCTCGGCGTAATGACCGACGAAGTTTGGCGTATTCCCCTCGCTCGCCGGCCCGTAGACCGTCGAGAGCCTGAAAATGCAGGATCGAAAGCCAATTGAATTGGCGTAATATTCAACGTAGCGCTCGGCGATCAGTTTTGACCACTCGAGTGCGGTCTGGCCGGCATAATTGGTCGGGCAGTTTTCAGGCACGGCAGCATAATTGTCAGCGAAGCGTCCGTAGACGTCTTTTGTCGAGGCGAAGATGAAAATTGCATCCTCTTTCATCTCACGCAACAGGTTTCCGGTGCCCTCAACGTTAGTCAGAAACGTCTGAGTGGCGGCCGCCGGCGATTTATCCAGATGAGCGGCGAGATGAACGACGACATCGTAATCGGCAACCCTAGCGGCATCGTTTGGATTCAGGATGTCGGTGCCAGTCCGCCGAGAGAGGTCGTCGGCACCCAGCAACCGCCGGACGTGCGTGCCGAGGTATCCGCTGCCGCCAGTGACGAGGATTCGCATAGACCAATTAAAGTTTATAAATTGCTGGACAGCAAGCATCCGCAGTCTATAGACTTTAAACAGCGAAGTCCGCTAAAAAACGCGCCCGCCTGCCTGCTTAGGATGACTGAAAAAGGACCCGTCAAAATCGTACGATCAAAGCTTCCACCGAAAGGCTGGGTGAAGTCGCGACGTGCGTCTAGCTATCAGGCTGAGCCGCCGACCCGATTTCGGCGGTTTCTAAGAATGGTCGTCAACGGCTGGACGATCTCGGCTCTGCTTTTCACGATTCTCGGCGTTTTCATCGCGCTCACATATTTTTGGTTTGAGTTTTCCGATCGCATCGACCGGCGGTTGCTGAGCGGGGAGGTTTACACAGCGTCGGCAGGGATTTACAGCGCCCCCAAAACGCTCCGCGTCGGCGAGAGTCTGAATATCCAAGGTCTGGTCGAGTACTTAAAGTCGGCCGGTTACATTGAAAGAAATAATCAAGCCGACGCCTCGCGCAGCCGGTATTCTATCGAGGGTGACATCGTCGCCATCGAACCCGGGATGACCGGGATGATTGACGGGCGAAAAGTTTTCCCGGCACTCTCCGTAAAGTTTGCCAAAGGCGGCAAGTCCGTCGCGGCCATTGGCGATCGCGATGCGGACGCTGAGCTGAGCGACGCGAAGCTCGAACCCAAAATCCTGAGCTCTATCGCCGCGGAGGGCGACGGGCGGCGAAAAACGGTGACGTTCAACGACCTGCCGCCGCATCTCGTAAAAGCGATCACGGTCACCGAGGACCGCACTTTCTTTGAGCATTACGGCATAAATCTGAGGGGTATCGCCAGGGCCTTTTGGCGCCGGTACGACAGCGAAGATGCGGGCGTTTTGGAGAACCAGGGAGGTTCGTCGATCACGCAGCAGCTCGTGAAAAATCTTTTGCTGACGCGCGACCCGACCTGGGAGCGGAAAATCACTGAGGCATTTATGTCTGTGATCCTTGAGAAACGGCTAGGCAAGCAGGAAATTTTCACGCTCTATGCGAACCAAATCTATCTTGGCCAGCAATCAGGTGTTTCTATTTATGGGGTCGGCGAGGCGTCAAACGCCTATTTCGGAAAAGACGTGTCGCAGCTCAGCATCGCTGAGTCGGCCTTTCTCGCCGGAATTATCCGCAGCCCGAATCGTTATAATCCTTACAAAAACACCGAACGAGTTGCAGAGCGTCGGAACCAAGTGCTGGATTCGATGGGAGAGACGGGGCAGATATCGCCTGAGCAGCTGGCCGCCAGCCGCACGGAACCGTTGGTGCTGAGGCAAATATCCAGCTCGAAAGAGCTGTTAGGTATGCCCTATTTTTCGCAATATGCAATTGAGGAGCTGCCGAAAATAGTTAGCGATCCCGAGGCCCTCCAGCACCTGCGCGTTTACACATCAATCGATCCGGATCTGCAGCGGATCGCTTACGAAATTGTAAATAAACGCCTTGCCGGGCTCGATAAATATTTTCCGAAGAAGAAGGGCGACCTGAATGCGGCCCTGATCGCAATGCGGCCGAAGACCGGCGAGATCGTCGCCATGGTCGGCGGGCGGGATTATCTTGCTAACCAGTTTAACCGCGCGACTGACGCAATGAGACAGCCCGGGTCGGTCTTCAAGCCATTTGTTTACGCGGCCGCGATAAATACAGCGTACGATTCGAGTACCCGCCAATTTACTGCTGCAAGCGTATTTAAGGACGAGAAGAAAACGTTTACTTTCGACCGAACCTCTTACACACCGGGCAACTTTGGCGATTTTTTCTCCAACGCCGACACGACTCTGCGCGATGCGTTGGTAAAGAGCAAGAACGTGATCACGGTCGATATCGCGATGCAGCTCAACATGGGGAGGGTAATGTCCTTCGCCAATAAGGCCGGGTTTCCCAAAGTGGATAAAGCCTACCCGTCGATGGCGCTCGGCACGGCCGAAGCGACACCGCTGCAGGTCGCGACCGCCTATACGATGTTTGCCAACCTCGGCGACCGCGTTCTGCCGATGCCCATCACCAGGGTCGCGACGGGCGATGGCCGCACGGTCACCACCCCGGCTCCCGACCGCAAGAATGTCGTCAGACCGGATGTCGCCTACGTCATGGACGACATAATGAAAGATGTGATCAACCGCGGCACGGCCGCCCAGGCACAGGGCTGGGGATTTCGAAATACAGCGGGCAAGACGGCCTTTGCCGGCAAGACGGGCACGTCGCGCGACGGATGGTTTGCCGGCTTTACGCCTGAGCTCGTATGCGTCGTGTATGTGGGATTCGATAACGGTGACGACCTCGGGATGAAGGGTTCTGACTCGGCGATGCCGGTCTGGGCCGACTTTATGAAAGAAGCCCTGCGGCTGAATCCGGAATGGAACGGTGACTGGGCAATGCCTTTGAATATACGAAAGGCTGAGATCGACATTCGAAATGGCGGATTGATTCGCGAACTAGACGCACTTGCCGTTACCGCTCCGACTGCGACCCCGACTCCGACACGGCCCAGTGATGCGGGATCGGAATTTGTCTATGACGAACTGCCGGTCGAGCCGCGCGAAGTTTTTATTACAAGTATCCCGCCAGAGTTTAGGCGAATCGAGCTATTTGTGGCTGGCACGGTTCCCAACCGATCGCTCGCCCCGATGGTCGACGATACGCTGGCCGAAACCGACTCGACTGAGAAGCCGACACCCACGCCCGGCCCGCTGACCGAGACGTGGGAACAGGGTGCGGGCGCCTCGGCCAACAGTGCGACCCGGTCGAGCCCATCGGCGGATCAGAGTAGTGACTGGATTACGGTGATGATCTGTCCCGTCTCGGCCTTACGGGCGAATCCAGATTGTCCGGACAAAGAGCCTAGATCGTATCGTACCGGATCAGAACCCAAAGCATTTTGCCCAATACACCGCTAGTTAGGTGTAGGGCTGATCTGAGGTTTTGCATCATACTAGAACGCTACGGCGGTCTACTATATTTTCCACCTTAGTAATCTGGTGTACAACAAAGAGACGCGAGCGCGAGATAATCGTTGCGAGTCAACAAAATAGCGGCTGAATCTCCGTCCGGAAAATGTGTGACTGTGTAGTCGCGGGAGCGCTCCTATTGTGTGCTGCAATTTTCGGGAACAACCCGGACAGTGGGAACGTAATCATAATGTTGCAAGTCTCAATTTGCACTTTTCGTTTGTAGGATGCAAAGTGCCGGGTCGCAAGGCTCTTCCAATACAAGGGGGATACATAGAATGGACAAGAAAATACGGGTCGTAAAGCGTGCTGACGCCGCTGCGGCTAAGGTTGTAAAAAGGAAAGTTGTAACGAGACGCGCGAGTGCGCGGGCGATGGTCTCGAATGTAACCGAATGGGTTGTCGATCTCAAGGCTCGTAAGAGTGAGGAGACTAAGGCGGCTATTGAAATGCTGTTTGCGGCCAATCATCAACCGAACGAGTCATAATTCATTAGCAATACTCATGTCGGGCAGTGATGCCCTACAATATATTAATGCGGATGTCGTCAGGCGCCGCATTTTTTATTGCCTTGATTGCGATAGTTTCAGTATCATTGCTATCCTTGATTCCAAATTCTGAGCAGAATATATGCAGGGCAAGGTTGTGATCGTGACAGGCGCGAGCAGCGGAATCGGGCAAGCTACTGCTCACCGGTTTGCTGATGCAGGCTTTACGGTAGTCGCGGTGGGAAGAAACGAACAAAGCCTCGCAGGTCTCGCCTCCGATTCCCGCAGCGGCAAGGATTCTATAATGCCGCATCTTGCGGACGTGACCGACATATCGCAACTGGAACGTATCGTATCCGAAACGCTGCAAAATTACGGCCGAATCGATGTCCTGATCAATTCGGCAGGCATAATCAAAAACGGCAGTATCGAAAACACGTCGACCGATGACTGGGACAATATGATGGAGATTAATCTGCGTTCCGTCTTCGTCCTGACGCAGAAGTGCGTACCGCACCTTATCGAGTCGAAGGGAAACATCGTCAATCTGTCGAGCGTTGCGGGTACACGGGCGTTTCCAAATATCCTGGCCTACTGCGTCTCGAAGGCCGCGATTGATCAATTGACACGATGCTCGGCTCTCGAGTTGGCTTCGAAGGGGGTTCGTGTCAACGCCGTAAACCCCGGTGTCGTTGTAACAGAAATCCACAAACGCGGCGGGATGGACGACGCGACCTACACAGCCTTTATCGAGCACTCTAAAACGACGCATCCGATCGGACGAGTTGGGACGGCGGCCGAGGTTGCGGAGCTCGTATATTTCCTCGCTTCGGACAACGCGTCGTGGATCACCGGTGCGACTTATGAAATCGATGGCGGCCGGGCCCAAACCTGCGCAAGATGAAACTGCAGATGCTGCCCAGCTCGATAGATGAGAACGGCAAGGCCTCGGCCCGGCAGTACCTGCTTACGATTGTTGTGGACGACCGGGTTGCGATCGATGCGGGCTGCCTTGCGTTCTCATGCACTGATGCTCAGCGTCGCCAAATTCGCGACGTGGTTCTGACTCATCCGCATCTTGATCACATCGCCGGTCTCCCGATGTTCATCGACGATCTCTTCGCCTCCATTGAGGAACCGCTGCGGATACATGCGACAGCGGAAATCATCGAGATCCTCGAACGTGACGTCTTCAACTGGGCGATCTATCCGCGATTTTCCGAGCTGTCAAACCAATTTGGTCCAGTTGTAGAGTATCGGCCATTTGTCCGCAACGCGGATTTCTCCGCCGCCCACCTTTCCATCGAGAGCGTGGCTGTAAATCACAAGGTATCGGCCAACGGTTTTATTGTGTCGGATGGAAAGTCGTCGGTCGCGATCACCGGCGATACCGGTCCGACCGACGAGATCTGGAGGCGCTGCCGACAGCGGAAAGACATTTCGGCGATACTCGTCGAATGCGCATTCCCGAATGAGATGCAGTCAGTCGCGGACGTATCGCACCATCTCACGCCAGCCAGGCTTCGAGTGGAAATTGACAAACTCGGCGGGCTGGACGTGCCTATCTCCGTGATATGTATTAAGCCGATGTATCGGGAGAGGGTCATCGAGCAGATCAATGCGGCAGGTCTTGTAAGAGTCGATATTCTGGAAGCGGGAAAGATTTACGATTTCTAGCTTAGGCGGTTTTCTCGCGTTGGAAGTTGATCGCCTCGAAGGCCGTTTCGCGAAATTCGCCTGCGAACTCATGGAGTACGACGCGGCCATTGGGCAGCACCTTTTGGATACGAAACGTGCGTTCTTCGCGATCAAATCCCGGCATGATCTCAGCGCGGAAAGTCACATTCATCTCGGGCCGGGCCCACACGTCCTGAATCGGGTCATCGTCGTTGTAGGCCATACTATGTTTCGGCGTCGACCCCTTTTTTATGCTTCACTTTGCGCCGAGCAGGCCGCAGTTTTTCGCTTGGAGCATCGCCCCCGAAGACGCGACTAGGCGGGGCCGTCGGCTTTCGAATTGAGTCGAAAACGGGCCGCTCTTCGGGCGTGGATTTCTTCTTTTTTGCCACAAAGGTGATTATATCAGACGGTGTGGGAAGTCGACCGAGGAAAGGGGCGGCCTCTTGGCATCTACACGGAGGATTCAACTTGGAGTGCGGACTCAATAGATGAGCGTTGATCACAACAAGATGCGACGGCCTTTCTGGATACCGGCAACGAGCTACTACGCACTCGTCGCGATGGCTTGTCTAGCATTTTTCATTTTAAGTTGGGGCATATTAACTGCCGAGAATGTAGACGCCGCTTGGGCTGTGGCCGGGCTGAGCTGCGGCATTCTATTCGCTGGCGCAATCATCCTCCGCGAGGTGGTTTTTCGCCGCGCTCGAGAGCGGCTGCTGAAACAGGAGCGGGCGATGTCCAGTCAGTTTTCCGACCCACCGGACGGTCGAAATCCAGATAAGCTGACTCTCAAAAAAAATGCCGCCGCCCTCGGCGAGATTAAAAGAAAATCCGACGCCGCAAATGTCCTAAACAATCTCTCAGCCGGCCACCGCGAGGTTTTCGAACTGTGTTCCGGGTATTTGCGGCGCGTCGAGAACGAGCTAAAGAACGTCAGCCCGAGTTCGCCCCGACTCACCGCAATATTGAAAGGCCGCTCGGCGGCCGCCGAGTTTCACCGCTATCACATGCTCAAGTGGGCCGAGATCGAGTCGCGATCCCTCGCGGAGACTGCCCGCAGCGGCGAGACATCCGAGGTGCGATCAAAGGCCGTAGAGGGAGCAATATCTGTGATCGAGGCCGCCATTGAAATGTATCCCTCCGATGGCAGCCTCGCGGCATCGCAATCGTTGCTTCAAGAACTTGCAGTCTCGATTCGCGTCACGGAATACGTGGATCAAGCTGAACGCAAGGTTTTTGAGGGCAGGTACGAGGACGCTAGATCTCTCTACCGCGAGGCACTCTACGACCTGGGTAGGGGCGGCGTGGATACGCCGGGCCGAGCACAGGCGGCTGAGAAAATTAGACTAGCCATGGAGCGGATCGTCGATCTCACGCCGTAGCCGCTCTGGCCCGGTCGGCAGGGCCCGTGGTAAAGCCCGGCTCAAATTGGTAAAATCACCGAGCGATGATTTCTCAGAAATGTCCAAAATGCCACAGTTCGCGCATCCGGCGTGGCTATCGGCCGACTCCCCTCATCGCGAAAATTTTCTTCCGATACAACTTGCTTTGCGACGGCTGCAACTGGGAGTTTAATGGTTTCGCTGTGCCGGGAACAGTCGATACCCGGTCATCGAGCCGTAAGAAGAAATCCCGCAACATCGGTGAAAACCGGCCTGGCAGCTAACATTGCAAGGGCCGCGAGGTATTTACGGGCTTGGGCCTTCCATCTCATCTTTCTGCTGTCGTCTTCACGCTTGTGACGCTCTGCACCAGCGCGGCGGCCCAGACCGCTCCGCCCGAGCCCGCGGCTCAGGAAGATCGGGTGCATTTTGGCGATGTGATCGATCTCGACGTCGTCGGCGGTTTTGAATACGACTGGCGCGGGTCGGTTACCAGCGAGGGTTATCTGGACGGAGTCGATGCGTTTGACGAGCCCGTTTTCGCGCTGTGCCGTACTGAGGCCGAAATCGCGACCGAGGCTCGGCGTATCTTTGGGAAAACGCTGCGCGATCCGCAAATTGTCATTAGAATCGTCGATCGTTCCAATCGGGCTGCGGCTCGGCTCGACGGCGCGATTCGCAATCCGACGCGATTCAGCATTCGACGCAAAGTGTTTTTAAATGAATTGCTGATCCTGGCGGGCGGCCTAACAGACTCATCGAGCGGCAATATCACGATATTTCGACCCGAGAACGGCGGTTGCACCAACATCTCGGGCGGCCGCACCAACGCTTCGCAGACCTCACGCATCAAAATCAGCGAGCTCCTGGGCGGTAAAGTGGATGCGAATCCGCAAATCTCGGGAGGTGACCTGATAACTGTCGAGCGAGCATTGCCGATCTATGTGATCGGCGCGATTAAGAGTCCAGGGCCGGTATATGCGCGGGATCAGATGACGATTTCGCGGGTTATCTCAACTGCGGGCGGACTCGCCAAGGACGCGAATGGATACGCGACCATATATCGTCGGGACCGGGGCGAGACGAGGGTCATCGACGTCGACCTTAAGAAGGTCCGCGACGGCGGTTCGGTAGATGAAATCCTGCGGTCATTTGATATACTCGACGTTGCGTCCAAGGGCGGTGGGAAGCGAAAGTATCCGCCTGTGGCCGCAACCGATGGGAATAATAGGCTTACGCGTGTCGAATTACCGCTTAGGGTGATCGAGTGATGGTTGGCCTAGGTCTATCAAACCTTACCAAATGGCAAAAAAATCAAAAAAAATAAGTCGACGGTCCTTGGCCCTAGTCTGGATGCTTGCGGTTGCAATCGTGATCGGTGTACTGATCGCTTACGAACAAATTTCGGTTCTATACGTCCTCGCGACGTTTGGAATTATCGCTCTCTTGCTGGTTGTCGGCTTCGCTGATCTTGAGAACGTCGGCCGGACAGACGCGGAGACAGGGCCCGGTAAGCGAGCTTGACCTACCATGACTCTGCTGCGGAAAATTCTGATTTCGATGATGTTCGCGGCTATCGTAGCGCCGTCAGCTATCGCGAGCGGTGCGCTTACACTAGCGCCAGGAAAAGGGGAGCCGACCCGGCTGCGTTGGAAATCTCACACGATCAGAGTTGCAGTTTCTAATTCACTGACGCAGCAGAGTGTGAATTTAAAGACAGACAGCGACGTTCTAGGTGCCTTTCGACGAAGTATCGAAGCGTGGCAGAATGTGGCGGACATTGAATTCGTGACCGCTTTTTCGGATCAGCTGAATGTTAGCCCGTCAGGCACGTCGGGCGATGACATCAGCCTAATAACGATCGCGGGTACGAACGAGAATGCGCTTCTTTTCGCCGACAATCCCGAGGGTGAGTCCGCAAAAACGCGCGTTTTTTATAACGGAAAAGGATTTATTACCGAAGCGGACATCGTTCTAAACCCCTACCAGCAGTTTTCGACCGACGGCACATTCGGCACGTTTGACCTGGAATCGACCTTGACTCACGAAATCGGGCATCTCCTTGGCGTCCGCCACTCGAGCGTTTTGGGCTCCGCAATGTCACCGAGCATTGCGAGAAATGGTGCGCTGGGAATCGCGGGGACGGGGCACCGGCCGCTTGCCGAGAGTGATGTCGCCGCGATACGCGAGCTTTACGGGGATTCAAATGAGAGTGAAGAATGTTGCGCCACGATAGAAGGCAAGCTCGGCCCCTCGAACGGTAGACCACTCCGGGACGTACGAGTGTGGGCTGAGGAGACAAGCAGTGGCCGTGTAGTTGCCCAAACTGACGCTGGCTCCGACGGTACCTACCGCCTGGGTGGACTGCGTGGCGGGAGCTATACGGTTTTCTGGCAGAAGGTTGACCTTGCGTCGCCATCACCCGTGAGCGAACTGGGTTCCATAGACGTAAGGAATGGCGAAACGCTCGCTCTAAATGGCCGTGTGTCAGTAGCCAAAGCGGGGCTGTCGCTTAAATACATCGGAATAAATGAAAGGCTGACAGACGGGGCGGTTGGCTTCGACGCAGGTCGAGATTACTTAGTCTATCTTGGCGGGGCAAATCTTGATGTCTTGGATTTAGAGATTGAATTCAACTCAAGGTTTCTCCGCGTGACAAAGCCGACGGTCGTAGAGGGTGATTTTGGTAGAGGCGTGACCGTGTTGAGTTTTACAGTCAGGGTCGACAAAGACGCACCGGGCGGGATCTACAGCGTTTTTGCAACGGGTGCCGACGGTGTTCTCGGCTCACTCGTCGGTGCAATACGAGTCTTTGCTGCCGACGTGGCGAAGGATCACTAAGGTCTCTGTTTAATAATTGATTTGATCTTTGCGTTTTTTCTTCGGCTGTGCATAATTAGCATGTTCACCTCCCGGTGAACACCGGTCGCTTCGGCGGCCAGGGGGCGACGGTGTGGGAGACGGCGCCCCCATAACTTTGTCTGCAGGTTGGGTTGGCCTTCGCTGCGTTGGGCGTAGATTGGAATGTTTACTTGATTGTGGGTCGACTTCCGATTCCGGCTATGCCGAATTTCCGTCAGGAGTAAGAGTTGTGGAGCCTGAGACCGCCGGAGCCGAGTATAGGCGTGGCGGTCTCTTCTGGTTTGCATTATGAAGAAGCGCGAAAGTTGGTTAGCGATGGCTTAATCGCGGAATTTCCGACTGAGGGTCCGCAGGAGTCTTGTTGGCTGCCCTGTTCGGGGGCGCTCCGAAGTACGATATCGTGCCAGTAACTCAAGAGAGCTGGCAGATGAACAGGACCCAGAGATGCAGCCGAACGTGCATGTGGGTGGTTAACCTCCGTTTCCGTTAGTGTGCAGGCTTGGTATGTTCATCTGCAGGAAACAGCTGCGGCAGTATACCGGGCGTCCTTGACAGGGGTAGAACGGAACGGTTGTGATTGTAGAGCATGTGGCGCATTCGGCTTGCACCTCGATGCGTGCTCTCTTGCCGGTTACACGTGAGATCTCGATCGCCTCCAGGCGTCGATTCTTCGCTTTCTTACACCCCTTGCAGCGTTTTGGCGGATTTTGCAGCTCCTTGTCGCGGAAAAACGCCTGCTCGCCGCCTGTCCATACAAAAGGTTGGGCGCAATCGATGCACGGAATTGAAACGTCGGAAAGTTCGGAAGTCGAATCGGCTTGAATGAAAGTTGCGATGTCTTGCTCGATTTCGTTAGCTGACATAACCGCTTGTTTCTCCGTCAAGATCCCCCTATCGGATCGTCCGATCATAGGGAGAAAAAATGCGTTTAGACGGGCTCAAAAAACGGCGACCCATCACGGGGGCTGTAATTTTGACCTTACAACTATTGGTTTTATGTGTCAAGAATCTGAATTATTCGGTATCAACGCTGGACGGTCTCGCCGTCGCAGCCCTATCACGGGTAACGGAACACGAGTAAGCGATTCCGCGCGAGGACAGCTCGACTGCCCGCTATGAAAGTATTAGTTATCGGTTCCGGCGGTCGCGAGCACGCGATTTGCCATAGCTTTGCAAAAAGTAAGCGCGTGTCAAAGCTGTTCTGCGCGAATGGGAACGCAGGGATTGCCGAGCTCGCTGAGTGCGTTGATATTCGGCCGGATGACGTCGCGAATTTGGTGCGCTTCGCCGACGAACAGGCAATCGATCTGACCTTTGTAGGAGGCGAGACATCGCTCGCGCTTGGGGTGGTCGATGAGTTTGAATTGCGGGGTTTGCGTATCGTCGGGCCCAGCAAAGCTGCGACCCGGCTCGAGTCGAGTAAAGCATTCGCAAAGGATTTCATGGCCCGACACGGTGTGCCGGCGGCGAAGTTTTTTGCCGCTGATTCGCCGGAGGCGGCTGTCGCCGTATTGGAGCGTGGGGAATTTGGCAACGCGGCCTCAGCCGTCGTTGTGAAAGCCGATGGGCTCGCCGCCGGAAAGGGTGTCGTCGTGGCCGAGACTCGCGCTGCCGCGATCAAAGCGGTCAACGAAATGACAACTCTCGTTGGGACCGAAGCCGCCGGTACGATCGTCTTGGAAGAATGCCTCTTCGGTCCGGAAGTGTCGCTGTTGATGTTCGCGAGCGGCGAAGATTTTGCCCTCATGCCGGCGACGCGCGACCACAAGCGCATCGGCGACGGCGACTCTGGCCCAAACACGGGCGGCATGGGCACTATTACGGACGAATCGCTGCTGTCTAAACAGCAAACCCGCGAGATCATCGACCAAATTATCAAGCCGACGCTACGCGGCTGCGTTGAAGAGGGATTTTCCTTCCGCGGAATTCTATTTCTCGGTTTGATGATGACAGAGTCAGGGCCGAAATTGCTCGAGTATAATGTCAGATTTGGTGATCCGGAAACGCAGTCGATCCTGGTACGACTGGTGACCGATCTGGTGGAAATTTGCGACGCCGTCGTTGAAAATCGGTTGCACGGTATAGACATTCATTGGAAAGCGGGCAGCTCAGCCTGTGTGGTTATCGCAGCCGAAAGATATCCGGCGGCGCCGCGGAAAGGAGATTTGATTTCGGGTCTGGACGGTGCAGATGCGGCCATCGAAACGCAGGTATTTCACGCAGGGACGTCTAGTGGTCCGGACGGAGGTTTTCTCACATCCGGCGGGCGGGTCCTTGGCGTGACGTCGACCGGTCCTACCCTAGCGGCAGCCCTGGAAAGGGCCTACGCCGGCGTTAAGCACATAAATTTTACCGGGATGCAGTATCGGAAAGACATCGGACGCTGAAGCGCCACGCCCCAGATCGATAGGGGGCAAAGTTCACCTAAGATTGTTTACAGCCGAGGCTTTCGCGGCATAGTCTTTAGACTCTTTCACCCAACCCTTCTTTGCGGAAAAGTCGGCGAGGCGTCGATAGCGCGTCTCCGCGGTTATATCAGAAAGCCAGCAAATTTTAGCAGTGCACTCAGGGCAGGCATCGAGCGGCCGGCGGTCGGTCTCGCCAAGATGGTTGGTGCCGCTCATCACGCATTCATATTTCGTACAATGACGCATCGAGAACATGTGTCCAGTCTCATGGGCCGCAACTTTCAGCGTGCGATTCAAGAATACTTGCTGCTTCGCGTTGTCATCGAGCCTGTGCAGCGACCATACTCCAACGCGATTCTCGAGGCTCGCCTGGCCAAAGACGTAGTTCATCGATTCATTCGGATATAGATCATCCGCCGTAAACGCGATTAGGGCAGCCGCGTCAAGCGGCAACCTGGGCTTCAAGATCTCATCGAGAATGTATCCCGATTTTATCTGGCGAGTCTTTGTTATCTTGTTCTGGCGAAAATGCGGCCAGGGTGATTTCATCTCGATCGCCGGCATTCGTTCGACCGGCAAATCGTAGAATACCTCGAGGTAAGCGGCGGTGACCTCGATTAGGCTCAGCTGGTTCGCGGCGAACTTGCCGAGCGGCAGTACATAGATTTTTTTCCTCTCCGCCGTTGGCTTGACGGGTTCGGCGTCCAGGTACTCTTCAAACGTCTGACCCGCCTCATTATGCGATGCGAGCCAGTCGTACCCTGCAGGTGTGCCCATCGGCTGGAAGAATGGTTCGATCTTCTTGATGGCGTCGCGCAGTTCCTTTCTTTCGGCCTTAGCCTCACGCGCGGCGGCCATGTTTGAGGCTGGTCTGTCGGAGGTACCGGAGCAGCTAAGCTGAACAAGCAGAAATGCGACCAAGACGGGTATCCTCATCTTAATACCCGGCCAAAGACGTTGAGTATGCGTCAAAATTACGCTTCATTTCGGTGATCGCGTCGCCTCCAAATTTCTGACGCATCGAGTTTGCGAGGACGATCGCCAGCATCGCCTCGCCGATGACACCGGCGGCAGGGACGGCGGTGATATCAGACCGTTCGAAGGCGGCATCCGATGGCTGCTTTGTATCGATGTCAACCGAGGCCAGCGGTTTCCTCAGCGTGGAAATAGGCTTCATGTAGCCGCGAACGCGCAGCTCTTCGCCGTTGGTAATCCCGCCTTCGAGTCCGCCGGCCCTATTAGTGGTTCGGTAAAAGCTGCCTGTGTCTCCCGCGGTGGCGGGATCGGACCAGAATATCTCGTCATGCACCTCGGATCCCCGCTTGGCAGCATTGGCGACGCCGGTGCCGATTTCGACGGCCTTTACAGCGTGGATCGACATAAGTGCCTGAGCGATTTGTCCGTCAAGCTTCTCATTCCACGACATGTGCGAGCCCAATCCAACGGGCAGGCCCCTTGCGATCACCTCAAAGATGCCGCCGAGCGTGTCGCCGTCCGCTTTTGTCTGGTCGATGAGTTTGATCATCTCCCTCTGGGCCCCATCGTCGGCGCAGTTTAGTGGGGAGTCGGGCGGTATGGCCGCGACTTCCTCCCATGCTCTTGTAAGCGGCGCAGCCTGGACGTGGCCCACCTTTATTACATGACTTCGAATCTCTACATCGAACGCCGCCAGCAGCTGTTTTGCGATAGCCCCGCAGGCGACACGTGCAGCGGTCTCGCGGGCCGAGGCGCGCTCGAGGATGTCGCGAAGGTCCCGCGTCTGATATTTTTGTCCCCCGGCGAGGTCCGCATGGCCAGGACGCGGACGCGTAACAAGGCGAGGGTTCTTGGGCCCAGTTTCGAGCGCCTCCACAGACATTACCTCCTCCCAGTGCACAAAGTCGTCATTCTTTATTAGCAAAGCGATGGGCGAACCGAGCGCGTTACCATGCCGGATGCCTGACAAAATCTCGACGGTGTCAGTCTCGATCTTCATCCGGCCCCCGCGGCCGTAGCCTTGCTGTCGCCGCCAGAGGTCGTGGTTGATCGTTTCAACGTCGATCGGCAGGCCCGCCGGCATGCCCTCGACGACTGCAACGAGAGCCTTACCATGCGATTCGCCGGCGGTTGTGAATCGGAAAAACATTACTGAGAGTTTAACGTAAAGTCAGGGAAAGAGCGTGGGTGCGATCAGCGACGGTCTCACTCGCTGCCGTTGGCGTCGATCACCACTGCTAACGGGATCGGCCTTTTTCGGCGAAACACGATTAGACCAATTCCCGCAATGATTAGCAGGCCGCCGACGAACGTCTGCGGCGGCAGGGTTTCGCCAAGGATGATTGCGCCAATGATCACTGCAAGGAGAGGGGTGACGAGAGAAATCATCATTGCCTTGGTTGATTCGATCCGGTTGAGCAGCCAGTAGTACAGCCAGAAGGCCGCGACCGTGCCGAGAACGGCGAGATACAGTACACAGATGACGGACGTCCATGACCAGTGATGCGCAAGGGGATTTCCCTCGTAAATGAGGCTGTAAGCGATGATAGGTGGCAGGCCGCAGATCATCTGACAGAAAACGAGCGACGCCGGGTGTATTTTGGACGCCCGGGCTTTGACCAGGATTGACGCCTGCGCCGCCGCGTACGCACCGATAACGATCGCGGCACATCCGGCAAAAGCCATCCAGTTCTCAACGCGCAACTGATCGGTAAAGATGACTGCCACGCCAACGACGCCTAACGCGACGGCCACGATCTTTTGCGGGGTGATACGTTCGTCAGGCAGGAAAATCCAGGCAAGCACCAGCCCGAATACCGATATCGTCGCCTGCAGGACGGCGGCCAAGCCTGAGGCGATGTGCTGCTCGCTCCAGAAAACCAGGCTGTAATTAATCGAGAATTGTAGAACGCCCGTGAGAATAATTAGCTTCCATTCAGCCCGCGTCGATGGCAGCGGGATCTTCTGGATGCGAATTATCACCAGCAGAATTGCGACTGAGACGAGGAAACGCGCAGACGCGAATGTGATGGGCGGCAGCGAGCCCAGGCCGATCTTTATGACTATCCACGTCGTGCTCCATATAACAGCGAGGATAAGCCAGACAAGTGCATTGAGGGAGAGTATTCTAGGCATTTTCGTAGAAGCTAAGACTAGTTTCCCCTTGTTTAAGGATACGCCACCGCCGCAGACGGCCTATCTCGTCCGGGATCGTCTTTTTGGAGTGGTGCTCTACTATGAGCATGCCCTCCTCGCCCAAGAGTGTCCGATTAAAGCCGAACTCATGCAGGACTATTGAATAATCTGATTCATAAGGCGGATCGAAAAATGCGATGTTCCAGGAGGCCGCGTGTTCACGCCCGGCGAAATTATCGACGTCTAAACCGAGCACGTCCGTTTGAGCTTCGGGGATCTCGAGTTTATCGAGATTTTCCTCGATCAATGCACACGATTTCTTGGAACGATCGACGAAGGTCGCAAAACCAGCGCCGCGGGAAATTGCTTCAATGCCGACTGCACCCGTACCCGCACACAGATCGAGGAAACGGACGGTGGCATCGATTCGCGGATCGAGAACATTAAAAAGGGTCTCCCGCAGCCGATCAGACGTCGGCCGAGTCTTATTGTCCGCCGGACTTTTCAGCACGCGGCCGCGGTAAAGGCCAGAGATTATTCGCATCTGTGTTCAATAAAGAGACAAGTCTACGGAATGGGACGAAGAAGGTAAATAAGCCGTCATGCGACGCTGCCAAGCGTGACATTTTTGTCGGAGCGGGCAAGCTTGACCATCGCGGAGGTGTCCGGCGAAAGGCGCCGGGTCGTTAGATATTCCAGAGCCTCGTCGCGGGCGGCGATCAGAATCTCGAGATCGCGGGCCAGATTTCCGAGACGGAAATTCTGTATGCCGGACTGACGCGTCCCGAGGATCTCGCCTTCGCCTCGAAGCTCGAGATCTTTTTCCGCGATCTCAAAACCGTCAGAGGTTTGCTCCATGATGCCGAGCCGTTCTTTGGCGACGGCAGTTTTTTTGTGGTCGGTCAACAGCACGCAGTAACTCTGGTCAGAGCCGCGTCCAACGCGACCGCGAAGCTGGTGCAACTGCGAGAGTCCGAAGCGCTCCGCGTGCTCGATTACCATCAGTGAGGCGTTTGGGACATCGACGCCGACCTCGATCACTGTTGTGGACACGAGAATATCGAGCCGCCCCTCGACAAACTCCCGCATCGTCGCGTCTTTGTCGGCGGATTTCATCTTCCCATGCAGCAGGCCAACCGTATATTGCGGAAAGATGCGCGTTTTTATGTCCTCAAACATTTTCGTCGCCGCCTTGAGGTCGAGCTTTTCAGATTCTTCGATCAAGGGATAGACGACATAGGCCTGGCGTCCGAGGCGGACCTCGCGATCGATGCCCTTGTAGACGCCCGAACGCTGATCTTCGCCGACAACGACCGTCTTGATCGGGGTGCGGCCGGGTGGCAGCTCGTCGATGGTGGATACGTCGAGATCGCCGTAAACGGTCATCGCCAGCGAACGAGGGATCGGTGTAGCGGTCATAACCAAAACGTCGGGATTATTGCCGCTCTCCTTGAGCTGCGCCCGCTGCATCACCCCGAAACGATGCTGCTCGTCTATTACTGCCAAGCCGAGTTTCTCGAAAGCCACCGCGTCCTGAATGATCGCGTTTGTGCCGATTACAAAGTCAATCGATCCATCCACAAGTCCGGCGTGTATGTTACGTTTCTCGCCGGCTTTGAGGCTGCCGATCAGCAGCTCAATTCGGTAACCTGCGTCGCCAAAGATCCTCGCGGCATTACGAAAGTGCTGTTCGGCGAGAATTTCCGTGGGCGCCATTAGCGCCGCTTGATAGCCGTTCTCGAGCGTGGCAAAAACCGCGAGGAATGCGACGATCGTCTTACCGCTGCCGACGTCGCCCTGTATCAGGCGGTTCATAGGCGCGTCCGATTTGAGGTCGGCAAATATCTCGCCCACGACCCGTTTCTGTGCCTCAGTCAGAGCGAAAGGAAGCAAATTCTTTAGACTTTCTTTCGTTCTCTCACCGATTTCTATCACCGTGCCTTTGGGCTCCTTTTGCCGCTCGCCGCGTAGCAATTGCATAGAAAACGCAAGCCAGAAAAACTCGTCAAAAATCAGCCGCCGCTGCGCAGGACTGCGAAATATCTCGTAATCCCCCAAAGCCGCGCCATCAGGCGGGAAGTGGATCTCGCGCAGGGCTTGACTCCGAGTTAGCAGTTTTTGACGTTCGAGAAGGTCACCGGGCAGGTGATCAAGAATTGAATCGGTGTCCAGATCGTCGAGTGTGCTGTGAATGATTTCGCGAAGCCTCTTTGTCGATAGGTCGCCGAGTTTTCGGTAGATCGGGACTATCCGCGCGGAGTGAATAAACGCGAGCTCGGGAATCTCAACCTCGACGTCACTTTCCGGTTTCGATCGTTTTGGGTTCGGCTCTTCGGCCTGCGGGCTCGTCGCCGCCTCGCCCGTGAAATTCAACAGCGGATCGGCCAGAATTTCGATCTCGTCGGGTTTAGCGACCATTAGTGAAAATGTATTCCGGTTTGCATCCCATTCCCATTTTCCGTAGGCGATGAATCTTATGCCCCGCGAGTACCGCTCCTGGTAATAACCCACGATTCGTTCCGCTTGGCGGCCGGACACAAACCATTTAACGACGACTGGACGCTGCTGACGCTCGGCGTCGGATCCGCTTATCTCAAATATAAACAGCGGCGGTTGTTTGGGATGGCGATTCTTGCCGACGCGGTAGCCGCCCGAAACCTTGACGTAGACCTCTACGGCCGACTCGATTCCGTCTTCGAGCGCGTCGAGGCCGACGAGGTTTGAGCGATCTTCGTATCGAGTGGGAAAGTAATTAAGGAGGTCCTCCACCGTGGCGGCCGCAGGATCCGGATTGTCGGAATGCTGCGCAACGGCGATTGCGAGTTTCCGTGCCGTCGCAACTGAGAGTTTGGCAATTTTGTGACGTGGAAACTCGAGGATTGGAGTTTTGAATGTTAATTTCATTCGCCGCGAGGAACCTGCCAGGCGCCAATTGTAACAAATAAAAAAACGGGCCGATCAACGGCCCGTTTCCCTAAGTCTTGTTGCGTCCCCTGGGCGTCCTACGCCAAGGCATTTACGTGCTTGGTAAGGCGCGACTTGTAGCGCGCGGCGGTGTTCTTGTGAATGATGCCCTTGTTGACAGCCTTGTCGATGAGCGAGACCGTGGGCATCAGCAACTCGGTGCTCGTCGATTTATCGGTGTCGGTCACAGCTGCACGGAGCTTCTTGATCGAGGTCCGCAGCTTGCTGCGATTACTGCGATTTATTTCTTTACGTTTCGCATTCTGCCGTATGCGTTTTTCTGCTGATTTATGATTTGCCATGTTGCCTAGTTATTCCCGGTGCGATTTTCGCAAACTACAAAGTTTATTGGGCCAGCCCGTAAAAGTCAACTGACTCAGCTCTACGTGTCGTAATTGAGCAACAAACCATGTATTAAGTCAACGATTAGGACAAAAATCGGTGGGAACAACACGATGTCGGGCGATGGGTAAGTCGAAAAGAGAAGAGGATTTATCACGGATCGGAAACCGGAAATGTAGAAAATGGCAGTCCCCAGACCCAGGCAGCCGGCAACACCCAGGATAATAACGGCTGAGATAGAATAGCGGGACCATCGGCGTGCCGGCAATTCTTTTTGGTCGAGAACCGACTCGTGAATGTCGTTGTCATCAAAGGCGTATCGGTCGAGCGACTCGCGAATGCGCCCTATCACATGAATGATCCCGACGATGAAAAACGACACTGCCCCTATCTTTAGGACTACTCCGAACGGTCCCGTGAAATAATCTGAGAGAAAGATATTGGGCCGCACCATACCCACAAAAAGTGCAGAAACTCCGAGTGCAACAAGTGGGAAGATGAACCTCTGCAATGCAATCGCCTCATTTCGTTCCTCCGCGATCATGCGGTCGATGATGTCGTTATAACGCTTCTCGTAGGCCATCTGCCGCCAGCGTTTTGCGTGCGGGTTTGACGAGGCAAGTACAGAATCGCCGTTGATCGTCTCGCTGAAATCAGTTTCGAGCAGGCGCCGATCGTATTTCGAGCGCTCCGCGGCGTTTCCGAGTACCTCGTATGCCTCCGCAATGGCGGCAAACTTCAAAGCCGTATCCTCGGCACCGCTATTTTTGTCGGGGTGAAGCTTGCGGGCGAGACGGCGATAGGCCGATTTGATTTCGGTGCCAGTCGCATTCTGCGACACCTTTAAAATGTCGTAATAGTTAACCATCCGGGAAACAGACGGGAGGGGAAGCTGAAGTCCGACACTCGAGAAACGGACTCGAGCATCGGAATTATATCACACGGGCGACGGTCGCTTGTGGGACTTCGCTAGGCGTCAGTTGAGATCGTCTATCTGCAAACTGATCGGAAATGCACCCGCAATCTTGACGGCATCAACAACCCGGGTAACGCTGCCATAACTCATTGTCCGCGGGGCTTTCATGAAGACAGTACGTTCAATGCGATCGTCAAATGGCCGCTCCGCCAGATCGGCGAAGCTTTCGGAGACGTCGCGATTGGCTATTCTGAGATTAAAGATTTCCCGTAGTCTATTGATGAGGCGGTCAGGCTCAGCCGTAGTACCCAGGCCGGTCTCGGTATTCAGCGAAAGCGAGGAATCCCTGCCGACCGTGACGAGGATCGTTTTTGGATTGGTCGTTACCGGCGTGATTGGCTCAGTTGGCTCGGACGGGACGCGAGTCTTGAAGCTGCTCGGTTTGAGAGGTGTGACAACCATGAAGATTATCAGCAGGACGAGCAGGACATCGATGAGCGGCGTAACGTTGATTTGCGGTTTTATCATTGGATTCCTCCGGCTTGGTATTTAGAAACCAGAGACGAAAGAAAGTTCCCGGCAGGAGTGATGGGGAATTATGAGCTAGGCCGACAGTGCGTTGAATAGTGCAGTCGCCTTGAGCAGCGATTCCGTATATTCATCGTCGGGACTGCTGTCGGTCGTAATGCCCCCGCCGACGTTGAATATCGCGACACGGCCCGTGACGACCATCGTGCGGATGGCCACGCTCAGTTCGGTGAACCCGTCGACTCCGAAATGACCGTCAGGAATGTGAAGGCCAATGGCTCCCATCGACAATCCGCGAGGTGTCGGCTCGAGCTTATCGATGATCCGCATCGTGCTGATTTTTGGAGCACCGGTAATCGACCCACACGGAAAGACGGCTTTGAGTACGTCCGAGAATTCGAGATTCGCACGCAAGGTTCCCGAGACGGTGGTCACGAGATGATGAAAGGTGGGATGCGTCTCCAGTTGGCAAAGCAGATCGACCTTGACACTTCCATATGAGCAAATTTGGCCAAGGTCGTTTCTGAGGAGATCGGCGATCATCGTATTCTCGGCGCGGTCCTTCGCACTCGCAAGTAGATCGGCACGCATTCTCTCATCCTCGTGGTCGTCCTGCCCGCGGCGACGGGTGCCCTTAACTGGCGAGGTCGAGATTTGATCGCCATCTATTCGAAAAAATCTTTCTGGCGACGCTGATACCACGCTTGAGTTCTGACGTCGAATCAATGCCGAAAAAGGTGCCGGGTGGTTGCGTCGCAGCCGGGTAAAAATGGCCTCGGGCGTTAGGTCAGGCGGTAGTTCGGCAGTGAACTGCTGGGTAAGATTTGTCTGATAGGTGTCTCCGGCCCTGATGCGTTCCTGGATGTTTCGGATAGTTCCGAGGTACGCGGCTTCGGAGAGATTTGAGGCGATCGTCGCCGGACTCTTTGAAACGGGTAACTCCTGCGGCGAGGTATTCGCTGTTAACAGCCTACCGAGGCTCTCATAATTTTTTTGGTTTCCCGAGACGTAGGTTTCCGCCGTCGAGTAATCGTGAACAATAAGATTGTCGAATTGAGCTATAAAGACGTCGGGCTCGTCGGAGAGCCCGGCCTTTTTTAAGGAATCAAAGCCGAGAATCTTTCGACCGAAGTCGTAGGACAGCGTAAAAACCGAAGCGAATTCGCTGTTAAGCAAGTCATCTAGGCGTTCGAGAGTTTGAGCCGGATCATCAACACTTATCGATTCGACGTGGACTGGGGTGATACCCGCAAACATCGTATGGGAGTCCATGTAAGAGACGCCACACGAGTCCAGGATGCAGACTTGTTCAGTTTGCGAGAGGCCAAGCAGCGTTGCCACGACCTCGTCCGCGGACAGATTTATCGGATACACGGCGGCGATTTTATCACGGGCTCAGGCTTCACATGCAATACGTTCTGGCGTAACATTGTCCGTGATCTGACACATCCTACATCTTATGAATTCAGAGATTAACGAGAGACAGACGCTGATCCGCGGGCTGGGTTTGATTGCAGCAATTTCGGTGATCATCGGCAACGTCATAGGCACCGGAGTCTTCCTCAAAGCGCGTGTTATGACGTGCAATGTCGGAAGCCCCGGCTGGGTCATCGCTGCGTGGATCGCCGCAGGCCTGCTCTCGCTTGCCGGTGCTCTAACCTATGCGGAACTGACGGCGATGAAGCCGCAGGCGGCCGGACCATATGTTTTTCTTCGCGACACCTACGGGCGTCTGTCGAGCTTTTTGTTTGGCTGGATGCAGACATTTATCGCGCGAACCGGTTCGCAGGCCAGCGTGGCCGTCGTTTTTGCCATCGCTCTCAACGATTATCTGGGCGGCGGACTAAAGCAGGTGCTTTTTCAAACCGACATTTTTGGCTACGCATACGAGATTACTTCGCTTCAGATCATTGCACTCGTCGTGATAGCGATCTTCACAACCCTCAATTGCCTCTCCGTTTCGATGAGCGGGCAGATCGCGACGACGCTGACGATGGTCAAGATCGCCCTCGTCTTTTTTGTGGGTCTCGGCGCGTTTCTTTTCGTGACCGGCGGCGGCATCGAGAACTTCTCTTTGATGAGCACGGGCGGCACTTGCGAGGGAGTAAACGAATCGATCAAATTCGGTTCAACCGAATACACGTTTCTTGCCGGATTTGGTGCGGCAATGCTTGCGGCCCTGTGGGGCTACGACGGTTGGGATAATCTTTCGTTTGTCGCGGGCGAAGTTAAAAATCCTAGCCGCAACATTCCTCTGGCGATCATCGGCAGCGTGCTGCTGGTCATCGTTCTTTATGTGTCCATCCACATCGCCTATTTCTATATCCTCGATCCGACATCGATCGCTTCTGTTTCCAAGGACTCGTCGGTGGCGATGGTTGTAGTGAGCAAATTTTTTGGCGGAGACGTCCTCGGCCTGGCCACTGGTGTTGCGGTGGCGATCTTTACGGTCGGGCTGATGCTCTCGTCGCTCGGTACGCTTCATACGTCGATCCTCAGCGGCTCGCGAATTCCGTACGCAATGGCTAAAGACGGGATGATGTTTGGGACTTTTGAAAAGCTGTCGGTAAACGCCGTTCCGATAAATGGTGTGATTTTTCAGGGAGTCTGGGCGAGTGTTCTGGCGCTATCAGGTTCGTTCGACACATTGACCGACTATGTCGTTTTCGGTTCGTGGATTTTCTACGGCCTTGTCACATCATCCATCTTTATCTACCGGCGAAAATTTCCCGATCTGCCTCGACCCTATCGAGCATTTGGTTACCCGGTCGTGCCGGTTGTCTTCCTGCTTGTCACCGGATGGCTGCTGATCACGACAATGTATAGTTCGCCGGTTCAATCGTTCATCGGGATCGGGTTGATCGTACTGGGCCTGCCGATCTACTATCTAATCAATCGCCCTGATAAGGCCTCGACGGAGACATCTGAGAATGCCGACTCGCGATAGACGAAGCGGCTCCGAACGCCGCGAGACAAATAGGTTTGTGGTCGAGATCGATGTCGAGTGGGTAGCTGCATCCGGCCGATCCACAGGCTCGATGAGCGACGTCAGTTTAGACGGATGCTTTGTGCTTTGTTCGGGCGACGTCGAGAACGGCGAGCCGATCAGGCTCTACATCCCACTCGCTGACGGCATGAAAGTGGAATTCACGGGCCGCGTCGCTAATCACGTATACGAGATCGGGTTCGGCATAAAATTTGACAAGCTAACTGCAGCCCACCGTGAGCTGCTGCAAAAGTTAGTCGCCAAGACTGAGCGACCGTAGCCCACTGCAGGCCTCGTTACGCGAGGGTTTCGGCGTGGCGGGCCAGGGCCTCAGTAGCGACCTCGCGGTCGTCGAAGTGGAATTTGTCCTCACCCACGATCTGATAGTTTTCGTGGCCCTTACCGGCGATGATGATCACATCCGCGGCCTGGGCCAATGAGATTGCTTTGTTGATAGCCTCACGCCGGTCCGGCACTACCTCGTATTTGACATTTTTGCCGTCCAGGCCCGCCTTGATTTCGCGAATTACTTTTAGTGGATCCTCATTACGGGGATTGTCGGACGTGATGATTACATGATCGCTGTAGTCGCCCGCGACCGCACCCATGGGGGCTCGTTTACTGCGATCTCGATCGCCGCCACAGCCGAAAACCGTAATAACGCGGCCATGGGTGAGTTCGCGTGCGGTTTTAAGTGTATTCAACAGCGCGTCGTCCGTATGAGCGTAGTCGACAATCACGGCGAAATCACCGGCGTGCGGGACACGTTCGAACCGGCCGGGTGCCCCGATGCAGGTTGAAAGCCCTTTCACAATTTCATCGAGACCATATCCGAGCTCAAGAGCCGCGGCGGACGCCGCCAGCATGTTGTAGACGTGCGGCCGGCCGACGAGCGGTGAAGTGACATGCCTCGAGCCGCCTGGCGTTATGAGATCAAACCTCGTTCCTGTGACGAGCGAAACACTTACATTCGCCGCCGTAAGGTCGGCCGGGCCAGACGGCGTGGACCCGCCATTAAGGGAGATCGTTATGACTTTGTGTCCTGCGGCGCTCAGTTCGCTGGCCAGATTCGCGCCCCATTCATCATCGATATTTATCACACTCGCCCCGGGAAGCTCGCCCAGACGCCCGTCAAAAAGCTTTTTCTTGGCGTCGAAATAATTCTCCATCGTGCCGTGATAATCCAGATGATCGCGGGTCAGATTGGTGAAAATCGCAACTCTATATCGCAGCCAGTCACAGCGGTGCAGGTCGATTGCCTGAGACGAGGTCTCCATCACGGCCATAGAACAGCCCGCTTCGACGGCCTCGCGAAGAAATCGGTTTGTGTCGGAGGCCTCGGGAGTCGTGCGGACGGCCGGCTGAGATTTGTCGCCAATCCGATACTCTACTGTCGTGAGCATCGCCGTTCGCTTCCCAGCCGCACCCGCGAGTGCGGCACAAAGATAGGTCGTGGTCGTTTTTCCGTTTGTTCCCGTAATCCCAACCAGGTCGAGCCGATGGGACGGCTCGTTATTGACAAGCGATGCGGCACGGGCAAGCGAAGCACGGGCGTCTTCGACTCTGAGCCACGCACCGGTGAAATTAGCAGCGGGATTGGATTCAGAGATAATCCCCGCTGCACCGCGGCGCATCACGTCGTCGATGAATCGGTGCCCGTCAACTGTCGCTCCCTTGATTGCGACGAACAGCACGCCGGGGCCTATCTGACGGGAATCGTGAGTCACGTCATGAACACCACCGTCGCCGTCGCCGGTGATAGTAGCCTGCAGTGAATGGGCGAGATGTTGTAATGAAACTGACTGCACGTGAGGATGGATTATATGATAACAAAAGAATTTTCAACGAACATCGACGCCCGGTCTTCGTATAATTAACGAAACCGGAGGTAACCTATGAACATCATCAAACTGATCCTCGCCGCCATCGGACTCGTTTTTGTCGGTCTGGTGCTGCTGTGGGTTCTCGGATTTTTGTCCTCGATCGTATGGTATCTTTTCTGGATCGGCCTGCTCGGGGGAGTCGCCTATGGCGGTTATCGGCTGTTCAAAAAGGCCGAATCTAGACTTGTCGGTGGAGAATCTCACGGCAACCTAAGCGGCAGCGATATCAATATGAGCTGGGACGAGTACGATAAGAAGTACCTGCATAAGTAAGATTCTATTGCCATAGAAAGGCACAGAAGACGCAAGAATTGCTGATGCATGTGGCGTATTCTGTGTTTTTTGTGGCGAAAACATCCATAGTTTTAAAAACCTCCAGGCCCAGTGGTAATCTTGGTTCGTCAGAGTCCTTGCCGAGGTGGCGAAATTGGCAGACGCACTAGACTTAGGATCTAGCGTCGAAAGACGTGCGAGTTCGAGTCTCGCCCTCGGCACCAAGCTCAGTTGTCAGTGGCCGGTTGTCAGTTGTCAGTTAAGACGATTGCCCTCCGGCCACTTTTTGTAGCAGTGACCCTAGCAAGAGCGGTCGGCGACTGACAACTGACAACCGATAACTGACAACGGCCGCGCGACGCGCTATGCTTTTTTTGTCAATGAAGAGCGAAATAAAAGAAGTTTCACCAACCCAAAAAGAGATTCAGTTGCAAATCGATGGCGATGTGCTCAAGGCCGCATATGCTTCGGTGAGCAAAAAGTACGCCAGCCGTGCCAATGTTCCGGGCTTTAGGAAGGGTTACGCCCCGGTCGATGTAGTGCGGATGCGGTTCGGCGGAGAGATTAAGAGCGAGGTATTGCAGGAGGTGATTCCGGCGGCCGTCACCGCCGCTATCCAGGAACACGACCTGCACCCGCTATCCGAGCCTCACCTGCACCTCGACGATCACGAGACGGTTAAGGTCAACGGATCGGAACCGCTCTCGCTGCAGATCCATGTCGAGGTCATGCCTGAGATCCCGACGCCGAAGTTTGAAGGAATCGAGGTTATACGACGGGTCAAACCGGTGATTGACGGTGAAATCGAGGACCTCATCGCCGAGCGCCTTCAACGAGAAGCCGCATTAATGCCGGTTGAAGGCCGGGCGTCAGAAATCGGAGACACCGTGATCGCGGATCTGGAAGGCACGTTCGATGACGCGCCCAATGCCGAACCGATCAAGGCCGAAGACCTCGAAATTGTATTGGGTGACGAGGTTATCGAAAAATCTTTCACCGACAACCTCATCGGAGTTAGCGAAGACGACGAAAAGTCATTTACGGTCTCATATGCCGCCGATTTTTCTTCCGAGGCGCTGGCGGGCAAGACGGTTCATTACAAGGCAAAGATAAAATCAGTTGGAAAAACAGAGGTGCCTGAGTTGAATGACGATTGGGCAGTGACCTTGGACGAAGGATATAAGTCGCTCGCGGACCTGCGGAAGCGCCTCAGAGCTGACCTTGAAAAGCTTGCGGAAACTGATGCCGACGCGCGTGTGAGAAATAACGCAATTGCCAAGCTGATTGAGGATAATTCATTTGAGGTTCCGAACACGCTGATTGAGAATCAAGCAAAGAACCTCTTGAATAACTTTGCCCAAGACCTGCAGCAGCGAGGGATCGACCTAAACAAGGTCGAGAACGAGTTCATCCAAATGGCCTACGGCAACATGCGCCAGCAGGCCGAGCGAGACGTTCGCGGCGCGATGCTCCTCGACAAAGTTGCAGAGATCGAAAAGGTTGACGTGGCCGATGCCGAGGTTGAACAAGAAATCGCGAAGATGGCCGAGTATCATCGATCAACCGTGGAGGAAGTTCGTGAGTCGCTCGACAAACAGGGCGGTGGCCTTGAGAACATTCGCAACAACTTGAAAACACGGAAATCGATCGAAGCGGTGATCGCGAAAGCGAAGGTGACCGACGGCGATTGGGTGGACGAATCCGCTATGCCGCCAGATGCAGAAGCGAAAGCATCAAAGAAGCCGGCTAAAAAGAAACCCGCAAAGAAAGCGGCTACAGAGGCCCAGGGAGACTAGGCAAAACGCTTGCCTTTTTTATAAAAAGTTGTAAAATCGACAGCCGCACTGGCAATTGCCATATTTTCAACAACTTATAGTCGGTCTATTGAAGTAGCTTGTAAGGTAATCTCGAAAACGGGAAAATTATATGGCATTAGTACCAATGGTCGTGGAGCAGACGTCGCGAGGCGAACGCGCCTTTGACATTTACTCACGACTTCTCAAAGACAGCATCATTTTCATTGGCACGCCGATCGACGATCAGATCGCTAACCTGATCGTGGCGCAGCTTCTGTTTCTGGAAGCGGAAGATCCGGAACGCGACATCAATCTATATATCAACAGCCCGGGCGGGTCTATTACTGCCGGCATGGCGATATACGACACAATGCAGTTCATAAAGAACGACGTGACGACGATCTGTGTCGGACAATGTGCGTCAATGGGGGCGTTGCTGCTGTGTGCCGGTGCACCGAAGAAGCGATTTGCATTGCCCAACGGCCGCGTGCTGATCCACCAACCGTCCGGCGGTGCGTCCGGTCAGGCTACCGATGTCCGTCTGATGGCTGAGGAAATCATCCGCATGCGCGAACTGACGTCGAATATCATTGCTCATCACACGGGGCAATCTTTCGAGCAGGTAGAGAAGGACGTCGAGCGTGATCGCATCCTCACCCCTATCCAGGCGAAAGAATACGGATTGATCGACGAGGTAATCGAACACCGCGACAAATAGCGGTCGCATTAACTAAATCAATGGCAAATTTTGGTCGATACGAAGAACTCCTTGCCTGTTCATTTTGTGGTAAATCGCAAAATGACGTTCGCAAATTGATCGCCGGTCCGGGCGTTTATGTTTGCAATGAGTGCATTGATATTTGTAACGAGATAATCAATGACGACGAGCAAACGGCCGTGGCCGGGGCTCGGGTCAGCTTGCCAAAGCCGAACGAGATAAAGGCGACGCTCGACGAATATGTTATCGGACAAGATGAGCCAAAGAAGCGTCTTGCGGTCGCCGTCTATCAGCACTACAAACGCATTGAGATGGCGAAACGCCGGTCCGATGTGGAGCTTCAAAAATCGAACATTCTCTTGATAGGGCCAACGGGCACGGGTAAGACTCTGCTTGCACAGACGCTCGCCCGGACTTTGAGCGTACCGTTTTGTATCGTGGACGCCACCAGTCTCACCGAGGCCGGATACGTGGGCGAGGATGTTGAGAACATTCTGATCCGTTTATTACAATCTGCCGGCGGTGATATCGAGAAGGCGCAGACCGGCATCATCTACATCGACGAAATCGACAAGATTTGCCGAAAGGACGACAACCCGTCGATTACGCGAGATGTTTCCGGCGAAGGCGTCCAGCAGGCTCTGCTGAAGATTCTTGAAGGGACGGTTGCCAATATTCCCACTGCAGGCGGCGGTCGTAAGCATCCGCAACAGGATTTTCAACAGCTCGATACGACAAACATATTATTCATTTGTGGTGGCGCGTTTATCGGGCTGGAAAAGGTCATCGAAAGGCGTTTCCGAAACAAATCGCTTGGCTTTCAGGCAGACGTCAAAACCAACAGCCAGCGTCATACCGACTCGATCGGCAAGCTCGAGCCTATCGATCTCATTCAGTACGGTTTGATCCCGGAGTTTGTGGGTCGCCTGCCGGTCGTAGGCGTGCTGAGCGAGCTCGACGAGGCGGCCCTCGTGACGATCTTAACCCAACCAAAGAACGCACTCGTGAAGCAGTATCAGCGAAAATTTGAATTTGATAATATCTCGCTGAAATTCACCGAGGCTTCGCTGGTTGCGGTCGCTCGTGAAGCCCACAAACGCAAGGTCGGCGCTCGCGGCCTGATGATGATCCTCGAAGAAATCCTGCTCGAATCCATGTATCACCTACCCTCGGACAAGAAGGTGAAAGAAATCGTCATCACGGGCGATATGATCGAACGTAAGGCGCCTGTTTTCGAGGTCGTGCAACGCACGGACGAAGCCGCGTAGTAGGCTCCATTTTCTTAGACCTATTCACCCGCGCCCGCCTGACTCCGCTTCATTTTCTAGAATACCTCCTCCAATAACTCTTTAATTCGTCAGAAAATCCGACACTATCGATTGAATCTGCCCGTGGTGAGTTTTTAGGATTGATTTTACCGTTGGATTTTGCGTAAATAAGCTATTCCAGACAGTTTGAGTCGCCGTCGTTAGTTCTAGAAGTATGCAAGAATTTACCGATCAGATGCCATCGGACATAACCCGTTTTCCGATGGTCCCCATCCGTGACGTCGTAATCTTTCCTTCAACAAAGGTCGCCTTTAAAATCGGTCGGCCATCGTCGGTGATCGCTCTCGAGAGAGCAATGGCGGGCGAGCGCCAGATTTTTCTTGCCACTCAGCACGATGCGACAGTCGATGACCCGACCGCCGAGCAGATCTATGTGATGGGCACGCTGGGTCGTATTCTGCAGGCGCAACGTCTTGACAACGGACAGATAAAGGTCGTAGTCGAGGGCCGGGAACGCGGTCGAATGGTGCGGGTCGAGCAGGACACGGACGGGATGTTTCATGCGCACGTACGCCAGGTAGTTTCGACTGACGAGTCTGGATATCGAACGGACGGGCTGCTCCAAAAAATACATTCTCTGGTCGAGCAGTTTCTTCGTTCATCGCCCGACGCTTACACAGATGCCCTGCATGCCAGCCTGCGCGGAGTATCGGCGGGGCAGATTGCCGATTCGATGTCGTCGCATCTCCGTATACCGGTCGAAGAAAAACAGGATTTGTTGGAGACCGTTTCGGTCTCGGAAAGATTGCAGAAGTTGATCGGGGCGCTCGAAGCCGAGATCGAAAAACGCCAGCTCGACCGCAATATCCATTCTCGCACCAAGAAGCAGATGGACAAGCATCAACGCGAGTACTATCTGAACGAGCAGATTAAGGCCATTCATAAGGAGCTCGGACGCAAAGACGAGAAGGCCGAGATGGAAGATTTGAAAAAGAAGATTGTCGAGGCCAGGATGACCGAGGAGGCCACCGACAAGGCGATGCAGGAATTCTCGCGTCTCGAGTCGATGCCGCCAATGTCCGCCGAGGGTACGGTAGCCCGTACATATCTCGACTGGCTGACCAATGTGCCGTGGCACCAGCGCTCGGATGAAATAGAAGAGCTTGACGACGCCGAAAAAACTCTCAACGAGGACCATTACGGTTTGGAGAAGATCAAAGAACGTATTCTCGAATTCCTTGCCGTGCGTCAGCTTGTTAAGAGCCCCAAGGGCACGATTTTGTGCTTTGTCGGGCCTCCTGGAGTCGGTAAAACCTCACTGGGCAAATCCATCGCCAATGCGACGGGGCGCAAGTTCGTGAGGCTCGCTCTTGGCGGGGTGCATGACGAGGCGGAGATTCGCGGGCATCGTCGAACCTACATCGGTTCGATGCCCGGGCAGATCGTGCAGCTGATGAAGCGAGCGGGCACAGTCAACCCAGTCATACTGCTTGACGAGGTCGATAAACTTGGACGCGATTATCGGGGAGATCCGAGTGCTGCCCTCCTCGAAGTTCTGGATCCGGAGCAGAACTCCACCTTCCGCGATCACTACCTTGACGTCGACTACGACCTATCGCAGGTGTTCTTTATCGCGACGGCTAACGTGCTGCACACTGTGCCGCCGGCACTCCTTGACCGGTTGGAAATATTAAACCTTTCCGGTTACACCGAACGCGAAAAAGTTGAGATCGCTAAACAGCACTTGATACCCAAGCAATGCGAGAACAGCGGTATTGATGCCGCCGCGGTGGTCTTTACCGACGACGGCATTCTTGAAACCATTCGGCATTACACGCGCGAGGCCGGCGTCCGCAACCTCGAACGCGAGATAGGATCCTGCTTGAGGAAGATCGCGAGGAGGTTTGTTGCGACGGAGGATAGATCGGAATTCCGCGTAGTTATAAATGCGGAAAAGGTTCGCGAGCTTTTGGGCACGATCCGCTTCCGCAAACAGGACATTGCGCGAAAAAGCGAGATCGGCCTCGTCAATGGGCTCGCATGGACCGAGGTTGGCGGAGATGTGCTGCAGGTGGAAGCGACGTTGGTGAAGGGAAAAGGCGAGGTTACATTAACCGGGAAGCTGGGTGAGGTAATGCAGGAGTCGGCGAAAGCCGCCCTTACCTGCGTCCGGTCGCGAGCTGAGGAACTGGGAATTGACCCGGCGGATTTCCGCGAAAAAGACCTTCATATCCATGTTCCCGAAGGTGCGATTCCGAAAGACGGTCCGAGCGCCGGGATTACGATGGCAACTGCCATGGTGTCCGCCCTTACCCGCAAGGCGGCCCGCCATGACGTCGCAATGACCGGAGAAATCACGCTGCGTGGCAAAATTCTGCCAATCGGCGGTGTGAAAGAGAAGTTGCTCGCGGCGCATCGATTCGGGCTCAAAACGCTGATCTTGTCACAGGACAACGAGAAAGATTTGGCCGACATTCCTGACGAAGTGCGTGACGATCTCACGATCCACCTCGTTGACACAATTGACGAAGTTTTGAAGTTGGCTCTTGAAGGTGATATGTCCGGGGAGACACTAGTTTCGCCGCAGCTTTGGAAGACCGATTCCGCGCCCGAGATTTCCGCAACGGCCGACGGCGTTTAGCGTTCGGAAATGAAAATTACCTCGGCTGAATTTATCAAGAGTGCGTTCGATAGGTCTCACTGGGTAACTGGCGGAGAATCCGAGATAGCTTTTCTCGGCCGCTCAAATGTGGGAAAGTCTTCACTCCTAAATTCGCTTCTACTCCGTAAAGGGTTAGCCCGGACGTCAAATACGCCGGGTCGTACGCAGAGCATCAATTTTTTCTTGATTAACGGGGGAACATCGGTCGCCGAAGCCCGCGAATCTGAGCGGAATCCGAAGGGGATCGCGCCGGAGTCAGGGAAGGGCGGCTTTTATTTTGTTGACCTGCCCGGCTATGGTTACGCCCGTGTATCAAAAACTATGCGGGCCGACTGGGGCACGATGGCTGCAGATTACCTGGCCGACCGAAAGCAATTAGTCTTATGCATACAGTTGATCGATTCACGGCATAAACCCACCGAGCTCGATATTCAACTGAATGAATGGCTTGAGTTTCATCAGAAACCGCATCTTATAGTGGCAACCAAGGCCGACAAGATTTCCAGAAACGATCTCAAAAAGTCGATCCAGACTGCAGCGAAGCTGCTGCCCGGCCCGGATATCCTCGCCTATTCTGCAATCGACCGACGCGGGCGAGATGAAATGTGGGGCGAAATCAACCGTTCGCTGAAGAAAAATTGAATTTCACGGTTGATTTTCCGTATCCAATACTGTAATAATAAATCTTCCAGTTATTTCAGGGTTCCGAAAAAAAAGCTCCTCAGCTCTGATCTTGGTAGTACTACATACAGTCTAGACTGTTTTCTCCGCATAGAATCTCTGTTTAAGCCCAATTAAACGCACAAGCGCGCGAGAGTTGATAAACGCACACCGTACAGACTTTCGTCTCATTCATTTAATAAATCATGGCTACGAAAACCACGCAGACGCGCAGACCCAGACCTGCTAAGACGTCCGAAGAAAACCTTGAACCGCGAGAAGGCACGCCCGAAGCCGGTAATGGCACCACGCCAGAGAGGAAACCGCCTGTCGCCGATGACTCGATGTTAAATCTCGCCGGCCTTAAGGACATGTCGATCAGCGAGTTGACGCAGATCGCAAAAGAGATGGGCATTGAAGGTGCCTCGGGTCTTCGCAAACAAGAGCTGATCTTTAAGGTGCTGGCTACGCAGACCGAAAAAAGCGGGCTCATATTTTCCGAAGGCGTGCTCGAAACTTTACCCGACGGTTTCGGCTTTCTGCGTGCCCCGGAATACAACTATCTGCCCGGCCCGGACGACATATACGTCAGCCCGTCGCAGATCCGCAAATTTGATCTACGCACTGGTGACAGCGTGTCGGGGCAGATTCGGCCGCCTAAGGAAGGCGAGCGATATTTTGCACTCATCAAGGTAGAGGCCATCAATTTTGAGGCCCCGGAGCAGTCGCGCGAAAAAATCTTCTTTGATAACCTGACGCCTCTTTATCCCGATGAACAATTATCGATGGAGCTGCCGGATCCCGACAAACTCTCGGCCCGCGTCATTGACTTGGTCACGCCGATCGGTAAGGGGCAGCGCGGCCTCATCGTCGCTCCGCCGCGCACCGGTAAGACGATGCTGCTGCAGACCATCGCAAACTCGATCACGGAGAATCATCCGGAAGTGACGTTGATCGTTCTATTGATCGACGAACGTCCGGAAGAAGTCACGGATATGCAGCGGTCGATCAACGGCGAGGTGATCTCGTCGACGTTTGACGAGCCGCCAACACGGCACGTCCAGGTCGCTGACATGGTGATCGAAAAAGCGAAACGCCTGGTCGAGCACAAGCGCGACGTGGTGATTCTACTCGACTCGATCACACGCCTTGCCCGTGCGCACAATGCGGTAGTGCCGCCGTCGGGCAAAATCCTGTCCGGTGGTATCGATTCAAACGCACTGCAGCGACCAAAACGTTTCTTTGGTGCGGCACGAAACATTGAAGAAGGCGGCAGCCTGACCATCATCGCCACCGCACTGATCGACACTGGCTCGCGGATGGACGATGTGATCTTTGAGGAGTTTAAGGGAACTGGCAACTCCGAGATTTATCTCGACCGCAAGCTTTCGGACAAACGCTTGTTCCCGGCGATTGATCTTCAGCGTTCTGGTACGCGCAAAGAGGAGTTGTTGATTGATAAAGAGAACCTCAACCGCATCTGGGTGATGCGCCGCGTGCTAAATCCACTATCCCCGGTCGAGCAGATGGAAGTGGTTATCGAGCGGCTAGGAAAAACCAAAACGAACGCCGAATTCCTGGCGTCGATGCAGACGTAGTCAGTGGGAGGTGGTCAGTGTGCATCTTGTTGACACCGACGCTTTGTCGGGCATAATCTTGTCTTAGAGATCCGACGGATTTTCGATTATAGAAATGCTTGAAAAGGAAAGAAGGTTTTTCGAAAAAAAGAAGACTGAACTGGTCGATGAACACTTAGGTCAGTTTGTTCTCATACGCGAGAGCAAGCTTATCGGCATCTTTAACACCATTGAAGAAGCCTTGGCTGAGGGAGCTCGTCAATTCGGGCTCTCACCGTTTCTCGTACGTCAAATAACCAACTCTGCCAAGGCTGAGATCAATATTCCCGCTCTCGCACTCGGAATCCTGAATGCCAATTCTACACGTCCAATATGACGGTCAGGGCCAGACGTCGGACGGGAAAACTGTAAAAATTCCGCCGGCAGTGGCATTGCAGCAACGCGGACCGGTCGTTCAGATCATCGTCGGAATAGCCCAAACTTTTGCTGATCAGCTATTGCAGCAGGGTGCCACTCTACCTACGCCGTTTTCCGGGGTCGCCTTAATTGACACGGGCGCATCGGTAACCTGTATCGATGACGCGATCGCTCAAAATATCGGCCTGCCCGTAATCGATGTTGTCACGATGGCCTCGGCTTCTCATGCCTCGACCCAACAGAACGTCTACCCGATTCACATGCAAATCGTAGGATCCCCGATACGAGGTGAGGTGGCTAATGCGATCGGAGCAAATCTTCAATCACAAGGCATAATAGCCCTGATCGGAAGAGACTTTCTTCAATATTGCACGCTGCATTATAATGGACTCACCGGTGCCATAACTCTCTCGATTTAGATGCGTGTTGCGGTAATTTCCGCTGAGGCGGTTCCATATTCAAAGACGGGCGGCCTCGGCGATGTGGCCGGAGCATTACCAAAGGCGTTGAAGCAAATCGGCGTCGATTCTCTATTAATAACCCCCTGTTATCTACAGACGAAAGGCGACTATCTTTGGCAAACCGCTATTGATGATCTTCGGGTCACCTGGCGAGGTAAACCGTTTAAGGCCAAGGCCTTTTACAGCGAGGCAAACGGTTCGCCTACCTTCCTGGTCGACGCTCCCTCACTATTCCATCGCGACTCGATTTACGGCTATACCGAGGACTATGAGCGGTTTGCCTTCTTCAATCATGCCGCTCTGGCCCTGCTCGAGCGAATTGGAGCGGCTCCCGATATCGTTCATTTGAACGACTGGCACTGCGGCTTTGCCGCCGTCGAGCTTGCATCTCGCAGGCGCTACGAAACCTATTGGCAGCGTACTCGCACGATTTTCTCGATCCATAACATGGCGTATCAGGGCGGGTTCTCGCTTGGCGAATTGTCTGCGCTCGGCTTCACTTCCGACTTCGCCCGAAACGCATTCCGCTCGAACGGATACGCGTCGGCAATGAAGGCGGGCCTCGAGGCGTCCGACACACTTTCGACTGTCTCACGGCGTTACGCCCATGAAATTCAAACCGGCGAGAATGGATATGGCCTCGATTGGCTGACTCGCTCTCGCTCCGGACGGTTGATAGGAATTACAAATGGCGTCGATTATCAAGTCTGGAATCCCGCGACCGACCCGGAGCTGCCCGCGCATTTCGCGCTGGATAATATGGCTGGTAAGGCGGAATGCAAGCGATCGCTTCTCAATCACTTCGGCCTTCCCGTCGATCTCGAACGTCCGATTTTCGCAAGCGTCACGCGATTGACTGCCCAGAAGGGAGTCGAGCTAATACGAGCGGCGGCGGGTGAAATTCTCGCGTCGGGGTGTTACTTTATCGCTCTCGGTTCGGGCGAAAAAGACTCGGAGACATTCCTACAGGCTCTGCGCGACCATTCGCCGTCGCGGGTGGGCGTTTACATCGGGTACAATGAAAAACTTGCCCATTGGATCGAGGCCGGGGCAGACATGTTTCTGATGCCGTCAAAGTTCGAGCCGTGTGGCTTGAATCAAATGTATTCTCTGAGATACGGAACTGTCCCGATTGTCCGCGCCGTCGGTGGTTTGGATGACACTGTTGAAAATTGGAATGCGGTTAGCGGCACGGGAAATGGTTTCAAATTCAATGATTACCGCGCCGATAAACTGCTTGAGAAGATTTACGAGGCAAAGTTTGCTTATGCCGACAAGGAGGCGTGGAAAAGACTTCAGAGAAATGGGATGGCGATCGATAACTCTTGGGAAAATGCCGCGAATAAGTACGTGGAGCTGTATCAATGGACTCTCCGTGGATAAGGGAAATCGATTTGGGCGACGGGGTACGGGTTGCTTGCGGCTGATTGGAACGGGAAAAACGAATGATAATTGTAATCATCGGCGCCCAATGGGGCGATGAGGGAAAGGGAAAGGTAGTAGATCTGCTGGCCGACCGTTTTGATATCGTATCGCGATATCAGGGCGGACATAATGCCGGACACAGCGTTTATGTTGGTGATAAAGCCTTTGTCCTTAGACTCTTACCGTCGGGCATCATTCACCAGGATAAGGTTTGTGTGCTGGGCAACGGTATGGTCATCGACCCAAAAGCATTTTTTGAGGAGATTGATCAGATACAAGCGAAAGGGATTTCGGTTACGCCTGGGAGGCTCAAGGTTTCGAGTCGTGCCCACTTGATAATGCCTTACCACCGGGCTCTCGATCACACCTCCGAGGAGCGCCTGGGAAACGAGAAGATCGGCACGACCCTGCGTGGTATCGGTCCCGCTTATGAAGACAAGGCGGGTCGACGTGGAATCCGAGTGGCCGACGCGATGTCGCCTGACATTCTGAAACTACGCATTGAGCGCAATCTCGAAGAAGCCAATCGAATCATCGTCCTCTTTGGCCAACAGCCGCTGCGAGCCGATGAGATATTGGAGGAAATTTCGCCGTTGGTAGAGCGTCTTAGGCCGTTCGTCACCGAGACTTCGCATTTTCTTGCGGAGGCGCGTAAAAATAAGAAGAAAATTCTGCTTGAGGGTGCACAGGCTACGCTTCTCGATGTCGATCACGGCACGTATCCTTACGTTACTTCGTCAAACCCGACGGCTGGCGGCGCGTCGGTAGGGGCAGGTATTCCGCCCCATCACATCACCGGGGTGCTCGGGATTGTGCGGACCTACGCCACACGTGTGGGAGAGGGCCCCTTTCCGACCGAGATGCTCGAAGACGAACAGGAAACCGCCGATCTCATTCGGAAGCGAGGAAATGAATACGGATCGGTCACAAAACGCCCCCGTCGCTGCGGTTGGTTTGACGCGGTCGCAACGCGTTACGCCGCAGAGTTGAACGGCTTTGATTCTATTGCACTGACCAAGCTCGACGTCCTTGACGCACTGGACGAGATCAAGGTCTGTGTCGGATACGAGATTGAGGGGCGGAGAGTCGACACGTTCCCCGCCGTTTCCAGCGAACTGCGTCAAATCAAGCCCGTTTACCACGTGTTACCCGGTTGGAAAGCAGAGACTCTGGGGGTGACGAAATTCGAGGCTCTGCCGGCTGATGCACAAAACTACGTTCGCTTTTTATCCGACCAGATCGGCGTGGAGATCGGATTGATCTCTACCGGTCCCGAGCGTAATCAGACTGTAATCCAGGAAGCTTCCGTTATGGAGTCGTGGTTTCGCGATTGAGAGGCGGAAGCCCCTGGGAAGGCTACGTCCCATTTTCCATTCACGACTTTCCATTGTAATATTACAGATTGAGGTCCGATAGCTCAGTCGGTAGAGCAAGTGGCTTTTAACCACTGGGTCGCAGGTTCGAGTCCTGCTCGGATCACCAATATTCGAGACAAGAAGCAGTCTAAATCGGCTGCTTTTTTATTTGGATTTTTCGACGAGCTGTGGAGCGACGGCTGAGCCGACGACATAACTGTCGCGTGCACGGAGAACCAGATTGGGCCTTGCCACGCGGATTCGTATTTGCTTCCGTTGCCCGAGTTTACCCTCGGCGGACGGGACGTAGCCGATATTGTACTGACGACGCAACTCCTCCGCAATCCCCTCGAATGCCCGCGTCAGCCCGCCGGGCGTTGATTCTGGTTTGAATAACCGCCCGCCGGTCGCTTCCGAAAGGTCGTCGAGATACTTCTTTCCGAGGACATACTCATCCGCTGAGGTCCCCCGAGTCATGTAGATATCTGCTGTCGATAGTCGTCGAGTGTTATCAAGATAGGTATTAAAGTAGATCGGAAAGATCAGGGTGTCTGACTCTTCCGCGTAATTTAGCGTGCTATCGTAGCTATTTTTACGCGACGTGGTGTCGACGCCGTCAGTAAATATGACCATCGCCTTGCGGCCGACGATGAGGCCAAGCTGCTTCCTCAAAGCCTCATCGACAGCGTTGTAGAGAGATGTACCGTCGCCGAAATCCGCTTTATTTATCGCTTTATAAATCTGAGCGCGGTCTTTAGTCGGCTTTGAGAGTACATTTACGCTGTGGTCGAATTCGATGACCACGAGCGTGTCTTCCGGTCCGAGCTGGTCAACAAAAGCGGTCGCTGCCTTGCGGATCTCTTCAATCTTATACGCCGTCGAAGGACTAACATCGATAACGAGCGCGACAGTAAAGGGTTTGTCCGACGTGCCGAAATAGGCGATTTCCTGCTCAACCCCGTCCTCAAAGATCTTAAATTCCGTTTGTTTCAGACCGGGAACGTAAAGACCGTTTCGGTCGAAGACTGATACGGGAATGGTGATCAGATTGGTATCAATCTTTAGGGTTTCACCATCGTCGATCGCCGCGACCGTTACCGGCGCAGGCGTCGGCTTTTGCGGGTTTGGAACCTCGGCGGCCGCCTGGGGCGTCGGGCGTCTGATTCGACCGATTCTCGGTTGTGACTCGGAATATGTCGGCCCTATGACCGTCGGCGCTGGACTCGGCGTCGGTTCGATCCGGCGTCCAGACTGGGCGAAGATAATCGAAGATCCAGAGACAAAACTGAGAAGAATCAAACCAGAAAGACGTAGCATAATAGAAGCACCTCGACAGGATAGGCAGAGAAATTGGTTCTTTAGATGCACATGGAAATGCAAAAGATCGTTTTTAACGAAGCTCTCCCTCAATTGTCCAGTTTACTCCAGGTCGAGGCAAATGCTTGATCATCGGGCCCGCTGTTTCGGATCGAGGTATTGACGCAGGCCGTCGCCCACAAAATTAAAAGCGAGGACGGTCATCGCGATTGCCATTCCCGGAAAAAATAATACATGCGGCGAACTGCTGAAAAATTGGCGAGCTTCCTCGATCATCGTGCCCCAGCTCGGTGCAGGCGGCGGAATGCCGAGGCCGAGGAATGACAATGATGCCTCGGATAACACGGCGCCGGCCATTCCGAGTGAGGCCTGGACGATTAGCGGCTGGATCGCGTTCGGGAGGATATGTGTAAACAGCATCCTCGAGTTGCTCGCTCCCAGGGCCCTCGCGGCCTGGACATAGTCGTACTCGCGCACCTTCAGAACCTGACCGCGCATGACTCGTGCATAGCCTACCCATCCGATGACGCAGAGTGCAGCGATGAGCTTACCTTGGCCGGCACCCAGAAACGCGACGAGAGCGATTGCGAGAAGCAAACCGGGAAAGGCCAGAAAAACATTGAATACGTAACCAGAGAGAAATTTGTCGACAAAACCACCATAGAACCCGGCGATAGCACCGATAACGGTCCCAAAAACTGCGGAAAAGGCTACAACGGTTATTCCCACTTCGAGGGAAATTCGAGCTCCGTACAACACTCTCGAGTATATATCACGGCCAAGACCGTCTGTGCCGAACCAATGTTCTGCCGATGGGACGGCATATCGCGTCGCGAGGTTTTGCGCGGAAATATCATGCGTTGCGATGAAAGGCGCGAAGATCGCGGCGAGAATGAAGATCATCGCTATTCCGATGCCGATGTATGCGAGACGTCCCATAGGTCGAGCTGTCAGCATTTGGCTCACAGCTATCAGTCTTGTTAGCTCAATCGAATCCTTGGATCCAATTTTCGGTAGACGAAGTCGGTCAGTGAATTAGCAATGATAAACGTGACACTTATTACCAGCACGCAGCCCTGTACGAGCCGATAATCGCGCTTACCGATCCCATCTTCAAGCAGGAGGAGTCCGAGGCCCTGCCAGTTGAAGATTTTCTCCGTAATGATCGCGCCTGCCAGGAGTACACCCAATTGGAGTCCGAGAATCGTCACGACCGGAATGAGGCCATTCTTCAATACGTGTTTATAGAGTACCTTTCGTTCGCTTACGCCCTTGGCCCGGGCCGTACGTACGTAGTCTTCGCCGAGCTCCTCAATGACTGACGAACGGATCATACGTGTTAGGATGGCCGAAAGCGCAGCTCCAAGGGTGACCGCGGGCAGGATGATATCCTCAGGATACAAGCTGCCGGTCGGTGAGAACCATCCAAGTTTTACGGCGAATAGATAGACCAAAAATGGCCCGATGACAAAGGTCGGCAGCGAAATACCGAGTAAAGCAAAAAACGAGGCAAGATTATCTACGAAGGTATTCTTGCGTGAGCCCGCGAGGACGCCGAGCGGCAGAGCGATGCTGATGGCGACAAGCATCGCGGCGATCGCGAGTTTGATTGTCGCCGGATAGCGGGCGAGGATTAGTTGAGCGACCGGACGCCCCGACTGGAATGATTCGCCGAGGTCGCCGGTGAGCAGACCGGACCAATAGTCGGCATATCGATTGTCACGGCCATTCCATGTCAGGCCGGACTCGCCGTAGGAAAAAAAGAAGGCCGGTCGGTCGAGACCATGGCGGGCACGAAAGTTTTCGATCTGTTCCTGAGTCGCCGTCTCGCCGAGGATAACTGTCGCCGGGTCGCCTGGCACGATCTCGATCAGCAGCGTCACGAGCGAAACCACCGTCCAGATAACGAGCAGCATCAAGGCCAACTGTCGCAGGAAATTCAACAGGCGATATTTCATTGAAAGAATCCGGCGGGCAAGCAGATTCTATAATTTATGGAATTGGATGACAAACTTTCGCCCTCTCAGCTCTTGTCTCCGATGTGGAGTGCCGCAATGCCACCGCTAAGATTTCGATACGATACTTTTATAAAGCCGGATTCCTCGATCATGCGTGCCAATTGTTTCTGACCGGGGAATTTAGAGACTGAGTCTGGCAGATATTCATACGCGCCGCGTTTACCGCTGATCGCCCCTCCAATCCGAGGCAGTACGTGGGAAAAGTAAAAATTGAACAGGCGCCCAAGACCGGGGATCACCGGCGTCGAAAATTCAAGGATGGCAACCCGGCCGCCAGGTTTTGTTATGCGGCGTAGTTCTCGAAGTCCATCAACCACATTTGGTAGATTTCGCAAACCAAATGCGATAGTGACGGCGTCGAAACTGTTGTCGGCAAAGGGCAGACTCATAGCGTCCGCCTCGACGTAAGGGATGGTGAGGGATGTAGTTTTTCCGGCTGCGATCTCCAGCATCGGCCGACAGAAATCCGTTCCAGTGACCCGGGCCTCTGACCCTGTCGAGAGTTCGATCGCAAGGTCGCCGGTGCCGCACGCCACGTCGAGGACATCGGCGTTCGATGCGGCGAGAATCGCCCGTAGCTCGTCGGCGACAGAGCGTCGCCAGCGTTTATCGATATTTAGAGAGAGAACGTGGTTAAGAAGGTCATAGCGCGACGCGATGCCGGAAAACATCTCGCGCACGGCTCGTGAATGCGCAATTTCGCTCTCGGTCTGTTCTGCCGGCATCAATAATCTATTCGGCGGGCTTGGCTACGACGACGGTGATAGCCGGGTTTTTCGCCAGGCGTGCGGCCGCCCGCTTGACATCGGCGAGGGACAGATTTTGTAACGCTTTGTAGTCCGTTGCCGCGGAGCCCAACGCAAAGGTATGGGAATCTAGAAACCAGTCGGCGGTCGTTTTACGCGTCATCTCCATTTGAGCTTCGGCTTTGGCGATTGCAAATTCGCTATCCGTGATGTCGCTGATTAGGGCTGTGACGACCCGTTTCCCAGCATCGGCCGAGAACGTCTGCAGCCTCGTGGCGGGTTTGTCGCCCGACGACATCCAAGCCGGCGAAACTGTGTAGCTGATAACGAGCAAACCCGGCTGCACATGGCCCTCATGAGTCACATTTATCCTCGTAACGGCCTCTCGGGGCCCTGTGGTCGATAGGCGAGTCTTAAGGATTTTCGCGAGCGCTTTTGATGCCATGTAGTCGGGATCGCTGCGTGCAAAGCCGCGGATAGCGATGCGAACCTCTGGGTGTTCCGCGAACGGGCTCACTACTGTCAACATCGCGGGTTCCGACTTTTCCGGTTGACGAAACGCCGTAGGCACACGCTTATCCGACTTGAGCCAGCCACCGAAAAATCGGCGTACTGCTCTGAACGCCAGGCTCTGATCAAACTTGCCCGATAACGCAATCGTTGCATTATCCGCGGTAAAGAATCGTCCACGTGCCTCGATGAGATCGGCAAAGTCGAGTTTCGCGAGCGAGGCCTGTGTCCCAAGCATCGAGCGGCCATATGGAAAGGTGCCGAGCAGACGGGCCGCAGCCGCGTGGTCGGCGACATAGACCGAATCCAACTCGGCTTTCTGTAGTCGTTTTACGTGAGCATTTTTGAGCGAGGCGGTTATCTCTTTATCAATGGCGAGCCCGGAAACTGCGGTCGCCAGAGTTTCAAGCATCGTGAGCATCTGATCGGGCTTTGACGATGCGTTGATCTGAATAAAATCATATGTCGTGACGATTTCGAGGCTCCCGCCGAGGTCCTCTTTGAAAAAATCACGCTGGGCATCGCTGGGAAAAATGCCGTCGGCCAGCAGCTGCATCACCCCTTCCTTACCCTGCGGGTCAAATGCCGCCCCGGCGTGGATGCGAATCCTTACTTGTACATCCTCACCTGCAGGATCTGGCCACATCAGCACCTTTAATCCATTAAGCAGCTTTTCCTCTTTCGGCGCTCTTAGCGTCTCCTGCGAGAAAATGGCCGGGGCCACAAACGAGAATATAACGGCTAAGATTAGCGCGATGAAGACAACTTTTTGGAATAATTTCTTATTTTTCATCGTATAGAAAACTGGCGATGCAGCATCTCAATGTTAGTTGCGTAAACGCCGTACTTTGTTGTCGTTGACGTACTTTCTACGGGTGGTAATGGCGAATGAAAATATTAGGTTTTCGTCGGGCATCGCGTCAAACTCGCGGCGCATCTATCACATTTGAGACAGGCGGGTCGTAAAGCGGTTGGATATTAATCGCTCAACTTCTGAAATAATCGCGGTATAATCGTTTAACTATACTGCGGAATGATAAGAAATCGAGGCTAATGATGGGAAAGATCGTAAAATTTTGCAGTTCGTGTGACGAGGGGTTTGCGGAAAAGTTTGGTTTCTGTCCGAATTGCGGCCAGACTCTGACTGCATTTGAGATGAGCCCCGTCGGAGCCGAGACATCTCCATCGCTTTTGGCTGAGGAACCGAGCACTCAGGCGCCGCTCGCCGACGAGCCTACGGCAGCCATCTTCGAATCCGCTCCATTGGCTGAACCCGTTGAAAAAATCACGACGCCGGATGTGACGGACGAGAATATCGAGATTGATGAGCCAGCCTTTGAGGCTCCGGCGGTTCCGGCTCCGACTTATTCATTTGCCGAGACGAAGGACGCCGATAGTCTGCGGACGTCGGTCGAGCCGCGTCGCAGCTCGCGTGCGGATGATGGCGGATTTTACGTAACAGTCATTGAGGAAAAGAATGGCGGCAAGCGTAATGCTCTGATGGCCGGGACGCTCGGTTTAATGTTGATCGGGTTGATGACCGCGCTGGTGATCAATATCTTTACTAAAGACCTCGAGGTCGGCTCGATCAATGACGACATCTTTAGTGCGATGCTGGTCGAGGTGGAACCGACGCAGGTAGAAGAAGAAGTTAAAAAAGCAAAGGATGAAGGCGGCGGCGGCGGCGGTGGCGGCCGTAAGGAACAGGAGGAGCTGACGAAAGGCGATCTCGCCGATCAGACACCGGACCCGATTCGCCCGCCCGATGCTAAAATTCCGCGGCTGGATAATCCATCGCTGGTATTACCGCCTCCATCAACCGAGGGCAATCGTAAATTCGAAAAAGTCAATGACCGCTGGGGCGACCCTAATGGCCGGTTTACTAGTTTCTCTAATGGAACGGGTTCCGGCGGCGGACAGGGAAGCGGCGTCGGTACCGGTCAGGGCAGCGGTCGCGGGACCGGCGCGGGTTCAGGCGATGGATCGGGCAGTGGTTCGGGTATTGGTTCAGGTAACGGTGCGGGACGAGGCGCGGGCGGCGGTGCCGATGGCGAAGCTCCTCCGCCACCACGTCCGGTTGGAGTTACACAGGCATTAAAGATTAATTCCAAGCCGAAACCTACATACACCGACGCGGCTCGCCAGAATAGTATTCAAGGACTAGTCATACTCCGCGTAACGTTTCTAGCGTCGGGACAGATTGGCAGTATTTCGCCGATCAAGGGCCTACCTCACGGGCTGACTGAACAGGCAATCGCGGCCGCTCGTCGTATCAGCTTTGAGCCGATGAAGCGCGATGGCGTCGGACAGGCTGTGACCAAGCAGGTTGAATACAACTTCGCTATTTATTAAATCGAGACTTTTAGGACAAGCGAAAGGAGGCCGAAAGATCGGCCTCCTTTTTTGTTTGTCGAAATTGCAGAAGCCCACGCGTAAGCAAGGGCGGAATGCCGAGTTGAGTGTCACGCCCTTGCTTACGCGCGGGCTTCTGCAAGTAAAGTACGCCGGTGCAAGCAACTGACCGCGTTGCGGCGCCTAAATCGAGTCGCCGGATTTGGAACTTTCGTCGAGCTCGTAACGGTTATCGTCGCGTTTTGCTATCTTCTCGGTAAATTCAAGCGGCTCATTGTCTTCGAAATTAATGCCCATCGCGTGGGCGTTCGCCTCGACATCAGACTGGTCGGGTGTCGGGTTATGGCCAAAAACAGACTCTGATCCGGTCGTCTCCACTTCTTCCCAATTCGCGTCAATGTCGCCGCCCGAGTCAGCCGGCGACGCGGCGTGGCTCTCATCGAGACGTTCGAGCAATTCGGCGGGGGCCGAAGGAACACTTGCGATTTCCTCTCTGCGGCCCGCTTCTATCTCGCCAAGATCGCCCGCTGCATCTGCTTTCTGATCAATCATCACCAAACCCTCCTTGAAAACGTAAACTAGATAAAAACCACCGACTGCGACGACGGAATCTCAAATCGCTTACGGCAACGCATATTCTTACACATAAGCATGTCGTCGACCCGAACCATATAATCGCGCGACTTTTCAAACTGCGCCCGGTCCTGCGGATTCATATTTCCCATCGGCCGTTTCTTCTTTCGTCGCGTCATCCATCGGACGTCGTAATCGTCGCGTTCACGGCAGCTGGGGCACGAAAAATAGGCCTTCTTAATTTCCTGCTTTTCGTCAAATATGTCGCGCTCGTGCATAGTTTTCGTCTCAATCGATTATAACATTTATCTAGATGCAGAAGACCGCGCGGGCTTCTGCGAACAGCTTCAGAGACGACTTTTAATCGTGGACGGCAAAGTTCGCAGATACTGGAAGCTGAAAATCCCGGTGTCATGGCCGTCGGAGAAGTGAAAGTTGAGGGCGTAGCGGCCGACGATTGAGATGTGGTTGAACGTCAGATCGTCGGCAATACTTTCGTGCTTTAGCGTTTTTTCACCGGTCCACTCGTTCACGCACCCGGCGCATGGGCAAGCGCGACGCAGATCGGGGGCCGTGTATCGCGTCTCCTGATCGTCTGACCATTTGATCGAGATTTCACTGTCGGATTCTTCAATTATCTGGGTCGGCTGGAGCATTCAGGGTCACTTGGGAGCATTGAGATAAGGTGCGACTTTGTCGGGGTCAATTCCGTAGTGGGTCGAATGATGGATTACCTTTTCGTCGCGGAGAACGAACATCTGGGGCGACTGGTGACGATGGCCAGTGCGATTCGCGATCGCGTCCGACAGATCGCGATGCAGTTGAACGGTGACGACATGGATGTCAGCGTCGAGGGCCTCCAGAGTGTATTTGACATGAGCGCTGATGCCGCATGAGTCGCTGTGCTTGAGCAACGCGACCGGCACCGTGTTTGAAAGCTCGAAGGCGGCCGCGAGCTCGTCGCTGGTCGTAATCTGGATAAAGTTTGCCATCGGTTCATCCCCCACCATAAGCACTGACCGGCGGCGGTTCATGACTTCGGTCGAGCGGTTTGGGAAATATCTTGCGATAGGCGACGACGTTTCCGGCAATAACTATTGGAATTACGAAATAGATGCCGATACACAAAGCCAGGTAACCGGCGATCATCAGGCCGATATTTACGAAGATTAGTCCTGCGACTCCGCCCAGATTCCTTAACACGGCTCGGGAGCTCAACCGGATGGCTTCAAACACGCCGAGATTGCGATCTACGATCAACGGGAACGCGAATATCAGAAGAGTCTGGAGGCAAACCATTACAAAGGCCAACACCACCTCGACAACAAAAGAACCAATCAGCAGGCCCATTAACTCTTCTTGACTCAACCGGCCGCCCATAGAGGCGGACAGCAAAAAGGGGACAAAAATTATCGAATAAATCGCGATGATGGGCAGGATGATGATCACCATCAGCGCGAGGCCGGGGCCGAACCACTGCATCCCTTTCCAGAGGTCGTCAAATCGCGCATCGCCGCCATCTATTTTTCGGAGATAGGCGTAATAAGTACCGCAGGTCATCGCACCTGAGGCGATCATGAGCGTCACCCCACCGATCATGGCCCCGACGAGCGAGATCGCCAGTAATAGCCAGTAGTCGCTCTTGATGAGAGCAAAGCCTTCTTTAACACATTCGATCGGGTGGATTACTCCGACGTTGAATTCTGAGTCTTGCATACCTGTTTCCCAAGCCTAGCCGTAGATCTTCGTGAGATAATCGGCGACCATGCGGTCGCTCGAAAATTGATGCGTTAACGTCGCGATCGAATTTTTCATCATCGCGACCCACTCACCCGGGCGACCTTCATCGTTCGAATTGTAGAACGTTGGAATGACTTTGTTTTCCAAAGTCGAATAGAGTGCCTCGGCATCTGCCGCATCCGTCGCGGCATCGTCCTGTGCGTTATCGAGCCCACCGATCGAGAAACCGTTTTCTCCGTTAAAACCTTCGACCCACCAGCCGTCGAGGACAGAAAAATTAACAACGCCGTTCATCGCGGCTTTCATTCCGCTGGTGCCGCTCGCCTCCATTGGCCGCCGCGGCACATTCATCCAAACGTCGACGCCCTGTACGAGATATCTAGCCACTTCCTGATCATAATCTTCGATAAAAACCGCGCGTTTTTGCCAGTTGGAATTGTGGTTGATACTCATCAGTTCCTGCAAAATTGTTTTCGCGGTGCGGTCCTGCGGGTGGGCCTTGCCGGCAAATACAAACTGCACTGGCCGCGTCTCGTCATCAACCATATCTAGGAGCCGAGGCAGGTCGGAGAATAACAAATCCCAGCGTTTATATGCGGCAACACGACGAGCAAATCCTATTGTGAGAACATCTGGGGAGAATAGCTTGCGAGTGTCTTCATTTTCGTTAATCGTCTCGATCAAACCGGTTTCCTTGGCCCATGTTCGCTGGCGGACAAACGAAATGAGCAGGTGTTTTAGCAATCGATGTGTCTGCCAGATATCGTCATCGTCAAGAGAATCGATGGCCGCTCTCCACGCAGCCGCATCGCTAATCAGACTGGCCCATTCGCTGCCGATCTTCTCACTGAATAACTGCTGAAAAGCAGGGGCGATCCAAGTCGGGGCGTGAACTCCATTTGTAACGTGGCTTATGGGCACCGCGCCCGCGTCGTCGAGGTCGGGGAACATCTCAAGCCATAAATTACGCGAAACCTCGCCGTGTTTCTCGCTAACTCCATTTGCCGACCGGCACATACGAATCGCCAGCGGCGTCATTCCAAATGATTGAGTGTCATCGGTCAAGTTCGCACGACCGAGGGCGACAAATTCCTCGCGAGTCAGCTTTAGTGAATCGATGTACTCGCTGCTGAAACACTCGGCGAGCTTTTGCGGTTCGAATAAATCATTGCCGGCCGCGACCGGTGTATGCGTTGTAAATACGCACTGCTGCCGCACAGCAGCGACGGCGTCGGCGAAATTGGCGTCCGGGTTATTCTCGAGATGCTCTTTGGCCAGCTCGAGGGTGAGAAAGGCCGAGTGACCCTCGTTGAGATGGAAAACGGTCGGCGAGATGCCGAGCTTTCGCAAAAGTCGGATGCCGCCTATCCCCAGCACCTTCTCTTGCACGATCCGCGTCTCAGTATCGCCGCCGTAGAGATGCCCCGTGATCAATCGGTCGACCTCGGAATTCTGTTGAAGATTGGTGTCCAGAAGATAAAGAGAAATTCGCCCGATCGCAGCGTGCCAGGCCTGTGCCGCGACCTCGCGACCCCGGATATGCACGGCAACGGTGACACGCTCACCTTCCTGGTCGAACACTGGCGTGAGCGCCACCTCGGAAACAAAATTATCGTGATAACTTTCTTTTTGCCACCCGTCGTGACCGACCTTCTGCCGAAAGTAACCGTAACGATAGAATAGGCCGACGGCCGTCAATGGGAGATTAAGATCACTTGCTGATTTCAGATGGTCGCCCGCGAGAATACCAAGCCCTCCGGAATAGTTGGGCAGCGACTGATGCACACCGTATTCAGCGCAAAAGTATGCAATTGTGTGGTCCGTTGGCAACGTTTCGGAGCGGCCTGACAGGTATTTTGTCTGTTCGCTCAGGAAATCGTGAAGACGATCGACAAACGCCCGATCAGCCGAGCGCTGAAAAAGTTTCAGAGCCTGAATCTGTCGCAGGAATAGACGAGGATTCTGTTCGCAGCGGTCCCACAACGCGGCGTCGAGATCGCGAAAAAGAGCCGTCCCGGCCGGCCGCCAAGACCAGTAAAAGTTTCGAGATACCTCCTCCAGCCCTCGCAAATTTTCAGGAATTTCGCGAATCAGTTCAAAATTAGGGCGGATGAGCGTATCGGTCTTTGTGTCAGTGGCGTGGGTGGCGATAACTGTTTGAGGCTCCGTCATATTCGGTACTTTAGATAAGAAACGAATATAAACGAATGGCGCGGCACTATCAAAACCGGTCGTGGCGGGCGAGCGGGTAATGCGGTAAAATCTGTCGTTTATGAACCTAAACATTATACCTGTTCGTTGGAGTGAGGCGGGCGTCGAAATGCTCGATCAACGGTTGTTGCCAACGGAGGAGAAGTGGGTCACATTGCGGAGCTACACGGAGGTAGCGGCCGCTATCAAAGACATGGTTGTCCGCGGGGCACCGGCCATTGGCGTCTCTGCCGCATATGGAATGGCGCTGGGCGCCCAGCAGTTTGTCGGCACCACAGCCGCTGATCTCGAAGAGGAACTCGAATATGTGGGTGCAGTGCTCGGAAAGACCCGGCCGACGGCGGTCAACCTGTTTTGGGCGATTGACCGGATGAAATATACTTTCCAATCGGCCAAATCAGAAGGGAAATCGGTCAGTGAGATCAAGGAAATTCTCAGGGTCGATGCAAAGGCGATCCACGATGAGGATATCGAGTCTCAGCGGCTCATCGCTAAATATGGCGGCGAATTGCTCAACGATAACGACACCGTGCTTACCCATTGCAATGCCGGAGCCCTCGCGACCGGCGGCGTCTGGGGCACGGCGCTTGGCGTCATTCGCGGCGCGGTCGATCAGGGAAAACATATCGCCGTCATTGCTGATGAGACGCGCCCGTATCTACAAGGCGCACGCCTGACCGCTTGGGAACTGATGCAGGACGACATTCCCGTCACTCTCATCACCGACAACATGAGCGGCCACGTCATGAAAAAAGGCCGCGTCCAGGCCGTGGTCGTCGGCAGCGACCGCATCGCCGCCAACGGCGACGTCGCCAACAAAATCGGCACCTACATGGTCGCCGTCCTCGCCCGCCGCCACAACATCCCATTCTACGTAGCCGCCCCGCTCTCCACCGTCGACATGAACTGCTCCACAGGCGAAGAAATCCCAATCGAAGAGCGCGACATCCGCGAGGTGACTCACATGAAAGACATCCAACTAGCCCCCGACGACACCATGGTAAGCAACTACGCCTTCGACGTAACCCCAAACGACCTCGTCACCGCCATCATCACCGAAAAAGGAGTCGCCCGCGCGCCATACTCCGAGAGTTTAAAGGCTCAGTTTGAGTCATAGATATCGATCAGAATGACTTCGGAAACGTGGTAAAATGTATGGTAATGGATAATTCTATCGCAAAGTTTGAAATGATCGGCGAGCTGCAGGAGCTCGGTGAGCGAGCCTTTATCCATAAGGTAAAGGAGCGAAATCCCGACATTACCACGGAAGAGCTTCGCATTGAGATCAACCGCTGGTATCGGACACGTCCCGGAGCTGAGCACGGCGATGGGCCGGGCAGGCTTGTAGACTCATCACGCTTCCGATAGTTCAGTCCGGTTATCAAGAATATTCACGCACATTTAATGGCCGTTGCACCGCCCCTACAAAAGAGCGGGGTGAAGTTTGCGGTTGTCGGCGGAATGGCGGTTTCTTTCCGTACGGTAGAACGATTCACAAAAGACGTAGATATCGCCATAGCGGTCGAAAATGACGCCGAGGCCGAAGCGGCCGTACGCACTATTTGCGTGTCCGATTATTTTGTCGATACGGTTCTGGAGCAATCCGCAGAAGACCGTCTCTCAACCGTGAGGATGGTTCCGTTCGGCGACCGGGAAATGTTTGTCGATCTACTGTTTGCATCGTCGGGAATAGAATCCGAGGTAGTCTCGTCGGCAACCAATGCCGAGATCGCTCCCGGTCTAGTAGTTCCCGTTGCAACCGTTTCCTCCCTCGTCGCCCTTAAAGTCCTGTCCGCCAATTGGCAGCGGCGACCCCAAGACGTTCTCGATCTGCAGCAACTCATTTCAGTAGCGACAGATGCCGAGGTCGAAGAATCTCGCCGCCTCCTGTCGCTGATCGAGCAGCGAGGATACAATCGCAGCAAAGACCTCCAGAGCGAACTAGATCGCTACCTCGCCGACTTTAAGCCTGACCCTAAGGTTCTAAATTAGAGAGGCGAGTGAGGCAAATCCCTTGACAGTCGAAAAAAGGCGCGTATTATCTTCGTACCCAAACCTTTTTCTCACATTTCACTAAATTCAGGAGGGGTTTTTTACCGTATGAACGATGAAAACCGCACACGCATCGAAGCCGCCTTTGGCCAGCAGGCCTCAGCCACCGGCGACCGCGTCGGTAAAAATGCCCTGCTAAACGAAAAGATCGAGACCTTCATGCAGCTAAAACGAACCCTCAGCTCCATGGTCCCAAACGTGCTAACCGGCCAAACAGCCCCCATAGCCGCCTGGACCTCCGCCGCCCACGTCGAAGAACCCCCAAAAAAGAAGGCACCACCAACACCTTAATTTCAACTAGAAATAGGAGATAAAAACATGCCCAACATTACAAGAATTGCTACCAATCTTAAGTACAACGAAGAGCCGATAAAAGCTTGGAAATATGACGATTTACTCACGATAGTTCTTGTCCCCGGAGTGAACGTAAACGTGGATGGTTCACCACGCGCATATTCAGTCGGAAACAAAGGACTCGCCAACATTCAGATGGGGGTTAGGATCAAAGACACCGACGGTGTTTTTCGCGGATATTTAGGTTACAAGGCTATATACGGCCATGGCTTTGGCTCCAAATGGAAGGCGGCTGAAGAAGCCAACTTCGCGGCTGGAACAGATGAATTCAAATGTGTGGGTTTATACACTGACAGCGCAGGAAAGATCATTGGCAACGGAACGGTAGGACTCAAAAAGCAAACTGTTCCAGGAGAACCGATTGAATATTATATTTCGACTACTTCATTCACGCAGAGCGGCTTTTTAGATAGCGATCAAGGTCGTTATTTGGATGCGGGATCAGTTCCTGCATTTGTAATACCGGAAGAAAGCAATGACCCGCTAACGATCCGACTTGCAAAACGCCAGCTTGCTTGGAGCTATTACCCGAGCACCAAGCTATCCACATTTGCGGTGGGCGGCGATCACGGGCCTAAAGAAAAGTTTAGCGAGGCAACGATAGCTTTTCATCAACTTCTACGTTACGGATCGGTTTTACCTATTCCACATTACAAGCCCAATGCCGCTTACGTTAATAAAAGATCGGCGCCGCCGCCTGCCGATCAGTGGGTTGATTGCCTCTACAGACCCTTTACTCAGAAGGCTCCTCCGGAGCAAGACATCTTGCGCGTATCAAATCTGGAAGACACGATATTTGTCTTCTTTAACAAGAACAACAAGGTAATGGATAATGTGGAGTTTGATCTTATTCAGACTCGCGGACAAGCTGAACTGAATAATATTGGAGGATTAGATCAGTTAAAAATTATTCTCAATCAAATACCTGAGCTAAATACCATTGTGGCTGAAATGCCCAACAGGAACGCCGCCCTGGTACTGCCCGCGGTCACACCACCCGCAGCCGTTGCAGCGCCGGCTGCTTATTCACCTGCCGCAACACGCGCTGAAATCTTCGTTCAATTGGCCATAGATGTCGGACAAGAGATCCCGGCAAGGCGTTTAGTGGATTTCAAGGCAGAGAAGTTTCCAGACGGGAATCCGCGATATTGGGCCATCGCAGATTTTGGCCAGCATTCAAAAGAAAAACGTCTATATGTTTTTGACACACAAGACAAAGATGTAAATCAGTACTTCGTCTCACACGGAAAAGGTTCTGACCCGGATCATGATGGAATTGCAACCCATTTTTCGAATGTGGATAAATCAAACTGCACATCTCTAGGGATTTATCGTTGTGCCGAAACTTATCCGGGTGGTCACGGACATTCGATGAAGCTAGATGGCCTTGAGCCTTCTAACTTAATTGCAAGAGGCAGGAAAATAGTCTTGCACACGGCCGACTATGTTTCAGATGCGTGGGTCGCAGAAAACGGCAAGTGCGGCAGGTCAGAAGGCTGCCTGGTTGTCGATAATACTGTGAAGGATATGCTGATCGATCAGTTAGAAGGGGGTTCTTACGTAATTGCATGGCATCACTAAAAAAAGGCAGCAAGCCCGCAATACGGCAGTCGGTGCAACTGCTAGCATCGATTACTCGTCCCCGAGCACCCAGCGGATGCGGGCGGCTTGTTCGGGGCGGTCTCTTCGTAGGCTTGGGCGGCCATTCTCATCTTCTCCCGGCTCACAAGGAAGATTAATTTGCCGTCGTTGCGCGGTGGCTCGATTGATCAGCGATGCGGACTGTAATATCAACTATGAAATTCATAACTGTATTGATCTTGATTGCGGCGGCGTCGGTTGTTGGATTTGGGCATTCGGCTAAAGAGCTGAAGGTGATCGACGCGGTTAAGGTGATGGACCGGGAGTGGATCGTCGAGGCGTATTCGAGCAAGGACCTCGCGGACTTTGACCGCGTCGTGGCGTCTGATTTTATGATCACCGGTGCTAACCGCGAGATACAGATTCGGATACGGGCAGATCCAACATACGCAGAAATTCGTTCCAGCCATAATCCAAATTACCTAACAGCTTGGCAGCTCGTCCCTACCTCAGCCGCACGTGCGCTGAATGGGGTGAGCGGACTCGATATTTTAGTTCGAGGATCAGGACGTCGTTTTCGATAACGGCGGTGGGGAAGCGGACGGTGTGGTCGAGGCGGATGTCGTATTTTAGGAGGAAGCGGCGCGCGTGGAAGCGGCATTCGCCGGAGGTGCTGGGGTAGAGCTGAAACGCGTTGACCGTGCGCGGCGGCACGGCTCGGATGCCGACCGTGTCGGTTTCGGCGTCCCACAGCAATACGACATGGCTTGGCCGCCGCAGGGCTTCGTGGGCGTTGCGGCTGAGCAGCATTGTGCCGGTCGGCGACATCGACACATGCAGCTTCGCGATACGCGCCGTGCCCGGCTCGGTAAATTCTTCCCACCTGCGTGCCATAACCTAAATTGTAGCGGCGATAGGCGAATGTTGCAAAGATGAAACGATGATTGACTGAAGTGTGATAACTGCGTCAATTTTTTCTGCTTTGCAAACTGTGAAATTTCCAGCTTTTTTAAAATTAGCGGTCATACGAAGGGCGTTTCCGGTCATACCGGCGACACTTTTCGTCATACGACGAAATAGATGTCAGTCATGGCCGCAACGCATCGATAGCTGACGGCGTCCAGGAAGCGCTGACGGTCGTATTTACGCGGCGGGTTTGCTAACATTCTCGATATGATCGAACGCGAACGAATCGAGATGGACGTCGTATTTGTCGGGGCGGGGCCGGCGAATTTGGCGGCGGCGCTGCATTTGAAGAACAAGGTACGGGATCATGACATTCTCGTCGATCAGGGGCGTAAGCGTGGGCGGAAGATTGGCGAGCTCGAGATTGCGATTGTCGAGAAAGGTTCTTTCGTCGGTGCTCACATTCTGTCGGGAGCCGTGATGGACCCGATCGCTATCCGCGAGCTGATGCCTGATTTTTTGGCCCAGGGCTGTCCGATCGATTCCATAGTGACTGACGACGCCTTCTGGTACCTCACCGAGAAGGGCAGCCTTAACGCTCCCCTCGTCCCCCCGCCGCTTAAAAATAAGGGTAAATATATAGTCAGCTTGAGCAAAGTTTGTGAATGGCTCGGCGAAAAATGTGAGGAAGCGGGGATCAATATTTTCCCTGAGTTTCCCGCTGCCGAGGTTCTGTATGACGATAACGACGCGGTTATCGGGGTCCGCACGGGCGACAAGGGAATCGATAAGGACGGAAAGCGGAAGCCGAATTTCGAGGCCGGCGTTGATCTGATCGCTAAGATTACTGTGTTGGGCGAAGGTTCGCGCGGCTCGCTCGCGAAGCAGGTAATGGCACGGCTCGGCCTCGACAAAGGCACGGAGCCGCAGGTTTTCTCACTAGGGGTAAAGGAGCTGTGGGAGGTGCCGGCAGGGAATTTTCCGGAAGGTAAGGCCGTCCACACCTTGGGCTTCCCGTCCGATACACGGACCTACGGAGGCGGTTGGATATACGGTCTCAAAAACAACGCGATCAGCATCGGTTACGTAACGGGGCTCGACTACGAAGACCCGCTGATCGACCCACACGCGGAATTTCAGAAATTCAAAGCCCATCCAAAGATCGCCGCAATCCTGGCGGGCGGGAAGCTCATAAAATACGGTGCGAAGTCGATCAATGCAGGCGGATATCACACGATGCCAAAGCTCTATGCGGACGGCGTCCTGCTAGTAGGCGACTCGGCCTCGATGCTCAACGGACAGCGTATCAAAGGAATACATACCGCGATGAAGTCGGGAATGTTGGCCGCCGAGACGATCGTCGGTGCGTTTGAACACGAAGATTACAGCTCCGAGACGCTTCGGCACTATGCTGAAAAAATAAATCTCAGTTGGATCTACGATGAGCTTCACCCTATCCGCAACTTTCACGGGGCTTTTCAAAAAGGTCGCTGGTCGGCCTTGGTAAATACCGGTCTGCAGTATCTGACACGCGGCCTGGCATGGGGATTCATGCCCAAGGAGCATCACGTTGCCGGGCATGAACGAATGGAAATGCTTAACGGCAATCGCCCGGCCAGCGGCTTGGGACCGAACGATCACTTGTCAACCGAGCGGTATGCCGACTTAAAGTTCGACAAAGAACTGACGTTTGATAAGGTCACCGATGTTTTTTACGGAGCAGTCGCCCATAACGAAGATCAGCCCGCGCATCTTCATGTGCTCGATACCGAGATTTGTGCAACCCGCTGCGCCGAAGAATACGGTAATCCGTGCCAGCGTTTTTGTCCTGCCGCGGTTTATGAGATGGAAGAGAGCACCGCGACTGGAAGACGCGAAATGAAAATTAACTTTTCAAATTGCCTTCATTGTATGACGTGCGACATTGCCGACCCGTACCAGATTATAAACTGGGTAACGCCCGAAGGTGGCGGCGGGCCGAATTATAAGGGTATGTAGTCCGAAATAAGGAGAAAAAACAAATGTCTATATGGAATAAAGATGAAGTCGAAGGGAAACTTGACCAGGCAAAAGGTGCCGTCAAGGACAAGGTCGGCGAGGTTACGGGTAACGAGCGGCTTGAGGCCGAGGGCGAAGCGGACAAGGCCGGCGGCGAAGCTCGCGAGAGCTGGGGCGAAGCGAAACGCGGCGTTTCGGACGCCGTCGATTCAGTCGGCGACGCCATCAGCGACGCCGGCAAAAAGCTGAACCAATAAAGAGGAAAGCGTTAAAGGTCGAGAATATCGAAATTGACCTTCCGTTCTCGAAACTCGCGCATTGCAATGCGGGTGGCCTTTGTCTTGCGTATGTCGGCATCTACGCGAGGCAGGGCTCCGCGCTGTAACTGCTTACTTCGTTGAGCGGCTAGAATGATCATCCGATACTTCGAGTCGATGTCAGGCGGGTCGATTATCTCTTCTTCTTCGACTATTTCGTCCTGTTCTTCAATGATCTCTTCTTTTTTTACGGCCATATTAGGTTGTGTCTCCACCGAATAGATGCCTAGCGGCATCGAAACTATCAAGAATACCCCTAATAGCACTCGTTTGTCTATTCATAGAGTGACGTTCGGCAGTTACGATTGAGGCTAGCTGCCGGGCGGCTGCCGACAGATGGTCATTGACGATGATGTAATCAAATTTCGTATACTGCATCACCTCGTTGAACGAATTTCTCAGCCGGACTTTGACCTCCTCCGGGTCTTCGGTCGCTCGGGAGGTAAGTCGTGCCCGCAAAACCTCAAACGAGGGGGGTAATATAAAGATACTTACGCTCGCCTCCTCGGCACGATCCATAATTTGCAGAGCGCCTTGAACATCAACCTCGACGATCAAATCGCGGCCGGTATTGAACACCTTGCGACTCTCCGCTAGCGAGGTGCCATAAAGATTTCCGTGAACTGTCGCATGCTCGAGAAACTCGCCGGCATCGATCCGCTGCTCGAATTCGTTTCGTGTTATGAAAAAATATTCCCGGCCCTCTTCTTCGCCAAATCGCTGCGGCCGCGTGGTGTGCGAGCACGAATAGCCCAAATCAGGCAGCATCGAGCGCACCTCCTTTATCAGCGACCCCTTGCCGCCGCCCGAGGGCGAACTAATGATGATGAGATTTCCTTTCATATCTCGTTCGTCGTTGGTCGTTCCTTGTTCGTGGCTTCCTTATAAACGGCTAGGTTCTCAAAGTTAGTTCGTGCCATAAACTGGTCTACAACTGCCCACGACGCGCGCGCCGAACAAGGAACTACGAGCAATGAACCAGAAACTACTCCACATTTTGGACCTGTTCCCGAATTTTCTCAATTTCGCTCTTAATCGCGACGGCGTTCTCTTTAACGATCATATTGTTAGTTTTCGACGCGATCGTGTTGGCCTCGCGGTTAAGCTCCTGCGTGAGAAAATCCAGCCGTTTGCCCACATCTCGTTCATCCGCGGCGATATCCCGAAAGTGTTGGATGTGGGCTTTCAGCCGAGTTATTTCCTCGGAAATGTCGGCACGGTCGGCGAGATATGCGACTTCCTGGGCAAGCCGTGATTCGTCCAGGCCGATCTCGGCGTCCGTCCGTGCGAGCAAGTCAGTGAGTCGCTTGTTCAGGCGAGTGTGAAACTCATCAGCAACCTTTGCAGCCTCGCCTTCGATTGGGGGCAGAAAATTCTCAATTGCGGCGATTCGCGAAAGTAACTCAAGGCCCAGCATTTCTCCTTCTTTCGCCCTCATGCTTTCTAGATCGTCGAGTGCGAGCGACACGACGGCCTCGACCGCAGTTAAAAATTGCGGATCGGGGTCTTCCTTCTTTGTGACCACCACATTTGGCAGGCGAGCGATCACGTTCAGGTCGGGTTCGCCTTTGAGGGCAAATTCGTCACTCATGGTTCGCATCGCGTCAAGATAGGCGGCGATCAGCGGCCGATTTATCTCAAACGTAATATTTTCGCCGCGGTCGAACGACAGGTTTACGTCGACGCGACCGCGTGCGAGACGATTTGAGATTTGTTTCTTAATCGCAGGCTCTATCGGCTGAAGCTCGCCTGGAAGCCGGAGATTTACGTCGAGGAAACGGTTATTTACCGTTTTGATCTCTACGGTTATCGAAAAGTTGTTCTCGGCAGCCGATGCTCGGCCAAAGCCTGTCATTGATTTCATAATTTCTTAGTAGCGGTCTCATCACCCGATTCCACCGGCGATTCTGCCGTGTCCACGTCGATAAACTGGAGCTCGTATAATTTCTTGTAAGTTCCGGCGTCGGCGAGCAACTCATCATGTGTGCCCGATTCCACGACGCAACCGTTTTCCATGACTACAATTTGATCTGCCTTACGAACAGTCGAGAGCCGGTGCGCAATCACAATCGATGTCCGATTTTGCATTAGATTTGCCAATGCCAACTGCACCAGTGATTCGCTCTCGGTATCGAGGGCCGAGGTCGCCTCGTCGAGGATCAATACGGGTGCGTCCATCAGAACGGCACGCGCGATAGCGATCCTCTGCCGCTGGCCGCCTGAGAGCAGCACGCCGCGCTCGCCGACGAGAGTGTCATACTTTTGCGGAAGCTGATCGATAAACTCGTCGGCATAGGCGACCCGTGCCGCATGCTGCACATCCTCGTCCGACGCATCAGGCCGCCCATACGCGATATTGGTCCGAACGGTGTCATTAAAAAGAACCGTTTCTTGAGTCACCAACGCAATCTGGCGACGAAGGCTATAAATCGTGCCCTCCCGCAGATCCACATCATCCCATAAAATCCGCCCCTCGGTCGGATCGTACAGCCGCTGGATGAGACGCGTCAGGCTCGATTTTCCGCCCCCACTTTGGCCGACCAGGGCGAGCATCTCGCCCTTACCGACCTTGATGTTGATGTCCTTAAGAATGTAGCGGCTATTATTTCGATAATTGAAAGATACATTTTCGATCCGGATTGCCTTACGCAGCGGAAGCAGATCGACGGCGTTAGGTTTTTCTACAAGTTTTTTGTCTTCGTCGAGTATGTCCCATACATCGCGGGCTGCCGCAAAAGCCTTGGTGATTTCATTATGCTGCCGCGAGATTTTTCGCATCGGATCGTAACTGCGAAATAGGAAAAGCAGGAACGCGAAAAACTGAGGAGCCTCCATTCGATTCGCGTTGATTTCCCGCAGACCAAAGTAAAAAAGTAGAATGACCGCGATCATTCCCACGATCTCAATAGTTGGCGGCGATGTCGCAGCTATACGGGCCGAACGGAGATTTGCACGAGCGATCAAAGCGGCGACGGCCGTGAAACGGCGGTGTTCGCGTCCCTCCGCACCGTAGGCTTTGACGATGACGTGGTTCGCGAGGGTTTCCTGCGAGGTATCATTTAGGCTCTTTACGCCTTCGAGCGATACATCAGCGAGTTTTCGCATCCGGCGGCTGAAGTTGGTGGTTAAGAATGCGATAACTGGGGCGATGATAAGCGAGCCCAATGTCAGCCGCCAGTTATAAAAGAACGCCGCTCCTAGAAAGCCGACGAGCATGAAGCTCTCGCGGAGAACATCGCGTAAATTGGACGAGACCGCTAACTCGATGGCCGCGCAGCTCACGACAAGCCGCGAAACAAGGTAATTCGTTCGATGTCTTTCAAAAAAAACAGACGATTGGGCGAGCAGGTGGTCATACAGTTCCCCCCTCAGCTTGAGAACTGTCGCCTGTCCGATCTTGGCCATCAGATAGGATGAGAAAAATTCCGCAATGCCCTTCAGTACCGTAAAGCCGATCAGCAAAGCCGCGATAACCATCCAGGCCCGAAACCAGTCGTCCTGGGGAATCAAACTGTTTAGATCGTAAAGAGTTTTAGTCTCGGCCAGAGCTGGACTCTTCCAGAACTGATCAAAAATCGGGACCAGCAAAGCTCCGACCGCCGTCTCGAAAGCGGCTCCCAGAATCATCGCCAGGATCGCCAGGGTGAAGGTCAGCCAGTAGGGCCGAACGTATTTTAGGAGCCGCCGAAAATCGTGCATCGCAAACTTGTAAAGGATTGAATATACTTTACTTTCGCCGCCGCGACCAAAGACCTAAATTGCAACTTTGGAAACGTCTATGGCATCTTTTTTACAGTTGATTCCTCTCAAACTGGAGACATTTTATGAAGAGTTCGTTTCGGCTTAAGCTTTTCACATTTATCGCGGCAACTATTGCTTTTTCGTTCAGCGCCAACGGGCAAGCTGACGTCGCTCGTCGGACGACCGCGATTACGTATCCGCTCGACGACGCGGTAACCGTTCAGTTTCGCGGGACGACGCGATTTCCTCGGATGAAAGGCGATGCGAAGGTAAAACGAACCGGTCGGAGCGGTACGAGAATTGAGCTATCTGTCGAACGCATGCCGAGGCCATTTGAGCTCGGTGCGGGCTACGCGACTTACGTCGTGTGGGCCATCTCGCCGACGGGGCAGGCAGACAACCTCGGTGAGATCAGGCGCAGCGGTTTGTTTTTTATCGATTCAAAAGTGACGGTCACGACGCCGTTGCAGACATTTGCCATCATTATTACTGCCGAACCGCACTTCATGGTCTCGCGGCCCAGTCAGGCCATAATGCTCGAGAATTTGAATCCGGTAGGTCAAAACGGCCAGATCATAGGCACGACGCCCTCCGTCACCTACTTTGGTAACTCGAGCGATTTCTTCCGCGATCCGCGCACGCCGGAAATTGCTGAGATAGATTACTCGAAGACTCCGCCGGCAATACTACAGGCCAAACAGGCGGTCGCCCTCGCGCGTTTTGCGGGAGCGGAACGTGATGCTCTTGCCGAGTTGACCGAGGCCGAGACTTTGTTGATGAATGCCGAAAATGCCTGGCGCGCTGGCCGCGATTCTGACTCGATCGATATCGGCGCACGCAAATCCATTGCCGCGTCGGTTCGTGCCGAAAGCATCGCAATGCAGCGGAAGGAAGCCCGCGAGCGACGCAACGAGCAAACCCGGGTTGACGCGGAAATTCGTACGGCGGAGAACAGGTATTCGGATGCTCAAGGGCAGATCAACGAGATTCGAAACGAGCTGGCGAGAGAAACACGTAACCGCGAGCTCGCTGAACGCGACGCTTTGAATTTTTCAAGTCAGCTTCGTGAACTCCGAGAAGAAAACGGTCGCCTGCGCGAAGATATCGGCCGCATTCGTGTAGAGCTCGATAACGAAAAGGCCAAGGCCGCCGCCGCTGAGACGGCGCGCCGGAATATTGAGCAGACGCGCGAGAGGGAAACGCGAGAGGCGACGCTGCGGACGAATGAATCCAGCATGTTGGCTTCGCTTCGCACCTACGGCATCGTCTCGAGGAATGATCGCGGAATCGTGATCACGCTTCCCGAGACATACTGGACAGCGACGCGGGCGAGCAATCTCACGCCGCAGGCTGATGGAAAGTTGAATGCGCTTGCTGAGCTGCTGGCGAACCACCCCGACTATCGCATCAGCGTGGAATCGCATTCCGACAACGCCGGCGCGCCCGAACTGATTCAATCGGTCACGGACAGGCGGGCTTACAAGGTCGCGGAAAAGTTTGCGGCGCTCGGGATTGAAGAGGGCCGAATCGTTGCCAAGGGTCTTGGTTCGACCGAGCCGCTGGTGGCCAACTCGACCCCCGCAAATCGTGCAAGGAACCGCCGCGTCGAGGTTGTTCTCAGTCTTCGAGGACAGTGAAACGAAACTTTTGCCCACGGCGGTCGTGCATTATCGGGGGCGACGCGTTGTAGAATGAGCTTAAAATGGAAGTCGAGAAAAAAACTGTAAAACGTAAATTGCTTCACGCTGGCGGCTGGCAGGTGGCAAAGCGGTTGGCAAAGATGGTGCCGTTTGGCGGTACCGTGGTCGCTGCGGTCCTGGTCGGCTCGGACATACGACAAAAAGGACTTTTTAAGGGAATCGCAAACTCTGGCCTGGACGCAATTCCGTTCTTTGGCCTGGGCAAGAATGCCGTCGAGTTATTCACCGGCGATTTCATTTCTGACAAGGAAAATACGGGGAAAAATGATGATACGATCGATTAAGATATCAGCTTTGCTAGTATTATTGGCCGCGGGCGTTTTAGTTGGCACTGCAAACGCTCAGACCGCTCGCAGGCCAAAGCCGCTCGCGACACCGCCGCCTGTCTTGACCGGTGCCGAGATCATCAGCCGTGCAATCGAGGATTATGAGGGCCCGCGAGTGGTGCGGCCCGACGGCAAGCCCGCCGAACAGACCGAGACTCAGGGAAGCGTAGAGCTACGAGAGCTCCGCGATCGCATTAAGCTGCTCGAAGCCACCGGTAAGAAGAACGACTATGACGAGAAGCAAAAGAGACTTTTGCTAAATCTCGATATTCTCACCCGTGCCGAGCAGCGGTCCGAAAGTTTACGTAAGCAGATGTTTGAGATCATGGAGAAAGAAAACGGCATCCGTACGCGACTCGAACAGATCGAGATCGACATGCGGCCAGAGATGATTGAGCGTACGCTGCAATTGTCTGGTTCGATGAAGCCCGAAGAAATTAGGGAAGGGCGTCGAAAGAGCTTAGTTGCCGAGCGCTCTAATCTACAATCGCTAATGGGTGAGATTCAGTCTACCCGATTGAGCTTAACCGGGAGTCTTCAGAAGGCGGATATTATGGTCGATAAGCTGCGGGCAAAACTTGAGAAGGATATAGACGATTCTTTTCTTCAAGATGACAGTAACCCACAGTAGGCTGTCACGAACCCAGGAACTTTTCTTGGTGGGTCCGGATTTTATTCGACCGAACCTTCTCAGTGGCGTTCGGCGACTTTGCAACCGGACAGGAAAATCGGGAGCGGTTGAGACCGCTCCCGATGTCACGGTCTCATTTTACGTAGTGGTGTCGGAAGGTGTCGGGGACGGCGTCGGTGAGGGATTGGGACCTATATAGGTTAGCACCTTAAAATTATCCGATTTTGTCGCTGAACGCGGATAATCCAAATGGCGGCCATCCAGTTCGACCGAAACGCCGGGAGCTGTTTTTCGAACAAAAATCACTTTATACTCATTGCCTCCGTTGGGTGTCCGGTTAAACGGCCAGAGCTTTACCGAAAGGCTTCCATTTGACGAGTCTACATATCCAACCTCATGCACGCAGCCGTCGCCGGCATAAGCTCCAAAAACGCGACCTTCGGGGTTGGTCAGCACCTGCCGGCAATTTACAGGGTCGCTGGAAAGAAGAATTTTGCCGCTCGGATCGGTAACTTCGAAGTAAAACACTTCATTAGGAGGAAGCCCTTGCGAGCTTGTGTTATTAGGTCCGCCGTTCACATATACATCCTGCGCACCTTGATAAATATTTTCATTTACAGTGCTGCCGGGCTGATTAGTTGTGAAAATAGCCCCGCTGAATGAGGTGGCCGCAAAAACGGCAAGTAACGCCGTTGACATAAACACCGTTAGGGACGCCATTACGGCATGAACACGGGGAAATCTTAAAAAACCTATGTACTTCATTTGCTGGACTCCTTTTGTTGATTTCTTAAAACACGCCTGAACAGTACGCTCAGGTGCGGCACTACGAGGCGAGGCGCCGGGCTCCCTAAAATTAGACAGCTATTTTAAAAAAAACGTATTGGAGACTTAAATCCAGAGAAACTTAGGATAAAAAGCCAATAGGGTTGAAAATTCAGAAAAGTTCTGGGAACCGATCCGACGAGTAGACTGCGGAAGTGATCTTTATTCATATCGCAGACATTCGATCGGGTCGAGGCGAGACGCTTTCCTTGCAGGGAGCACGCCGAAGATCAGGCCCACACCGACCGACACGGTCAATCCCGCGATTACCGCCCATGGGGGAATTTGGGCGGGGAGGCTCGGTACAAAGATCATAATCAGATTGCTGATTCCGATTGCTGTCACCACCCCGATTATTCCGCCGAAAAACGTTAGCGTCATCGCTTCGAGCAGGAATTGAAGGACAATCGCCGATTTAGTCGCCCCGATTGCCTTTCTTATGCCGATCTCCTTGGTCCGCTCTGTCACGGAGACGAGCATGATATTCATCACGCCGATCCCTCCCACAAGGAGACCGAGGCAGGATATTGCGATGGCGGCAATTCCGACACCGCCAATGATGCCGTCAAATTGCTCGATAAACGCATCCGCGGTTTTGAGATCAAAGTCGTTTTTGGCCTCAAACTTAACACCGCGTCGCTGACGCAGTACGCCCTCAATTTCAGAGACGGCATCGCCCAGCTGACCCTGCTTCGCCTGGACCGTCATCAGCAGATAATCGCGAAGAGGGGCGACCTTGCGCGAAGTCCGGTACGGCATAAAGACTTTGCGGTCCTCTTCATTCTCGCCAAAGAAACCGGCCTTTCGTTTTTCGATTACGCCGATTATCTCCCACGTATCGCCATTCATCCTGACAACTTTGCCGACGGGGGAATCGTCGGGATTTGGGAACAACGCCTCGCGGGCATCGACGCCGATCACGATCACATTTCGCCGCTGCAAGTTGTCGGTCTCCGACAGCCACCGCCCTTCGCGCATCGAGAGGTTTACAATCGTGTCGTAGTTTGTCGAAACACCATCGACCTGGGCCCAGCGGTAATTTTTGCCCTCATAGGTCATGTTGTCGTCAAAGCTGGCGCCGAAATTCCCGATCCCGGGATTTGATATCGCTATGTCCTCGATCGCCACCGATTGTCCCAGGATCGCATCCACATCGCCTTCGGTCAGAGGTTTGCGGTTTCGCTCGTCGCGATTCGGCGGGCCGTCTCCCATCGAGAGATGAAATGCGTAAACGTTGTTCGTTCCGTATTCCTCCACGATCGCCACTATTGACTGACGCATGCCGGTCAGAATCGACGCGACCACTATCGCCGTTATTATGCCGACGACAATCCCGAGAATTGTCAGGAAAGACCGAAATTTATGCGCCAAGATCGAATCGAGCGCCATTTTTAGAACTTCGCGTGGTAATGATGTCGAGAGTGACATAAATCGAACGCCGGCATCTTGCCGGTCTTAGATTAACTCTGCGTCAACGCAGCGATTGGATCGAGTTTGGCAGCTTTCCAGGCTGGATAGAGTCCGGCGGTGACACCAATTACGCTCGAAACAAGAATCGAAATAAAAATATAAAAAAGTTCTATCGTCATCGTGATGCCGGCCAGAACGGTGATGATCTGCGTCGCTACCACAGCTACGACGAGGCCGAGTATTCCGCCGACCACGCAAAGCAGTGACGACTCGATCAGAAACTGGAGTAATATCTGTTTTTTTGTCGCCCCCAGGGCTTTCCGTAGTCCCACTTCAAAAGTTCGCTCGGTGACGGACACGAGCATGATGTTCATTACCACGATGCCCCCGACGATCAGGATGATGGCTGTGATTGGGAGGACAACTGCTGCTATTGCACCCGTCATCTCGTCCATTTCAGTATTAAATTCATCGACATTAACAACGCCAAACGTGTCTTCGTCGCTGCCGATGAGTTGGCGGCGGTTGCGAAGCAGCTGACGGGCTTCCTCAATCGAATCTTTGAAATTATCGTGGTCGACAGACTTTCCGTGAAGCTGCAACCCGCCGGTTCGATTGAACATTTGTCCATGCAGGGCGATAGGGATATAGACATGTCGATCTTGGCTGTCGCCAAAAAATGAGCCGCGTTTTTGCTCGACGCCGATAATCTTGAGCGGCACCCCACGTACTTTAATCTCTTGGCCGATAGCGGGACTGTTAGGAAAAAACTTTTCCTTCACGTCGTTGCCGATGACGCAGACGTAAGTGATGCGAGCGGACTCTTCGTCGGTGAAGAATCTGCCGTCGGCCAGCGTCTTATCCTCGATCTCCGCCATGTTCGCCGTTATGCCTATGACGCGGGTCGCGGGCATCTCAACCCCTCCCTGATTAATGTCCGAGCCGGCGTTGACCTGCGCTCCGACGTGGGCACAGAGCTCGCATCGCTCTTTTATATACTCGTACTCAGCCCAGATGATGTCTTTATTCTTTCGATTCTTACGTTCAAATTCTTCGTCCGACATCCTTCCCATCGATGCCATCCGATTGATCATAAAATGGTTTGAGCCAAGAACCTTGGACGCAGTGTCCAGCACGTAAGTTTTTAACCCGCTGATCGAGGCAGCCACGACGATCACGGCGGCGACGCCGATGATAATGCCGATCAGCGTAAGAAAAGCGCGTAATTTGTGTTCGAGGATTGACTTAAAGGCGATCCAGAAGGCGTCGGTGTAAAATGAGTAGAGCTGGCGCATTGCTTTAGCCAATCACGAGGTAAAGGAACAGGAAGTTGTGACCGTCGACAAGTATGCAAACGTACCGGTGCCCAGAAATGTTCAGAAAAATCTGGAGTTTGTCGATTTGTGCTGGCCGATGGACCGCGTGGTATACTCGCCCTTTGTTTGCACAATTTGCGATGAAAGGAGAACTCAAGCTTGAGCGTCTTAGTCGATAAAAATACCCGTTTGATCGTGCAGGGGATCACCGGCAAAGAAGGCACGTTTCACATGCTGCAGATGCGTGAATACGGGACGAACGTCGTTGGCGGCGTGACCCCCGGCAAAGGCGGCACGACCCATGAGGGCGTTCCGGTCTTTAACACCGTTGCCGATGCCTTCGCCGAGACGGGTGCCAACGCCTCCGTCATCTATGTGCCGCCCGCGTTCGCCGCTGACGCGATAATGGAGGCCGCCGATGCGGGCATCCCCTTAGTGGTCGCGATTACAGAGGGCATTCCCGTCGCGGATATGGTCAAGGTGCGCGAATATCTACGCGATAAGAGCACGCGAGTGATCGGCCCAAATTGTCCCGGCATCATCTCGCCCGGCAAATGCAAGATCGGCATCATGCCCGGCCACATCCATAAGGAAGGCCGCATTGGAGTAGTCTCGCGTTCCGGCACGCTAACCTACGAAGCGGTTGGCCAACTCACGGCCCTGGGGTTGGGTCAATCGACGGCAATCGGCATAGGCGGCGACCCGATCATCGGCACAAACCATACCGACGCGTTACGTTTGTTTCAGGAAGATGACGAGACCGACGCGATCGTAATGATCGGCGAGATCGGCGGCACCGCCGAGGAAGAGGCAGCCGAGTATGCAAAGGTGAACGTCTCGAAACCCATTGTTGCCTTCATCGCAGGCCAGACTGCCCCGCCCGGCCGTCGAATGGGCCACGCGGGAGCGATTATCTCAGGCGGCAAGGGAACCGCCGCCGAAAAAATGAAAGCGCTTACCGAGGCCGGCATCCGCGTCGTGGAATCTCCGGCTGATATAGGCCAGGCGATTGCCGAGGTGTTGGGGTAGGCCGAGGAGTCGACGAGTGGAGGATTAGAGGATTAGAGGAGTGGAGGAGTAGCGGGGTAGAAGCGTGGAGGAGCGGGGCAAAAGCGTTGCTTCTGGCGAACGGAGATCTCTGATCGTTCGTCATCAGGAATTGGACGTTTACAAGAAATCGTTCGAGCTGGCCATGCAGATCTTTGAGCTGTCAAAGGCGTTCCCGAAAGAGGAACTGTACTCGCTTACCGACCAGGTTCGCCGATCTTCGCGTTCCGTTTGTGCCAATATCGCCGAGGCGTGGCGTAAGCGGCGTTATCAGGCGGCGTTCATCAGCAAAATTTCTGACTCGGAAAGTGAGTCCGCCGAAACCCAGACTTGGATCGAGTTCTGCGTTAAATGTAAATATCTGGATCGCGAGACGGCCAAGGCGCTTTATATGGGATACGACGAGGTCCTGGCAATGCTGGTAGCGATGGTGGCTAATTCCGCCAAATGGACGCTCCCATCAGGAAGAAGAAAATAACGGCTTCTTCTCATCACTCCTCAACTCCTCAACTCCTCAACTCATCCCCCTCAGTAAGTAAAAACCGTATTCCCATACTCGTCCCGCTGGCCGCCGGTTGAATGGTTCTGCCGTTTTCGGCTTTTCCTTGCAGGACACGTGTCCCTGAGGTCGAGGATGAGCACGCCACTGTTGTCTATCGCACAGTGGTGAAACCTCACCGTCTCGCTGGTCTTAACCCCAAAATCGCGGCACAGACGGTAGGCGTTTATCCGTCGCCCGCCAAAGGCCCCGCGAGCGTTCGCCTTATACGCCGTCTTCTCCACCGCCAGCCTCGCCGGCCTCAGCCCGATCGTTTCACGCTCGCGGTCGTACAGCAACACATAGCTATCCGGCGACCCCAACGCCTCATGCGTGATACGGCTTAACCTGATCTGCCCATCCATATTCAGACTCGCATAAAGCACTCCCCAACGAGCCTCCGCCCCCAGCTCCTTTCTACACTCCTCCCAATTCCGCCGCACATTTATATGATCGATTTCCCTCATGCGATAAATGTATCATCACTGCAACAAACGTGTCAAGGATGAGACATTCCACTCTTTAGATTAAATTGCATGATCGTTCGCGGTCTGCCGTGAGATCGAATGACAACTGACGGGTTTTGCATTAAAATCGCCGAAGCCATTGCCTTTGAATCCATCTAATATGCCTACGATCGTTCTTAAGCCGACTCATAAAGCCGTCGCGGATTACCACGGATCGCTCCACAATTTCGGACAGCTGGGTCTATACAACGAAGGGAATGTGAGCCCTGCTTTTGCAGTGTTGTTAGAGTTCGCGTCGAAGCAGATTAAAGGGACCCTCGTTCAGCAGTATCCGAAAAAAGTGAAAGGGAAGCATCTTCGAGTCGATGGCGCGGTTGTTGATCGGTGGGGCTTGCCGCTCGGCTACTGGGAAGCGAAAGACGAAAAGGACGATCTTCGAAAAGAAATAAAGAAAAAATTTGCGATCGGTTATCCGAGGGACAATATCATCTTTCAGGAACCGGGGAAGGCAATTCTCTTCCAAAATGACCAAGAGGTCGGCGAATACGATCTGCGCAAGCCGGACGAACTTATAGGCCTCATCGAGCGTTTTTTTGAATATGAGCCTCCCGCGTTTGAGGAATGGCAGCAGGCCGAAGCAAAGTTTCAAGAACAGCTGCCCGACCTTGGCGTTGCACTTTTGAAGGTTCTTGACGACGCTAAAATAAACAATAAAGCCTTCGCAGAAGCCTTCTCTAACTTCTACACCCTCTGTCGCACTTCCATCAATCCGAATTTATCGGAAAAAGCGGTAGAAGAAATGTTGATTCAGCATATTCTGACCGAACGCATCTTTCGGACAGTTTTCAAGAATTCCGAGTTTACGTCGCGAAACGTCATTGCCCGCGAGATCGAGCAGGTTGTCCTAGCTCTCACCTCGCAATCCTTCAGCCGCGAGGAATTTCTGGGCCGTTTCGACCATTTCTATAAGGCCCTTGAACACCGTGCCAACTCTGTCGAGACATTTGCCGAAAAGCAAACGTTTCTTAACAACGTATACGAGCGATTTTTTCAGGGATTCGCTGTGGATGTCGCCGACACGCACGGCATAGTTTACACTCCGCAGCCGATAGTTAATTTCATGGTGAGATCGGTCGAATTGATTCTGCAAAAAGAATTTGGTAAATCGCTCTCTGACGAAAACGTCCACATCCTGGACCCGTTTGTGGGTACCGGCAATTTCATCATTCATATCATCGACGCTATAAAAAAGACCTCGCTTGAGCATAAATACAAACACGAACTCCACTGCAACGAGGTCATGCTGCTGCCGTATTACATCGCGTCGATGAATATCGAGCATGAGTATTTTGAAAAGGTCGGTAAATACGAACCATTTGAGGGAATATGTCTTGTCGATACATTCAATATGGCCGAACGCGTGCAAAGCTCGCTCGACTTTATGACGGAGGAAAATACGGCGCGTATCGAACGGCAGAAAAGTTCGCCAATTACGGTTGTGATCGGTAATCCGCCGTATAACGCCGGTCAGGTAAATGAAAACGATAATAATAAGAATCGCAAATACAAAGAAATCGATGCCCGTGTTGCCGAGTCATATGCAAAAGATTCTAAAGCGACGAACAAGAATGCGTTGTCCGATCCCTATGTTAAGGCCATCCGGCTGGCGAGCGACCGGATCGGAAGCGATGGAATAGTTGCTTTGGTGACAAATGGGAGTTTTATCAACAGCATTTCTTTTGACGGAATGAGAAAAAATCTTGAAAAAGATTTTGATTCGATCTACGTTCTCGATCTCGGCGGCGATGTTAGGCAGAATCCCAAATTATCCGGCACAACCCATAACGTATTCGGAATTCAGATCGGCGTCAGCGTGAATATTTTTGTGCGGAAACGAGCCGGTGTAACCGGCAACAGCATAAAGCCACGGGCGTAAGTGGGCAGAGGTCAAATTAGACGGTCGAGCCCGTGTAACGGGCACAGGCATAAAGCCACGGGTGAAACCCGTGGAAAGGAATCGAATATGGTTCGAGCCCGCAAAAGCGGGCAATAGTGGAAACGAATAATGAATTTGCATAGCCCGCGATAGCGGGCGACAGAGTAAATGCAGAACGAGCAACGCAAATGGTTCGTGTCCGATGTTTCGGGCTGTCGCCATCTACGCTGGCTTTAATGATCTGGGTGTCGCCATCCACGGGTTGGCACCCGTGGCTTTATGCTGATACCCGCTACGCGGGCAAATACAAATCCCGCTACGCGGGCAAAAATTAAAATGCCCAGATCATACACAAATCTGATCTACCACATTGTTTTCTCGACAAAGGACAGACGTCCGATGATTACGGCAGACCGAGAGGAAAGACTTTACGAGTATATAGGGGGAGCGATCCGAGGGTTGGGAGGGATCGCACTCAAGATAAATGGGGTAGAAGATCATGTGCATGTTTTGGCAAAGCTTCGGCCCGATAAGGCCGTTTCAGATATCCTGCGCGATCTCAAAGCAAACTCATCTGGCTGGATGCATGATGTATTTCCCGACGCGAAGGATTTTTCATGGCAAAACGGTTATGGAGCATTTACCGTTAGTGAATCGCAAATTGATAAGGTCGCGACATACATTGCAAAACAAAAGCAGCATCATCAGAAAGAGTCTTTTGAGCATGAATTTATTGGATTGCTGCAAAAAAATAGTATCGAGTTTGAAATGAAATATTTATGGACGTGAATTGATGTCCGCGAAGGAGAGCGTATTAGCCCGCGAAAGCGGGCAATAGCATAAAGCCACGGGTGAAACCCGTGGAAAGGAATAATCAATGTGTAAAGCCCGCGATAGCGGGCGACAGAATAAATGCAGACCGAGCGATGGAAATGTTTCGTGTCCGATGTTTCGGGCTGTCGCCATCTACGACGGCTTTAATGATCTGGGTGTCGCCGTCCACGGGTTTGCACCCGTGGCTTTATGCTGATACCCGCTACGCGGGCAAGGACATTCACCCGCTACGCGGTGGAAATAATATGGCGAAGATCTATTATCACGCAACAGGGGCCGATTGGCGTAAGGAACAGAAATACCGTTTTCTTGACGAGAGCGGCAGCGTTTACGGCGTCGAGTGGACCGAGATCACCCCCGACGCCAAACATAATTGGCTAACCGCGGGAATGCGCGATGAGTTTGAAACGTTTATCTCGATTGGGAATAAGGAAGCGAAGGCGTCGAAGAATTCGGCAGCGGAAGCAGTCTTTGTGAACTATAGCAGGGGAGTAGCGACAGCCCGCGATGATTGGGCTTACAACTTTTCTCAATTGAATCTTACAAAAAATATTGAAAAGTCGATCAAGGCCTATGAGGAGCACCGCGAGCGATGGTTGGGAAAGGCCAATCAGGATCGTATTAAAAACTTACTTGATAAGAAACCCCCAATTGATCACATTGTAGACGAATTCATAACTCGGGATGATTCAGTCATTTCGTGGAGTCGAGATCTAAAGCTTGATCTTCGTCGAAACAAAACTCTAAAATTTGTGAAGTCAAACATCCGATCATCAGTTTATCGTCCATTTACGAAACAGCATCTTTATTTTGACCGGGTTTTGAATGAGGAGGTATATGTTTTTCCTTCATTTTTCCCTACAGGTGAGTCGGAATTGGAGAATCGTGTCATTTGCACAACTACTGAGGCACAGATTCCGTTCTCATCGCAGATAAGCAATCTGATTCCTTGTCTGCATTACGGAGGCCGACAGACGCAGTGCTTTCCTTTCTACACCTACAACGAAGACGGAACCAACCGCCGCGAGAATATTACCGATTGGGCATTGGAGCAGTTTCGCGAACACTACGGGGCGGAATCACGACCGGTAGGGAGTGTTTCTCTTTCTGACGCTAGAAGCGAAGCCGAAGAGAACACCCTCGCTACCGCTCAGGTTTCCGCGTCTGGACCCACAGCGCCCGACATCACCAAGTGGGACATTTTTTATTACACCTACGCGATACTGCATCATCCCGACTACCGCGAGAGATACGCCGCGAATCTGAAACGTGAGCTGCCGAGAATTCCGTTTGCACCCGATTTTTGGGCGTTCTCAAAGGCGGGAAAAGAGCTTGCCGATATTCACGTTAATTACGAAGATCAACTCGAATACAAGCTCGATATGATCGAGAGCGGCAAACTCGCACTCGACTGGCGTGTTGAGCGGATGAAATATAACCAGGACAAGACTGCGATCATCTACAACGAGTTCCTGACCATCGGCGGCATCCCGCCCGAGGTCCACGAATATCGCCTCGGCAATCGCTCGGCCCTCGATTGGATCGTTGACCAGTACAAAGTATCTATCGACAAACGGTCCGGCATCACCAACGATCCCAACCGCGACGACGACCCGCAATACATCGTGTCGCTCATTAAGAAAATTGTGACTGTTAGCCTTCGGACGAATGAAATTGTGCGAACGCTGCCGACGATTATTGCGAAATGATTATTGCGACATGTTTCCCCGGCAATGACGGTTCGTTCGTTTGGGGATCGGCAGAAAAGTTTGCTCTTGCTTCTGTCCGATCTAATGCTGCGAAAGACGAAGCTGACCGATCGCATGACCGTGGCCGGGACATTCGCGTGCGCGATTTTTGACTGATCGCGTGTATTGAACTGCTGGACCGTCGGTGGTGGGGCATGCGGGTGGACCTTTGGACTGGAGGGTTACTGGCGCGGATGAGCGAGTGACTGGTGGGGATAAGCTTGTGATCTGCGGCGACGGGCAGGCTATTGGGTGGGTAATCTGTCGGGGCGGGACTGTGATAAGCGGAGGACTGTCCGGCGGTGCTTTGGGGCGAGGGTGGACAACTGGGATTGACTGTGGAGAATGGATGCAACAGGAAACTAATGAATAAT
>JBBJMG010000010.1:0-134462 GCA_037720205.1 Pyrinomonadaceae bacterium
ACTGGAGCCGGTGATAAGACTCGAACTTACGACCTGATGATTACAAATCAACTGCTCTACCAACTGAGCTACACCGGCGTGGCTGATGGGCGACCATGACGCAATCGTCGATACTAACAAACGGACAAACTTTCGTGCAAATTGGATCTCACCCGATGCTGCCCTAGCACCGGATTTTTCAGCCGCTAGACCCTTGTGCGTCGATAATCTTTTCTCCACTCGTAACCTACCTTGGAATGAATAGGAGTTGCCGACTATTCAGGAGAATACCGAACGCTACTCCTTATAACGGTAGTAGAGAATGATGCCGATGATATTAGTCACGGTTAATATCCCGTTAGTGACGATAAATACCGTACTGCCCGTAAGGATACTGTAAATCGTGAATCCGACGGAGGCGCAGAGCTGGCCGATGAAAAGCCATGAGGAAATGCCCTCGCTCGTTGCGTCTTTCCACTGCTTGTGAACTTGTTTGATTAGGGTAGCGAGCAAGATTACGGAGCTGGCCCAACCGAGTACTTCTGTCATATTTGCAACACGCCACACACGGCAGAGCAGCCACCCCCGACCTAACTAAATAGTCCCGGTGACTGGTCTTTTCGCCTCAGACTCTCGAGTCCAAAGTGTTCATACGCACGTCGGGTCGCCACTCGACCGCGCGGCGTGCGGTTCAGGAACCCGATTTGGAGCAGGTAAGGTTCGATGATCTCCTCGATCGAGTCTTTTTCCTCGTGGATCGCTGCAGAGATTGTTCCTAATCCCACCGGGCCGCCGTCAAACTTTTCTATGATGGCTTTGAGCAACTTTGCATCGACCTCGTCAAGGCCGTAGCTGTCGACTTCCATTCTGTCGAGAGCGTCCGCGGCCACACGTTCGTCAATGCCGCCGTCGTGATCGACCTCGGCAAAGTCGCGCACGCGGCGCAGCAGTCGATTAACAATGCGGGGAGTGCCGCGGCCGCGGCGGGCGATCTCGTGTGAGCCTTGCTCGTCAATTGCGACGTTAAGGATGCCGGCTGAACGCGTGCAAATTGTCTGCAGTTCTTCGACGTCGTAGAAATCCAGATGAAACACGATGCCAAAACGGCCGCGTAGCGGAGCCGTTATTAGCCCCGGTCGTGTTGTCGCGCCAATGAGTGTAAACTTTGGCAGCTCGAGTTTTATCGACCGGGCGGCCGTGCCTTGACCGATCATAAGGTCGAGGCTGTAATCTTCCATTGCGGGATATAGGATTTCTTCGATGGCCGGATTGAGACGATGGATCTCGTCGATAAATAATACGTCGCCTTCCTCCAACCCCGTCAAAATCGCGGCCAGATCACCGGCTTTCTCGATTACGGGCCCGGACGTAGATTTTAACGACGCCCCCATTTCGCTTGCTACGATATTTGAAAGAGTCGTCTTGCCGACTCCCGGCGGCCCTGTCAGTAGTATGTGATCCAGGGCCTCGCGACGTTTCAGGGCCGCTTTCATAAAGACGCGAAGATTCCCTTTGACCTTCGGCTGGCCTATATAGTCAGCAAGCCGGGCCGGGCGCAGCGTCGTCTCAAAACGAGTCTCGTCCGGCGTGAGGTCCTCATCCCTGAGATTTATGGTATCGGTCATTGGGGTTGTCAAAATATTAGTCCTTTATTCCAAAGCGCCAAAATATCCATCGCAAAGGCGACTGTGCAGTGCAGCACCAGCCCGAGCCATATAGTGCCGTTGCGATAGCTGATCCAGCCGAGAAACAGGCCTGCAATGATGGCCGCGAAGGCTTCCGGCATCGGCTTCTGAAAATGGATCATAGTGTAAGGAACCGTCATTATCAGAACTGAATATAAGCCGAGAGCAGGCTTCAAACTGTGCACCAGAAAGCCGCGAAAGAAAAACTCGAGCCCGAAAAACTGAAGGAAATATATCAGCTCCCAAATTAAGAGTGTTTGGCCATAATACGGGAGATCGCCACGGACAACCAGAAAAGGATACTTTTCCGAGAAACCGTCCGTGAGCGACATCAGGTAGACGAGCGGTAACATCACGATGATGCAAGCTGCAAGCAGGCGTAGGAATCCTGGCTCGACACGCAGGGCCAATCCGACCTCTCTCAATTGCCGCTTTTGAAAGAGCACGACGACCAGTGCCGGAATCACGAAATAGAAACATATGGAAACCGCGACCCACCATGTGAGTCCGTAAAGATTATCCGCTGTGGGATTGGCGGCCTCAATACCAATCTCAGAATATGACGTGTTCGCGAGCAGGGCCGCGAGGTATTTGGTGTCTTTTAGGTACGAGATGCCAGTCAGGGCGGCCGCCGTATAGGTCAGCGCAAAGACAGCTCGGCCGTCGAGCTGTGAGAAATCGGCCCGGATTTGTTGAGCGATCTTAAGCACACGCTAGTATGGCGATTGGGCCGCTTATTTTGCGAGCAGTTGAAGGCTTCGCCGCAGCAGTTTTTGCACCGTTATTTCAGTGCCGTCGCCGCCCGCTTGATTCAAGGCTTTCTCGGCCGCAACTTTCTGGTAACCGAGGTTTACGAGTGCGGAGAGAGCATCCTCGAACACTGCATCGGCAGACAGCACGCTGTCAGGCGAATCACCGTCAGTAGCCGAGGCGGCCGAGACGTTGCCGATCTTATCACGCAGCTCAATAACCATTCGCTCGGCGGTCTTTCGCCCCACTCCCGGTATACTTGTCAGCCGCACAAGATTATCGGTGCGGATCGCCAGGATGATCTCGTCTGCGCTCATCCCGGATAACATAGCGATGCCTGATTTGGGCCCGATACCCTGTACGGCAATCAGCCGCAGGTACAGGTCGCGCTCGCGGACAGTCTTAAAGCCAAACAACTGTATCGCGTCTTCGCGTACATGAGTGTAAATACGCAGCGACACATCTGAGCCGACCTCGCCGAGCTCATAAAATGTCGAGAGCGGGATCGAAACCTCATATCCAACGCCGCCTACATCGACAATGGCCGTATTAGCCTGTTTCTCTAAAAGCTTGCCGGTCAGGAATGCGATCATCGTTTCACTCGTGAAACGGCAATTCTAGATCAAAAGTTGTCGCGAGGCAACGGACTTTGGCGAGCTCCCGTCTTATGTGGATAGTATTGAACGTTTTCACAATCTTCTTTCGTACGAACCCGGCGAGGTATATAATCAAATTGAGGATGAGGTCAGTGCGAAAGTTGAAACTGAATTGATGACGCGGGCGTAACCAATTGAATAGGAGCAGTACTTAAGAATGGAATCGAAGGGAATAAAGGGGATTTTCAAACGGGCATTGCCATTTCTCGGAACGTTTGCATTGGGTTTATTCATCGCGAGCTTTTTCGTTGATATCGGACCACAGCGCTTTCGTGGTCACCGCGGAAAACGGCACAACGAGGTGCAGCGGCTGAGGAACGAGGTCGAGCAGTTAAAGAATGAGAATCTCAGGCTGCAAAATGAGCTCGATAATCACGATTGGACCTCGCACGCCGGTCGGATGAGAGATTTTGAACACGAGACGTGGACAGGCTCGGAACTGCCGCTAATGCCGCCGCCGGCTCCGGCCGCACCGATCGCTCCCACGGTAGAATAGTCTTTTTATTAGAAGACGCCGCAGGTTAACGCACTCGATTTCGATGTGTTAATCTGTGGCTTCTTTGTTTTGTATGGACGAGTCATCGGCCAGAAAAATGATTATCGACGTCGGAAAGCTGCTTTACGAGCGCAGCTATGTCGTTTCTTCCGATGGAAACGTCAGTATTAGGCTCGATGAGAATACGGTGCTTGCGACGCCAACGATGACGTGTAAGGGTCGGATGACCGAGGATTCCCTCGCTCTTACCGACATGGACGGCAAGCCGCTGTCCGACCGCCGGGCGTCGTCTGAGCTCGCAATGCATCTTTTGATCTATAAGATGCGTCCTGATATTAAAGCTGTCTGTCACGCCCATCCACCGCACGGGACGGCATTTGCCGTCGCGGGGCTCGCGATCGACAAACCCATTTTATCCGAGGTGATATTGACGCTGGGCTGCGTTCCGTTGACCGACTACGGTACGCCGTCTACGAGTGAGCTGACCGAGTCGATGAAGCCCTATGTGGCTCATCACAACGCTCTTTTAATGGCAAACCACGGGGCGGTGGCCTATGGCGAAGACCTGTGGCAGGCGTTTGACAGGCTCGAGACGCTCGAGCACACGGCAAAGATCGCAATCCTTGCGAAGGCCCTCGGCGGGGCGACCGATCTGCCACAGGATGCTATCGAAAAACTTATTGAAATTCGTGAGAAGGCCGGTTACTTGGGTGCAAGCGCGAGGTGTCAGGCATGCGGATATCTTCACGAAGCGGGAATAACGTGCGATCTGGATGTGAGCTACCCGACCGCCAACGGCTCAAACGGGGCAAAAATTTCATTTACTCGGGAAGAGCTGATCGACCTGTTGGGACAGGCCGCGAGGTTGAGTTAAACTAGGTCGATCAATCTAGAAAGAAGATTTAGGAGCAAACCTGATGCAAGAAGCACTTGGAATGGTGGAGACGAAAGGCTTGGTAGCGACGATCGAGGCCGCCGACGCGATGGTTAAGGCCGCTAACGTCACGCTTGTGTCGTACGAAAAGATCGGTGCGGGATTTGTTACCGCGATTGTTCGCGGCGACGTTGCGGCGGTCAAAGCAGCGACCGACGCTGGTGCCGCCGCCGCCCGTCGGGTAGGCGAGCTGGTCAGCGTTCACGTCATACCTCGTCCGCATTCCAGCGTCGATGAGGCGATGCCGATCGTCAAGCGATAGCGGATTGGCGGGTAAGCCCCGCCTCTGAACGCCTCGGTTTTCCAGACGGTTAAGACGCGGGCTTGCCTGCGTACATGCCCTTACCGACAACTCCATGATCATCGCACGCATTCTGGGCACGGTCGTGTCTACACAAAAGGACGAGCGGCTTGAGGGCAAAAAGCTGCTTATCGTGAAGCCAATCAACCTGGATGGCTCCGACCAGAGCGGGTATATTGTGTCCGTCGATACGGTCGGGGCCGGCTTTCACGAACGCGTGATCGTCGTCAGCGGTTCGTCGGCTCGTCTGGCGGACGGTAACAAAGACTGCCCGGTCGACTCCGCGATAATTGGCGTCATCGATTCTTTCGATATCCAAGCCCCGGAAAAATAAGTGCAAATAGCCCGCGTCATCGGCACCGTCGTTTCCACGATCAAGAACGAGTCGCTCGAGGGGCGAAAGTTCCTCATCGTTCAAACTCTCGACGCCGACCTGAAAGCAAAGGGTGAGCCAACCATCGCACTCGACGCGGTCGGTGCTGGCGAGGGCGAACTGGTGTTCTGGTGCCGCGGCAAAGAGGCGTCCTTCCCATTCAAACGCGATTCGACGCCCACCGACTGTACGATCGTTGGCATCATCGATTCGGACGCCCACGTTTTTCAAGCTTAGAATGCTGCTTGCCAGAGTCATCGGAAACGTCGTAGCGACGCAAAAGAACCAGCGTTACGAGGGAACGCGGGCGATGCTGTGCCGACAGATTGCTCCAGACGGCTCGGACATGGATTACACCTGCATCGCTCTTGACTCAGTAAGTGCGGGCGAGGGCGATATTGTCATCATTGCTCAAGAAGGCTGGTCAGCATCAACGGCCGCAACCGGCAAGGCGGGCGCGGCGATTGACTCAGCGATCGTAGGCATTGTGGATTATCTCGATCTGCTGCCGGGTGAGGTAACTTGAAAACTGCAGTTAACATAACCAATGTGGCGGCTCTATTCGCGAGCATTGAGAAAATCAATCGCCGATTAGAAAAACTTGAGCAGAGTCCCGGCGTGGCCCAGCGCTCGTCTGCGAACACTCTTCCACATCCAAGCGTTGATAAGTTCGATATAGCTGAAGCGATCGCAACCGAGATCTTTGGGCGCCCGACAGATGAAAAGGCTTGCCAGTTTGAACCTGACAAGCCCTGTGACCACTGCTCGATGTGTAACACCCGGGGGTTTTAACTAGGGTTTGTTCGTCGCCGGCTGCGTCTGCTGGCGACGCAGATTGTTGGCATCGCCTACGCTCGGAGCCGTCCGGGCGGCTGGCTCGGCCTCGAAATAAGGCTGTTCGGCAAAGCCGAGCAGGCCGGCGGTCAACACGGCGGGGAATGAATTCCGGGTGGTGTTGTACTGATTCACCGCATCGGTGTAGTCCATCCGCGTCGTGTTAATCCGGTTCTCGGTTCCCGATAGCTCGTCCTGAACCTTCATAAACGCATCGTTGGATCGCAGAACGGGATAACTCTCGTTCAGGCTTAAAAGCCTGCCAATTGTTCCCCCAAAACTGTTGTTCGCATCGATAACGGCCTGTTTTTGCTCTGGCGTCTTGTCGCCATCCGCTCCTGCTGGTGCCGCGCTCGTCGCGTTGAGAAGCCGAGAACGCGCGTCGGCGATCTGTCCAAAAACTTCTTGTTCCTGAACGCCTGCCATCTTCGCGGTCTCCACAAGATTAGGGATGAGGTCGGCGCGTCGCTGCAGTGAGCTCTCTACGTTAGACCACTTCGCCTTCACGCCTTGCTGTTTCGCGGTTAAATCGTTGTAGCTGCAGCCGCTCAGTCCAAATGCGGCAAATGCGACGACGAATAATAGTATTGCTCTTTTCATAATTCTTTCCCTCCGATATCGAAACTGACTTTGTCTATTTTTCAATCGAATCAACTGCATGGATGACCTCTTCGATCTGTTCCATGTATTCGCCAAACAGATCGTTGGCACTTCGCTCGTCCAGTTGCGTCGTGGAATTATTCTCACGAATATTGAATATTTTTTCAAACGGAGCCCCGTCTATGCCAAGATGTTGAGCCGTAAGCTCGACGATCTCATGCTTAGTCGCGGGGGGCTCAAATCCCCGTAGAATAAGTACCGCACGAAATAGGGCAGCAAAACTCGCTAGACTCTCGCCCATCAACCTTTTGAGTCCATCCACGGAGGCTGATGCGGGAATATATTGTCGCCTGAGCTGGATAAGCTTGCTTCGCAACTCGTATTCGCACTGCAGCCGCAGGAATTTGTCAGAGATCTGCAGGCCTGCCAACACATCCGGGCCGAAAAGAACCTTGCGGGCGACACTCATCTGGTGAAATTCGATAGGGAACACATCGGCGGCATTCTGCAATTCCGAAACGGTGAAATACACAGGCACTGGGTTACCTAGTCGTGCCCATTCCCTTATTGACGCGTGCGCATTTCGCAGGTCAGCCGGCCCGATTTTATTCAGCGCGATTAGTATATTGTAATCGGACTGATTAGGTACAAAATCGCCCGCCGCCGCAGATCCATACAGAATTACTGACGACAGATTTCTGCCGTGAGTGCTTCTCAGATCGTCAATAAAGTCTGCAAAAAACTCTTTCATTGATTTACCAGTCACCTCCGCCCCCGCCGCCACCGAAATCACCACCGCCCCCGAAACCACCCCAGCCGCCCGACGAGCCGCTTCCCCAGTCGCTAGAGGATGAGGAACCGCCAGAATTACCAGACCCAGCCAGCAATCCGCCAATTATCCACGGCAAGGCGCTTCCGCCACCACCGCTTCCGCCAAATCCGCCACCGCCCCAGCCGCCGCGGTCGCCGCCGTTACGGCCGCCCTTGGATTTCGAAAAGATCATGACCAGAAAAATCAGAACAATAATCCCGCAGCAGATGACCGGAAAGCCCAGGGCCGATTTTCTCTGCGTGCCGGCGCCAGCCTGTTCCGGAGTCGGGGTTGCGATTGATTTGTTCTGAATTGCAGCGATGTACGCGTCGACCGTGTCGGCAATGCCTTTGGCGTAGTTGCCCTTTCGAAACTCTGGCACCAGATGCTGTCGCTGCAGAGAGCCGACGATGCCGTCCGGCAGTTCGTCCTCGAGGTCTTTGCTGACCTGAGTGAAATACTTGCGGTCGTCGATGGCGACGAGCAACAAGGCACTCGGATTGTCGTCGGCTTTAGAGCCGATCTTCCATCCTCGGGCGACTGCGAGCGAGTAATCGAAAATTTGCCGGTCACCGGTTGTGCGCACCACCGCAACGGCGAGCTCGACCGCTGGGTTTGTAGAATTCTTAAGGTTCTCGATCTTAGTCTCGAGTTGTTGCCTGGTCGCCTCGTCGATCACTCCAGCGTAGTCATTGACGAATCCGGTAGGTGCAGGCAGCGGGGAATTATTGAGCGACCAGCCCTGAGCATCCTGACCGACCGTAGAGAGCGCCGCCAGCAGCACTGTCGCGAGCAATAGCAGGACCCTGATTTTTACCGGCAAAAGGCGCATTGTCATCTCGGGCTGTCACTAACCAAACTATACGATAGCCCTTCGTTCTATGTTCTCCGAATCGGCTACGTCCTTTTCACCCCGATCAGCTTGGCGCGGAACACGCGCATCGCATTTTGCACCGCCGGATGGGCCTTGGCGTAATCGAAAAGCTCTGCCTCGGTGGCATCGTCCTTGAGCTGAGGCAGATCGACGGGCTGGGGCAGCTTGGCAAATGTCTGCGGCACCTGCGCGGCGTCGCGGGCAGGGGCGGCGCCGGCCGCTGATCCGTTGGCCGAGGCCCGGTTGCCAGCCGCCGTTCGCAGCGAGGACTGGTCGCCGAGCAGCGTCGTCGCGAGCTCGCCGGCCGATAAATAGGGCATTAGATCGTCCCCGGAGATAGATAATTTGGCTTCGAAATCATCGTCCAGCCGTTTGTCGTCGACGTGCTCCAGTTCCTCAGCCGAAAGGGGCAGAAGACGGACCGGCGGGGGTGAGAATGCGGCCTGGACCGGAGCTGCAGCCTTTGGCGCCGGCTTGCGGATGTGCGTGACTAATGGCTCTGACGCCACCAACGAGTCCACGGCTAGTTGAGGCTCGGCCAAAGGCTCGCCGTAATCGATGTAGACATCCGACGGGTCCGGCGGGCCTTCCTCGGGTGTGCTAACCTCAGCGGGCTCAGTTTTCAGAGTTTTTTTTTCTGTATCCGCGGACGGTGCCGCGGCGGCCGACATTGCAGAGGGCTGACTGCCGGCGAGGGCGTCGAGACGCTCGATGATGCTCTCGAGCGAGGCGATTTTGCGCATCTCGATGAGCTTGACGAGGCCCATTTCGAGGACGTACCGCGGGTGGACGGCCTCGCGCAAGCTGGCCTCGGTTTCTGAAAGCGAATTGAAGAATCTGAGCAGATCGGCGTCGCCGAATGAGTCGGCCATCCGCTTCATGTCTTCCGGTGTAAACACCGCGCCCTCAAACAGATGCGTGTCGGATCCGGCCACCTTGAAGACGAGCAGGTCGCGAAAAAGCCCGAGCAGGTCGCGGCAGAAATTCCGCAAGTCGTGTCCACGTGAGATCAGGTCGTCGACCACGGATAACGCGATCTGCGGGTCACGATTGGCCATCGCCGTGATTGTTTGATTGAGGATGTCGACGCCTGCAAAACCAAGAGCGTCGGTCACATCCCGGGCTTCTATCTTGTCGCCCGAAAAGCTGATCACCTGGTCAAAATTTGACTGTGCGTCGCGCATCGAGCCCTCGCCCGAGCGGGCGAGCTCACGCAGCGCTTCGTCGGCGATATTGATGTTTTCGGCACTCGCGATCAGCTTTAGCCGGTCAAAGATCTTTTGGACCGAGATCGTTCGAAACAGAAATTCCTGACACCGCGACAGGATGGTGTCGGGCACCTTATGCAGCTCAGTCGTCGCCATCACGAATACGACCTCGCTCGGCGGCTCTTCCAGCGTTTTCAAAAGGGCGTTAAAAGCGGGTTTAGAAAGCTGGTGGACCTCATCGATTATGAAAACCTTATAGCGGTCGCGGGCTGGGCTAAAATTAATGTTGTCAATAATTGACCCGCGAACATCATCGATGCCGGTATGCGAGGCGGCGTCGATCTCGAGCACATCCATCGAACGGCTTTCAGAGATTTCGATACACGATGGGCACGCGTCCGGGTCGGTCAGCAGGCACGGCGTCAGGTTTGGCTTGTCAGTCTTATGGCAGTTTAGGGCCTTCGCAAGAATCCGAGCGGTCGTGGTCTTTCCGACGCCGCGTGCCCCGGAAAACAAATATGCATGGTGCAGGCGGTCGTGCTCCAGGGCGTTACGCAGCGTGCGCGTAATCGTCTCCTGGCCGGTAACCTCTTCAAAGCTTTGAGGCCGCCATTTGCGTGCTATGACCTGATAGGACATCTTTTCTCAAGGATAAATGATAAGGGGCAAAAGGCGAAAGTTGAGTGCGGCGTATACGAGGAGAGTGCCTTGCCGCTATCCCATGCGGACTCAAATCATTCACACCGCATTCTGCCCTCAACTTCAACGTCGTTATGTAATATAATCGGCGTGACGGAGGATTTAGCTATGAGAATGTTTTTTAATCGAATCATTTGTGGGGTTGGCTTGGTTGGCATGGCGAGCCTAGGCGCATTTGGTCAGAAGGAATCGTCGAAGAAGGACACCCCGTCAGTACTCCCATCGCCTTTAGGCCAGCCCGGGGTGCCGCCTGTTGAACCGTGCCCGACTCTACAAGTGCATGCGTCGGTGCCCACAGTGGTGCGTGAGGGGGCGCCGATTCGATTCACGGCAAACCTAGCAGGGAATTTGAAGGTTGCTCCCAGTTTTAGCTGGTCTGTCTCATCGGGCACGATGACTTCGGGGCAGGGGACAAGCAATATCGAGGTCGATACAACGGGCGCCGGGGCCGACAAAGCCATTACCGCCACCGTAATGATCGGCGGGCTGGCATCGGATTGCACGTACATGGGCGAGACGACGATCAAGGTTGCCGGCCCTGCACGTAAGGTGTATGAGTATGGCGAGGTGCCCGACGAGCAGCAGACACGCTGGCTCGACAGCCTGACCGCGGCCCTGGCTCCGGACGAGCATGCATATATTATCGTATACGCCGGTCGCACAAGCCTACGCGGTGCGTCGATGGCTGAGTTGAAAAAGATCAGGGCCCACGTGCTGAAAGGCGGCACACCGGGCGACCGATTCCTGACGGTCGACGGGGGCTACCGCGAAACGCCGGGACGCGAATTCTGGCTCGTGCCGATTGGTGCGGCTCCCCCGTCACCAACTCCGACGATAGCCGCCCGCGACATCGTATTTCCGAAACCTGTCAAGCCAGTGAAAAAGCCGTAATCGTTTCCGTATTTGAATAACTGGTGGGGAATCGCGCGGAAATGGGCATGGAACCTACGGATCTTTTTGACGGGTTTGTCGCATGCCGATTGTGTTACAATTTTTCTGTCCAAGGCTCTCACGACAACAAACTTAGGAGGAAATCGTAAATGGCAGAAGGTGAAGGAACCGCGAGTAATGCTATCTGGGCGGTTGCGATGATCATAATCGTAGCTATTATCGCCGGTGTTTTATATTTTGTGGTGCTTAAAAAATCCCCGACAAAAGGAACCGATATTGATGTAGACGTCACCGTGCCTGCAAGGTAGCTGCGGCTTTGTAGAGATCGGGTTGCGAGGTCGTCTGAAAGGGCGGCCTCTTTTCAGTTGTCGACGCCGATGTAGCCGCAGACGTCGTCGAGGCTGACATTGCCTCCGCAAAAGATCAGCACGACCCGGCTGTCGGGGGTGAAATTGCCTTTCAGCATTTCTGCGGCGGCGAGTGTGCACGATGCAGACGGTTCGGTGAGGACCTTAAGCCGCTCGGCGATGAATTTTAACGCGGCGACCGCCTCTTGGTCGGTGACGACGGTTACGCTCTCGAGGTGCTGCTGGACGAGGGCAAGCGTGCGATCGGTCACATACGGTGCGCCGAGGGTTTTCGCGATTGAGGTGATTGCGTCGAGCGTGACGGGATGGCCGGCCTCAAGGGCTTTTGACATCGCATCGGCACCGACCGTCTCGACACCCCACACGCGAATGCCGGAATTGGCCGCCTTTGCGGCGATGGTAACTCCGCCGGCGAGCCCGCCTCCGCCGATGCTTACGACGATATCAGTAACGTCGGGAACGTCTTCGAGAATTTCGAGGCCGACCGTGCCCTGTCCGGCGATGATTAATGGATCGTCAAAAGGATGCAGGAATGTTCGGCCCTCGGCCTCGTAATCCGCAATTCGAGCGAAGGCGTCAGCGATATTTGGTCGAAGCTCGACCTCAGCCCCGTAACCGCGGGTCGCGTCCAGGTAATTTCGCGGCGTGTTCTCGGGCATGACGATGACGGCGTCAACGCCCAGAGTCTTCGACGCGTAAGCCACGGCCTGCGCATGATTGCCGCCGCTGACGGCGACCACGCCTTTTGCACGCTCGCCGGGCGTCATATTCAGCAGCTTGTTAAAGGCCCCGCGCGGCTTGAAGGAACCGGTTTTTTGAAACAGCTCGTACTTAACATAGATGCCGGTGCCGAGCCGATCACTGAGCGCCTGGCTGCGGGCGAGAGGCGTGCGTTTTACATACGGCGCGATCAGTTCGCGTGCAGCGTTAATTGCGTCAATATCCATTTGGCAAGAATATAGCACGCCCCTGCCGACCTTTGAATTCAGCGCCGTTTCCGATATTATTTGGGTATTGCCAAGGCGGCAAAATCTGACGGATGTAGGGGGTTTTTCATGGCGGACGATAACAACAACACTTGTAAACACGAGATCTGCGTATGCCCGGCTGGCGACAATGAATATTGCAGCGATCACTGCCGCGACGCGGAAGACCAGGACTTGGTTGAAATCAAATGTGATTGCGGCCATGAGTGCTGCTAATCGGTGGGAATTAAATTTAACCAAGGCTTTGTTCTAGGCTGAGCAAAGCCTTTTGTTTTTGACCGAAATGAACGATAGGCCGTTGATGACCGGGGCGGACATTCACGCGTTCGGCATTGAAATTGTTTATAAGCAGCTCGAGGAAGCAGGCTGGGCCATAGAGTCCGCCGATGTGCTCGCTGACCCGGAGTCGCATCCGCAAATCGTTGCGAGTAAAGACGGGGAGGCGGCCTTTTTTGTCATTCGCACCTCGATCTACCCTGAACGTGGGCGCATCGAGGGTGAAGACGTCTTTAGGAAACTCGTCAGTCACGCGGGCGAACACGGGGCATCCTGTTATTTCGCGAGTGTCAGCATCGCAAACTCCGAAGGAAAGACAGAGGAAGAGATGGGCATGGCGGTCAAAGGAGCCGCCTACCACGTCGCATTCGACGGCCTGGTAAAGATGGAATTGCCTACGGATACCAATGCCGGAATCGGATCACCCGAATTAGAATCTGAGACCAATATATGAAAGCGAGCCGCCTGGAAGCTTTTTCTGACGCAATGATCGCCATTCTGATGACGATTATGATCCTGGAGCTCAAGGTCCCTCAGGGCGAGAAATGGGAAACGCTTTTACCGCTCTTCCCGGTCTTTCTGGCGTATGTGTTGAGTTTTATCTACCTCGGCATATATTGGAACAACCACCACCATATGTTCCAGGCGACCGACAAAATCGACGGCAAAGTGCTGTGGGCAAACATGCATCTGCTCTTTTGGCTGTCACTCGTTCCGTTCACGACCGGCTGGATGGGTGCGAACGACTTCGCGCCGGTTCCAATGGCCGCGTATGGGATTACATTGTTAGGTGCAGGCGTGGCCTACTCGATTCTACAGCGCACGATCATCAACCACGGACGCGAAGAGGACAATGCGACACTAGCAAAAGCAATCCACAATGACGGGAAAGGCCACCTTTCCATCTTCGGATACGCGGCGGCAATACCCCTCGCGTTTGTCAGCCCTTGGATCTCGGGTGCCATCTACGCCCTCGTAGCAGGCATGTGGCTCATACCCGACCGGCGGATCGAAGAGCGTGTGAGAGCTGAGGAAGAAAAAAAAGCGGAGCAGGAATGATCTGCTCCGCGAGACTTTCCATTTTGGCAGGTTTACACCGTTGTGGCCGTGTTGGCCCGACCGAAGATGAGACGCACCACTAGCAGCAGAAGAACTGCTCCGATGATCGACATGATCCATCCGACGGCATAGTTCTCCCCGGCCCAAAGCGTCCTGGCGATCATTGCCCCGATGAATGCTCCGACCACGCCGATTATCGCGGTTATAAGCCATCCGAGTGCACCCGCCGGCAAGGCCTCACGGCCTGGTAGTATCAACCGTGCAAGGACGCCGACGATCAGGCCCACGATCAACTGCCAAATAATATCTAACAAACCCATATAGCCCTCCTTATTCGTAACCAGTTTTGCGAACGTCTAAGTTTACCCAAAAGCGGTTTGCGACAGCAAGGCATACGCCTAAACCTCAGTTTTTCTGTGAACGAACATTCGCAGCAAACCGTTTATCGCGAGATGAAGGAGCAGATAGACAACCAACGCGACCACGATGGGCAGGGCGAGCGTGAAGCCCTCGGGCGTCGACGGACTAGCGACGATCCCCTTAAACGGGGCATAAAACGGATCGGTCACCGACCGGATGAGTTGGACAAATCCGGCACTGGAATTTGCCGCGAAAAGGGCGAGGAGCAGACGAATGACCAGTAGGCCGTAGACCAGAAAGAACAAATAATCGATCACCTGCGAAACGCGGGCTATGCCACGGCCACGCTCTACCTCCCGCTCCGTCTGAGCCACCTCGCCGATCGCCTTGTCACGCATCCCGTCGGCGATATTATCGATTCGAGCCGCTTGTCTTGGCGTTGCGACGGCCGCCTCATGTGCAATCTCGCCGCCCACATCGGCTTTTACAGACGATTTTACGGCCTCGTAGTTGGCCGTGCGCAATGCCTCATCCTGAGCTAATTTGTCATCAACCATATCGTTGTCCCTCCTGATGTAACTGAAAGTGGTAGGAGCCGGAAGTGCTCAACTCGTCCAATTATAGGCGGTTAGGGCCTTTTCTCACAAGCTAAAACTTTTTTAACCTGACCTGGCCGCGATGGCGGGGAAGAGTTTGATGAACGCAAAGTCAGCGGTTATCTCGCGGGCGGTATTGCATGCGATAAGCCCGGCAAAGATGGTTTCGGGATAGTCGGTCTCGATCTCGGCCGCTTCGCGCCACGGAGCCTCGTCATTTAAACGCCAGTATGCGAGGAAAGTCGTGCCGGTGCGAACAATTCTTAAATCAACCTCACCGGCCTCGGTCGGCAGATCGTCGGGCGTGACCAACGGCGTGTAACCGACGTCGGTCCGATGATCGACCCTAATGCCGTCCGCACCGCCGCCGATGCCGCCGTAAGCCCTCTCGAAACGGATGTAATCGTTGTCACCCGCGTAGATGAGCAGCCCGGCACCCTGGTAGTTTTCCTTGGGCAGAAACTTGACCCGCGTTTCGATCTGAAAGTCGCCGGTGATCGGCTTGATATAACGCGGGGCGGAGCGGTTGTCGCCGTAGAGGTCTTTACCGTTAGGGATTTGTACGCGGAGTACGCCGGATTTTACGTTCTTTGGTGTCGGATTATTCTGTTCGTCCGGGTCGATCCATTGCCAGCCGACCGGCCAGTCTTTCGAATAAGTTGAGAAACTGACGTTTGTAGCTTTCTCGATCTTTACCGCTTCAGGCGGGTTTGACGCCGGAACCGGTGTTAGCTTCGCACTCTTCGCGACCGGCGGTGAGGCGCACGCTGAGGCAAGGATGCAGAAGGCCGAGAGCTGTAGGAGCTTAATCATCACGGCTGCCTTATCCATTTGAGCACCTGAGGAATCGTCGCCCGTTTGCCGTACATAAGCATTCCGATTCGATAGGCACGGGCGGCCACCCAGACGAGAGCGGCGATGGTGGCGACATTGAGGGCTATCGACAGGGCAATGTGCCAAAACGGCGGCATCTCCGCGAGGATGCGTACAGGCATCGTCAGCGGTGCGAACAGCGGTGCGATCGACACCCAGAACGACAGGGACGAATTCGGGTCGCGTATCACCGCGAAGCAAAAATAAAAGCCAATCAGCATTATCATGATCGGCGGAAATGCAAACTGCCCGCCCTCCTGCGTCGTCGTGACCATCGCTCCGATCAGAGCGAAGATTGACGCGTAAATAAAGTAACCGACGATGAAGTAAATAAAAAAGTACAGAACCATCAGCGGGCTGATGTCGGGCAGGGAACCGAGCAACGGGGCGAGGTCGGCCTGTGTGGCCAGCAGTGTGAGAATGACCGCGAGAGAGCCGACCCAGATGGCTATCTGCGTCAGCCCGGCAAGTCCGACGCCGACCAGCTTGCCGAATAACAGCGTGAATGGCGCAGCTGATGAAAACAGTATTTCGGCGATGCGTGTCTCTTTTTCCTCGACCACCGCAGCCATGATCACCTGTCCATAGATCGTTAGCGTGACGTAGATCAACATCCCGATGATGAGCGAGGCGATAAAGAGCATATCGCTGTCTTTCTCCTCGCCCTGGTCGCTGATCGATTTAGAGTCCAAGTCGACGTTGCGGCTGAGGTTCTGCAGCAACGCTTCATCTATATTCGCTCCGGCCAGCCGCTCGGAGCGGACTGCCTCATTCAGGGCATCGCGAAGTGTATCATTAGCGACAAAATCGCCGGCCTTTCGCGAGCGGAATTCAAATTTGGAACCCATCGCCGCTATATCCTCGGGCACGATGAGGTAGGCGTCGATCTCATCGCGCCCGGCCTTGGCGTTCAAATCCCGTCTGATCTCGTCGCTCGATTTGCCGGCCGGGTCATAGTCGACGAAGTCAAACCCCGCGGCGAGCATCGCTGCGTTGGTCTGCATCCTTTCCTGCTGCGAGGCACTCATGTCGCGCATCGATGCATCCATCGCCTTGCGAGCCTTTTCCGCGACACGGTCGCCCGACAGATTGGCCATCAGGCGGGGCCTGACCTGACCCGCCTGGTCGACGATCACGATTCGAGTCTCGTCGCCCTTCATCGAAAAAATAAGAGCGGGCACCAAAGCGAAGCACGCTGCAAGCAGGGGAAAGACGAGCGTTCCTACGAGGAAGGTCCATTTGAGAACAATCTTTCTATATTCGTGCCGCAGGACCGCAAAAAATTTACGCATATGTGACTTCGGCGGTATCGCTCGCACCACCGATTTGATCGATAAAGATATCGTTAAGGCTGGGCTCCACCGCCTCGAATTTTGTTACCTTTGCCCCCGCCTCGACGAGTCGTCTGAGGAGCACCTGCGCGTCGGCATTTTCGGCCAATTCGATCTGGCGTTCATCCGCGTGCTCAGTGACCCGTGCGACCAGCGATTCGTCGTAGATCACCGCCTCGCCGCCCGTCGCCCGCAGGGAAATGAGGTTTTTCCCGTACGCTTCTTTTACCTCACGCAGGCTACCCGAGACGATTTTCTTGGATTTGTTGATCAAGAGAATGTCGTTGCACAAGCGCTCCGCCGTTTCCATCAGGTGAGTCGAAAAAATGATGGTCTTATTCTGAGCTTTAAACTCCGCCATCACATCGATCATAAATTCGACATTGATCGGATCGAGTCCTGAGAACGGCTCATCGAGAATAAGCAGGTCGGGGTCGTGCAGCACAGTGGAGATAAACTGGATCTTCTGCTGCATTCCTTTTGAGAGGTCGGTCGTTTTCTTGTTTTTCCACTCGGCGAGATTCATTCGTTCGAGCCACCGATCGATGCGCCGGTCGGCGTCGCGGGTCTGCACATCCTTGAGCGCCGCAAAGTAGCGGAGCTGATCGACGATCTTCATCTTTTTGTAAAGACCGCGTTCCTCGGGCAGATAGCCGATACGGTTCTGAAGCTCGGCCGACATCCGTTCGCCAAACAGGTCGATGGTGCCCTCATCCGGCGCGGTGATGCCGACGATCATACGGATAGTCGTCGTCTTGCCGGCCCCGTTTGGGCCGAGAAAGCCGAAGACACGCCCTCGGCCAACCTCGAAGCTTAGATTCTCAACTGCCGTAAAGTCGCCAAAACGCTTTGTCACGTTCTGAACCCTCAGCGTTGCGTCGGTTTGGCTCATCTATTTCTCTAACCCAGTTTTTCGTTGACGAATGTAAAGATCGCGGTTGCGATGCTGACGACGATAAACGTCGCGATAGCCCGCCAAACAGCGTCGTTTTTCGTAAACTCCCAGATCGCAAGGATGCAGAGGACGGTGCAGACGACGAGAGAGACCGTAATTACGATAAACGCGATCCATCGAACGAGAGTGGGATTGATAACGCCGCGAGTCCGTTTTTGTTTGAGCTCTACGACGACATCTGTCTTGGGCGGTTCCATGGGCGGATTATACCAAATTCCATACCGCAAAGAGCCCGACGACCGAGATCGCGATCCATAGGATAACGCCCTCGAGCAGAGCCAGATACCCAACCTCCCGCAGCGTCGTCTGTGACAGGCTCGCCCCAATAAAAAATAATGTCAGCGTCAGTCCGGCCTTGGCCAGATTAACGAGAGCGTCGAAAATGCTCGGGAAAATGAATGACGGAGCATATGTCCGAAAGGCCGTGGCGAGTAGGAACAGGAGAATGAACCAGGGAATCGCTATCTTTGCCTTGTCCTCGCCAATACGGCCGCGGTAGATATAGGCGAAAAACAGGGCAATCGGGGCGATCCAAAGCGCGCGGGCAAGTTTAACTGTGGTAGCGACCGCAAGTGCCTCGGGGCCATAGGCTGCTGACGCACCGACGACCGAGCTCGTGTCGTGAATCGCGATAGCCGACCAAACGCCAAACTGCGTAGGCGACAGGCCAAGGCCGTGGCCGATGATCGGGAAGGCAAAAAGAGCGATAGCATTGAGCACAAAAACGGTCCCCAGCGAGACGGTTATCTCGTTCTTTTCGGCACCGATCACCGGAGCTACAGCGGCGATTGCACTGCCGCCGCAGATCGCCGTACCGCTTGAGATCAACATTGACGTGCGGTCGCTGACCTTTAACAGCTTGCCCACAGCGTACCCGAGCGCGAGCGTCCCAAAAATTGTTGCGATGGTAAAGGCAATACCGCTTCGGCCGGCTTCATAAACCGTCGAGAGATTCATGCCAAAGCCGAGGAGGATCACCGAGCCCTGAAGCAAATATTTTGTGACGCTGCCCTCGACCTGAGGGAACGGATTACCGACCGTGAACGCAACAAGCAGCCCGAGGGCTAGCGCAATCGGAGGCGAGCCGTATGGGCTGAGGCTGAAAATGGCGAGAGCGATAAAGAGCGCTTTGCCCATAGGCGTCCGCCGGCGTTACGCAGGCCGTTCCGAATGGGCTTTCCCCTGATTCGCGACCGCGTCCTGGGCGGCCTTTATCGCTTCTGCGTCGCCGAGATAATAGTTCCTAATCGGCTTCATGTCGTCGCCGATCTCATATACGAGCGGTACACCAGTCGGAATGTTGCGCTTGATTATGTCCTCATCCGAGATCGCGTCGAGGTATTTGACAAGAGCTCGCAGGCTGTTGCCGTGGGCCGCCACGATCAGCCGCTTTCCGGCAGCAATCCTTGGCATTATCTCGTTTTGAAAATACGGCACCACGCGCTCGACGGTCTGCTTCAAAGCCTCCGACTTAGGAAATTTGCCGGCTTCGATGCCGAGGTAGCGCGGGTCACGGCCCAGCCATCGCTCGTCGGTCTCCTCGAGCAATCCCGGCGGTATGTCATAGCTCCGCCGCCACTTGAGAACTTGTTCGTCGCCAAACTGAGCGGCGGTCTCGGCCTTATTCAATCCCTGCAGAGAGCCATAGTGCCGCTCATTCAGCAACCAGGTTTTCGTCTGGGGAATCCACATTAGGTCCATCTCGTCGAGAATGATCCAAAGGGTGCGAATCGCGCGTTTGAGGACCGAGCAGTAAGATTCATCGAATGTAAAACCCTCGTCCTTGAGCAGCTTCCCGGCAGCGTGGGCCTCCTCGATACCTTTCTCAGAAAGGTCGACATCCTTCCAGCCGGTAAAGCGGTTTTCCTTGTTCCACTGGCTCTCGCCGTGGCGAATCAGGACAAGTTTATGCATAGCTTAATCTTAAATTTGTACGGTCAAATCTCAAATTTGAGATTTCAGAATTTGCTTTGCTTCGCCGACCAGGTAGAGAGAGCCGCTAACGAGGACGATACCTCCAGCCGGTGTCATCTCGACTGCCGCCGCCAACGCCTTTTCGACATCATTGATCAGCGGAACCGACGATTTATCCACTTCGGGCGGCGCGGATCTTAGAATGGCTTCGGGCTCCATCGCACGAGTATTGCTCGGTCGGGTCAAAACAATACCCTTGGCTAAGGGGAAGAGTACGGCCGCCATCGCCGCAACATTCTTGTCCTGCATGGCGCCAAAAACCAGGGTGACCGGGCGCCGTTCTGATTCGTTTAGGAAGTCGCGTAGAGCCTTTGCCCCGCCCGGGTTATGTGCACCGTCGAATAGAAATCGGCCTGTATACTCCAGTCGTCCGGGGTGCTTGGCCTCCGCGAGGCCGGCATTGATATTTGCCTCGGAGATAGTGAACGATTCACGTAGGATCAGGGCCACCGCGACGGCAATCGCCGCATTTTCCTGCTGGTGCCGACCGATTAGGCCGAGCGTGTTCACATGCGCGACATTAGCCTCGGTCACAAAAATCGCACCCTCCGTACCGGCCGGGTTTCCGCCTTTGTTTGCAACGTCGTCCAGTCGTTCCTGAGTCGCCGCTCGTGCCTCGGGGCGTTGCGGGCCGATGACGACTCTTGAATCCTGCCGTATAATCGCCGCTTTTTCCGCAGCGATTTCTCCAATTGTTTCTCCCAGATATTCCTGATGGTCGAGGTCGATGCGGGTGATGGCGGCTATCTCTGCTTGGGCCGCTGTGGTCGCGTCGAGACGGCCGCCGAGGCCGGTCTCGAGAATGGCGATCTCGATCTTCGCCTCGGCAAACGCGATGAGGGCGATAGCCGTGATTTGCTCAAAGAATGTCAGCGGCGTCTCGGCCTCGCCGCGAGCGATCATTTGGTCGACGGCGTTTTTGACGACGCTCGCAAACCGGGCAAAGTCGTCTTCGCCAATGTCGCCGCCGTTGATACGAATACGCTCGGTTATCGAGATAAGGTGCGGTGAGGTAAACGTTCCGGTTCTAATGCCGGCCTGATTACAAATCGAGTGAAGAAGCGCACACACCGAACCCTTGCCGTTGGTGCCCGCTACCTGCACTTTCAAGTAATTGTTCTGAGGGTTGTCGAGAGCCGCGAGGAGTCGCGAGATGTTTTCGAGGCCGAGTTTCATCGCCGCGACTTCATTGCCGAGCGAATAGAGGTACTCTTCGGACTCGCGAAAATTCACGAAGCTGTTCCGCTCAGGATGCGGCGATGATAATTTATCTGGCCGAGATGATAGTTGAAATGCGTCGACAGATGAACCGCGAAAAAACCAGTGGTCATCGGCTTGCCGAAAACCTCGATCGGATATTCTTTTGCAAAATCCTCGTCGGTGAGAGTGGCTATCGTCGATCTCAGGGTCGAGATTGTCTCGTCGATGTTTGAGACTATCTCGGCACGTGAAACCTCGCGGCTGGCGAACTCCGCATCCCGGTCGCGGACGTAACCGTTGCCGCCAAGGACGGAGCCAAAGAAATGCTGCAGATTTCCCGTAAGGTGCAGTGCGAGGTTACCGGCTGAGTTAGATATCTCGCCGGTCGTCTTCCACAGGTCGGCTTCGTTAGAGTACTGCTCGATCTCGGATCTTAATTTGTCGAGGTCGCGTTCGAACAGTTCGATGAGTATTTCGTTGAGCATGATCTATGTGGCGATCTTTTCATTCATCGCAAAATCGAGAAACCTGATGATCGTATCCCGCATTTTGCGGCGGTCGACGACCATATCGACCATGCCGTGTTCGAGCAGGAATTCGCTGCGCTGGAATCCTTTTGGCAGCTTTTGGCGAATCGTTTGCTCGATGACACGTGGGCCCGCAAAACCGATCAAAGCCTTTGGCTCGGCCAGGATGACATCGCCCAGCATTGCAAAACTCGCGGTCACGCCGCCCGTCGTCGGATCGGTCAATACCGATACGAACGGCAGCCGTGCATCGTGCAGCCGGCCGAGAGCGGCGGATATTTTGCCCATCTGCATCAGGCTCAAAGTGCCTTCCTGCATTCGGGCGCCGCCTGATGCTGAAAAGATGATGACAGCCCCGCGCTGTTCGTAGGCCCGCTCGATCAATCTCGTGATCTTCTCACCGACCGCCGAGCCCATCGAGCCGCCGATAAACGACATATCCATCGCACCGGCAAATGTCAGATGCCCGCCGACTTTACCGGTACCGGAGACGATCGCCTCCGGCAGGCCCGAGACTTCTTTTGCCTGCTCAATGCGGTCCTTATAGGGTTTCGAGTCGGTGAATTCGAGTGGATCGCAAGAGGTTACTTCCTCATCGAGCTTTTCATAGCGGCCGTCGTCAAAGATATCTTTGAGCCTGGCAACGGCCGGATATCGAAAATGATACCCGCAATGTGTGCACACCTCGTTTGAGTCAGTCAGCTCACGCTTGTAGAGCGCATTATCGCAGTCAGGACACTTCACAAAAATGCCCTCGGTCTTCACCGTTTGCTCTTCTTCAGGCTCAGAGCTCTCAATTTTAGGCTTATCGCGCCGAAACCAGGACATCGATTAAGAATAGAGGATTAGACAGAAAGGATAAAGCCCGGGAAATGCCGACACTCACTCTAGACGCCTTGCAGCACGGCGGCCGCCGAAACCTGGGATGCTATTTTCGTGTTATTTGAACCGTAATCGCGCAGACAAATCTGACAAGTTTTTCACGATCCGCCGTCATTCTCTTGTCTGACTCGAGCATCTTCAGTGTGGAGTCGAATACTTCGCGAGCGTTCCTGTCGGCCGGGGGGTTGATGCGGTAGTGCATCCATTTGCCGTCACGTCGGCCTATTACCAGGTTGGCGCGTTTCAGGTAAGACAGGTGGCGGGATATTTTGGGATTATTTGTACCAAGCGTTTCGGCAAAGAAGCACACGCATACCTCGCCGTCACGCATTAGATTGAGCAGACGCAGCCTCGTCTTATCGGCCAGGGCGGCGAAAAACAATTCTGCTTTGAACTCGTTCGGTTTATTCATGACTCTCATCAGGATCTCGACACCGCGAGACCTGCGAATGTAGCGGCAATGCCCAGTGTCACGCTGAGAATTATGTATAGCGCGGCAACCACATAGTCCTTGTCCTGCATCAGCCTGACGTTTTCGAATGCGAACGCGGAAAAGGTCGTAAAACCGCCGCAGAATCCGGTTGCGACGAATAGGCGCGACTCGGGCAGCCAGTCCCACTTTTCAAATGCACCCGCGAACACACCGATGAGCAGACAGCCCAGAATATTGACCACGAATGTAGAGACCGGAAAACCTGCTTCAAGTCCGCCAAGCCAAATACCGACAAGGTAGCGGCCAATGCTCCCGAGAAAGCCGCCCAAACCGACCAGCATTATCTGTGTCATATCTTCACCACGAAACTATAATAGAACACTTATGGCTTGACATAAACGTCATGAGTGATATGCTTTGCTCAATTACGGCTAAGCATAATTATAAAACTTGTCAAAGGAGGCAGTTATGAATAACGAAATAAACACTCTAAAGGCCCATCTTGCACTGAACGTCCGCGACGTCGGGAAGAGCATAGATTTTTATCGCAATATGCTTGACCTTGAGCCGTCGAAGGTTCGCACGGGCTACGCAAAGTTCGACATCATGAATCCGCCGCTCAACCTGACGCTCAATCAGGTTCCGTTCAATGACGGCGGAGCGTTGTCGCATCTTGGTATCCAGGTGGCGACGACTGACGACGTCAACGCGGTTCGCAATGCGTGGGAAACGAAAGGTCTAATCCCTCGCGATGAAAAACAGACAACGTGCTGCTACGCATTACAGGATAAGGCGTGGGTTAATGACCCGGACGGCAACGAGTGGGAAGTGTTTGTCGTCCTCGAAGACAACCTGTCAGAAGAGACGCCTGGGGCGGCCGACAAGTCTTGCTGTGTACCCGCAGTGACCGTGATTGGAGGCAGGAATCAGGATGCTGCGACGGCTTGCTGCTGAATTTATCGGCACGGCGATTCTGCTGACGGCGGTAGTCGGTTCGGGAATAATGGCCGAACGGCTGGCCGGCGGCAACGTCGCCGTCGCCTTGCTGGCCAACACCATCGCGACCGGAGCGGCGTTGTTTACGTTGATCGTCATGTTTGCGAAGACTTCCGGCGCACACTTTAACCCGGTTGTAACGCTCGTCGACCTTATCGACCGTGGCATCAGCGGGTGGAACGCTTTTCTCTATATGGTTGCCCAGGTGTGCGGGGCCTTACTCGGAACCGCGCTTGCGAACCTGATGTTTGATCTGCCCGCGTTCTTCGCATCGACAAAGGTTCGCACGGGTTTTTCTCAGTGGTTTAGTGAGTTCGTCGCAACCTTCGGGCTTATTGGGGTTATCGTCGCAACGACACGCCGCTATAAATCAATCCCAGTCATCGCCGCGTCAGTCGCCTGTTACATCACGGCGGCGTACTGGTTCACGTCTTCGACATCGTTTGCGAATCCGGCAGTCACCCTCGCGCGTTCGCTAAGTGATACATTCGCGGGCATCCGTCCTGTCGATGCTCCCGCTTTCATCGCGGCACAGCTCGCCGGCGGTGTGACCGCAGCACTAGTCTTTCGCTGGTTGATACCAAAAGAGGAAATATGACTGGGAAGAAGCGTGTTTTGTTCGTGTGCGTCGAGAACTCGTGCCGCAGCCAGATCGCCGAGGCCTTTACCCGCATCCACGGCGGCGACCGCATCGAAGCCTTTTCCGCAGGCTCGCGTCCGTCCGGCGTGGTTAATCCCAAAGCCATCGATACAATGCACGAGGTCGGCTACGACCTCTCTACCCACCAATCAAAATCGCTCGACCAGATTCCTGACCTCACTTACGACTTTGTCGCCACAATGGGCTGCGGCGACGAGTGCCCGTTAATACGAGCAAAGCGCCGGGAGGACTGGCAGATCCCCGACCCAAGCAAATGTCTGTCGATGACTTTCGTGAAGTTCGCGATGAGATTGAGCGACGAGTGAGAATGGCGCTTTCAGAAACAGTCAGTGGCTAGGACTTAGGCAATTGAGGCGGGAGCCGGTGTCAAGGGTAGTTTTCTCGATTTGTCCTATTTTGCATCAAATGACCCATTTTGCCGATGTGTGGCACGTGCCACAATTTCTGGGCCCAACCATCAGGCCCTCACAATCGACGACATTTCCGTATGGATCAGCCCATTGCTCGCCAGCATGGGCGGGGAATAGATGCTAAACCGCGAGCCGTCGTAGGACGTCACCTGCCCGCCGGCCTCCTCAATGAGGAGGACACCTGCCGCCATGTCCCAGGGGTTGAGGCCTTCTTCCCAAAAGCCGTCGAACCGGCCGCAGGCGACGTATGCCAGGTCGATCGCGGCCGAACCGTCGCGGCGCACGCCGCGCGACTCGACAAGGAATCGATTCAGGTGACGCGCAAAATCCGGGCGGTCTTTGAAGTCATACGGGAAGCCGGTGACGATGAGCGCCTCGGCAAGTATTTCGGTTTGTGACACGCGGATCCGTTTGTTGTTCAGTGTCGCACCGAAGCCCCGTTCCGCGGCAAAAAGCTCGTCGCGGGTCGGGTCAAACGTCACGGCCGCCACGATCTCCTCGTCATATTCGAGAGCGATCGTCACACAGAAGCATGGGTAGCCGTGGGCGTAGTTCGTCGTGCCGTCGAGCGGGTCGATGATCCACTTCCAGGTGGTCGAGCTATCGACAACCGCCGCGCCGGACTCTTCGGCCAGGATTGAGTGTTTTGGATAGTATGACTTGATCCGCTCGATAATGAGCGCCTCGGAGGCGAGATCGGCCTCGGTCACGAGGTTGATGTCGCCCTTCTTTGAAACCGCGATACCGCGGTCAAATTTCTCGAGCAGAATCTGACCCGCGTCACGGGCTGCCTCGATTGCAAAATTAAGCATTTAAGGTGGAAGGGAACTATCGGAGGTAAATATCCACGTAATCGGTCACTTCCGAACATGGGTTTTTCATCTCGGCGAGCCGCCAGTATCGCCGCGTGCCTGTAATCCGGAATGTAAACTCGCCATCGCGCGTGCATGGGCTGCCGTTGTTGATGTGGCTGATCTGGGTGACGATGGTGCCCGCAAAACTAAAGTTCTTTGTATCGACTGAAGTGATAATGCCGTCGATTCTTACGAAATCGGTTCCTCGCCGTGATTTCTGTTCACCTTTAATTGCGTAGCGACCTTTCCTGTTTGAAACGAAGGCAGTGCCAAAATAATCCCAGCTGACCCACTGCAGGGCCATGCGGTGCCGGCCGGCGAGCATCTCTGCGGCTCGTTTGTCGTCTATCGCCGTTTTTATCTTTGGGAATTTTGCGTCGGTGTTGACCTGGGCATTGACGCACATGGCCGCCAGGAAGGCGGTTCCCAGTGCAAAGGTCAAAAGTAATGTTTTCATTTCTTTATTCGTCTCTCCACTAGTCTTAAAAATTCCTGAATCTCGAGATCCCAAAACTTCCAGTCATGAGCTCCAGGGCGCTGCCGGTACTCGTGGGGCACTTGTTTCTCCGCGAGAAGGGCAACGAAATCGCGATTGTTCTGAAACAGAAAATCTTCCGTACCGCAGGACTGATAGACGAAGGGCAATGTCTTTTTCTTATCAGCCGGCATCTCGCGGATCAAACGGAACACATCGTTCGATTTGCGAAGCTCACTGTCATCGGCCCCAAAGATGAGGTCTACACCCTTACCGATATTCCCGGCCGTTTTCTCAGTAAACGATGTTGCCCCGAGCGCCCCGCTGAAAGATCCGACCAAAGAGAACATTTCGGGATACTTCAACCCGAATTTTACAGAACCGTAGCCACCCATCGAGAGGCCCGCGATAAAGCGATTTTCGCGCTTTGCCGAGGTGCGATATAGCTTGTCGATCTCGGGGATGAGCTCTTTCACAATATAGCTCTCATACTTGTCGGTCGCGACGGTGATGCTGTCGGAGTACCACCCATTATCACCCTCCGGCGTAACAATAATCACGTTTCCGGGCAAGGCATAATCAACCAGTTTTGTCCTGTTCGTCCAGTTATCGAAATGCCCTGTAAGCCCATGCAGTAGGTAAACGACCGGGAAACGTGGGGTCTCGCCAGAATCGCCGTACGCAGTTGGGAGCACGACGCGATATGGCATCTCGCGGTTCATTAGCTTGCTTTTGAGCCGGAGTGTTTGATACTGGGCCGTGCCCGGTGCGACCGCTTTCGTGATACCCGGGGTGCCCGTTTGAGCGGATAAATCGAAGATCGAGACCGCGAGGACAGCGACAATTACTACGTAAGTATTCAGTTTTAGTCTCATCTCATTCTTGTGGTGGTCAGCTCTCAGTCTTGTGAATCGAACGCATGCGATGGCGAGCCTTTTTTGTTCGACGGTCGGTATTTCGACGCTTGAGGCTGCTGCCAGCCCAGTCGGACACCTGTTTGAGCGGGTGCCATTCGAAATCCTCGAGCGGCAGCACCTCACTCGACGCGTCTCTCAGTCTCAGCGTCCCAAAAGCGACGAAAAATATGATCAGGTTAAAAATCGCCCCGGCCAAAACGACCAGCCACCCGGGAACGATGCCGATGGTGGCACGGTCAAAAATGATATTCCAAAACTCTGACTGTGCGGTCGCATCGACCGGTGCCGGGTGAATATAGATCTTCAGTGTCCATGAGAGAGCAAGCAGGATAAAGATCCACAAATAATTTGCCCGAAGTCGGCGTCCGACAGCTTCCCACTCGCTGATCGTGAAATGCGGAGAGATCAGATCTGCGGAGATATGCTCGGCCCATTCCTTGTCAGGCGGAATCGTACGATGCGACAGCATGGGGGCGAAATATCCGGTTTCCAAAATCCTGACCCGATTGGCCCACACTTCGTAATATCGATATCGCCTCGCCTCCATAAAAAGGAAAATAGATACAAGAATCGTGTTGATCGGGATCGCAAAATGTGGGTTTACGGGCGAGCTGAAAACAAATGACAACGTCGCTCCTGCGGTAATCACGGCCCAGTTGGTCGTCGCGTCGAGGCGGTTTCGCCAGACGGTCGAGCGATGTATCTCGCCGCGGTAGAAATGCACCATGGCGGTGTTAAACTCGCCTGGCTGCAACTTCTGAGCGATCGAAACGGGGGTGCTTTTTGGCTTTTGGGCTTTCTTGTGGACTTCCTCGGCAAAGGCGCGAAACGAGGGCGGAACATTCGTTATGTGAATGTCGTCCACAGCCTGCGACCCAGCGCGAACCTCGTCTTTCATAGCCTATTTTCGAGTGCGGAGGCCCCAATCGGGGGTAAGGGGGCCGATATCTAAGGTTTAACACTTTAGGCTAAGCGATGCAAGAAACTCCTGTCCCGTAGGGCCAAAACAGCATTTGCTCAATCACGACCGTTCTTTCATAATCTTTTTCGACTGCTATGCCTACCGACGACGAGATTTGGATGCTGAGGGCGTTGGGCGCAGCCCGCGACGCCGCCTCGAACGGTGAGGTGCCGGTCGGCGCTGTATTAGTGGGTTCGGATGGCACTATCCTCACCGCTGCTTCAAATCTGACGATCACACGCAACGATCCGACCGCGCATGCGGAGATACTTGCCCTCCGGACCGCAGCCGCCGCGATTGGAAATTATCGGCTTATCGGTACGACCATGTACTCGACCATCGAGCCGTGTGCAATGTGTGCCGGAGCACTCGTTAATGCCCGCGTCCAACGCCTTGTCTACGGGGCCGCCGACCGACGTTCCGGTGCCGTTGAGACGCACTTTCGAGTTTGCGACAGCCCGGCCCTAAACCACCGATTGGCGATCAGCGCCGGTGTCATGGCAGACGAGTGCCGGCTACTGATGCAGGAGTTCTTTCAGGCGAGACGGCGTCCCCCGTCGGGACCATAATCCCCGCGGAACTGACCGGTATAAAAATAGAGCCGCTGACATTGCCAGCGGCTTTACTGATTTGGTGGCTTCAGACTTAACCGCAACACACTCCTGGAATTGCTGCCGTTGCTCGATTCCTCGTCTAGCGGAGTTCACAACCCAAGTGTTGTGCGGGGCCTGAAGCCATATGGCGGAAAGGGTGGGATTCGAACCCACGGAACCCGTTAAGGCTCACAGCATTTCCAATGCTGCCAATTCAACCACTCTTGCACCTTTCCTAGTATTTTAGATTCTGAATTCGTGATCTGGCCGCGACTGCCGCTTCAATCCTAAATCAAAAATCCGCAATCAAACTGGCGGAGAGGGTGGGATTCGAACCCACGGTGCCCGTTAAGGCACAACAATTTTCGAGACTGCCCGATTCAACCACTCTCGCACCTCTCCACGTGTGGCGAACTTTCGATTGTAATGGTTTGAGTGGGAGTTTATCAAGCGGCCCTCCCTGTAGAACTCTCTTCCTCCCTGGGGTTTGTTGCTAAAAAAAAAGACGCCGGCGATTGGCCGGCGTCTGGATCGCTCAAATAACAAAAGGACTAAGGCTTCTTAGTGTTCATGTTGCCCTTCGAGTTGGTGTTCATCGTACTTCGCGTGTTCATGTTACCGGTATTCGTATTGCCCATGCTCGGCGGCGAGATGTTCGTCGCATTCATGGGCATTGCCGGTTTGGCATTGGTATCCGAATTCGTCGTGTAACCCGTGTTAGTGTTTGTGCCGCGGATATTCGTATTCGCGTTGTTGCCGGTCGTGCTGCAGCCGGCGAGTGCCGCAATAGCAAGCACTAATGTTAACGATAAAAACTTCATAATCTTCCCCTCCAAATGAATTGATATACGAAACGAGGGCCGTAAGCGGCCCTCGATCCTCTCGTCCCGCAGGTTTTAGCGGTAGACGCTTTGTCCGCGGTGATTCGTGGTCCAGTCGTTGTGAAAGAAGTCAGCGTCCTCGGTCGAACGAGGCTTAACTCCGAGAACTGTTCCGCCGCCCTTGATACCTTCTTCGTACTCTTTGGCACGATCCTCGGGAATTCCCGCGCCGATCAGGGCTCCGACGAGTCCGCCGGTTAAGCCGCCTGCACCTGCGCCAGCCAGAGCGGCTGCGAGCGGACCCCAAACCACTAGGCCAAGACCGGGCAGAACGAGGTTGGTGCCGATCGCGGCGATACCCGCAATAATTGCTCCGAGCGTTCCGCCGACAGCGCTACCGATACCGGTGCCTTCTGCGGCCTTGCTGCCGAGCTCCGAGTCAACGTCGGCGCCTTCGCCGTAATATTTATTACGGGTATCGTCAGACATCAAAACATTGATATCATCGTCCGAATATCCGCGGTCACGCAATGATTTGTACGCGCCTTCTGAGCTTTCTTTGTCTGTAAACATTCCGGTCAACATGCCGGACTCTTTCCCTTCAGATGTACCTTGATTTGTCATATTATTCCCCTCTTATTCAGATTGACATTAACAATGGTAACTAAATCTACCACTAGTTCCATAATACGGATGAACGACCTTTCTATCTGTATGCTGGTCTACATTAGGACCGATGGTTCGATGTAAACGCCTTTTCGGATTCGATGTCCTGTGACATTCATGATTTTCGATTAGCAACTATTAGACATTTATGGCATCATAGCGCTGTATTTCCTTCTCTTGCGTCCTTTTATGGATGCGCTCGTCAAAGACGGTTTCTGGATAAGTTCGAGAGCAGGTTCGTTACTAGGCTACAGAAGTTGAAAGCTCTTGAAGTATTTGAGCATCCGAAATCGGCCCTTCGTGCGCATACCGTTTTTCACGCGAAGCAAAGCCTCACAATTCGACGCTTCTCTTGAATTCCCGAAAAGGGAAAAGGATAATAATTATAATGTCAACGAAACTTTACGTAGGAAATCTTTCCTTTAACACTACAGCTCAGGATCTTGAGACTTTGTTCGGCGAACACGGCACCGTGCAGTCAGCTAGCTTGATCGAAGATCGCGAAACAGGGCGCTCACGCGGATTCGCATTCGTCGAAATGTCGAGCGCTGAGGAAGCTAATGCAGCTATCGCCTCGCTCGATGGTAAAGATGTCGACGGACGTAACCTGAAGGTCAACGAAGCCAAACCCCGCGAAAATAGCGGCGGCGGCGGCGGCGGCGGACGTGGCGGCTACGGCGGCGGCGGTGGCGGTGGCGGACGCGGCGGCAGCAGTCGCGGCGGCGGCGGCGGCGGTTACGGCGGCGGCTCCGGCTGGTAGTTTGTAAAAATGACCGAGATCCATCGGGCATTTTGAGTACGGCCTCCGGTGCCTCTAGTAGGCTTCCGGAGGCATTACTATTTCGATATACTCAACTTATGAAAGAAGAACTGATAGAAATGGGCGGCGTCGTCGTAGATAAGCAGCCCAATGCCTTTTTCAAGGTCCAGATCAACGACACTGACCACATGGTCCTCGCGACCATATCAGGCCGCATGCGCCGCAATCGCATCCGGATCCTGATGGGCGACCGTGTCGACATTGAGCTCTCGCCCTACGATCTCACCAAAGGCCGCATCACCTACCGGCATAAATAGTGTCGGGTTGCGAACGTTATGGCCGCCAGGAGCAGTTGGGATTGGTCCGGTCGTTACACTCGATAAAAGGATGCCATTTGTCCTCGCGCTCGATTCCGTATTGCCACGTTTTGCCCGTCTCGATTTGCAGCAGGAAAATATTCCGCAGCGCAGCTCCGTTCACGACGATTTGAAACCGAATACGGTTCGTTAAGGATTTGGGCAGGTCAAGGACCACCATCTCTTTCCAGCATCTATCGCTCCCGACCGAGTCGTCCTTTGGGCATGCAGCGAGCCGGTGAACTACCCCCGTAAATTTATCCAGCCGAAACGTCAGATTGCGGTCAGACGAAGGCTGAACCATCTCAAATCGAGCACCGTCAACCGTCGAAGTGCTCATAATCGGCGGGCCATCCTGCGGAAAAACGGCAACGGAGAATGCCGCGAGAAACGCTGTCAGGATAAGTACTTTCTTCATAAAATCGATTCCCGGTTGCCATTTTGCACGCACACTGGGCCGGAAAGTTGCGCCGGCTGTCCGCCTCCGCTCGTTTCAAAGGCTGCGTGGCGAATCATCCGTTGTCGCGCGGGGCACTTTGTCGTGAAAGCCCTATTTGTTATCGTGAGGAGTATGAACAACCCGAGCGGAATCTCAAAGTCGGCGGGCCGGGCAGGCTCGCTGGTGGCGGTCATCGGCGTCGCTGCCTTCTTCATCGGAATCTTCGGCGGCCCACGCCTACTGGCCTTCGTGGGTGTAGCCCTGATAGCCGCCGCGCTCGCTGCTTTTTTTGTAGAAGAACGAGGGCATCGCAAGGCGGCCTATCGTAATCAGTCCTCAAACGCCTAGAAACTGCTTCGAGACACGAAGAGGCGATCATTCGCCGAAAAAACTCTCAATGAAAAGAATTGCGTCATTCACATTTATCACCCTCTTTATCGCACTTGTTGCGAGTGCCGGCGTCTCGGCTCAAACCTCGGTTGCCGGCGAATGGGACGCGGCCATGAACACACCCGGTGGAGCGCGGCCGTTCAAGATCATCTTTAAGGTTGACGGCGAAAAGCTGACCGGTACAGTAAAGCGAGCAAGCGGCGACGCGTCGCTAACCGGCACTGTTAAGGGAAACGACATCGCATTCGCCTACACCATCAACTACAACAGCAACGACTTAACGCTCAGCTTCACGGGCAAACTCTCAGGCGATAACCTCGCCGGTACAGTCTCATTCGGCGGCAATGCCGAAGACACATGGTCCGCCAAACGCACTGCGACTGAGAAGCCAAAGTAGGACTCACGCCGTACAGAGCACGGGAACATGACGCTCGAATTCTTTAATGCGATCCGGATCGTGAAGCCGACCCCGGCCCAGGCCCAGGCGGCACGCTAATCTTCCGCGATGGCGACGGATACTGCGTATTCCGGCCGGAATTCAAAAGAGTCGAAGAGAGTGATTGCTACGGCTCCGGGAACAAGCCATCGCTAACTACGCGGTGAAGTCGGCTGGATGAGCCGAAAAAGTTACGTCTTGGCGTACTGAGTCTGCTAACCAGATGCGCTAGAATGAAATTGCGTCTCTCCCGAGAAGCCTTGAGAAAACAGGAGAATTTATGAAAAAGACAATCTCGACATTCTTGTTGGTGAGTACGTTCGCGATAACGCCTCTGATGCCGATATCGGCGGTGGCCGCGTCGCTGCCCGTGGAACCGGCCGAGGCTGAGTCATCGGCCTTGGGTGCCTGTCCTGCGGGGACATTCCGTGTTCGGCGACGTACGAGTACGAAAAGAAAAGTGGTCGGTTCTTTAGTCACCGGCGGCATCGGTGCCGCAATCGGCGGCGGCCTCGGCGGCAAACGAGGAGCCCTGATTGGAGCAGGCTCAGGTGCCGGCGGTTACCTCGTCTACAGATATGTAAGAGACCGACGCGGACGATGCGTGCGGCGTTACAGTTAGGGCTACCGTAGCTCCTGACCCTTGAATGTGAAGGGCCTCGGCTTAAAACCCGAGGCCCTTTTAAATAAGGTAATTATCCGTCCCAATAAGGCAGTTTCCGTCCCAAAAAGACAGTTTTCCGTCTGAGTAGCGGCAAGGTGTGGGCGTCAGCGTGAAGCGTTATAACGGGTTATGCTGACCGTCTGTTCCCTACGGTCTCGTACGATTCTCAGGGTGAAATCACTCTCATTCTTGTCGGTTACCGCACGGATGAGTTCTAGGGAACGCCGAACGGTTTTTCCGTCGATGCCGACGATTACATCTCCAGCCGTGAGTCCCGCTTTCGAGCCGGGCGAATCGTGGCGAACGTTGTTGATGAGTATTCCCGACTCGACGCCAAAATATTCGGCGAGCTGGTCGGTCAGCGGCGTAACTCCGACCCCGATCTGAGGAATCGATGTTCCCCTAAATCGAACCGCCACGATGATCGTCTTCGGTCCCGCCTCCTCGGAAACCAACCCTTCCTGCAAGAGGACGTAGTCTAGCGCTGCCGGTACCGTTACATTCTTAAGATCGATAAACGTCTTTCTGCTGGGCGTTCGGAACGATTCAGGATCAAACAAGACGTTGAGGCCCATTTCTCGGGCCAACTCTTTTATGAGGAACTGCAAGTCGACACCGGCGGGAAATGGTATGTCCCGCAGCTTTTCGCCCGGTATTCCGCTTCTCTTTGCGGCCTTGTCCCCTTCCTCCTTCTTGGCATCCAGAGTTTGACCGGTCACGATAACAAAAGCCGAAGCGACAACTAGGAAAGAAGCGAGTGATCTAATTAGCACGAGAACCTCCAATTGGGCAAAGTTTGAACATGGATTATTTAAGACGGCCCCGGCGGCGCATCGCTTCCTCACTATAAACGATGAAAACGTCGCCAGTCCACAACAGACCGCCGGCGTTTTTTGTCTTCTCTTCTCGGACGGCTTTATATTTCTTATAGGAAGCTTTGGGGTCAGACTGCGATACTGCGATTCTCGTTCGAAATTAGAAAGAACCAATGGGAAACTGAGGCGGTCAAGTCTGCGATTTTGGGATATTCAGACCGATTGCAAGAATCGCAATATCGCAGGCCCGACCCCATCCTTCTTTTGTGGGCCTGGCTCCATAACTTCATTCACGTTGTTCGATAAAATTGGGGGGATTGGAGGCCTGTCTCCACCAATCCCACATTTCTTATCGTTAAAATGGAATATCGTTCGGATCCACAGATTGGATGGTGCGGAATCGAGTCCACAAATTCGAAAGCACTGTTCGCCTTCCCTCTTCCGGCTGCGCCTGAAAAAAGTTAACAAATTGGGTCAAATCGTCTATTCGAAGTTTATTTTCCACAAATCTCGACGTAAATTCGCAAGTAACCAAGCTCTTAATCAATGGGTTAGCGTTCTGGAGCACTGTCTCAAGCTGCGAGGCGGTCTCGACAGCCTTGAGCGATTGAAGTACCTTATCCGAGTCCTGTTCGAATGTAACGGGTTTGGAGAACTCTTGTATCGCAGCTACAACAAAGTCTGCGATTCTCCTGTAAACCTGCCGATCCTCCTCACTGAAGCGATCTGTGGACGCGGCCTCAGTTAGCGTCGCGGTCGAAACCTCACTGAATGACTTTATGCGGTCTGCGGGATCGTATTCAGTCATCGCTTTTACAACGTCGGCGTAACTGAAGTCTGAGATTCCTAGATCTTTCGTGATCGTTTGGAAAAGTTTGCCCACAAAATAACACTCCGTGCAAAAATCATACTTGCCGTCTTCGAATTCCTTCGGTTCGCTTGCCGCCCAATTCAAAGTGATACTTTTACCGAAACTATCCGACGAGTCGATCTGCTTACCGAAACCGAAGTCGATAACCTTTACAACGCCGTCATTTGAAACCATTATGTTGGACGGTCGAATGTCGCGATGCAGAATTCTTTTTTCTTCAAGATGCTTAAACGCTGCAATTGTTTGAAGGAATAACTGATCGATCGCTCCGGGGTTGCCCTGCAAATATGTCTTCAGATCCGTGCCGTCAATATACTCCATGATGATGTACCCACGACGAGCCGATGGGAACAAGTAGCATGAAAATACCCGAACAACGTTGGGATGAAAAGCATCAAAGAGAAGGCGCACTTCATCTACGAATCGTTTGTAGTAATCTTCTCGGCGTAGCGGATCGTCTACAACGTACTTCTTACAAACGAAGAGTCTCTCTAGCTGCTCATCCCTTAGAAGAGCCGTCTCGCCGGTCGCCCCTTTTCCTTTGTCTAGAAATCGCTCGAGTTTATAGTCGCGCGTACGAAAGAATCTGATTAGATCGTCATTGTCAGGCATATAGTGGCTACAATTCTAACCCTAGAGATCGAATATGAATAAGGCTCCCGATCTGCCGAGGCCCTTCGTTTGTTGAGTTGAGGAGGGAGAAAAACCGAGGAGGTCAGGCCTGCGATTCTGTAATATTCCGACCGATGAAGCATGGCAATAGCGCAGGCCTGACCACAGCCTTCTTACCAGCCTTCTTATGACCCCAGCCTTCTTATGCTTCGAAGAGAACGTTCGGATGTTTCTTTGTGATCGAGAGAAGCTTTAGGCTGGCTCCGTTGGGCTTTCCGTGACCTTGCTCCCAGGACTGAACCGTTTTGGGCGAGATATTGAGATACCTGGCAAATACTGATTGTGAGAGGTTTAAACGGGTGCGGACCTCGGTGATCTCTTTTGCCGAAAGCTCTTCCGGCGGGCGAGGAAAGGTCGTCGTACGGAGGTCCTTCCGCGTGCCTTTGGCATGCTCAATGGACGCGGTGAAACCTTCCCTTAGGTGTTCGAAAAATTCATTTCTCTCTTCAACTTTTTTCGCCATATATCCTCTTCAATTCTTTGATCAACTTCGCCAGCTCATTTTTTTCGGCTTTTGACAGATTAGCTTTCTCGTTCTTGCCGTAAAAATGAATCAGATAAATCGTTCCCGCTATCGCGATGTAGATGTAAACGTACCGAAAGCCTCCGCTCTTGCCTTTACCTAACGCCTTTGATCCGACACGGCCTTTTCGGGCGCCCGCGCACCCTTCCATCAAATCTCCGCGCTCCGGATTCCTTACCAGATCGTTTTGCAGCGCAAAGAGCACGTCAAGCGACGCCAGCTTATCGACTCGGTTTGTGAATCCGGGAGACTCTACAAAATGGATCAGCTCGACACTCACGGAGAAACTATACTATTCGATAGTATAGTTGTCAACGCCCAGAAATAAGTAAGAAAAGACATCGTCTGGTGACGAGGCCTTTTGTGATTAACACGCCTCGGCCTGCGTGAGCATTCTAAGCCGAGCTTACTTTTCCGTATTAAATTGAACTCCTTTGCTGTGAACGCGCAGACGATCGCTCGCTGGGTTACGCTGGTAAGGTCAAAGGTGTACACTGGATGAAATTGACGGCCATGCGAAGCCGCATTTTGTCATTAGTGACGAGCTAGAAAAAGGAGAATAAAATGGTTTCTTTAATTATTTGGTTGATCTTAGGATTTTTGGCAGGCTACCTGGCCAAATTTATTTTGCCCGGCCGCGACGGCGGCGGTGTGGTCTTGACAACAGTTCTGGGGATCGTCGGAGCCGTTGTCGGCGGACTCATCGGTAAGTATTTCCTCGGGTATCCGATGATCAGCTCGTTTGATAATATCGGCAGCAACTTGCCGAGTTTCATTTCTTCCATAATCGGTGCGATCGTCGTCCTGGCGATCTTTCGCTTGGCGAACGGGCGAAGGTTGTCGCGGTAGACTGGGTAATTATTCAGGGATGAAAAAAGGCCTCGTCACTCGACGAGGCCTTTTACTGCTAGGTTGTTCGCGGTTGTTCGCGCGTACATGAACATCACGCCGTTTCGCGGCGCTTGCGGACAGGAGTGTCCGCGTTCCGGTTACATTCCCATGCCCATGCCGCCCATTCCGCCGCCCATGCCGCCCATTCCGCCGTCGCCGCCCTTGTCGTCCTGGACGTCGGCGATCATGGCTTCGGTGGTGAGCATCAGGCCGGCGATTGACGCTGCGTTTTGCAGAGCTGTTCGCGTGACCTTTGCGGGGTCGATGACACCGGCTGAGACGAGGTCTTCGTACTCCTCGGTCTGAGCGTTAAAGCCATAGTTGTCGCCGCCCTCGCGGACCTTGCCAACTACGACCGCGCCTTCCTGACCGGCGTTGCCGGCGATCTGGCGAAGCGGCTCTTCGAGAGCACGTCGGACGATGTTGACGCCGATTTTCTCATCTGCATCATCGACCTCGACCGTGTCGAGAGCTTTTGCAGCACGTACGAGAGCGACACCGCCACCTGCGACGATACCTTCCTCGACCGCCGCACGGGTTGCGTGCATTGCATCCTCTACACGGGCCTTTTTCTCCTTCATCTCGGTCTCGGTGGCTGCACCGACTTTGATCACCGCAACGCCGCCGACCAATTTCGCCAGACGCTCTTGCAGCTTCTCGCGGTCATAGTCGCTCGTGGTCTCCTCGACCTGCGTGCGGATCTGCTTGACGCGGCCAAAGATTGCATCGGCCGTGCCCGAACCCTCGACGATGGTCGTGTTTTCCTTGTCGATCGTGATCTTCTTGGCCTTGCCGAGGTCCTCGACCGTGATCGCCTCGAGCTTGATGCCGAGATCCTCCGAGATGACCTTGCCGCCTGTAAGCGTCGCGATGTCTTCGAGCATTGCCTTACGGCGATCGCCAAAGCCGGGTGCTTTGACGGCAGCGACATTGAGCGTGCCGCGCAGCTTATTCACAACCAATGTGGCAAGGGCTTCACCCTCGACATCCTCGGCGATGATCAGCATCGGACGGCCGAGCTTTGCAACCTGCTCGAGAATCGGCAGCAAATCGCGCATGTTCGAGATCTTTTTCTCGTGGATCAGGATAAACGGCTCTTCGAGAGCGGCCTCCATACGGTCAGGATCGGTGACGAAATACGGCGAGAGATAGCCACGGTCAAACTGCATACCCTCAACGACCTCGAGACTCGTTTCCATCGTCTTCGACTCTTCGACGGTGATGACACCGTCTTTGCCGACCTTGTCCATCGCCTCAGCAATGTGCTTGCCGATCTCGCTGTCACCATTGGCCGAAATTTTGCCGATGTTTGCGATATCGTCGCCGGAGACCGGCTTTGCCTGGTTGTGAATTTCCTCGACAACTGCCTTCACAGCCTTTTCGATGCCGCGTTTGAGTGCCATCGGGTTAGCACCAGCCGCTACCGTACGAACGCCTTCTTTGAAGATCGCCTGAGCCAGAACGGTCGCGGTCGTCGTACCGTCACCGGCAACGTCGCTCGTCTTGGAAGCGACTTCGCGGACCATCTGAGCGCCCATATTCTCGAGCGTATCTTTTAATTCAATCTCTTTAGCAACCGTGACACCATCTTTGGTAATCGTCGGCGAGCCAAATTTCTTGTCGATAACAACATTGCGGCCCTTTGGTCCCAGTGTTACTTTTACTGCGTCGGCCAACTGATTAACACCACGCAGGATAGCCGCGCGTGATTCTTCTCCGTGTACTACTTGTTTTGCCATTGTCTTAATTTCTCCTTCGTCGATATGATCCTGGATTTATGATCTTTGATTTTTGACCGGAACTCCGAATCGAAGTTCAAAGGTCAAAGATCTACGCGGCGGCGCCTGCGCGTGAAATGATGCCGAGGATCTCGTCCTCGCGCATTATGATGAACTCGTCACCGTCGAGCTTGATCTCGCTGCCTGAGTACTTGCCAAACAGCACGCGGTCGCCGGCTTTTACATCGAGTGACTGACGCGTACCGTCTTCTTTATACTTGCCCTCGCCCGCGGCGATGACCTCGCCTTCCTGGGGCTTTTCCTTTGCAGTATCGGGTATAAAAAGCCCGCCCGCCGTCTGGTTAACGTTGTCCTCGATCCGCCGAATGATTACGCGGTCGTGAAGTGGTGTAATGTTTGTAGCCATAGTTAATTAACTCCTCGTTTCAAGTAAAGTTTTCGTGTAAAATGACGTCTTGCATCAAATGCTTGAACAGCCTTTTAGCACTCGCGATACAAGAGTGCCAGTATATGGGAACTGCGCTGACGTTGTCAATCCTGTAACAGAAAATTAAGAAAACTTGATAACCCCATTATCAAGTTTAGTACCCAGTTACGAAATCTTTGTGCATATTTCCGAGATTAATATCTATCCGATTAAATCGTTGAAGGGAATTACCGTTCCTTCCGCGTTGGTAGAGGATCGAGGTTTGCGTCATGATCGGCGCTGGATGCTTACCGACCGCGCCGGGAAATTCATGACTCAGCGAGAGTTCCCGCGAATGGCGGCGATTGCGGTTGAAGTGACTAGCGACGGGTTACGGGTGACAAGCGAGAACGAAGGCACGATGGAAATTCCTTTCGAGCCGGATTCAGGCGAGCGTGGACGGGTGACGATCTGGAACAGCGTCTGCGATGCCGAGGTTTATCTGGGCCCGGTCAGCGAGTGGTTTTCTGACGCACTCGGCATCCGGTGTCAGCTTGTTTATATGCCCGACGGGTCGCGGCGTAATGTGAATGAGCGATTTAATGAGGGTAGGGAAATCGTGAGCTTTGCGGACGGATACCCCCTGCTCGTTATTAGCGAGGCATCGCTCGCAGATTTGAATGGGCGTATAGACGAAGCTGCGACAAAAGCGGATAGGAGTGTCCGCGCTCCATTGCCAATGAATCGGTTCCGGCCGAATATGGTTGTCGCGGATTCCGAGGCGTATGCCGAGGACGGTTGGGTTCGAATCCGCGTTGGTGAGGCTGTTTTTCGTTCGACCAAACCGTGTGAGCGTTGTGTGATTACGACGGTCGACCAGGCAAACGGCGAGTTTGACGGCAAAGAACCTCTAAAGACCCTAGCCAGTTATCGAATGGCAAAATATGTGATGCCAGAGAAATGCGAGGCCCTCGGTGTTAACGAGACGGCGGTTCTTTTTGGCCAGAACCTGATAGCAGAGACGCCGGGAGCGACGATTACAATAGATGATACGATTGTTGTTGTGCAGATTCGGTAAGCGAAACCCGGCGTGCGTCCGAACTGAGGCAGCGGAAACCGCGACCCGCTTAACACCGAGTTAAATGAAAAATATTTTTATGGGGCGAGATGTCTCGCCTCGCGCGCCGAATCGGTGATGAGCGGGAGCGCCGAACTGAACGTTTCTAGATATTTCAAAACCTCAATATTTCTTCCTAGTTTGCGCGCTCTCCTTGTTACTGAAAATTACCCAGCGGCTTCCGACGGTTATTCGAGCCCAATGAAATCCAGGTTTGATAAATTGCCATCGACCTGCACGCTGCGGGCGGCAAATCGGTATCGTTTTGACGAAACGGCGATCGTATATGGTTCGCCTGAGCGCACATCGTCAAAGGAATAAAACCCGAACGAACTCGTCGTCACGGTTCGGCGCATGCCGAGCGAATCGGTGATCGACACCGTTGCATTTCGAAGGCCGCGCCCATCGGGCGTCGTGACCCGTCCGGAAACTGTTACGGGAGGCGACGTCGTTGTCGATACCGCGTTGCAAGTAATGGTCGCGGTACTCGTCAGCCCGCCACTGTCCTGCGCAGTCAGCGTAATTATGTGATTTCCCGTTGAAAGGTTGACCTCCAGGACTTGCCCGGTCCCCAAAAGACCGGCTCGATCAGATGACCATCTGAACGCCGTGTCACTCAACGATCCGTCCTCCAGATCGGCGCCGGTTGCCTGGAGCGTCAGCTTTGTATTCACGGGGAACCTTGTCCCGGTCGGCGGCGATACGATCGCCGCGATGGGCGGTTTGTTGGCGATGGTGAAAGTATTGTCCCCAACATCTTCGGATGACCGGAAACCATCGGAGACCATCACTTTGATTAGGCCGCCGGTACCTCCCGGCAGCGACGAAAAGTCGAGCTGATGGCTGTTGCCGACGATGCTGCTGCCGACACCGAGCCATGTCGCACCGTTGTCGCGGCTGTACAGCAAGCTATAAGTCAACGTGCCGCCATCGGGATCGCTCCCATTCCATGTGATGTTTTGCACGCCGCTCAGCGTCATTCCGGATGCGTTCGGAAAAGTCAGAGTCACGGCGGGAGGGTTTGCGCTGGCCAGACGGGAACTGAGCACCGCTGTGCCCTTTGTAAGCTCGACCCGACTCAATCCTACGGGATACGGCACCGCCATCCCGAACGACATGGTGGGCGGCGGCGTCGTACCTTCGCCTTCGAAAGACATGTCGAAGCAATATTGACTCAAGACGCTGCCGGCGGCGTTCTTTAGTTTCACGCAGTAGGACGTGCCGACCCGTGGAATTTCGCTCTGGGCTGTCGTCGTACGATACAGCGGATCGAGCGTACCCGCGGCGATGGTCAGGTTGCTGAGCCTGCCGGTCACGATGAGGTTATCGGTAACGGTGGGAGACTGGGGTACTGCCTGTGGGGCTTGTGCCCCGGTGCTGCACATTTTACCCATTAGTAAGCGGTATGACGTTGGACTCATCCAATACGGCGAGTCGCCACTGCCTTCGGCCCCCTGCATCATCCCTAACAGTTGTTGACCTTCATAGGGGGGCTTGATCTTGCGTTCGTAAACGTCAAACCAGTGGCTACCGGCCGTCGTTCCGCCTGGCTCATGGTTTAGACCCTTGTTGTGCCCAATTTCGTGCGCCAAGGCGAGCCGCCAGAAATTGCCGTCCTGGCCCCACGCCGAGAAGCCCGGTAAGTCGGCAAAGCCAGCGGCAAAGGTGTACCCTCCGACCGGAAGCCAGCCAAAGATGTGGCCGGTGCCCGGAGCACCGCCCGTTAGACGTCTTTTCTTCAACTCCCTGAGCAGATCGTCCCCGGCATCCGCATAGTTAAGAGATTGCCTCCACCACAGTGTGGGCAACAAAGTATAGTTAAGGCCTTTCTCAGGAATAGGATAGATCTTGCGCATAAATTCCTGGGCGACGTGAATTTTAGGATCCGGATTCGGCGGCCACCCAAAATTGCCCTCGGGTGGATCGAACCATATCGGAACGTATCCGATGTTGATGCCTGTGTTGCAATCTTTGGATGTGAGTGAGGCCGAGAGCTTATTGTTGGTGTAATCCGTCTCAAATACACTATGGTCGTCGTTGACTTCAACCTCGAATCGCAGCGACGGCACCCGGGTCCACTCTATCGGCACCTCAAAATTGAGCGTGTGGTTGATAGAGAGCCAATCCGGTTGCGGACGCGCCGTGATGCGTCCACCCGGATTGAAGGCTTCCACGGAGCCAAGCTCGGTGCCGCCGCTAAAAACGGTGAGCTGACCGGTTACGTTTTCCATTGCTGCCTGCTCTTTACCAACGCCGAGGTAGGCCCGGACGACCGTTCGCCGACCTTGAACAAGCGGGATGCTATTAGCTCTATCCTGTAATCCCTGCGTTACCTCAAGTCGGTCGACCGTCAAATCGCGGTCGAACAGGCGCCGCGCGACGAACGACCAGTTGACCGTAATCGGACCTAGGCGTCCCTCGCGTACCACCGTGAACTGTCGGCTGGCGCTGAACACCCTTCCCTCCTGACGCCTTCTATAACGGCGGGAAAGGCTGGGTAAGCCACGATGCCAAAGGCGCCGGAATCGTACGAAGTGTTATCTAAGGTGGTACGGCCCTCACAATCGGTGACGTCATGGGTCTCTTTGTAGCGGCGGTTGCGGAATAGGTAGAAAAGAGGAAACGGGTCCTGAATATACCAGGTGCCGTCAGCTCGTTGAGCTGGATCAATTCTCAGCCAAAGATCAGGGCCAGGGTCGTCGCGATTGGGGTCGGTTATTGACCAGTTACGGTGGTCCCGATGAGGTCCACCCTGCGGGCACCCATTTTGTATTTCGGTATAGATTTCAACTTTATCGAAGTCATCGGTGATAGTGACATTGAAAGGAAATGCATCCTCCTCTCCATCAGGGTCACTATCATCATCGAGTTTACGTACAATGGCGCTGCCGGCCATGACAATCCGGCGCGACTCGACCGTACTGCTTCCACCGATGACGGTGTTGGTATCACCGCTGGCCGTGGCCGTCCAGGTGACGGAGAAGTAAGGAATAGGCGTCGGCAGAGCTACAGTGAGGTTTTGAGCACGAGTATGCGAACGAGTGCCTTTCGGGGTTGCTGGGCCGCCGAGAAATGAAAAAGGCGATTGGCCGGCGGTAAGACTCTGACTTGCAGGCGAACGCGATGTTAAATATGCCCCTGTTAGCCAGCCGACGTCAGCCCGCGACAGGCCTCTGGCCGAGGCCAATGGTCTTCCGTTTTGGCCTTGCGTGTGCCCCGACGTAGCCCAATGCGTTAAACCCACCATACATAGGACCGGAAGAAGAAATAGTTGGCGAAACAATCTTATCTGGCGTGGCCTTTTCGAGGAAATAAATTTTCCGAAGTCGTTCATAATGACTCTCCAATAGAGCAATAAAACCGGAATCGCCGCCGCTGCGAACGTCTCTGGTCTTCGGGGTTTAACGGATCACAGCAATCTCAAAGGCCGCCATTATATGCCGACGATAATCGTGTCCGGCACTATGTTTGATTCAGACTAGAAAGATTGTGTAAAGAATAGAAATTATACGCTTCATATCTATACATAGATATAGGAAATTTGTGCCGAACCGCACGAGTGCGTCCTGCTCACGGCACTTGTAAATTAGCGATTTCAGGAAGGAAGACGAATTAGCGCTTGGACGCCGCAAATTTGTCGTTCATGTAACCAGAACCAATTCTTTGCCCGTCAACAGCCTATACGCGTCCAAATATCTATTTGTCGTTGCCTTGGCAATTTCCGGCGGCAAAGACGGTGCCGGTGGTCGTTTGTCCCATTCGAGCGTCTCCAGGTACTCGCGAACGAACTGTTTGTCGAATGACGCCTGAGCGTGACCGGGCGTGTAAGTGTCGGCGGCCCAGAAACGCGAGGAGTCCGGTGTAATAACTTCATCGATCAACAAAACATTACCATCGCGGTCGCGACCGAATTCGAATTTTGTATCGGCAAGGATTATGCCGCGCTTTGCGGCGTATTCGCTGGCGGTTTGATAGAGTTTTAAGGTTGTTTCACGCAAGAACGCGGCAGTTTCTTTGCCGACGATCGCGGTAAATCGGTCAAAATCAATATTCTCGTCATGGCCTGAGGCGGCCTTTGTCGCGGGCGTGAATAGCGGTTCAGGCAGTTTTTCGCATTGGCGGAGGCCTCTTGGCAATCCTTGTCCACATACCGAGCCCGTCATTTGATAGTCCTTCCATCCGGAACCCTCTAGATATCCGCGTACTACGCACTCAACCGGGAAAACCTCCGTCCGGCGCGCGAGGGTCGAGCGGCCCCGCAGTTCGTCCATCGCACCCAACCCGGCCGGCATTTCCGTCAGGTCAGTGGTAAGCAGGTGGCCGGGAACAATCGATTTCAAGCGCTCGAACCAGAATGCCGACAACTGCGTCAGAATCTCGCCCTTACGCGGTATAAGGGTCGGCAGTATACAATCGAACGCTGAGATCCGATCCGTCGCGACGAGCAACAACCGCTCACCGTCGACCTCATAAACGTCGCGAACTTTGCCTCGATGCAGAAGCTTCAAGCCAGCGATCGAAGACTCGCGTATGGGATCCTCGCGATCGGTTTCACTCATATTCCGTATGCTAGAACTTTAATACGAGCCGCGGTAGTTTGCCAGCAGATGCAATAAAAGGCACGTATCCTTCCGCTGTTACTGTGATGGAAGACAATCGTTACGTCTCAGTTTTGACGAACCTTGATCTATCGACTTTTCGCTGGAAAAACGCGTCTGTTGAAACTTTAACAAACCGGTTGATATTTGTGATGACAAATGGGATTACAAAGTGCATAATAGTTGGTGGAAAGTAGAGGTTCAGGAGCAGCACGCTCCAAACTGCGCACGCACCTCTACGATATTTCCGATCCACCGTCAGTCCCGACCGGGGAATTTCAAACTAATGAAACGCAATACGTCAATGCTTTGTCGAGCCGTCGGCACTGTGCTCTCTGTCGCCTTTTGGGCGGCATCGGCCGCTGCTCAGTCGGCAGAAGAAAAAGAATTTATCGAGGCGGCCGAGAGCGGCGGCGGCTGGTTTCTTGCGGTGGGCCTGATGGTCATCGCCGGTCTGGGCGTCGCCTATTACCTGTGGCGAAAGAGTGCTGCGGGCGACCCGAAACCGAAATACAACTATGACGCCCGGTATCAAAAGGCGGGCTCTGGCAGCATCCCCGAGACTGTCGACGCCGACCGTGAACCCGAGGCCCTGAGAAAAGCAAAAAAATCTACGCTAAAAGCCGGTGCCGGCACAGTCACCGATGGCGACGAACCGATTACGACGCCAGCAATGGACGATCTGAATTTTGAGACAAAGGCGTTTCAGGAGCGGATGCGAAAGCTGCAATATGTTCAGCTGCCGGTCAACAGCTTTAGCGACCTGTCGCCTTCGGAGCAATACGAGGTACTGCCACTCTCTAACGATGAGTCGCTTGTGAATGCTATCGACCAGGCGAACGATGAATTCGAAGAAGACGAGAATGTGAGAGAGCTGTCCTTGAGGATCCTCGCCAGGTTTCGGACGCGTAATTCAATCGATGCTCTTTCGGAGATCGCTCTCTACGATTTGTCGGCCAACCTGCGTTCGAAGGCCGTCACGAGCCTGACGGAATTTGACCACGAATCGGTTTTCGAGGCGATTCTTCTCGCGTGTGCCGATCCTACTCGCGAGGTGCGAGCGGCCGCTGCCCGCGGCTTGTTTCGCCTGAATTTTGACCGGGCCGAAGCCTGGAAACGCATCATTGACGCGAATGACGAGTTTCGGATGAGCCACGCGGCCCGTGCCGCGATCGAATCCGGAATTGTTGTTAAATCGTTTGATAGGTTGGTGCACGACGACCTCAAGATCGCGTACGAGGCATACTCCCTCGTGGTATTGCTCATAAAAGCAGGCGAGACACGCGAGATATTTGAGGCTATTACGACCAATCGCGACGAACGCGTAAAATTTGCGCTCCTACATGTCCTTAAAGTTGTTCGCGACGAAAGAACCCTTGTCCCGCTGCACGAATTGCTGGAAACCCCGAACATTCCTGCGGAGGTCGTCGAGCGGGCGAAAGATGCCGTTGGCAGCTTCGAGTCTATTATGGCCTAGTTGCATCACAAGCCCGTTGTATGTGCCGACGGTGATTTTCGATGCGCGTTCGCGAGCTTCATCGCAAAGGTCATGATGAGAGCCATGCCCGCCGCGATCGCGACGCCGTAAAATGCCGACGTGTAATCGCCGTCCGACATACTCGCCAGCCGCCCGGTGATCACCGAGCCTAGAAAGCCGCCGAGCGTCTCTATCAGCGTGATCGCACCGAGTATCTTACCGATATCTCGCAATCCAAAACTTTCTACCGTCAGTAACTGAATCAGAACAAACGTGCCTCCGTATCCCAGTCCGAAGGGGACCAGGAAGACGAATATCGTCGACGGCGTCAGGAATCCCAGCAGCATCACGGTCGAGGCGAACATAATTCCGCAGCAGACGATTATTACCGTCGTAACCGGAAATCGATCGCACAACCATCCAAAAAGGAACTTGCCGGCGACGCTCGAAAAGAAAAGGGTGCTCTGCGCCGCGCTCGCCAGCTCTTTTGACACGCCTAAATTATTCTGAAGATACAGGATGAACTGCTGGCTGATCGTGAAGATCGGATAAAAGATTAGTAGGGCACATAGGGCTATGATCCAGAAAATAGGCGAACGCAGAGCCTCGGCAAACGTATTTCCGTCGAGGACATTGGCCGCGTCGATCTTGGCGTCAGCAGGCAAGATGTCTCCGTCGTAAGTGAGATTGAGATCGGAGGCCCGCTCTTTTACAATAAAAATCATCGCCGGCAGCAGCACTATCCAAACGATAAGGCTCAGGATCTGCATCGAGGTGCGCCATCCGTACGCCGCGATGAGCGGTGTTGCGATGAGCGGGATGATCACACCGCCAAAGCTCGTCCCGGTCAGAACGATTCCGATCGCTAACCCACGCCGCCTGCGAAACCAGTGCGAGATCAGGACGGTCTGGATCATTACGCCGATCAATCCGAGCGACAGGCCGAGCAGCGAGTGAGACATGTAGATGTCAATCGGACGGTCCGCAAAAGAATAAAAGAGCAGCCCGCCGCCCAGCACCAGACACCCCGCGATCATCGCCCGTCTTGACCCTATCCGGTCGATAAACAGCCCGATAATCAGCGAAGAAATACCCGCGAGCAGGAACGTAAGACCGGCCCCAAGCCCGGTTACGGAATCCTTCGTCTGCGCTGTGACGGTGCCGAGCGCGAGCAGCTCTTCCTGGATGGGTTTGTAAAAAACTGGAAGGCCGCCGATCGATAAGCCATTGCTGATTACAAGCGATAGTGTCGAGATCGCGACGATTATCCACCCGTAGAAGAAACGGGAATTCTTTGCTTGGCCCATATATGCCGAGAAGTTTATGCGGGCCAGTTCGCGATCATCAAGATGATGGATAGGACAATGAGTACGATCGAGAGGCCCAGGAGACCGTAGTAGAGGGGTCGTCGTTCCTGTCCGATAGTTATTGATAGAAACAGCGTGGCGAAACCAAATGACGTAAAGGCCCCGGCTATGTCATCGCGGCGCTGCGACCACGAATATAGACGGATGGCTCCGACGACAATGAAGACCACAATCAAGATGTAATAAAGGACTCGTAGGTTCTTCTTTTCCATTGGAAGCCAATAATCTCACAGGGCGGGCGAACCACAGAAATCCGTCTGGCGTAAACTTTTTTTCGCTATCGGAATGTTCTAAGATTAAGGGATGCAATTTCGTCTCATTAGTGAAAATGTCCCGAAAGGCGATCAGCCGGCGGCGATTGAGCAGTTGGTTACAGGACTTAATAGCGGAGCAAAAGACCAAGTACTGCTCGGTATAACAGGAAGCGGTAAGACTTTCACTATCGCGAACGTGATCGAGAAGACCCAACGTCCGGCACTCGTCCTCGCACACAATAAGACGCTCGCTGCACAGCTATACCAGGAGTTTAAGACCTTCTTTCCGGAAAGCTCAGTTGAGTATTTCGTCTCGTACTACGACTACTACCAGCCCGAGGCCTACGTGCCAGCATCGGACCTCTACATCGAAAAAGAAGCCACCATAAACGATGAGATTGACCGGCTGCGCCTTTCGGCGACTCGCGCGCTTTTTGAGCGGAGCGATGTAATCGTGGTGGCGTCCGTGTCATGTATCTACGGACTTGGCGATCCGGATGCATATTACGGCATGCTCGTCTTCATCGAGCCGGGCCAAAAGATAAAGCGCGAGGAGTTTCTGCAGAGGCTCGTCGAACTCCAGTATGAGCGGGTGAATATCGACTTTGACCGCGGTGTATTTCGAGTGCGCGGCGATGTCGTGGAGTTGTACCCGAGCTATTCCGAGCAGGCGTATCGTATTGAATTCTGGGGCGACCAGATCGATGCGATCTACACTATCGATCCACTGCTTGGCGAGGTGATAAAAAAGCACGAAACACGTATTCCGATTTATCCCAAAACCCACTACGTGATGTCGAAATCGACGATCAAACGGGCCGTGCAAACGATCCGGAAGGAGCTCGACGAGCACGAAGAATACCTGGTAGGCGAGGGTAAAATCGTCGAGGCTCAGCGACTGCATCAACGGACGATGTACGACCTCGAAATGATCAAGGAGATGGGATTTTGCCGCGGGATTGAGAACTACTCGCGTCACTTGACGGGCAAAATGCCCGGTGAGCCCCCTCCGACACTGCTCGACTATCTCCCATCCAACGCGCTGATGATCATCGACGAATCGCATCAAACGATCCCACAGTTGGGAGCGATGTATAAGGGAGACCTGTCACGCAAGGGCACTCTGGTCGAATACGGGTTTCGCTTGCCGAGTGCCAAGGACAATCGCCCGCTTAGCTTTGAGGAATTTGAGCGTCGGGTCGGGCAGACGATCTATGTGTCCGCGACGCCCGGGCCATACGAACTCGTCAAGACCGAGGGTGAGGTAATTGAGCAGATCATCCGTCCGACAGGCCTCCTTGATCCGGTGATAGAGGTGCGGCCGGTTAAAGGTCAAATCGACGACCTTCTCGAAGAATGCCGCATCCGCGCCGAACGCAACGAACGCGTGCTGGTCACCACGCTCACTAAGCGGATGGCCGAGAATCTGAGTGAATATTTTGCGGAAGTTGGAGTCAAGGTCAATTATCTGCACAGCGAGATTCTGACCCTTGACCGAATTCGGATCCTGCGCGACCTGCGACGGGGCGAGTTTGACGTACTGGTCGGAATAAATCTGCTTCGCGAGGGGCTCGATCTACCCGAAGTATCTCTGGTCGCGATCCTCGATGCTGACAAGGAAGGCTTTCTCCGCTCCGAACGGTCGCTTATCCAAACAATGGGCCGGGCGGCTCGAAACGCGGGTGGAAAGGCGATCTTGTATGCCGACAAGATTACCCGTTCGATGGAGAATGCGATTGGCGAGACCACCCGGCGTCGTACGGTGCAGGAAGAATACAATACGGAGCACGGCATTACGCCGACTACCATCATAAAGTCGATCGACGCGACGCTTGTTACAGCCTATGAAGCGGATTATTTTAAGATCCCGCTGGACCTCGACTCTGTCGAAGAATATTCGCCCAAGAAGCTAAAGGAAACGATCCAGCAACTCGAAGCCGACATGAGGCACGCGGCGAAAGAGATGAAGTTCGAACACGCGGCCGAGCTGCGCGATCGTCTGAAATATTTACGCGAACGGGAGCTGACGGTAAGATAGCTCCTAACCATCCAGCCTGTATAATTTATTCAAATGCTAAAGAAAACGCAGCCCGACGAACTGCAGGATTACCTGACCGACGCCAGCAACATGGCCGGAGGGCATGCGGAGCAGCTCTTTATCCCCAAGTCCGCGGGAGAGGTCGCCCACATTCTGCGGGAGGCGAATGCCAAGCATATTCCCGTAACGGTCGCGGGAGCGAGAACGGGTACGGTCGGCGGAGCAATACCATTTGGAGGCTGGATCGTTTCGCTTGAGAAGCTAGATAAAATTTCGATCAACCGGGAAACAAGGACTGCGACGGTCGGAGCAGGAGTCATCCTCGCCGAGGTGCAGAAGGCGGTCGAATCGGAAGGACTATTTTATCCGCCGGACCCGACCGAGTGGAGCTGCCAGATCGGCGGCACGGTTGCGACAAATGCCTCGGGTGCTCGGAGCTTTAAATATGGCTCCACGCGTGAGTTTGTGGACCGCCTCGATATCATTCTTGCAAACGGCGAGGGAATCACCGTTCGACGCGGCACACCGGCGGCGGGATTTCCTTTTCCACTCCCGCCATTGACGTATGAACGCCCAAATGTCCGTAAGAATGTTAGCGGATACTTTCATTCAACACCTTCGGATACAATTGACCCATTCATTGGAAGCGAGGGTACGCTCGGGGTAATAACTGAAATAGAACTGAGATTGATACCGAAGCCGGAAGCGCATTTTGGCGGGATCGTTTTCTTCAATTCCGAGGCAAAGCTTTTATCGTTTGTCGATGAGGTTCGTTCGGCATCGCTTGGGACGCGGCAGGCGGGCAGTAATGTGGACGCTTCGCTCCTGGAATATTTCGATGATCGAGCTCTTAACTTCATCTCAGAAAAGTTTCCCGACACGCCGCTCGCGGCCGGTGCCATATTTTTTGAACAGGAAACATCAGCGGAAAACGAGGATGCAATCGTCGCCGCGTGGAGCGAGATACTAGATAAGCACGGGGCTGATGTCGAGCAGTCGTGGTTCTCGGCGAACGGACAGGACAGGGAAAAAATGCGCGAGTTTCGGCATGCATTGCCGGTTGCCGTGAATGAACGTATCGTCCGCAGTGGCCAGCGAAAAATCGGGACGGATATGGCGGTGCCGGACGATAATTTCCGATCCTACCTGCGGTATTACAAAGAAATTCTCGAGGAGAGTGGCATCGACTATGTGATTTTCGGCCATATAGGCGATTGCCATTTACACGCGAATCTTTTGCCAAAGAATGACGAAGAGGCTGAGCGAGCACGGCACATCTACGGCCGATGCGTGGCACAGGCGATAATGCTCGGCGGTACAGTCTCGGCGGAGCACGGCATAGGAAAACTGAAGAGGAAATATCTCGCTGCCATGATGGGCGAGCGTTACCTGAACGAAATGGCCGCCATGAAGCGGGCCCTGGACCCAAACCGCATTCTGGGCCGCGGGAATATGTTTGACGAGAGTTATCTCGACTCAGTTTAAGTCTCCTTGTCGGCCCCACGTGCGCCCTCCCAGCGTTTCCATTAGAATAATTTAATGATCAAGGCAATACTTTTCGATTTTAACGGCGTCATCATTGACGACGAGACGATCCAGATGAAGGCGTATCAGGAGTTGCTCGCCGCTGAAGGTGTTGAGCTGACCGACGCTGATTACTTGGCTTCGCTTGGGATGGATGACCGGACGTTTGTCGCGGCGGCGTACGAGCGAAAAGGGAAAACGGCGGACGGCGTGCAAATAGGCAAGATTGTTGAGGCGAAATTTGAGAAATGGCGCGAGATAGTCGGTGACCGGCTACCTCTTTTTGAGGGAATTGAGAATTTTGTCGAGAAAATGTCTAACCATTTTGAGCTCGGCATTGTAAGCATGGAGAGCCGCGAACAGATTGAGCACGTTCTGGACAGGAGCGGAATGGCGGGGCATTTTTCGACAATTGTCAGTGCAGAGGATGTGTCGGCCTGTAAACCTGATCCGGAATGTTACCGCATCGGTTTTCGCAAGATAGATGCTGTGCGTACGGCGCAAGGGCATCTCCCGATGACTCATAGCGAGTGCCTAGTAATTGAAGACTCGCCGCCCGGGGTTCTCGCCGCCCGAAGTGCGGATCTGCCCGCGTTAGGCGTTACTAACACGGTGAGGGCCGACGAGCTCAGGGCCGCAGGGGCAGGTGCCGTGGCCAAGGATTTGAGAGACTGGTTTCCGGACGCAATTCGCAGGGTCTTTTAGTAGAGTAAAAGGCTCGACTCCCCGCGCGGGCCGATTTCGGTCCATTCATATGCCCGACTATTTTATTTCACGCGAAAAAGCGGAGAGTGGGCTGCTTTTGTGTGCGGCGTTTCTTGCCGAGCGTATTGAGAGCGGAGACGGGCATGCGGAAGCTATGGGTGAGATCGTCCCCCGACTCTTAGAGAGCGGTGAGGTCGATCTCGCGGCCGAGCTATCGAATGCGGTAGTCGACCCTTATTCGCGCGATAGATTGCTGATGGTGGTAGCTGAGAAATGCGCTGAGGTCAACGACGATGAGTATGCTCTACAGCTTGCCGACGCGGTGGAAGACGAAGGCTTGCAGGCTCAGGCGCTGGAGAGAATCGCGATCATGCAGGCCGCCCGGGGCGACGTAGCGAAAGCGGCCGAGGTTGCCGCACGGATGTCACATCCCGACTTTGTATATGCGGCAATTGCGGCGCGGCAGGCGACAGGCGGCGATGAAGCGGCGGCGAACGCGACAATTGATACTATAGATTTCGCACCCGCCCGCGTGTCTGCCTTAAGGGAGATTGCGGATTCGAAGCTTGACGGCGGGGATGAGCGCGGGGCCTCGACCTGGCTCGACCGGGCGGCGGATGTTGCTGCAAAGGTTGAACACGCCGAGGAACGCGTCGGGTTGATGTGCGAGATCGGGAATCGTTTTGTGGATGCGAAACGGAACGATCGCGCCGTCGAAACCTTTGCCGCGGCACGCGTTCTCGGAGAGCAGATTGATAACACGCATCGCGACCGGCTACTCGCTACCTGTGCTCTCGGATTTTTAAGAACCGGCAGCACCGAACTCGCCGAACGTACGCTCGATCTGGTTAATGACAAGACGCAAATGGCCTCTGCGCTTGTCGGTTTTGCACGTGACCACTGGAAAAGGGAAGAGAAGGACGAGGCGGTGGATGCGCTCGACGAGGCCTCCGAAATACTCAGTTCCCAGCGCGAAACGGAAACTCGCGACAGCGGTACACGAAACTCAGTGATGGCTGCCATCGCTGTCCAGTTTGGGGCCTTTGGAAAATTCGCTCGTGGGATCGAGATCGCGCAAACGAATAATGACCAGGCTAAAAGCTCTGCGGCTCTCACCCAGATTGCTCGACTTCAAACGGCAGCGAATGAGCCGGACGGCGCTTACCAAACGGTAAATATGATCGAATCCGACACAGATCGGATCACCGCCTTCGTAGCCCTTGCGGACATTGAGGCCAGTGACGGAGATGCTGTCAGGTCGCTCGAATTACTCGATCGAGCCGCGACGGGGGCGAGGACTTTGCCGCAACCCACTTCCCGGGCCGAAGCGCTGATCGAAATTGGCCGCCGGTTTGCGGAGCAATCCAAAGCGGAAGAATCGGGTGGGCTTGTCGACGAATGCCTCAGGGCGATTGTTGAGATCCGCGATGAAAGCAGCCAAGCCGCATTACTCGCAAGCTTGGCCACGACCGTTGGTTCCACTATCGAGCCAATGAGCGAGAGCCAGCTCGACCTCCTGCGACCTCTAATCAGTCGCACCGGTTGGTAGCATCCTTACAATAAATCGCTTGCAATCAAATCATCGAAGCTCTCGCGACGCCGTATGACCTTTTGTGTGCCGTCTATGCCAAGCAGAACTACAGCCGGCAGAAAACGCCCGTTGTACTGAGAGGCCTGTGCGAGCGAATACGCACCGCAGTTGAGCAATGCGAGAATCTCGCCGGGCTCGACATTTTCGGGCAGCATTCGATAATCCGGCAGGCGATACTCGCCCTCGATATCGAAATACACGTCACCGCCGTCGCATAGCGGGCCCGCGACCTTGTAGGGAAAGGTATGCTCGGCGTCAGCTCTTACAGCAGATATCAGGTGGTAGTACCACTTGTAGGTCTCCATCGAAAGCAGAATGTTAAAGCCCGCGTCGGTGAATAACCAGTGGTCATTTGTCAGTGGTCGATTGTCGGTTCCGGACGCGGCCTGAACCGGCCGGGTCTTTCTGTTTCTGACAGTTGTCAGGCATATCCCCGCGTCGGCGATGATGCTGCGACCGGGCTCGAGCAGCACCGTTAGATCGTCCAACCATCCGGACGAAGTGCTGGATTCATTATCTTCTCTGATCGCCTGCCATGCCGCGCGTATCGCTTCCTGCGGCTCGAACTCTGATTCGAACAGCTCGCGATTTGCCGGCGCGATCTCGACATCGCCTGCGCCGCGCAGGTAATTTACGGGAAATCCGCCGCCGATATTCAAGTGCCGAAGTCGTTTGCCGGTTTCGTTAAATATGCGTTTCAGGCCGGCATACAGCGCCTCGAACGCCTGCGTATAGACCACGGGATCAGGGTTTTGCGAGCCGATATGTAGGTGAATGCCGCAAAGGTCGAGGTGCGGGGAATCTTTGTAATCACGGAACGCGGAAAAGGCCTCTTCGGGCATCATTCCAAATTTCGATGTTAAAAGTGCGGTTTGCAGGCCGGAGTGAGTGCCGCTTTCGATCTCGGGAACAAGGCGCAGGCTTACATTCGCCCTTTTACCGAGCCGCTTAGCCGTTTCTTCGATCAGGGAAAGCTCATAGAGCGAGTCGACTTGCATCGCGTAGATCTCGGCATTGATCGCATTCTCGAGCTCCCAGACTTCTTTGCTTGTTCCGTTGAAGATGATTTGATCGCCGTGAAACCCGGCCTTCAGTGCCTTCCACAATTCGCCGCCGGAATTGACCTCGATATCTATACCAGTGTCCTTTATGACCCGCAAAATGCCCATGGTGGACATCGCCTTGGCGGCGTAGCAGATTTTTAGCGGGCAATCTATAACGTTAGCGACCTTTTGCAGACGCTCAATGTTGTGGCGGATTCTCGCCTCGCTAAAGACAAACAGAGGCGTGCCGTGCTCGCTTGCCAGACTGACGGCACCGACGCCGTCGATGTGTAGGCTGTTATCGCGTATTTCGAGGAAGTTTTCGATCTGCCAACTCATAGAATGTGCCGTCGGAACGCGGGCCCGCTTGCCCGCTACGCCGGTACTTCCTCGGCGTGTGATGTTGGAGGGTATCGGTGAGCCGCTACCCGCGTCTAGCGGGCAGGGGTGACCGCGTTCCGGCCTTCGATTTGGATTCCGGTGCCCCGAGTGTGCAGTCCTGGCAGCGTAATCGGCAGCGTGCCCGTTATGTCCTGCGTTCCAAGAAGAGCCCTGGCCGACGCACGCTGTAGGCTCGCCATATCTCCATAGGCAACCAGATATGTTTTCAGCTCAGGAAAAGAGCCAAGAACATACGGATTGCCAAAGCTGACGCCGATAATCTTCTTTTTCGATTTTAATAAGTTTTTCAGAATCTCGACGCCGTTGTCGGGGATGCCGACGCTGTTCTTAGCACCTGAGCGAACGCGACCGTATAGACCGACAACTACGGTGTCGGCTTCGTCTACCGCCTTTTTGGCTGCCTTGATTTGGTCTGTCGTTGAGTTTTCCTGAAGGTAGGCGAGCGAAAATGTTAGTCCACCCGTCCGCAGGCCATTTACGAAACTGCTCATTGTGGGCGGACCGTCAAAGCCGTTCGAGAGTCCCAGTACAGCCGTTTTTGCACTGCGCGAAAGAGGCAGAGAATTATCCTGCCGAACTAGTGTGATTGCTTTGGTTGCGACCTCGTCGGTGAGAGCGAGAGTTTCCGGACCGGCGACGAGACGATCGATTTGTTCTACCGCGGTCGTTCTATTCTTGAATAGACCGAGCTCATGCTTCCATGCGATCTGCCGCGTTACAGAATCATCCAGCTTTGACATTGGAATACGCCCAGTTTTAACCGCTGCCGTTAAACCACGTATCATTCCTTCGACATCGGCGGGCTTTTCTAATATGTCAGTGCCGGCGAGAAATGCCCGAACGCCCGCCTCTTCCTGACTGAAATATATCGTCAGACCGCTCATGGACATCGCGTCGGATACTATCAGGCCCTTAAATCCCATCTCGTTCCGCAGAATACCTGTCTGCACTTTTTCGGAAAGCGTGGCGGGAATTGTCGCCTGCTGCTTTACGATCTCGGCGCCGGCCTCGGCGTCTCCCTGGATGAATTGTTTGAGAGGTTTGATTTCCTCGCCGTCGATCTGCGGCAGGGCAATGTGAGCGATCATGATCGACCCGATGCCAGCGTCGACCGCTTTTTTGAAAGGAGCGAGTTCGATAGCGTCAAATCTTGAACGGGGAAGATCAATAATCGGCAGGCCGCGATGCGAATCGACATTTGTATCGCCGTGCCCGGGGAAGTGCTTTGCTGTCGCAATAACCTGCTGGCTTTGAATTCCCTCGGCAAAAGCAATCCCGAATCGGGCCACATCGTCGGGCGATTCGCCAAAGCTGCGGACGTTGATCACGGGGTTAGCCGCGTTGTTGTTGACGTCCAGGACCGGCGCGTAGACGTGCCTGATGCCGATCGCCCTGGCCTCGCGGCCCGTGATAACGCCCATTCTCCTTGCAAATTCAGGATTCCCGGTGGCCGCGACCGCCATCGCCCACGGGAAGTTTGTCGCGTCTTCGAACCGCATCCCGATGCCCGTCTCGGCGTCCAGCGAGAGCAGCAACGGCAGCTTGGCATTCTGCTGCATTCGGTTGGCAAGGATCGTCGTTTCGTATAGGGGCGCACCGAAGAAAATAATGCCGCCAACCTTATTTTCGACGACATGCCTCTGCAAGTCTTTGAAGAAAGGGCTCTGCTGGTTGGCGAATCGGGCATTTATGCCGACATGGACAAGCTGTCCCACCTTTTCCTCAACCGACATCTTCTTGACTTGTTTCGCGGCGAATTCAATCGACTTTTTCGAGGGCCAAAAGGGGACGTCGGATCGCGACTTAACTTGGAACGCTAACAGCGGCGAGGTGCCGGTGATTGCGCAAATTAATAGCAGACTAAGCAGAAACTTCATTTTTATTACTCGAGATAGCAAACTCGCCAGATACGCAACCGTGAATGTCGTCACGCTGCCGATCAGCACATACCACGGGAAAGCGATTGGCGTGTAGAAACGAATATAAAACATCAACGCGATGCTGGCTATCATCCCGATTAGGGCCGGCATTTCGGTCACGCGTTTTAAGAACGTGCCGATCAGAAAAACGCCCAGTACCGGACCATTGAACAACGACGCGACCGATAGCGCTTGATCGAGCGCCGAGCGTTCCTGCCGCATCACAAGAAGAGCGACCGCGATCTGTACGATGCCGAAAACGAGCGTCAGGATATGCGAGACCTTAAAGAGATGCTTGTCGGTCGGGTTCTTTTTAAACGGCTTGTAGAGATCATTTACAAACGTCGCGGCGATAGAATTCAGCGACGACGACAAAGCTGCGGCGAAAATCGCCGCGACGACTAGCCCGGAAAGCCCGCTCGGCATCGATTTTGTAATAAAATCGGGAAAAACTTTGTCTCCGCCGGTAAACGGAAACTGTGCCGGAATCCCCGAACCCGCCACGCCGGCCTGGGCGTATTCCGCCAAATTATAGGGCGCGTAGAAGGCAAATAGTAGAACGCCGATGAACAAGAATCCGATGAACTGCCCGAGCACGACAGCCCCGCTCGAGAGCAACGCAAGCGATGCGCGACTTGCCTTATCCGTACAGAGATAACGCTGAACCAGATATTGATCGGTGCCGTGCGTCGACATCGTCAGGAAGCAGCCCCCAATGAGACCAGCCCAGAACGTATATGTTTTTGTAAAATCCCAGGTGAAATCGAATACATCGAATTTATCGAACTGGCGACCAATCTCGATAGCTCCGGCAAATCCGCCTTCGATTGAATTTGCCAAAACGACTGCCGCCGCGATCGCTCCGCCGATGTAGATACCGAGCTGGACGACTTCGATCCAGATGATCGCTTCCATTCCGCCGAAGTAGGTGAAGACGATCATTACCAGCCCGAGTAAGATGACCGAACCGACAATAACCGTCGTCTGATCGGCCTCGGGTACAAAGGCCGTGTAAACCGCCGCCAACACTATCGCCGTCAACAGCAGCCGAATGCCGTCTGCGATGTTGCGCATCACGACAAACAATCCCGACGCCAGCATCTTGACCTTATTGCCGAACCGCTCACCCAGAAGCTGATAAACCGTCTGCAGATCGCCTTTAAAATACAACGGGATGAAAATCAGAGAGATCACGACGCGCCCGAGCATGTAGCCGAAAACGAGCTGCAGGAACTGAAAGTTCCCGTTCCGTGCGAACGCAATACCCGGCACCGAGATAAACGTAATCGTGCTCGTCTCGGTCGCGACAATTGACATCGCAATCGCCCACCATGGCACATTGCGTCCACCGACAAAATAATCGGTCGTCGTTTCCTGTTTACCCGAAAACAGAATGCCAAAGACCGTGATGCCGATCAGATAGCCGAAGATGATGATGAGATCGAGTGTTTGCATTTATTCGAGGCTGCGAACCGCTTGATCTACGACGAAGTTGGAACTGAGAAGCGCTGTTCTCGCATCATCATAGCCGACATCGGCGCGTTTCATAACTAGGGCAATTCGGAGATCGCCCCGAGCGGTTTCAAGGAGCTTCTTACTCAATGCTTCGTTTATATCCGCCTCTGCCGCGAGAATGCGTATCGAACGCTCTTTTAACTTTTCATTCGACGGCTTCACATTCGTCATTCGATTGCCCTTTACATAACCAAGCCGGATCATCGCGACGGTTGAGATCATATTCAGGGCCATCTTTTGCGCAGTGCCCGATTTCATCCGGGTCGACCCGGTAATCGCCTCAGGGCCAACGACTGGGACGATTGCGACCTCAACGGCCTCCGTAAGGGCGGAATTGGGCACGCAGCTGATGCAGGCGGTAAAGCAGCCCAATTTCCGGGCATATTCGACCGCCCCGATCGTGTAAGGTGTCCCGCCCGATGCAGCGATTCCTATCACTGCGTCTTTTTCCGTCACACCGCGATTTTCAATGTCTCGTGCGCCCGCCTCGCCATCATCCTCGCTCGCCTCCGATGCCTTATGCAGTGCGTCGTACCCGCCCGCAATCACCCCTTGGACAAGATCGTAAGAGACACCAAATGTCGGCGGGATCTCAGAGGCATCAAGCACGCCAAGCCGTCCACTCGTGCCCGTTCCAACATAAAAAAGCCGCCCGCCGTTTTGTAGGCGTTCGACAACGCGGTCGATCGCCTGGCCGATCTCCGCCATCACGCGACCGACTGCATCAGCAATCAACTTGTCCTCATTATTAATCAGACGAACAGCCTCAACCGTGGTCACCCGGTCGATCTCGGCGGTGTTTGCATTATCGATCTCGGTTATAGGAATCATCCTTAGCCATAAGCATAGAATCTGGAAAAAAAGTCAAGTAGTTCAAGCAAAATCAAAGATCAGCACTTTTTTTGAGCAGGTTTGTATAGTTCCATACTAAGCCCAGTGAGGGGGTCTGCTAAGATTAGCTCAGGGTCTAATAACGCGGCAGAGGCTGGGCTGACTCCGATACCTGCCGTACGTTTCTGGGAATCGGGTTTAATCTTTGACGTAGCGGCCAGTATAGGGTCATCGTCTTAGTCGTAGTTTTGATCTATCTCTCCTCGGCACGACTAGTTTACTAGATAGTGCCATTTCCCTTTTGCAAAAGTTTGTTCCGTGGCTGGGCAGTTAACGCACAGGACGCTCGAATTGGCTGGTGCGTAAGCCCCGTAGGTAACCAAAGTTGCGATCAGATCTGCTCGATCCGCCGCGACTTAAAAGAGAAAGAGCTAGGAGAAGTACAACAATGAAGAAGAATATCTTAGGTGTAACCAGTCTCACCGTACTCGCGATTGCACTCACGCTTTCGGTAAACCTCAATCATCAGGTTGTCCAGGCCGAGGACGGGAGTGGTTCGACCGTCTACGTTACTGAGAATAATCAGCAGGGTTGGTCGTATGCGGCAACGAACGCGGGCGGCGACGTAAATTTTGTTACGGATCCAAGTGCTCCCGGCGGATCTGGAGCTCTGCAGCTCACGACCGATGGCACTAACGCGGCGCGCGCGCAATATCTTCATGCTGCCAACACGCGGCTGCGTGACGTTGACGAATTAAGTTATTACACCAGGCAGATCAGCGGCCCCGCGCACGCGGCTGCAGCCTATCAGCTCATCACATGCCTCGGCGGCAGGTCCACAACAGGCCAGTGTATAGGTTTCACTACATTTAATTTTGAGCCCTATCAGAACGGTGTGGTGGCCACGAACGGAACGTGGCAGTTCTGGGACGTCGATGCCGGACAGTTTTGGTCCACGCGCACGGTAAATGCCGGCGGCGCGTGCACCGTAACAGCAGGTAACGGCGGAGCGCCATTCTATCGGCTGCAGCAGCTCCAGACGGCATGTCCCAGTGCCGTGGTCGTCGGCTTTGGAGCTAACGTTGGCACCTTTAACCCGAATTACAACGTCTACGTTGATCAGTTTAACTTCGACGGGACCACCTACAACTTCCAACCTTATATGGTTGCTCTCACAAAGGAAGCATGTAAGAACGGTGGTTTCGAGCTCGTCACTCAGGCCGACGGCCAGCCTTTCAGGAATCAGGGTCAATGTGTGAGCTATGTAAACCGCACGCAGAATGATGACGACGACGACGATGGTGACGACGACGACGACGCGACACCCAGCCCGTCCCCCTCGCCCTCGCCGTCGATAAGCCCTTCGCCGTCACCCACGGTCTCACCGTCGCCGACTGCGTCCCCGACGCCATCGCCAACACGTACGCCATCGCCATCGCCAACACGTACGCCATCGGCAACACCAACACCGTCGCCCACGGCCACGGCAACACCAGGCACGTCACCCACGCCCATGATTGGACCGCCTACGAATGCGGCACAGTGTAAGAATGGCGGATGGCAAAGATTCAATACGCCACGAACGTTCAGGAATCAGGGGGACTGTATTCAGTTCGTCAGAGACTCTGAGGACTAAACCTTTGCCTACTTCTGGGAAGTGCTGACGTGAAAAGGTCAGCACTTTTTCATTTTGATGGACGACGTACGACGCGGGCGGTTCCCATTCTCAGTGACATGAGGGCGGCCGCCATTGAAGGGAGCATGACGGGATCGGTCAGATATGCATTTGCATGAGACGCGCGGATGGCGTCGATCATTGGGCGGGTCAAGAGGTTGCCGGCGCCAAACACACTGCCTACGCAGCCAATTGGCACCTTTTCGTTTACGAGTCTAAGCCGCTTGAGAACGGCCACTGCCGCCGTGCCGAGCTCGCGGCCGGCGTTATGAATGATACCAACTGCAACCTCGTCGCCTTCGCGTGCCGTTTCGACTACAAGTCGAGCAAAACCAGCGATCCGGCTGTTGTCTATTTGCGGCGCGTAAATCGCAACCAGCAGGTTTTCGACGTTTGATGCTCGGAAGTACTCAGCGGCTCGCTCGCTGAGTTTGGTCGCGGGACCGCGCCCGTCTGACGCTTTAGCGACGCTGTGCAATGCCTGGTCGGCGATACCGCGACCGCCACCCTCGTCACCAGCTATTGGTCCCCAACCGCCGGCTATGGCTCTTTCGCCGGCCGCATTCATTCCCAGACATATCGAGCCTGTGCCGGCGATAACGACCAGACCTGGCTTACCGAAAGTCGTGCCAAAGAGGGCGATGTCGGCGTCAGTCATTACCGCGGTTTTCTGACTTCGATAACGCGAATCAAAACTCTCGCGGACACGTTCGCGAATGTCTTCACGCCTAACCCCAGCCAACCCGAGCGTGGCCGCTGCAATATCTCCCCGAGATACGCCGGCCGAGTCGCAAGCTGTGTCTATCGCCTTTGAAATATTTGCGACTGCGGTTTCAACTCCCACTCGCAGCGGGTTGGACGGGCCCCCGGTGCCCTCGGCAACTATGGCTTCCGACTCGTCAATTAATGCGATCTGAGTTTTCGTGCCGCCGCCGTCTACGCCCAGATAGAGCGGATAGGATCGCCGAGTTCGGTCGCTTTTTGCGCGAGATGTTGCCATCGGACCTCAGGAATACAACTAACATTCTTCGCAAAACTTGACATATAATCAAAGTTAAAGGATTTTATGTTATCAATAAGATAATCTAATCGACCAATACCGATGGAAATCCGACAATTGAAAGCATTTTTAGCTATTGCCGACGCAAAGACGTTTACGGCTGGTGCACGGCGTGTGAATGTCACGCAGGCAGCTATCTCGATGCAGATCCGTCAGCTGGAGGACGAGGTTGGCTTGCAGCTGTTTACGCGTACACCGCGTCGCGTCATCATGACCGAGGCGGGCGAGTACCTTCTCAATCGTGCCCGAAGGATTTTGCGCGAGCACGATTCCGCCCTTGCTGAAATTGCAGAGCTTGGCGGCGTAGAGTTTGGCCGGCTGCGTATTGGATCGGCATCCGCGGAGTTTGCCACTCAGCAGCTGCCGTCGATCCTGCGCAACATTAGGACAAAGTTTCCAAACTCGGAACTGCAAATTAGTGCGGGTACGAGCCAGGTTTTGGTCGATAAGATAATGCACGGCGACGTGGACATCGCCTTTGTATCGCTGCCGGTCGATAACTCGAGCATCACGACCGATCTGCTCTTTAGCGACGAGATCGTCGCTATCGCTCATCCCGAACACCGGCTGGGAAGTGAGAAATACATCAGTGCCGCAACGCTCGCGGGTGAAAAGCTGATACTCGGCGAGCGCGGTGGAAACACGCGGCGAATGATCGACGATTTTTTTAACGCAGCAAACGTCCGGCCAAATATTGTGATGGAGCTGTCGCGACAGGAGACGATCAATCAGATGGTTGAAAACGGACTCGGCGTCGGCACGGCCGGTGCAAAAACGATAGCCGATGAAGTCCGCGAGGGCCGCCTCACCTCGTGGCTCATCGAGGGCGCTGAGATAAAGTGGGAACTCGGCCTCGCCCGCCTTCGCGGCGGATATTTTTCGCCGATAGCAAAAGAATTTGTCGCATTGTGTAGGGAAAGCTTCGTTGAGCGCGAGAAGGCCCTGAAAGCGGAGAAATAGTAAAACGGATTACCCGGAGCAACTCGTATTAAGGATTAGGATGAATAGGAAAATAGAAGTCGCTTTTCGGTCACTGAGGCGCCGAGTGTTTAGATCTCTTGTTATTGCAGCCGCGCTCCTAACTTGGGTAAATCTGCTCCAATCCTTTGTTTCTATCTCTGCCCAGGGCCTGCCCGTAGCCGCTCCGCAGTCCGTTGGAATGAATCCGGCGAAGCTGAATCTGATCGATGCCCTGGTCGAGCAGGATATCAAAGACAAAAAGCTGCCCGGGGCGGTCGTGCTGGTGGGGCATCGCGGAAAAATAGTTTTTCGCAAAGCCTATGGCAATCGCTCGCTCGTTCCGACGGTCGAAAAGATGACGGTCGATACGATCTTTGATGTGGCTTCGCTGACAAAGCCCATCGCGACCGCGACCTCCATAATGATCCTTGTCGAGCAGGGAAAGCTGCGGCTGAATGACACCATCGGCAAATTCATCACCGACATCGACGACCCTGAAGCAAAGAAAGTCACCATCCAACAGCTTCTCATCCACACCTCAGGCTACCGTCCCGATTTCGATCTCGGCGAGAAATGGACCGGCCGCGAGGGCATGCTCGCTGCTCTAAAAAAAGAAAAACTGCGAGCTGTGCCCGGGACCAAATTTGTTTACTCGGATATTGGATTTATCGTGCTGGCGGAAATCGTTCGCCGCTCGGTCGGTGTCACACCGTTTACAGCCGACGCCGAGTGTTACAACCGTCACACTTTGCTGGCTGAGGGCGAGATATTCAACGTTCTCGAAATGCGCGACACTCTATTGTTCTGCGAAGCGATGACGCCAAACAGCGCCGCGGCCGACGCTCGACGGGCAATCCAGTCGCGAATAGCCCCCACTGAGAACGTTAGAAACCAGAACAGCTATCTAGGCGCCAAATTCGAAGGGGAAACGCAGACCGGGAACCGAATTCTGCGTGGACAGGTCCATGATCCCACCGCCTACCGAATGTTCGGACTAGCGGGCCACGCCGGACTCTTTTCAACCGCCGACGATCTCGCGCGGTACTGTCAGATGCTTCTAAACGGCGGTATTGCTCCGGGTCCTAACCAGAGGCGGATCCTCTCCGCGCAGACCGTCGCTAAGATGACCGCACCTTACGTCGTTTCCGAGGACGGGGCGACGCGCGGGCTTGGGTGGGATATTAATACCTCGTTCTCGTCGAATCGGGGCGAGTTGTTTCCGCTCGGGTCGTTTGGGCATACGGGTTTTACTGGCACGAGCACTTGGATCGATCGGGTTTCGCAGACGTTCGTCGTGTTTCTTTCCAATCGCGTCCATCCTGACGGCAAGGGTGATGTGACACCCCTCAGAGCCAAGGTTGCGACTGTTGTTGCTTCGGCTGTCGAGGACACGCCGATCGAGGTGTACCGGTTGGCCGAGAGCACTTACAATTCGGCGGTTGCGGCACAGCTGCCGAAATTTAAGGAAGCGGTGGAAGCGGTGCGGCGCGCCGGAACGCAGGCACCCTTGCCTGCAACGCTGCCCAGCGGCGTGACTACGGTTACGGTTCTCAACGGCATCGATATTCTGGAGCGGGATAAGTTCAGACAACTTGACGGTCTTAAAATCGGCCTGGTCACAAACCACACTGGCCGCAATCTCGCGGGCAGACCGACCATTGATATCCTTAACGAAGCCAAAAATCTCAAGCTCATTGCCCTTTTTGCTCCCGAGCACGGCATTCGCGGGGATCTTGATCAGGAAGGCCTGAAAGATTCCAAGGACGAAAAAACTGGCCTGCCTATCTATTCGCTTTATGGCGAGACGCGTCGGCCCAAGCCGGAGCAGCTTAAGGACCTCGACGCGCTCGTCTATGATATTCAGGATATCGGCGTGCGGTTTTGGACTTACACGGCGACGCTCAAGAATGTAATGGAGGAAGCGGCAAAGGCGGGCAAACCAGTGTTCATCCTCGACCGCCCAAATCCGATCCGCGGCGATGTGGTCGAGGGCTCGCTTGGCGAGGAAGACAAGTTGTCATTTGTCGCCGCGCATACGACACCGGTTCGCAACGGCATGACCATCGGCGAGCACGGAACGATGATGAATGTTGAGCGCAAGATCGGAGCCGATGTGCGGGTTATCAAAATGGAAAACTGGTCGCGGTCGATGTGGTTTGACGAGACCGGGCAGACATGGGTCAACCCATCGCCGAATATGCGATCCCTGACCGAGGCGACACTCTATCCCGGAATCGGGCTGTTCGAGACAACAAATATCAGCGTCGGACGCGGCACGGACACGCCTTTTGAGGTTATCGGAGCCCCCTGGATTGACGGCGTCAAGCTGGCAAAATATTTGAATGAGAAAAACCTGCCGGGTGTGCGCTTCGTACCGGTTCGGTACAAACCAAAGGCATCGGTTTATAAAGACGAGGATTTGGGCGGGGTCAACATAATTATCACGGACCGACGACAGTTTCGGTCAGTGCGGACTGGTTTTGAGCTGGCTGCGGCTTTGCGCAAGATGTACCCGAATGACTGGACCGCGGAGCGCTCGCTGCGACTGGTAGTAAATCAAGGGGTCGTCGATCGAATCAAGGCCGGTGAATCGGCCGAGGCTATCGAATCTGCGTGGCAAAAAGATTTAAGTGATTTCCTGCGCCGCAGGGCACCGTTCTTGCTTTACAAATAAGATGTTAAGAGTTATAAAACTGTTAAGTTCGCCGAAACCGTAACAACTTGTTTCCTTGCAGCATTTCCGCTGAGATGCTCAATCTCGCTAAGCGTGATGCGATAACAAATTTATGGATAAAATTCCATAAACGTAACGGAAACTTATGGGACAAGCGCGTCAAATTTCAGAGTTATACACAAAAAGGAAAAAAGAAATGAGCAAAAAGATGTGGATGTTGACGGTCATCGCGAGCCTCGCCATGTGCGCCGGCGCGATTGCACAGGAAGTAACGGGCTCGCTTGTCGGTACGGTTAAAGACTCTAATGGTGCGGGCGTTCCAAATGCCACCGTTACGGTCACCGACCCGTCGAAGAACAACATAGTGGTGCGAACGGCCACAACGAGCGATGACGGCGAATTCTCGGTACCTAATCTGCCGACGAGCGAATTTACGGTCACTGTTGAGGCTCCGAACTTTAAGAAATCCGTACAAACAAAGGTCAAGGTAGACGTCGGCCAACGCCGAAATCTCGATGTCGAACTGACGGCCGGTAACATCTCGGAAAGCGTAACGGTCGAGGCTGACCGTGTCGCGGTCGACACCGCCTCTGCCACGAGTGCGACGATCATCAACGGCGATCAGGCCCGCGAGATACCAATCAACAACCGCAACTGGGTGCAGCTCATTACCCTCGCTCCGGGCGTTTCAAACGACCTCTCCGACCAGGTTTACGTCGGCACAACAAATCCTGACGGTCAGGCTAATACGATCAATATCGCGGTCAATGGTGCCCGCAGCAGCCAGAACACATTTACGGTTGACGGCGCCGACGTGACCGACCGCGGGTCGAACATCACGATCCAGGCTTATCCCAGCGTCGATTCGATCGGGGAATTCTCGATCCTACGTTCGCTCTATCCGGCCGAATCGGGGCGCAGCGGTGGTGGTCAGATCAATGTGGTCACCCGCTCGGGCGGCGACCGATTCAGCGGCAGTGCCTTCCTCTTTATGCGCAAGGAGGAATATAACGCCAACAACTTTTTGACCAACAGCATCACGGCGAATCCGCCGTTTGGTCGAACGTCCGAGGGCAAGGCCTCGCGAGCTCCCTTCTCCTATTACAATTACGGAGGCACCATCGGCGGCCCGATTTATTTCCTCGATTTTGGCGAACGGGGCCCGGATGAGCCGTATTTCCGCCGGTATGATCGGACCTTCTTTTTCTTCTCGACGGAGCGAAGATATGACCGGCGTTTCACTGCTCCGATAACGACGACAGTGCCCGATGCCTTTATCAAACAAGGCCGTTTTCCGATTCCGGTTTGTATTGCCCGTACCTATCTAGGTGAGACCTGTACCGGTGCAAATATTCTGGCGGCGAACATGCCAATTCCCACTGCATTGATTAATCCGGCGGCGGCCGCGTATCTGAGCGGCGTTTACAATAATATCCCGAATCCGAATGCGTCTACCGTCGGCAATCCATTCGCGTTAATCGATCAGATCCCCAACGAAGCCGATTTTCGACAGGAACTCGTCAAGGTCGACCACACAGTCAGCAGTAAATGGTCGATGTTTTACCGCTATCAGCAGGACAAGATTCCGACCTCCGACGGCAACTCGCTCTTCTCACAGGGTACTGGGCTTCGCGGTGTCGCCACAACCTCGACTAATTCGCCGGGGCGCACGCATACATATCAGTCAACATACGCTTTCAGCCCTCGGGTTATCTTTGAGGCTCGCTATAACTACGGTTACGGCGCAATTCTTAGCAACAACACTGGGCTGCTTTCACTCGCCCGGACGCAGGTGCCGGTGACGCTGCCTTTCGTTAATCAACGCGACCGTATTCCATCGCTAACCGGCAATGGATTTACCGGCTTGACCAGCTTTGGCCCGTACGACAACTTCTCGTACAAGCACAATATCACCGGTACGACGACCTTTATTACCGGCAACCACACATTTAAGATTGGCGGTGTTTACTCCAAATACCGCAAAAATGAGAATGCTTTGGCTGGTGTAAATGAAGGAAGTTTCAGCTCGTTTAGCGCGACCTTACCTGCGGGATCGACCTTTGGACAGGCATATACGACACCGGGCGGCGTCGTACTTCCGGGTGCGGTCACTGCGACCGTCGCCGCCAATCTTCAACGATTTGCAAATTTTCTTGTCGGCAACGTCGCCACCTTTACTCAGGCCGCTTTTGACTACACGGCCGACCTGCGTCAGAAGGCGATTGAGGGTTTTATCCAGGACGAGTGGAAGGCCCGCAGCAATTTGACCTTGTCTCTAGGCGTTCGCTATTCATACTTCGGTTCGCCGGAAGATCGTAATGGCCGTCTCTCGAATTTTGATCCGGCATTGTTTGATCGGGCAAACGCGCCTCGCGTGACTGGTGCGGGTAGCCGTATCGTCGACCCGACCAGGAATTTTTGCAGCGGTATCATCGTCAACGAGCAGAATTTTGCGACAGCGGCGAATAATTGCACACCGACCATCTCGCCATACGGTAAATATGTAATCGACATTAACAAGACCGATTTTGCTCCGCGTATCGGCATCGCGTGGGATCCGTTTAGCACCGGCAAGACGTCGATCCGTATGGGATACGGCATCTATCACGAGCAAGTCCTAAACGGCACTTTCCTCCAGAACATCGGAACGAACCCGCCGTATCAGATCACCGCGACCGCCACCAGCACTAGCCTAGACAATCCGGCGGCAAACGCGGCAGTTGTTGCAGGCGTTGGTTCACAGAGCCTGCGTGCGGTCCAGACCGACTGGCACACGCCATACATGCAGCATTTCTCGTTTGACTGGCAGCAGCAGCTGACTGACAACACGCTGATAACTGCCGGCTATTACGGGTCTAAGGGCACCCATCTGCAGGGGCTGACGGAACTGAACAGCCTGCCGCCCGGCCTCGCCCTGCAATCTCGATGCGCACCCGGCACCAACTATTTTGGCCAGGCGGCTGCGTTTACTGACGTTGCTTGTCAGCTTGCCGGTTATGCCTTCCGTGGTGCTGCGAACACTGCCGCCCAGGGCAACACGAATGTGGTCGGAGCTACGGCGTTTACCGATACATTGATACTTGACCAACTGCGTCCGTACCGCGGCTACCGCTCCATTGCGATCGTCCAGCCACGATACGATTCCAATTATCACAGCCTACAGCTGTCAATGGTCCAGCGATTGTCGGGTACGTCGCAAGTGAATGCGTTTTACACGCTCTCGCGTAATCTGACGACGAGCCCCAACGACCGTTCGACCTCGCCGCAGAATGCCTATGACATCAAGAGCGAGTATCAACTTGCAGCCTTTGACCGTCGGCATATTCTTTCAGCCAATTTCCTGTACGAGCTGCCATTCTTCAAGGAACAGAATGATTTTGTCAGTAAGGTTTTTGGTGGAATCCAGTTTAATGGTATTGCGACTTACAACTCAGGATTGCCGTTTACTGCCACGACATCGGCATTCGACCCAGCCGGCCTCGGCATCATAAACACAAATCCGTCGGCGAGGCCAAATTTGTTGTGTGATCCCAACCAGGGAGGAGCTCAGACGCTTCAACAGTACTTCAACACAGCGTGCTTCCAGCGGAATTCTGAATTGACGGATACGGCTGGCAATCGCATTCTTGTGTCCAATACAGTCGGCAACACCGCTCGCGGCAACATCACGGGACCGCCAACCATCCGTTTTGACCTGACGGCCGTCAAGAATATAAGGTTTGGTGAAAACGTCCGGATCCAGCTCCGTGCGGAGGGCTTTAATATTTTCAACAATGTTAACTTCCGGGCCCTGAGCACAAATGTTACGTTCGGCAGCTTTGGTGCGGTAACCACGGTCCGCGACCCGCGGACGATACAGTTCGGAGCAAAGATCAATTTCTAAACGATCCTGATCGTTTGGCTGGCTTGCCCGCGTCGATAGTTTTCGACGCGGGCTTTTTTGTAAACTAGTTGGATTCAAATAAAAGCGGGTGAAGGGTAAGTGGTTTTGAACGGCCCAGACTTGACTTTTCGTGTAAGCTGTGCAACAGTTGTTGTAATATGTTTTATTTATCCATTTTGCCTGGAGATGAGTAATTGCAGGAAATGAGGTGACTTGAAAACCTTGGGACAGCTCGAACACTCGGAAGGATGAAACGATTGGGACAAAAATACGTTGGGACAGTTGGGACGGTTGGGACGGTTGGGACAGTGGGACAGTCGCTACTCACCTCGCCGCTCGATGAGGTAGGTGTCAAGGCTCTCGGCGATGGGTCGTTTCTGGCCTCTCTGGATATTGGCTTCACAGTAAAACGTGACAATCTCACCGTCTGGCCCGGATTTATTGACGTCCATTGTCACGGGGCGGTTGGGGTGGATGTTAATTCAGCGGATGTTGATGGGTTGATTCGGGTGGGCACGTTTTTGGCCTCGCACGGCGTGACGGCGTGGATGCCGACCTTGGTTCCGGATTCGGATGAGAGTTATGAGCGGGTGATCGGTGTCATTGATGAGGTGATGTCGGTTCAGGGCGAGATGGCTGTTGCTCAGATCGTTGGAGTGCATTACGAGGGCGTATTTGCCGCTCACGCGATGTGCGGAGCTCTGAGGCCGGAGTTTTTTAAGAGCGGGCAGTGGGCGGTGCGTGGTGGACGGCTGCCGAGGTTGAAACGCGGCGTGCATATGACAACGCTGGCCCCCGAAGTCGAGGGCGGGATCGAACTAATAAGATTGCTGGTTGCCGAGGGCTGGATTGTTTCTATCGGGCACACCGCGGCCGATGCGGCAACCCTTGATCGGGCATTTGCGGCGGGAGCACGGCATATGACGCATTTTTTTAACGCGATGACCGGGCTACATCACCGAGAACTCGGGGTCGCTGGTTGGGGGCTGGCGAATCGCGGCATGACTTTTGATATCATCGCCGATGGCGTTCACGTTCACCGCGAGATGCTCGGCGTCGCATGCCGTGCCAAGACGCCGGAACGAGTTTCGCTCATCAGCGATTCGGTTGCCCCGACTGGTTTGGGCGATGGCGAATTCGATCTCTGGGGCGAAAAAATTACCGTGAGGAACGGACGCACCCAGAACGAGCGTGGAAGCATCGCCGGATCGGTGTGCACGATGCTCGACTGCGTCCACAATATGCGTTCGGTCGGCTTTGCTGATGTCGATGTCGAGATGATGTCTTCGCGAAATCCGGCCCGTTTGCTCGGCATCGACCACGATCGCGGCGCGTTGGAGTTAGGAATGCGCGCCGATATCGTCGGGTTGGCGGCGGATGGCAGTATCGTGTTCACCATGATCGGCGGTGTAATGGTCAACAGTTAACTCCTCGGTGGCGTATGAAATCACCTGTCAGCGGGGGCAAGCCCGCCTTCCTGACTGTCTATTGTTGGCAGCATCATAGCCACCATCATTCTATTGCTCAAACCGTTTGAGATCCCGTATTGTTCTGTGTAAAGAATTGTAAAAGGACTGCGTTCCGTTCCCTTTTGGCGTAGAATCATCACAGATCATGGACAAGGTTTTGATCATTGATGACGACGAAGAGCTGTGCGAGCTGGTATCAGAATACTTGACCGTCGAGGGCTTTGAAATATCGTGTATTAATGACGGCGAAGCCGGTTTGCAGCATGCTCTTACGGGCGATTATGACATGGCTATCCTCGACGTGATGCTGCCCAAGATGAATGGTTTTGACGTGCTGCGAAAACTACGCGAGACGTCGCGGCTGCCGGTTATCATGCTCACCGCCCGCGGCGATGATATGGAGCGCATCGTTGGGCTCGAGATAGGTGCCGACGACTACTTGCCAAAGCCCTTTAATCCGCGCGAGCTCGCGGCTCGCCTGCGTGCAATCCTGCGGCGAGCCGGGCAAGGCGAGACGGACGAGGGGAATGAAAAGCTTGACGTAGACGGAGTACAGCTTTCGCCCTCGTCGCGCGTCGCGATGCGTGATGGCGAGGATTTGAATCTGACATCCGTCGAATTCGGGCTGCTTCACGAGTTGTTACGGCACGCGGGCCATATTATCAAAAAAGAAGATCTTAGCGAGGCAGTCCTCGAACGGAGACTATCGCCGTACGACCGCAGCCTGGACATGCACATCAGCAATCTGCGTAAGAAACTGGGGACGCGCGTTGATGGCACCGATCGCATCAAAACTATCCGATCAGTCGGCTATATTTATACTGTCGTATGAAGCTGTTCGTTAAGATTTTTCTCTGGTTCCTAGCCGCGATCGCTCTGATGATCGGCGTGATAATGTTTGTGACGCGGACGTTTCAGACCGACCCCGCAAATAATCGTTTTCAGCGATCGACGCGAAATCAGATGCTCGTTAATAGCGACACCGCGACGCAGATCGTCGGGGCTGAGGGCGAGCAGGGCCTGCGTACCTACCTTACGCGGCTGCAGGGAACCGAGCCGCCGCGTCGCGTGGCGCTCATTGCTGCGGACGATTCCGTATGGTTTGGCACGGATGAGGAGGCGGCCGACACCAGTGAGATCGTGGCACGAACCAGGTCCGCAAACGTGCCGGGGACTGATTTTTCGTCCGAGGATCGCTCCGTTGCATCCGGAATCGTTACGTTTCCAGATGGTCGTAAGTTTGTGCTTGTAATGCAGTGGGAGCGGTCGGCTCCGCCATCGTTTTTTTCCGGGACGTATTTGGGAATGACTCGGCTCGGCGGCCTGCTTCTGACGGCGATCATTCTGTGCTATTTGCTCGCCCAGTATCTGACCTCGCCGATCAGAAAACTTCGCGAGGCGAGCCGTCAGATCGCGGCTGGGGACCTGAAAACACGGGTCGCCGCGCGGGTGGGTCGTCGCGGTGACGAGTTGGCGGACCTTGCGCGCGATTTTGATGTCATGGCCGAGCGCGTCGAGTCGCTTATCACCACCCAGCAACGGCTCAATAGCGACATATCGCACGAATTGCGCTCGCCGCTCGCCCGCCTCAATGTGGCACTCGAGATCGCAAAGCAAAAATCGGGAATGGAGGCGGCACCCTTTTTAGAGCGGATCGAGACAGAATCGACCCGACTTAACGAGATGATCTCGCGTCTTCTGATACTGGCAAAGCTTGAGAGTGGAAGCTCTGAGGTCGAGCCGGTTCGCGTTGATCTTACTGAACTTGTTAACGATGTCGCGGCGGATGCCGATTTTGAAGCTCAATCGAAAGGGAAGTCGGTAGAGGTGTCCGCGGCTGAGGACTGTACAGTGATGGGCAGCGAAAACCTGCTCCGAAGCGCTATAGAAAATGTTTTAAGAAACGCCGTAAGATACACGGCCGAGGGCACCAGAGTCGATGTATCTTTAAGCCGGAATCACGGCCATGCAATCGTCCGCGTATCCGACCACGGCGGCGGCGTGCCAGAAGATGAGCTGGCCAATCTGTTTCGACCGTTTTACCGGGTTGGCGAGGCCCGCGATCGCAAATCTGGAGGTATTGGGCTAGGGCTGGCGATTGCCGAGCGTGCGGTCAAGGCTCACAAGGGCACGATCACGGCGCGGAATCAGAACGGCGGATTAACGATTGAGATTGGTGTCTCGACCGCATAACTAGCGGATCCTTTCCGCTCGGGCTGACATAAATGTCCGTACCGAGAGGATCACAAATATCAAACAAACAATCGCCGTCAGGATGGTCGCGATGTCGCCGGCGGAGCCTGTGATGAAGTCGCGTTTTGAGATCAGCCGCCCGACCATCGCACCGAGCCCCAAGATCGCTACGACGACGGCGGCGTGCATTATATGCCGTCGCGGCCCTTCATTTTGTCGGGCGGCAAATCCCAGGCCGAACAGCAGAACTCCGATTGCCGAGGGTATGAACGCCGTCAGGCTGGCCGAGCCCATCGCGACGCCGTACGCGTACCCGACCGCACCGATTAGCGTTAGAATCCCGCCGAAAAAAATTCCGTATTGTGGCATCAATTTCCTATCTTCCTTTCTCTATCGGCAGGACGATTGCGGAGAGATGTTTCGGACCGCGATAGACTCGCTGGGTTGCTTTTTGGAATGCAGCCGCCGTCGCCTGCTTGTAATTTGCGACGTAGCGCTGCGGATTGCGGGCGACGAGCGGGAACCAGGTGCTCTGAATCTGAACCATTATTCGGTGTCCCTTTTTGAACGTATGAACGACGCCCGGCATTGTGAAATTCAATTTTGTCGGCTGATTGGCAGCGAGTGGCGATGGTTTTTCAAAGCTGTTTCTAAACCGTGCCGGCATCGGCTCGCCGCGCAAGAGCATTTGATATCCGCCCGGTTGAAAGACCGTCCAGGCAGAGTTTTGCGGGGGCCGCAATCGCTCGCTCTGGCCATTTGGCATCTTAAGAGTCGATTCGGGAAAGTTGTATTCGTCCGGAAAGACATCGATTAGCTTGACCACAAAGTCTGAGTCGGTGCCGCTCGATGAGATGACGAGTGACGGTTTGATATCGCCCGCGACAGTGACATCGGCGGCGAGCGGCTCGGTTTGATAGACGAGAACGTCGGGCCGCGACGAGGCAAAGCGCTGATCTTCGGTCATGAAATCACGTGGGTAATTGCGCGTAATCTTCTGCGTGTAGGGCACCGGATTCCATGGGTCGGAAACATACTCGTCAAAGCCGGCAGATCGCGGCATCGTGAATGACAATCCGCCGTCCGCCGTCAGATAGAGCGCGGTGTCGGTGCCAGTCGTCGGTTCATAGCTGTCGTACGCGCGCCACTCATGGGAACCCGTGTCGTATAGATTGGCCTCTTTCAGTTTCGAAATGTCGCCTTTGTCTTTTAGGAAATGGTTGAAGAACGGAACTTCGAGGTTCTCGCGGTACCACTCGCCCGTCTTTTGACCAAAATACGCCGTACCGAGCCAGTCGCCGTCGGCACGAGACCAGCCGCCGTGATCCCACGGGCCGACGACAAGGACGTTGAAAATGCCCGGATTCTGCCGCTCGATGTGCTCGTATGTACGCAAGGCTCCGAAGAGATCTTCGTTGTCATACCAGCCGCCGACCGTCATCGTCGCGCATTTGATGTTTCTAAGCTTTGGCAGTATATTGCGGTCTTTCCAATACTGGTCGTAGTTGGGGTGGGCCATCATCTGATCCCAAAATCCGATCCGCGTTCCGAGCGCCGTCTGGTAATAATCGGAAACTTCTTTTAGCCCGCCGAGCTTGAGATAAAAGTCGTAACCGTCCTGCGTGACGCGGCCTTTCCACGGCTTTAGGTAATCCTGGGTTGAGGTCGGCGCGGGCCGATCCTGGCCAAATCCCTGAAAGAAAGAATAATTTTGGGCCAGAAATAAGGCACCGTTGTGGTGCATATCGTCGCCGCTGAACCAGTCGCTGACCGGAGCCTGCGGCGAACACGCTTTCAACGCCGGATGCGAATCGATCGAACCGGCCGAGGCGTAAAATCCGGGATAGGAGATACCGTAAATGCCAACGCGACCATTGTTGTTTGCGATATTCTTTATCAGCCAATCGATGGTGTCGTAGGTGTCGGTCGATTCGTCGATCTGACCATTGCGGTTATCGACATCGGGCCGCACGTCCTCAAATTTCCCCTCGCTCATCCATCGGCCGCGGACGTCCTGGTATACGAAAATAAAACCCTCACGAGCGAACAGCGGATCGGGCCCGAGCGAAGCCTTGAACTGGTCCTTGCCGTCCTTATCTTTGCTGTATGGAGCGACGGTGTAAGGCGTGCGGTTGAGAAGAATCGGATGGCCGCCGGACACTTTGCGTTCCGGCGTGTAGATCGACGTAAACAGCCGCACGCCGTCGCGCATCGTTATCATCACGTCCTGCTTTTGATAATTCTCGCGAATGTATTTGGCAAGTTCGTTCTGCGCGGCCGTCGGCCCCTGAGCAAATGAGATCGAAAATCCGAAAGCGAATATCTTGACCGCGATGGATATGCGGAAAGTTTTCTTCATAGCTGCTCCAAAATTAGCGAAATCGTTGATTTTCAATTGCAAGGAGATGAATGATGATTGACGTATCCAGAACGCATTACGCACGCATTTCGCTGACCATTGCCGCGATCTGCTGCTTCAGATGGTCGGTCACGCGTTCGTAACCATCACCTGGATTATCGTCGACGGTAACATCGCGGGCGTAAAATGGCTCACCTATTCTGATCTTTACCTTGCCGAGGCGGATGCGGCTGGAGTTTCGGGCCCATACTTTGTGTAGGCCGTCGATGGCGACCGGGACGATTGGAATGTCGAGTTCGGTGGCGAGGATCGCGGCGCCCTTTTTGAATTCGTGGAGCTCGCCGTCGAATGCGCGTTCGCCTTCCGGGTAAATGTTTAGAATCTTGCCGTTCTTGGCCCCGGCAGCACCAGCCTTCATCGCACGCATTAGCTCCGTATCCGGGTTGACGGGCACGACGTTTAACATTCGGGCGATGGCACGAGTTACGCTGCCCTCAAAGAATTCACTCGCGCCGACGTGGAAGATATTCTTAAAGAGCGCGTAATTATAGTTTGATGAGAGAACAAACGGATCGAGAAAGCTCTGATGATTTGGGCAGATCAGAAACGGTTTCGCGATGCGGCCATTTTCCTCGAGCTTTGACAATTTGTCGAGATTCTCAATGCCCTCAACCTCCAACCGCAAAAATATTCGGAAGATCAGATTGAAAACTTTGTAAAAGCAGAATGCGAACACGGAGAACAGCGGCCGGGTGCGTAGCACGTCGCGAATCTCGGGAAAATCAGGTTCGGCCTCGCGAACGATTTTGCTCCAATTCAGGTCGAGCGACAGATTTTCCGCTCCACCGCCGCTCGCATCGAGCTCAGCGCCTTTAGGTGTCGCTTTGACGAGGTCGATCACGTTTGTGACCGTAAGGGCCTGGGCCGCGTCGTCGCCGTTAAACTCTGTGTCAAACGCCTGTTCGAGAGCAGCAAAAGTCTCGGCCCGGCCCAGGCTGTCCAAGCCCAGATCGATCTCGAGGTTCATGGCCGGGTGGATGACATCAATATCCGTCGTGTTTTGTTTAATCGCCGCGACGACGGTCTGAGCGACGCCGGTGTTCATCAGCGACGTTTCCTCGTCTGAGAGCGTCCAGGTCTTCTCGAGCTTACCGTCGCCGCCGATCTCGCCCGTCTCGATTTCTTTCTTTAATTGAAACCGCTTGACCTTATTTGTTGCGGTGCGCGGCAGCGGTTCTGCACGGATGATGTAGTCGCGGACGCGTTGATACTCGGGCAGCGAGCGGCCCAGTGTATCGAGCTCATGCCGGATCGCCTCCTTGGAATTGGCGATCTTCTCTGTTTTTAAATATGCAAAATCAGGCACCACGACGGCAATAAGCTTCTCGGCGCCCGCCCGGCCCTCGCCTTGGTCCTCGACGCCGACAATCGCTAATTCCTCGACCAGCGGGCATTTGAGATACTGCACCTCGAGGTCCTCGGGATGCACGTTTTTGCCAGACGGCAGGACAATCACATCCTTTCCGCGGCCGACAATGAATAGGAAACCGTCTTCGTCAATGCGACCCAGGTCGCCCGAACGAAACCAACCATCTTCGGTAAATGCCTCGGCGGTCGCGTCCGGATTCTGATAGTAGCCGTCGAAAACCACCGAGCCGCGAATCAGGACCTCGCCAACGCCGTCTTTGTCGGGCTCGGCGATTTTTATCTCGGCATCGCCCATCGGTTTACCGACCGACCCGACACGATTGTCGCTTTCGTATGTCGCCGTCGCCGCGCCGCTCGTTTCGGTCAGGCCGTAGCCCTGAATGATGGTGAAACCAAGCCGGTGAAAGTCCTCGGCGACCTTTTCGTCAAACCGAGACCCGGCGGAGATCGCAATGCGAAGATTGCCGCCAAACGATTCGTGTACCGTGCTAAAAAGCTTGGCGCCCAGATTTACACCAAACGTGTCACGGCTTACGCCATTAATTCTCAGCATCGTGCGGAATAATGCCTGAACCGTTTTTGGTTTCGCGGCCACCGCGTCAAAGATCTTTTTGTGGAATAGATACCAAAGGCGCGGCACGGTCGAGAGAATCGTCGGTTTGAACGATTTCATCGATTCGCTCAACTCGGCGGGCGTCAGTTCTTTTAGATAACCGACCTCCGCTCCGAATGTAGAGGCCACCCACATATTTATGACCTGGAGATAGGCGTGGAACAGCGGCAGCAAGCTCAGGATGCGATCCTGGTCGCCAAGCGTTAGCACGGCATTCACGCCAGAAATTTCGCCCACAATGTTGCCGTGGGTCAGGGGCACACCCTTTGGCGTTCCGGTCGTACCGCTCGTGTACATGAGCAGGGCCATATCACTGCCGGCCGCTTTTGGTAACTCTTTTGCAAAGCTCTCCGGAAAATCAGTCGCGGCCCAGTCGTCAAAGCTGCCGGCGGAAGCCGGCGGTCGGGCAGGCTCGTCGACGGTAGCGGTGGATGTTGCGTCTTCCTCGTCATTCTGATCGTCTATCCCAGCGGGCGACACACCACCGGCTGATGCCGGCGCTTCTGCCACTGTCCACACGACGGCGGGAATCCCGCGTTCGAGTTTCTCTGAAATCTTTGAAAATCTATCGACTTGGTCGGGCGAAAGGAAAGCAAGCTTCGCTTTGGAATTCTCAAGAAAATTAGCGATCGTATCGATCTCGCCGTGCGGATCGAGCGGTACGCAGACTGCACCATGGTAGAGGGTTCCGAGATATGCGATTGCCCACGAAGGATGATTTTCACCGATTAGAGCGACTCGGTCGCCGAACTCGACACCTTCCTGGCCGAGCCGGTAGGCGACCGACCTTATCCGCCGCAGCATCTCGCCGAATGTATAAACCTCTTCGTCGCTGCCGACGAGGCGCATTGCAACCCGATCTGAACGGGATTCAAACGAGTCGACAAATAGCTTGCAAAATGATTCCGACATAATCGTCCAGCCCGCCCTAGCTTAGAATGAGAGTTATTTTGATGCAAGGCATCGAGGCGAGGAGTGAACAACGGATCACCTTGGAGCGCAGAAAATATGGCGTTAATTTCTTGAGGTAGTCGGGGCCGCAGGGGCCAGCCAACCGCCATCAAGCTTGAAATCCGACTGAACGCAATAGATTCTCGCTCTAACCGCTACTCCGACGGTATGCGTACACGAAGGGCGTTTGGAATGATCTCGTATGTGGCCGGCAGCCGCCCGGGCAGCTCGCCGTCAGTCTCGAGGTATATATGTTCCGAAGCATCGACGGCCGAGATTTCAATTCGGCGAGCGCGGTGAATGTTTACCTCGGCCAGGCCATCGTGTGTGCCTCTATAAAGCGTCAAGCTATTGAGGAGGATTTTAGCGGCGTTCATATCGCCGATATTTACTACATCCAGAAGTCCGTCGTTGATGACCGCGTCGGGAGCGATCATCATGCCGCCGCCAAAGAAACGGGCGTTTGCTACGCAGAAGGCGATGGTCTGCAGGGTGTGCTCGTCGCCCTCGTCAAATCGAACGCGAACAAGATGCGGCGACAGATCCATCACTTCACGCAAGGTCGAGATCGCAAAATTTGCCTTGCCACGCAGCGATTCTACCGGCAGCCAGTCAAAGACGTTCGCGGATTTTACGCGCTTTATTACATCGGCGGCGAGACCCACGGAGGAGACATTAAGAAAGTACCGGGCAGTTTCAAGTCCGGTGTGAGAGCTAAACGTGACTCTGCCCACGTCTATTGTCTTTGTGACGCCGTCGCGAAGCGCGGCGGCGGCTGCGCGGCTGGTGAGCGGCAGACCCAGGCTGCGCCGGAAATCGCCGCCTGTGCCCGAGGGGAGCACTCCCAGCTCGACCTCCTCGCCGGAATTTAGAATCCCGTTTGCAACCTCGTTGATAGTGCCATCGCCGCCGCAGGCTATGATGAACCTGCGGCCCGCAATCGCCGCTCGCTCGGCGACTGCAATGCCGTCGCCCTGCGACTTAGTAAAGGCGACGGCAAATGCGCCAAAGTGAGCGCGGAGATCGCTTGCTGTCTGCGACCAGTTTTCTCGGGTGCCCCCGGAAGCAGATTTTGGATTGACTATAACGAGCGGGAGACTGATGTCATCCAAAGTGTCTATTTCCTTTTGCACGCTTGATATACGAACTGATCTAAGTTTATTCGGCATGAGCGGCCGAAAAAAGCGGCCGGTTAAGGCGTTGACTCAAAGTCACCCGACGTGGGGCCGCGGCCATGAACGCCTCGATGTCGCGGATCGTTCTCGGCAGTTTCGCCGTCATCCACTGTACGCCCGTGGGCGTCACGAGCATATCATCCTCGATCCGGACGCCGATATTTTTATACTTTTCAAATACCGGCCGCACCTTTTCCTTGAAGGCACGATTTGCCGGCGTATCGGCCAGGTTATCAAGAGCGTCCTCTCGAATGTATATTCCCGGCTCATTGGTGAAAACCATTCCTGCCTTGAGCGGTGGACCGTACCGGCCAACGTCGTGCACGTTCATCCCCAACCAATGTCCGAGACCGTGGATGAACCAATAGCCGACCTGATTTGAACTTTTATCCGTAACTAGACCCAATTTGAAAAGGCCTTCGTTCATACTGTCTTTGGCGATTGAACTTAGCTGCTGAAAGGTCACGCCAGGTTTTGTCGCCTTTGCCACTGCCTCTTGGGCATCAAATACAATCTGATAAATCTCCGCTTGTTCCTTTGTAAACTTTCCATTGACTGGATACGTGCGAGTCACATCTGCCGTGTAGTGCTCGTACTCGGCTCCGACATCCATCAGCATGAGTTCACCTTTTCTGACCGGGCTCTGCGACTCTACATAATGAAGCGTCGTAGCATTTGCGCCGCAACCCACGATTGATGGGTAGCCCCAGAAATCGGCATTCCGGCGACGAAACGTGTATTCGACCTCGGCATGCACTTCATATTCCCAATCAGCTCGACCGACGGTCGCCATCGAGCGCATTTGAGCTTCGGTAGTGATGTCGATCGCGTGCTGTAGGAGTCTCAATTCGTAAGGGGATTTTATGTGCCTGAGCTCGGCAAAGATCAACTGTGCATTTTCCGTCTTGAGACCGCCCAAGGTTTTCACGAGATCGTGCTCGACTCGGAACTCGAGCAGGCCATTGCCATCGTTCGGCGATAGCGGCAGCAGAAGGTAGAGCGTCTTCGCGGCGGATATCGCGGTGCCGCCTGACTTAAAGATCTGATTGGACCTCAACGCGGCCAGAAATGCCTCGAGCTCCGATGAGTCGAGTACCGTCCGGACGCCGGAAACACCGCTTGCCTGATCTCGCGAATACATCTTGCCTTCCCATGCCTCGCGGCGCGCATCGCGACGTGGAACGAAGATTGTCTCACCCAGCTGGCCGCCATTTTTCGAGATTACAAGTGTTGCTCCCGCCTGTTTCAGAGCGGTCAGATAGTAGAGGTTATTCTCCTGACGGTAAACGTAATCGACATCATTTGTGTAAAGCTTTGGCTCGGCGGAAAATAAAACAAGAACGCTCTTATCCGTCATACGTGCGGCCACCGCTGCCCGACGGCGGGCGAGTTCCGCATGACGTTCGGCGTCGGTAAATTTGGGAGCTCGAGGCGTGACGATAACCGACGTCGGCCCGTCACCGATTGATCTATCAAATGCAGCCGTTGACTGAACGAACGAAATGACAGGAATGGCAATTAGAAGCATTAAAAATTTATTCATGATTGTGTCTTAGGAAACGGTACTCATTCGAACAGTATCTCCACATCCTTTTTACTAACATTGCCAAAATAATCCCCGACCAAAACTCTTATTGAATGCTCTCCCGTCCCGGCGGCCGGCAGATCAGCAAAGCCGTCTCGCGTCGCCAGATAGTTGAAGACCGTCTCGCCCGTCGGCCCCGAGCTGCTTCCGACTGCGTAGATCGACCCGACCTCGGATGCGGCGGGAAGGCGTTCAAAGGAGATTGTCCAGTTTGGCTCGGCGATCGCCATGCCTGTGCGGTCTAGTACCTGGTATCCAACGCGATAAACACCGAGCCGTCGACGCTCGCTGTTGCCGTCCATCTGGTCGTAGGCCCTGACCGTTATTCGAAACCTACCTGTCACTCTAATACGTCCGTTCGGCGTTGTTGTTTCGATCGGATTGCCGTCTCCGTCCGAGATTGTCACTTTCTCGATAACCGGGCTACGAGTGTCGCCAATACCGGGCAGGACGAGTGCACCGAGAGCGTTCGTCTCGCGCCCCGCCCGCCCCGCCACCAAGTGGACGTGGTTCATCGAGTTAAGTGTTCCGATTGCTTCACCTGCACTGAACCTTGCGCCACGCGGAACCCGGAGGTCCTTCAGTTGCCCGCGTTCATCTTTGTCGAATAAAAATCGCTTGTCGTTGAAGGGCTGCGAGACGGCGTTGCGCCCGAGCCTAATATGTATATAGCCGAGGGCCGGCATTCGGAGCAGCTCTCGCAGGGTGCCGAAGTTGTCAGAGGCGAGCGGCAAGAGTACCGTTTCATCACGGATAAACCTTGCAGTCTCGCCGTAGTCTCCCGCAATGTCCAGCCCGTTGTGAAATCGGGGCTCCTCCGAATCGGCGTTCACTGCTCCGCGTATCTCGCCCATCGTGCCCGCGATGTCTCGTCTCACATTTGGTGGATCAAAAGGCCATCGCCCGGGTGCGGCGTGTCTAAACTCCTCGATCGGCTCGCTCATTGCATCCAGGTTTGCGGCTTCCGTTTTCGCACTATTTGTATCGTCAAGCTCGTACCGACGGATCAGCCGATTCTCGGCGTCGGCGATCACCAGGCGGCCAGACGTGTCGACGGCGAGTCCGGACGGACGATTGAATCGGGAACCAATAGAAGGGCCATCTGCCAACCCGCGCCGGCGATCCGAGATGCTCAGTACGAAAGGAATAGGCGAGGCGGAAATTTGACGGATTACATTGCCATCGGTGATGTAGATAGAACCACTTTCTGCATCAGCTGCAATTGCGGTGGGCTGATAAAAGGCTGCGGACGCGAGCAAACCATCAGCCGCGTTCTCAGAGCTATTGCCGCTGAGCGTGGTGACACGGCCATCAAGTTCAACAAGTCGCACACGATGGTTACCCGTATCTGCGATCAAAAGTTTTCCATTCCAAAGGGCAATCCCGCTTGGCGTGTCGAACTGAGCCGTCTCACCTTGCCCGTCGACAAATCCGCGTCGCCCGCCCGCGAGCGTCGTCACGCTGCTCTCACTAATCACCCTAATACGATCATTGTAACTATCCGCCACATATGCCGTGCCGTCGGCTGCGACGGCCACACCTATTGGGGCGAGAAACAACGCGTCGCCGGCGGTGCCATCGGCAAAGCCGGATTGATTTTCGATGCCGGCAATATGTGAGATGTCGCCGTTGCGGCCTACCGACTTGATCGAATGTGTTCCTGAATCCGCGACGAATAGACGTCCGTCAGGAGCAAAGGAAATTGCCGACGGTGTGTGAAAGCCTTCGGCAAAAACAACCGGAGGTTCACCGTCATTGAATCGCCAGATCTTGCCGTTGGCCCCGTCAGATACAAATATCTCTCCGTCCTTAATGGCGACCCCGAAGGGCTCACCAAACTCGCGACTCATTCCTGCAATCGTCCGCACGAACTTGAGCCGCTTATCCCCAATCGATTTAGATAGTGACAGCCAAAAAAATCCCGCTGCAGCTAATGCGAGGATGCAGGACAATCCAATTATTCTATTTCGATTGATGGAGGAAAAGCTCAAGATCGATGTAAGTGTGCCGGCCTTCTGCTACTATAACTTGCACGTTGTTAGAATTATAATTTAGGAGGGAATGTAGAATGTTTTCATTACAGGATTTACTAGGACAGCAACAGGGCGAGCAAGCGGTGGGGGAGATCAGCCAGAATGTAGGTGCTGAACCATCGCTGGTCAATTCGGCGATTCAATTGGCTTTGCCTTCACTGCTCGGCGCTCTGGCAAACAATGCGGCAACGCCGCAAGGAGCTGAAAGTCTAAACACCGCACTCGAACAAGATCACAGCGGCGGCGGTGTCTTAGGTAATCTGGGCGGACTCGCGGGTATGATTTTTGGCGGCGGTCAGGAGGCGGCTCCACCACCCCAAGCCAACGCAGGCGGGATTCTTAATCACGTGCTTGGCGATTCGCAGGGACAAGTTGCTCAAGACGTGAGCAGCAAGACAGGTCTCGGTATTGGGCAGGTTGCTCAGATTCTGATGATGCTCGCACCGATCGTAATGGGCTACCTCGGCCGTCAGAAGCAAGAGCAGAATGTTGGGGCCGACGGGCTTAGCGGAATGCTCGGAGGGTTGCTAGGCGGCGGACAGACTCAGGCAGCCGCCGGCAATTCTATGACGGACGCGGGGTCGGGCGTGCTCGATCGGGATGGCGATGGCAGTTCGCTCGACGACATCGCCTCAATGGCTTTTAATTACATAACAAAAAAATAAGACATCTACGGTTGCGTCTCACTGATGACGAGTGCAAGGCGAAAGTGTGATGTCCGCGATGAATGGGAATGAAAAAAGTTTGTCAATCAAACTTTGAAGACGCGGCCTAAAGCACTTGCAAATTCATTTAGTGTGTATAATGAAAAACGCCGCAGCGACGGGTGCGGATTGTCTGTTGGATTGTAGGTAACCGTACATACAAATTCCGACGTTGGTACGAAACTTGACGTGACCTGCAGTTAAGGCGCATAAACCACAATAAGGAGCAATTCATGGCTACAGCAAAAAGAGCTGCAAAAAAAAGTACGCTCGGATCGATCTATGAAAAAGCGAAAGTCGTCGCGGGCGATGTACTCGCTGCGGCGGCTCAAGGCGCGGTAGCAGGGGCGACCGGCACTGCGATCAAGTCCGTCGGCGGCAGTAACACGAAATCTGGCGGAGCAAAAGCTCCAGCTCGAACCACGTCCGCGTCAGCCGGGAAGTCGGCTGCTGGGAAATCGGCGGCTGGGAAATCCGGGGCTGGGAAATCCGCTTCAAAGGGTTCTTCAGGGAAAGGTTCCTCGGCTAAGTCGGCAAAGGCTCCTGCGGCGAAAAAGGCTTCAGGTACGAAATCGGCTTCTTCGGCGAAATCCTCGACCGGTGGTAAGAAATCAGCGGGCGCTAAATCAACGACGGGCGCAAAGCAGTCGATGAGCAAAGCATCCGGAGCGAGCAAAGCCTCAGGTTCGGGCAAGGCCTCGAAAGCCGCCGCGTCTAAGAGTAAACCGAAAGCGGTCGCCAGCGGCAGCGGACGGAGTGCTTCGAACACCAAATCTAAGTCGGCCGGCGCGGCGAAGAAGACTGCTGCCAAATCGGCTTCCAGGCCGGCGGCATCATCGTCAGCAAAATCGGCTGCTAAGCCGAAGGCAGGGGGGAAATCCACTGCATCGTCAAAGGGCTCGTCAGCCGGCAAATCGAAGTCTGGTTCTAAGAAATAAATCGGCTGACACAAACGAGAGATAACTCTCAGGGAGAGAAACTATGCTTTGGACTATTATTTTGATTTTAATTGTGTTGTGGGCATTAGGATTCATCGGTGGGATCGGCGGGGCCTCGGTGGGCGGTCTCATCCATATCCTGCTAGTAATTGCTGTTATCGTGCTCATCATCCAACTGGTGACGGGACGGCGTCCGGTCTAGCTTTCTAGACGTGCAAATAATGAATGGGGGAGGTGCCGCGTATCGGAACCTCCCCTTTTTTGATCGCCATATCTGTCGACTTGATCGCTCTCGGCTAGCCTTTCGCTTTCTTTATCGCTTCGGTTAAGACGGGCACCGCTTCGAAAAGGTCACCCACAATCCCGTAATCGGCAATGTCGAAAATCGGCGCCTCGGGGTCCTTGTTAATGGCGACGATAGTACCGGCGTTTTTCATCCCTACGATATGCTGGATCGCGCCCGAGATTCCGAGGGCGATATATACTTTTGGCGCAACCGTCTGGCCCGACGACCCGATCTGCCGGTCAATGGGCAGCCAGTCGGCATCGCAGATGGGGCGTGACGCGGCAAGGTCGGCTCCCAAGGCATCCGCGAGGGCTTGTGCGACGGCTATATTCTCCTGCGATTTGATACCGCGTCCAACAGCAACGATGATCTGCGATTTGGTCAGGTCGATGCTTGCTTTAGCTTCCTGGAAAGGTTCTTCCGGGGTCATTCTGATATCACCAACCCTGACATCAAGTGTCTCGATGCTCGCCGCACCTTTCTCAGCGCTATCTCCTCGAAAGGCTCCCGACTGAAACGTGACAAAATAAGGGGCATCGCCGCCAAGCGATACATCGGCGTCGAGCTTGCCAAGGAAAATGCGCCGGGTGAGTACGAGTTTACCGCCGTCAGCACGATAACGAACGCAGTCGCCAACCACCTCGCGCCCGAGGCGGGCGGCCACCTTAGGTGCAAAATCCCGCACCTGATAAGTGTGCGACATTACGACGTAGGTCGGCTTGGTCGTCGTTATCACCTGCTCGAATGCGTCGGCATAACCGTCCGGCGTGTAGGTGCCGAGTTTCTCATGCTTGGCGACGATAATGTTTTCGAGATCATACCCGGCGATTTCCTGGGCGACCGAGCAGTCCCTATCGCAAGGTATTATGGCCGAAACGTTGAGCCCAAGATCGCGACCAATGCTTTGTGCCGCCGCGATCGCTTCCAGCGAGGTCTTATTGAGGATGCAGTTTTTGTGTTCTATGAAAACCAGAATCATATTGCCCGCACCTCGTTTCGCAGTTTCTCAACCAGCTCCAGGGCGCCGGCTTTCGCGTCGCCGTTGCCGAGCATTTGCGTTTGCTTGGTCTTGAGCGGCATATACACTTTTTCAATTTTGCTAGCTGAGCTAAATTCTTCGATCGCGGGCGTCACCTCGCGGACCTCTTTGCTTTTAGCTCCCATGATGCCTTTGAGCGAAGCGTAGCGGATCTGCGAGATACCGGACTGAATCGTCATGAGTGCCGGTAGCTTGTAATTGAACCACTGGTACCAACCGCTTTCCAATTCGCGTTTGACCCGAAGCGTCTCGCCCACACTCTCGCGATCGACCTCAATCACGATGGTGGCATGAGGGATGCCGAGCAGCTCGGCCATGATCACGCCTGTTTGGCCGAAACTCGTGTCGTCCGATTGGAGCCCCGTAAATATAAGATCTGCATTTTCCTCCCGAATCGCTTCGGCTATTGTTTTGGCAATCTGATATGCGGATAGATGTTTGCTGTCATCAACAACAACGTGAATCGCACGATTGGCCCCCCGAGCGAGAGCATCCTTGATTACGGTTTTCGCACTCTGCGGGCCTAGAGTGCATACGATGACCTCGCCCTCACCATTGGCGTCCCGAGTGCGAAGCGCTTCCTCCAAAGCGTATCCGTCAGACTCATTCGTCTGGTGCGACACATCCGCCTCGTTTATCCATTTCTCGTCGCTAGCAATCCGCAGCACTGCGTCCTTGTTCGCGACTTGTTTCATCAGGACGATAATCTTCATATATAGCCGTAAGCGGTCACCTCTCGGCCGTCAACCTCAGGGTTTGCTGGGTGCTGATGGCTGATGCGGATTTGTCAGTGTGTAAACCGCTTGAAAATCAAACAGGCATTCGTGCCGCCAAAACCGAAGTTGTTCGATAAAACGTAATCGACGTGGGCCTCGCGCGCAATGTTGGGCACGTAATCCAGATCGCAATCAGGATCGGGAAACTCGTAATTGATGGTAGGCGGCAATTTGCCTTCTCGTATGGCGAGGATTGAGAAGACAGCTTCGATCCCGCCCGCGGCTCCGAGAGCGTGGCCGGTCATCGACTTCGTCGAACTGACAGGGATATTATATGCATTCTCACCGAATACTTTTTTGATCGCGAGCGTCTCAAATTTGTCGTTGTACGGCGTCGAGGTGCCATGCGCGTTTATGTAGCCGATCTGCTCGGGTTGCAGTCCGGCGTCCTTGAGCGCACGCTGCATGACGCGTATCGCTCCCGAACCGGTTTCATCGGGCATCGTCACATGAAACGCATCGCCGCTCATTCCATATCCCACGATCTCGGCAAGGATATTAGCACCTCGGGCTTTTGCAAATTCCAATTCCTCGAGGACCATCAGGCCGGCGCCCTCTCCTATTACGAAGCCGTCCCGCTCTTTATCAAAAGGACGCGATGCATGCTTCGGATCGTCGTTTCGCGTAGAGAGCGCCCGCATCGATGCAAAGCCGGCAACCGACATTGGGGTTATGGCGCTCTCAGCTCCGCCGCATATCATAGCGTCCGCGTCGCCTCGCTCGATCAGACGAAAACTGTCGCCAATGGCGTGCGCACCGGCCGAGCAGGCGGTCGCCGTCGCTGAATTCGGACCTTTCGCACCATGACGAATGGAAACGTTACCGGACGCAAGATTTACAATCGCTGACACGATGAAGAACGGAGAGACGCGGTCTGGGCCCTGGTTGAGCAGTTTTTCATGCTCACGCTCGATCGCCCAGAAATCGCCGATGCCGGAGCTAATGTAGGTACCGACCATCTCCGAGTTAGAGTCGTCGATAATCAGGCCGCTGTGCTTCATGGCCTCATCCGAGGCTGCAAGCGCATAGTGGGTGAACGCTCCCATCCGCCGTGCTTCCTTCTTCTCAAGGAAATCGAGCGGATCAAAGTTTTTAACTTCGCAGGCAAACCTAGCGGAGAATCGTTCGGCATCAAACTTTTTAATCGTGTCGGCGCCGTTCTCGCCATTCATCAATGCACGCCATGTCGACGGCACATCATTACCGCATGGCGTTACTAAACCCAAGCCGGTTACTACAACTCGTCTCTTCATACTGTGAATCGTGAACAGCAAATCGTGAATAGATCACTGCCTATTCACGATTTGCGATTTATTAGTGCCCAGTTATGCGGCCTTATGCTGCTCTACGTAAGCATATGCGTCGCGGACACTCTGGATCTTCTCCGCGTCCTCGTCGGGTATTTCGATGTCGAATTCCTCTTCAAATCGCATTACCAGTTCGACAAGGTCGAGCGAGTCGGCTCCGAGATCTTCGATGAAGCGGGCATTTTCGGTAACTTCGGCTTCATCGACCCCGAGTTCATCCACGATGATCTGTTTAATCTTATCCTGTACTTCTGACATAGTTTCTCCTTTTGATTTATTACGATTCTAAAGTATTGCGTAAGCTTTGTTTGTCTTCAATATTACTATAATTCGCGTCTCGGTCTATCTGCCGCAGCAAACCGGTTAAAACCTTGCCCGGGCCGATCTCCACAAAACGTACGACGCCATAGGTCGTCATGTTCTGTACCGTCTGCAGCCACCGCACCGGCGCCGAGACCTGACGCGTGAGCTTGTCGCGGACAATATCCTTATCGACGCTACTCGTTGCGTCCACGTTATGAACAATCGGAAATTCAAAGTTCGAATATTCGAGTCCACCCAGGTCGACCGCAAGCCGCTCCTGCGCCGACATCATAAGAGCACAATGGAATGGAGCCGATACGTTTAATTTAATCGCCCTTTTTGCCCCCTTCGCCTTCATGATCTCGCAAGCCCTGTCAATGGCTTCGGCGTTGCCCGCGATCACGACCTGTGAGGGAGAGTTAATATTTGCCGGGCTGCAGGTTTGTCCCTGCGCGGCCTCAACACAGCCCGCAGCCACGGATTTCTCATCAAGACCCAAAACTGCCGCCATCGCTCCGACGCCCACCGGGACGGCTTCCTGCATATACTCGCCGCGCTTTCGCACTGTCCGAACCGCCTCCGCGAACGATAGAACACCAGCAGCGACAAGTGCCGAATACTCTCCTAGGCTGTGTCCCGCTACAATATCCGGCTTCGCTGCGCCTTCCGCAATCGCTGCCCGGTAGGCCGCGATCGAGACAGTCAATATAGCTGGCTGAGTGTTCGCGGTAAGCCGAAGATCAGCTTCGTCCCCAGCAAAACACATGTCGGAGAGGCTAAAGCCCAGGGAATCGTCAGCCTCAGCGAAAACTTCGCGGGCAGCGACGAAATTATCAAATAGATCCTTACCCATTCCAACGGCCTGCGAGCCCTGGCCGGGAAATATGTATGCGACTTTCGCCATCAGCTTGCAGAAACCCGCGCGTAACCGAGGGCGTAACACTCCCCGTACCTGAGAGGCGCGCGTAAGCACGTTAAAACCTTACAACCGTCCCGCCCCAGGTCACGCCGCCGCCGAACGCGGTCAACAAAACGAGGGAGCCTTCTCGGATTCGTCCCGATTGGATACATTCATCCATCGCGATTGGAATCGAAGCCGAGGATGTATTCCCAAGCTCCGCGATATTTGAATAAACTTTATCTTCCGGAACTCCCAGACGTGACGCCACCGCGTCTGTGATTCGCTGGTTTGCCTGATGCGGGATCACAATATCTACGTCGTCGACGGTATAGCCCGATTTCTCAATCATCTCTGCGGAGATATCTGCCATCGACCGCACAGCAACCTTAAACAGCTCGTTGCCCTTCATCTTAAAAAAATGCTGGCCGTCGTCGATGGTCTGATGGCTGGTGCCCATCTTTGTGCCGCCGCCGGGAGCGTAAAGCTGCTCTTCGTAACGCCCATCCGACCTTATCTTTGTAGCGAGAATTCCCTTATCTTCGGCAACCGGCCCAAGAATCGCAGCTCCCGCGCCGTCTCCGAAAATTACGCAAGTCCCGCGATCTGTATAGTCAACGTACTTGGTCAAAACCTCCGCCCCGACTACGAGCGCATATTTTACCTGCCCGGTGCGAATCATCGACTCGACCATGGTGATGCCGTATAAAAAGCCTGAACATGCCGCGAAAACGTCCATCCCGGCCGCATTAGTCGCGCCGATCTGGGCCTGAATCAACGCGCCCGTCGAAGGCATGATTTGATCGGGCGTGGTCGTAGCACAGATTATGATGTCAAGATCGGTCGCCTTGAGGCCTGCCCGTTCGAGCGCCTGTTTGGACGCGAGGGTCCCAAATTGTGAGGTGTATTCGTCGTCGCGAGCTTTATGCCGCTGTTTGATGCCGGTTCGGGAGGTGATCCATTCATCGTTAGTATCGACCATCTTTTCCAGGTCGGCATTTGTCAAAATGCCTTCCGGATAAGCGTGTCCCATCCCGATGATGCCCGCGTTATGTGCCATTTCAAATTTCAGATTCCGAATTCAAGGTCATCGGACCGCGGATATTCGATCACAAATGACAAACCCGAAAACGAGCGAAATTACTTAGTCGGCTTCTTTTACGTCGATTATTTGACGGCCTTTGTACATACCTGTCTTTAGATCGATGCGGTGAGGCACTTTCGCCTCGCCCGAATCTTTGTCGGTGTAAAACTGGGGTGTCTTCAGGGCATCATGCGCCCGGCGTTGTCGTGTACGCGAGTGTGAATGTCTTCGTTTTGGATTTGGCATTGGTTATAATTCGAGATCCCGGTTCGAGATTCCGATTGCAGACGACCTGAAATCCGGAATGTGGAATCAAATAATGTTTTTGAGTGCCGTCCATCGCGGGTCGACCTCGCCATCGGCACAATTACAATCTATCAAATTCAAGTCCGCACCGCACTTTGGGCACAGACCCTTGCAGTCATCGCGGCACAATATTTGTTCTGGTACCGCGAGCAATATCTGTTCTCGCATGACATCCGCGATGTCGACTCTGCCCGATTCCGCAATGGACTTGTCCAGATCGTCGCCGGAAAGCTCGGCCTCCGTGTTCGGCACGAAAGCGGCCGGCTCTAAAAAGATGTCGCGAAACGGGACTTCAAACGTTTTCGACACCGACTCCAGACACCTAGTACAATCCAGTAAAGCCTCGTGTCTTAGGACCGCAATCAGCTCGATACCGTCGGCCGTTCGCCGCATCTCGCCATCTAAAATAGCCTCGCCGGCGAGCCTAACCGCTTCTCCGTCAAGATCGATCTCGCCCGGATCCAAAGCGACCCGTATCGACCTGGGGCTTTTTCCGACACTTTCCAGCTCGATAATCATTTCAATACCCTTCCTACGGTCGGTTAAGCCGCGAAAGGCAAAGGGTTTATTATAGCGGGTCGGAATGGGGTGTCAAATGAGGTCGATGCGGGTTATGTAGTGTTGAGCTGTCACTTCACGTTAGTTCCAACTGCAGAATCCAGGGTCTCGAAACCCGCCGTCTTCAAAATCTTTGTGAGACCCTCGGTGACGTTCCGAGCGAAATGAGGGCCGCCGTAGACGAAGCCGGTATACGCCTGAATGAGCGATGCTCCAGCAGCAATCTTGTCGAAAGCATCTTGAGAGGTGAAAATCCCGCCCACTCCGACGATCGGCAATTTTCCTGACGACAGGCGATAAACCGCGGAAATAACCGCATTGGACCGATTCGTGAGAGGTTTGCCGCTCACCCCGCCGGATCCGAACCTTTCGATCATATTTGCGTTAACTCCAGCTCGACTGATGGTGGTATTTGTCGCGATGATGCCGGAAATTGCATAGCGGAGACATGTGTCGACTATCGCTTCGATCTCTGTTTCTGAGAGGTCCGGTGCGATTTTTACGAGTAGAGGTTTGTGAGTTTTCCGCCTTTGCAGCGCCTCGATGATCTGTTCGAGGTTTTCCGAACGTTGCAGTTCGCGGAGATTTGGGGTGTTTGGCGACGAGATATTAATCGCGACGTAGTCGGCATACGGATGCAGCAGGTCGAATGTCTTGAGGTAATCCTCCGCAGCCTCCGCGTTAGGAACGTCCTTATTCTTGCCGATATTAATGCCGACGACGCAACGGCGTTTCAGATTTCTCAGCCTCTCGGCCACAACAGTCGCTCCATCATTGTTGAAACCCAGGCGGTTGAGGAGAGCTTCGTCCTCTGACAAGCGAAACATTCGCGGCTTCGGATTCCCCTCCTGCGGCTGGAAGGTGACCGTTCCAACTTCGACAAATCCAAAACCGAGAGCCGCAAGTTCATTGACGGCAATGCCGTTCTTGTCAAAACCCGCGGCGAGGCCAAGGGGATTTTGAAATTCGAGTCCGAAGCGGTGAATGGGACCGAACGGGAATCCAGGCGACCTCACTGATGGAGCGAGGCCGTGTTTCAAGGCCGCCATTCCCATCTCATGAGCACGCTCTGCGTCGAGGCGAAACATAAGCGGGCGAGCGATTTTTTCCCACAGAAATGACATCTTCGCCCTCGATTGTAAATAAGGCGGTTAGATATCCAAATCCCCTGGTGTTATATCGACTCTCGAAATTGAATATCCGAGAGGCGTTTGCTACGATTTGGCTATCCTTATGGCAGCTGAAATCGCTTTGGTCGAGAAATCGCGAATAATGGATTCTGCGGCTATGAGCCGTGTTATGCGGCGTCTCGCGACCGAGATCGTCGAGAAAAATCAAGGAGCTCAAAACCTTTACATCGTTGGCATCCGCCGCCGCGGTGTGCCACTCGCCGAACGGCTTCGCGATAAGATCGAGGCCCTCGAGGGCGAGAGGCCGCTCTATGGAATAATCGATATTACGCTGTATCGCGACGACCTCTCGACTGTGGGAGCAAATCCAATTGTAAATCGCACCGAGCTAGAGCACGATATCGAGGGGAAGAATATTATCCTGGTCGACGACGTTCTTTATACAGGGCGCACGATCCGGGCCGCTCTTGATCAGCTGATGGATTTCGGGCGCCCGAAGAAGGTTCAGCTCGCCGTACTGATCGACCGCGGCACCGAGCATCGAGAGCTGCCGATCCAAGCCGACTTTGTAGGCAAAAAGGTTCCAACCAAGCAGGCCGAGATTGTAAAGGTAATGCTCCAAGAATATGACGACGTCGAGGCGGTGGGCATTTTTGAACGTCCCGCAAATAGCGAGACCATTTCTTAGCGGGGCATCGAAGCAAGGCCAACGCCTTGCTTTTTTATGGAAAAGCCTTTTAGACGACGAGACCTGCTCGGCATTCGCAGCCTGACAGCCGCGGATATTAGCGGTATTCTCAACACTGCGGAGAACTTTTCCGAAATATCGAACCGTGAAGTAAAAAAAGTGCCGGCACTCCGCGGCAAGACGATAATCAATCTCTTTTTCGAAGCCTCGACCCGCACTCGCACTTCATTCGAGCTGGCCGCAAAACGTCTCTCGGCCGATACGGTAAACATCAGCGTTTCGTCATCAAGCGTCAGCAAAGGCGAGACCCTGCTCGACACAGCGATGAATCTTGACGCGATGGCGCCCGACTGCATCGTCGTACGTCACGGATCGGCGGGAGTGCCTCATCAGCTCGCTAAGGTAAGCCGCGCCGCGATCGTCAACGCAGGTGATGGGTCGAACGAACACCCGACTCAGGCGCTGCTCGATGCGATGACAATTCGGGAACATAAGAAACAAATCGAGGGCCTCGGGGTCGCGATCATTGGCGATATCCTCCACAGTCGCGTTGCTCGGTCGAACATCCATCTGTTGACAAAAATGGGTGCGACGGTACGGGTAGCCGGGCCGGGAACGCTCGTGCCTGACGATTTCCAATACCTCGTCGAAAATAATTTGAAGGTCTGCGGTAAAGTGGAGGACGCACTCGATGGAGCCGATGTCGTGATGATCCTGCGGATTCAGCGGGAACGGCAGGACTCAGCATTTTTCCCGACGCTGCGTGAATATTCGATACATTACGGCCTGACAAATGAGCGGCTAAACGCGGCAAAAAAAGACGCCATCGTGCTGCATCCCGGCCCCATGAATCGCGGTATCGAGATTGCGTCCGATGTTGCCGACAGCTCGCGTTCGCTGATTTTGGATCAGGTGAAATATGGCGTCGCCGTGAGGATGGCAGTTTTATATCTCGCTACCGGAGGCTCGGCGGCAGGCTAATTCTCTATGAAGCTTCTTATCGCAAACGGCCACCTTATCGACCCGGCCGCAAATGAAAATACAGGGATGTCCATTCTCATCGAGGATGGCAAGGTCGCGGCGTGGTTAAAACCTAATGAAAATCTGCCCGAGCATTGCGAGGTCCTTGACGCGGCGGGACTGCTTGTAGCGCCGGGTTTCATCGACATGCACGTGCATCTCCGCGAGCCTGGGCAGGAGCATAAGGAAACCATCGCGAGCGGTTGCGCGGCGGCGGTTGCGGGCGGATGGACGAGCGTCTGCCCCATGCCGAATACGCAGCCGGTTAATGATAACGCCGCGATTACGAGATATATGATCGAGCAGGCCGAGCGTGCCGGCCTTGCAAATGTGTTTCCCATTGGTGCGATTACTAAGTCCTCTGATGGATCAGAACTCGCCGAGATGGGAGAGATGAAGGCGGCCGGTGCCGTTGCCGTTTCCGACGATGGGCGACCTGTGCCGAGTGCCGGTATTATGCGGCGGGCGATGCAGTATGCGCGTGATTTCGATCTGCCTGTGATCGACCACTGCGAGGACAAATCCCTATCGAGCGGCGGCGTGATGCACGAGGGCAGAGTTTCGCTGCTGCTTGGATTAAAAGGTATGCCTGCGCTCGCGGAAGAGATCGACGCCGTCCGCGACATCATGCTGGCAGGGTCAACCGGCGCCCATATTCATATCGCCCACCTCTCGACGAAAGGCTCCATCGAGGCCGTGCGCCGTGCGAAGAATGAAGGCATAAACGTCAGCTGCGAAGTGACGCCGCATCACTTTACGCTGACTGACGGGGCAGTCGAGGGCTATGACACAAATACAAAGATGGCCCCGCCGCTACGGGGTGCCGAACATCTTGCGGCGGTGATCGAGGGGATAAGAGACGGAACGATCGACGCTATCGCGACCGACCACGCACCGCATCACGCGGATGAGAAATCGCTGGAGTACGATAGGGCTCCGTTCGGAATTACGGGACTCGAGACGGCCGTGGGGCTTGCGTTCGAACGGTTGGTCAACCCCGGGGTGATCAGTCTCGGTCGATTGGTTGAGATGTGCTCGACAAATCCGGCAAGGATTTTCAAACTTGCGGGCCGCGGCTCTCTGAAACCTGGGTCGATCGCTGATATTACCCTCATCGATCCTAGTCTCGAATGGACATACAAGAATTCGGAGTCGCGGTCGAAATCGCGAAACTCGCCGTTTGACGGGCGTGCGTTTACCGGCGGCGTGGTCGCGACGATCGTTGGTGGAAATATTGTTTACCGGCGCGGTCATAAAGATTAGACGTACCGCCCGGCCCGACGCAGAACGCCGACGCGAGAAAGCTGGCTGCTGCAGCCGCGTGGAATCCCTGAGACAAATTGTAAACTTTCATTCCTGACCTATAATTACGGAAACGCCTTAATTTCTGGCGAACCGCACTATAAATGGAATTCCTCTCTGACCCGCAGGTTTGGATCGCGTTCGGCACACTCACATTGCTCGAGCTTGTTTTGGGCATCGACAATGTCATTTTCATTTCGATCTTATCGGGCAAATTGCCTCCCGAGCAACAGTCAAAAGCTCGTTATATCGGCCTCGGGTTGGCCCTCGGTATTCGGATACTTCTGCTCCTTTCGTTATCGTGGGTCATTGGCCTCGTCGAGCCTCTATTCTCGGTCGGCGGGCATGGATTCTCCGGCAAGGATCTGGTCTTGCTGATCGGCGGGCTGTTCCTGATCGGAAAGAGCACACACGAGATTCATGGCAGTTTGGAAGGGGAAGAGGGCAAAGATTCAAAGAAAACGTATGCGGGATTTGTCAGTGTGATCGTGCAGATCGTGCTGCTCGACATTGTATTTTCGCTCGACAGCGTGATTACCGCGGTCGGTATGATCTCAACCACATATGGGCCGAACGGAATCTATATAATGATCTCCGCCGTCGTCATTTCCATTATTGCGATGATGTTGTTTGCGGGCAAAATCGGGGCATTTGTCCAGCGGCATCCGACCATCAAGATGCTGGCACTTTCATTCCTGCTGCTGATCGGTGTCATGCTCGTCGCCGAAGGGTTTCATCAGCCAATTCCGAAGGGTTACATCTACTTTGCAATGGCTTTTTCGGTATTGGTGGAGATGCTCAATATCAGACTCCGTAAAAAGTCACGGCCGGTCAACCTTCACAACCGTTTCTCATCAAAAGACGAAGCCGCGGTTCGGGATTTATGATCAGGGAGCATCAAGCGCCGGGTATGGACCGGTGCTGCCCGGCAAACGCGGGTGCACCGGTCGTAAAGCTGACAAACTGACGGCTCACAGGGTGAGTGAAAGCAAGTGTGTAAGCGTGCAGGCAGAGCCTCTGATACTCGCGCCCGCCCCGCTGCACGTCGCCGACAATGGGATGGCCGATCAAGTGGCAATGGATCCTTAGCTGATTTGTCCGGCCCGTCACGGGTTCCATTTCGATCAGGGTTGTGTCGGTAAACCTTTTAAGCACGCGGAATCGCGATTCCGAAGGTTTACCGTCAGGCTTGACGCCCCAATATTTGAGATCGTCGAAGCGACCGATCATTGATTCAATCGTTCCGATATCATCCCCAACCAACCCTTCTACCAACGCCCAATAGCGCTTTTTAACAGATTTTTTCATAAAAGCCGCGGAAAGGCGGCGGTGAGCATCTGCGGTCTTCGCAACCACGATCAGCCCGGACGTCTGCTTATCCAGACGATGAGGTAAGCCGGGACGAATATTCGAATCGGCGCCAAGATGCGGCGCAACCGCGCCTGCGGCATCAGTGGTGGCGATAGCTACCGACCGATTGAGGTAATGGGCCAAGGCATTTAAGAGAGTGCCCGAATTCTCGCGATGTGATGGATGTACCAGCATGCCCGCCGGCTTATTTACGACCAGAAGATGATCGTCTTCAAAAACGATGTCGAGCGGAATGTCCTCGCGGACCATCGCCCGGCCCCGCGTGTGGTCGACGTCGATTTCGACAAGATCATTGTGGCACAGCCGATAACCGATGTTTTCCAAGCGGCCATTGACTTCGCAAGCGTCCGTTTTGACAAGATCGCGAAGGTACATCTTGCTGAAAGACGGAAAGTGCGCGAGAAGGAAATCCTCCAGCCTAACCTTAATGATGCGTGCGGGGACCGCTATGATAACGCGCTCTTTCATTGCTCGACTGTATTTGCGGCCCGCATTCTCCTACAATTTCGTCGGAAACACGTGAAATCTGCGCAAGACATAGAATTCGGTCGATTGGAGAGCATAGCCCGCATCTCCGCGACACTTACGGCGACGGACGGTCTCCGAACCGGTTGCAGCTCGGTAATAGAGACGATTGCTACCGCTGTGGGCGGCCGGATAAGTTTCATTGTTCTTAAAAGGGCGGACAGTTCCGTTGCCGATTTGATGGCTGCTCACGGACTCGGAGTGGCCGACTTCAGGCGGTTGGAATCACGCATTACTAAAAGCTCATTGTGGCAGATAATGCGCCTTTCACGGCCCATGGCAATCGACGAAATCGGGCGCGATGTCATTCTCAATCATCTCGGATTTGGCACCGGGTCGCGGCTCGTGATTGCTGTGCCGATCATCGGCATGAAGGAAGTCGACGGGTTGCTAGGCGTCGGCTTTTCGCCCCATACCGATCCAAACGAAGATGCCGTAATAGGATATCTTAACGCAGCCGCCAGTGTGATCGCGCAGGCGATCAAAGTTGATCGCTCACTTGGCGACCACAGCCGCCGGATCGAGGCCGAAAACGTCAATTTAAGGCAGGAGCTGCGCACAAAATACGATTTCGCCAACCTAATCGGCACGTCGACCGCAATCCGCCAGGTCTACGGCCGAATGTTCAAGATCGCCAAGTCAAAGGATGCTGTCTTACTCCTAGGTGAAACCGGGACGGGAAAAGAATTTCTGGCAAACGCCATTCATCACAACAGTCTCAGAGCGAAGAGGCGGTTCGTTCACGTCAATTGTCCGGCTCTAGACGGTTCGGGAGAAGACATATTTGGCGTTGCGACGGATAAAACTCTCGGTCCTGACAGTGTTTTTGGCGAGGCCGATGGGGGTACGATCTACCTTGAAGAGATAGCAACTCTGTCGGCGACATCACAACTCAGGCTGCTGCAGGTGCTGGTCGATGCCGAGCATCGCAGAATGCATGCCCCGAATGTCCGACTCATTGCTTCTACGAGCGCTGATCTGGAGGACGCCGTGGCGAATGGCGATTTCCGTGGGGATTTGTGGCGCCGGCTGGACACTTTCTCGATCAGGGTGCCGCCTTTAAGAGAGCGACGGTCCGACATTTTACCCCTCGCTGAAAGTTACCTGGACAAGTACGCAAGTGCGCATGGCAAGGACATCAGGCGTATCTCGACGCCTGCGATTGACCTGCTTGCCACCTATCATTTTCCGGGTAATGTCCGGGAAGTCGAGAGCGTAATGGAGCGGGCCGTTATAGCATGCGATACGAATGTGATTCACGGTCACCACCTGCCGCCGACGCTGCAGACGGCGGAATTGAGCGGAACTGAGTCGTGGACTAACCTTGCGGCAGCGGTAGAGGCGTTTGAGAGTGATTTGATACAAGATGCACTGAAATCAACCGGCGGCAACGTCACGAGGGCGGCGAAAATGTTGGGCTCGACCGAACGCATTCTCGGCTATAAGATCAAAAAGTACAATATCTCGCCAGCACGATTTCGACGATGGAAAGCAGTAACCAATTGATTCGCGGTCTGCCCGACCCGCAGGCCAGCCGACGATTTCTCGAGCGACTGGCCGACCAGCACTCGGGAGCGTCGGCACGCCTTCTAAAAAAGAGCGGCCTGCTTTCGGACGTGCTCACGTTGGTGTCGTTTAGTCCATTGCTCGCCACGACCATCCTCCAGAATCCCGAATATATTTTATGGTTGGACAAGCGTCGTGGCGATTCCGGCGTGCGTTCGACCGAGGAGTTGAGGGAGTCTCTCGCACAATTTTCGCTGACTGATTCAACGTCCAGACCGCAGGAGATCTTCGCCAGGTTTCGCCGTCGCGAGCTGTTACGCATCTACCTGAGGGATATCCGGCGGCTGGCAACCATCGCAGAGGTCACCGAAGAGATTTCCAACCTTGCCGATGCGATTCTGGAAGCCGCACTCGCCAATGCCCGCGTCGAGGCTGACAACCGCTATGGCCAGCCGCAGGAAATGGACGAGAAGTTTCGCTCGCGTCCCGCCCGCTTCTGTGTCGCGGCACTCGGAAAATTGGGTTCGCGTGAGCTGAATTATGCGTCAGACATCGACCTGCTCTTTATCTATTCCGCCGAAGGCTCGACAACCGGACGCGGGACTCGCGGCAGCGTCACTAACCGTGAGTACTTTATCAAGCTCGGCGAACTCGTCATCAAACTCACGTCGGGAGCGTATCGTGTCGATCTGCGGCTGCGTCCGCACGGTTCGCTTGGGGCACTGGCGATGTCGGTGGGCGAGACGGTTCGCTACTTTCAAACTGAAGCGCGGGCGTGGGAGCGCCAGGTTTTGATCCGTTCGCGCGGCGCGGCGGGCGACACCGGACTGTTTAAGGAATTCTTTCACGGGGTCGAGGACTTAGTTTTCTCTAAAGATGAGACGGTGGAATCAGCCCTTGCGAGCGTTCGCCGCTCGAAAGAGAAGATCGACAATGAACAAGCCTCTCGCAGTGGCTTCGACGTTAAGCTCGGCCGCGGCGGCATCCGGGAGATCGAGTTTCTCGCCCAGGCACTGCAGCTTGCTCACGGCGGCCGCGACCCGTGGCTGCGTGCTCCTCACACACTCATCAGCCTCGATCGTCTCGCCGACCGGGGCCATTTGACTGACGACGAGCTAACCTCCCTCGCGTCGGCCTACGAGTTTCTCCGGCGAACAGAGCACGTGCTGCAGATGGAGAATGGATTGCAGACGCACACCGTCCCGAATGATAGCAGTAAACGTTCACTGCTGGCGGCTCGGCTGACGTTTGCGACTGGCGGTAGTTTTGAAGCGATTCTCAAACGTAGTACGACGGAGGTGGGCCGAACATACAGTCGCGTCTTTGGGTTGGGAGATGACGCGAGCAGCGTCGATCTGCAGCAAACGTTCCCGCCAATTATGCGGCGTGCCGCAAAGTCTGCGGCCGCGGCCGATAGCGAGTTTGCACATCTCACATCCGTGTCCCCGCATTTCGCCGCGATGCTTGCGGCCAATCCGCAGCTTGCGGCCGATTTACCGACCACAAACGATGCGTTTGTCGAACCGGATTATCAGGGATTATTGACTGACGCCGTCTCGACCACGCCCGACTTCGGTGCCCGTCTGTCCGCGATGCGCCGCACGTGGTCCCGGCAATTGCTCGGGATTGTCGTGCGAGATTTAAATCAGACGATCTCTATCACCGAGGCCAAGCGGCTCCAGTCGAATCTCGCCGAGGTGACAACCGCGATCGCACTGCAGGTCGTACAAGAGGAAATGCGGTCACGAACGGTGCAGAAGCCCGCGCGTGAGCAAGGCTATAACACCCAACTCGAAGGTGCTGCCCTTGCTGACGCCCGGAGTGATGCACATGCCCTTGACATCGCCATTCTTGCGCTTGGAAAGCTTGGCGGACGCGGGCTGGATTACGACAGCGATCTCGATCTCGTCATCACATACTTTGATCCGAAGTGCGATGTTGCGGGGCTGACTGCGGCGGAATACTACGGCCGCGCGGTAGAACTATTTGTCACGACGCTATCGTCGATGACCCGCGATGGGAATCTTTATCGCGTCGATCTCCGTCTGCGCCCCTTCGGATCCAAGGGAATGGCCGCGATTTCGATCGACGCGTTTCTCGACTACATGAAGGAAACGGCTGCGATTTGGGAGCTGCTTGCCTTTGTCAAATTGCGGCATGTCGGCGGGCCGTCCGATCTTGGCATGAATGTCGAAAGCGAAGCACGACGGATTATTCACGAACGCGCCGCTACAATCCCGGTACAGGAGCTCGCCGCCGAGACCCGACGTGTCCGCCTGGCACTCGAACGGGAGCGTTCCCGCATTCGGCGCTCCGGCGAGGTGGACATCAAATACGGTCCGGGCGGGATGCTCGACGTCTATTTCGCAATGCGTTACCTACAGCTGGCGTGGGATGTGCGGGACGGCGATGAAGTTCCTGCCGGAGATTCCCGCTCGACATCCGCAATGTTTGACCGGCTTATCCGAGCGGCCGCAGGTTCGCGTTCGAATTTTACCTCGCCCCTCCAAACTCTAAAGAGCGGTTACGAATTCCTCTCCACCCTCGACCACAATCTAAGACTAACCATCGGCCGCACCACACGGGTGCCAAATGCCAATCAAGGCGTCCTCACCACAATCGCAGGCCGAATGCATCTCTCCTCGCCCGCCGATCTCCTAGAACAATTAACCATCCACCGCCTCGCCATCCGCGATGCATTTGACGGGATCCTGGACTAGTGCTGTAAGACCTCGGGCTTGCATGATAACGTACCCTCGCACCGTTAAGAATCGGGCTTGCCCGATCACCCGCGAAAGGCGGGCGAGCCCGCCCCTTAACGGTCCAGATCTATCTATGTTACTGTTAGCCCTTAAACGAATTAGCCCACTCAAGGAGACTTTATGAAAAGCTTTGTAAGCTCGCTGATTATTTCCTCAATCTTCCTTTCCTCGTCAATGTTTGCGGTCGGCGACCTGCCGAGAGTAACCTACAAAGATGTAGTAATACCGGACGGCACTGAGATCGCCGCGGTTACAACCGAGACTCTATCCAGCAAAACATCAGTCGAAGACGACCCGATAACGTTTAAAGTCGAAGAAGATGTAGTCATTAACGGCGAAATCGTCATCGCAAAAGGCACGGGCATCAAAGGCGTCGTATCGAACGCAAAGAAGAGCGGATTTTTTGGCCGCGGTGGGGAACTCAACGTTAGAGTCGAGTCAACGCAGACGATTGATAATCAAAAGCTCCGCGTCCGAGCGTCAAAAGGAAAGGCGGGCGATAACAAAACCGGCACAACTATTGCACTCGTCGTCCTGCTTGGCCCGCTGGGCCTATTTAAGAAAGGCAAGAACGCCGAGATAAAAGAGGGAACCAAGCTCAAAGTATTTACCGATGAGGAAAAAACGGTGAAGATCGGGAAGATGTGACCTCAGGCCACATTGATCTGATCGTTACACGCCAATTCATACCAGCACCGTGTGCAAAAGCGGTGCTTTTTTCTTTCCTTGGCTGGAAATTCGGCGGACATTGGCAGGCGTTTGGCGAGCATCTGCTGCTCATCGGTGAGCTCGTCCCAAAGTTTTAGCCTTCCGGTCGAGCATCGCGGGCAGGTTGTTAGAGTTATGACAGGCATTTGTTATAATTTCCTGCGTCGCTTCCTGCCGGAACGCAGGCACCTTGCCTGCAAAGCGTCCGATAGGGCGCTGACGGCTCCGAGGATTACTCAAGATTCGCGATCCACGCGATCTCACGCCGGAGGCACCGGCGTAGCAGGCAAGGGTGCCTGCGTTCCGACGCGAACCGGCGGTTGCAGTCCAACAACGACAATGATAACCAAAGCTACACAGATTCTCACCATTTGTCTTCTGCTCACGGCTTACTGCCTACCGCTCACCGCCCAAACTGAGCCTAAATTCGATTTTTATAATCGAGGTGAGTACCGTGCAAACGTGCCGCGGCCGCAGGCCCTGCTGCGTTACGATGTTGGTGATCATCACACCACCTACGCGCAGATGGAGCAGGTGATCGACGCTATTGCAAAGGCCGCGCCGGATCGCGTAAAAATCTACGATATCGGGACGACAAACGAGCATCGAATGCAGCACCTCGTCGCGATCTCGTCACCCGAGAATATGGCCCGGCTTGACGAGATCAAGGCCGCGAACGCACGGCTCGTGGATCCGCGGAAAACCTCCGCGTCCGAGGCTGCCGCGATTGCGCAGAGTAATCCCGCTATCGCGTGGATGGCCTACACGATCCACGGTAATGAGTCGGCTTCGTTCGAGACGTTCATGCAGGTCATCTATCAACTCGCCGCGTCGAATGAGCCAGCAACGACGGATATTCTAAAGAACACGGTCGTATTGATTCTAACCGGTGAGAATCCTGATGGTCACGAGCGATTTGCGACGTGGTTTAATTCGGTTTCAATTGGCTCGGCCGATGGCAACGCCATCGAAAAACGTGAACCATGGGCGATCTGGGGACGCGTAAATCACTACCGATTCAACCTAAATCGTGACACGCTCACGTTCACCCAAAAAGAATCGCGAAACATGCAAAAAGCCTATATGGAGTGGCATCCGCAGCTGGCGGTCGACCATCACGGCCAGCCGCAGCAGTATTTTTTCCCTCCCGTGGCTCTCCCGATCAATCCAAACCTGCCGCAGCCGCAGTATAACAAGTGGCTGGACGTCTACGGCCGGGCCAATGCCGCCGCGTTTGACCGCAACAAGTGGGATTACTACGTTCGAGACATATTCGACGCATTTTATCCAGGTTATTGGGACATGTATCCGTCCCTAAATGGCGCCACGGGAATGACTTACGAAACCGACGGCGGAGGACCGAAAGGGCTGAACTGGACACGCGATGACGGCACGATCGTCACGTTTCGCTCGTCGATCGCAAAACATTACGTAGCATCGATGACGACGCTCGATGCGACTGGGAAGAACAAGGTCGAGCGGATAAAAGATTTTTACGATTTCCGGGCCCGCGGGATGGCCGATGGCGCGCGGTCAAAAATGAAGCGTGTCGTGATAGATCCGACCAGCGATCGCGTCAAGGCCGCGGAAATGGTCGAGGTCCTGCGTCTTAGCAATATCGAGGTGAAAGTGGCCGGGTCTGCGTTCATCTCACCGACAGCTCACGCGTACATGGAAAAGGATTCGCGCAGCGCCGCGAAAACTTTCCCCGCCGGATCGTACATAATCGATTTAGACCAGCCGCAACGCATATTTATCAAATCCATCCTCGAGCAGGACACGCCGCAGGATAAGGCCTTTATTGACGACAACATGGCCAGATTTCGCCGCAATCAGCTCCGCGGTAAGGGCCAGCCTAAAGAAGATTACGGTTTTTACGACATCACAGCCTGGTCGATGCCCCTCTCGTTTGGTGTCGATGCGTGGTGGACAGAGGATTCCGTCGCCGTCGCGGGCACGATGGTGGACGCGGCCCATATTGAGCGGGCGAGGCGCGGCGGCGTGACCGGCCGGGCGGCGATCTCATACATAATTCCGTACGACACCGACTCAACAGGCGCGTTTGTTATGCGCCTGATGCAGGAAAAATTTAAGGTCGCGGTAGCCACGCGACAGTTGAACGCGGGCGGCCGAAACTGGCCTGCGGGCACGTTCGTTGTCCGCGTCTCTCGAAATCCGGAGACGATTCACGACGCTATTTCACGGCACGCTGCCGAAATGGGCGTAAACGTGACGGCTGTGAACTCCGGCTATTCCGAAGAGGGCGACACGAGCGTGGGCGGCGAGGCGGTCTACTCTCTCAAAGAGCCCAAGATCGCGATCGCGGCCGACGAGGGCGTCAGCCAGGAATCTTACGGCTCGATTTGGTGGACGTTTGACAAGTACGGCATAAAATTTACTCCGATGACGCTCGCGACAATCCGCGGCGGAGGCCTCAAGGACTACAACGTGCTCATCCTGCCGCACGGCTCGGCAAGCCGATACTTCGCGGGCTTTGGGCCGGCCGGCGTCACAGTTCTGAGACAATTTGCATCCGGCGGCGGCACAATCGTCGCGGCCAGCGGTGCGGCCGTTTTTGCGGCGCTGAAAGATGTCGGCCTTAGCTCGACGACACTGGTCGGCAGCGACGAAGACAAGTCCCCCGCTCCCGCCGCCGGCGCGGCGGCCGACGCAAAAACTCCAACACCGACACCAACCCCGGCGCCAAAAGCCGGCGCCGAACCAGGCGTCCCCGAACAGCCGACCGATCAAAACGAAGCCGTCGCACCCATGCTGCCGCCGATTGCCTCTCCATCCGCAAACAATAACAAGGTCCCCGAGGGCCTCGCCGGTGCAATCTTTCGTGCCACGGTTGATCGAACTACCTATTTGAATTATGGCGTCGCCAAGAATGAAGTGCCCGTGCTGCTCGCCAGCGGATATTTCTTCCGCTATTCAAAAGAGGGAACCAACGCTCTGGTTTTCGCCGCCGATCCTAAAACGCCGCTGACTATCTCAGGATTTGTCTGGGAGGGCAATACCGAGCGTCTGTTGAAAGGTACTTCTTACATCATCGACGAATCGAGCGGCAGCGGCCACGTCATTCTCTTTGCCGAAGACCCGTTCTTCCGCGGCATGACCCGCGGCGTGACTCGGCAGTTCTTCAACGCCATCGCGTTCAACGGGATTTTTTAGGCTCAACCCGTCGAATGTAACTCCGCGGACTTTGCAGAGCGCAGGCATACCTCAGACTGTCCTTATGTTTACCATCCGGGCCGCATACAGTAGTGATATCGAACTTCGTACGGGTGCGGGAAGGGTGCGCGAGTTTTTTGCCGATATAGCTAATTTTGCCGAGCTTATGCCAGGCGTCATGCAGATCCATACAGACGCGTCCGGTGTCGCCCATTGGCGGGTAGAAACCGAGATTCCGCTTGTCGGCAAGATACGCCAGAAATTCTCTGTGGAGCTCGCTGAGAATAGCGACGACCGTATCGAATGGTCGCCGATCAGCACCGAGACCGAAAATTTGCTCCGCTACTCAGCCGATTTTCTTGAAAAAGCGAAAAACATCACGTTGGTCCACTTTTCCCAAGTCGTCGAGCTTCGACGTAAAAATGCCCGCGACCTGCACAACCTCGCGGGCCTAGCCGGCGAGGCTCTGATCAGTAAGGAAATGACGCGGCGGGTCACTGAGATGATTAGGGTGTTTATCGGGAGAGCAAAGGAAAGGCTGGAGATATGACGCGCGCCGGGCGACCAACTTGTTAAGTTACCGCCCCGCCGTCGACGATTACGACTTCGCCGCTCATGAAGCTGTTGCGGTCTGAGACCATGAAGGCGGCGTATTCAGCCAGTTCTTCGGGGCGGCCTACGCGCCCTTTGGCGACCCAGAAGTCGTGCATTTGGAGGAGGCGTTCGGGAAGAGTGTGCCCGAGGTCGGTGTCGAAGATGCCGGCGGCGATCGCGTTAACGGAGATGCCAAAATTTGACGCCTCGCGGGAAAGGCATTTTGTAAAACCGATCATTGCGGCTTTGGACGTGGCGTAGTGGACCGAGGTCGGCAGGCTGCGGATCGCACCCACTGAGGTGATATTGAGGATTGACCCTGTGCGCTCGCGGATCATCTGTTTGTAAAAAGGTTTTGTGACTGCAAATAGGCTGCCGACGTTGGTGTCTACGACGTAATCCCAGCTCTTATCGGTGGTCGTCGCGAAATTGTCAGGCTTATTGACGGCTGCGTTATTAACGAGGACGTTGATCGAACCCCAGGCGTCTTTGATCTCGCGGGCAATCTGTTTGATGCCGACCCGATCGGTCACCGAAACCTTGTATGAAAGGGCTTGTCGTCCATACCCTTCAATATTTTTTCGCACTTCGGCAGCCAGATCGTCGCTCGAAAAATAGTTGAACGCGACGTCAGCGCCCTCTCGTGCAAAAACCTCGCAGATCGCGGCACCGATGCCCCGCGTGCCGCCTGATACAAATGCGCGTTTTCCTTCAAGTAAAAGACTCAAGTCGATATTCTCCGTTGAAAGCCTAAATGGAGAGGTTAATGAAATCGTGCACGTCTGACAAGTTGTTCAATCGTAGAATTACCGGTTCAATCTGAATTCCTGGTGCTCTCTGAGTCTTCACTTGGTGAAGTTTGTGATGAAGATTTAAAGCCTATCGGATGAAAATCGAAGGTATTAAAACTGAACGACCGAAAGTCGCTAAGTGGCTGGTTGAGCGGCAGCGCTGGTTTGCGGTAGTAGTGCGTTGATCTCACGAATAATATAGTCGGTGGAGTTCGGGATTGTCATGCCGGCGGTCGCGGCCTTCATTTCGATATATCGCGACCGGTTGTTCACCAGACCGCGAACCATCTCAACCACATCGCTGCTCTTTTTCAACAGCAGTCCAGCACCTCGCTGTTCCAGCATTCGGACCGTCCCGGCTTCCTGCGGCATCGGCGAGGTCGTGGCGTCCGCAATTATCGGCAGACGGCAGGCAAGAGCCTCAAAGGTTGTTAGGCCTCCCAGTTTAGAGATCATGACGTTCGCCAACTGCATAAGTTTTTCGATCTCGTCGGAATAGCCGATAACTTTAACGGGGAACTTGGCTGTTCGTGCGATCTGCTCGGCCTCCAATCTGAGTTCTTCGTTTTTGCCGGCGAGAAAGATTGCCTGAACATCCAGCTCGCCCCGAGCCAGTTCACGAAAGATCTGCGGGATATTACCGCCGCCGATCCAGCCGGCGTTTACAAAAACCGTAAATTTATCAGGGTCGAGCCCGAACGCCTTTCGGGCGGTCTGAGCGTCCGTTTCACTTAACTCATGAAATTTTGGATCGACCGGCATTCCCGATATTTTTATTTTCTCAGGAGAGATGCCGTAATCGATAAGCTGCCTCTGTGCATCCTCATTGGCCACGAGATAGAGCGAAACTTCGTCGCACGCCCACGCTTTCCAGAAGCCGTAACATGGATCTGTTACAACAGTTACAAGCGGGATCTGATGCGATAGATTAAGTTCCTTCAGGATTCGGGCAAAGATGTGCTGAGTCAACGGATGTACGCTGACAACGATATGAGGGCACCATTTTTCAAATTGGTCCCGTACATATCCGATACATCTTTTATGAAAAAATTCCCTGGTCTCGGGCCGAATCTTGTTCATCGTCCAGTACAGATACTTCATCCATTGTTGACGATTTTGCAGGACCCAGTTGTAAACCTTGACCAGTTTGTCCGTCACGTGATGCGATTCCTCGACCGCCTTTATAGTCCGCACGACGGCGGACTCGCCCTTCCAAAATTTCTCAAGCCCATCAGAGATCGACTTCGCCGCCGAGCGATGACCACCGCCGGTGTCGGATGAAATTATTAAGATTTTAGGTTGGCTCGCCTTCATTTATGCGGTAGGAATTTCCAACTGCTTGCAGTTTGTGCCGCCGTGTAATCGTTGATTTCGTTATGGCGAGGCATAGCGGTGCGTTTTCTCGCTCGTGCATTTTCCCAAATTGAATGACTACCGCCTTCGCGAGACAATCGACATCCGTGTGATTCCAAATGTCGAATCAAATCACGCCGCTTCATAGATCGCGTCGGGTGTGACGGTGAATTTCGACGACGCGTTTAGTATGAGGTGAATCGGCTCCTCTAAATCCGCGTCAGAATTCGTTACGTTGGGATCGGGAATTGGCAAATTCTCGCCAACCATCAGGTTCGTCTCAGACATGTCGACCAGGGCACCCGCGAGCAATTCCCGGGCTTCATTAAGGTCTTGTCCACAGGTGATCGCGCCCCGGAAGTCCAAGACTTCCCCGTGGATACCGTCGTCGAAGAATTTGTACGATGCTTTATAGGTCAGCATTGTTTTTAAGCCTTGAGCGCTATTTCCTTCGCGACGCGAGAGCTGGCCTCTTTCGACGCCTTTTTCATCTGCCCCTCGAGCCGTTTGATCTTGATCAGATGGCCCGGATTAAGCGGCAGCGACGGATAGAAACAGTTTGATTCGTGGGTGCAGAAGCATCCATTGGCAACTTCCTTACGTCGCTGTTTCATCAGGTCGGTCTTCCAGGCGGCCTGGAAATCCCAATCGTAATCGCGAAGGTTGAGCACGTCGGCCTTGTTTTCGCAGGACGAAAGCACGCCGTTGTCGTATATGACGGCACCCGCACTGCCGGCGTAGCATTTAAGCTGGGCCGTATTTTCTTCTTTGGTCCTGGCGATCAGATCGTGCATGTAAAGGTCAACCGCCGCTTTGAAGAAGCCGGACTTACCGCCGTAATTGTTCTTTAGGGCCGCACTCTTTGTGTCCTCGAGGATCATCTGCGACAGCTCACCGTACCGATTATGGTCAAAGAGCAATTCGTTGGGATCGGCCGAGGGCGGGCGGATGTAGTTGATGTTTACCTTATCTGGTTTTAGGTCGTGTTTAAGGAAATCGTACCAGTCAAAGATCGTGTCTTCGTTGGACCGCATCACGCATGTACACGTCTGGATATCGAGCTGCGGATACTGCTCCCGCTTCATCTGCTGCAGAGTCCTTGCTGTATGAATTGCCTTGTCCCAGCTGCCTTCTTTACGGCGAATCTTCTCATGAGCGTCTTTCATCCCATCGATGCCGAGGGCGACCGAGACGTTGAGATTCGGGCATTCGTCCATGATGCGAGCGACGTCAGGGAAGATGCGCGGGTGAATCTGGCCATTGGACATCAGATAAACCGAATCGAGCTTGTTATTTTCATAAAAAGCCCGGACGATCTCGGGCAGATCTTTGCGGGTAAACGGCTCACCGCCGGCGAGAACCAAAACGCCAAGATTGCCGCCGAGGGTTTCAGAGATCCTTGCGATCTCATCGGTCTTCATCTGCAGCTTTTTCCGCGGGCGGTCGTCGAGCTCCTCTGTGAAAAAGCAGTGCGTACACCGCATATCGCATACGCTCGTAACCAATATATTTAGAAAGACAGGCGAGATCGGGCGGCCGACGATGATGCTCGCGTATCGTTTGAAAATTTCTTTTGTTGCAAAGTCCATTTTGATATATCCGACAACTAACCGGGGGCTTTGATGCAGATACGATAAACCGAGTTTAAATGTATCTTATGGCGGCTGTTTTCGCCACATTATATACGCGATAGAATAGGGACATGTTCCGCCGCATTTACCTCGACCACAGTGCCACAACGGCAGTCGCACCTGAGGTCTTAGAGGCGATGATGCCCTATTTGACTAACAAATTTGGCAACGCGTCGAGCATTCACAATTTCGGCCAGGAAACACGATCTGCTGTAGATAAAGCCCGCCATCAAATCGCAGCTCTGATAAACGCAAGGCCGAGCGAGGTGATTTTCACGTCCGGCGGCACCGAGGCGAACAATCTGGCGATCAGAGGATTGATCGAGTCGCGGTTTCCGACGTCGCACGGGCGTCAGGATGGCACCGCGGCTCCCCCTCACATTATCACGAGCGCGATCGAGCACCCGGCAGTTAAGAATGTATGCGAGGGGCTGGAAAAGTCAGGTGTGAATGTCAATTATTTGCCGGTTTACGGGGACGGAGTTGTGCGCTTGGCAGACCTGGAGGCCGCGATAACGGATGAAACGGTTCTTATTTCGATAATGGCGGCCAATAACGAAATAGGCACCATACAACCGATCGAAGGCATCGGGCGTATCGTGAAAGCGAGGCGTGAGAGCGGACAAAAAATTTATTTCCATACCGACGCCGTCCAGGCCGCCGGAAAAATCCCTGTGAATGTCGCGGAGATAGGATGCGACCTTTTGTCGCTTTCAGCCCACAAGATGTACGCGCCCAAGGGAGTCGGCTGCCTCTATGTGCGTCGCGGAACGCGCCTCTCACCGCAGAGTCTCGGCGGCCGCCAGGAACGGGGAATCAGGGGCGGCACGGAGCCGGTGGCCCTAATTGCGGCATTTGGAAAAGCCGGGGAAATGGCGGCGACTGATCTCGACAAGAATGCCGTCCACCTGAGAACGCTCCGAGACATGTTCGAAAACGCTGTGCTCGAGACAATCCCCGACACCACCGTCAACGGCGACCCGACGCACCGCCTGCCGAGTATCTCAAACATCTCATTTGCCGGCATTGAGGGCGAGGCCCTTCTCATCAACCTTGACATGCAGGGAATAGCTGTTTCGACGGGGTCGGCTTGTTCAAGCGGTTCACTCGAGCCTTCGCCGGTTATCCGAGCCCTCGGCCACGGAGATGCCAAAGCCCGCGGGGCTATCCGGTTTAGTTTTGGGATGGGGAATACCTCCGAGGAGATCGGAGCCGTGCTCGATGCGTTGGCAAAGGCAGTTGCGAATCTGCGACAACTATTAACCGGAAAAATCCGGGCCGATCGTGATCCGCCCGGCAGACGATAGCCTGCGCGGATCAGATTTGCGGAATTTATATAAAAGAAAGAGCTTGCCGGTTGTCCGACAAGCCTTTCTTTATTTCCTCCCGGTGGAAAGTCGTTTACTAGCCGACGACGATGATTCCGCCTCGGTCGCTGACTATAATGCCGTCCTTCTTTTCGACACATGGTCCTTGCGCCTTGTCCGAGACGATGATGCCGAGTGCGTCGATCAAGCGGGCGATGCCCACAACTATGATGCCTTCTGCACGGCCGACCACGATGATGCCGTCTTTCTTTTCTACGCAGCCGTTGGCGGCTCTGTCTGAGACGATGATTCCGCCGTTTGCACTAGCGAAAGTTGCGGTGAAGGTGAGAACGAGTGCGAAGGTGATTGCTTTGATCGTGTTTTTCATTTTTTTTCTCCTGAGATTTTAGATTTTAGTTTTTATTTCGAAGTGTTTTTTGCTTCGTCCTGCCCTCCCTATTTCAATAACCGTGCCACGGATTGTTCGGCAGCCCCATTCCCTTATAACCGTTGTCGATAAACCACTTATCCGCCTCCATTACGGCAGTGAATCGAACTACGCCGAGGCACTTGGTTCTGTATACCGGGTACACATTTCCGCCGTATGCGTCTATAACCCTAACGATTTCAACAGTTGAGTCATTGGATACGTTATATACAATCTAAATATGGATACTAGATATCCGAGAGAGTCTAGAGAGGGGCTAGAAAACGCTAGCAATCGGTTCGTTAAACCTGTTAAACTCAGATCAGTGCCGACTTCGGCTCCACATCCTTCCTCGGAACGCCTTCTCGCAATATGTACCGCGACCGTCTCTCCATCATAACTAAGGGAAGTGTGATTTTTGCGGGCATCGTATGCACCGGCCTCGGCGCGTTTTACTTGCCGATCAGCAGAATCGACGTCGGATACCTCGCGTTGATTTTGCTGGCCATCTTTGCGACCCCGAAGATGAGTCTGGCTCTGCCTCGTTCCCGGTTTCTGGTTAATTTCTCCGACGCGCTCATTTTCCTGTCGTTTCTGCTTTACGGCGGCGAATCAGCGGTTCTGCTGGCAGCGGTTGAGATGTTGGCGAGTTGCTTGTATATGCGGCGGCAGGGCGTGTCGTTTGGCCGCCTGATGATCGCGACCAATGTCTCTATCAGCGCCGTCTCGATTGCGCTGACCTATCTGATCTGGCTGAATGTTCCGCGACTGTGGTTTATCACGGCAGAGCCCGGCACGACGCAGCATCTGATCGCCACTCTTGGAAGTCTAGCGATCGGGCAATTTGCATTCTCGTCCGCGCTCGCGGCGGCGGTGCACGGTCTCAAAGAGGAGGCCGGATTTTGGTCGATCTGGAAGGGCGAGTGTTTTTCTAGTTCGCTGACCCAGATCGTCGGGGCGGGCCTGGCAGGTGTGTTCTATAAGCTGATAAGTTACGGCGACCTCATGTCGTCCGGTATTGCACTCCTGGCGATCGGTATCGCTTACCTGAGCTATCGACATACGATCACCGAAATCAAAGATGCAATCTCTCAAACGGAGGCGGCCGAGCGTGAACGATCACAGACCGAGCGTGAACGCCGGGTTGAGGCCGAGGGACACTCTGCCCAGCTTTCGATCGCGCTTGATAAGGAAGAGCGAGCGAACGCGGCACTGCGGCGGAGCGAAAAAGACCTCCAGCACGCGGCGCTATACGACTCGCTGACCGATCTGCCTAACCGCAAACATTTTGGGGACATTCTGGCCGGAATGATCGAGGAGTATAAGCGAAATTCGCTTGCAACATTCCAGGTGCTGTTTCTCGACATTCGGCGCTTCAAGCACATCAACGACAGCCTCGGCCATACTCTGGGCGACAAGGTGCTGATTATCGCCGCACGAAGATTTGTCCGGATGCTGCATTCCACTGACATGGTGGCCCGGATTGGCGGTGATGAGTTCGCGATCATCCTTAAAGGTGTGGCAACCACCGGGAAAGCCCAAAAGGTTGCCCGACGTATCCTCGACCACATCTCGCAGCCTTTTTCACTGAGCAGCAACCGCATCTCTGTCAATGTGAACATCGGAATCGCCCCGTGCGATTCCGAGTACAATACCCCCGAAGAGGTTTTACGCGACGCTGACATCGCTATGCACCACGCAGTAGTAAACGACTGCGGGGTCGCGGTGTTTACCAAGGACATGCGTGAGAAATTTCTCGAGCGCGTTAATTTTGAAAACGACCTCAGATATGCGATCGACAGGGGAGAGCTGTCGATGGCCTACCAGCCGCTAGTTAGGCTGGACGACGGCGGCCTGCTTGGTTTTGAGGCACTCCTACGGTGGAATCACAGCGAACACGGAAATATACCGCCGAACAAATTCATCCCGATTGCGGAAGAGTCTGGTCTCATCATAGGAATGACGAACTGGATTCTGGAAGAGACCTGCAAACAGATAGCGAGTTGGCAAAAGATTAGCCCTGAGCTGAGTAATCTCGTCGTCTCGGTAAATATCTCCGGAAAGCATCTCTCCAACGACGATCTAATGGATGATGTCGAAAACGCTCTTGCTATCTCCAAGATTCGACCTGAGACGCTCAAACTGGAGATCACTGAAAGCGCCGCGATGGAGAATGCGGAGCATACCATCAGCGTCCTCCACCGCCTCAAGGCCCTTGGGGTTCAACTGAGTATCGATGACTTCGGCACCGGTTATTCGAGTCTGAGCTACCTACATCGCCTGCCCTTCGACACGCTAAAGATAGACCGGTCGTTTGTTTCGAGCGTTGGCGAGCAGGGCGAGAATTCGGAGATCTTGCAAACCATCATCTCCCTCGCTAAGAGTCTTAGAAAAAAAGTCATAGCAGAGGGAATTGAGACCGCTACTCAACTACTGCTCTTGAAAAACCTCGGCTGCGAATATGGCCAGGGCTATCTGCTTGCCCGTCCGCAGACCAGAGATAACGCGGAACGTTCGTTGTACGAGAGACGCAGCTGGCTGCCTGAAAAGATCAACACGGGTATCGAAGATGCTCCCGTCCGGCCGACAAAATCCGACGACGCACTCCCGGTTTTCTAACCCTGCCTCACTCCAAATCGCTTGTTCGTTTACGGCAATCGACTTATAATTGATAAACATCTTAGCCACAGGAGTTTATCGATATATGTTGAAGAAAGCTGTCTTTTTCCTCGTTTTTGCATCCCTTCTAGCGGTCGCAGGGCAGGCCCAGACCAAGTACCAGTATCCGAAGCCCGTGCGCGGTACTCAGATCGACGACTATCACGGAACCAAAGTTCCTGATCCGTACCGCTGGATGGAGCAGACGGAGTCAGCGGAAACCCGTGCCTGGATCGAGGCCGAAAATAAGCTTACGAATGCGTACCTCTCGACAATTCCGGAACGTGAAAAAATCAAAAATCGATTGACCGAATTGTGGAATTACGAGCGGGTCTCAGCGCCGAGCAAGATTACCGACAACTTTTACCTCTATTCGAAGAACGACGGCCTGCAGAATCAGAGCGTTCTGTATCGCACTTCATCAATCAACGAGCCAGGCAGCGTATTCTTTGATCCGAATAAGCTCTCGGCCGATGGAACAGCCGCCCTGGGCGGTTCGTCATTCACCGATGACGGAAAGCTGTGGGCATACGGCGTCTCAATCGCAGGCAGCGACCGGAGCGAATGGAGGGTGATGGATGTGGCGACCGGCAAACACCTATCGGACACGCTTTCACCGAATCGACAAGGGGGCATATCCTGGCTCAAAGATAAGTCGGGTTTCTATTACAGCAGCTTTCCGGCGGTGGAGAAGGGCAGCGAGCTCAAGGTCAACACGACCTTTCAAAAGCTCTACTTCCATAAGCTCGGCACGCCCCAATCAGAGGACTATGTCGTTTATGAACGGCCGGATAATAAGGAATACTTCGTCAGCGGCGGCGTGACCGAAGACGGGAATTGGCTGCTTATTACCGTCGGAAAGGGCACCGAGCGGATGAACATGGTCTATGTGAAGAACCTGACCATGGAAAAGGCTCCGATTATTCCCGTCGTCACTGATCTGAAAAACAGCTGGTCTTATATCGGAAATGAGGGCTCGACCTTCTATTTCGAGGTCGACAAGGACGCCTCGAGAGGCAAACTCGCAAAGGTCGACGTCCTGGTCGCGACACCTGTCTGGACCGATGTTATTGCGGAGTCGGCCGACACGCTGAACTACGTCCAGTTCATCAATAACCAGTTTGTCCTGAATTATATGAAGGACGCTGCGACCCGAATAAAAATCTATGAGACCAACGGAAAGTTTGTGCGGGATGTCGATCTACCCGGCCTTGGAACGGCCGGCGGTTTTGGCGGAAAGCAGCGTGACACCGAGACGTTTTATAACTACTCCAGTTATAACGCTCCGCCGACGATCTATCGGTACGATATGAGGTCGGGCAAGAGCACCCTCTATAAACAGGCCAAGGTAAAGATTGACGCTACGCTATATGAGGTGCAACAGGTTTTTTATACGAGCAAGGACGGCACACGTGTGCCGATGTTCATTTCGCATAAGAAGGGCTTAAAGTTGGACGGCACCAACCCGACCATACTTTACGGTTATGGCGGTTTTAACAGCCCTTCGACGCCGGGTTTTTCTATCTCACGAATGGCTTGGATGGAGATGGGCGGCGTGTATGCCGTCGCAAACATCCGCGGCGGCAGCGAGTACGGCAAGGACTGGTGGACCGGCGGTTCGCGGCTGAACAAACAGAATACTTTCGACGATTTCGCGTGGGCAGGAAAGTGGTTGATCTCAAACAAATATACTTCGACGCCAAAGCTTGCTATCCAAGGCGGGTCAAATGGCGGGTTGTTGGTCGGTGCCGTTTTGAATCAGCACCCAGAGTTATTTGGCGCGGCGCTGCCGGCGGTTGGCGTAATGGACATGCTCCGGTTTACAAAATTTACCATCGGATGGGCGTGGACGAGCGACTATGGCTCGCCTGAGGACGCCGCCGATTTCAAAGCGATGTATGCCTATTCGCCTTATCATCAGGCAAAGGCGGGCACGAAATATCCGGCAACTTTGATCACGACGGCCGATCACGATGACCGTGTATTTCCTGCACACAGCTTTAAGTATGCCGCCGCCATGCAGCACGCGCAGGCCGGTGACGCACCGGTCCTTATTCGGATCGAGACGAAAGCCGGCCACGGTGCCGGCAAGCCGACCTCAAAGCAGATTGAGGAAGCGGCCGATATCTATGGATTTCTTGTAAAGAACTTGGGTATGAAGCTGCCGTAACGATTGGAACGCCGGCACCCCTTGCGCGCCAGCGTCTGGACGCTGGCGGCGCTGGGGTTAATTCAAGCTCCCGGAAGCACTGGGCGTTACGCCGGAGGAACCTGCGTTGCAGGCAAGGGTGCCTGCGTTCCGGCGGCTATCGCTTCGTCAAATATCTCGAGAGCTACATCTACATTTTCCTTTGCCAGGATTAGCGGTGGGGACCAGCGAATGGAATTGCTGCCGCAACCGAGAATAATCAGGCCGCGGTTAAAGCAGGCCATTTCGATTCGATCGCGGAGCTCGGGATCGGGCGTCAAAGATTTTTTATCTTTCACAAACTCGACACCCAGCATCATTCCCAGACCGCGGACATCGCCGATGCAGTCGTACTTGTCTTTCAGCTTGTTTAATCCTGCCTCGAGATAAGCACCCACCTTGCGAGAGTTATCAACAAGCCCGCCCTCAAGCAACTCAATCGTTTTCAACGCCGCCGTGAGAGCGACCGGATTCCCGCCAAAGGTCGAGGCGTGAGCACCTTTATGCCAGTCCATTATGTCCGCGCGTGCCGTGCAGGCACCGATAGGCATGCCAGAGCCGAGCCCTTTGGCCATACAGACGATATCGGCTTTTACATCGGGATGATGATCGAGGGCGAACATCTTACCGGTTCGGCCCATGCCTGACTGCACCTCATCTACGATCAGCATGATTCCGTTTTCATCGCAGATCCGGCGCAGCTCTTTTACAAAAGCTTTCGGGGCCGGGATATAACCACCCTCGCCCTGTACCACCTCGAGCACGATACCGGCGACTTCCTCGGGCGGGGTTGTCGTCAGAAACAGGCGGTTCTCGATCCAGTTGATCACGTCCTTTGTCACGGTTGCCTCGTCGGTCGGCTGATCGGTAACAAAATGCCGAAACTTATTTGGATACGGTATGTGAACGACATCCAAAGCCTGTCGCATGAAGCCGAGCCGCTGAGCCTTCTTCGAACTTGTGAGTGACAAGGCTCCAAGCGTTCGGCCGTGAAACGAGCCAAAGAACGAGATAAATTTCTGCCGCCGCGTATGATACATCGCGAGCTTTAGCGCCGTCTCAACAGCCTCGGCTCCGCTGTTCGCAAAGTGCGTGCGACAAGGGCCGTCGATCGGCACAATCTCACTCAGCTTCTTACCCAGCTCGGGCATGTGGCGATAATAAAAGTCGGTGCCGCAGAGATGTATCAGCTCGCTCACCTGTTTCTGCAATGCGGCTACAACCTCGGGATGGCAGTGGCCGGTAGAGCATACGGCAACGCCTGCGTTGCAGTCCAAAAATACATTCCCGTCAGGGTCGGTGATCCAGACGCCGCTGGCGTGGTCTGCGACCAGCTTATAATCCGGCCGAGGGTAACTCGGCGTGACGTATAAGTGGTCGGCATTAATGATTTCTAGAGATTTCGGTCCGGGAAGCTCGGTCTTGATGCTCGGACGCTGCAGTTCTGTCGTTGGGGTCATGACATTTCTCCTCTTGTCAAAATTTTGGTTTCAGGCCAGGGAGCGCACAACTTGAGAAGCGTGCGCAAAATGCGACGTGGAGAAATGAGACTAGTCGCCGGAAAACAGGTTAGCGCGCTGCTTCATTGGACAAAGTTTTGAAATGCATCGCGAAGTCATATTGAGGTGGCAACAATATAGCAGAATGTATGCGGCGATTCAAAAAATCTCTCTCTCGCGTGAAACAATAGCCGTATGTCAAAAGCCAATCGCCTGATCGACGAAACGAGCCCTTACCTGTTGCAGCACGCATACAACCCCGTCGAGTGGTACCCGTGGGGCGATGAGGCGTTTGCGCGGGCAGCCGCAGATGATAAGCCGGTGCTGGTCTCTATTGGATATTCCGCATGCCACTGGTGTCATGTAATGGAACACGAATCCTTCGAGGATGAAGCGGTCGCAGAAATACAGAATGAAAAGTTCATAAGCATCAAGGTCGATATGGAAGAGCGGCCGGACGTCGACCAGATCTACATGAATTTTGTCCAGATGACGACGGGACGAGGCGGGTGGCCGATGAACGTTTTCCTAACGCCCGACAAACGCCCGTTTTATGGCGGCACATATTTTCCGCCAACGCCGCGCCACGGAATGCCAAGCTGGCGCCAAATGCTGGAGAGCATCGCGGAGGCGTATCGCGAGCGGCGAGACGAGCTGGAAAAATCAGCGAACGAGATGGTTGGCGAGCTACGGCGGATGAGCATAGTCGAACCGGCGGCTGGCTCGCTCTCGACGGACATTTTAGATTCCGCGTTTGCGGCCTTCTCGCGAAGTTTCGATGCCGTGAATGGCGGATTCGGCGGAGCGCCGAAATTCCCGGCCGCGATGTCGCTCGAATTCCTTCTTCGCTATCATCACCGGACGGGTGATGATCAAGCCCTCGCGATGGTCACTTTTACACTTGATAAAATGGCCCGCGGCGGTATTTACGATCAGCTCGGCGGTGGCTTCCACCGCTACGCGGTCGACTCGATTTGGCTTGTACCGCATTTCGAAAAGATGCTGTACGACAACGCCCAGCTCGCCCGCGTTTATCTGCACGCATTCCAGGTGACGGGCGATGAGATGTTCAAACGTATTGCGGTGGAAACGCTCGAATATATTCGCCGAGAAATGCTCGATGAGAGCGGCGGATTTTATTCGACGCAGGACGCGGACAGCGAGGGCGAGGAAGGGAAGTTTTTTGTCTGGACGCCGAAGGAAATCGAGACAGTACTGGGAGCGGAAAACGCAAAGGGTTTTTGTGATTACTTTGACGTGACGGCAAAGGGGAATTTTGAGGGTGCAAATATTCTCAATATTAAGAACCCCGCCGCGGCGGCTGCCCCCGACGTTGAGGTGGGGGAAAAACTGTTCGCTGAGCGTGAGAAGCGGATAAAGCCGGGGCGTGATGAGAAAGTCCTAACGGCATGGAACGGGTTAATGCTAGCTGCCTTTGCCGAGGCGGCGGCCGTTTTGGCAAATGTCGACTATCTGCAGATCGCCCGCGAGAATGCTGACTTTATTCTGACTCAATTGCAAAAGGACGGGAATCTTTTGCGGACCTGGAAGGCCGGTTCAGCCAAGTTAAATGCCTACGTCGAAGACTATTCAAATGTGGCTGACGGTTTATTAGAGCTTTTCCGGGCCTCAGGCGAAGTGAGATATTTGAGCGAGGCGAAACGCCTGGCAGATTTGATGATAACGGAGTTTTGGGACGGCGAAAACGGCGGCTTCTTCTTTACGTCAAATGATCACGAGCAGCTGATCGTTCGAAACAAAGATTTTTCTGACAACGCTACGCCGTCGGGCAACTCGGTTGCCGCCGACGTTCTGCTAAGACTCGCAAAATTACTGGGCGATGAAAAATACGAACGATTTTCCGTCGCGGTCCTTCGATTGACCGCTCTACAGATTCGTCGCCATCCGCAGGGGTTTGGGCGGGCATTGTCAGCGCTCGAGTTTCACCTGTCGCCCGCGAAAGAGGTTGCCATCATCGGAGCCAAAGGCAACGAGCTTGAAACTGCGATCTTTGCACGGTATTTACCAAGCGCGGTCATCGTGAGCGTAGAAGAAGCGGACCGCGATTCTGAAATCGTGCCACTGTTAGATGGCCGTCTTAGGCTGGACGGAAAAGATACAGCTTATGTTTGCGAGGATTTTGTGTGCCAAAAGCCGGCGACTACGGTCGAAGAGATGCTTGAGGGATTGAACTGATCACCTGGTTTACAAAAAATGCCCGGGCGATGATCCGCCCGGGCAATAGTGAAAATCCGTGAAATGTTACGGCTTTTTCGTGTTGCCGTTCATATTCGCAGGCTTACGGGTGTTCGAATTGCCCGACACGGCATTGGAAACGGTGTTGACTGCATTTCCTACAGTATTAGATACAGTATTTGCCGCGTTTCCGATCATAGTATTATTGGCGACGGAGTTCCCGCGATTTGCATTTGCATTCCCGTTAGCTCTGTTACCGTTGTTGGCATTGTTCGCGGCGTCGCCGCATGCCATTCCGATTGCGCCGAGTGCGAGCACCGATGCGAGAGTGATGAGCTTTTTCATATAGTTCCTCCTACCGTCTTGCGCACGAATCGATGCGTTACGGTTTCTTAGTGTTTGCGTTCATATTCGACATGTTAGATGCCGGCATATTGTTCATCGCTTTGTTGACGTTTGCCATCGTGCTGTTGACCGCGTTCATCGCGTTGCTCATCTGAGCGTTCGCGTTTGCCATCTGATTTGCAGCGTTTGCCATAGCGGCATTGGCGGCGTTCATGGAGTTGGCTATCGCCTTATTGGCGTTACCGTTAGCATTATTTGCAGCGTCACCGCAAGCCATACCGAGTGCACCCATTACAAGAACTGCTGATAGAGCAATTACTTTTTTCATATTCTTTTTTGATTCTCCTGTCTTTTTCAAAGATTAGATCTAAATTTAACTAACCGAGAACCGCGTCTGTGCAGCTCTTGTTCCGAAATCTCTGGTTGTGAGGAACATCGACAATATAATGATGCTTAAACCCGAAGTCAATCCTGGATTTGCGAATAACGTAATCTAGAATACATTCGGAGTAGTCTGCATTAGGACAAAAAAACACCGGGCCAAAAAGGCCCGGTGTCTTTAGTTCGTCGAATCGTAGATTTAGAACTACGGACGCGGCGTCGACTTGTTCATGTTTGAGTTCATCATCTTGTTCATGCCCATGTTGCTGTTCGAGGACATGTTGCCCGTCGACATGTTCGAGTTCATCATCGGGGTGGCGGGAGCAACTGTAGCTGCCGGGGTTGTAGCCGGCTTGTTCATGTTCATCATGTTCGAATTGTTGGCGTTGTTAGCTGCTCCGCCGCAAGCCATGCCGAGAGCGCTGATGCCGAGAACTGTTGTAAGTGCGATTACCTTTTTCATTTTATTTGCTGACTCCTGTCTTCTCAAAGAATGTATTTAACGTATTAGTAGCGTCGGCCGATCAAACACAGCCGTTCTTGTCCTGAACTCTTTCTTTTCCAGAACAAACGTCAATATAGAGGTCGCCATGGTATATGTCAACTATAAATTCACATAGAAATCACATTTTTTTCGAATATTTTGTGGTCCGGGGCGCCGAGCGGTAGAGAATCCAGCGAAAGGCCCGTAAACACTGAGAAAAATTGACCTTTCGTGAATTGTTGTGGATAAGTTTCACATTTAAATCTGGCTCGAGATTTCACCGAAAGTGGCAGATAATGACACTCTTTGTTCTTTCTGCATTCGCATGTATATTTGGGCCATGGCAAAAATTACCTTTTACGGTGGTGTCGGAACCGTTACCGGCTCGAAATATCTGCTCGAAAACAACGGGAAAAAGGTGTTGGTCGACTGCGGTTTATTCCAGGGCCATCGCGAGCTGCGTGAAAGGAATTGGCAGGACCCACCGTTTTCTCCCGGCGAGATTGACGCCGTGATAATCACACACGCCCATATCGATCATACGGGCTGGCTGCCACGGTTGGTTAAATTGGGTTACGGCGGCCCCGTATATACCTCCGGTGCAACCGCCGACCTTTTGAAGATTCTCCTGCCGGATTCTGGTCGGCTTCAGGAAGAGGACGCCGACTACCGCAACCGGCACGCGCTGACGCGTCATGACCCGGCGCTGCCGCTCTACGACGAACAGGACGCGCGAAACGCCCTTGAGCTACTTCGCCCGGTACCGAATGACGGGAATGCGGTCGAGATCTGCGACAGCTTTCGCGCGGCGTTTCTCGTTGCGGGCCACATCATTGGTGCGAGTCTCGTCCATGTCGAAATGACGGCCGCGAGAGCAGATGGCAGTGCGGTCAAGTTTCTATTTTCCGGCGACCTCGGCCATTACGATCAGCCCATCGTCAAGGATCCGGCGACGCCTCCCGACTGCGACTATCTAATGTGCGAGTCGACCTATGGTGACAGGCTCCACGGCGACATCGATTCCGAGACGCAGATGGCCCGTATAATAAACGACGCCGCTGAACGAAACGGCCCGATTCTCATCCCAGCATTCGCGGTCGGACGTACGCAGGAGGTGCTGTATATGATCCGCGAGCTCGAGGAGCAAAAGCGGATTCCAGTGCTGCCCGTGATCGTTGATTCGCCGATGGCAAACCAGGCGACACAGGTTTATAACCGCTGGCACGAGGAGCACGATGGGGAATACGCATCCGTGCTGGCGCAAAAACGCCACCCGCTGCGAACGGGCTCGATGACGACGGCGTCGACCCGCGAGGAATCAAAAAAGCTCAATGAGATGCGGGGCAGCCGGATAATTATCTCGGCCTCAGGAATGCTAACCGGCGGGCGCGTTATGCATCATGCCCAACGAATTTTGCCGGACGAAAACGCAACGGTTGTCTTTGTGGGTTATCAGGCATCGGGTACCACCGGCCGCCGCGTGCAGGACGGTGAACGCGAAGTGAAAATTATGAAAAGCTGGGTACCCGTCCGTTGTCACGTCGTCCGGGTCGAGGGCTTCTCCGCTCATGCCGATTGGAAAGCCGTGCTGCGTTGGCTTTCCGGCCTTCAATCCACGCCGAAAAAAGTATTTACAACCCATGGCGAACCGGAAGCAGCAGAGGCGATGGCCGGCCATATTCGGGAACGATTTGGCTGGGATGTAGTGGTGCCGCAGTACGAAGATACAGTCGAACTCACGTAGGCAGGCCGCGGACATACGGTCATCTCGCCCCGCGGGTTGCCAAGGTCAGGCTTCTCGCTGCGAATCGGCTTTTTGACAAGAGGGTGATGAGAGATTCGCCAATAAAGGGTGCGAATGCCGCGTGTCGAACGAGCGAGCAGATCCGCAGGCGCCGATCAAATAAACGAGAGTGGCGAGATTTATAGTCGGCAGCGAGGGTTTGGAAATCGTGTTCCAAATTGTCACAGATGGTGTCGGCGGCCATTTTCCCGCACTGCAGGGCCATGAGCATTCCGCTCCCGGTAAATGGGTCGATGAAAGCGGCCGCGTCACCGACGCAAATGAGCCCGTCCGCCGGCGTGGGATCGAATCGTCCGTAGGCAGAGATCGGAACGGCAAGCCATGGTTCCACCACCGTTGCTTGTGCTAGGGAGTAGGCTGCCCTTTCATTCGAAAACATCCGCCCCCGCATTACCCGCTCCGCGTCGCCGCCGAACTGTTTCGCCACAACGGACTTAACAATAAAGCAGACGTTGAATCGATCGTGCTCGACGCCGCTTGCTCCGCCGTAACCGCCCCGGTAAGCATAGATCTCACAGTCGCGCTCCGGAACACGCGCCCCGGCTAGATGCGTTTTGAACGCGATGTATTCAGGTTTCGTCTGAACGGTTGGGCCGAGTTCCTTCTCGATCTGACGGGCGAGGACTCTCGATCGACCGGTGGCGTCGATTGTAAGCCCGGCACGAACCTCGACCGGCTCTCCGGTAGTCGGTTTCAGCCGGACTCGCCGGGCCTGACCACGCTCGGTGGGAAATAAAGATGCACTCGTTTCTTCGCAGACGGTGACGCCAACCTCTCGTGCCCGGGCGAGCAGGACTCGATCCATTTCGGCCCGGCTGAGGCCGAGGGCTTGCGAGCCCGAGCCAAACCACTCGCTCGGCACTTCGACACTGCGGCCCCGGCGCGTGTAGAAAACCGTACGGTCAAGACCGACGCACCCGGCGAGAGTCATCTTTTCTAAGACGCCTAGATCGTGAAAATGTTCGAGGCACTCTGGCGATATAAATTCGCCGCATAGCTTTTCTCGGGGAAACGTTTTCTGCTCGACGATCAACACCTTGATACCGCGCTCGGCGAGGCGGATCGCGGTCGAGCAGCCTGCGGGGCCACCGCCCGCGATCACGACATCGAAATGTGTTCCGTCGATTCGCGTCATGCTTTGGCACCCGCTTTCGAGCCCGACAGAACGATGCGGAATGCGGCCCGGCGAGTGACGGTCGCATCGGGTACACCCGCTTTTTCTGCAAGCTGCTTTAACTCCAGAGGGCGAAAGCTTCGCCTAATAGACAGTGCTCCGTCATCGACCGTGAATTTTTGCAGGACAAGCGGGCCAAAGGTTCGATAGAGATAAAATGCAGCCGCATGGCGATGTAGATCGATGACAAAGAACCGTCGCCTAGCGACACGGCTCATCTCCGCGATAAGTTCTATCGCAGCCTCGTCGTCCAGATGGTGAGCGAGCAGGGAACCCACAACAAAATCGAAACTGTCGCCTGCGAATGGAAGGAGGCGGGCGTCGCACCGAACCGCCCAAATACCAACACGGGCGTTGATCGACTGAGCCGCCTCGGCATTCATCTCGGCACCAACCAGAAAAGCACTCCGGCCCCCGATCATCGTCTTTGACACCTCAAGCATCTCGCCCGAACCCGCGCCAATGTCAAGAATTGAAACGGCCGACCCGACGTCCTGGATCTCACTCGCCAACGCGAGCCGCAGACATCGAGTGTCGCCGAGAAAGCGGTTTATGTACCGCATTTCCCGTTGCCACCGTTCGTACTCGGCAGCCGTGTACTCTCCCCTATCGAGCCGCTCCGAGTCGTGACAGCGGGTGTTAAAAGATGCGAGCATTTTCTTGATATATTGGAAGGGTCGTTAGGACGACTCTACCCGCTCCAGCACCAGGGCACTATTCTTCGAACCAAACCCAATGCAGTTACAGAGAACGATGTCTACGGTATGCTCACGCGATTGGTTAGGCGTGTAATCCAAATCGCATTCCGGATCGGGCTCGTCTAGGTTGATCGTCGGCGGCACTATGCCAGTCGCAATGGCGGACAGGGCTGCACCGATTCCCGCTGCCCCGCTCGCTCCCTGCGGATGGCCGACCTGCGATTTGGTAGCAGACATCGGTATCGCGTACGCATGATCGCCGAGAGCGATTTTGACCGCGTTTGTCTCGATCTTATCATTTAGGACAGTGGAGGTGCCGTGCAGGTTTACGTGGTCGATGTCGGTCGATTCGCGGTCCGCATCAGCGAGTGCGAGCGACATCGCCCGTGCCGGTTCGGTTCCGGTGTCCTCGAGCCGCACACGATGATACGCGTCGCAGGTCGAGGCGTAGCCCGTTATCTCCGCATAGATTCGGACGCCACGTTCTATAGCGTCCTCATACGATTCGAGAATGTACATCCACGAACCCTCGCCGACGACCATGCCCGAGCGATTTTTGGAGAATGGCCGCGACGCCCGCCCCGGCTCGTGGTTCCATTCTTTCGTCAGTACCGTCATGACGTTGAAACCGGCAAGGATCCCGGGGGCGAGCGGAGCATCTACGCCTCCTGCGATCATCATATCCTGACGGCCGGTCGCGATGTGCTGGGCCGCATAAAAGATTGCATCCGTCGAACTTGTACACCCCGTCGACACGACGTGCGAAAGCCCACGAAGGCCAAAGGCCATCGAAAGCTCGCTCGAAAGGCCGCCGTGGGTCGATGATGGAATTACGTAAACGCTCGCCGATGTTTCCGGCCCGATGTACCAATAAGAGTACTGCTTTTCGGTAAAAGCCAGACCGCCGCCGCCGGTTCCGATCTCGACGCCAAAACCACGACGCTCCTCAAGGGTTAGCGTCACCGCGTCGATCTTTGCATCCGCTAACGCCTCGCGTGCGGCCGCGAGAGCGAGCGGTACGGTACGGGCGACGTGCTTGCGGTCTTTCGGATTGAGCTGCGACTGCCAGTCAAAATTGTCAACGAAAGCTGCGATCTTAACGGGCGAACGGGAGACGTCAAATTCCTCTATCCGCTTAACACCGCTCGAGCCCGAGGCCAGGCCCGCCCAGAAAGCATCGCGGCCGATGCCGATCGGCGTGACGCATCCCATCCCCGTAATTACGACGCGCCGCGGCTCGCTCAATGCTTTCATTGAGAATTAGGATACCATCTTCGAATTTCATAATCGGTAGGCGGGCCTACTGTTGGACGTGAAGATAACCCCGCGGGACAAACTCGAGAGCTATGATCTCGCCGGCAGTTTTCATCTTGGCGTCGGCTAAGGCCGAGTAGGTAATGACCGCTGGCTGATCGAGGGCCCGCATTCCGCAGCCAAACTGACCCGGCGGAGCCTCGCCTGTATAAAATACGACCTTTAAAGATTGCGGCGACGTGTTGATTAGCTTCAATGTCTGAGCTGCGTTGGTGCGTACGTGAAAAAACACCTTGCCGCCGGAGCACTCCACCTTGTCCAGGAAACCAAGTTCCTGTCGTTCTCCTGCGACGGGTTTGTGCAGCGAATTCCGAATCGCGCCATACATTGCCTCTCGGCGGCCGGCAGTCGAATTTTCTGGCTGTGACCGTTCCTCATCATCGTAGACAACAACTGCCGCGGCCTTCATTTCTTCATCGCTCATAACGCGAAAGTCGGCGGGTACGAATTCGAGAGCTATGATACTGCCAGACGGCAGGCCGGCACCCGCCGCCTCAGTCGAATAGGTGACGACCGTATTGAACTTAGACAGATCGGCGTCGCATCCGACATTGACGTTTGAGGTGTCGCCGTCGAGTGAGGTCAATGTTAAAGAAGCAAAGTCCTTCGTCGTCAGCGTGAGAGATTCCTTGTCGCTTTTGAATGTGAACGCAATCGGGCGCTTCTTGCAGTCAATCTTTTCGATACGGCCCACCAGTCGTCGCTCGCCCTCGCTTACCGTTCGCAGCACTTCATTGATCGAGCGAATCTTGGCATCGTGCTGCATTCGGGCCATCTCGGCCTCGGTCGGACGTTTTCCGCCCTCGAGATGTCTCAGCCGGGGAGCACCGCCGCCTGCTGTTGATTCAGCACGATTCTGCGCCGCGGCCAGGCGCTGAGCATGCTGACGCATCTGCCTGATGGTCGTCAAAAGGCTCCCGGCACGTCCTTTCGCCTCCGCGTCGTCAGAGGCTTTCGCGATGCTCTCCGCAAGTGCGGCCGCTTCATCGAATTTACTCTGCCGCGAATAAATTTCGGCGAGCCGCAGACGGTAGCGTTCGTTGCCCGGCTGGATCGTAAGAGCATCCCTTAGATACTTTACGGCCTCATCGTGCTGGTCATTGTTGACAAGACTCACGAACGCCAGCAATTCGTGGCTCTCGGTGAATCGCGGATTTAGGGCGATCGCTCTACGCAGGGCAACACGCATTTTCTCGGCTTTCTCTGAATCAAATCCCTGAACATAGCCAAATTCATCACGGCCCTCGCGGCTAAGCAGAAACGCGTATTGGTAATAGGCAATGTGATTTTTCGGATCGCCGGCGAGAGCTCTTTCGAGGGCTGCTCGAGCCTCATCGTATTTACCCAGCCGGAGTTTCACCATTCCCAATGTAGTAAGCGCCATGCTCGACGCGGGTTCGAGCTTTAACGCCTCTGCAAGGTAGGGCTCGGCATCCGCAATGCGGTGGGTATGGTAAAGCAGGTCGCCCAAATAGGCATTTGCGACCGCATCGCCAAGCGGTGACGCCACCATCTCAGCGTCAACACCGAGCTTTTCTTTAAATTTAATATCAGCGTACTTGAATGAGCCCTGCGCAACGTATCGCTTTAGGTCGAGCTCCATCTTGTTGTAATCCGTCTTGAAGGCCCGGGTAAAAGCCTCCCTCGGCGCCGCGCCTTCCGTCACGGACTTTAGGAATGCCGCCAGGGCGTCTCCTCTGCCTGTCTGGTTAAGAAAATGAACGAGTGCCCACGACTGGGCGTAAAAGATGCTCCGCGAGTGTCCGCCGGTCGAGTGAATTTGCTCGTTTGTCGCGTTGAACAGCATATCGAGCGGCATCAGCTGGCTCTGCTGCAGCAGCCGCAGGTGCCCGAGCTGGGGTAAACCAAGCTTGATCTTGATGTCCTCGGAGATTTCGACGGTTTGGTAGTACTCCGCAAGGCCCTCATTAAACCACTGCGGCACCCGTGATTTACCAAAGTTGGTGTTAATGATCGAGTGGACGTATTCGTGAAAGATAATGCCAAACGTCTCGGTTTCGTCCCCATCGGCCGCGAGGGTTATATAGTTAACATCATCCCCGGCCTGAAAATAGCCGGCGATGAACGTGTCCGCCTTGCCATCCGAGCGTTTTGGCTTAAAAGGTTTGTACGAGGAAGAATTTTTGAAGACGACGACATTTGTCGGGATCGACGAGGTTAGGTTTGCCCCCGAAAACAATCTGCGGAACGACTCGCGAAACTGCTCAAGACGGGTGCCGACCCGCTTAATGTCCTTTTCAGATGCATTTCCGATTAGGAAGAAATTCTTTGACCGGACCTGCGTCCACTGGTCCTTTGCCGCCGCCGCCGGGACAATGAGAATGAGAGCCAGGAGCAAAAGTGCTGGGTAACGGTAGATCTTCATAAAGCCTGACCTTCGCCGCGGGCGAATCGAGTTTGATGCCGGTTGACGACAGGAAGATAGCACACCGCTGCTGCTCGGGTATCGACAGAAAGATCTCAGGTGACTCACCTGACTCATGGATTCAGACAAAAAAAGGCGGGCAAACGTGCCCGCCTTGCTATTATGCCATGTGTTCCCGGCGTCCCTTCCGGGTTCCAATATAGTTAAACGCGCGGACCTGCCGTTTGTTGCAAGAATTTTCGGGGCTTTTTTTCGAGTCTCAACTCTCATCTGTATTATCATTAATCTATGGCGATGAATGTTCAGACCAGTCAGCGAAATTCTACGTTTCTGCCCGAACAGCCGTTTGTGCTCGATTTTCATTCCGCCCGACTGACCGACGAGCAGTTTGAAGAGCTGTGCCGAAATAACCGCGATCTTAAATTTGAAGTGTCTGCCCGGGGGGAATTGATTATTGTGCCGCCAACGAGTCCGGAATCAGGATACAGAAACAGCGATCTTACCTACGAGATCGTAAAATGGTCGAAACATGATAAGACGGGAATCGTGTTTGATTCGTCAACCTTATTTACCTTTCCAAACGGAGCGAAGCGTTCGCCGGATGTCTCGTGGATGACGCTTGAAAAATGGAATAAGGTCAGCCCGACCGAGCGTCGGAAATTTTCTCGCGTCGTGCCTGACTTTGTGATCGAGCTGCTCTCGCCGACCGACAGCCTGATCGATGCGATCGAGAAAATGGCGGAATACATTGACAACGGCGTGCGTCTCGGTTGGCTGATCGATCCGATTGGACGAAACGTTCATGTGTATCGGGCGAGTGGCGTGGTCGAGGAACTCGAAAATCCAGCGTGGCTCGACGGCGAAGACGTGCTTTGCGGATTTCGCCTCGATGTCCGTGAAATCTGGTGAGGCAGTCAGAGGTTGACGGAAACAGGTAGGGTATTTAGAATCTACTTTTAACGTGGTGTGTTATTGCGACTTGCGGCCACGTAAAATAAACCGCTAAACAGCAGAGAGTTAATTTAAGGATTTACCGAAACTCTGTGCTCTGATGGGCTCAGAGTTTTTTTCATTATGACTTCATTTCTCGATTTGATGAAGGAAAAGATCGTCGTATTTGACGGTGCAATGGGGACGTATCTACAGTCGCTCGACCTCTCGATCGATGAATGGGGCGGGCCGGCGTTTGAGAATTGCTCTGAGAACTTACTATACACGCGGCCGGACGCGATTGAACAGGTGCATTCCGCGTTCCTCGATGTGGGCTGTGATGTCATCGAGACAAATAGCTTCGGCGGCAGCGAGGTTGTCCTGACCGAGTTCGGGATTGCGGATAAGACGTACGACGTTAACAAACGGGCGGCAGAGCTCGCCAAGCGGGTGACCGACGGATATTCAACTGCGGCGAAACCGAGATTTGTCGCGGGCTCGATCGGGCCCGGAACGAAGCTCCCTACGCTCGGCCACATCACCTACAACCATCTAAAAGAGGCTTACCGCGAGCAGGTTCGCGGCCTCTACGATGGCGGCGTCGACCTGATGATCGTCGAGACCTGCCAGGACCTGCTCCAGACTAAGGCAGCGTTGGCGGCGATATTTGAATTATTTGAGAAGGAAAAGCGAAAGCTTCCGGTCATCGCCTCTGTCACGATCGAGATTTTTGGCACGATGCTCAATGGAACCGAAATCGGGGCGGCGCTCACCGCACTAGAGCCTTTTCCGATTGACGTCATCGGCATGAACTGCGGCACCGGGCCAAAGCATATGTCCGATAGTTTTCGCTACTTATGCGAAAATTCGCCGATTCCCGTCAGTGTTCTCCCAAACGCGGGGCTCCCCGAGGTCAAAGATGGCCAGCAGCACTACGACGAAACACCTGAAAGCTTTGCGGCCCAAGTCGAGCATTTTGCAAAGGATTTTGGGGCCAATATCGTCGGCGGATGCTGCGGCACGACGCCGGAACATCTGCGTCAGCTGATCGAGAAGGCCGGACGGCTATCACCCAAAGATCGCAATGCCGATCTGGCTCCATCGGCGTCCTCGATTTACTTTCAGCAGCCGTACACGCAGGACGCGTCGTTCCTGATCGTCGGCGAGCGCGTTAACGCGTCGGGCTCAAAAAAGATGCGTGATCTGCTCGACGCCGAGGATTGGGACGGGCTAGTGAATCTAGCGAAGTCTCAGGAGAAAGAAGGCGCCCATATACTCGACGTAAATGTCGATTTTGTCGGCCGCGACGGCGTCGCAGACATGCACACGCTGGCTTCCAAGCTTGTCACCGCCGTTAAGATTCCGCTGATGTTCGACTCCACCGAGTGGGAAAAGATGGAGGCCGGGCTCGAGCACGCGGGCGGCAAGAGCATTCTCAATTCGACAAACTACGAGGACGGCGAGCCGAGATTCCTTAAGGTGCTCGGCCTCGCGAAAGAGTTTGGGGCGAGCGTCGTCATCGGGTTGATCGACGAAGACGGGATGGCTCGGCGCGCGGACGACAAGCTTCGGATCGCCTGGCGTGCCTACCAGCAGGTCGTTGACAATGGCATCGAGCCGCACGATATCTTCTTTGATCCGCTTGCCTTGCCGATCTCCACCGGTATCGAAGAAGATCGAAAGAATGCGGATGAGACCATCGCAGCAATCAAGCAGATCAAGGCTGAGATGCCCAAGGCGAATCTGATTCTCGGCGTTTCAAACATCTCATTTGGTCTCAATCCGGCGGCGCGTGTCGTCCTAAACTCAGTGTTTCTCCACGACTGTGTCGATGCCGGAATGAATTCGGCAATTGTAAACGCGTCAAAGATCTTGCCGTTGATAAGGTTTAGCGAGCTCGAGACCGACACGGCTCGCGATCTGATTTACGACAGACGAAAATTTGACGGGGACGTTTGCACCTACGACCCGTTGATCGAGTTCACGAATATGTTTATGGGCAAGACCGCGCAGTCGATCAAGCCCGACATTTCAAATCTGCCGATCGAAGAAAAGCTCAAGCATCACATCATCGACGGTGAAAAGATCGGCCTCGAGGATGCTCTCCAGCTCGCGCTGACGACGTATCCGCCGCTCGAGATTATCAACGACATCCTGCTCGATGGGATGAAGACAGTCGGTGACCTCTTTGGCTCCGGTCAGATGCAGCTGCCGTTTGTACTGCAGTCGGCCGAGGTGATGAAGGCCGCGGTTAAATACCTGGAACCGCTGATGGAGAAAGCCGACGCAACGGATAAGGGCGTATTGGTGCTGGCCACCGTAAAGGGCGACGTGCACGATATCGGCAAGAATCTGGTTGACATCATTCTGACCAATAACGGTTATAAGGTCGTCAATCTCGGCATCAAACAGCCGATCGACGACATCCTGCGTTCATGGGAAGAGACAAAAGCCGACGCCATCGGCATGAGCGGTCTGCTCGTCAAATCGACGCTCGTCATGCGCGACAACCTCGAGTTGATGAACGAACGCGGCATCAACGTTCCGGTGATCCTGGGCGGGGCGGCTCTGAATCGGCGCTACGTTGACAATGATCTTGTCCCTCTTTATAACGGGAAGCTCTTCTACGCTCGCGACGCATTTGACGGACTGCATGCGATGGACGATCTGACGAGTCGGGAGTCGGGAGGCAAGAGTCGAGAGTCGAAAGAAAGAGCGGGAACACAGCCGGTAGGGAGTGCGGCTGATGCAATCGAGACCGTAACCGACGCCGAGGATCTGGTTGGAGAAGATGCCAAGCTCGGCAAGGCCGCGGCGCGCGTCACGACACGCACAACGGGCGAGACGACACATATAACGCGTTCGGCAGTCGCAATCGATGTCGAAATACCGAAAGCTCCTTTCTATGGCGCTAAGGTGGTCGAGCTAAAAGACTTGACGAAAGTTTTTGAATTCGTAAACGAAACCGCTCTCTTTAAGGGGCAATGGCAGTACAAACAGGGCCGTAAATCGAAAGAAGAATACGACGAAATTCTAAACAGCACCGTCTATCCTAAATTCGCGGAGATCAAGGCTCAGGCGATTCGCGAAAAACTGCTGGAGGCAAAGCTCGTCTATGGATATTTCCCCTGTCAGTCGAGCGGAAACGACCTAGTCATTTATCAGGACGACGAGCGGACGGAAAGATTAAGATTCACTTTTCCGCGTCAACCGGTCGAGCAACAGGGAAGTATGAATCTTTGCCTCGCCGACTATTTTGCCTCGATTGAATCCGGGAAAATCGATGTCGTCGCGTTTGATCTCGTAACGATGGGCCGAAAGGCGAGTGAGCATTCCGCAAAACTTTTCAAAACGGACAATTACACCGACTACCTCTTATTCCACGGTCTTTCGGTCGAGTCGGCTGAGGCTCTCGCCGAGATGTGGCACAAACGGATTCGCGAGGAGCTTGGGATTGCAGGTGCCGATGCACCGGTATTATCAAAGCTTTTCCACCAGGGTTATCAGGGTTCGCGCTTTAGTTTCGGATACCCGGCGTGTCCAAATTTAGAGGATCAGACAAAGCTATTTGAATTACTTGCACCCGAGCGAATCGGTGTCGAATTGACGGATGAATTCATGCTCGACCCGGAACAATCGACCTCCGCGATCATCGTTCATCATCCCGAAGCCAGGTATTTCAACGTGGGCTAGCCGCCTCTCTCATGCCGGATCCAACCCAATCAATTCAAAAAACTGATGACGACAACAGGGCCATCCTGCCGTCGAGAACCGAGACCGCTCCGCTCACTTCGATGGAAACCCTCGGTTTCCGCCTTGCTCACCGCATGAATCTGGGGGCCTGGAAGCGGTTTTGGTCATTTTGCCAGCGTCACATCGGGTCTCTCTGGATCTATCTTGCCACCTACAATCTGATGAATGTTTTCGGTATCGAGAATGTCGAGAACACCGATGCCGACCGGCCGCTTGTTCTCGTTGCAAATCACCGGTCTTTCTTCGACATGTACACCGTGTCGAGCGTGCTGTTTCGACGAACGAAACGTCCGATTCGTCTGTATTTTCCAGTACGGGCCAAATTCTTTTACGACAATCCGGTGGGCTGGCTGGTGAATTTTGTAATGGGCTGGTTCTCGATGTACCCGCCGTTTTTCCGTGAGGATCGGGAAGCGGGCAAACGTGAGTTCGACAAGTATTCGATGCGGCGGCTGATCCAGCTCTGTACTTCAGGCCCGGGGAACGTAATCGGCTTTC
>JBBJMG010000022.1:0-32589 GCA_037720205.1 Pyrinomonadaceae bacterium
TTGGAGTTGGAGTCGGCGTTGTCGTTGGCGTGGCAGTTGGAGTTGCGGTTGGAGTCGCGGTTGGAGTCGCCGTCGGGGTTGCCGTCGGGGTTGCCGTTGCCGTTGGAGTCGCCGTCGGGGTTGCCGTCGGGGTTGCCGTTGGAGTTGGAGTCGCCGTCGGTGTTGCCGTTGGCGTGGCAGTTGGAGTTGCGGTCGGAGTCGCCGTTGGAGTCGCGGTTGGAGTCGCCGTTGGCGTGGCCGTTGGATTTCCCGCCCCGATTGTCACGTTTGCCGCAGAAAACCCCATAGGTGCAGTCATATTGTGTTCGCGCACGCGAAATCTCGCCTGTGATGTCGGTGTCGGCGGGACGATGAATGAGAAACTTCCCGTGTTTGCTACGTTCGAGGCGACCGTAGTCGGAAAGGTGGCTCCGCCGTCGATTGACATCTCAATCGTCACATTTCTTCCAAATCCCCCGTCATTAGACCAGAATATCGTGCCCATGCCGCCAATGACGAGGTTGCCGCCGCTTGGAGACACGTTTGAGATCGTGTCGGGAATTAGGTCTGCGGTCGTGTCGCGATACCAGCCGATATCGCGCATCTGTTGGCGTGTCAGGTCGAGGTCGACAGGAAGGCCGCTGTTAACGCTCGGTTCCATTAATAGATTCGGCGAACAGGCGGTGTCCCAATGAGAAACGGAGGAGCCGGATCGAAACGGGTTCGGTGCATACAGCTGTATTCGGCTGGTCGAAAGCTCTCGACCGCCGATCAGGCCAGAGCTGCCGCCCTTACTGTTCAGGCCGTCCCACATCAGATTGCCTGTGTTTATGGCAGATGCCTGTCGTTCGCCATTGGTCATCTCGTTCCAATACTTCGACGTCGTACGGTCATACATATTCCGCGTATACACATCAGGCAATCCGTTAAATAAAGCACCTGTCGTTCCGCTGGCAAAGGTGGCGAATCCCAGTCCGTGGCCCATCTCGTGGAGCAGCACCACGAGCAGGTTAATGGTGCCGCTCGGATTTGCGTTATTGAGCCCGTAATACCAACGCGATGTGCCGCCGAGGCAGCTGGTATCTACGTCGCTATTGAACGTTGCCCTAATTTCATTACTACCGCCGTTCTGATCGGTACCAGAGCGTTTATTGGCGAGCGCGACTGGATAGAGCGTGCCCGGGAACTCAGCACCCGGGAAATCGCTCGCAACCGAGACGGTTCCGGCTGAGCCGAGCACACCGCCGCCCTGCGGCGAGCAGGGTGTCAACGGGTCAAACTTTGAAAAGACGTTAATCGTGACGCTGCTGTCGAGGTAGGCTCCCCAGATGGCGGCGGCGAAGTTGAAGAGTGCGAGACGCTGCTCGCCGAGCGTGGTTCCGGGGTTATTGCCCTCGCCCTGTATGGTTGGCACCGCCGCCGAGTTAAACCCTTCGCCCGTGCCATCACCATTAACAATCGTCAGCGTTGCCGCATTTGGGCTCTGCGCCCGCTGCATCGCCGCGTCGGCGATCAACTTACGATAGAAGGCATATTCGTCCCTCTTCATTCCGTGACGAGCCGCTTGAAGGGCGATCGGGTCTTTCTTAAATACGGTAGGGGTGACCGGCTCGCCCGTTTCCAGATCGCGGCCGAGAAACGCATTTGCCTCTTCGACGCTAGTGATACAAGCGGCAGGCACGTCGCCATCGGGGTCCATCTTAGCGAGCATGACGTGTTGAAAACCTTCGTCCAGATCGAAGACGACACCGCCAGACGAGGGTCTCCGGCTAATTAGTCCGTCGGTCTTACGGTCGGTTAATCGCCCGATCAATGTTGCCAGCTCGCCGTCGCGTGGTTGCGGGTCGGATGGCGGCGCAACAAGATTCTGCGCACCGGAAGGCTGCAGGGTCAAGAGGCCGGCAACGATCAGACAAACCAGAATAATAACGAGGAGAATCGAACGTTTCATAAAAACCGCACCTATCTTAATAAATACCGATTCGTACAAAGTTTTTAACAATATTTTACGTCGGATTTCGACGCTTTTCTGAGGACTGCATTTTGATAACGAATATAGGCTTTTCGGTTGCCCATAAATAGTGATTTTGGGCTGCAAAATGATCCTGATGGCCACCGCCCGTTAAAACGGCCAAAATACGGGCACCAACACGATCGAGACGAAGAATACGATAATGGTCAGCATGGTGCCGATTTTAACAAAATCCATGAAACGATAGCGGCCCGGCGTATATACGAGCACACAGGCAGGCTCCAGCGGTGTGATGAACGAGAAGGAAGCGGCAAAGGTGATCGCGATGATAAATGTCCGCGGATTAAGACCGAGCGCGAGAGCGGTCTTAACAGCGACCGGCAGGACGACGAGGGCGGCCGCCTGGTTGGACATCGGCTGGGTCATTGCGACCGTGAGAACAAAGAACCCGGCGAGGACAGCCGTGGGTCCAAACTGGCCAAAATACGTTTCTATATACCCCGATAAATACAGATCTGTCCCTGTTTTCTCCATCGCCACGCCAAAGCTCATCATGCACGCGATGAGCACAAGCAGGCGAAAATCGATAAGTGAGTACATTTCGCTGTGCCGGACGGTTTTCGTCGCCAGCAGCAGCAGCACCCCGGCCAGAACGCAGACGGCGAGCGGTATATCGAAACCAATTACAACCTTTGAAAGCGACAAAGTGAGAAACAGGACGAACGCGGCGATCGCCCATTTTCGCTTCTGGAGGCGCATGCCCCGGGCCGAAATGTCTTCCAGGAGCAGGAGTTCATTCCCAGAGATAAGCGGCTCGATCTGTCGGCGAGCACCCTGGACGAGAAGTACATCTCCGAATTTTAGCGGAACGCCGCTCAGCTTACTGATAAACGACTCGCCGTGGCGATTGATGGCGAGTACGGTCAGTTCGTAACGATGACGAAAGTCGGCGTCCTTTAGCGTCCGGCCGACAAACCGAGAGTCGCGCATCACCATCAGCTCAAACAGCTCGACGTTATCGCCCTGCAGGTCAACCTCGTTCAAATAAAAGTCGGGGCGTATTTCGAGTCCGACCTCCTCTTTTATCCGCAGGATGTCGCTCATTGTGCCCTCGACTATCAGCGAATCGCGCCGCCTTATCCGCTCACGTGAGCTTGGAGCGTTTATGCGCTCGCCTCCGCGGACGATGCCGAGGACATTGAGTTCGAGCTCCGTATTCAGGTTTGCTTCGGTGAGGGTCTGGCCGACGAGCGAGGAGTTGGGAAGCACGATCACCTCGGAGATGTACTCGCGTATTTGATACTGATCGGCGAGTGAATCGCCGCCGCCGCGGTTTGGCAGCATACGCCGGCCGATGAGGAGCATGTACATTAGGCCAACGCCAAAGATGATGGCCCCAACCGTCGTCAATTCAAACATCGAGAGCGGATCGTAGCCGTAACGCTGTATGGCGCCGCTCACGGCCAGATTGGTCGAGGTGCCGATCAGAGTGCAGCTGCCGCCGAGAATCGCTCCAAAGGCGAGCGGCATAAGTAATTTTGACGGTGCGATCTTTGCCTTTGCCGCGATGCCGATGACGACCGGCAAAAACATCGCTGTGGTCGTAGTATTCTTGAGTACCGAGGCTGAAAGCCCCGCGGTCGCCATTATCAATGCAGTCAAAACAAACTCGTTGCCGCCCGCAAAGCGGTGCAGCCGCCGCCCTATCAAATCGATTAGACCCGTCTTGATTAAACCTCCGACAAGGATGAAAAGGCCCCCGATGGTGATCACGACGTCGTTGCCAAAGCCGGCTACGCCCTCACCAACGGTCAAAACCCGGGTCATCACCAGTGCGATAACAAGCAAGATACCGACGATATCGACCGGGATCTTTTCGGTGGCAAACAGAACGATTGCCAGCACAAGCAGAAGGAGAGTTAGAGCTATCTCAGGCGTCATTGGGGAAAATCGCTGATGCGTGCGAATCAAATCGCCTCACCCGAGGATCGATTGATGATTTATAATAGCTTCAATCTTTAATAGTTATGCAAAAGACTGTCAATACAATTCTGGTAGCCCTCCTCGTTTTCCCGGTGGCACTGCTCGGTCAATCGCTCGAGCAGAAGTTAAAGGAAATCGACGACTACGCCGTTAATGTGATTACCACGTGGAAGGGCCCTGGTATGGCCATCGCTGTCGTCAAGGACGACAAGCTAGTGTTGGCGAAAGGCTACGGGGTTCGCGAGCACGGAACAACGGATAAGGTCGATGCCGATACTGTGTTTGCGATCGCGTCTAATTCAAAGGCGTTTACGACTACGGCAATAGCGATTATGGTCGACGAGAATAAGCTCTCGTGGGACGACAAGGTGTCGAAGTTCTTGCCCGACTTTCAAATGTACGACCCGTGGGTGACGAGCGAGCTTACTGTTCGAGATCTGGTCACGCATCGCGTCGGGCTTGATACGTTTAGCGGCGATCTGCTTTGGTACGAGACGAACTATACAGCAGACGAGATACTCGGACGGGTTAAACATCTCCCGCGTGTCTCGAGCTTTCGCACGCGTTATGGATATCAGAATCTAATGTTCATCGCGGCCGGACGTGTGATTGAGAAGGTGTCCGGCAAGTCGTGGTGCGATTTTGTGACCGAGCGTATTCTGTCGCCGTTAGCGATGACCCGCACCGTGTGCAGCATAAAAAATCTCGCCGCGAACGCCGCTTGGCCGCACAACGAATCGGGTGGAACGCTTAGGAAACTGAATCGCGGAAATGTCGATGGTGCTGCATCTGCAGCGGCCTTAAATTCATCCGTAAATGATCTATCTAAATGGGTTCGCACGCAGCTCGGCAAGGGAAAATTTGAGGGCAAACAGATTTTCAGCGAAGGCCAGGCTTGGCAGATGCACCAGCCGTTTCTTGCCCAGCAGATTTCCGAGGGTGGATGGAAAGGTAATCCAACGCGGCATTTTTCCGGTGTGGCGAGTGGATGGTTTGTTTACGATTACCACGGGAAAAAGATAATCAATCACAGTGGCGGCCTCGATGGGATGTTGTCATACACCGTGCTTATTCCAGAGGAAAACGCCGGATTTGTCATTCTAACCAACAGCGAATCGCCTGCGTTTGTCGTGATGATGAACAAAATCCGCGACGTTCTTGTCGATGCACCCAAACGCGATTGGAATGCGGAAGCGATAACGACCATCGCGACCGGCAAAACAAATACCGACGCCGAGGTGAAAAAGGCCGATGCGACGCGGGTAACCGGGACAAAGCCGACGCTCGCCCTCCCCAATTATACGGGCACCTACACCGACAAAATGTACGGCGATGTGCGGATTGCCGAGGAAAACGGCAAGCTTGTAATGCGTTTTCTCCCCTCGCCAAACTTCGTTGCCGATCTCGAGCACTGGCATTACGACACGTGGCAGATTAAATGGCGGTCATCGGTCGCCTACAACTTCCCGCGCGGTTGGGTCACCTTTACCCTCGACAAAAACGGCAAAACCGACCAGCTTAAGGTCGATCAGCCGAATAATGATTTTTGGTTTTACGAGCTGAATTTGACGCGGGCGAAATAAAGCTATGCTGATATAATGCCGCTATGAACATCAAGGTATTTGTCGAAAATGGCGAGGATGGTTACTTTGTAGCTCGTGTACCGTCGCTAAAAGGATGTTGGTCGCAGGGAAAGACCAGACAGCAAGCTCTCGATAATATAAAGGAAGCAATCGATCTATATCTGGAACCTGAAACTGCAGAATTGTTTATCTTATCCTCGCAATGAAATAGGCCGTCCACTCGACAATTTATCGAGATATGTGTGAGAATTTGATTTCGCCAAAAAGGAGTATCGTTGAATTAAATGTCAGAAGAAGCAACCCAGACCGCCGAAACGGTCGCACAGGCCGAGCCGGAAAGTGAAGAGGTCTCGTACCAGGCAGTAGAGAAAGAGGGTGAGGTGACCGCGATTTGGGAAATGCAGGGCCAAAAGCACTTGCGTACGATTCATCCCAAATCCAACGAGGGTAAACAGATCCTCGCTCTATTCGAAACGGCCGGTTAAGATATTGCAGAAGCCTGCGCGTAAGCAAGGGCGTAGCTCTTATCAGGGGGGTTACGCCCTTGGTTACGCAGAGGCTCATGCATTTGCCCACGCGTTCTCGAGGCCGATAAATTCGCCTGTGAGCTTGCGGCCCTCAAACTCAGCGACCCTTAGGACGCCAATCCCAGCCGATGTGAGATAGATCGCGTCGGCATCCGAAAGAGTTTCGATCCCTACCCCGACCTCTTTCACAATCACTTTTTCCATTAAGAACTCACGCGTTGTGCCGGCAACACAGCCGGTTGCTAGCCTCGGCGTAAAGAGACCGTCACCCTTTGACCAGAATACATTCGACATGAGACCAGACATTACCAACCTGTCCTCGTTGAGCACCAACGCCTCGTCGTAGCCGCGCGATTTCGCCTCGTCGAGGGCGACGATTTGTTCGAGATAGTTACAGGATTTTATACCGGTGAGCGGCGATCGTGAGTGCCGGCGAAAAGGCGAGACGCCAAGTCTGAAAGATTGGCCTAGGGGGCGGATCTCGCCCGTCAGAATCAGCAAACCTGTTTCCCCGCTAGTTCCTGAGGCCCACAGGCCCGGTGAGCGTTCATCCAAAAAAGTTATTCGAGCCCGGCCATCGATGACTCCGTTCGCCGCGAAGAGTTCGTCACAGTAAGACCGCACGCGGCTCTCCGTAAACTTATGGACATCTAGCCCAAGAGCTTTCCCATTGGCCTGCAGCCTGTTCCAATGCTTGTCCCAGAGAAGGGGCGAGCGGGCCCGAATCGCGATCGTCGTAAAAATTCCCCGGCCATAGAGAGCGGCATTGCTTTCTAATCCGATAACCGCGCCCGCCGCCTCACTTATCCGGCCGTTATACGACACAAGCTGATGCATGGCCATTTAGAAATACGAGCTAATCGATATCGTTTCGTTTGAGCAAATTCGTAGTTTCTTCGACGACGCTTGCCGGCCTTACCATGTCGGCGGTTACGTGCACGGGCGCCTGGAAAGCGTCTGCGGGATAGCCCTGCCCCAGGGCCGTAGGAAATCTATCACCCGAGGCGAGATTGTTCTGCTCCGCGGGCGGTGAAAGCTTGCGAATCGGCGAGTCTCCTTTGAGAAAGTACCCGAATAGCGGCTTTAAGTTAATAAGAAATGCCAGAACTAAACCCAGCACTATGAGGGCGGTAATACGGGCACTGTGAAAAGGCGGCATGCCGGTGGAAAGGGCGGCCACGATCAATGCCACAAAAAACATCAATACGGCACCGAGCGTCATATCGCGCTTGCTGATTGAGTTCTTTGCGACGCTCTCCGCCGTGTCGGAGGTGAGCGTTTCGTTGACAAGCAACGCTTTTACGACGCCGAGTTGGAATCCGCAGCGCGAACAAAAACGGATTTCTTCGGACGCCTGCTGCTGGCTACATTTTGGGCAGTACATACAGGAGGAGCGGGGCGATTGCTGATATCACGGACGCGCCGCAATTCTAAATTCAATTCTCTCGTCAAAAAAACAAACGGAACAGCCAACTCAAAAGTTCAAAGATTTACCGCTATGAGACTTTGCAGAATTTACTGACGAGGTCGACAAATACCTCTGTCTTTTCCTCAGGCGGCACATGGCCACAGTCCTTCAAAACGACCAGACGCGAATTCGGCATTTTCTCGTGGAGGGTATATCCATTCTTGACCGGAATTACCCTGTCGTTCTCGCCCCAGATGATCAGGGTGGGGACTTTTATCCTATCGGCGTCGCGCATGATGTGAGCGGCTGACCATTTTCTGGATGTCGCGAGCAGGCTGTGGTGCCCCTCGCTGCTTGCGAGCGGGCGGCGGATCGCGTTCATTCGGTCGCGGGTTATCAGGTGATGGCTCGATTTATGCAGCGTGCCCCGCATGCGATGACGCATAAAAAAGCGAGAATCCGCGATGAGCGGCGTGATGATCTCGCCTACACCGCGGATTGCCGCGAGACGCAGGATCGGATGCCGCTTTGGCCCGTCATTCGTTACCGGATCGACCAGCACCAGTTCATTAACGCGGTCGGGCTGGGTGATGGCGACGGTCATAGCGACGGCTCCGCCGTATGAACTTCCGACGAGCGTAGCCCGATCTATTTCGAGACGATCCAGAAAGCCAGAGATCATCTCGGCTTGGGCATGGATCGAATAGTCAAACGCGCGAGGTTTGTCGCTAAAACCGAAACCGATCAGATCGAGGGCGATCACACGATAGCCGGCATCGGCCAGCATTGGCGCAGTCGTTTTCCAAACATAGGTCGAGGCCGTATAGCCGTGGATCAGCACGAGGACCGGGTCGGACTTGCTGCCAAACTCCTGATAATGAACCGAGCGGCCATCGACATCGATATGCCGCGAGCGGTCCGAATGCGCTACAGAATCGACAACATCGGCCCACGGCACGCTGCCGGCACGCGTCAGCATTTTTACGGCGACGGCCGCACCGATCGCTCCGCCAATGGCCAGTCCTATGTTTCGCTTCTTCATTGCGTGCGACAATTTTATACCAAAACCACCCGCGGCTGAATCGCGCTTTCACGCTCGTCATAGAACCCGATCGCCAATAGCTCACCCCCAGGCGCCAACATCTGAATTGCCTCACCGCCAGAAAAATTTACATCCCCGACACGCGTCGACATACCGTTTACGGTCTTGGCGGTACGGTCGGGTGGAACCAGAAATGTGGGAAGATGCGAGACAGCCTCGTGGATCGGACGCAAACTGCTGGCTGGCTCGGGCGACGTCGTTAATGCTTCTAACGTCACGCTCTGCGATAGATCGAATTTACCTGCTCTGGTACGCTTTAATTCGGCAAGGTGAGCGCCGATACGCGCTTTGCGGCCGATGTCCTCAGCCAGCGTGCGGATATAGGTGCCGGCCGAACAGACTACCCGAATATGAATCGCGGGCGGCATCGCATCTGGTGGACAGTCCAGAAGTTCCAACTCCGTGATCTCAATATTTACGGCCGGGCGGTCGACATGCTCGCCCTTTCGGGCCATTTCATAGAGTCGTCTACCACCGATCTTCTTTGCGGAGTACATGGGCGGGGTTTGCGTCAACGGGCCGCGAAAATGTTCCAACACGCCCTCCCAATCAATTTCTCGCGCGGTTTCGTCGCCTACGAATTGATTTGGTCTTGGCGTTCCCGTTCTGTCGCCTGTGTCCGTTTCAAACCCGAGCTGTACCACCGCCTCGTACTCCTTTTCGTCCCGATCGAGAAACTGAGCGAGCCGCGTCGCCCTTCCGACAAGGACGACCATTACACCAGTGGCGAAAGGATCGAGTGTGCCCGTATGGCCGACCTTTTTTGTGTTTAGAACACGGCGCACGGCCGCCACCACGTCGTGAGAGGTCATGCCGTCGGGTTTATCGACAATGAGTATGCCGTCCATCAGACCAATTGTAGAGTATTGCGACGCTGCTTGCGGTCGCGTGTAAAATCGATCGTATATGTGGCGACGCGGCAGCAGGCAAAGCGAGGAACGCGAACGGATCGTTAAAGATCCGGTCCGATCGCGCGAGCGGACGATGAATCGTGCCGTTAGGCTGCTCGCGGCTAAACCTCGTTCAATCACGGAGCTCCGCGACCGGCTGCTGGAAAAGCTCTGGACCGACGATGCGATCGTCGATTCGGTTATCGACAAACTAAAGGAATACAAATATCTGGATGACGAGCAGTTCGCCCGTGATGTGGCGATGTCAAAGCTTCGGCAAAAGCCACAGGGCCGTCGACGGCTGCAGCAGTCGATGTCGATGAAGAAACTTGAACGCGACGTCGTCGATGAGGCGATTAAGGCGGCATACGAGACGCTGCCCGAGGAAGGACTGATTGAGCTTGCGATCGCTAAGCGTCTGCGTCTAAAAGGCATACCCGCGACGAGGGAAGAAACGAAGAAATTCTACGATCATCTGCTGCGGCAGGGCTTTGATTACTCGCTCATCCGTTCAAAAATGGAGGCGGCTCTCACCGGCGAGCTACGCTATGACGATTGACTACGACGGGCGGTGTTTTCGCACCGTTCAAAATTCGCGGTCGGGTGAGGTGGATTCAGCGACGATTTTCCGGTACCGCCAGAGGGGCCCGGTCGTCTGGGCTGAGTACAGTGGGGGCCAGATTGTACGCGGGAGTCTAATTGCAACCATGCGCCCTGACGGCGTGCTCGATATGCGCTATCACCATCTCAACGCACGCGGCGTGCTCATGACGGGCATTTGCCGATCGACCCCTGAACTACTGGCAGATGGCCGCATTCGTCTGAAGGAGGAATGGCAATGGACGTGCGGCGAGCGAGGCACAGGCTGCTCGGTTATGGAGGAATTTCTGCCGGAGGATGACAGCCCCGCCGAAATTTCTTGAATCTGTCTATTCCCTAAACTCGAACTACTAGGCAAAGGGAAACCTTTAATTTGTAGAAAAAAGGTGAGATAAAGAAATGAAATCATTATTTGCGATACTTACGTTAGCGTTGGTGGTCGGATTCGGCGTGTCGGCAGTCTCGGCACAGAGTTCGATGATGAAGAAGGACTCGATGATGAAGTCGGACGGCAATCCGATGGTTGGCGGCGCGGCGATGTATAAGAAGAAGAATATCGTTGAGAACGCCATGAATTCGGCAGATCATACGACTCTTGTCGCGGCTGTGAAGGCAGCTGGTTTGGTCGGCACGCTTTCAGGCAAAGGCCCTTTCACCGTTTTTGCACCGGTCAACGCCGCATTCGATAAGTTGCCCGCAGGCACGGTTGACACTGTCCTGATGCCGGAAAACAAAAGCATGCTTACTGGCATCCTCACCTACCACGTGGTTGCCGGAAAGATGGACTCCAAGAGCATTGCCAAGGCGATCAAGAAGGGTAACGGCCGCGCGATTCTTAATACGGTTGCAGGCGGAAAGCTCGTCGCTATGATGGAGGGCAACAGCCTCGTACTTACCGATGAGAAAGGCGGCAAAGCGATGGTAACGATTGCTAACGTTATGCAGTCAAATGGCGTTATCCACGTCATTGACAGCGTCTTGATGCGTAACTAGGCCGCGAGAATATTTGATCTAATACAGAAATGAGATATCCGGCGCTAATCACATTCATCCTGGCCTGTCTTGCGATGGCCGTCTCGGGTTTCGTAACGACTACGTCGCCGCCGTCACCCGGTACAACCATGTCGATAGCCGAGCTGACTTTCTCGGATGTCCGATTTGACGGACGCAAGGTCGTAAAATCGGAGGAAGAATGGAAGAGACTTCTCACGTCTGAGGCGTTTCATGTCCTTCGCGAGGAGGGCACGGAGCGGCCTTACACCGGGTCGCTTTTGAAGACAAAGGGACGCGGCACTTATCACTGCGCCGCGTGCAACCTCGCACTCTTTAAGTCCACTACCAAATATGATTCGCAGACCGGATGGCCAAGTTTTTATCAGCCGATCCATAGGGCGAATGTGGCGGAAAAGAAAGAGACAGGTGCGGGTGATGACCGCATCGAGGTCGAATGTGCACGATGCGGCTCGCATATCGGACACGTCTTTAACGACGGGCCAAAGCCGACCGGGCTGCGCTATTGCATGAATTCAGTTGCCTTGAAGTTTAAGGCGACAAAATAGCCGCTTTGCCGGCAATCCATCACCTTGGCCGAACGCTTAAGTCGTTCGGCCTTTTTTATTAGAAGGCCCGAGAAAAGGCGAAAGGGTGATCTAGGGAAATTGGCTTACCGGATGGGTGTGCTAAAGTTTTTGCATATGACCGGTGACGAGATCAGAGCAAAATTCTTGAGCTATTTTGAGGAGCGTGGGCACAAGATCGTGCATTCGTCGCCGCTGCTCCCGGCTAATGACCCGACGCTGCTTTTTGTCAATGCAGGGATGAATCAATTTAAGGATGTGTTTCTGGGCAACGAGAAACGCGACTACGTGCGCGCCGTCAGCTCGCAAAAATGTATCCGCGCCGGCGGCAAACACAACGATCTCGATGAGGTCGGCAAGACGGCCCGGCATCATACTTTTTTTGAGATGCTTGGCAATTTTTCCTTTGGGGATTATTTCAAGCGTGAGGCTATTGAGTTTGCTTGGGAGCTGCTGCTTGGGGAATTTAAGCTGCCGGTCAACCGGCTTTGGTTTACGTATTTTGAGGGCGACGCTGACGTTCCGGCCGACGATGAGGCCCGCGATCTGTGGATTGAAATGGGTGCCGACCCGAAGCGCGTTCTGCCTTTTGGCCGTAAGGATAATTTCTGGCAGATGGGCGACACCGGCCCGTGCGGCCCAAATACCGAGATCAGCTATTACATGGGCGATGACCCTGATGATCCGGCAAAGAACAGCGCCTACTGGGTGAATGGCCCGGGCGATACGACGGTCGAGATTTGGAATCTAGTCTTTATGCAATACAACCGCACGCAGGAGGCGGATGGTTCATTCAAGCTGACACCTCTGCCCGCACCGTCGGTTGACACCGGCATGGGCCTCGAACGCATGACCGCCGTCATGCAGAACGTCAAGACAAACTACGATACTGATCTCATGCGGCCGCTGGTTGAGTTTGCCGCATCGCTCTCGAACTCGAGATAAGGGTATGCCGTCGCCGATACGAATTCTGGTTGTCGAATATGAATCGCTAACCCGGCTCGGAATGCAGGCGCTGATCGAGGCGAGCGAAGGCTTATCGCTCGCGGGCGACGCAGATAATCTGGCCGACGGCCTTAATCTTTTTCGCGAGCTCGCACCTGACGTCACCATCCTCGGCCTCAGATTTCCCGACTCCTGCTCGATTGACGATCTCGACAAATACTTCGCTGAAAGTCCAAATGCAAGGATCATCGTTTTAGCCGGCCACGCGGGCGATGTAGAGATCAGTCGTGCGTTGAGCAAGGGTGTGGCGGGGTATATTTGTAAAGATATCGAGCCAACCGAACTTATCGAGGCAATACGCACCGTAGCAACGGGCCGCAAATATCTCCCGAACGAGATCGCGCAGATCCTCAGCGAGAATGTCGGTCAGGAGGCTCTCACGGCGGCGGAGTCAAATATACTGAGAATGATCGTGGGCGGGATGTCTAACAAAGAGATAGGTTTTGCCCTCGGTATCACGGAAAACACGGTGAAGACGCACAATCAAAACCTATTTGGCAAGATTGGCGTCTCAGACCGCACATCCGCCGCTGCGATAGCGATACGACGTGGTTTGGTGAGGATAGACTTATGAACGAAAGCTGGATCGCGTACGCGGAGAGTTTCACAACCGGCGAAAGCGAGGTGTTAACCGAGCTGCGAAACCATTGTAGTGCCCACTACGAGGATTCGTCGATGCTCTCCGGCTTTGTACAGGGTCGCGTTCTCTCAATGTTTTCGTACATGATCCGCCCCAAGGTTGTTCTGGAGATAGGAACGTACCTTGGCTACTCGGCACTGTGTCTAGCTGAAGGGCTCGCATCCGGCGGAAAGGTAATTACATTAGACGTACAGGAAGAAACCAATCGAGTGGCACGCACTTTTGTCGAGAAAACCGAGTTTGCCGACCGGATCGAGTTCCTGCTTGGTCCCGCGCTCGAGCTCATTCCTAGTCTCCCTGATAATTTCGATCTTGTCTTTATCGATGCTGATAAGACTAACTACTCAAACTATTACAACCTCGTCATCGACCGCCTGGCCCCGAAAGGTTTCATTATTGCTGATAACGTTCTATGGAGGGGCAAGGTGCTCGAGGCCGAAAAGGATGAGGACACACAGGCTCTCTCCGATTTTAACGAGATGGTAAGAGCCGACGCGCGTGTCACCAGCGTGATGCTGCCGATCAGGGACGGCCTGATGGTCGTGCGTAGAAAGTAATCCGAAAGTAGTAGAGGAACCTCACCAGAATTGATCATTACAACCTGGCCAAGAACCTGTAACCTCTAAATTAAGAGGCTAGAGGAAATGATTAAAATTAGACGGTCAAGTGAACGCGGACATGCCGACCATGGCTGGCTCGATACGCGCTATTCATTTTCATTCAGCGACTATTACGATCCTGCATTTATGGGATTTCGCGATCTTCGCGTCATCAACGAAGACTATATCCAGCCCGCACAGGGCTTCCCCAAACACGGCCATCGCGACATGGAGATCGTCACTTATATGATCTCGGGCGAACTGTCACATCGGGACTCAATGGGAAACGGCGAGACGATTCGTACTAACGAAGTGCAGCGGATGACCGCTGGCACCGGAGTTCTTCACAGCGAATACAGCTCGCCGACTGAGACAACGCACTTGCTGCAAATCTGGATATTGCCCGATGCCAAGCGGCTGAAGCCGGATTATGAACAGAAAGAATTCTCGAATGAGGAAAAGCAGGGAAAGCTGCGTTTAATAGCCGCCCGCGGCGGAGACGATGGCTCGGTGCATATCAACCAGGATGTGCGCGTGTACGCATCGATTCTAGATTCAACCGAAAAAGCCTCGGTTGGCTTAGCTCTAGGCCGACACGCTTGGATCCAATTAATCAGCGGTTCAATCGGGGTGAATGGCGCACTGCTCGCTGCCGGTGATGGTGCCGCGATCAGCCAGGAAACTTATCTGGAGATCGAATCGGTAGCCGACGGCTCGGAGTTTCTTATGTTTGACTTGAAGTGAGAACCCGAGGCACGACAAATGTTATGCCCGCTTTTGCTTATTTTAGACTCGCCAGTACCTTTCCGATAAATTCATTGATCTTATTCCCCTCGATCCACCGTGCCACTACGACGAGGTCGTTGTCGGGGTCGACGTAGATCATGTTCGTTCCATTGCCGATGTGAACGAACGCGGTCGCCGGGGCATTGGAATAGTATTTTTTGTCGGTGTTTAGAAACCAATTCATAAAGCCATAGGTCGGCTGCACGGTCGTCGGGGTCTTCGCTTGACGGATGAATTCGGCGGAGAGCAATTGCCTATTGCCCCACTTACCGTTTCGCTCCGTCAGTAAGCCGAATCGGGCCATGTCGTAGGCGTTAATAAACATTCCGCCACCCCAATGTCCGCCACCCGAGACCGACTGGACGACCTGCCCGTCGAGGACGACGAAAGAGTTTTCATAGCCATACCAACGCCATGTGTTTGAGGCCCCGATCTCATCCATGATGCCTTCTTTCAGTACCTGGGGCAGTGGTTTTCGCCACACCCCGAGGGCGGCCAAGGCCAATGCATTGACACGCACATCGTTATATTCGTAGACGGCTCCCGGCTCGCCGCGAAGCCGGTTGAGCCATTTGCCGGAGTCACGATCAGGACGGTCTGCCCAATCAGGCTTGCCCCATAGTGTCCCTTCCCAATCACTCGTCTGACGGAGCAGATGTTCCCACGTTATCTTTTGATTGTGGTCGGTGGCGGTCAGGTCGATCAATGAAGATGAGCCAAAACGTTCGGCGACATCGTACCTCTGCCCTTCGCGATAGCCAACAACCGGGGTATTGTATGCGACGACTTTATCCTGCAGACTCCGAATCAGTTTCCGGTCGAGGGCAAGGCCGACCACCGTGGATAAAAAGCTCTTTGTGACGCTGTGTGACATGTCCACACGCGCCGGGTCGCCCCACTCGGCCACAAGATAGCCATTGCGGATAATGAGGCCGGTTGTATCGCCGCGATCTTTTGTCGGACCTATCAGCTCACCAAACGGCGCCTGACCGAAAGACTGTGTCAGGCCGAGCTCTTGACTCCGTGGACCTCGCGCCTCGCTGGCAATGGCAAAGTCAATAGATTCTTTCAGTTTTACAGGGTCAAGCTTAACCTGGTCCGCCGTCCGTCTATCCCAAGAGCCTGCCGGGGGGCGTAATTACTTTGCGCGTACGCATCTCCTGACATTACGAGCAAAGCCAGAATGATGATGGCAAAACGTGTCTTTTTCATAAAAGCCTCTTAGGAGCGCGCCGCTCTGATAATATCGGCAAAAACACCGGCCGCAGTGACATCCGCGCCCGCACCTGCTCCTTTAATCACGAGCGGCTGCTCTGGATATCGGTCCGTGTAGAAAAGCACCGCGTTGTCTTTACCCGACAGATTCGCAAAGTTGTGTTCCGGCTTAATCGATTGCAGACCAACGGAGGCGGCTCCATCGACAAACGAAGCAATGTACTTCAGCGCTAGGCCTCGCCCTGATGCGTCATCAAGTAAGGATCTAAAATGCCGCTCGTTCATTTCCATCTCGCGGTAAAAATCGGATACGCTGCCGACGAGACACGACTCGGGCAGAAATCCCGAATTCTGGATATCTGACATCTCCAACCGGTGTCCCGCCTCGCGCGCGAGGATCAAAATCTTGCGTGCGACGTCTGTACCGCTCAAATCGAGCCGTGGATCGGGCTCGGTATAGCCTTCGTCCTGGGCCTCTTTGACGATTTCAGAGAATTTACGGCTACCGTCGTAATTATTGAAAACAAAGTTTAGAGTGCCTGATAATACAGCTTCGATCCGTCGTACACGATCGCCGCTGCGCAGCAGATCATTGAGCGTGTTTATGACCGGCAGGCCGGCCCCGACATTGGTTTCAAAGAAAAAATTAGTTCCAAATTCGCGTGCCAAGGCTTTGAGGCGGTCATACTGTTTGTAATCGGACGATGCCGCGATCTTGTTGCACGCTATAACTGCCACACTTCGCTCGAGCAGTTTTGGATAGGTCTCAACGACCTGATCGCTCGCGGTGACATCAACAAACACAGAATTGCGCAAATTCTCTGTAATTATTGAATCGGTAAAGGCGGTGATAGACGTATTGTCGCCCGACTCGAGCCCTGTCGAGTAGGAGGAGAGATCAATACCCTCGGTATCAATAAGTGAGCGTTTACTGTTAGCCACGCCGACAACACGTACATTCAAACGCAGCTCGTCGGCCAGATGCCTTTGCTGTAGATGGAGCTGCCGGAGCAGACGGCGGCCTACCGTCCCGACCCCCGCGATGTAGACGTTTACCTGCTTATTGCCGTCGGAGAAAAATTCCTCGTGGAGACTGTTGACAGCCTTGCGGACATCGCGCGACGAGATGATTGCGGAAATATTGCGTTCGCTTGAGCCTTGGGCGATGGCATGGATGTTAATCCCGTTTTGCCCGAGCGTGGTGAACATCTTTCCGCTTACGCCGGTATGTTCTCGCATATTGTCGCCGACGAGCGCAAGGATCGAGAACCCGCTCTCGACCCTGAGCGGCTCGATCCGTTTGGTAGTTATCTCCTGATCAAATTCGGAATCGACAGACCTCTTGGCCAGATCGGCAAATTTGTCGTCGATTGCCACACAGATTGAATGCTCCGACGAGCTCTGCGTGATTAGGATGACGTTGATCTGCGAGCGTGAAAGAGCCTCGAATAGCCGTTTTGAGAAGCCCGGAATTCCCACCATCCCGCTGCCCTCGAGACTGAGGACGGAAATTTTATCGATGCTTGTAATGCCCCTGACAATTTGCTTTTCGCCGGTAGATTCGGCCTCGATCAACGTACCTTCATCCTCAGGGGCAAAGGTATTTTTGATCAGGACAGGAATGCTCTTTGCCATCACGGGTTGGATTGTTGGCGGGTAGATTACCTTAGCACCGAAGTGTGAAAGCTCCATCGCCTCGCGATAGGTGATATGCGATATTTGCCTGACGTTGCGCACAAACCGCGGGTCGGCCGACATCATTCCCGACACATCCGTCCAGATTTCGAGCACGTCCGCGTCGAGCGCCGCAGCGACAATCGCCGCGGTGTAATCCGAGCCGCCTCGACCGAGAGTGGTCGTATAGCCCGCATCGTCTGAGGCGATGAAGCCCGGAACGACGTGCATCTTTTTATGAGACGCGATCTGCTCTCTTATTCTTGAATTGGTTTCGGCAAAAGTAACGGCAGCGTAGCCATGATTTGAATCGGTTTTAATGAAAAGCCGGCTATCGACCCACTCATTGGCCAGTCCAACTTGTCCGAGCCGGGCGGCAACAATTTTCGTCGAGACGATCTCACCAAAGCTCAAGATACGGTCGAGTGTTTTGGGTGAAAGTTCGCGGATAAGCCGAACTCCTTCACATAGGTCTTCAAGCTCTTTGGCGGTGGTATCGACGAACTCCAAAAGCTCGGAATTTTCACCTATTAGCAGCTCGTTGACTACCGCCGTATGACGCTCGCGAATTTCGCCCACGATAGCGATATAACCGTCATCACCTCGCTCGGCGGTTCGGCCCGCCTCAATAAGAGCATCCGTCGTTCCCTGCATTGCAGACAGGACAACGACACACTCATAGTCCGTGCTCCGACCTCGAATGATGTCGATGACTTTTTCAATCGTCTCGGCGCTTGCTACCGATGAGCCGCCAAATTTTATGACTTTCATAAGAGGGAGAGCAGGATCGATTTCAGGTCGTCATAATCGTTCGAGATTTTTGTACTTACCTTTTTTCTGGACAAATATCGTTCAAGGGCCGCGGGAATTTTGACATCTACACCGAGAATTTCGCCGACGGAATCAAACTTAACGGGATGGGCGGTCTCGAGAAAGATCCCCGTAACGTCACCCGATTGGGCCATGTAATCTGCCAGAGCGCGGTAGCCGACGGCGCCATGCGGGTCGAGCATGTAACCCTGTTTTTCATACACGTCACGCATCGTCGCGGCGGTCTGAGCGTCTGTGACGGCAGCCGCGGCAAGCTTTGAGTTGAGGTCCGAAAAATTATGGTGGAATAACTCAAGAACGCGTACAAAATTGCTTGGTGAGCCGACATCCATCGCGTTTGAGAGGGTTGAAACGGAATCTCGCGTTTTGTATATACCCGTGTCCAAATATCTCGGCACCACATCATTGGCGTTACACGCGGCAATAAACTTTCTTACCGGTAAGCCAGCGGCGCTCGCAATCAGGCCGGCCGCAAGGTTCCCAAAATTTCCGCTCGGAACAGATACCACGGGCTGCTCGCCATCCAACTCGTTGATCGCATAGAAGTAGTAGATCTGCTGCGGCAGCCAGCGAGCGATGCTAATCGAATTTGCGCTCGTCACGCGAGCACGGTTTTTCAAATCCGCGTCGCTTAAGGCTTGCTTTGCCAACGTCTGACAGTCGTCAAAGGAGCCCTGTAATTCCAAAGTAGTTACATTTCCGCCCAGCGTCGTGAGCTGGAGTTCCTGGATATTGCTGACCCGGCCTTCTGGATACAGGATAACAACCTCGAGGCCCTCGACCCCGTGAAACCCAGCGGCTACAGCACCGCCCGTATCGCCGGAGGTGGCGACGACCACGATAGTCTTCTCGCGATGGCCGCTTGAGAAATAGTGTAGACAGCGGCTCATAAAACGCGCTCCTACATCCTTAAATGCGAGAGTCGGACCGTGAAATAGCTCTAGGGCAGAAATGCCGCCGGATAAAGAAACCAGCGGGAAGGGAAAGTCGACGGTCTCTGAGCAGATTTCCCCCAGCGACGCATCGTCAATGTCGTCTCCAACATATGGCCGCATGATGTCGAATGCGATATCCGCATTGCTTTTCGTCGCCAGGCTCTTAAGAAAACCGTCTTCCAAACTCGGAATTTCCGATGGGAAATACAACCCCTTATCATCGGGCTGTCCGCTCAAAAGGGCCTCGCGAAATGACGCGACCGGTGAGATTCGGTTTGTGCTAAAGTAATGCATCGAGACGAGAATGCCCGCTAAAACACGGCAAAAACATCATATAACCTTTCACCGCTTAACCTAAGTTATGGATGAAATCAAGGTCATCGCGCCGGCCACGGTTTCAAATGTCGTCTGTGGTTTTGACTGCCTTGGCTTCGCGCTTCATGAGCCTTTTGACGAGATGACGGTGCGCCGGATCGACGAGCGGACGGTCACCATTTCGCACCTCGACGATTTTGGCCTGTCTACCGACCCGGCCCAGAATGTGGCCGGCGTTGCCCTCTACGCCTTAATGAATGCGGCAGATCTGAGCCACGGTTTCGATGTTGAAATTTTAAAAGGCATCAAACCGGGCAGCGGCATAGGTTCGAGCTCGGCGAGTGCTTGCGGGGCCGTCGTGGCGGCGAATGCACTGATCGGTGACCGCTTCACGAAACCCCAGCTTATCGACCTGGCGATGGCTGGCGAGCAGCTCGCATCTGGATCTCGCCACGCAGATAACCTCGCGCCGTGCATTTTTGGCGGGTTCACGCTGGTTCGCTCGCTCGCTCCGCTCGACGTAATCGGGATAGAGTATCCCCCGCTTTTTGCCACCGTTATTCATCCGCAGATCGAGGTGAAAACCGCGGTGGCTCGCTCGATGCTGCCATCTCAGGTGCCTCTTAAGGACGCCGTGAGAAATTGGAGCAATCTCGCCGCATTGATCTCAGGCCTCGCGAAAGCTGATTACGCACTGATTGCCCGGTCGATGGAAGATGTGATAGTCGAACCGGTTCGCAGATCCTTGATTCCGAAATTTAATGAGGTAAAAGCCGCTTGTCTCGATGCAGGGGCGATTGGCGGCGGAATCTCAGGCTCGGGCCCATCGATGTTCATGCTCAGCGAAACGTCGGAAACGGCCACCCAGGTCGAGGCCGCGATGCGTCAGATTTATTCATCGACGGGGATAGACTTCAACACGTATGTTTCTCAGGTTCAACCGGATGGCGTAAGGGCGGCATGAACGTTTGCGACCATACAATCTATTACTGCTAATATATAGTCATATGCTAAGCCGTGAGCTCGAAGAAACCCTGAATACCGCCTTCGAAGAGGCGGTCAGGCACAAACACGAGTTTGTCACTCTCGAGCATCTTTTGTTCGCGCTACTCGACGACTCGGCGGCCAGAGATATTTTGTTCAATTGCGGTGCCCAGATCGATGAGCTGGGCCGCGCCTTGGGCGAGTATTTCGATAATGTCCTCGAAAAGATTCCCGCAGATCTTGAGACTATCCCAGAGCTCACCTCCACCTTTCAGTCGACAATAAATTACGCCGAGCTCCAGGCCGCGGGCAGCGGTCAGCCTGCTATTGATGGGGGGCATATTCTCGCGGCGATGTATAAAGCCGAACAGTCTTACGCGGTGTATCTGCTTCTACAGCAAGGAGTTTCGAGGCTCGACATACTCAATTTCATCTCACATGGGATATCACGCGTCGATAATGGCGGTGACTTTCTGCCGGATTTTGAGTTTGACGAAGACGATTCAATGGAAGGCGGGCCGTCAGCGGATAAACGAAAGCCGCTCGAGAGCTTTACGGTCGAACTGGTCGCGAAGGCGGCCGCAGGCGAGATCGATCCTATTGTCGGGCGCCACTCCGAGATCGAACGTACGATCCAAGTCCTGTGCCGACGTAAGAAAAACAATCCGCTTTACGTTGGCGAGCCGGGAGTCGGCAAGACGGCGCTTGCCGAGGGCCTGGCTTTGAAAATTAGTGAGGGCGACGTACCCGAAGTTCTGATCGGAGCTAAGGTGTTCGCTCTCGATATGGGTGCCGTGCTCGCCGGCACACGCTACCGCGGGGATTTTGAACAGCGGTTTAAATCCATAATCGCGGAGGTAAAAAAGCAGGAAAATGCGATTCTCTTTATCGATGAGATCCACACGATCGTTGGTGCCGGTGCCGTTTCAGGCGGGTCGATGGACGCGTCGAATATACTCAAGCCCGCATTGGCGGCAGGCGAGCTTCGGTGTATCGGATCGACGACGCACGCAGAATTTAAGGCCGCCTTCGACCGCGATAGAGCTCTTGCCCGTAGATTTCAGCGTATAGATATCAACGAACCAACAGTTGAAGAAACTTTTCAGATTCTCAAAGGTCTCAAAAGGTTTTACGAAAAGCATCACGATGTCCGATACACGACGGAATCGCTCCGAACGGCATCCGAACTCGCGGGAAAATATATCAATGACCGATTTCTGCCCGACAAGGCAATCGACGTTATCGACGAAGTCGGTGCGTCGGTGAAACTTTTGCCGGCAAGTCGCCGGCCCAAAAAGGTCACGGTGCAGATGGTCGAAAACACGATCGCACGGATGGCTAAGATCCCGCCGAAAACGGTGGTCGCCAACGAAAAGGAGCGCCTTAAGACGCTGCGCGACGACATCAAAAAGGCTATCTACGGCCAGGATGCTGCGATCGACGCCATCGTTGATGCGATCCAGATCTCGCGCGCGGGGCTTGGGCACGAGACTAAGCCGGTCGGCTCGTTTTTGTTCTCCGGCCCGACCGGCGTTGGCAAAACTGAGGTAGCAAAGCAGCTTGCGGAGACGTTAGGTGTTGAATTTATACGCTTCGATATGAGCGAATATTCCGAGCCGCATACCGTCTCGCGCCTGATCGGTGCCCCGCCCGGATATGTCGGGTTTGACCAGGGCGGCCTGCTGACCGAGGCAATAATGCGGACGCCTCACGCCGTGGTTGTGCTTGACGAGATTGAAAAGGCCCATCCAAATCTGTTCAATCTCTTATTGCAGGTGATGGATTCCGCAACGCTCACCGACAATAATGGTAAGAAAGCTGATTTTCGCAATGTCATCCTGATAATGACGACAAACGCGGGTGCTCGCGAATTGTCATCGGGAGGGTTGGGTTTCCGTAACTCCTCAGAAACCAAGGGGAATGCCAAGGGGGTAATTGAACGTACTTTTACCCCTGAATTTCGTAATCGACTCGACGCCTGGGTTCCCTTTAGTGCGCTCGATATCGAGATGATCAAGCTGATCGTTGATAAATTTATCAAGGAATTGAACGGCCAGCTTGTAGAGAAACGCGTGCTGGTAAAACTCACCGACCAGGCCCGCGAATGGCTCGCGAAAAACGGTTTCGACGCCCGCTACGGCGCCCGCCCTATGTCCCGTCTCATACACGAAAAGATTAAGCAGCCGCTCGCCAACGAGATTCTTTTCGGAAAACTCACCGACGGCGGAAGCGTCCTGGTCGAAGGTGATGAAAACGGTTTGAAGCTCATTTTCAACTAAACTCAATAGATCGACAACATTTGCTGGCATCGCTGCCGCAGGTAGGATCGGGCATATTATTGAAACGATCAGCCGTCTTTTTCTTTAGCTCCGTTCCTACGATAACCACTTGACTATTCGTCACAGCGCGGTCTCATAAAGTTCAGAAACACGAAATTGGCGACATTGCGCCCTGCCGATTGGCCGGCGGTTTGGTCGAAGGTGAAATGGATGCCTCCGTAGACGCGGCTTCGTTCTTCTTCGTTTGCCATCGTCGTAAAGCCCGCATACGAGCGGGTTGCGCCGCCCGCGCCTTCCCACGTGTGTTGAAAGCCGATGTCGTCGCGTCCGAAAAACAACCCGAGGATCGTTGAATTCGAAGTCCCAATCGCCGCGTGGTTTCCCGCGTAAGTCGGATAGGGCGGATTGCCGATGAACGATGTCCAATTTGGGTCTGGCGCCGTGTTCGGATTGCCGTCTTCGTCGGCGCGGCGGATCGCCGTCACGGGGCGCCACAAACCTTGAACGTATTTGCTGGTCATCGTGGTTTGCAGCGCGTCATGATGCGCGATATTGAGGAGCGCGAACAGGCGGGCGTTTTCCGCTGTCGTGTTGTCGCGCTGGATGGCGATTGTGCGGGCGACGTTGTTCCAGACATACCAGACGGTGGTCGGCGTGTTGACGTTCGCCCAAAGCTGCGCAACCTTTGTTTGGTCGGCGGTGCGTGTCGCGCTGGTTGCCGAGCCGAGCGTTTTGACTTCGTTAAGATCGGCCGCGTATTGCTCGCTGGTCATCGGCGGCGGCGGATTCGGAGCGAACCGAGTTCCCGAACCAATCGCGAACGGCAAGACTGCCGGAAACTGTGTAAAACCGGCGGCGGTGCTTGGCGCTATCGGCTGCCAGTTGCCCGGTGTGGGCGCCAGAACGTAAGGTGGCCCCGTAACATTCCAGCCGTCATTCGAGCGAATCTCCAGCAGTTGCTCAGCGACGATGCGCCCAACTCTTCGTCCCAGGATCGCGCGGAGCGGCGTGATTCCGATGAGCGATGCGGTTAATTCCGTATCGAAAACAGCGGTCCGCGTGGGATACAAAGTGGATAGAACATGGTGCGCGGCCTGAGCGGCGGCGGCTTCTTTTGAAGCGAGCGGGCTGGGGCGAACGTCAGCTAGATAAGGCGTGTGCGTGCCGTCAATCGAATTGACCGCATCGTAGATAGCCGCGTGCATCATCGCAAAACTTCGCACGGGAAAAATCGTCGCCGGATGCTGCCCGGGCGTGCTGATGGTTTGCTGCAAAACTCGGTTCCATTGCAGCACGACATTTTCACCCGGCGGCTGTTCGATCGCCGCGTCAATTTCCTGCGCCCGCGCATTTGTCAGGGCGCAAAGCAGAATCGTCATCGTTAACAGACGATTGAGAAGTCGTTTATAGTTCATCTTGATGGTCTCCTTATTTTTGATTGAAGGATTTTTTTCTCTTCACTCATTAGCGCGATAGATTTCAGATACAGAGGTCAAAATATTCAAAAAAATCGACTTTTCTGCAAAATCGGAATATCCTTGTGCAACAGAGTAAAACCTTCGCAATAGAGGTATAGTGCGATGTCTGAAAAGGCGTCTCCGGGCAGCGATATAACGAAACAGCTGCTAACGTGGAGCAATAATCGAGATACCGAAGCCAACGACGCTCTTTTGAATTTGGTTTACGATGAACTACACCGGCAGGCGCACCGTTACCTGCAAAAGGAGCGAAGCGGGCACACGCTGCAAACTACGGCCATTGTTCATGAGGCGTATCTTAGGCTCTTCGACCAAAAATCGGTGTCGTGGGAGAGCCGCTCACACTTTTTCGGCGTCGCCGCGACGATGATGCGGCGGATATTGATCGATCACGCGCGAACCAAACATCGCTTGCGGCGCGGCGGTGTACAGAGCGATCTGCCGCTCGAACATGCTCTAACGATCTGCGTCAGCGAAACCGATTTCGATCTGCTTGCGCTCGACGAGGCGTTAACTCGGCTTGCGGATAAAGAAAATCATCTGGCCAAGGTTGTAGAACTCAGATTTTTTAGCGGTCTGGATGTTGTGGAAACGGCAAAGGTCTTGGGCGTTTCGGAATCAACTGTCAAACGCGACTGGGCCATGGCAAAGGCCTGGCTGCACCGCGAACTGACGAGGTAAGGGTTCAAGGACAAACGGCTTTGGACTTGAGACTTTGGACTAAGACGATGCCTGAAAATAATTGGCAAATAGTGAGAGAGATTTTTGATGGCGCCACGCGGCAGGATCCGGAGAAACGCCGAGAATTCGTCATTGACGCCTGTGGCGACGATAAAGCCTTGCTCGCGGAAATTGAATCGCTTTTGGCATCTTTTCGCAGCTCCGACAGTTTTCTCGAAACACCCGCCGTCGCTGGATTTGCCGATACGATTGAAACACAAGCAAAGACAATCGAACCGGGCAAATGTTTCGGCCATTACGAAATAGTCTGCCAGATCGGCTCGGGCGGGATGGGCGAGGTTTATCTCGCTAAAGATCAGAAGCTCGACCGCCAGGTTGCTGTTAAAATCCTCAACGAAAAATTCAGCAAGGACGAATCCAACCTCAATCGCTTTGTACGCGAAGCAAAAGCCGCCTCCGCATTAAACCACCCGAATATTCTCGTCATTCACGAAATCGGTGAATCCGACCAAGCTCATTACATCGTCAGCGAATTTATTAGTGGCTCTACTCTCCGCGAAACTTTCAAGTCGAAAACCCCGGAACTGGCCGAGGTCCTGGACATCGCAATTCAGATCGCTAACGCGCTTTGCGCCGCCCACGAAGCTCGCCTGATTCACCGCGATATCAAACCGGAAAACATAATGATCCGTCCTGACGGGTTTGTGAAAGTTTTGGATTTTGGTTTGGCAAAACTTGTCGAGCAGAAGAACAAATCCATTCTCGGTTTGGAAGACTTGACCGCGTTGCAGAATCACACTGCAAGGGGCGTGATAATGGGAACGGTCAATTACATGTCGCCGGAACAGGCAAAGGGCGAAAAAGTCGATCAGCGGACGGACATCTTCAGCCTCGGCGTAGTGCTTTACGAGATGCTTACTGGCCAGCTGCCGTTCGAAGGGAAATCGATACCTGAGACATTTCGGAACCTCATAGACTACGAGCCAGAGCCGATAAACAGCTATGTCTCCGGCATCCCGGATGAACTCGAACGGATCACCTCGCGAATGCTCGAAAAGGCGCCTGAGAATCGCTATCAATCAATGAGCGAGGTTGCCGGCGACCTGAAGGCCTTGAATACTAGCAGCCTGCAGGCCCTGTTGGAACGTACCCAGCCCGATAACCGGACTGCCATAATAGAGCGGGGAACGGGCGGTGGAACCAATACAACCGCTGGAAGCACCGAATCGCGCGCTCGATGGTATCGACGCTGGCCGGTAATGGCCGCTCTCGGCGTTCTCTTGCTCGGAAGCATCGGGCTTGGCGGATATTTTTGGCGGCAAAGATCGGGTCCATCAAATGAGATAAGATCAGTTGCGGTTATGCCGTTTGTTAATGAAACCGGCGATCCGCAGTTCGAGTATCTCTCCGACGGAATGACGGACACGCTCATCAGCAGTTTGTCGGAGCTTCCGAACATAAAGGTAAAGGCACGTACTTCCGTTTTTCGGTACAAGGGCAAGGAGATAGACCCGAAAGTTGTGGGCAAAGAGCTTGGCGTGCAGGCGATAGTCAACGGGCGTGTGGCTCAGCGTGACGGACGAGTGAGTGTCTTGCTCGAGGTGGTAGATACCGAGACCGAGGATGTGATCTTCAGTACGAAATATGACAAGCCGCAGTCCGGACTTGTCACGCTGCAGAGCGACATTGCCCGCGATCTTTCGGGCAAACTAAAAAGCAAGCTTTCGGGAGCCGAAGAGGCAAAAGTCACGAAAACCCATACGGCCGATCCCGAGGCCCTTCAGCTATATCTTCAAGGCCAGTTCTACCGCTATAAAGGCAGCCGCAACAATGTGCTGCGCGCCACCGACTATTTCAAGAAAGCCATTGAAAAGGACCCTAACTATGCACTCGCGTATGCCGGTCTGGCTTTGAATTATAATTCGTATGGACTTTACAGCATTGCCCCGCCCGCTGACTACGGGCCAAAAGCAAAAGCGGCGGCCATGCGCGCACTCGAGCTTGACGATTCGCTTGCCGAGGCACACGTTGCCATGGGCGCGGAACAGGAATTACGTCGTGCGATCGAATTGAATCCCAATTATGCTGAGGCACATGACGCCCTCTGTGTTTCTCTCACGCACCAGAAGCGTTTTGATGACGCAATAGCCGAATGCAAAAAAGCTCAGGACTTGGATCCCTCATCCTCTATTGTAACTACAAATCTGGGGGTAGCGTACGCCTTCGCCCGCCGCCCCGACGAAGCCATTGAGATGTTCAGGCATGCGCATGAAATGGATCCAAGTCTCTTTGTTCCTTTGGGATATCTAGGTTTTGCGCAAACCCTAAAAGGCCAATACACTGAGGCCACCGCAACGTTTCGGAAAGCCATGGAAGTCAGTGATGGCAGCCCTAATGCTAAGTCCCATTTGGCGTATGCCCTGGCAAAGGCCGGACAGCGTGATGAGGCCCTGAAACTGGTTGATGAACTTAAGCGTCAGGCAGCGCACGAACATATTGCGAGTTTCCACTTCGCGGTACCCTACATAGGCCTCGGCAATAAAGATGAGGCTTTCTTCTGGTTAGGAAAGGGGGTCGATGAACAAAGCATAGGATTTGCTGAGCTTGACGTGCACCCCTGGTATGACGATCTGCGCTCCGACCCTCGATTCAAGGCGCTGCTGATACGAACCAGTCTGCCGGAGTCATGAATCAGGCGTCAACTATGAAGTTATTGTTGCATGTCAGGCGCACAGATGTTACATCGTATGGCGGCCCTCATGCCCCGCCGATTGAGGCACTTGTCGCGCCATGAACCGATTCTTTGACAGGACGCTGGGCTCGTTCGGGCGGAAATGATCAAAGTTGGCTGACAAATTGGGCAGCCCTTTTGAGGAATTGAGCAGCCGCCCTTCATTAATGCATATATCTATGCCCACGGTCGCGCAGCGTAACAAGGATCATGTCACTGACTTTTCGCTCGCCTTCCTTGTCGGACGGTTTATTGACAACCCTGCCGTCAACAAACATCGTCGTCGAGCCGCCGCCGTCGAGATTCATCGCGTCGGTAGCTCCGAGTTCAAGCAGCAGCTTGGCGAGATCGTAAAGGTCGATACCCGCACTCGCCTCGCTCCGGCCATCGACCGTTATCATCAGAAATTTGCCGTCCTTGAGCTTAGCGACCGCCGTACGCGGATGCCGCGTTTCGACAAACGATTTTGAGGCTTTTTCCCGCTCCCAGGTGATGTCGATCTTGCCGTTTTTGATGAGTTGGGGAACGCCTGCGACCATATCGGTGTTAGCGTCGTATGCAACGCGGTTCCCATTTAGCAAAACCTCGGCACGCAGATAGAAGTACCGCCTATTACTCGATTGCTTTCGGTAAAAATTTAGACCGGCCAAGATGGATTCTTTCCGGGTAAATGTTTCTGGACTCAACGAGATCACAAATCCGTTATCGGGTATAATGTGATCTCCATCGTGTGCGAGGGTCGTAGCTCGGCAGAGGCTTGTGGGTAACAAGTCCGTTCGCCATTCTGTGCATGAAATCAAAATCTCGACTCCACCAGGCTTGGATAGTGTTGTCTTGCCAAAACTTAGGGTATAAGCCACAGCTTCCGCAGTTTTTCGTTCACGGTTAACCCCATCAATCGGGCCAAAGAATGCTGAATGGTTAAGGCCGAACCAGCTTTTAACATCCAGATGTTCGATAGCCGCCTTTGTCGCCTTCTGCTCGTTGTCGATCCGGAGAATAGCTCTGTTGTTACTTCCTTCACTCAGCAATTCGCCGTCAACCATCAAAACACCGGCCGCGTCTCCCGCAAAAATGCTTGTATCCAACCTAAAAAACCCCCCATTTATCGCCGCAAATGCTCCGTGTCGCGCTGCGATAGATGATGTTTTTTCGGTGCCGATTGCCGCGTCCATGGCGTGATGAACGTCGAGCCGCACTTTTTTGAGATCGAGGCGAAGGAGATTTAGGTTCACAGGTTTTCCGTTGATCTCGCGCGCCACCTCGGCGTACTCGATGCCGTCTTTGAGAGTCTTGAAATCCTGTGCGGGAATGTTCACCGCATAGGCACATAGGACACAGAGAGAAATGAGAAACCCGGATCGAACTGATTTGGAAGGAATGCGTCTCATTTCTATGTGACCTCTGTGTCTATGTGGTTAATCATTCCTATAATACTGTTGTATGCGGATCAACGAAAGGGTCTTACAGCTCAATGACAAGGCGATAAATACAAAAGCGCGATATGTGCTGTATTGGATGCAGATGTATAAGCGGGTCGAGTATAACCATGCGTTAGGTTTTGCGATCCGTCGGGCAAATGAATTGAAGCTGCCGCTCGTGGTTTATGAGGGGTTGAAGTATTACTACCCGTGGGCGAGCGACCGGCTGTATACTTTTATTCTCGAGGGTGTCGAGGAAAAGCGGATGGCCTTTGCCGAGCTCGGCATTAGGTATGTCTTCTATCTTCAGGAGAATAGCCGTTCGCCACGGCAGACGGTCGCTCGGCTCGCGCGAGACGCGGCCCTCATCGTCACGGACGATTTTCCGTGCTTTATCATTCCCGAACACAACCGACGGATCGCCGAACGAGCGATTGTGCCGGTGTTCGCAGTCGACTCGAACGGCATCATTCCGATGTCAAAATTCGATAAGGAAGAATACGGTGCCTATACGATCCGGCCCAAAATCAACCGGCTTATCGATCGGTATCTGCAACCGATGGAAGTCGAAACTGTCAGCATTCAAGGCGTTGATTTAGAGGTCGACTGTCCTGAACCCATCGTTAACGGCGACAATGTCGCCCAGCTCGTTTCTGAGTGCGACATCGACCATTCGGTCCCGCCGTCGGGCAATTATCACGGCGGAACAGCCAACGGGCGTATGCGGCTCGCGAAATTTGTTTCTGAGATTCTGCCGGACTATGAAAAAAGTCGCAATAAACCCGACCGTGATGGCTCATCACGGCTTTCGGCGTATCTGCATTTTGGTTTTTTATCGCCCCTGGAAATCGCCCTTGCCGTCAAGGATGCCGACGCGCCCGAATCGGCAAAAGACGCATATCTGGAAGAGCTGATCGTCCGTCGTGAATTGTCATACAACCTGACCTACTTTAATCCTAATTACGACTCTCTGACGGCCCTGCCCGCGTGGGTTCATGAGACGATGCGCGAACACGCCGGCGACACGCGGCAGTTCAATTATTCTTTAGAAGAGCTCGAGGCCGGCGAGACTCACGATGAGCTATGGAATGCATCACAACGCGAGATGGTCGCGACGGGTGAAATGCATAACTATGTGCGGATGCTCTGGGGCAAGAATGTTATCGCGTGGTCGCGCACGTACGAAGAAGCATTTGAAACGCTCGTTCATCTCAACAACAAATATTGTCTCGACGGCCGCAATCCGAACTCGTACGCCGGAATATTGTGGTGTTTTGGCAAGCACGACCGCCCTTGGATGGAGCGGCCCGTCTTTGGCAAGATTCGCTATATGACAAGTGGAAGTACAGGAAAGAAGTTTGATTCCAGGAAATATATCGAGTGGACCCGTACGCTATAGCACGAGGTCGAGAAGTCATCTCACCCGGCCCAACCGCCGGCCGACCGCCGGGCGCGTATTTTCAGCCGGCGTGCCCAGCTCCATCTGCCCTTCCATCCAATCGCCTTCACCTATTTCTTCTTCCATCTGATTAGGCGTCCGAGAACTTTCTTCGGATACAGGAACGCTCACCGCCCCTGCGGTTGCCTCGTATTGTGGGAACGCCACCTCGCCGCGGGTCAAAAGACTAACCCCGGCTAGGCCGCCGACGAGGCCCGCGACGACGGAGAAAGCGGCGGTTGCGACACGAGACACTCGCTGCTTGACTGCACGCCAGCCGACAGGACAATTCTTAGTAAGGATGCTGCCGTCAGAGCGTCGGAAAAACCTGACACACAGCCGTCCCTCGGTATTTATAATGAGACTCTCGGCGTCCGTGCGACTCATGTCCGAGAGGTTGTAGACATTCATCTTGCATTCGCTGCAATGTCGAACGCGTTCCGAGCCATACATCGAATTCCAATTTGCCGGGCACGGCGACGCTACATGAACGTCGTCGAGAGGATTATTAAATTTTTTCATCGTGATCTCCCAAAGCTTAGACACGCGCATGCAGAGCTTTGTTCCCTGAGAGAACGAACGATGACGACAATCTTGCAGGATAGAAGAGGCTAAAGTCCGGCGTACCAGTCGTAGCCCGCCTCGGCCCAATAGTCTCGTGGGCGCGTCGCGGTGTATTCGATGCGGCCGATGCGTTTAATTTGCTTGATTCCGTACTTTGTCGGGCTTGCCAGCCGCAGAGGAGCGCCGTGCTCGGGTCGCAGCGGTTCGCCGTTCATCTCGTAGGCGAGCAGCGTCTGTGGGTGCATGATGGACGGCGTATCCCAGCCGACGAAATACGTTTCGTCCGGCGTCGTCATCGAGATGTATGGCGGCAGATCTTCAGGTCGATTTGTCGGCTGAAACGCCGCGCTAAAGTCGGAAAACCGCACGCCCGCCCAATTTACGATCACGCTCCAGCCCTCGATGCACTTTAGCTCGGTCGTCATCTCGGTTCGTGGCAGACGCTTGAGGTCGTCGAGGGTCAGCAATAAGTCATCCGCGCGACCGGCGAGCCCGCCGACGGCCAGGCGCCACGCGGCCGCGTCGAGTTCCGTCTCCATTCCAAAAAATCCGTTAACCCGCGGCGCCGATATCTGGTCGGCGGCAAATTCAGGTGCAAGCCGACGAGGACGGTAAAAAATCTGTGCGACACGTTCATTAAACTGGAATGTTCGACGAAGAAGCGTCGTCCGCGTTACCTCGCTCATCCAGCCCCAGCCGACGATGCCGAATAGCGCGGCGGCACCACCGGCAATGAAACCTCGGCGAGTGAACGATTCCTCGCGAACAAGCGCAGTCTCGTCATCGACCGCTGCGGAGAGATGCCGCTTTTCGCCAAGAATCTCGGCGGTGTTTTGGCTCTTTAAGGGTCGGCGGAGCTCGCGGACCTGTTCGATCAACACATCTTCCTTTTGATCACTCATATCTTCGCCTCCGCGGTTTCAGCTACGACCACGTCGGGCTCGGCATCGACGACTTCGCGGCCCGTGATCATCGAGGCAAAATTGCGCCAGCCCGCGATGATTACCTGTATCACATGGACGAGGAAAAAGAGAACGAACAGAACCGTTAGCCAAAAATGCATCCACCGCGCCCAACCGTATCCGCCAAGCAGCGTCGTCAGCCATGCGAGCTGGAGAGGTTTATAAATCGCGAGACCGGTGACGATTGAGCCCGCTCCCATCAGGATGACGCTGGAATAAGCTATCCGCTGGGCGTCGTTATACTTGCCCTGCGGTGGTTTGCTTTTGACAAGATGTGCGTCGTGAAGCGCGACGATCGCTCCACGCTTTAGCGAACCGGGAACCGGCAGCAACGCGCGCCACTCTCCGGAGAAGATCAGATAAAGGACATACGCGACACCGTTTCCGGCAAAGAGCCACATAAAGAAAAAATGAAGCTGCAGGCCCTCGG
>JBBJMG010000028.1:0-10732 GCA_037720205.1 Pyrinomonadaceae bacterium
GTGTGTAGATTTGTCCTAAATCGGCGTGCGGCTCGGCTAAGGAAGCATCAAGACTCAAAGCTCGTTCGGCAAAGTTGCGGGCTTTCGGCAGCGTTTCGCTGGTCGGGATTCCGGCATATTCATTCAAAACGACATAACAGTCCGCCAGACCAACAAAAGCGAGCGCGTAATTCGGGTCGCGGTCGGTCGCAATTTTGAATTGTTCGAGAGCTTTATTCAGATTCGCGGGCGTGCGCCGATTCCAGTAATAACGACCTTTCAAATAAGCCTGATACGCTTCCGGGTCGGAACTGACCGGCTTGATAACTTTCTGTTCTTCCGCGCCGGACAATTTGGCTTTGAGATTGGTCGAAACGTCGCGGGCGATTTCGCTTTGCAAGGAAACAAGGTCGGATTGTTTGCGGTTATAGCTTTCCGTCCAAATCACTTTGTCTTTGCTCACGTCAACCAATTCCAACGAAAGCGTCAACTGATCGCCGCGCTGGACGATGCGCCCGTTCAAAATCGCCTGCACGTTTAGTTCTCTGGCAATCGTCTGTAAATCCGTGTCTTTGCCTTTATAGCGAAACACCGACGAGCGCGGCTTGACGTTTAAATTCGGCAGATTCGACAAACTCTTAATCAAAGTTTCGGTCATTCCGTCAGACAGATATTCAACATCGGAATTGCCGCTTTCGTTGACGAACGGCAGCACCGCGATTGATTCGATTTGTTTGGTATTCGAACCTAAATACCGATAGCCGAAGAATCCGACAAGGACTACGATGGCGAGCAGAAGCGGTGCGGCGATGAGCCGTTTGTCGAAGCTGCGTTTCGGCAGATCGCTAATTCTCGACGGCACGACGGCGGTTTGTTCGGTCGTGTGTATCTGCGCTTGAGTTGGCGCGTCGCCGACCGCATCGGTGGTGTGAAGAATCGCGGTCGCCGGTTCGTCGAGATCTCTTGACCCATTCGCCGGGCCGTAGAGCAGCTCCGTTCCGTCGTCGAGACAGAACATCATGCTCATGTCATATTCACGGCCACACTGCGGGCACTTTTTCATACAGTTCTATTCCGGCAGATTCATTCGTTTCAGCAAATCCTTAAATCGAGGGTCGTCGCGGAGAGATTCATACCGAATTTTCCATCGAATTTCCGTTAACTTCCCGTTTCGGGCTTGAAAGTCTTTTTCCAGCCATTCAAACGTTTCATCCTTTTCGCCCAACCCCGCATAGACGGCGGCTAAGTGTTGTCCAGCCGCTTCATTTCGGGCGTAGTCCGCTTCCAGTTCTTTGATAACCGCGATCGCGACCCGCAGTATCTTCTTGAAGCCAATTAAGGGCCCTCGTCTTTCTTCCGGAGCCCCGACCCATAGCGCGGTCGGCCGTCGCCGGTGTCCTTTAGTACGGAAAACCGACTTTTCTCATCAACTCCTGAAAACCCGGATCCGATCGCAAAGCGTCAAGGCGCGGGTCAACCTTAATATGACCGACGCGGTAAAGGCGGTTTTCGTATGCATTATTCAGCGCGGCAATTGCTCTGTCTTTCTCGCCTGACTCTGCTAAATAAACTGCTACAGCGTATGACGAAGTAGAGAGCAGAGTTTCTTTACTCATCATCCGCCGAATACCCTGCCAGCCGTCTTTAGCAAAAGTCTCTCGAATCAATGCCCCGCTTTGAGGTTGATTGAGTAACTCCTCAGATCTGGCGAGTGCTTCGATGTACTCAGCATATCTGCCCATTGCTTGGTAAGCCGTGGCAAGACTGGGATATGTCGGCGCAAAGTTTGCATCGAGTTCGAGCGTCCTTTTAAACTGTTCTACGCTCTCCTCGTAACGTCGGGCGTAAAACAAACTCTCGCCGTAATTTTTATTTATGACGAGTGAGAGCGGCTCAATCTCCAACGCGCGATGAAATTCCGCGAAAGATTCTTCGTGCCTGCCGAGACGGGTTAGCAGCAAACCGTAGAAATGATGTGCCGCCGCATCATTCGGGCTTAGCTCGATGCCGCGTCGGCACTCACGTTCCGCCCGGTCAAAATCATAATCATATGTTGAGAAAATATTACAGAGGGAAGAGTGTGCTTCAGCTAAATCGTTATCTAACGATAAGGCTCTCAGTGTTGCCTCTTTTGCCTTCGGGAATGCTTCATGAGGCGTTGCTCCGCCATACGACGAAAGGTGATAATAGGCTTCGGCGAGAGCGGCAAAGGGGAGAGCGTAGCTTTGGTCAAGGGCGATAGCTTGCAAGTAGTATTCAATTGCCTTTCTCACATCCTGTGGTGTTCGCCTAGCCACATAGAAACGCCCTTTCAGGTAAAACTGATACGCCTCGGGGTTAGCCGTGTAACTCTTTTCTACTTTCGCCGCCTCGGCACCTGACAGCTTCGATTTCAATTTGCTAGAAACATCTCGAGCGATCTCGCTTTGCAGTGTTATGAGCTCATTCTGCTTTCGATTGTATTTGTCGCCCCAAATGCGTTTACCTGTTTGCGCGTCGACCAATTCGAGATACAGGATCAGATCGTCACCACGTTGGACAACTCTGCCGCTCAAGAGGGCCTGAACGTTTAATTCCTTGCCGATCGCTTTCGTGTCCGTGTCCTTGCCTTTATAGCGAAACACCGATGAACGAGCCTGCACATTCAAATTGGGAAGCTGCGAAAGACTGTTGATAAGGGTTTCCGTCATCCCGTCAGAAAGATACTCGACATCGGCATTGCCGCTTTCGTTGACAAACGGCATCACGGCGATTGATTCGATCTGTTTGGTTGTAGAAAAATATCTGTAGCTAAAAAATCCACCAAGGGCGATGACCGCGAGCAGAAACGGAATTGCCAACAGCCGTTTGTCGAAGCTGCGTTTCGGCAGACCGCTGATCCCAGACGGCAAGGCCGCCGTTTGCCCAGTAGTGTGGATCTGTGCACGGGTCGGGGCATCGCCGACAGCATCCGTGGTGTGAAGAATCGCCGTCGCTGGCTCGTCCATCGTCGCCGGGCCCTCAAGCAGCGAATTGCCGTCGTCGAGACAGTACAGCAGCGTGTCGTCGTAATAATCCCGTCTGCACTCAGGGCATCGTTTCATAGTATTTCCGTCTTGGTAGTATTCTCGCGCGAATCGCGATTGCGAGTGAGAGACGCCTACTGTTGCTTGCCCAGCGCTCCGTCAGTTTACCGTCTTCAGGCCGCTTCTCATCATGAGGTCGGCAAAACGGGGGTCATTCCGCAGCCCGTCGTATTCGTATGCGACGCCGACGTATCGCAACAGGAGGTCGCGTTTGATGTAGGCCCTTTCGAGAAGCTCCATCGCCTTGTCATTATCGCCCAACGCGGTGTAGAGGGCGGCGAGCAGGGCCGGCGATAGGTAGACGTTCATCGCCTCGATACGCGAGAGGATGGCGCGGCCTTCGGCCCGACGCTCGGGAAGTTGTGCACAGCCAATCGCCTTGTACAAAAGCGGCTGGCTAAACTCATCCTGCATCCCCATATCCTCGATTTCTCGATCGTAGTAGCCGATAGCTTCGCCGTGCAAACCTTTGCCCGCGTAAGCATAGCCGAGAGCGAAGTCGGGGATGCTCTTTGTCGGTTCGACGGCCTGTGCCTGGCTGTAGGCCTCGAGCGCCGCGTCAAATTTTCGAGCCTGCACGAGAACGATGCCCTTTTGCAACAGCCACATCCGCTGATTCAGCGGATCGCGAACGCGCTGTTCCTCGAGCTGTGCCAACGCCTCAGTTTGCCGATCTAAAAGCGACAGGAAAAATGCGTAATTGTTACGGGCGAAATCGAGATTCGGACTAAGCTCAATCGCTCGTTGATATGCCCGCTCCGCACCGGCCCAGTCAAACTCGTATTCGCGGATCGTCGCCATGACAACGTGGGCTTTTGCAAGATCTGGGTCGAGCGATAGGGCCTTTTCGACCGCCTCGCGGGCTTTCGGCATCGCCTTGCCCGGGTCTTCATCCGCGTTCGCGTTTGCCCAGTGAATCCAGCCGATCTCGGCGTATGCAATCGCAAAGCCCGGGTCAAGCTCTATCGCTTTCTCGTAAAATCGCAACGCCTTTTCCCTGCCGGCTTTTGTACCGTCGCGCGCGACGAGGCCATTCAAATAATAGCGGAACGCTTCCGAATTCTCGGTCTCGCTCGCGGTCAGACGACGCGATTCGGTTTCAGAGAGTTTTCCACTGAATTGTTCGGCGGTGAGCCGGGCAATCTCTCCCTGAAGACTCGTCAGATCGGTGAGCTTTCGCCGATATTGTGCACCCGTTAGATGACGATTCTCCGCCGCATCGACCACATCAACTCTGATCAGAATTTCTTCGCCGATCTTTGTTACTGTCCCCGTGACAACGGCTCGGACACCGAGCTGCGAGGCCGCTTGCTGAGGATCGACATCAGCCCCGCGAAACTTAAAGCTCGAGTTTCGAGCAATTACCCGAAGCTGTGGCAGTTGTGCAAATCTATCGATCAGCGTTTCGCTCAACCCGTCTGAAAGATAGGCCAACTCCGCGTCGCCGGTGGAATTTACAAACGGCAGAACGGCGATCGAATCGATCGCACTCGTCCGCGTGAGACGTGTCACCCCGAGATACGCGAGAGACGAAATAAGTGCGACCATAAAAACAGCGACGAGCGATGATCGCAGCCTGTGGCTGCCCGCCTCTGCTACGATTTGATGAAAACTGTGCAGCGGCCAGAAATATCGTTCTCTTTCGTCGCTAGAGCGGCCCGTCGCTCTCACCTCGCCGCCGTCCGTCTCGACGCCTTCCATTTCGCCTATATCGGCGAACGACCGGCTGCCGCCGTGGCTCGCGCTCTCGTCAAACTCGATCCGCTTCCTGATCTTGTCTAGATCGGCGCGAAGTTCCTTCGCAGTCTGATACCGGCCCTCGACATTCTTCGAGAGTGATTTCGAGACTATCCAGTCGAGCTCAGGCGGTAAATCGGGGATAAAAGACGAAAGCGGCTGCGGCTCGCGAAGCAGCACCGCAACCATAATATCGGCCGAAGTGTCGCCGGTAAAGGGGCGCTTGCCGCACAGCATTTCGTAAAGCACGACACCGAGGCTCCAGATGTCCGTCCGTTCATCGACATGCAGACCGCGGGCCTGCTCGGGCGACATATAAGCGGCCGTTCCCATCACCGCCCCGGGCCGCGTCTTTTGCAATGCCTTGGTATCATCCTCCGGCCCCGAGGTCGAAACGCGCGCCGGCGTTTGCTGCGGTTGGGTGAGCTTTGCGAGGCCAAAATCGAGCACTTTTACATAGCCATCGCCGCGGACGATCAGATTCTCGGGCTTGATGTCGCGATGCGTGATCCCTGCCTCGTGCGCCGCCGAGAGTGCGGAGGAAACCTGAATGGCGATGTCGAGAGCCTTATCAATCCCGTTGCCCGATCTGATGAAACGGTTCAGATTCTGCCCGTCGATGTATTCCGCGACGATAAACAGCGATCCGTCGTTCGTATTATCGAACTCATAGATCGTCATTATGTGCGGATGATTTAGGGCGGACACGGCCTGGGCCTCGAGGGCAAAACGGCGAAGACTCTCCTCGCTCGAGACTAGGTCCGAATGCAGTACCTTAAGTGCGACGCTGCGATTTATCCGAGAATCGGTCGCAAGATAAACTTCGCCCATTCCGCCGCGGCCGAGCAGCCGGATGATCCCGTAGCGATTGTTTAGAATGTCTCCCGCCTCGAATCGCGGCGGCTTCTCATCCCGGCCCGCCTCAACTCCACGATCAACCGCGCTCGCCACCTCCGCGACCGCAGAGTCCTCAAGAAACGCGTCCTCTTTACTTGATTCGAGCAATCGCTCAACCTCTAGCTTTAGGTCGGCGTCCCCGCCGCATTCCCGCAGGAGGAAATCGCTTCGCTCGCCCTCGGCGCAGTCCTGAGCCGACGAAAATAGCCGTTTTATCTTTTCCCAACGTTCAGGCGTCATCAGAAATCACGGGAGCTCACGCTATGCCCTCATCAATATAAGCGACAAAATCAGAAGAGAAGGTTATTTCCCATAGGGAGCAGGCGAGAATCGGACTATTATAAGCGAAAACTATGTCGGATGAGCCGCAAAAAAATGCCGAGCCGATCACCGAACTGCTACGTGATTGGCGCGCAGGCAATCAGGAAGCGTTCGAGCGCCTGACCGAGTACGTTTACAGTGATCTACGTCGCCGAGCCTCGGCCTATCTACGCGGCGAACGCCCCGATCACACTCTCGAGACGACCGGCCTCGTCCACGAGGCCTTTATAAAACTCATCGGCAAGGAAAACATCGAGTGGGCCGACCGCAATCATTTCTTCGCCGTCGCCGCCCAATCGATGCGTCGAATCCTGGTCGATCACGCACGCACCCGAAGCCGAGCGAAGCGAGGCGGCTGCGAGGCCGATCTTCCGCTCGAGGAAGCGACCGTTTTGTACACCGAGCCAAAGAGCGTCGATCTTGTTGCACTCGACGAGGCGCTGAATGAACTGTCAAAGTTTGACCCCAGACAGTCTCAAATTGTCGAACTAAAATATTTTGCCGGAATGACTCTCGATGAGACGGCCGACATCCTCGGCATTTCCTGCGAAACGGTAAAACGCGACTGGCAGATAGCCCGAGCTTGGTTACGGCAGCGGTTGTAAGACTTATCCAGGCACCAATCGAAATATTTCCTTTGCCGACCGGCAAATTTGTCTTATAGTTTGAGCATTCCTAACACCCGTACGTTTTCCCTGTCGATTTTCTTCTGACCCTCGGCGGCGGAAAATGACGCTTATCGAAAGTGGAGGCGAATAAGATGAACGACAAAGAATGGACGATCATGATCTACATGGCCGGCGACAATAATCTGTCGGTTGACATGGCGTATGCAATGGAGCAGATCAAGGGCATTGCAGGCGAGGGTGCCGACAGCCCAAATCTGTTTGTCTATTACGACGGCAACTCGCCATCCATACCGACCCTCTATTGCGATTTCTCTGACCCTCACGAGCCGAAATACGTCCGTTCGTTCAAGGTGACGGATAAGATCATGGACGTCCCCGACAAGCAAAACGAGAACGCCGCGGACACGCGTTCTGTTATTAATTTTGTCGATTGGTGCGTGAACAAGGTGCAGGTGACCGGTGTAAACGGCGAGATCACGAACGGCCGGCGTGCCGCGAAATACGCCGTCATATTCTCGGGACACACACTCGGATTCCAGGATATAGGCCTCTTTCGGGACGAGTCGTCGGGTCGGGCGATGAAGATGAATGGCCTCTATTACATGCTCCGCCGGCTGACGAACACGAGAGACGAGCTCATCGAAGATGCAAAGTTTATCGGCTATCAGGGCGACGAATTTGACCGCGAAACGAGGCTGCTTCTTGGGCAGAAGATTGACCTGCTTGGCTTTGACAGCTGTGTAATGGGAATGCTCGAGGTCGGTTATCAGTTCGGTGAGGTGGCTAAAACCATGATCGCGTCGGAGGGCAGCGTGCCAAACGCGGGCTGGACATACGCCAAGATTCTCGGCTGCCTGACACGCGGGCAGGATGGGTATGGCGGCTCGGACGGCGTGGGCGAACATTTTGTCCGGCAGTTCATCGAGAGCCAGGACCGGTTCACGGTAGGTGGTGTATCGGTCGATATGGCGGCGTGGGACCTGAGCCGCCTGACTGAGCTGGCCGCCATGCTGGACGACCTTGCTGCGGCGCTTATCGATTGTTTTGACGATCCGTCGCAACGCATCTATAAGCAGATGGAACGCGCCATCTTGCAGGTCCATTGGAAATGCCAGTCGTACATGTATGACCAAAATGTCGATATCGGCGATTTTTGTGAGCTGCTCGACCGAGAATGCTCATCGCTTATCGAAGAACTTGGCGGCGACGATGTACGCATCCTCGAACGCGTCCGTGTCGAATGTCGCGCGGTCCTCGACGCGCTCAAGCATGCAGTGATTCTGAGCGGATTTAGCGGTGGTGAGTACCAGTATTCGAACGGCATCTCGGTGTTCTTCCCATGGTCGCGCGAGGGTTACGAGGTGTCTAAGAAGAATTATCAGTCGCTCTTCTTTGTGAAAGACGTTCAGCAAGGCCGCAAATACACCTGGACTGGTTTTCTAAAAAAGTATCTTTACGAGGTGACCCTAAGAACGAACGAGCCCTTTTCGCCCGACGACGCTGCGGCGGGCTCAAAGCATCGCTACTCTTCAGGTATCAAGTTTCATGAGGTCCCACACGGAGCACTCGCGACGGCAAGCGATGCGACCGAACTCGCGGGCGAGGTAGATTCGAAACTAGCCGGAGAGCGTGGCTCAAAGCTGGCCGGGGAGCGAGGCTCAAAGTTAGCCGGGGAGCAAGGATCGAAGCTCGCGGGTGAAATGGGTTCAAAGCTCGCCGGAGAGCTCGGCTCAAAGCTGGCGGGCGAGCGCGGCTCAAAGCTAGCTGGGGAGCAAGGATCGAAGCTCGCTGGTGAGATGGGTTCGAAACTCGCCGGGGAGCGCGGTTCGAAGCTGGCCGGCGAGCGAGGCTCAAAATTAGCCAGGGAGCAAGGATCGAAGCTCGCTGGTGAAATGGGTTCGAAACTCGCCGGAGAACGCGGCTCAAAGCTGGCCGGGGAGCGCGGTTCAAAACTCGCGGGGGGCAGTAGCGGAGGCGGTTCGAGCCGGTTCTTCGACAGCCTCAAGCTCTATAAAAACATTGAGGGCCGCTGGGATATCTCCGGATTCACCAAGAAGGCAGGCAACGTCGCCCCAACGCAGCAAGACGCTGCGGAATGACCGGAAAAAATGCTGTAGCAATGGGATGTATTTCTAATCTGCGGATAGGGAGTCAAGATGGTCCAAAAAAAGCGTGGCGGCAGCAGGCCGGGCGGAAAAGCGGCGATCATCACCGGGGCGATCGGCGGCAGCGTAGGGGCGACGGCGAAGGTTCCTCGATGCAGGGCGAGCTTGATGCTTGTCGGCCGCTCAGCGGAGAAGCTCAAAGAGATAGCGGGGCGACTGGGTGCTGGTGACAAAGTCGCCACCTCCGTCGCCGATGCAGTGGACGACGGCGCCGGCGGGGCAGTAGCGGCGATGAGTGAAGCTTTCGACGGCCTTGATATTTTACTCGCGAACGCCCGCACCGAGGGCACTTTCGCTCCGATCGAAAGCCTGACGATCAAGGGATTCGAGGCGATGAAGGCTCGCGGCGGCTCGATATCGTCGCCCCCTCGTCCATAGCCTTAGGCTTCGTTAACGAACTTGATCGCGACTTTGCGATCGAGAATAGTGTCCGGAGCGCGATACACCTCACCCATGCCCCCCTTTCCAATTGGCGAGAGTATCTTGTAGTGCTGAATAATCGTGTCTTTTTCCATACTCGACTCATCGACCTACCATGTTTAACGTAAACGGCAAAGAAATCGGGTCATCGCGGCCGCGGGACCGTCGAGCAGACGCGAGCGGTCGTCGAAACAATACAGCAGTGTGTCGTCGTAATAATCTCGCCTGCATTCAGGGCATCGTTTCATTTTTATACTTCCGAAGCAGTCATCTGAAATCTTTAATTAACACAACGTCAGAGGTCGTCGTGCCGCGTGCGAGAACAAGCTGTTTGCCGTCCGCCGACCACGCGAAATTGTATATTTGCTCGGTCTTAAAATCCGTCAACTGTTTAGGCGGTTTATCGTCTAATGGGAAACTCCAGACGTTTGTGACGCCACCGCTTGTGTCTCGTAGATAGTAAAGAGAGCGTCCGTCGGGTGACCAGCGAAAGTTTCCCTTTTTGCCGAGCAAATCGAAGAGTTTGACAGGCTCGCCTCCTTCATAGGGAATAATCGCGTATCGCCATGTTGAATTGACGTCTTTACGATATGAACAGATGATCCATTTTCCGTCGGGCGAGACTTCCGGGGAGTGCGTATATTTGTCAATCAACTGCACGGCATTGCCGCCATCAATCGAAACTTTCCATAAATAAGACTTGCCGGAACTTGCAGACGTGTAAATGACCCATCGAGAATCAGGCGAGACACTTGCGCCGAAGTTCGCATTGCCGCTCGTCAACTGCCTCGGATTACCCCCATCCAAATCCATTCGCCAGATATTGCCTTGCTCATTACGCACTGACGTGAAAACTATGTAGCGACCGTCGGGAGTAACTTTCGCATGAAAGTTTGCGCCCATATCAACTGTTAGCTGTTTCGGATTGCTGCCGTCCGCGTTCATAATCCAAATATCCCCGATGCCGCTTGCCGCCGAGTTGTAGACAACGCGACCGTCGGGCGTCCACGCTAGACCGTACATTCCCTCCTCATTGTTGCCGCCGGATTTAATTTGAAAGGCGCGGCTCGCGTCCCCGTTTGGCGCAACCCAGATGTTAGAAATCGTGTTCGATTGAACGGTGACAAGAGCGTTGGAGTCTGCCGTCAGGCTCATGCTCGCATAATTGTTAAAGTCAGTCGTGATTCTCCGCGCTTCGCCCTCCGGGTAGGAGAAGCGCCATATCTGTCCGGCATAGTTAGTGGACGCTTTCTCTACTCCGAGGATGAGAAGCCCGCTTTTATCCTGTAGCCAAGCTATCTGACTGATTTCCAGCCACCCTTGTGTGGTGACGGGTTTTATAGTTCCATCCGCGACATTCACTTCTACGACATCCATTCGACCGACACCCGTTGTTTCGTCGCCGACAATGCAGGCGATGGTTTTCCCATCAGGAGACCAAGCGGGAGCGCGTTCCCCCGAAGGGAATGTCTCAGGTGTCTTACGCGAAGCGAGTATTCGTTCTTCCGTGCCATCAGTA
>JBBJMG010000011.1:0-110490 GCA_037720205.1 Pyrinomonadaceae bacterium
TCGCTGTGCAGCCAGTATTTTGCAAACTGCTTTCCGGTCGCGCCTTCCGACTGGGCGATTTCATTTTCGTGATGCGGAAATTGCAGGTCCATACCGCCCGCGTGCAGGTCAAAGGTCTCGCCGAGATACTTCATCGCCATCGCCGAGCACTCGATATGCCAGCCCGGTCGCCCGCGGCCAAATGGCGCATCCCAGCCAGGCTCATCGTCCGGGCCGACAAGTTTCCATAGGGCAAAATCGCGGGCGTCTTCTTTGTCGTATTTATCGGTGTCAATTCGCTCGCTGCCCCCGGCCTTGTTGCCCGAAAAGCTGATTTTCGACAGCTTTCCGTATTCGGGAAAGGCCGTAATGCGGTAATAGATGGAACCCTCGGACTCGTAAGCCTTGCCATTCTCGAGCAGCTTGGAAATGATCTCGATCATCTCCTGGACGTGATGCGTCGCGCGTGGGGTCACCTCAGGCCTCTCATTGCCCAGAGCGTCGAAATCTTCCCAGAAATACTGGATAAATGGAGCCGTGAATTCGTCGATTGACACGCCCTTGGCCGACGCCTCGTTTATTATCCGGTCATCGATGTCGGTTAGGTTGAAAACGTGCGTGACCCCAAGGCCTTTGTACCTGAGGTATCGGCGAAGAACGTCGGCAAAGACAAAGGTCCGAAAATTCCCGATATGAGCAAAGTTCCACACGGTCGGCCCGCACACATACATTCGCACCGTGCCCGCCACCAGAGGGGTAAACTCTTCAATCTGTCGTGATAATGTGTTAAAAAACCTGAGCATATAAAAAGATCAGCTGTAAGCTACCAGCTATTAGTTATTCCGAAAAGTCCAGCTTTTTCAAGTCCGGCATTACAAATCGAGCTCTGGCGTCGTCGGAGAACAAGACTGCCGCGAGTAGTATTCCAGGGGGAAGTGTTTGTCGTATATTCCGATTAACTCCGTCGCGTTGTTGCCGATGCAGGCTCCAACTCACTCGGCGTGAAAGCCTGCGACGGCCTTGAGCCAGAACACGGTCATCGTTTCGTGGTAGGGCATCTCTGCGTCCAGATTTACTTCGAAGCCGTTGACCAAGCAGGTTCATAATTCAGTTTCGCATCTTTAGGTGCCCCTCGTTGTACGAGTGGTGCGTTAAATAATATAGGGCGACGACGAGATGCCCGGCATGCGTCCACTCAGTGCGAGAGCTCGTTGCCGTTTCGAATAAACCGACGAGACGCTCAACCTTTTCAATGCTGCTGTATTTTCCGCTGCTTCTCAATTTCACAGTTTTAATTGCAGCCAAATAAAAAAGCGACTCGAAATTCTTCAAGCCGCAATCACTGAATGCTCGTAAAAAAAATCTCAGGCGGCGAGTATTTTAATCTCCTCATGAGCCTCGTCCATAAATAAATACTTCCTCCACTCAGGCCGATTCTCGGCATAGTGGCAGAGTAAAACGTGGTCGAGACCAAGACGCAATAGCTTTTGCGAGGTCAACAGCGGCATTCGTGCCTGCTCGGGCGTGCGATTACCCTTTCGTTGGTTACATTTTACACACGCCGATACCAGATTGTGCGGAGTGCTTTCGCCGCCCTGGGCCCGCGGGAAGATATGGTCGAGCGTAAGCTCCTTTGCATGCTTGTGCTCGCCGCAATACTGGCACCGGTAGCGATCGCGGATATAGATCCGAGCCCGCTTCATTGTCGTTTCGCGATTATTACGCCGTAAATGGATGTAGTGGCGCAGCCGGACGACCGATGGGACCGGGAATGTTGTCGAGGGAGAGTGAAGAACGTTATCGCCATCATTTTCCTCAACAAAAATCGCGCCGCGAAACCAGAGGCAAACCGCCCGCGCGACACCGACCGTGCCTAGCGGCTCATATGAAAAGTTTAAAAGCAGAACGCGTCCGGTCAGCAATGATCTCGCCCTCCCAATTATATTAAAATGTAATATCAAAAACCGCTATTGGCAAGCACAATATATTGATGTGTAACGATTTTGTAAAACAACATCGTCCATCCACACCCAACCTTAGGCACCGTCGGAGCGGTTAAATGACTTTTAATCGCCGAAATGTTGATAACCACGGGGCCGAAGAGACCTCGTCTCCGTGCGCGAAATCAGCTCGTGCTGTCCGTGATCAGAGGTTACCTCGCCTATACAGATAAATCCAAGGTCTATCACGGCTTGTGCGTCAGTGGCGCAGACTGAGAAGAGAAGTTCATAGTCCTCGCCTCCATCCAGAGCCATCGAGGCAGCCGCTTCCGCCTTAAACAAAGTACCAAGCGCCGCTTCAACAGGTATTTTGCCGCGGTCTAACCGGCAGCCCGTTCCGCTCGCATCCATCAGATGAACTAGGTCAGAAGATAGACCATCACTAAGGTCGATCATTGCTGTGGCTAAGCTGCGTGTTTGTAATAAGTTACTAGCAACTATCTGAGGCGTTGGGCGAAGCTGTTTTAGGATGACTTCGCTGATCCGAGAATTCTCTGACCCGCTGTAACGAGTGCCTGATTCCAACAACTGTAGCCCGCCGGCTGAGCCACCCAACGCCCCAGTTACGAACAGTAAGTCTCCCGCCGCGGCTCCGGACCGCAGAATCGCACGGCCCTTCGCTACCTCGCCTCCCACAGTCGAATCGATTACAAGCCGGTCGGGTGCACGAGAGATATCTCCGCCGATTAATTCAATTCCCAAATCACAGGCCAGTTCGAACCAACCCTCATAGAAGCGATCCAGGAAGTCGCTTTTCCATAAAACTTCCGGCAGTGCGACCGAGAGGAGCGCCCAGACGGGATCGGCTCCCATCGCGGCAATGTCCGACACGGAGACGGCCAACGCCTTGTATCCGAGAAATTCGGGCGTCGTCCATTCGAGCCGGAAGTCGATATCCTCAACAAGCATGTCAGCTGTCAGTACGGTGTCGAATTGGGCATCTCGCGGCACCACGGCACAATCATCACCTATTGCTTTAAGTGAATATTTTTCCTTTAAGTGCTGGATGAACTCAAACTCGCTTTGCATTGACTCTATATTGACATAAGAGTATTAGATACATATACTAGCGGCACTCAGATAAGGTCTAGCTTTAACCGATTTATGTCACAGGAAACCGTTATAATCCCAGAAAAGATCTATTTTAAGATCGGCGAAGTCTGCGAACTGGTCGGCGTGCAGGCTCACGTTTTAAGATATTGGGAATCTGAGTTTTCTATACTTTCTCCGCAGAAAAACAAGTCGGGGCAGCGCAGCTATCGCCGGAGGGATGTCGAGATTGCTTTGCGAATCAAACGGCTCCTCTATAACGAGATGTTCACAATCGCGGGAGCGAGGAAAAAGATTCAGTCCGAGGCGCGAGGTGAAGGGGCAGCGGCCAAGAGCGCGGGCTCGTCGGGGCGCTCACGACGCCTTGGAACGGATCAAATCGCGGCTCCGACGCTATTCGATACTGGATTTGAGGATAGGGAGTCGGGCAGTCGTTCAACCTTCTCAAGCAAAGTGTCCACTAGCGAATCGGCTGGAGTGCAGGCGTTGCGAACGGTAAGAATGCACTTATTGGAATTGAGAGATCTACTCAGAGCCGGGTCGGAGGTTGATAGTCGGCAGAATCGCGATTAATTTGACAATCCAAAGACCCGGAACTAATCTAAAATTCAGTTTCGGGACGTAGCGCAGTCTGGTAGCGCGTTCGCTTGGGGTGCGAGAGGTCGCTAGTTCAAATCTAGTCGTCCCGACCAATAAACATGGGGCTTTCGAAGAAATTCGCGAGCCTCTTTTTTCGTTGACTCGCTCCCCACACGAAAGGGCCTTAGCGTGAACCGCTGCCGGACAATGATTTGTAGAACTTTGTAACTAACAAAACTGCATCCATTGCAACCTTTTCTGCACCAACCCATAGACATAATCCACAGAAGGGACTCTTGGCTGAAATTTATGCCAACCCGGTGCAAGGGTTCTCCATTTTCTCCCCTAGACACCCCAAAACCACAAATTAGCGGCTTTTAAATTACGGAATAGAACTCGCTGAAGTCATTTTCGGGCGCTACCGACCCGTGCGGATGCGCATCAACCGTAGCCGTAAGAAATTGGCTGAAAAAACTCAAATTTATGTCCGTTTTCAAAAGATTCAGAGGTGAGCGCATAACATCGTCTCATCCGGCGTTTGCGAAAACTCGCTGGTGGATCTACAAGCGCCTCAATGGAAAAGTTATTCATCAGGCGATACCTGAAACTCATACAAGGCGAGAAGCGGAAGTCGCCGAAAGGCAGATCATCAAAGCAGGTTTCGATCATAATTATGGTCTTACAGATACGACCACCACACTGACCAGAATCATAGAAACGAAATATCGACCCCACGTTGAACAGAACAACGTGAACAAAGGAGTAAAGGGCCTTTACATTCGTCTACTTTTGGGACATTTCAAAAAACAGACATTGTCCAGCATAACTCCGCAGGATTGCAGGGACTCCCATCCAAGCCAGAATCGAAAGAACAAACGAAAGAAAGAAAGCGAGCTTTCACCCGCATCGATAAACCGGATAATGTCCACCCTTTCAAAGATATTCAGCTTAGCGTGTGAAAGGGAATTCTCGATCGGAATCCGATGCAGTATGTGAAGGCTTTACCAGAGCCACCGCCTCGGAAACGGTTGTTGAATGAAAAACAAAAGGAAAATCTGTGGAGAGAACTGGAGAAGGACACATTTCTATATCGGCTCATCGTTCTGGCTGTGAATCTACCGTTGCGTCGTGGACAGCTGATGGCCATCAGTGAGGATGTAATCGACTTCGACAATGAACAGATATTGGTGATCGGATCGAAGGGAAGACCTCCACGTCTTGTTCCGATCAACATTACCGCAACGAAAATATTGCGCTCCATGATCGAAGACAAACAACTTCCGTTTCCGGTAAAAGCCTTTCGTAAGCGATGGTACACAGCACTTAGCAATGCGGCATCAACAAACCAGGCGGAACTCGAGAAGAGAACTATCACGTTCACGATCTGCGCAGCTATTTTGCAAGTGAGTTGATCAGGCGAAACACAAATCCGCTCATAGTTCAGGATCTTTTCGCCCATTCGGATATGAGCATCACAACCGTCTATGCTCAGACTGATGAGAAATTGATGCTCGAAGCGGTAAAACGGCTCGACGACTGAGTTTGTAGGATCAAGCACTTCGCAAAAGAATTCAATTAAACTCCGTTTGCGGAGCCTAGTTGTTGGAAAGATTAGTCTTATGCGGTTTCTGGGATAACGAGATCGTAACTAGTACTGCGTCCTCCTGGTGGCCCTCGAACGGGTTTGATGTCATTGACAATCGGCCGATGGAATCTTCATCGCCTTCGACATCATTGACAACGCCATGTGAATTATTAAGGACAGTTCCTTTCAGGCAGCGCTGTGCGCAGCATGAGAATAGAAAAAGGGGCGGAACCCAACTCCCTGAACGGTGCCTCGAACTAAAATTTGAGCTCGCATTATCATAGAATTCCTGCTTTTTAATGCCGCAGGTCGCCGGCGATAATTGACTCTGCAATTTAACTCAACAGGCGAATGCGACCGCCTATTGAATTTAGTAAATGCGCCGTGCAGGCGAACGCAAGAAACACGTTAGTCTAACACCGTCTTATGAGCCGCACCCGTCAGAATTTTGACCTAGATCTTGAAATTCGAAAACTTCGCAGGACAAAATCGGAAAAGGAAAAAGAATGTGCAGGGCCTCGATTTGGGAGTTACTTGTGCGGCGATTGAAGGTATGTGCAGTTCGAATTATCGAAGTAGTGTGTATTAACAATAGTCCTGCACCGGCTCCTCAGTTGATCTCTTCTTAAAATCTCTACGGTGTGTATTGTATAAGTCTTGGATAGTACTTCAAGCGTCTTCAGCCCCCGAAAAATGGGACCAAATCTGTAGGAAAATTACCGTAATTGCGATATATTGATCATTAGCTTAAAAAACTTGCTCGAAGGGAATATGAATCTGCCGATTTTGAGTTCCATGGAAGAGAATGCTTGTGGGTGTATTGAAGTTGCATCCGATACAAGCAGTGACTGCCTGTGTCCCGCGACGGCGTTTGTTCAGATCATTGGACGAAAGCACGCCGTTAGAATACTGACTACGATTGGGGGGAGGAAATCCATTCGCTTCAGCGATTTGAGGGACGCGGTTGACGAAATGAGTTCCTCGACGCTCTCGATCCGGCTAACAGAACTTGAAGGTGCTGGGCTTATTCGGCGACGCACTTTCTCGGAAGTACCGCCCCGCGTTGAGTATTCACTTACGGATGAAGGAGAGAGACTACGGGGAAGTATGTTTTCTCTCTCAAAATTTGCATTACGACAATAGATTTGGAGGAAACCGATGGATTCGATCACAATTTGGACTTATTCGCTGATTGCCGGTGCGGTTGTGATTTTAATAGTTGCGGCATTGCTGATCCTGATAGTGTTAACCGCACGTAAGATCGATTATCACGCGAAGGAAATCTGGCTGGCAGGCAAGAATATCGCCGGTAATACCGTCTCGATCTGGATGTTGAAAGACACAAATCTGGTGGCGGGAGACATCCTTGCAACCGCAAAGTCAATCGCGGGCGTCGCCGGCAGTATCGACGACAAGTTAACTGGGTTGGGCCAGGCATTGACGGCCGGGAAGGAGTAGCTCATGGAACTTCTAATGTGGTTGACCATTGGATATGCGGTTGTTCTAGTTCTGACGCTGGCCGTCGGCCTGATCGCGATTCTGTACACGCTCTGGAGCGTTGCAAACAAGCTTGCGGCGATTGACGGCGGCTTAAAGCAGGTAGAACAAAATACCGCACCGCTTAATGCCGGCGTCGAAAAGTTGAACGGCTCGCTCAGTGACCTTGCGGGCGGGCTTATGGTTGCGGAATCGAGTTTCGCGTCCGCCGACATGCACCTGCAGGAAACCCTCGACGCCATAACAGTCAACAGGTAAAGGATCTTTTAGCGAGGTGAAACATGTTTCTGATCGAACTAACCCCTGAAACTGAAAACACGATCAAGATCGTATGGTGGGCCGGGCTGATTGTTGCCCTCGTTGTAACACTGATCGACGTTTCGTTGATATTTCGCGTCATTCGTGCTGCCAGAAAAATTGACGGACTGGCAGGCCGGACGTTGCCTGCCGCGGTCGGAATTGTAAATAACACGTCAGCCTTGACCAATTTGACGGCAACCAACGACGTTGCCAAAGCCCTTCTTGCGAACGCCCTGCCGATCGTCGCCGTGGCCGATTCGATCAATAAAAAACTAGCCGCTGTCTCGACGTTCGTTGGTGGAGGGCAAAAATAATGAATACGGTTTTGCTGCTCACAATTTTAACGATTGTCGCCGCTGCGATTTTACTGATCGCACTCGGTATCGGCCTGTGGAAGATCGCAATGGCACTCGAAGGCATTGGCTCAAGTCTCGAGAAAATAGCTTACGGCGTTCGGGCGATCGAGGTTGAAACGTCTCCGTTGCCGGAGTGCATCGATGGCATCAACGGCTCGCTAGCGCCGGTTGTCGGCGGGTTTGAAGCGGTTGGCGGAAGCTTGACGAGGGCCGACGGTCATCTCGGCAATATCGCAGGAGCTTTGGGCGTTCGATAATAAAAATATGAAGATCGGAATAAGCGGTAAAGGCGGCTCAGGCAAAACGACGATCTCGGCTACGCTCGCGCGAGTGTTCGCGCGGCAGGGGCTGCCCGTGCTGGCAATTGACGGCGATCCGAATCCAAATCTTGGAATGGCCCTCGGCTTAGGAGCTGAGACTCTTGAAAACACCCATTCGATCCCGCGAAGTATTGTCGAAAGGATAGAAGACGCTGACGGCAAAATGCGGATGGTTCTAAACGATTCGGTGGAAAACATTGCGGCATTACATGGAATCGCCGCGCCGGACGGGATTCGTCTCATTATCGGGACAAAAGTTGAAAAGCCCGGGGCTGGCTGACTGTGCTCCGCACACGCTGCCGTGCGCAGCTTGATGGGAGAAATCGTTTCAGAAGCCGACAGCATGACCGTTATGGACATGGAAGCCTCGCTCGAACACCTTAGCCGTGGCACTGTCCGGCATGTGGATGTTCTATTGATCGTGACCGAGCCGTATTACAGATCGCTTGAGACCGCCCGTCGAACATTACCACTTGCTCGCGGCTTGGGCATCAATCATATTTACGCGGTCGTCAACAAGTACCGGAGTGCAGAGGACGAAAAGGCAGTGACGGATTTCTGCAGCGAACATGAACTGGAGATCATCGCCAAAATCCCGTTTGACCCAAATGTGACCCAGGCCGATTTAGAGGGTAGGTCGCTATACGATTTCAATTCTGAAGCGCCGGTCGTCAAGGAGGTTGAAAAGCTCTCACGATACCTGCGCGAGAGTGTGCCGCTTAACAACTCGTCCGCGAGCAAAGTGCTATCGAAGCCGAACTGCTAGTTTGAGGAGAAATTCTATGTTTGACGATCCCGTATCACTTAGTGGAAATCCGACTGACGATAATGTTGCTTCACAAATTAAACCGGAGACGAAACCGAAAGAGTTTTCATTTGGGCCGCTCAAGACGGTGCACGTGTTCTGGCTTGCAGGCATGAGCTGTGACGGCTGCACCGTCGCGGTCGCCGGAGCGACAAATCCGCCGCTCGAAAATCTGCTTACCGGCACGATAACCGGTTTACCGCTGGTGATTTTGCACCATCCCGTGCTTTCAGTCGAGGCCGGAAAAGAATTTATTGCGAGTTTCTATAAGGCGGAGCGGGGCGAGCTCGACGCACCATATGTAATTTGCTACGAGGGGTCGATCGCCGATGAAACAATTGCGGCGGCGACGGGCGGATATTTTTCTGCGATCGGCTCGGAACAGATCAGCCACGATGTACACCGACCGATTCCGACGACCGAATGGCTCACGCGGCTTGCCCCGGGTGCTGCGGCCGTGATCGCGGTTGGAACCTGTGCGACGTGGGGCGGAATACCAGCCGCCGCCGGAAATCCTACCAACGCAATGGGTGTTATGGATTTTCTCGGCAAGGATTACCGCAGCACGACTGGTTTGCATGTCATAAACATACCGGGCTGTTCGCCGGTCGGCGACAATTTTACTGAGACCGTCGGAATGATTTTGCTCTTTCTTCAGGGTATCGGGCCTCTTCCTGAATTTGACGAATTGGGTCGCCCGGCGTGGCTTTTCAAAGAGACCGTTCATCAACAATGTGTCCGCGGCGGATATTATGAGGAAGGTATTTTTGCCGAAAAATACGGCGAAAAAGAATGTCTCGTGGAACTTGGCTGTTGGGGCCCGGTTGTGCAGTGCAATATTACGAAGCGCGGAGCAATCAACCATATGGGCGGCTGCATGAATACGGGCGGCATTTGTATTGGGTGCACGATGCCTGGATTCCCCGATAAATTCGCACCGTTTTATTCTACGCCGCCCGGTTCGACTGTCTCCAGCAATACCGCCCGGACATACGGTGCGGTTATCCGCCGTTTGCGGCGCATGACGATGCGGTTTCAAAATATGGAGCCACGATGGGAGGATATAGGAAAAATTCCGAGCGGCTGGGGCGCGTTTGAAAAACCGTCTTTGGTAAATGAAGCGATTCATTATCTTTATGAAAAACTGCAATACAGCGACTCGGTTAGACCGGGCGACTTTGTGGCAAAAGGCTCGCTCAAGGCGAAAGGCAAACACACGCCGGAAGTTTAGGTCAAAACCACCTGCGGTAGCTGGTGGCTGGACGCGAAATATGGAAATTTCAAAGAAATTTCAGTCTCTTATCCAGACGGAGACATGAAACCGAACTTAAACCGCCCGCTACCGCAGGTGGTTCTGACAAAAACTTATGTGCTTCAAGAATTTACCGATTGACTTCGACGACCAGGGAAAGGCTTTTCTGCGTGGCGGTGTCCGCGATCCTTATTCGACTAAACACGCAATTACCTCGGTGGACGAGGTGAAGACAATGCCCTATGACATGGTGCGCGAGTTGCTGGCGCGAAACGGCTATATCAAGGACGTTGATTTCGATCCCGTGACCCGCGTCGCCGGAGCCTTAGCGTTCCACGGCGTGGCGGACCTTGAAAATCGGAAATTTATCGAAGCGCGGTCGATGGCGACCTTGTTTAGAGGTTATGAGCTGATCATGCAGGGCCGCGATCCGCGCGATGCCATATTTATTACGAGCCGCGCGTGCGGCGTTTGCGGGGGCGTTCACTCGTCGTGTGCCGCGCTGGGAATTGAGATGGCCTTCGGTATCACGCCGCCGCCGCTCGGAATTATCGTGCGAAATTTGATGCTCTCGCTCGAGTTTCTTTATGACAATCCGCTGCATCTGTTTTTGCTTGCGGGTCCCGACTACTCAGAACTAATTGTCAAAGCCACTACTCCGACATTATGGGACAAAGCGACAAAAACGGCCGCGCCGAATGCGGAACATCACGGCTACGCGACGATCGGCGATCTCATGCGTGACATGAACCCGCTCTCCGGCAATTTGTATCTCGAAGCTCTCCACATGACCCGCGTGGCTCGCGAAGCGTATGTCGTGATCGGCGGAAAATACCCGCATCCCGAAACGCTCGTGCCCGGCGGCGTCAGCACGACCGTTACGCTCCAGACCTTTAACGAGATCTACACACGTCTGCACCAATTTTTCGATTACGCCAAAAAAGTGGTTACGATCTGGGATGACCTGACCGAATTTTTCTATGACGCGAACCCGGAATATAAAAAGAACGGTATGCGGGCGGCGAATATGGTCGATTTCGGAATATGGGACGACCCTGACACGTACGATTCAACGTACGAGAACTGCAACGAATGGGGTGAGAAGCGTTGGGCAACACCGGGAGCCGTCATTGGCGGCGAACTGGTCACGACCAACCTGCAAAATATCAATCTCGGAATCGAAGAATTTATCGAACACTCATTTTATAAAGAGTGGACGAACGGCGAGAATTTGGCCCACCCAACCGACCCGTCGGGTGCACCCCTCTCGCCATTTCATCCGTGGAATAAACAAACGCTACCAAGCCCCGGCGGGCAAAACTGGCGCGAGAAATATACCTGGGCGACGAGTCCGCGTTGGGACAGACAGGTTTTTGAGGCCGGCTCCTATGCTCGCGTCTGGAACACGGCAGCCGCGCAGAAGATTCGCCCAAATCCGTTTATCGAATCAACCGGAACAAGTCTGAAAATGCTTCTCCCGAAATCCGCAAAACCGGAAATGCATGTCGAATGGAAAATTCCCCCGGTGTGGAACACGTTTGAGCGTAATAAGGCGCGGGCATACGGCGTCGCGTTTACCGCTGTCGTCGCCATGAACGACTGGATGAAGGGTCTCGACCTGCTAAAACAAGGAAAAACGGCGGTTGCTACGGAATTTGAAATACCGAAAACAAATCGCATCGGCGTCGGTATGTGGGGCGCCGGACGGGGGTTTCTGTCGCACCACATGGAACTCGACAACGGCATGGTGACCAACTATCAGATCGTCACGCCGTCGACCATAAACGCTTCACCAATGGACGCCTGGGATAAACACGGTCCGTATGAAGAGGCCGTATTGAACACGCCGATTCTTGAAGAATTCGACAAACAGGAAGATTACAAAGGCATCGATCTGCTGCGAACTTTAAGGAGCTTCGACCCGTGTATGCCTTGCACGACGCATATCTATGCGGGCGAACACACCGTGGTCAGGGAGATCAATACGTGCGCTTGCGGCGTTGACGGTTAATTAAAAAAATGTTCGTTCAATGATAGGGTGAGTGGGTGAAGGCTAGTTTGTAGAATCGCATGCGATGAATAGATGGAGGAAAAGGACTATGGTTGAAAGAATAAGGAACGGCATATTATTGTCCTCGGTCGGCATTTTGGCCTTGATGGGCGTGTCCTGTGCAAATGAGCCGGGCAACAAAAGCACGGCTAACAGCGCTCCGATCATTAAAACCGAACCGGCCAAACCGGCGAGCGATAAAGGCGATTCCGTGGTGACGGGCGGCGACCTTGCCTTTATGAATGAAGCGGCTCCGGGTGGAATGGCGGAAGTCGAACTCGGCAAGCTTGCCGCCGCCAAAGCGGAAAACGCGGAAGTCAAAGCGTTCGCTCAAAAAATGGTTGATGACCACTCGAAAGCGGGCGATGAATTGAAACAGTTGGCGGCCCAGAAAAAGGTGACACTCTCGCCCGATGTGATGCCTACACATAAAGAGATAATGGATAAATTGTCGAAACTGAGCGGAGCGAATTTTGACAAGGAATATGTGAAAGCGATGGTCGCGGACCACGAAAAAGATGTCGCTGCATTTGAAAATGTCTCTAAAACCGCCGTCGACGCAGATGTGAAAGCTTTTGCGACGAAGACGCTGCCTACCTTAAAAATGCACTTGGATATGATTAAAGCGATGTCGGAGAAGATGGGCGTGAAACCATGATGGCGTGAACACGCGTCACTAGCTAATTGAATAACAATCAAAAAGGGGAAATAACATGTCAACGAGAACAGATGATATGGGACAGAGAGAAACTGAAGGAGTCGGCTATACGCTGGAAAATATCGGAGCGCTGATCATTCGCTACGGATTGGTCATAATTTTGCTTTGGGTCGGTGCCTTGAAATTTACCGCCTATGAAGCCGAAGGCATTCAGGGATTGGTGGCGAATTCGCCGCTGATGTCGTGGATGCTCAGCATAATGACCGTCCGGGGAGTTTCGATGCTTATCGGCACGGTCGAAATCGTGTTGGGGCTGCTGATTGCTACGCGCTCGTTTGCACCCCAGATTTCGGCCATCGGCAGCATCGGCGCGATTATTATGTTCCTCATTACGCTGACTTTCGTTTTGACAACCCCGGGTGTCTGGCAGTCGGGCTATGGGTTTCCGTTTCCGTCGCCGATGCCGGGACAGTTTTTACTGAAAGATTTAATGTTGCTCGGCGCGGCGATCTGGACCGCGGGCGAAGCCTTACGCGCCGCCAATTGGGGAACTAATCGTATGAATGCTGATGCGGTTTGAATGTCGGTGAATTCGACGTAGCTTCCTAATCAAAAGTGCCCAATGTCTCTGATGATTCAGCACATGTAAAATTTAATCGGGGCCCGGGCATGAAAAGGTGCGAAAAAGGGGGATACATTGGACGCGTATAAAAACCAAAGCGAGCAGCACGAGGGCAACGTCGTGAAAGGATTGGTTGCGGGCATCATCGGCGGGCTGGTTGCGTCAGCGGTAATGAATCAGTACCAAAAGCTCATAAGCACCAAAATACTGGGCGAGGAGCGATCGCACGGGGCCCAGTCGCTGCAATCAGGGGCGCCTCGTCACGGCGCCGGACGAATGTTGGAGGAGCAAGGCAAAGAACACCCCAAGGATGACGCCGCTGAGAGACTGGCCAATACGATCGCGGTCGGCGTTTTCGACCACGAACTGACTGAGCGTGAAAAGGACATAGCCGGGACGCTTTTTCATTACGCTTATGGCACTTCCATGGGTGCCGTCTATGGCGCAGCGGCTGAGATTTTGCCGGAAACCACAATGGGCCGCGGCGTGCCCTACGGCGCCCTAATCTGGCTCGGAGCCGATGAGGGAATCGTACCGGTTCTGGGGTTGTCAAAATCGTCGGCGGAATATCCACTTTCGATCCATGCTTCGGCGCTCGCTTCCCATCTTGTATTTGGACTGACGGTTGAAATTGTGCGAAAGGCCGTTCGCAAAGTGCTCTAGAGCAACAGTTGTATATCCAGTCATTATTATTCGCCGCATCTCGAAATATAAGATTATTCAATGAGTGTTTTGATCGCCGGCGTCGGACATCCGAACTTAAAGGATCTATCGTTCGGACAAATCTTGCTTCCGCACCTCGAGAAGCATGAGTGGCCCGGATATGTTGACCTCGAGAATCTTAGTTTTGGTGCGATTGCCGTTCTGCAATGGTTTCAGGATTTTCCCGGTAAATACAGAAAGGTTGTGTTCGTTTCGGCGGTCGAACGGGATGGACGTGTACCCGGAACTCTGGATGTGTATAAATGGCAGTTTCCGGAGTTGAGTGTGGAGGTCGTGCAGGAGTGTGTGTCGGAATCAGTCACGGGAATTATCAGTCTTGACAATTTACTGATGATACTACAACAATTCGACGCCTTGCCGCGGGAAGTTGAAATTGTCGAGATAGAACCTGTGGATTCGAGCATAGGCTTTGAATGCAGCCCTGAGATCACCGCGCGCTTTGGAGAGTTTACGGAGATTGTAAGAAAGAAAGCAATCGGCCTCTCATAAGTGGGCTTTATGCCCGTTTCACGGGCAGGCTTTCGAATCGACTGGGATGGATGAAATTGTTGACGAAATTATCGACGAGACAACGGCCTTCGACCAGTTAGAGGTCCTGCTCGAATCAATCGAACAGCACCCGGAGGAGGCGGTTCGAAATCACGTTCGCGCTTTGGCTTATACGCTGCTCGATCTCCATCACGCCGCGCTCAAACGCATCATCGAGATAGTTTCCACTCAGCCGGACGGCGAACGAATCGTACGGGAATTGAGTAGCGATGAACTTGTCAAAGCGGTTTTGATGGTTCACGAATTGATGGCACAGCCTCTCGAAACGCGAATCGAAAACGCTCTTGAGATCGCCCGTGAGCAATTGAAAATTTACGGAGCGGATGTCGAGCTTGTCGAAGTAAAAAATGGGACAGCCCGCTTAAAACTGTTCGGCGGATCGCAGACGGCAAATGTTTCCACCAGCATTCTCAAAGCCGAGATCGAACACGCTCTGCACGAACACACTCCTGATTTGCTCGACGTCGAATACGAAGACATGATCGCCCCGCTGCGGCCGGTTAAATTGGTGCAGATATTGACGCGCTCACCAGCCAAAGGCCCCGAATCGAATGAGTTTTATATGCCGATCATCCGTGCCGACCAGATTCCCGATAACACTTTGCGAGTGGTTGAGCTCGCCGGGATAAATCTGCTCTTGTGCAATGTGGCCGGAACGATCTATTCTTTTCAAAACGCTTGTGCAGGCGAAGCTCTGTCTCTTACCGAAAGCGTCATGGATGACGGTGTTTTGACTTGCCCATGCCACGCATTTCGATTCGACATACGGCAAAAAGGACGCTGTCTCGACGACCCGAATCTTGGGCTCCAAGCATTGGCGATGAGGATAGAGAATGATGTCGTGAAAGTAGCGTTGGCAAAGGAGGATGAGATAAATGCAGGATCAGCCAACTGATTTGATCGCCACCGACGAACAGCCCACGATATTCTGGCAAGACGAGATATTGCAGGTAATGTATTGGATGCGCGGCGAAGGTTTTGGCGAGAAGATCACAATTCCCCAGCTAAAGAAATTCCTTGACGCGGGCGAAGCGGTTCTCACGGCCAATCTGTCGCAACTGGAGAAACATGGACTTGTCAATTCCGATTTTTCCGACACCTACGAACTGACCGAAACGGGCGTCAAAGAAGGGGGCCGGCGTTTTGCCGACGAGTTCGACGGAATGCTCAAACAAGGCCACTACGAATGCAACGACCCCGACTGTGATTGTCAAGACCCCGATTCAAACGCCGATTGCAAGCACTTTGCTCCTCACGCTCATTGAGAATTTAATCGCTTGTTATTGCCCAAATCGCGGACGAAGCGGTAGAAGTTCGATACGTTTCGGCGCGAGTCGCGGACCAAGGGCCACAAGAAATAGGCTCCGACGTCTTGATCGGACACCGAGAAACCGATGATAACAACCGGAAGCCGACGTATTATCAACGACGATCGGTGCTAATCAATAGTCGTGTGGCTCTCGTGTATCCGGCGCGGCTGACTGAAATTCAAACATGATGATTCTTTCTTTGTTAAGGAACAAATTTCTCAGCGTTCTTATTCTATTTGTTTGCTGTGGCTTTTTCTCTCAAACAGAGGCGCAGCAATCGCGGAAAACGCCTGTTGTTTCAGAGGTTCGTTTCGATACAGGCAATTCGGCTCGCAACATTCCGTTTGAGTTACACAATAATCACATCTACCTTCAAGTTAAAGTCAACAATTCCAAACCTCTTTCATTTATCTTGGATACGGGAGCTTCGTCTATCATCAGCCGCAAAAGAGCAGAATCTTTAGATTTGAAATTTCGCGGCACAGAACAAGGCTTCGGCTTGAGTGAAAATGCGGTTGAGGCAGCTATCGTCGAAGGAGTTTCCTTAAATCTTTTCGGCGCGACCCTTTCCAGACAAACCATCGCCGTCATTGCCTTGGAGGATTTACAAGAATCTTCGGGACGGACGGTGGACGGCATTCTCGGCTATAGTTTTCTCCGCCGTTTCGTTGTCGAGATTGACTACGGCGCAAAAACTATCAATCTTCATTCTCCCAAAAGTTTCAGATACAAAGGCAAAGGCCTGCGTGTCCCGCTTATCGTAGATGCGGATAGCGGACTCATTTTCGCCCGCGCCGTTGTAAAGCCGTCGAATCGTCCGCCAATCAAAGGGTTGTTTGAGATTGACAGCGGAGGCGGACACGCTCTTATCCTGAACAAGCCCTTTGTCGAACGAAATAATCTTTTGACTGCCGCTCAAAAAGCAAATGTCGTTTCTTTGGGAGGTATTGTCGGTTCGTCGCGCGCCGCTGCAGGAACAGTAGAAGCTTTGCAGATTGGACGCAGTAGCAGTATCAAAAACGTGAACACATATTTCTCACTGGCAACGGGCGGAATGCTGGCGAGCGAAGAATTCGACGGAAACATCGGAAACGATTTCTTGCGCCACTTCATAGTCACTTTCGATTACTCGCGTCGTTCGATGATTTTGGAATCCGGTGAATAACGGCGCAACATTACAATTCAGCTATGAAAGACGCCGTCAAGCACAGAGTTCGACATGCCTGCCGCAGGTAAGAAAACAAAATGCTTACTGCGATAGCGCTAAGATTAGTCATCGCTTGATGCGCGTTTGAAGTTTATTGGCAAAGAATCTGGATTGGCGGCGGTTTCGCCCCCACGAAGCTACGAACAAAGCTAAAATACCCGGACGCGTTTTCCTGTCGAGCAGTTCATAATCACCAGCAGTGGAACGTTCGATTCGAGAGTTGAATGAAAATCCTTTTCTGTCTCATCCTTTTCGCTGCCGTTGTGTCTATTTCGGCCCAAAGCGGCAAGATAATAAACGACGAATTATATGAAGAATTTTCTAACGCTTTTGCTTTTAATGTTGACCGCGACGACATTTGCTTACGGCCAATGCAGCGATGCCGAAAAAAAGACTCTCGAGGTTTTTGATCTGGCGTGGGAAGCGGCCGGACAGCGGGGCGACCGGGCTTATCTGGAAAGCACTTTTGCCGATGATTTTGTCGCACTGCCGACCATGACCGGCAAAAAGGAAACGATCGACAACATTCTTCGTCGGGCTGAGCGCAGCAAGGCTAATCCACAGATGGCCGACACGGTGGTGTCGGACAACTATATTATTTCCTGCACAACGGCCACCGCGTCCATCACTCACCGACTTCTGGTAACCGCCAAATTTCCTAACGGCAGAGAAGAAATCTACTACAACCGGAGCGTTCACGTCCTCGAAAAACGCGGCGGACGCTGGCAAGCTGTCACTAACGCTAACCACGAAGTCAGCGATTGCGCCATTATGAATTACATGGAGCGTGACTGGAACAATGCTATCGTGAAGCGAGATTTTGCTTGGTTTGAGCGAAATTATGCCGCCGACGCCAGCGAGATCGACAGCCGGACCGGTGTCATCAACGATAAGGCAACGGTGATCGCGCAAATGAAAGCGGACAAAAGCGTGATCGAATCCGCCGAACTTTCGGAAATGGACGTTCGCGTGGAAGGCGGCTCGGCAGTTGTCACAGGTATCAATCGAATAAAAGGTCGCGATGAGAAGAACCAGCCATTGGATTATCGAGTCCGCTTTACCGATACATTCGTCAAACGCGAGGGACGCTGGCAAATCTGGGCGACGCAGGGAACTCGCATTCCATAGAACGGAACTCATCTTAATGCCCGGACCCGCAGAAAGTCGAAAAGTATCATGTATAAGGGAATCCGCTTATCCGGCATTTTAAAAGGGCGTCTGATAAGGCGTTTTATACAATCGATAATCCTCATTCTGCTGCTCATCGTCTTTAACTTTTTTCTAATACATATTGCGCCGGGCGACCCGGTAAATTATCTCGCCGGCCAAAGCGGAGACGAGCAGTATTTCGCATTGATCCGGGCAAAATTCGGTCTTGATCGGCCTTTCTTAACGCAGCTTTGGGTTTATCTTTCCGGCGTTCTGCGCGGCGATCTCGGTTATTCGCTAAGTCACCAGCAGCCGGTACTCGCGGTTATTCTTGCGCGTCTGCCGGCGACGCTGTTGTTGGTCATTCCATCGATCGTTATCGCGGCGGTTTTGGGAATCGTCCTGGGCGTCGAATCGGCCCGACGACCGGATTCAGCATTTGACCGCGTCATAAACACCTTTGCGCTGCTGGGCCACTCGCTTCCGTCTTTTTCAATCGGAATGTTGCTGCTGTTGTTATTCTCGCTGCAACTGGGACTTTTTCCGGCTCAGGGAGCCACGTCCGCAAATCAGGACCTATCGGGATTGGCTTACGTTGCAGATTTCATTTCACATTTAGCCTTGCCGTGCCTAACGCTCGTCATCGTCCAGTTGGCGCAAATCCTTAGGCTGACGCGAGCGGAGATGATCAACGTGCTGGACGAGAATTACATTACCGCGGCTCGGGCAAAAGGCATCGGCGAAACCCGCCTTCTGTACGTCCATGGGCTTAGAAATGCTCTCATTCCTGTTGTAACCGTCATCGGCAGCGATCTCGGGATGCTGCTCAGCGGGGCGGTCCTGGTTGAGACGGTGTTTGCCTATCCTGGCCTCGGCAGGCTTATGCTCGAAGCCATCGCGGCACGTGATTACCCCATACTGTTGGGCCTTTTGATCACCACTTCTGCCGGTGTTGCAGTGGTCAATTTCATCACCGACACGGCTTATCCAGTGCTCGATCCGCGTATCAAATAGCTTATGGCGACCGGCGAAAAAGTTGCGAATCGAAAACCGCTTTGGATGGCGAATCTGTCGCGATTATTGACGCGCGACAAGCTCGCCGCCGTCGCCTTGATTGTCCTTGGATTATTTCTCGTCGCCGCCGTCTTCGCCGACTTGGTTGTGCCGTTCGATCCGGCGAAGACCTCGACCGACACGTTTCAATCACCATCCGGCCGCTTTTTATTTGGCACGGATGATCTTGGACGAGATGTCTTGAGCGGCGTTATCCAAGGTGCACAAACGTCGATTTTATTCGGCGTGTTCGTGTCGCTGGTAAGCGGATTGATCGGCGTCATCGTCGGTGCCACCGCCGCTTATGCAGGCGGCTTTGCGGACGATGTTCTTATGAGGCTGACGGAATTTATCCTGATCCCGCCCAGATTTTTTTTAGCGTTGGTCATGGCCGCGCTATTTGGAACGTCGTTTCTATACCTTGTGATCATTCTGAGTTTCACATATTGGACAACGATGGCCAGACTTGTCCGTGGCGAGGTTTTGTCCCTAAAAGAACGCCCTTTTGTCGAAGCGGCCAAGGCCATAGGCGCGTCGCCGTCAAGAATCCTGCTTTTTCACATTCTGCCAAATGCGCTTCCCGTCATAATCACGCAGATGATGTTGACGGTAGGCAGCGTGATCCTGCTCCAGGCGGCGCTCGATTTTATCGGCATCGGCGACGCCGATCGCATAAGTTGGGGATCGATGCTCCACAACGGCCAACATTTCATCCGCGACGGCTGGTGGATGGTCGTCTTCCCAAGCCTCGCCCTCGCCCTCGTCGTCCTCTCAATCAACATCCTCGGCGACGCCCTATACACCGCGCTCAATCCTAAAACCCGGGTCGGGTTCTAACCAGTCATTTTGAGTCGTGAAATAGACATCCGAATTTCTTTGCTGGCATCAGAATTTAGTCCCGGGGCATTCAGGATTTCGTTCGTGGATGGCAGGAATTCATCAAATGGCGGCCATTATTCCCTTAAGTCTTTCGAAATTTCTCTCGCTGGCGTCAGGATTTCATCCGCTGGCGCCAGAATCCCGTTCGCTCGCTCCAGAATCCCGTTCGCTGACATCAGCATTTCGCCCGCTGAACATCAAAGAGAGAGCAAAAATCGTGTTTCAGCCTGTATTTATCGCGGGTTTCACTAATTTCCCGGATGTTGTTTGAGCCATTCGGCTCGGAGCGAAAAGCTTCCGTCGTTTACGATACGGTCGCCGACGTTTAGCCCTTCGAGAACGATGTATTTTCCGTTCGTTTCCGTGCCGAGGCGGACATAGCGGAGTATGAAAACGTTCGGTTTGTTGGTCGCTACAAAAACTAATTGCCGGTTGTCAATATTCTGGACTGCCGACGAAGGTATGACTGGTGCAGTTGACTCTGCATTTCCCAACGAGCCAAACGCCGCGTTGACATACATTCCGATCTTCAGAACTTGTCCCGGATTTTCGAGTTCGACTCGGACTGGGACGGTTCGGGTCTGTGGGTTTAGATTGGGGTCGATGTATGTGACGTGGCCGCGAAAGAGCCTTTCGGGAAAGGCATCGGTCGTGACGCTAGCACCGCTACCCGTCCGAAGCCGCGACAAGTCTTTTTCGTAAACCTGAGCGATCACCCAAACCGTTGAGAGATTCGTGACCTTCATTAATTCCTTGTTCGCTTCGACGACTTCTCCTTGATTGACCGAACGGCTGGTTATCGTTCCTGAAACCGGTGCGGTCAGAGCGATCTCGGAGGTGATCTGCGACGGCGAGCGAAGATTATCGACACGTTGCCGCGACAAACCGAACAATATAAGTTTTTCGCGGGCGGTTGCGCGTTCGACCTCGGCGGTTCTCAGCTTTACGGCGGCCTGTTCGAATTCGGTACGGCTTATGGGATTGAGTTTCGCGAGTGCGATGGCTCGTTGATGCCGTGAGCGCATTTGTATGACCTCGGCCTCGGACGTTTTTAGCCTTGTCATCGCCTGTTCGAATTCCTCACGGCTCACGGCTCCGATCTCAACAAGTTTACGGGTCCGTTCGTGGTGCTTGTGATGTTCCACCAGTTCAGCTTCGGCGGTTTTTAGCTTTGCGGTCGCCTCCTCCAACTCCGCACGGCTGACAGGATTTAGATTCGCAAGTTTAGCTGCGCGGTCGTAGGCTTGGCGCGACGTTTCGAGTTCGGTTTGGAGCATTAGAAAACGCGACTGCGCCGCCGCAAGTTCATCACTGAAAACAACAGCAACGGTTTGGCCCCTTTGCACATTCTGGCCTAGTTCGGCATTTACTCGGCGAACCACGCCGCCGAGCAGCGAGATGACGGGCGTTTCGCCGTAAGCGTTTGCCTGAACTACGCCGGTTGATGAAACATTTGCCGCTTCGCTAGACAAGGTTTCGCCGACCGTTTCTATCGTGATGCCTGCGCGATCAACCTGTTCGGGCGGGATCGTGATCGTCTGTTCTTCGCCGTTGCCCCTGGTTTGCTGGCTATTATTATCGTCGAAAGATACGTTTCGCGGGGCCATAACAGTTTGTCCGGTCTCGCGTCCGAACAATAACCAGAATGCAAACGCTCCCACGAGCAAAACGCCAATAATCGAACCGGCGATGTAGAAGGGTTTGCGGTTTGCAGACTCGCGGGAATTGGTTTCCGCGTCAACAATTTCTTCTTTATTCTCTTCGTTCATTTCTTTATCAATTCCGGCGAGTTTGTCGCTCGCAACATTTCGACGATTGATTGGTAAACCGCAAGCTGCATGTCGATGAATTCGTTCTCGATTTCGATATACCGGCGTGCCTCAATCAAATATTCGATCAGATTCCTCGAGCCAAGCTCGTATGTTTGCCGAACTACATCAAGATTGGCACTCGCCTGTCCGCGAACGCCGACGCGAAATATCTCCATGGCCTTTGCCGAACTTTCGTAACGGGCAAACGCTGTCGCTACCTCACGACGCACGATAAGTTCGCCAAACTCGCGGCGGTTTCGTGCAGCCTCGCGCATCTCAGCCGTAGCCGCAATGTTTCCCTGATTGCGGTTTCGAACGGGAATTTCGAGCGTCACTCCAAATTTTAGAGAGTGAAATATCCCCTGCACGGGGCGTAATTGGCCGGTATCGGTGACGCCATTCACCGGAAAGCCGAAATTGTTCCGCCCATAACCGGCGTTAACGCTCGCGTCGATACGCCCGCCGGCTTTTGCCTGTTTGATCTGCGCGTCAGCCAAATCTTCCATTGCACTTAACCCGGCAAGGTCGGGACGCAACTGCAATGCGTTTGCGGTAGCATCCGAGAGAATCGGCAGGGGCGAAACCAAATTGTCAAAACCACCGCGAAGCTGCAACGGCTGCTCAGGTTTCATGCCCAAAAGGTTACGAAGTTCGAGAAACGCGATCTCGGTATTTCCTGCCTGTGTCTCGCGGATCGAACGCAGACGGTTGACCTCGACGAGCGTCATGTTTTCTTCAAGCGGAGCGGTCTTGCCTTCGGTAACCCGGGCTTGCACGAGCCGGAATTGCTCGAACACCGTTTCAAGGACGTCCTCGGCAAATTTTAGCTTGAGCGTCGCCGCCAATGCCTCGCCAAATTTCATGCGAACTTCAGATGCCAGTAATCTCTCACGATCCTCGACTGTCTTTTCCCGAACGGCAAGTTCGCTTTCTGCTACCGCAATTCGTGCGTTTCGCCGGCCGCCAAGTTCAAGAGGCAGGCTTCCGGCTATCATCGTATCGTTGTCCTTCCCGCCAATTTGCTCCTGACGGCTGAATTCGACGCTCGGATTGGGGCGAAGACGAGCCTGATCGATGAGAGCCTTAGCCGCGTCACGTTCTTTTCGCATTGCGATCAGTTCACCATTGTTTTCCAGCGCAATCCGAACGGCTTCGTCGGCTGTCATACCGACGGTTTGGTCGAGGTAGCGGGATAGTGTTTTATTGTCCGCCGTTACGCGTGCCTGAGTCTGAGTGAAAACGAACCCCGACTCCGCCGTCGACATTAACAGCCCAAAGCAGAGAACTTTAATGATGATCCGGTTAAACATTCTCTTTTCTCAACTTTCGCTCGTGAATCCAGTAAAAGATCACCGGTGTAACGATCAGCACATGTAAGAGGCTCGAAACCATTCCGCCCAATACGGGCGTTGCCAGAGGTTTCATTACCTCCGCACCGGCGCTCGTGCTCCACATGATCGGCAGCAGTCCGGCGACGACCGTCGATACCGTCATTACTTTTGGCCGGAGCCGCAGTAGGGCTCCTTCCGTAACGGCCTGAAGGAGATCTTTTTTGGTGAGGACGCCTAATTCCTCTCGTTTCTTATCAACCGCCTCGTTGAGATAGATGACCATCACGACACCCGTCTGGACCGCCGTTCCAAAAAGCGCGATGAAGCCGACCCAGACGGCCACCGAAAAGTTGTAGTCGAGCAGCCAAAGCAGATAGACGCCGCCGGTCAAAGCAAACGGTACAGCCATTAGAACGTGCGCGGCTTCGGTAACCGATCCGTATGTCACATAAAGCAATCCGACGATGACGATCAACACAATCGGCACTACCAACAGCAAGCGCGAACGGGCACGTTGCTGATTTTCGTATTGCCCGCTCCAGCTGATGAAATATCCGGCGGGCAGATTGGCCTTGTCCGCCAGGACCCGACTGGCCTCCTCGACAAAGCTGCCGACATCACGCCCGCGAACATTGAGCAAAACCGTTCCGCGAAGCAGGCCGTTCTCGCTCGAGATCATCGAGGCTCCGGTGAGCGTTTTAATGTCGGCAAGCTCGCTCAACGGAACGGTTGCGCCGCCCGGCGTTGCGATCGGAATGTCACCCAGGGCCTCAGGACTCTTGCGAAACTCCGGTGCGTATCGAACGCGAACCGGAAATCGCCGCCGTCCCTCGATCGTTATCGAAAGATTTGTTTCTCCGATCCCTTTCTCAATCACATCCTGTATCGTTCCGACGTCAATGCCGTAACGGGCGGCGGCCTGGCGTTTGATCTTTATGTCAACGTATGGTGCGCCGCCGATCTGTTCGGGATATACGTCAACCGCACCCGGCACTGTTCGAACCACATCTGCAATTCGCCTCGAAACATCTTCGAGCGTCTTGAGGTCACTGCCGAATATCTTTATCCCGACCTGCGAACGAATCCCGGTCGAAAGCATATCGATTCGATTTATGATTGGCTGTGTCCATATATTGGTGGTGCCGGGCATCTTTAGGGCCTCGTCCATCTCCGAAACCAAAGATTCGCGCGTCACGCCGGGCCGCCACTCGTCGGGCGGCTTTAGATGAACGATGATCTCGTTCATGTTGTTTGGAGCCGGATCGGTCGATGTGTCGGCGCGCCCCGCCTTTCCGACGGCCCATTCGACCTCAGGAAATGTCATCAATATTTGATCCTGTTTTGCCAAGAGTTTCGCCGCCTCATTCATCGAGATCGCGGGGTCGGCGATCGGCATATACATCAGGTCGCCTTCATTTAAAGGCGGCATGAATTCGCTGCCAATACCGCTCGCAAGAAACAAAGCGCCTGAGAATAAAAGCAACGCGATGCCGACGGTAGCAATCCGGTGACGAAGCGCGAGCGCGAGCGTCGGCCTGTAAATCGCGTGAAGAAACCGCATCACCGGATTGGACTGCTCGGAATGAAACTTGCCGCCGAGAAGATATGTGCAAAGCACCGGCACAAGCGTCACCGCAATTATCGTCGCACCGACCATCGCGGACGTTTTTGTAAACGCCAGCGGGTGAAAGAGCTTGCCTTCCTGTCCACCGAGAGCGAAAACCGGAATGAAGGCAAGAATGATGATCGCCATCGAAAAGAAGACCGGTCGCCCGACGAGCTTTGTCGATTCCAAAACGGTTTCCCAGACGGCCTGTCGGTCCTTCGGATCGATATTCCGCTGCTCCATAAAGCGAAAGGCGTTCTCAGTGACCACAATCCCCGCATCAACCAGTACGCCGATGGCGATGGCAATGCCCGACAGCGACATCAGATTTGAACTGATACCCATAAAGTACATAAACAAAAAGGAAAGAAGCACCGCAAGGGGCAACGGAATCGTCACAATAAGGATCGAGCGAAAATGCGCTAGAAAAACAATGTGAGCAAGCGTGACGAAAATAAGAGCTTCGATCAGCGCCCACGTCAGCGTGCTGGTCGCCCGATTTATAAGAAGCGTCCGGTCATAAAAAGGAACGATACGAACACCTTCGGGCAGACCGGCTTTTAATTCTTCGATCTTTTTCTTTACCCCTTCGATAACGTCGAGCGTATTGACACCGGCGCGGGCAATAACGACACCGCCGACGGCTTCTTTTCCGTTCTTATCGAGCGCACCCGTGCGAAATGCGTCGCCGAGTTTTACCTCGGCCACGTTCTTGATGTAGATCGGCGTCCCGTCCGTCGAACCGATGACTGTGTTTTCGACATCAGCCGTCGATTCGATCAGACCGATACCGCGCACGACCGTCCATTGGCCGGCTTGTTCGACAACATTTCCGCCGACGTTGCTATTTGATCGCTGAACCGCTTCGACGACCGCGGACATCGGAATATTGACGCTCCGAAGTTTGTTCGGATCGAGATCGATCTGATATTGCTGAACGTAGCCGCCAACACCGGCCACCTCCGCAACGCCCGGAACGGAATTTAGTTGATACCGGACGAACCAATCCTGAACGGTGCGCAGATCGCGCTGATTCATCGAATCAGTTTCAAGCGTGTACCAGAAAACCTGCCCGACGCCGGTCGCGTCAGGCCCCAAAGTGGCCGTTACACCCTTCGGTAACTGTTTCGCCGCCAGGTTGAGCCGTTCGAGAACGCGGGTTCGCGCCCAGTACAATTCGACACTGTCTTCAAAGATGACGTTGATCATCGAAAAGCCAAATGCGGAATTGGCGCGAACGACACGCACACCGGGAAGCCCCTGCAAACTCGTCACAAGCGGATACGTGACTTGATCCTCGACCTCTTGGGGTGAACGTCCGGCCCAATCGGTAAAGACGATCACCTGATTGTCCGAAAGGTCGGGAATCGCGTCTATGGGGGTATGAATCAGCGCCCAATAGCCCCACGCCGCGAGACCGATAAACAGCACGATGACCAAGCCGCGATTCTTTAATGACAATTCAATAAGTCGATGAATCATAAAACAGTAGTCGGTAGTCAGTTGTCGGCGTCGGCACCAAAACACCGGCCACTGGCCACAATTTAATTAGCCATTACCGGAATTGTCGTTTTTCCGCTGCCCGCCGAGCCTTCGAAAGATATTTGAGCCTGCCACTCACCGGCCATCTCGATATTTACTTTGCCTTTGTAAACACCGGGCACCGACGTGGACGTAAATGTGGCGGCGTTATTCATCTGCGACATCGAACCCATCGCCGGCATTCTGAAATTGAGAGCCGCGGCTGAAACCATCCCAACATCAATGGCCTTGCCCGACGTATCGGTAAAGGTGAGCATGATCTCCTGCTCGCCGCTCTTGAGTTTGCCCGTGTCGTTTGAAAGCGTCACCATGAGTTTGTCGCCAATCGGCCCGCTCTTAATTACCTTGCCCGGAATTGGATTCTCCGCCGTTGGCTTCGAACCGGAACTGCACGCCGCCCCGATTAAAATCAAACCGGTCAGCGAAGCGATAGTAAGAACTAAAATCATTTTCTTCATTATTTTTCTCCGTAGTTTGAATCGAATTTCTCAGCCGCAATGTCGTCAAAAAGACACACAACGGCGCTCAGAGACAAGCGGCTTGAACGCAGAAATACCTGCAACAAGGCGCATTAATCCTGGGAAACTAGATCAGGAATGAATGATGTTGGATGTATTTGGGTTGGAATGAACGCGAAACTGCCGTCAACTCATACGAATGCAAAATCGACGGCTTACTCCACTCAATCTTGAATAGATCGGCAATCTGAGCTGAAATCGAATCCTCGACTGCCACCGATGACGGTGAAAAGTTAAACGAAAGGCCGGACGAAGTAGGCGCCGAATCTGTGCAATTCAATGCACAACATAATTGCGCGGCGGTTACTGCCGGCGATTGTTCTTTGCTCTTCGCCTTGTCGCAGCATTTCATCATCCCCATCTTTTCGGCATGAAACGGCATTCCCGCAAACACCCCACTAACGAGTGCGAAAAGCAGGAAAAATGATGGTAGCCACTTTTTCATTGTCATCTTGACTATATTTGATGCATCAATGGCCTGTCAATAACTAGATTCCTAAGCGAGGTCAAAATATTCCGAATGACTATTCAATAGCAGTCGTCGCACGTTTCACTGCGAAGAGCGTCGACGCCTTCTTTAGCAATGATCGGCACCATGATTAAAGCCGCGACCGCTCTTCGATCAGCAGGCAGCCGTCAGGTATTCGAGCAGACGGCCTCGACGAATATGCTTTTGTTCTTGCTTCGGTTACTGCGTTCACAAAAAACTTACCCGGAACGTGGCAACCACACTTCACTCAAAGTAAAACTCGACAATAAACTTACCTTGCCACCGCAGTATTGACACGATTATACACCACACACCCTCGACGGGCTCGAAGAACAGGCGTTACATCGGCAAATCGATATTTGCAGCAGACATATTAATTACTCCTTTTCAGAATTCACGGTCGGCAGTGAAACGGCGACCGAAGCGTCCGCAGCCCCGCACTGGAAAACAAGAATACTTATGCGAATGGACTGTTTCAGAAGACTTAATTCCTGAATAGTTTGCGTTTGAGCTTGAGTAAAATAGCGATAACCGCAATTAAAACGACTGCTCCGACAATCAGGAGAAAATACAGCGGACTCCGGCCGGACGATTCGGGCGTATTTCCGTTTGAGCTTTTACCACCAGTCCACCAGGCGTCTTGGGCGAAGTAGATGTTTGATTTTGCGCTCCACTGGTACATTCCCGCGAGCGCACTTTTGTACGCGGCGCCGGAATTTGGTTCGTATATCCAGAGATACGGGACGTCGCTCACGAGAATTTCCTGAACCTCGAAGTAATAGGCGGCGCGTTTTTGTTTGTCGGTTTCGGATGCGGCTAGTTCGAAGAGCTCGTCGACTCGCGGGTTGCGATAGCTGGCTCCGTTTGAGAAGGGAATCGGGCCGATGTTGCTTGAGACGACCGTTCGTTTTACGCCGATGTCGGGGTCGGGGCCGTTTTCGAATGAAGCGAAGCCGAGGTCGAAATCCTTTTTGATATACACCGCATCGACGGCCGAGGCGAATTCGAGGAGCTGCAGATCGATCTCTATTCCAACCTCTCGCAGTTGGTCGCGGAGAACCTCGACAATCTTCGCGTAGCCTTGGGCGTAGACATATTTCAGCCGAAACCTAACGCCGTCCGCGTCCCGATTGAAACCGGCTTCGTCGAGCATCTGACCCGCGAGCAGCAGATCACGTCCGTATTTGGGAACGTTCGGATTGTGCGCCCATTTCAGAGCGCTCGAGATCGGCCCGGTCGCGGGCTTTCCCCTTCCGAACGCAACTTTGTCCACGATATAATTTTTATCTATAGCGTAAGCCATTGCCCGGCGGACACGAACGTCGGCGAGCGGGCCTCGGGTTGTATTTAGCACAACGGTTTCGACCGTTGCGTAACCTTCGCGTCCCTTTTCCGTGACGGTTACGTTTGGCATTTTCAGGAGCCGCTCAAGATCGAGCGGCGACGGGTTGGTGAAATAATCGATCTCTCCGTTCTCAAAAGCGATCGACGCGCTTGAGCTGCTTGGGATTACCTTATAAACCACCCGATCCAGATAAGGCTTTCCCGTCTTAAAATATCTGTCGTTTCTGACTAGAGATATTCGGTCGCCTTTTGACCATTCCTGGAACTTGAACGGCCCGCTGCCGACCGGTTTTATATTGTAAGGATTGGTCAAGGGATCAGCGTTTCCGTAAAGATGCTTGGGCATTATCGGAGCGTTGGCGACATCGATCAACTGAAGGAAAGCGGCGTATGGACGAGCAAACTCGAAGACGACCGTATGTGCGTCCGGCGTCAAAATGCGGGTTAAATTTTCACCCATCGATGCACGTGTGCGAGAGTGATACTTCAAAAGCAACTCTTCAAAAGTAAAACGCACGTCCTCGGAAGTTAGCGGAACGCCATCGTGAAACTCGGCATTCCTGGCCAGAAAAAAAGTGTAAGTTTTTCCATCAGGCGAAACGTACCAACTCTCCGCAAGATCGGGTACAGGATTCAGATCAAAATCTTGCGCGACGAGACCGCTGAAGATCGAACCGCAGATCAAATGCACGCCGCCCTGTGTCGTGATTGCAGGATTGAGTCCGCCCGGATCGGCGCTGACGGCGACCACCACTGTCCCACCATATTGAGGTTCGTCTCCGCGAGCCGTGGAAAACAGAACGGCCATCGCTAACAATAGGACGGAAATGTAACTGACCTTTTGGCTCATTGACCAGCCTAAGCGCGAAGCTTTGGAAATTTGCATACATTACTTCGGTTTTTCGAATATATGCTAGATTGGACAAATTATGAAACTCGATCAAAGGTTCGGGCATGCGGGTAAAATCGGACTGCTTTTAGCCGTCGGCTTGTTTACGTCGTCGACGAGTTGGTCCCAGGTAGTATCGTCAATGGCACTCAAACGCGGTCGTCCGGTCACGAGGTGGATGGCGGGGAAAGATCGGCACATCTACACTGTACGACTCGATAAGGGAATGTATCTCGGGGTCACTGTTGATCAGCGTGACGTCGACGTTACAACCGAGGTATTCGCCCCTGATTCGACCTCGCTCGGCAAATTTGACGCGCCGATTAGCGAGCGCGGCATTGAACGCACCCGGATCGGCGCCGACGTCACGGGCGATTACCGAATCGAAGTTTTTACCGCGTCCGAACTCGCGGGGCCCGGCCGATACACCATCGAGATCATGGACATCCGCAGGACGAGTGAGCTTGACGCACGCGTCCTCAAGGCCGTCAGTTTGCAGCAAGAGGCAATTCGCCTTCGAATGAAGGCTGAAACCCGCAAAGACGCTATCCCGGTTTACGAAAGCGCGGTTCAGCTATGGCGTGAGCTTAAGCTGCCGGCTGACGAAGCAAATACTTTGCGTTCGATCGCGTTTGTTTATCAGAGAGCCGATCAGATCGATAAAGCAAAAGAGTATTTTGGAAAAGCTCTTGAGATCTGGGAGCGAATCGGCGACACGCGATCTGCGGCATTTACACATGTCATTTACGGCGTTTACAGCCGACGGCAGAACGATTTCCGGGCCGCCCTGGAGCACGATTTGCGGGCGCGAAAGCTTTGGCTAAAGGCAAACGACAGACCTGAACAAACGCACAATCTCGTTCAGATCGGTGACGATTATCTGAGCCTGGGCGAGAGGAAGCGTGCCTTTAAGTCTTTTCAGCAGGGACTCGACCTAATCAGGCGTATCGGGCGGAAATCCATCGAGGCCCAAGTCCTGAATAAATACGGAGATGCTCACGCGAAAGTGGGAAACAAATCCGAAGCTCTGAATATGTACCGTCAGTCCGTCGAATTATGGAAGCTTTTCAAACAGGACAAGATAGCCGCCGAGGTCGAGGAAAAGATTGCTAAGTTGTCGGGGGACTAACTCGCAAAAATTCGCTAAGTAGCGATTGAACTTCCTTAACAGCCATCGGGACGGCACGTTCGACCGGTGGGCGCAGGCCCTCGACCGCGTCGTCAACGTATTCGGGCTGGCACCCGACAAGAAACACTTTCGGGGGGCAAACGTTCAGGGCCTTCGCGAGCATGAGAACTTTCGAGGGATCCGCGTAATGCATATCGACGAGCGATTCGTGTAATCTCAGAGGCTCGATTTGCGCCGAATTCAGCTCCGGCTCCACCACGAACAACGTTCCCGGTTCGGCCCCTTTATCGATCGCATCGACTAGAATTAGCACATCGTACCCATTCATCAACTCCTGAACCAGCCCGATTCCGCCGATCCCGGCTTCATAAATGTCCACGCCCTTGTCGAGTTCGTTGCGGGCGGCAAGGCACTTGACGACCCGGATGCCAAAGCCGTCATCGCCCCGCAAAACATTCCCCATCCCTGCAACCAGAATTTTCATACACGCAAATGAGCCCGGGCGTAAAATCCCAGGCTCAGAATTATTTAACGCCGACTTTTGAAATGCCTGCTCTACATTTTTCCCGCCTTGATGTCCGCGATGCGTTTTTCAAATGCCGTAGTATCAACCTTATCGGTTTTGCCTCGGGCGATGGCCTTGTCGGCGATCTCAAGTCCCGCCGCTTTCCTACCCATCTCTAGCAGAATGTTTGCTTTGCCGGTTAGGTTTTGAAATGTTTCCTTTGCTGCGATTGAAACATCAGCGGCTTTTAGCGCCTGCTCGAACCACTTGTTCGCATCCGCCGCCGACTTGTTTCGGTTAGCATAGAGAGCGGCCCGGTACGGCGTGTTCCAATCATCGGATTTCACGGCGGCGACTGAGGCCCTGGCCTTTGATACGACCAGACCCGGCATATCTTTCACCTCGATCGTAAACGGAACGCGGACCTTGTCCCAACGAAAATAAACCGTAGCCATGTTGTCAACCGCGGGATCGATGATGAACATCATTGTCTCCTGACTATCCATCATCCATTGCGGCTTTGTTTTAACGCGTAACAGATCTTTCTTGGCATCATAGGTCGGAGTTTGCCATAGGTTGTTTGGTCCGTTAAAAATGTACGTCCATTCATCCTTGCCCGGAATAGAGTGGAGCGTGTATGTGCCTGCCGCTAACGCCTGACCGTTAATCAAAACATCGTCGGACACGACAAACTGGGTCGCCGTATTAGCTCCCGTTCGCCACATATGACCGTATGGAACGAGTGCGGTACCCTTTAATCCGTCGGTTTGCCCGTCAAGCGAGGCCTCACCCTTTGCGGTCGCATCGGCCGGTGCATCACCGAAGATAGTTCGGCCTTTAATGCCCGGACGGCTGTAAGTGATGGTAACGTCCGTGACGCCGATGGTTTGCTTGACACTCGCGTTTTGACTAGGTAGCGGCAGACGTAGCTGCGCCGACACAAAGTGAGCGGCGAAAACGACAACCGCAAGTGCTAAAATTACAGAATAGTAGTGGCTTTTTGAACGAAGCATAATCGGACTCCTTTTCGTGTACGGAACAAGACCGTAAATATCTGATTGGAGATATAGTAATTTCTTGTTGATAGGGAGTCAATTTTGGAACACAGGACAGGTCCGGGGTTGAGCAGCTTTGTTTTTCTGTTTTGCCGCTTTGCTGCGTCGCGATGTATGGCGGGCCGATGGTTTTTTGCCGCAAATGCGACAAGGAGCAGGATCTGGTTTCAATACAGCACCTGACCTGTCCGGTTTGGCTGACGCCAACCAACGAGCTCGTGCGGGGTCGGGAATTGCTGATTACGGTATTTGGAACTTTCTGATGAGTATGCAGGCGCGACTGGTTGAGGTTAGAAGAAGCGTCGTGAAACACAATGACGTACTGGCTGCGGAGCTGCGCGCATCGTTTGCTCAGGCGGGGTTTCCGTCATCAGCCCATGTTTCAAGCCCGGGAACCGGTAAAACCGAGTTTCTCGAAAAAACCTTAACGCGGCTGCGTGAAGATTACCGCGTAGCGGCCCTGGTCGGCGATCTGGCAACGGCCAATGACGCCGAGCGGCTCGCCCGCTCCGGGGTTCCCATAAAACAGATCGTTACGGGAACGATTTGCCATCTCGAGGCACAAATGGTCGACAATGCGCCTGGCGAATGGAACGTGGACGAGCTGGACTATCTCTTTATAGAAAATGTCGGCAATCTTGTCTGTCCGGCGAGCTACGATCGCGGCGAAGAATTACGGGTCGTGCTTATGTCGGTCACCGAGGGCGAGGATAAGCCGCTGAAGTACCCGACCATATTCAATACGGCGGATATTGCCGTGATTACAAGATGGATCTGGCCGACGCCGTCGAGTTTGACGCGGCTGCGGCTCACGCAAGCATTCAATCGGTGCGACCGGGTATGCGGGTGTTCGAGGTGTCAGCAAAAACCGGTGCCGGAATGGACGAGTGGCTGGAATTTATGCAGTCACGTGCCGCGGCAATATGAATAAGAAAAGCCTTTCACGATGCCTGATGCTTTGCACCGCGATCTTCTTAGCGGCGGCAATTGAAGTCTCGGCGCACGAAAAGTGGTTTCTCGATATCGAAAATTCCGGTCTGCGGTGGGATTTATTCTTCCGTCCGCTGCCGCTCGGTTTTGCCGGCGTGGTGCTGCTGTTAACTCTCGTCGCCGGGTTTCTCTACCACCGGCGCGGGCGCGGATTTGTACCGGGACCGGAAAGTTTTGGCACGACGGACGAACGTCGCTCAGCTTTATTTGGCCTCATTCCGGCAATTCTCGGCATTCATGTCGCGGTAACACTGCTTGTCAGCGGCGTGCAGGGTGAATTGTTTACGCCGAATAATAAACTGTCCGGCGGGTCGATGTATCTGCTCGGACTTGCGCAGACCGGTATTGCTCTGGCGTTGTTTTACGGAGCGTTGACGCGTCTCGCGGCGGTCGCTCTTGCCATACTGTGGGTTGTCGGTATTTTCCTTGTCGGGCTGGAGCCGATGCTCGAAAGCTCGATGTTTCTGGGCTTCGCCGCCTTCTTTTTTCTCGCGGGTCGCGGCCCGATCTCGATCGACCGTCTGCAGCTCCCTCGTCTTGAGCCCTCCGAGCGGCTGATGGAAAAGGCGATTCCGGCACTTCGCATCGGTCTGGGAGTAAGCCTTGTCGTGGTGGCCTTTACGGAAAAATTTGCCAATATTCCCTTTGCTTTGGCATTTCTCGAACGCTATCCGCTTAATTTCACCGCCGCTCTCGGCATGCCGATGTCGAACGAGACTTTTATTCTTTGTGCCGGGGCGGTTGAGCTTCTAGTCGGCCTGTGGATTCTTTTCGACATTTTCCCCCGTGAAATTATCTTGATAGCGTGGGTTCCGATCAATCTGACGCTGACAGTTTTTAACTGGACTGAACTTGCGGGACATCTGCCGATTTACGGCGCGCTCGCCGTGTTATTGATCTGGACGCTGGGGCGCGAAAATCTTACGCTTTGGCTGCGCGGATTGCGCGAGGGGCCGCTGCCGGTTCTCGGCCCCGCCGCTCCTCCGCAAGAGACTGAGGATGCGAAATAGTCGGGACTAGTTTTTCCCAATGCAGACGCGCAAACAAATTCAAATCAAAGGCATTGTGCAGGGCGTCGGGTTTCGCCCGTTCGTGTTTGCTCTCGCGTCGCGAGGCGAGCTGAAAGGGCGGGTTTTGAATAATGAGATCGGCGTTCTCGTCGATGTCGAAGGCGAGCAATACAGAATCGAGCAGTTTATCAACGAGCTCAGAACGATGGCTCCGCCGCTTTCCCAAATCGATTCCGTCGAATGCAAGCCCTATTCAAACGGAACAAATTACGCCGATTTCCGGATCGTTGAAAGCGAAACGATCGGGCAAAAGTTTTCCCCGATCTCGGCCGACATCGCCACCTGCGCGGATTGTTTGCGCGAAATGCTTGACGAAAATGACCGCCGCTTTCGCTATCCGTTTATTAACTGTACAAACTGCGGACCGCGATTCACGATCATCGATAGCGTGCCGTATGATCGTGAAAATACTACAATGAGCGATTTCGAAATGTGCGCCGCTTGCAGGTCCGAATACGAAGACCCGCAAAACCGCAGATTTCATGCCGAGCCTACCTGCTGTCCCGATTGCGGGCCGTCGATTTTTCTGTGCGACGCGGCAACGCTGAGACGCGAAGAGAAGGGCGGAAACACGACCGGTAGGGAAGGTGGTGAACGTAATGACTCGATAACGGCGGCAAAGGCTCTATTAGATGAAGGGAAGATCCTTGCCGTCAAAGGCGTCGGCGGCTACCACCTGGTTTGTGATGCTCTGAATGCAGGCGCCATCGAAACGCTGCGACAGCGAAAATATCGCGAAGACAAGCCATTTGCGTTGATGGCCGTATCACTTGAAGTAATTGAAAAGTACTGTTTTGTTTCCAGAGACGAAAAAGATCTGCTTTTGTCGCGGGAACGACCAATTGTCTTGCTGGAGCGACATCAGAATACGATTCTTGCGCGTCGTGTTTCTGCCGCCGAAACGATACCTGATGCCGTCGCTCCGCGCATGACGTCACTGGGCTTTATGTTGCCTTATACCCCGCTGCATCATCTGCTACTCGAAAACATCGATCGGCCACTGGTGATGACGAGCGGAAACGTATCGGACGAACCTATCGCATACACTGATCGAGACGCGGGCGAGCGGCTGAGCAAGATCGCGGATTATTACTTGCTACATGATCGCCGAATACATATACGCATGGACGATTCCGTGGCGCGCGTTTTGAAGCACTCATCACTCGCCACCCATCACTTGCCACTCGTTCTGCGCCGTTCACGTGGCTACGCCCCGGCCCCTGTAAAAACCTCGTTCAAATTCGAGAAGCAAATTCTCGCGTGTGGCGCCGAGTTGAAAAACACATTTTGTCTGACCAAGGACAATTATGCTTTTGTAAGCCACCACATCGGCGATTTGGAAAATCTCGAAACGCTGAAATCTTTTACGATGGGCATCGAGCATTATAAAAAGCTTTTCAATTTAGAGCCTGAGGTCATCGCCTACGACCTGCATCCCGAATATCTTTCGACCAAATACGCTCATTCGTGCGACGGCGTTGAAACCAAAATCGGCATCCAGCATCATCACGCACATATCGCGAGCTGCATGGCCGACAACGGCGCGACGGGTGAAGTGATCGGAGTGGCGATGGACGGCCTCGGGTTTGGGACGGATGGAAAAATGTGGGGCGGCGAGTTTTTTGTCGCTGATTTCGCCCACGCCGAGCGGATAGCTCATCTCGATTATGTTCCGCTTCCAGGTGGCGCAAAAGCGATTCGCGAGCCATGGCGAATGGCCGCCGCATATTTACAGAGAACATTCGGCGATGCATTTCTGGATCTCGATATTCCCTTTGTAAACGAATTGGATCGCGAAAAATGGTCGACGGTTGCGTCGATGATCGCAAGCGGAACAAACTGCCCGGAAACATCAAGCATGGGCCGGCTATTCGACGCCGTTTCGAGCTTGCTTTGCCTGCGAAGTACGGTCAACTTCGAAGGCCAGGCCGCTATCGAGCTTGAAGCAATTGCGAACAAGGCCGCGACTAAAAGTTATGAATTTACGCTCCGCGATGGTGGTATAATCAAGGCCGAATCGATATTCAAACAGGCCGTCGCAGATTTGCTTGACGGCGTGTCCGCGGCCGAGGTGTCGGCGAGGTTTCACCTTGCAATCGCTGGATTGATCGTCGATGTGGCGACACTAGCGCGTGAGACGAACCATCTCAATCGCGTGGTGTTATCCGGCGGCGTTTTTCAGAACATGTTTTTGCTTAAGAGCGCCGTTGAAATGATGAGAGTGCGAGATTTTGAGGTTTTAACGCATCGCCGAGTTCCGTGCAATGACGGCGGGATTTCACTCGGCCAGGCGGCAATCGCAAATGCGAGGTTACAAAACGGGAGTATCTAATTTATGTGTTTAGCCATACCGGGCAAGATCGTCGAAATCGTCGACGAAGAAAATCGAATCGCAAAGGTCGAGATCGGCGGGGTTCGCCGCGGCGTCAATATCGGGATGCTCGACGATGTAGGCATCGGCGACTATGTATTGGTCCATGTCGGTTTTGCAATGAGTAAGGTTGACGAAAAAGAGGCCCACGAAACGTTGCGTCTCCTGCAGGAACTGGGATCGTATCAGGAGGAGTTTGAGCAATTTCAAACGTCGATTAATTGAAGAAGTTGTCGGTTGCCAGTTGACGGTTGTCGGTGAAAAACGGCTTCTGACAACTGACAACTGACAACTGACAACCGACACCGACACCGACAACCGACTATGACGAAGGCCATTGAAGATTTTTCCCATTCCTTTTATCCGTTCCTGCACGAGGAAAGTGGGAAACCGCGTGACCTGATGGCTGCGCTTGGATTTTCTCTTTTGGAAAAAGTCCGCGAGAGCGTCGAGGTTAAACATCGTTTTTTTGACGCGAACAAGGACGGCATTCTGGCTGCTTCGCTGGCGATTGCAAAAGCGTTTAATCGCGGGCGGAAGCTGCTCGTTTGCGGTAATGGAGGTTCGGCGACCGACGCCCAGCATGTCGCGGTCGAGTTTATGCACCCGATCACCGTCGGCCGCAAAGCCTTGCCCGCGATCTGTCTCAATAACGACATGGCAATGGTGACGGCGGTGGCTAACGACGTGAGCTTTGCCGATGTTTTTGTGCGGCAGATCATTGCTCTCAGCAAACCGGGAGATGTGTTGATCGCCATTTCAACGAGCGGAAACTCGGAGAATTTGCTTCATGCCTTTAAAACGGCACAGCGGATGAATCTGACAACTATCGGTTTTGCGGGTGACGAGGGCGGCAAGATGGAAGAGATGAAAGGCGAGGGGCTGATCGACCATTGCTTTACGGTTCCCACCTCTAGCATTCACCGCATTCAGGAATCGCATGTGACGCTTTATCACGTTATGTGGGACATGGTACACGAGTTTTTACAGCATAAATCGCTGCTCGAGTCTTGAGTCTGGAGTCTGGAGTCGGAAAGCATTTCCTGCTCCAGCCTCCAGACTCAAGACTCTCAACTTCGGAGGTGTCAAATGAAATATATAGATGAATATCGTCAAAGCGACATCGCATTCCGGCTTGCCGAGAAAATAGCCGGGATGACCGACAAGCCGTTAAAGCTGATGGAGGTTTGCGGCGGTCATACTCATACCATTTTTAAGTACGGAATCGAGGATCTTCTGCCGCCGAATATTGAGATGATCCACGGGCCCGGCTGTCCTGTTTGCGTTATTCCTCTCGGGCGCACCGACGACTGTATCTCGCTTGCGCTCCAGCCGGACGTCATTTTCACGACATTTGGCGATATGATGCGCGTGCCAGGTTCGAGCACTAATCTGCTTGACGCTAAGGCGCGCGGAGCCGATGTGCGGATGGTTTATTCGCCGCTGGACGCTTTAAAGATCGCGAAAAATAATCCAGAGCGGCATGTCATCTTTCTTGCGCTTGGTTTCGAGACGACCTCGCCTTCGACGGCGATGACGATTTTGCAGGCGGCGAAGGACAAAGTCGAGAATTTCAGCGTTTTCTGCAACCACATCATGATCGTCCCGTCGCTAAAGGCGATGCTCGATTCGCCCGATCTGCAGCTCGACGGATTTGTCGGACCGGGGCATGTCAGCACGGTTATCGGCACGCGGTGTTATGAATTTGTACCAAGAGAATATGGAAAACCGCTCGTCGTCACCGGCTTTGAACCGCTCGACGTTCTGCAATCGGTCTATATGATCGTCAAACAGATCATCGAAGGTCGGGCCGAGATCGAGAACCAATATGGCCGCGTCGTGGAAAGAGATGGCAACCGCAAGGCTCTTGAAGTTCTGTCCGAGGTATTTGAGGCTCGTGACTTTTTTGAATGGCGCGGACTGGGTTCCATTGCCCACAGCGGGATGAAACTCAAACCGAAATATGCGGCATTTGACGCCGAACGGAAATTTGAAGTTCCGGGTTTGCGAATCGCCGACCCGAAAGCATGCCAGTGCGGCGAGATTTTGAAAGGCGTTAAAAAGCCTTGGGAATGCAAGGTTTTCGGAACCGCCTGCACGCCGGAAACCCCCATCGGCTCGTGCATGGTTTCGTCCGAGGGCGCGTGCGCGGCGTATTATAATTTTGGACGGTTGTCGAAGATCGCTCAGCGTTCTGCGGTAATTGCCGCAGGCTGATTATTATTGGCCTGAAACGAATCGCCCTCAGTCCGCTCTTTCGCTAGCAAGGGCAAACAAGGGGGATTGTATGAAACAAAAAAATGCGGGAGATGTTGTCAAAGGCGCGGTCGCCGGGTTGGTCGGCGGGATTGTCGCGTCGTTCGTGATGAGCCAGTTTCAGGCGCTCGTCACTACGCTTGGGGACGCCGAAGAAAAACAAAAATCCAAAAAGAAAACAGAAGAACCGACAACCGTGAAAGCCGCGAAACAAATTTCCGAAGGCGTTTTTGGTCATAAATTGACGAAAAGCGAGAAAGACACCGCTGGCGAAGCGGTTCATTACGCGATGGGAGCGAGCTCCGGTTTGATCTACGGCGTCGCCGCTGAAATTGAACCGCTGACGACAGTCGGGGTTGGAATGCCCTTTGGCACCGCGGTTTGGCTGATCGCAGACGATGTCGTCGTTCCCACGCTCGGGTTGTCGAGATCACCAACCGCCTATCCACTCACAACCCACGCCTACGCGATTTCGTCGCACCTGGTTTACGGTTTAACAACCGAGGTGACAAGGCGGGCTGTGCGAAAATTTTTAGGTTGAAACTATGGTTGAGAAAGCCCAGAAACCAGAGGACGAGATCGGTACAGGCGAACCTACCCGGGCGGAAAACTTAATCGCAAATAACCTGGGAACGGTGATTCATCTATTTCTCTCAGTGCTGGCGATTTTGCTTGCAGTCGCGGCGGGTGTTGCTGCCTATGATACGGTTGTGCGGGACTTTCCGACTCTATGGCAGGGACAGTCGGATGAATATGCCGCGTTACAGAGGATAGTCGAAAATATACTTCTAATTGCGATCGCCGCCGAATTCGCTTTGTTGCTGTTATTTCACAGGATGAGCGCCGCCGTCGAAGTGGTGATCTTTGTCGTCGCACGAAAAACCGTCAGCCCGCAAATAACCGCCCTCGATCTGCTCGTCTGCGCGGCTGCGATTTCGGGTCTCATTGCTGTTAAACATTATTATCTGCCTGGTAAACCGACATAACCGGTCCAAGACAAGGTCACATGAGCTCAGCATTTTTAACAAATCCGCTTTTCGAACGCGTCGAACGTGCCCGCCGGCGAAAGCATAAGATCCGCGAAACGCACATTACACTTGCGCACGGCAGCGGCGGACGAGCCATGCACGACCTGGTCGAAGGGGTTTTCCTGGAATGTTTTCGTAATCCGATGCTCGAGAAACTCGAGGATCAAGCCGTTTTCGAAGTCAACGGTGCCAAACGCATGGCGTTCACGACCGATTCGTATGTTGTCGATCCTATTTTTTTCCCCGGTGGCGATATCGGAAAGCTCGCGGTTCACGGCACCGTCAATGATCTCGCGATGAGCGGTGCTCGACCGCTCTATCTGTCAGCGGGTTTCATCCTGGAGGAAGGATTTCCGATAGACGATCTACGGCGGATCGCAGCTTCGATGCAGACCGCCGCTGAGGAAGCCGGCGTGTTGATCGTAACCGGTGATACCAAGGTAGTTCAGAAAGGAAGCGCCGACAAGATCTTTATTAACACGGCGGGAGTCGGCGTTCTGGAACATTCGATAACTATCTCATCATCGAACGCCCGTCCCGGCGATAAGGTTATTGTAAGCGGTACGATCGGCGATCACGGCACCACGATCCTGATCGCCCGCGGTGAACTGGAACTCGAAACCGATATCGAAAGCGACTCGGCTTCTCTCAACACGCTTGTTGCCGATATTATCGACGAAGCAATACGCAACGGCACACCGGACGCTATTCGCTCGCTGCGTGACCCGACCCGCGGGGGCGTGGCGACAACGCTCAACGAAATTGCGATGAGTTCTGATGTCTGCATCGAAATCCGCGAAGATTTAATTCCGGTACGTGAAGAAGTCAAAGGGGCGTGCGAAATTCTGGGGCTCGATCCGCTTTATGTTGCGAATGAAGGAAAGCTGGTTGCTATCGTTTCTTCCGAGATTGCCGATAAAATAATCGACCGTATGAAAGGGAACGAAATCGGCCGCGGTGCCTGCATTATCGGCGAAGTCAAGGCCGAGCCGCAGGGAATCGTCTCAATGACGACCGGCTTTGGCGGCACCCGAATCGTCGACATGCTGGCCGGGGAACAATTACCGCGCATTTGCTAACCGACACTACGACGCGTGACCCGCGACCATGGACGCCAGCAGTAGTCCCAGAGAGCTTCTCAAAATTATTGAGGCCCCTCACCGGATAATTATTCCGTCGCGCTCGACAACAGTTTGCGGACGACTTTTCAATCGCCGCGTCATACTTCTCCGACCAAGGCTGATCTTGTCAATTGGCTATCACGCTCGTTGCAGTTTATCGCGATCTTGTAAGCTGGTTCACTCTGAAGTTTTGGGCTTGTTGGTTGTAGGATGGTTGCACTTTTGCTGATGCACAACGATCCATGAGGCCAAATAGGTGGGGAAAGTCACTGATTCTAGGCCACTTTGAGTGATTTTGAGGATGTGTGAAATACCATCCGATTGGTTGGGGTGCGAGAGGTCGCTAGTTCAAATCTAGTCGTCCCGACCAATTTGTCCGACCTATTTCGATGAAATGCCGGCTCATCAGGAGCCGGCATTCTGCGTTTTAACGGGCATTACTCGGGTCGTACCGTCAGATAGATCGTGCGTCCACGGGTTGCGACCAGCAATAACACCGGGCGGCCGCCAGAGCCGTCAAGTGCGGTGCGAACGTCTTCGATGGATTTCACTACTCTACGGTTAACTTCGAGTATGACATCCCCACGCGAGAGGCCAGCCTCCGCCGCCGGTCCGCTTTGTTCTACCTGTGTGACTAACAACCCTTCGCCTTCATTCTCGAGTCCCAGCCGCTTAGTAATCTCTGGAGTGACGGGCTCGAGTGTGACGCCTAATTTTCCGCTCTGATTTTCCTTAGAGGTACCACCGTCGTCTGCAGTTTTCGATTCCGCTCTTGAATCTTCGGCCTTAAATTCATCGAGGGTTGCAGAGAGATCCGTCTCCCGGCCTTCGCGCGAGACGGTGAGCTTGATCTCCGTGCCCGGGGCGGTGCCAGCGATCTTATTACGCAATATGTTTCTGTCCTCGATCCGCTCGCCATTGATGGCAGTGATAATATCCCCGCGCTTTATACCAGCCTTATCGGCTGAGCTCCCACGCTGTACGCTGCCCACGAGGGCACCTTTTTTTTCCGTCAGTTCGAGAGCTTTCTCCATATCATCGGTTATATTCTGAAGGCCCACGCCCAGCAATCCACGACGGACGCGACCATTCTGGATTAGCTGATCCATCACGGATTTAGCCATGTTCGACGGAATCGAGAAACCGATTCCTATGCTTCCTCCAGACGGGCCTCCGGATAAGATCTGCGAATTAATTCCAATAAGTTCGCCATTCAAACTCACGAGGGCGCCGCCCGAATTTCCCCGGTTTATCGGTGCATCCGTCTGAAGAAAATCTTCATAGCTGCCGTCGCTCAAGCCGGTACGTCGCCCCTTTGCGGAGATGATACCCGCAGTGACGGTTTGACCGATTCCAAGAGGGTTGCCGATGGCAAGTACAATATCTCCGACGCGGACCGTATCTGAATCGCCGAGGTTAAGGAATGGCAGTCCTGTCGCCTCGATCTTCAGCACGGCGAGGTCGCTCGGCGCATCAAGACCGACGACTTTCGCCTCGTAAGTTTTATTATCGCTCATTGCGATAGTGATTTTTTCGGCACCCTCGACGACGTGATTATTGGTCAAGATATGGCCATTAGCGTCTACCATCACGCCTGATCCGAGCCCTCGTTCAATCTGTGGACGTTGTTCTTGCTGCGGCTGCTGAAACTGGCGGAAAAAATCCTCAGGGGATTGACGCTCGACGTTCGCCGGAGACTTGCGTTTTTGATCGGCCTCGATTCGTACGACGGCGGGCGATGTGCGATCCACGATATCTGCGTAGGATGTACGCATGCCGTCCACCACCATCGGGGCGGGCGGTGCAGCGGGCGCGCTCGAGGGCGGAGAGCTTTCCGTACCGAGCAGTCCTGAACCGCAGCCCGTGATACTAAAAAGAGTGGCGGCAATTAACGCTAAGGCGAGCAAGGTCTTATTTTTCATCCGTTTATGCTTCGACCAGATCGTTTGTGTGCGATTGTATCGCTGATGTCTGGTACCTCCGACCTGTGACGATTATTACGAATCGACCCGAAAAATTGTTCGAGTAAAGTGTTACGAGGCTACGCGACAAGCTTAGGCGATTCGGCTTCAAAGATGTAGGAGAGCGATTTGTAGACAAGCTTCGAACATAAGAACGCAGGCGAATCGTTGTGTTCCGCATACGAATACTCGACTAGATCCATACCGATTATCCTCTTACTATCAGCAAGTTTTCGTATTAGAGTTAAAGTTTCATACCAGCCTAGACCGCCGGGTTCTGGTGTTCCTGTAGTCGGCACAATACTCGGATCGAGGCCGTCAATGTCGATGGTCAGATACACATTCTCCGTGAGAGCGTCAACGGCATCATCAATCCAGTCAGTACGCCCGACTATATCTCGGGCCCAAAAAATCCTGGTCGGTAGTCCATTTTTCAACGCCCTCGCTTCGTCGCCTGATATTGAGCGGATACCCACCTGAACGGACGGAATCTGCAGATCTTTGACGACCCGGGCCATTATCGATGCGTGAGAATGCGGGGTGCCATCGTATTCATCCCGCAGATCGGCGTGAGCGTCGATTTGAAGAACACTCAAATTTTCATATTTCTCGTAATGAGCTTTGATGACCGGAGCAGAGATTGAATGCTCGCCCCCCAGCATACAAAGAAACTTGTCCAGCTCGAGCAAATCTTTTGAGTAGCCGTAGAGATCCTGCATCATCGCTTCCGGCGTGGCTCGCGGCGTGAACTCAGGCAGCGTATGGATGCCAAGTTTGTACACCTCGGAATCCGTTTCCTCTTCGTACAGCTCCATGTTTCTCGAGGCGTCGACGATTGCCATCGCCCCGGCACCCGTACCGGTTCCGTATGATACGGTTCCCTCGTAGGAGACCGGCAGAATAAGAATACGAGCAGATTCGAGCGTCGAATATTCCGACTCGTCGATTCCACCGAAATTCATTGGAAGTTGTTCGGACTCAGACATGAAAAACAATAGAGTGTGAGAAATTGAAAATGGAAAATGAAAACATATTTTTCATTCTCCATTTTCAATTCTCAATTTTCAATAGGGCCTAGGGTACGTCGATCGTCATTTCGCGGCCGGAAAAGCTGAAGGTCGGGCGTTTACGGCCTTTCATAAACTTCGCCGCGGTTTGTGATAGGGCGGTGATCAGCATCGGCAGAGCAATCGACGGGTCGGCGGGCACATATGCCGTCGTAGCCCCTCTTACCAGTTTTCCGAATACCGAGGTATGGTTGCCGCCGTAGGAGGGCGTGCGGCATCCCAGGGGCGTCGTGTCCGTCGCAATTGAGATCGAATACTTATGTCCGCGTGGTGTCGTGCGAGTAATGTAGGAGGCAAGGTCGGCGTGGTTGACCATACTCTGGCTACCCATACTGCCGAGTGCGATCAGGCCGGAATGCCTTGTGCGATGGGCGATGGTCATCATTTCCATCGAGTCCTGCGTCGTATCAAACATTATCTGAATCTTCTTTTCAAACTTGGCTCGGGCAATGCCGATAGCAATCTCAGAACCTGCCAGATCAGGGCAAAACACGGGGATTCGAGCCTTGTAAGCGGCCGTCAGGATGCCGTCCTCATGAGCGATCTCCGATAGCTCGCGGCCGAGCAGATGCAAAAACTCGCGAGTCGAATAAGAGCGACTAAGCTCGAGCTGATTTATCACACTGCCGATCCATTCGTCGGCTTCCTGGAATTCCTCACGGTTAGCCAGGACATCGCCGACCCGTAGGACGTCGGATGCTTCGAGGTCATCATCACTCATGCTCGGATGAGCCTGATAATGGTTCCGCCCGAGTATCTCGTGTATATCGTGATAGAGCACCGATCCGGTCATCACAATCACGTCCACAAAACGGTTTTTGATCACATACGCGATCAACCGCCTCATCCCGGAGGTGATCAGGTTTCCTGATCCACACATGTAGATCGTGGCGTTGTCATCGAGCATGTCGAGCCAGATACGGTGGGCCTCGGCCAACTGTCGTGCTCCAAAACCGGCTCCCTCCATTTTCTCGAGCAGGCCCGCGACGGATCGGTCTCTGTCAATTGGTACGGGACGTGTCGGAACCGTTAAAAACTTCGAAGCCTTCACTTTCTTTTGAGCTACCATTTATTACAATCTCCAAATACTAAATCAAAATCCTAAACTAAAATCTATTTTTCGCTGGGCGCCAGATAGGTGTAACTATCAACCTGACCTTCGTAAAACTCTATTATTTTGCTCCCCTCGGTGTTTGACAGCCGGCCGTCCTTCATCCTCTGTAGTACCGACCGTCTAAATGTGTCGTGCAGCTGGCCGGGGTCGTATCTGACTGACTCGACCGCGTCGCCGAGCGTGGCGCCATAAATAACCTTTTTTATCATGTGCCCATCCTCGCCGATAAAGACGTGAGCCTCGTGCGGGATGCCAAACAGGTTGTGATTATTCCCCATCACTTCCTGATACGCGCCGACGAGCATCATAGCCAAATAGTACGGCTCGTTTTTAGTAAGTTTATGCAGTTCGAGAACTGGTTTTACGTCGTGCAGATCGACGAATTTGTCTACGATGCCGTCGGAATCACAGGTTATATCACAGAGGGTAGCATATTCTGTGGGCTTTTTGTTGAGTTTATGTATCGGGACGATCGGAAAAAGTTGTTCGAGAGCCCAGTTGTCCGGCATCGATCGAAACACTGAGAAATTGGCAAGATATTTAGCACACATCAACCGCCGAAGATCGTCAAACTCCTCCGAAACGTACTTCTTTAGCTGGGCAAACCGATCTGCTTCCTCGCAGATATCCCAGAAAAGAACTTCACCTTTACCCTTAGCTTCGAGCGACACCAGCCCGAGACTAAACATCGTGAAAAGTTCCTCGCGATTCTCAAGTGCATCATGATAGTACTCGCGGTAATTCTTGGCATTAATACTGTTACGCAGATCAAGAAGTTCGTGGACAATGGGAGGATCATCCGCCGTGAGTTTAAGATCTGTATGACTTTCGACAGTTGTTTCTATCTCGTCCTGGATGTTCGTCACCAGAATCGCATGATATGCGGAGAGGTATCGGCCCGATTCCTGAATAATCGTCGGATGCGGTACGTTTTCATCATCGCAAACCGTCTTGATTACGTATATAACATCGTTTGCAAATTCACGAGCGTTGTAATTCGCTGAAGACTCGAATGATGTTCGCGATCCGTCATAATCGACCGCCATACCGCCGCCGACATCCAGATACTGGATCGGAATCTTCATTTTGTGAATCTTGGCGTACGTGCGGGCCGCCTCTTTCATCGCGTTTTTGATCCGCTTGATGTCGGTAAGCTGCGACCCTATGTGAAAGTGGAGCAACTTGAGCATGTCTATTCGCCCAGCCTCCTGTAAACGTCGAATCACTTCGAGGACTTCGGTCGTCGTTAGTCCAAATTTTGCAGCCTCGCCGCCGGATTTCTCCCATTTCCCTGAGCCCTTTGAATAGAGCTTCACTCGCACGCCTATCATCGGCAGGTCAGATTCCGGATTCTCCGCTAACAATTTGTCGGCGATGTCGAGCGTGTGGTCGAGCTCGCTCATCTTTTCGATCACAATAACCACATTCTTGCCGGCCGACGTCCCGGCGAACGCCAGATTGATGAAATCGCGGTCCTTAAACCCGTTGAGCACCAACAGGCTGTCCTTTGCTTGTTCCAAACCGAGAGCTGCATAGAGCTCAGCTTTTGAACCCGCCTCGAGGCCGAAATTGTACCGCGTGCCCTCGCGCAAGTATTCCTCCAGGACAGCCCTATTCGAGTTTACCTTCATCGGAAAGACGCAGAGGTGGCCTCCCTGATACTCGAATTCCTTGATCGATTTGCGAAATGCAGTCTGGAGTTTTCGAATCTGGCCGAATATCAGCTGCGGGAATCGAAGTAATATCGGCGTATTAACGCCACGTTTTCGCAGATCGTCGATGATTTCTTTAACGTCCGCCGTCAGAGTCTCGTTCTCTGGCGCCTTGACGATCAGGTTGCCCTTTCGGTTAACACCAAAGTAGTCGGCCCCCCAATTCTCGATCCCGTAAGTTTCGATGTTTTGGTCAATGATTGCGCTCAAAGTTTATGTCCCCACGATCTAGATGCCCGTACCGGTTCGAGATAAAAACGTATAGTTTAGTAAAAATCGCAGAAAAAAGAAACTCTGCCACCAATATCTCCCTTGTGGCCCGGCAATCGGCTCATTGTTAAAAAGCGAGAGCCTTCGTTCTTGTTTCGCTTGATATTCGACCTCGTTTCATCTGGCACAACCTTTGCAATGCGGTTTAGCGGATAGGAGGCTTGGCGTCTCAACAACAATAGAATTCGTATGAAATACAAGGCTCAGGTGAAGGGCGATGCGGTCAGTATGACGGATCTTGTCAAAGCAGACGTGCCAAAATATGTCACTCCCGGGTTTTCTGATACGGGGAATGCCGCAGCCCGAAGAAGGAGCGAAAACGGATTCTCTTTGGTAGAGCTTTTGATTGTCGTAGTAGTCATCGGTGTCATCGCCGCGTTAGCGGTCCCCCAATTGCAAAAGGCGATCAGAGCATCGGAAAACGGGAATGTTTTTGCGACCATGCGCACGGTCTCGTCGACACAGGTTAATTTTTTCTCACAGAATGGCCGTTTCGCCCGGCTCAATGAGATTAACAACCTGCTTGGGAACGGCCTCGGCACACAGATCGGCAATGAGGTTTATCGGAACAAGTTCGTCTTCGAGATGACACCGGCTGTCCCCACCGTTGACGAACTGAAAACTGCCTACACGATAACCGCGACGCGAGATGTCGCGGGCGAAGGCCTTGTCTACAAATTCGAGATAACCGGCTCCGGTGAGGTTCGCCAGATCCTGCCGGCCCCCTAAAGTAGCTAACCGCCCGACAATTTAACACCAGCCCAGCTATCTTGCCCCGATAGGTGAATACTAATGAATGTCTTCGAAGATCTGATTGTTGAACTGAAGGCAGAAAATCTGCTTGAGAGCACGATTAGCGACGGCGAAAAAGCAACAGCGGGGACTAACGCCGCCGCCGTGCTTGGGCCGAGCGATGAAGCGTTTCCTGCCGCGACCGAGCCATCTGTGCCCCTTCCCGTGCCTCCGCCTACAGTCAAGCCCGTAAAACGGCCCAGTAACGGCCGAGAATTCTATAAAAAGCGTGCGGTGACCGAGATATCGAACTTACAGATGGTCGAGCACGTCCTGACGTCGGTCGAGCGGGAGTACATGAAGGTCGCTCCTAAGGTATTCGACGATTTTGGGGCGAAGAAAGCCCTGAATGCTTTTCTGCAAGTTGAAGAGGACGAAAATTCCGAAGCCCATACGGCCGCGGAATTTGTTTTGCTTCAAGAGACCGAGGCGTGGTGCATAGCTCTATCGGAACGTGATCGAAAAGTGGCAGTTTCCAGCTTGAGGCTATACTGCGAAAATTCCAGCCCGCCTCTGTCTTCGCAGGCCCTGCTATCGATCGCCCGGTTCTATCGGAACTTGCCATACTCCGAGACCGTTCGAGCGAAGTTTGACTTTGTAACCACCCGCTTATTTTCGCGGCCCGCAACCGATGACCGCAGAGAAATCTTATTCTCGAGAGAAGAGATCGTGGCCCACCTGAACACTCTATACAGCGAGTGGTCGTCTATCGCGTTTTATGGAGGCGACGAGGACGAAGCGCAGCTGATGCTGACGACTTTAAGTTTTGAGGACCTGGCGATCGAGGCCGAGAATGCCGGCGGGTTCGACTCGCTCGTCGGGAGTGATTATTTCGGGCGGCTTCGGCAGTTTAAGGAAAGCGTTAACGAGATGTTCTTCGCGCCCTCGGTGACGGCTGCCGCGATCGACACGAATGTTCGCGTCGGTAACGCTTATGTGTCGCTGATCGACCGGGAGCGCCGCAAAATGGACGCAGACAGCATCGGTTCGAAGTATGCGGACCTACAGGATGATTCCGTATCGGATGCGACTGCCCGTACCCTCGATCTGGTCGGGCTTTTGCGCTCCCGCGGAGAAAAGATCGATGCTGAGAATGCGTCGGATGTGCCCGAAGATGAAACACTGATGACTGAACTTGTCGATGATGGCCGAGGCAGCCAATTAACCCAGCCGCGAGAAAAGCCAACCGAGCTCGAGCGTTATGACCGGCAGGTAATTGAGGACACGACGGTAGACGAGAAGTCCACTGTACCGGCCGGTCCGTTTTACAGTAATCTCAAGGAAAAGGCGCTCAATGTCAACCGTTGGTTTCTTGCCGTCAGCCTGCTCTTGATAGCCGGTTCCGTCGGCCTATACCTTTACTCCAACTATGTTGTCAGCGAGGGCCTGCCATCACCGGCGGTTAAGCAGGCGGAACTCGACAATTCCCTAAAAGAGCATCTAAAGCTGGGACGCATCAGCGGCGAGATGTTTTATGGGGTGCTGGAGCCATCGTGGGATGCGTTGCCGAAAGAGAAACGTACCGAATTCTTGCTGAAAGTCTACGCCGCCGGGCGGGCGCACGGCTACACCCAAGTGACGCTGACTGGTAAGGGCGGCCGAAATGTGGCCTACGCATCCGCTACCCGGACCGATGTCGAAATGCCTTAAGACCGCCTAACGAGATGCCAATTCACCCGCTCGCTTTTCGTCCGCCTGGGCCAGAGCGAGCTTTTTTAGCGCTCGATATGCGAGTGCTCGAAATTTATAGGCATCGGCAATCTTTGGATCGATTTCGATAGACCGCGTAAAATCTTTTACGGCCGCCTCGAGATAATTTAATTCAACTCGTGTTCGCCCTCGCGCGAGGAAGGCGCGAGAGTGCTGCGGATTAACATCGATAACTCGCGTAAGATCCGCTTCAGAACCGGCAAAATCGCGCTTTTCCCGGAGCGCGGTGCCGCGATTGTAATAGGCGGACGTATTTGAGGATGCACGGCGGATCGCCAGGGTGTAATCGGCGATTGCTCCATCGAGATCACCCTTTAGCTTTTTGACGACCCCACGGTTTAGGTACGCAGTAGGCGACTCTGGCTCAGCAGCGATTGCGGCATCAAAATCCTTCATCGCTCCCACGAGATCGCCCTGAGTTTTCCGAATATTGCCCCGATTATTGTAGGCGTCGGCGTCCTGCGGATTGATTTCAATCGCTTTTGTATAATCGGCTATTGAACCAGCCAGATCGCCCTCCTTTTGACGGTCGACGCCGCGATTGAAATATTCGTCAGCCGTCGACTGAGCAAAGGATGCACCCACCGCAAGGAGAATAAACACGATAATTCTGAGGGATTTGACCAGCATGAACCCAATAAACGATTATTCGGCGACGTATTTCGCAAAACTACATTCGAAGGCTACAAAACCTGGCTGCATTTCTACCGGCGGTGCGATTCCGTTTTTCGAAACAAAATCTCAAATGCTAAAGTAATAAACTTGTGTGACCCTGCTCGTCGGGAGCTATCAAGGTCGTAAGACAAACCATTTATGAGACATTTAAAGCGTTTTCATCGAGCAGCATCGCTTGTATTAATCCAATCGTTCATTTTATCGGGGATAGTCGCCGCGCAGACTGGTTCACAAACCGACGTCAACGCGGCAATCCGTAAAGAGGGAATGGAGAATTCAAAGATAATGAATACGCTTCATTACCTAACCGATTTGCACGGACCCCGGCTGACCGGCTCGCCTAATCACGTTGCGGCGGCGAAATGGGCGGCGCGTGAGATGCAGTCGTGGGGTTTTGAAAACACGGCACTCGAGCCATGGGAATTTGGTCATCCGGGATGGGTCAACGAACGCTCAGTCGGATTGATGACTAAGCCGGTACAGGACACCCTAACATTCGAGGTGCTGGCGTGGACACCAGGTACGAAAGGCGCGGTGACTGCGGGAGCTTTTCACATCGTCCTACCCGAACGCCCCACACAGGATGAATTAAATGCGTATTTTGCCAGCGTAAAAGATTCGGTTGGAGGAAGGATCGTCCTGGTCGGACGCCCGGCCGTGATACCGGTTAGCTTTGACCCGCCGAATAAACGCATCTCGGATGAGGAAATCAGGCGACGGATGGATCCCTCGGCGGCGGGCCCGCAGCGTCCTCCGTTTACGATTCCAACACCACCGACTCCGAAATCGGGTGCGCTGCCAGGAGCGGAAGTTCAGCGACAACTCAATGCATTCCTGGTTGCGAACAAGGTCGCGGTCAGGGTGAATGACGCGGCCCGCGAACATGGTCAGATACGAGCGTTTTCGAATAGTACGTACGACGTCAAGCTGGTTGTTCCAACTGTCGTAATGCGGAATGAAGATTTTGGGCGCATCGCGCGTTTATTGGCTGCGAAGACGGAAGTTAGGCTTGAATTCGACATTCGCAATCGCACCGTGCCGGACGGGGTGACAAGCTATAACGTCGTGGGCGAGGTAGTCGGCTCGGATAAGAAAGACGAGGTGATAATGCTCGGTGGTCATTTAGACTCGTGGCACTCGGCGACCGGTGCGACCGACAACGCGATCGGCTGCGCGATCATGATGGAAGCAGCTCGAATTCTAAAAGCCCTTAATTTAAAACCACGTCGTACCGTTCGCGTCGCGTTGTGGAGCGGCGAGGAGCAAGGCCTACTCGGATCGCAGGCGTATGTTAAACGACATTTTGGAACGGCTGAGGCTCCAGGGCCGGACTACGGGAAGTTTGGCGGCTACTTCAATATCGACAGCGGGACAGGAAGGGCCCGAGGAATGTCCGTTTTCGGTCCTGGCGAAGCTTCTACGGTTCTGCGCGAGGCCCTTGCATCATTTGCGGACTACGGTTTTGCGGGCGTGACCAGCTCAAGAGGCCGCGGTCTCGGGGGATCTGATCACACCTCGTTCAATAACGCGGGTTTGCCCGGAATCGGGGTGAATCAGGATCCAATCGAGTATGGCACGCACACATGGCATACCAATCTCGATACCTACGAGCGGATCATTGAGGACGATGTTAAAAAAGCAGCCATCGTCATTGCCGCCGGTGTTTACGCGCTCGCGATGCGTGACGAGATGCTTCCGCGATTCGCTGCCGATACGATGCCAGCCGCTCCAACCCCAGCCCCGACACCCGCGGCAAGTCCGTCGCCGACGCCGCGGCCATGATATTGCCGGACATCGGCCGATTATTGGTACGGCCTGTCTGATCGGGGGCAAAGCCCGCCTTCCTGACTGTTAGTCTTTATTCTGTTCGCTGCGAGATCACCTTGTTCTTTACTCAACGATAAAAGAAAAGATTAAGACATCGAGTTGCAGTCAGGAAGGCGGGCTTGCCCCCGCCTTTTGAGTGACTTAAATGTATGTCCTTTCAGACGGCTTCTTTTGATTACGGAGTTCCCATGCGATTGCGGGGCGTGGAGATTGATTCACAAATCGTTGGATAAAATATCGCACGCGACGGGCATAGATCAGCGAGAACGCATTCAGGACACTTTGGTTTACGGGCGATGCACACGCGTCGGCCGTGGAATATCATCCAGTGCGGAAACATTATCCAGTGTTTCTTCGGGATTAGAACGGCCAGATCGCTCTCGATCTTTTCGGGCGTCGTGTTTTCGGTTAGGCTCAGCCGCTGCGACAGGCGCGAAACGTGGGTGTCGACGACCACGCCAGATGCGATCCCAAAGGCATTGCCGAGCACGACATTTGCAGTTTTCCGAGCCACGCCGCCGAGTGTCAGAATTTCGTCCATCGTTTGCGGAACTTCTCCGCCGTACTCGTCCACGATGCGTCCGCAAGCGGCCTGAATATTTTTTGCCTTGTTGCGGAAAAATCCGGTAGAACGTATGTCGCTTTCGAGTTCGGCCTGATCGACCCTTAGAAAATCCAAGGGACTGCGATACTTTCTAAAAAGATCGGCGGTGACAATATTCACTCGTGCATCCGTGCACTGCGCCGAGAGTATTGTAGCTATAAGTAGTTCGAACGGAGACGTGTGCACCAGTGCACAATGAGCGCCCGGATACTCGCGTCGCAGTCTCCTGAGTATCTCGCTTACCCTTTTTCCGTTCGAGAGGCCCATTTGCTTATTGTGAGTATCGCGATTGCCGTTTATCAATCGCGGAATGTAAATTGTAGTAGTCTGTGAATATACCTTTATTAGATCTGAGCGAGCAAAACGCATCGCTGCGTAGTGCGGTCGAGGCGGCTCTTGGGCGCGTCCTCGACACTAACGGTTTCATTCTCGGCTCGGAGGTCGCGGCCCTCGAGGGTGAACTCGCGGCGTACTGCGGCACCAAGTATGCGATCGGGTGCGCATCGGGCAGCGACGCAATCTTGCTTGGCTTAATGGCTCTCGATGTCCGCCCTGGGGATGAGGTCATCACAACGCCGTACAGCTTTTTTGCAACTGTCAGCTCGATCACACGGCTCGGTGCTGTGCCGGTTTTTGTCGATATCGATCCAAGTACATATAACCTCGATACTGGTCAGGTCGAATCGAAGATCACCGGCCGAACCACGGCGATCGAGCCCGTCCATCTATACGGCCAGTGTGCTGATATGGCGGCGATTAATGAGATCGCGACCCGGCACAACATCGAGGTGATCGAGGATGCGGCTCAGGCCATCGGGTCCGAGCTCGGCGGGGTGCGTGCGGGTGCGATGGGTGCTCTCGGCTGTTTTAGTTTTTATCCGTCCAAGAATCTCGGCGGCATGGGCGACGGCGGATTGTTAACGACCGATGACGATGCTCTAGCTAAGAAGCTGTTCGCACTGCGCGTTCACGGAACTGAAGAGCGTTATTACCATAAGTACGTGGGGTTAAATTCGCGTCTCGACGGTTTTCAGGGTGCAATTTTGCGAGTCAAATTACCATATCTTGACGAGTGGACGGAAAAGCGACGCAAGAATGCCGAGGCTTATCAAACTCTCTTTGCCGACGCCGCTCTGCTCGAGTTTCTAACCCCGCCGCTCGAGATCGAGGGCGGACGGCATATTTATAATCAGTTTGTAGTTCGAGTGCCGGGGCACCGGGATGCTCTCAAGAAACACCTTACTGATCGAGGCGTGGGCACCGATATTTATTATCCTGTGCCGCTTCATTTACAGGAATGCTTCGCATATTTGGGCGGTCAGCAAGGCGACCTGCCGGAGGCAGAGAAGGCTGCCTGCGAGACTCTGGCTCTTCCGATTTTCCCCGAACTTCGATCGGCACAAATCGAGTATGTCGTGGAAATGATTTCTGAGTTCTTTCGCTCGCCGGGGCGTATCGATTGATGGACGAACGGGTCAAAATTGACGGCCGGCGACCTGCTGTCCGGGTGGCATTAGCCGCCGTGGTGCTTTTAACATTTTTGACCTGTTGGTTTGCGGTTCGCTGGCAATTGGCGAATCTTCTCGCGACCGTTACCCGCCCCACGGATCAGAGTGCGGCCGATATCGCCCGCACGGCCATCGCCTGGTCTCCACAAGACCCCTCGGCTTGGGCCCATGCTGCCTCAAGCCAAAATTCTTTAGCGGTAGAACATTTTTCTCATGCAGTCTTGCTCGCGCCGAACGACTATCGATGGCGGATCGAGCACGGTCGGGCTCTCGAGCAGCGTGCGCAGTACGAGGAAGCGGAGACGCAGTTTCGCAAGGCTGTCGGGCTTGCTCCATCGTACGCGAAGCCGCGATGGCATCTTGGAAATTTTCTTCTTCGTCGGGAGAGGGAAGTCGAAGCTTTTGCGGAATTTAAGGTGGCCGCCGCGAATGATTTCGACTATCGCAATCAGGTTTTTTCGCTCGCGTGGGAGTACTACCAAAAAGACGCGGGGAAGCTGTCCGAATTGGCAGGCGAGACTGACGAAGGTGCTGCGCGACTGTCATTTTTTCTGGCATCCCGTGGTCGCGGTGATGAATCGCTCGCAGCGTGGCAACGCATCGCCGTTCCGGCGCCGTACGATGCTCTACGCGGCGAAATCGCCGAGGGGCTCTTTCTACAGGGCCAGTTTCGATCCGCTCTGTATTTTGAGCGAGAGTACGGGGCGAATGGCACGGCTTCGGTGGGCGCGGTATCGAATGGCTCTTTCGAAGCAAACCTCACGCCCGAATCACGTTCCCGGTTTGGCTGGGTCCTCTCCGAACCCGATTCGAAAATCGAGATCTCGCCAGACTCGAGGATTCGACGTGACGGGGAACGCAGCCTGAGAGTCGCCTTTCGCAACTTTACGCGGTTGGAAACCCCGCATCTCTCGCAGACAGTTGCGGTCGAACCATCAATCGCGTATCGCCTGTCATTTTGGCTCCGGACGGAGAACCTTCGTACCGGCAGCTCTCTAGTCGTTGACGTGGTTAACACGGATGTCGGTTCACCGCTAGGCCGAGCTCCGCTTGTCGCAACGCCCGTTCCGGACTGGACGCTGGTCACCGTCGAATTCCGTACACCCCAAAATTGCCAGGGAATTTTGATTAGAACCGGCCGTCTACCGTGCGGCGACGACTGTGCTGTCTCGGGTGTCATCTGGTACGACGGTTTTGAGTTGAATAAGATCAAGGCGTAAAGCCGATCCGATGTTGAGACGAATAAGTTACTTCCTGGTCTGTGCAACACCGCTGGCCGCGACAATGTTTTACGGCGCAGTACATCAGCCCGTCATCGCCGCTTTTTATTTAGTCATCGCCTTTATCGTCACGTTTCTCACCTTGAATCTCTGGGGACAAAAGGAGATCTGGATCAGTACGAGCCTTCTTCAGTTGCCGATTTGGCTCCTTTGCGGCTACGCTTTCTTTCAACTAATTCCTTTCGGCTCCATCGGGCCGATTTCACTCGATCCCTATTCGACTCAGATAACGGCAGTCCATATCGCGGCCCTTGCGGCCTTTTTCTCCGTGGCACTGATTGTCATCAACAGTGCGGAGCGGCTTAGGCGTCTGGGGACGATCCTTACGATATTCGGCTGTGTGTACGCATTTTACGCGATATTGCAATCGCTCTTGAGCCCGGATGCAATATATGGTCTTTACAAGCCGCAATCTGCGAGGCCATTTGGCTCGTTCGTCAACCGGCATGATTTCGCCGCAATTATTGAAATGACGATCGCAATCCCGTTGGGCCTGATGTTTGTAGGTGCGGTTGACCGTGATAAACGTTTGATCTATGTAGTGGCCGTCGGAGTGATGGGCACGTCTCTGCTTCTGAGTGGATCGCGCGGCGGGTTGGTGGCCGTCATCGCAGCAGTGATTTTACTAGTACTAATGACCAGTAGGGCGAAAGGAGCGAGGAATCTCGTGCTGAAGGCAGGACTCTCCGCGGCCCTCCTGGTCGCTGCGATCGGCGGGGCGGTCTTCGTAGGCGGCGATACTTCGCTGACACGCTTTTCCGATTTGGCCGCGACCGACAACATCTCCTCCAGTCGGACACATATTTGGCGGGTCACGCTTGATGTCATTGCGGAAAACTTCCCGCTCGGAGCCGGATTGGGGGCGTTTACTCAGGCCTATGCTGCGTCGGATACATCCAGCGGAGCGCTGCGTGTTGAACAGGCTCATAACGATTACTTACAGATCGTCGCGGATGCAGGAATTGTGGGGCTCTTACTGGGAGGGTTCTTTCTCGTGGTATTTTTCCAGGCAGGTATCCGCAGCACGGCGGCGAGGGATAAAACTCTTCAAGGGCTGGCGTTGGGAGCGTTTGCCGGGTGCTTTGCGGTTTTGGTGCACAGTCTGTTCGACTTTGTATTGCACATCACTGCCGTGACTCTGATGTTTCTGATCTTGCTCGCAGTGCTTGTTGCGGCGGGACGGCGCTCCGACGAAGGTGTCGAGGATGTCAGCTCGGTGAAACCGGCCAATAAGGCAACTGTGACCCCGCTCAGGCGTATCGCATAATCAAGCCTGAACCTTAACTCGCCTCGCAAACAATGGACGCCCAAGCCACCAAATGACGCCGTGGGCTACGTACGCTCCGGCGATCGCGATGAGTGCGTATTTTGAGTAAAACCAGACGCCCATCGCCATCGCCGCGATTCCCAACACGAGGAAAAACCCCTGCCGCCCCTTGCCCGCGACCTTCATGCTTGTATACCGGATTGTGCTCACCATTAAGATAGACAATACCGCCACCAGGGCCATGAGGGCGTAGGTATACATCTGGCCCGCAGTCTCGCCGTACGCACTGAACGGGAAAGGAGAAAAATGGACCAGCGCCGCGAGCATGCCGCCCGCCGGGGGGATCGGTAATCCTACAAATGCTTTCTTATCGACTTTAGGAGCGCCCTCGATCAGAACTCGTGGCCGCGTTGCCTGCAGATTAAACCTCGCCAATCGAAATGCACCGCACATCAGGTAGGCGAATAAAAGAAACACTCCAAGATTATGCCCTGGGGTATTCTCAGCAAACGCAGGCGCGATCGCCCATCCATAAACGAGTGCAGTCGGAGCGATGCCAAAGGTTAAGACATCCGCCAGCGAGTCAAACTGTACGCCAATCTCCGTTGCGGTTCGGGTCGCACGAGCGATTCGACCATCGACGGTATCAAAGAGGATCGCCAGCCCGATTGCAAGTCCGGCACTGTTGTAATAACTCGCCGCAAGGCCCGGATCGATTACCGCAACCTGGAAACCACGGATCGACCAAAGCACTGCCAGGTAGCCCATTGCCACATTCGCGGCAGTGAAAAGGGTCGGAATGACATATAGACCTTTCTTTAAACCGCGATGCGGCGGTTTAGTGACTTGGATATCGTCCATGCTAGACCGCAAGGCGTGTTCTCGCTGCACTCAAATCGGAATCGATAACGGGCACCGCGTCGTTCGCGAGAGGGTTCATCCGGGCGATAATAGTCTCGCCGCCGCGCACGCGGTCACCGACAGCTACCTGTATCTCGACCGACACGGGCATCATCAGATCGGTACGCGAGCTAAACTTTATCATACCGAACTTCTGACCGCGGGTGAGATTATCCCCCGCTTTCGACCAGCAGACAATGCGGCGGGCTACAATTCCGGCGATCTGCGTGCAGGTCACCGTGATGCTGTCGCCTTCGATAATTAGAGAATTGCGTTCGTTTTCCAGACTAGAGGCATCGGAGGTTGCGGGCATTTTTTTCCCCGCTACATAATTGACTTCACGTATCTGTCCCGAGATTGGCGAGCGGTTGATGTGTACGTCCAGCGGCGAGAGAAAGACGCTTACGAATTTTCCATCTGGGGTCTCTTCGATGCGCGTCACGCGACCATCCGCTGCCGAGAGGATCAAACCGTCGCCCTCGGGGACGGTGCGTTTGGGATCGCGAAAAAAGTAGGCCATGAAAGCCGCGATCGCCAGAAAAAACGCGGCGACGACCCAGAATCCGAAAACAGCAAGTGCCACGGCAGCGACAAACGGAAGTGCGATAAATGTAATTCCTTCCTTAACCATAAGAAACGCTCCAAACCATACTATATAATCCCGTGAATTTTATGAAACTGATGGCTTTAGCGATTTAGTAGCGAAAGGTAAAAAGTTAGCTCGCAGTACTGAATGACACAAAAAAGCCCGGTGTCGGCAAACACCGGGCGAAAGAGGAGGATCGTATGGAGAAACTCTAGGCTCTATACGGGTGATCCTTTGCATAACTGTAGGCACACCAGCCGGCAATGAGATGGACGACCCATCCGAGCATTCCGGCCGAGCCGATCCATGAGAAACCCGTGACTATCAGCCAAATTATTCCGATAATAATTCTACCGTTATAGATCTGTCCGAGCCCCGGAATCAGCAAACTTAATATGCCAGCTAGTAAAGGTTCACGCATTTTTTACCCAAGTGCCTCCACAAGGAATATACGACCGTGTTCTCTCATTGTTTCAAAAATGTGCGGCCTGCGGCGAGGCCTAGTGCGGTTCCAAAAGCACGTTGAGAGCAGTGTGGACTAAAAAGAAAAGGGCAACGCCCGCGAAGACAGAAAGGGAGATAAAAGGACTCTTGCCGCCGTGATGATTGGCTTCCGGGATAAGGTCGCTGGCCGCAACGTAAAGTGTGATGCCACCGGCAATCGGCAGCGCATAGGCGACGGCATTGTCAAGAGTTGAACCGGCAATATAGAAAACAACGACTCCAAGAACAGTCGTCAGGCCGACCAGGGAGGTCGCTACTATCACTTGTCGAAAATCCTTGCCGGCGGCCATTACCAGTGATCCGATTGTAAAACCCTCAGGGAATTTGTGAAGAAAGACCGCAAGGAAAACCAGCAGACCGGCTCGAAAATCCAGCTGCGAGGCAGCGGCGATCGACACGCCGTCAAAAAAAGTGTGTATGACAAGACCCCCGATTGCCGTATACGCCGAACCCGGTGAGATTAGCTCCTCTGAGTCGAGCTCCTCGCCCAAGTGCATATGAGGTGCGATGGTGTGCTCAAAGAACTGCGTGAGCATATAACCGCCGAGGACCAAAAGCATCGGAAGGTATAAACGATTAGCGTCATAATTTAGCCAGATATCGATAGATCGCGGAAGGATCTCGATAAAAGTGACGGCTAGCATAAAGCCGGCCCCCAGCGCGAGCAGGTACTTGAGAAATCGCCGATAGTCTCGCTTGAATCGTGCCGGAAAAAGGATCAAGCCGCCGAGAACGTTGCCCGCAGCGGCCAACAGTCCAAGGATAACGAGGTGAAAAAGGCCGGAATCCATATAAAATAAGAATTCCCCATCGTAGTACAGCGGTTCGAAATAAGCCTAATCGGAGGAAAAATTCGCCAAACGACTCGTTAAACGGTTGATTAAAAAATATCCCAGATTTATCTTGACACCTATATTCGTTAGACGTATCATTCTCTCTGTACATTGACTATATCTGGTCTCTTTACACGAAAGACTCAAACGACATACAACATATCTGTTTAATTAGTTAAGCGCATTTATCCGCCGCGTTACGTTAGTTTCTTGCCTTGAATAGGGGTTTACACGGGGTATGCCGTCTTCTGACGACCCTATGCTCTTTGAATATGCCTGACATCAACGTCCGCGACGTTCACATGCCAGTGCTGGCAGGCGAGTTGGTAAATGTCATCGAGCCTCTCGATAGTTTACTTGTCGTTGATGCGACGGTTGGTCTTGGCGGCCATTCGGAATTGATCCTTGCGTCATCGACCGCGGCAGTAATAGGTCTGGATCAGGATGCCGCAGCACTGGAGCTCGCCCGCGGGCGGCTAGCCGTTTATGGCGAGAGGTTTTTAGCGGCGAAAGCGAATTTCGCAGATCTTGGCGAGGTCTTAGCAAAAATGGCCCGGGGCTCGCCCGATCGAATCGTGGCCGATCTCGGAGTTTCATCGCTCCAGCTTGACAGCCAGACGCGCGGTTTCAGCTTTCGTTTTGACGCTCCGCTCGACATGCGGATGGATGGGGAATCGACTCGGCCGACCGCGGCGGATCTGCTCGCGACACTCGATCACGAAGATCTCGCAAATATCATTTACCGTTACGGTGAGGAGCGACATTCGCGACGGATTGCGAAATGGATTATCGAAAAGAGGGACGCGGGCGACCCCATTCGGACGACGACGGAGCTCGCGGAACTCGTAACGCGTGCCGTTCCAAAATCCAGCGACCGCATTCATCCCGCGACGCGGACCTTCCAGGCTTTGCGTATCGCGGTTAACGACGAGTTAGCGATTCTGGAGGGCTTCATCGACGACGCCGTCAGACTATTGAATGCTAACGGAATACTGGCGATTATAACGTTTCATTCTCTTGAGGACCGGATCGTTAAACATGCCTTTCGGCGTCTATCCGGCAAATGCGAGTGTCCGCCGCGGATTCCCGAATGTGTATGCGGGGCGAAGAAACAGGTTGAGATAATCACCCGCAGGCCTATCGTGCCGACGGCCGAAGAAGAAAGGAGAAATCCGCGCTCCCGCAGTGCAAAATTGAGAGCAGCAAGGAAGTTATAACCGCAAATTGATCGGAGGAAACAGTCCAGATGAGAGCAAAACCCCGCCATAAACCCGTAAAGATGCAGATCGGTCGCAAGTCATGGAGAACTCACGTGATGATGTTCGTGTGCGCATCGCTCCTTGTCAGCGGGTTCTTCCTCGCCGCCCGTCAGCATTTTTCATCGATGGATTTTGGAATTAAGAATTCGCGGCTTCGCAGACACATAGATGATCTTGAAGCCGAAAAACGACGCTTGGTTCTCGCACGCGAAACATCACTATCGCCCGGGGAAATCAAGCGTGCAGCCAAAAGGGCCGGTTTGACCGAATATTCCTCGCACGTAGGCGAAGTCGCCCAGAAGATATCTTCGCCCATTCAGCCGGCAACCTTTCAGCGGACAAAACCTGTAGGCGGCACGGTAGTGAAAACTTCGTCGGTGGAGCCTACTGCGGGGAAGCCGAAGACCCTGCTCGCCGCGGTTGAGAAAATCGACAAACCCCTGGCAAAAAAGGCGCTGATGGCGGAATAGCTCTTTTTTTACATTCCTGAACGGAAAATCATGAATCGTCAACCGAAGGTGCGCAAAAGCGATTTGAAGCAAGTGGCGTTTACGCGATTTATGCTCATCGTGGCGTTTTTTGTGTTATGGATCGGCGGGATTAGTGTACGACTGGTTCACCTGCAGGTCACACAGCACGCGTGGTTAAAAGAGCAGGCGCTCGATCTGCGACAGGACGTCAAACATTCACGGATGCTTCGTGGTTCCGTACTTGATCGAAAAGGACGGACGCTCGCTATGAGCCAGCGAGTCAAAACCTTGTACGCCGATCCAAAAGAGATAGAGGACATCGAAGGCACCGCGTCGGCGATAGCCAAAGCCTTGCATGCCGATGTAAAAGCGGTTCTCGCACAGCTGAAGGAAGGAAAAGACTCAGGTAAGCGCTTCGTGCCGATCGCAAAAAAGCTTGAAGAAGACGTTGTTCAAAAGGTCAATAAGGCCCTCGACCGTGCCGAGGTAAAAAAGGCAGACGCGCCTAATTTCCACGGACTGCATTGGCGGGAAGATCAAAAGCGAAGCTATCCAAATCAGACCCTGGCCGCTCAGGTTATTGGGTTTAATGATGCCGCCGATGCGGGTAAGGCGGGTATCGAGCAGTCTCAGGACGAAATCCTACGCGGCAGGGTGATTAAAAAACTGCAGGAGCGTGACCGACTGGGCCGTATTTATGGCGAGACGATAACCGAACGGGAAACGCCCAGCGATATCGTGCTCACGATCGACACGGGCTACCAGTACATGACCGACCAGGCCCTCGAGCGTGGTGTGAAGGCGGCTGATGCAAAATCGGGCATCGCTGTCGTAATGTCGCCGAAAACCGGGGAGATCCTGGCCTTGTCAAACTATCCGACTTTCGATCCAAATATTATCGACGAGAACAACCAGCCGAATATTGGCAACAAGGCCATACAGGGCGTGTATTCGCCCGGCTCCGTTTTCAAGATTGTGACTTACGGAGCAGCACTTGAGAAAAAGCTCTTCACGCCTACGGACATGATCAGCAGCGGCAATGGTTCGATCGAGGTCGCCAAGCACAAATTTACTGATTCGCACGGGATTGGAATGGTATCTTATTCGCAGGCGATGGCGCACTCGAGCAATGTCTGTGCGATCAAAACGGCTCTGAGCGTGGGGCGCGACGATTTTCACGGGTTGGTGCGAAAAATAGGCTTCGGAACTAAAACCGGTATCGAGCTGCCAGCCGAAACAGCAGGCATCGTTCGAGCTCCCGAACGGTGGAATGGCGACTCCCTCGCGTCGATGTCGATCGGTTATGAAATTGGAGTGACTGCATTGCAAATGGCGAGTGCTTTTGCGACGATAGCCAACGACGGAACCCGCGTCACGCCGCATATAATTAAGGAGATCCGTCCGGGAGGCGAGCAAGCCGCTAGGGTGACCCAAGCACAGGAAACGCAGATAGTTACGCCCCAGACAGCCGCGAATCTGATGACCATGCTGCGCCAAGTTGTTCTGACGGGAACCGGACGGCGTGCGCAGCTAAATGGATATACAGCCGCGGGCAAAACCGGAACGGCGTGGAAGTTTAATGCACAGACAAAGTCCATCGATTCGAGCAAATACATATCGTCATTCATCGGAATGGCTCCGGCCGATGATCCTGAGCTAGTCATCGCTGTTGTCATGGATGAGCCAAAGTCCGGAGCGCGCGATGGCGGAATGGTCTCAGCCCCTGTTTTCCGCGAAATTGCACAGCAGCTTCTTCAGGACATGAAGATAATGCCTGACGCTCCTATTCGAGCTGACTCACTCGTCGCCCAGGACATCCCAGAAAGTTCCCCTACGGATAAGGTACAGGCGGAACCATCTGTGAACAATACGCCGCCGGCCGCGTCCAAACCGAAAGGCGTGACCGGACGTGCAAAACCGGAAACGAATAAAAAAACAAAAGAAAAAAAGATGGGTGATCTTGGCAAGCTGACCGCGATTATAAGGCCTCAGGTATTTATTAAAAAATCAAAACTCAGAGACGAGAGCGAAATTGAAACTTGAAAAAGTCATAGCCCAAATGAACGCTAAGGCGACTGCACTAGACCCCGCTTTGCTGGAACGCGAAGTGGGTTCTTTTGCTATCGACTCGCGAGAAGTAGCTTCGGACGGAGTTTTCTTCGCTCTTTCCCAGCCCGAGTACGCGACCAACGGTTTCAATGGGGAGTTTGACGATTCCACCACTTTTGTTCCAGCTGCGTTTGCCGCCGGGGCAGCTGCGTGCGTCGTGCGAGAAGATAGATTTACCGAACATTTACTAAAACTCGGTGAATTTCACGACCGGCTGATTTTTGTTGAAGATTCGATCGCGGCATTTCAACGGTTGGCTCACGGCGTTTACCAGGAGTGGAACAAACCTATTGTGGCGATTACGGGAAGTGCCGGTAAGACTACTGCTAAAGAGTTGACCGCCCACGTATTGGAATCGAGCGGGCGCAAGGTGCTGCGGAATATAAAAAACTACAACAACGGCCTTGGTCTTCCGCTGACTGTCCTCAATCTCGCTTCCGACGCATCCTACGATGCTGCCGTCCTGGAGATGGGCATGTCTACGCCGCAGAATGAGATTGCCCGGCTGTGCCGCATCACGCCGCCGGATGTTTCTGTAGTTTTGAATGTCCTACCCGTTCATATCGAGCATTTAGGCTCGATTGACAATGTCGCGGCTGCAAAGGCCGAGATTGTCGAGGGAATGAAAGACGGCGGTACGGCGGTGCTGAATATAGATGATCCGCTCGTCGCCGCTATGCAAGTCCTATCCAAAGGTAGGACGATAACCTTTGGAATAGTCAATGAGGCTGACATTCGTGCCGAAGACGTAAAGTTTGAGCAATTGGGCGAGACGACTTTTACGCTTAAAATTGATGGGCAGAAAGCCGGTGTTTCGTTTCCGCTAAATGGCCGGCACAACATTTTGAATGCACTCGCGGCCGCAGCGGTCGGGTTCAGTTTTGGGATGCGCCCGGATGTGATCGCGGCCTCGCTCGCGAGTGTTCGTGCGCCGCCTCAGCGTGGCGAGATTCTGGTGTTTAAGGAAGGGTTTACGGTCGTTAACGACTCATATAATTCGAATCCCGACGCCCTGCTAAATATGGTCCGCACACTGGTTGAAGGCGGGCAAAATGCGTCGCGACGAATCGTGGTCGCCGGCGAGATGCTCGAGCTTGGCCCGGGCGCCGCTGACGTGCACCATCGAACCGGGCAGGAGATTGCTGTAACCGGCATAGACATTCTTTACGGTGTGAGAGGACTTGCGGCGAATTTGGTAAATGGAGCGCGAGACTCAAATCTTTCGCAGGCACGCTTTGTAGAAGACTCAGAATCCGCGGGCGAAATCCTGGCGGCTGAGGTGAGGCGAGGCGATTTAATTTTGGTCAAAGGATCGCGGGGTGTCCGAACTGAGAAGGTGATCGAGAGACTGCTGGAGAAATTCGAGCTCGAGAGAACTATGTAGTCGTTGTGGCTTTGCTGGGCCTTGTCCAGGAAAGTGTCAAACAAACGTCCGCGCAGGAAAACGCCATGAGTTCACAGGAAGTGTAGAAATTAAGTGCTTTATTACTTCTTATATCAATTCCTTTATCAAGAGTATGGCCGCAATAGCGAGTCGTATTTCATTAAGGGATTAAACGTCATTCAGTATGTGACGTTTCGCACGGCTTTAGCGGCGGTGACCTCGCTTCTACTGTCGCTGCTGCTGGGTGGTAAGGTAATCCGAAAGCTGTCTGAGCTGAAATTCGGCCAGGAAATACGTGACGAGGGCCCGGCCTCGCATCATGAGAAACGTGGAACGCCGACCATGGGCGGCGTCTTGATAATCGGATCTGTTTTTGTTTCGACCATACTGTGGGCCAGGCCTGATAACCTTTATTTGTGGATCGCACTCGGTGCGACTGTGCTTTTTGCGGGCGTTGGATTTGCAGATGACTGGATAAAGATAGTCAAGAAACGCAGTCTCGGGCTGACGGGGAGGCAAAAGATTGTTGGACAGCTCATCACGGCTCTTCTGGTCTGGGGAATTCTTTATTGGTGGGGAAATTTCCCCTGGAATCTAAGCATCCCATTTTTCAAAGCCACCGCTGAGACAAATCCTGAGATCAGCATCACGTACGTTGGGCCGTTTATATATCTTATCTTTATCGCATTCATCCTCTTAGGCTCCTCAAACGCCGTAAATCTAACCGACGGTCTCGATGGGCTGGCCATCAGCGTGACATTTATTACAATGAGTGCTCTCACGGGCCTGACATATCTGGGCAGCGACGCCCGTTGGGCTGAGCGGCTTGATCTGACGCATAACCCGGCTTCGGCAGAACTGACCGTATTCTGTGGGGCGATGGTAGGAGCAAGTCTCGGATTCCTGTGGTACAACGCCCCTCCAGCCGAGATTTTCATGGGCGACGTAGGGTCTCTGGCGATCGGCGGAGCCCTTGGAACTGTCGCGATTCTCACAAAACAAGAGTTTCTGCTCCCATTTATCGGCGGCGTGTTCATTCTAGAGGCGGTTTCGGTAATGCTGCAAGTTTCGGTATTCAAATTAACGAAGCGCGGAGGCCAGCCGGGCCGCCGGATCTTCAAAATGACACCGCTCCATCATCATTTTGAAATGACCGGATGGAAGGAGCCGAAAATTGTTTTCAGGTTTGTCATTGTGGCGGTTTTATTTGCGTTATTGAGTCTGTCGACTTTGAAGCTGCGATAACGCATCGGGTTTAGCGGATTTGAGGCCTTTGCTAACTATGCGCATCGCTGATAAAAAGGCTTTGGTCCTGGGGGCCGGAAGATCTGGCATCGCGGCGACGAGGTTTCTGGCCGCGCGCGGGGCGACGGTGGCGCTTCACGATAAACGAGCCATTGCAGAGTGGTCCGTGGAGGCGAGGGAGTTACGTAATGTTGATAACGTCGGATTGGTCGATGGAGAGCTGCCGTCGTGGTTACTGGATCAGATTGAACTTGTCGTGATTTCGCCCGGCGTTCCGACTAGCACGATTCCGGCGAGATATGTCGATCGTAAGAACGGCGAGGTGATTGGCGAAGTTGAACTAGCCTTTCGCTTTCTAAAAGGAAAAATAGTCGGTATAACGGGCTCGAACGGTAAGACGACGACGACAGCATTAATCGGGGAACTACTCAAAAATGCCGGGTTTCATACTCAGATTGGCGGAAACATCGGAACACCGTTGTTAGATCTGACCGAAACTTCGGCGGCTGACGGTTGGACGGTCGCGGAGCTTTCGAGTTTTCAATTAGAAACGATCAAGGACTTTCGGCCAAGCGTCGCGATCTGTTTGAACGTCACGCCAAATCACCTGGATCGCTACGATGCGTTTATCGATTACGCTACTGCCAAGCATCGTTTGTTTATGAATCAGGGCGTGGACGATGTCGCGATTCTGAATGCAGACGACGAGATCACGGCCAGTTGGGCGAGCGGTCTTAAAGCGAAAGTTGTAATGTTCAGCGTCCGAAAAGAGCTCGAAGAAGGTTTGTTTTTACGCAGGGAACAACTGATCTGGCGCACAGATGGTGAGGAAAGGGTATTGTCGACGAGGAACGAGATATTCCTTCGCGGTCTTCATAATATTGAAAATATCTTGGCCGCCTTTGCCGCCGGACTGGCATGCGGAGCTTCGCCCGGGTTGATGCGTGATACGGTTAGTAGGTTCAAGGGGGTCGAGCATCGGATCGAATTTGTGGCGGAAATCGCCGGAGTTAAATTTTACAACGATTCGAAAGCGACGTCCGTGGATGCGACTTGTAAATCCCTTGAAGCGGTTGCGGGTTCTGGAAAAACTAATCTTATCCTTGGGGGGCGGGGGAAAGGTGCTCCCTATACGCCGCTGGCTGACCTCATAAAGTCCACGGTTCGAAATTTGATCGTAATTGGTGAAGATGCCGACAATATTGAGTCGCAATTAGCCCCTCATGCCGCAATCATCCGTGCAGAGTCGCTCAACGACGCGGTCGGTGAGGCATTTGCAGTATCCGAGAAAGGCGACACGGTGCTGCTCGCTCCCGCGTGTGCCAGTTTTGATATGTTTAGTGGATATGAGGAGCGTGGCGAAGTGTTCAAAAACTCGGTAAAGGAGCTTGCCGCTCAAGTCGGCTGACAGGATGACCCAGGAGAATCGCACAGACTGGCTTATGTTTGGCATCACGGCCGCGCTGGCTCTGTTTGGCGCCCTGATGGTCTACAGCGCCTCCGCGATGTTTGCGCTAAAGGAGACGGACAGCGTCAGCCAATACACTTATTTTTATAAGCAACTCGGGTTCACACTCGGGGGCTTGGCGGCGATGTTGGTCGTCAGCCGTATCGACTACCACATTTTTCAGAAGCCATGGGTTGTGTATGGAATTGTTGGCATAACCGCCATACTTCTTTTGTCGGTCTTTAATTTTCCCGCGATTAACGGAGCCAAGAGATGGATCCGTTTCTCAGGGTTTTCTTTCCAACCCTCGGAACTTGCCAAGATCGCGCTGCCTGTCTTCCTTGCCTATTATCTCACGAAGAAAGAGGACGCTATCGGAGACCTTAGGCGAACGGTGCTGCCATGCCTGCTGGTTCTTGCGTTGCTGGGCGCAATAATCATGGCGCAAAAAGACCTCGGTACGACTATCGTGTTGTGCGCGGTTTTTGCCTCCATCTATTTTGCCGCAGGAGCACGGCTGCTGCACATAAGTGCCGCAATTGGAGGCCTTCTTTTGATTGGCGTCATCGCAATATTAGTCGAACCGTACAGGATGCAGAGGATCATGGCGTTTCTCGATCCTTACAAGCACTCGGACGACGGCGCATACCAGGTTGTCCAATCCCTGTATGCGATCGGTTCAGGCGGTGTCTTAGGAGAAGGCTTTGCGAAAGGCCATCAAAAGCTATTTTATCTACCTTATCCCTACTCCGATTTTATCTTCTCCGTTGTTGGCGAGGAATTGGGACTAGTGGGAACCCTCGGCGTTGTCATGGCATTCGGCTTGTTGCTTTGGCGCGGTGCTCGGGCGGCGGTTCTGGCCCCGGACAGGTTTGGCAATTTGCTTGGGATCGGAATAATCACCGGAATTATCGTTCAGGCTTTATTTAATATCAGTGTCGTCATCTCGATTCTGCCCGCAAAGGGCATTCCGCTTCCATTTATATCGTACGGCGGCTCCTCGGTCGTGGTGACTTTGATAGCGGTTGGAATTCTATTGAACATCTCTCGATTTACCGTCGAGCGAAGAACGTCATCGCAAACCTACAAGAGCGCATCAACTACGCCCCGCAAGGGTGTAAAGACGCAGCGGGCTTAGTGGGGGCGCGTTCCGGGGATGACTAGCGACTGAATAAAAACGGATGAAAGTTTTGATAGCGGCCGGGGGAACCGGCGGACATATTTACCCGGGCATCGCGGTGGCGAATGAGATAATGGCTCGGGATGCCGATTCTGAAGTTTTATTCGTCGGCACGGCTCGCGGTCTCGAGAAAAAGATTGTGCCTGAGAATAACTTTCAACTCTCGCTTATCAACAGTGCCGGTCTGAAGAACGTTGGCATCGTAGGAACGATAAAAGGATTGTCTGTTCTGCCCCGAAGTTTTCTTGAGGCGAGAAGGATAATCAGACAGTTTCGCCCACATGTTGTCGTAGGGGCAGGCGGGTATGTTTCCGGTCCGGTTTTGCTCTCGGCGGCTATCATGGGCGTACCTAATCTGGTCATGGACTCTAATGCCCTGCCCGGTTTTACAAATCGGCAGCTCGCCCGATTTATAGACAAAGCGGCCCTAACGTTTGAGGAAGCTTTGCCGTTTTTCGGGAAAAAGGGCGTGGTTACCGGAAACCCGGTCAGACGCGAGTTTTTTGATGTACAGCCAAAAGCCCGAAGCGAGGTCTTTCATATTCTCGTGTTCGGAGGATCCCAGGGCGCACACGCGATCAATATCGCGATGACGGAGGCGCTTGAAGAATTAAATAGAGTCGGCGGGCCTTTTCGAATAACCCACCAAACCGGAGAAAAAGATTTCCAGCCGACGATTTCGGCGTACGATTCGGTCGGGAAGATCGAAGCCGATGTCAGGCCGTTCATCTCGGACATGTTCGTAGAATTTGAAAAGGCCGATCTCGTTATATGTCGCGCGGGTGCGACGACATGCGCCGAGCTTGCTGCGGCTGGAAAAGCATCGCTTATGATTCCGCTGCCGACTGCGGCGGACGACCACCAACGAAAGAACGCCGAGGCTCTCGAACGCGCCGGCGCCGCAAAGATGCTATTACAGCAGGATCTTACGGCGACAACTCTTTCCGCGGCGATCGTGGCGTTGATTGAGGACCCGGCGGCAGTTTCGGCCATGGAAAAAGCGGCGAAGAGCCTCGCCCACCCGGATGCGGCCGAACGGACGGTGGATATTATCGCGGAGTTGAAACGAAGCGCCTGAGAATCGCCACTATTCGCAATTCGCTGACAGTAACTCCAGACCTGGTGAGTACCCTAAGACGGAATGTTTAGATACGTAAAAAGAATTCATTTCATCGGCATTGGTGGAATCGGTATGAGTGGGATCGCTGAGGTTCTGTGCGGTCTCGGGTTCATCGTGTCCGGTTCGGATCTGAAGAAATCGAAGAATACGGATCGTTTGGAAAAGCTGCACGAGGTCCAGATTTTTGAAGGGCACTTTGCAGAGAACGTTGGAGATGCGCAGGTCGTTGTATATAGTTCGGCGGTCAAGGAGGATAATCCGGAAGTTCTGCTTGCCAAAGAAAGGGGTATTCCCGTCATCCCTCGCGCTGAAATGCTGGCCGAGCTGATGGTTCTGAAACCTTACGCGGTCGCAGTCTCCGGCACGCATGGCAAGACCTCGACGACATCGATGGTGGCGGCACTGCTGGGTCACGCGGGAATGGATCCGACCACCGTTGTCGGCGGCGTGGTCGAGAGTCTGGGATCGAACGCCAAGGTCGGCCAGAGCGAATGGTTCGTCACCGAGGCCGACGAAAGCGACCGCTCGTTTCTAATGCTTTACCCGACGATTGCGGTCGTCACCAACATTGATAAGGAGCACATGGAATCCTATAAAGGCATGGAGGACGTGGTCCAATGCTTTACCGATTTCGTAAACAAGGTACCGTTCTTTGGAGCCGCGATTATCTGCCTTGACGACCCAAACGTCCAGCTGATCATACCGCGTATCAAGCGGCGGCGGGTCACCTACGGTTTGACGCGCCAGGCCGATATATCTGCCCAGGGTATTAAATACAATGATGTGTTTGGCTCGACGTTCACGGTTACACGCGGCGACGAAGTGCTGGGCGATATCAACTTGCCGGTGCCGGGCGAACATAATGTATACAACGCCCTCGCCGCAACGGCGGTCGCCCTGGAACTGGAGGTTCCGTTCGCCAAGGTTGTCGAGGCATTTGCCGGATTCAAGAATGCGAATCGCCGGTTTCAGTTCAAGGGTGAGGTGGCGGGAATCTCTGTAGTCGATGATTACGGCCATCACCCGACCGAAATTTTGGCGACTCTCGCGGCCGCTAAGAACGGTGCCGGCGGTAAGCGGACGGTTGTGGTGTTTCAACCTCACCGCTACTCGCGAACCAAAGAGCTGATGGATGATTTTGTCGTTGCCTTTAACAACGCAGACGTCGTTTTCATCCTCGACATATATCCTGCCAGCGAAGCTCCTATCGAAGGAATCGACGCTGAGGTCTTGACCGACAACATAAAGAAGTACGGCCATAAGAACGTGACCTACCTCGGTGATATCGACTCGGCGACCGAAAAAGTTGCGGCCTATCTGGAACCGGGCGATCTCGTGATCACGCTTGGGGCGGGCAGCATAACGCGGCTTTCGGATGAGATTCTTGAGTTTCTGACGAATCGGAAAGATTGATTGGTATGGCAGCAAGTCGCAGGAAAGCGACGCGATCAAAAGCGTCGTCCGTAAAGCTGAAAAATCGCTCGTCGCGGTCCCGCGCCCGCGGACAGGCTGCAACGGTCGCGGTTGGTCGCTACGTCGTGCCGACAATCGTTTCTATATTGCTCTTAACCTGTCTCGGGATTCTGGCTTACGTGAGCTACGACCGGGTCACGGGCTCTGATTTTTTTGCACTGAAATCGGTTGAGGTACACGGCACCGAGAGGACAGGCGTGGAAGATGTTAGACGTTTGGCAGTTTCCGCCGTGGAACAACCGGGAGTTTGGAATGCCGATTTAGAAGAAGTGAGGACGCGGATTGAAAAGTTGCCCTTTGTGAAATCGGCTGCAGTCTCGCGAGTTTTGCCATCGGGCGTCCGAATCCAGATTACCGAGCGTGTTCCGGCCGCGGTTGTTAATACAAAATCAGGTAATTACCTCGTCGATGAGGAAGGCGCAATGCTTGCGGCGGTAAAAGCCGGGGAAAAGGAATTCCCGTTTATACTACATGGATGGGACGAGTCGAAAACCGAACGGGCGGTCCCTGAAAACCGGGCGCGACTTAAGGTGTACAAAAAAATGCTGGACGAGTGGCGCCCTTTTGACCTTTCGGCACGAGTAAAGGAGGTCCATATCGCGAATCCGCGGGAGCCGGTGGCGGTGGTTGAAGATTCGGGCCGGGCAATTTCGATCACGCTCGCCCGTGAAAGCCTCGGAAAGAGTCTCAAAACAGCCATCGAGGCGCTGAGCGGTAAGGGTTCGCGGGTAAAATCGATTGACGCAGGCGGTGTGTATCCGGTTATCAATTATCTGGAATTTTAAAAAATGAACAGCGATATCCAAGCCGTCGGCATAGACATCGGCACGAGCCGCGTAAGGTGCGTGATCGGGGAGAGCGCGCCCGACGGCAAACTAGACATTGTCGGTATCGGCGAGACCGAGTCAAAAGGGCTCCGTCGCGGCGTCGTCACTTCGACCGAGGCTGTTGCCGAGGCGATCCGGCGGGCGGTCGTCGAGGCAGAACGTGTGAGCGGCCTTCAGGTAGATTCGGCTACGGTCAATCTCTCGGGTGAGCATCTTCGCGGCGAAAACAAGAATGGCGTGGTCGCTGTCGCGGGCCCGGAGAAAGAAATTACAGACGACGACATCGACAGGGCGGTCGATTCGGCCAGTGCGATGCCTTTGACTCCGGGATGGGAAATCGTCAGCCGCCTCCCGCAGGAATTTATCGTTGACGGTCAGGACGGCATAACCGAGCCGGTGGGCATGAACGGCTCGAGGCTAGAGGCTCTCGTCCACATTGTCACAAGTCCGAGTGCGGCGCGACAGAATTTGCTCAAGGCTGTGACTCGGGCCGGCATCGAAGTGGAGCAACTGGTTTTGGAGCCGTTGGCCGCCGCCCAGAGCGTCCTTACAGACGAAGACAAGGAATACGGATGCGCGGTCGTGAATATGGGCTCCGAGATAACCACCCTGATGATCTTTGGCCGCGGCGCGGTACAGCATACGGCCGTCTTTCCCTTTGGCGGGATGCTATTTACGAAGGATATTGCGACTGGACTGCGGGTTTCGATTCCGGAGGCGTCGAAGATCAAGCAGAACTGGGGATGTGTCGCCACCTTTCTGCTTGGAGAAGATGAGCGGCAGGAGATTATCGAGATTGTTCCATTCGGGCGGAGCGAAACGCGAGAGCTCTCGAAAGAGATCCTTTGTGACATCATGCAGCCGCGAGCGGTTGAGCTTATGCAGCACGTGTCGCGCGAGACGGCGAAGGCGAAGGCCCAGATCTCGGGCGGCGTCTTTCTCACCGGTGGCGGAGCAATGATCCGAGGATTACCTGAGATAGCCGAGCAAGTCTTTGACGCCCCGACGCGGGCGGGCTATCTGGAGCCGACCTATTTTGGCGGCCTGTCGGAGGAAGTGCAGGGGCCGCAATGGGCAACTGTTTGCGGCTTGGCCCTTTATTCTCAGCAGGTGCAATTACGCGGGCAGTTTGGCGGCGGTAAATCGTCGGTAAAGCGGGTGACAGAATGGTTTGGAAGTTTTCGCGACAAATTTAGATAAAGTGAAACACAGGGTTGGAGTTCTATCGCTAATCGTTGTATGCTGATTGCCCGATAGCACAATATATTGTTGTCAGCTCCTTGGCCTCAGTTATCCAATTTAGATCATAATCGTCGCCCGACATATGGGTAATTTTATTGCAATGGAAGATTTAAAAGTGAACTCGGGCAGCATAAAGATGTACATCGACGAGCCGCCGATTACGGGCGCTCGTATCAAGGTCATTGGGGTAGGCGGCGGCGGAAGCAACGCTGTGAACCGGATGATCGAGGCCGGTATCAAGGGCGTGGATTTTATCGTCGCCAATACCGACTTACAGGCACTGAACGCATCCAAGGCGCCAATGAAGATTCAGCTTGGCAGCAAGTCTACGCGTGGTCTGGGGGCGGGCTCAAATCCTGAAATCGGTCGGCAGGCGGCACTTGAGGACCACCAGAAGCTGCTTGACGTGCTTGAGGGTTCGGACATGGTTTTCGTAACGGCTGGTCTTGGCGGCGGAACCGGCACCGGCGCCGCTCCGGTTGTTGCCTCGCTCGCGATCGAGTTAGGCGCCCTGACGGTAGCTGTAGTGACAAAACCTTTCATCGTCGAAGGCAAAAAGCGAATGGCTCAAGCCGAACAGGGCCTGGCGGATCTTCGGGGTTGTGTCGATACACTCTTGACGATTCCTAATTCAAAGCTGCGCGAAGTCGAGGAAAAGATAACGATCATGGAGGCGTTTCGCCGTGCTGATGATGTTTTGCTCCAAGCTGTACGCGGAATCACGGATCTGATCATTACGCCCGGAATCATTAACCTGGATTTCGCCGATGTGACTACCGTAATGCGCGGAAAGGGCGTGGCGCTTATGGGAATCGGCCAGGGCGAAGGTGAGGATGCCGCCTCGAAGGCGATGCGGGCGGCTCTCGATTACAAGCTCCTTGAGGAAAACTCGATTAAGGGTGCAAAGGCGGCGTTGATCAATGTCACTGGCGGGCCGGATATGGTGCTGAGCGAGGTCGAAGACGCGATCGGTATGATCGAGCAGGAAGCGGACGATAACGCCGACATCATCTGGGGAAGCGTAATCAAAGAGGACGCGGGCGACGAGATTCGAATAACCGTAATCGCCACGGGCTTTGATACTCAATCCGCAGTTCAGCTTCCTAAACCAAAGCCGACGGAGGCCGTCCGTGCGGTTGCCGCGCCACTCTCATTCGCGCCGTCAGGTGAGCTGGCGGATGACGAGGACATCGACGTGCCTACATTCATGCGGCGGCAGGCGGATTAGCCGCGCCGAGGTTTCTAAAAGTTCTCTAGCGGCGATGGACGAAATCTGTCGCCGTTTCTCCGTTAAACCGAAGTTTTCATGAACGATACCCGACCGATAATCGGTATAACCATGGGCGACGCGGCCGGGATAGGGCCGGAGATTGTCGTGAAGTCGGTAGCCGATCCAACCCTTACATCTGTGTGCCGATGCGTAGTCATCGGCGATGCCCAAGTATTTCAGAGGGTTGCGGCCGGCCTTTCGATCAATCTAAAATTCACACCGTTCGGGTCGGGCGGTCGAGATGCAACAATTGAGGTCGTCGATCTATCGAATCTGAATACTGACTTTCTAATCGGATGCGATGGGGCCGAGACCGGAAAAGCCTCCGCGGAATACATCGTCGCGGCCGTCAAACTCTGGCGCGAAGGTAAAATCGACGCGATCTGTACGGCACCTATCAGCAAGAAGGCAATCGGGCTCGGGGGATATCAATTCCCCGGTCACACTGAGTTTCTCGCGGAGATGACTTCAACAGCCGAATTTGCGATGAGCTTTTTCACTGGTGACCTAAGGGTGGTGCTGCTTTCGACCCATCATCCCCTGGTCGACGCCATCAAGCTTGTCACAAAAGAACGGTTGACGCGTCTCATCAGATTCTCGGACCGAACCTTGGAGACACTGCTCGGGCACAGGCCTAAGATTGCCGTGGCGGGGCTGAATCCACATGCCTCTGAAGGAGGAATGTTTGGCACCGAAGAAGCGAATGATATAGCTCCGGCTATCGATGAATGTCAGGGTCTAGGTGTCGATGTCAGTGGCCCGTATTCGCCGGACACGATTTTTCTCCGCGGTTTTCGAGGTGAATTCGACGCGGTGGTCGCTCTTTACCACGATCAGGCGACGATCGCGGTGAAATCATTGTCATTTGGGACAGCCGTGAATGTCACATTAGGAATGCCCCTGATTCGTACGTCGGTGGACCACGGGACGGCATACGACATCGCGGGGCGGGGTATCGCCGAAGCTGGTAGTATGAAGGCCGCGATCAGGCTCGCGGGCGAACTCGTACACGGTTCGCGGGTGAGGGTTCGAATTTGATAATATCTTAGCCAAAGATGCCGGACGATAAGCAAAAACCACGAATTCTGGTGGCTGACGACGACCCCGAGGTCCTCAGATCCGTCAGCGAGATTTTGGACCGAGAGGGCTTTCTGGCGGTAACGGCCAGGGATGGAAAGGAGGCCTGAAGTCGGTGGCGTTTTTGCCTAAACCGTTTTCCGATGTGCAGTCGAGTACCACGCTTAGGTGTTTATCGGGGTGCAAATCAGGATTAGCAAATGGAAGCCAACAAACCAAAATTGCTGCTCGCGGATGACTCCGCAACGATCAGAAAAGTTGTCGAACTCACGTTTGCCGATGAGGGCGTGGAGGTTACCTCGGCGATCGACGCGCCTTCGACGATGCAAAAATTCGTCGACGTTCAGCCGGATATAGTCCTGATCGACGTCGGTCTGCCGGGCGGGACGAACGGGTATCAGATCTGCGAGATGATCAAAACCGATAAGACAACAAATCATATTCCCGTACTGCTGCTCGTAGGGTCGTTTGAGCCGTTTGATCAGGTCGAAGCGGATCGGGTTGGAGCTGATGGGTTTCTAACAAAGCCGTTTCAGTCCATCCGCACCGTGGTCGACCGGGTTTTCGGACTTCTGAACAATCAGGAAGTAGGGCGGGGCGAAGGCGAGAGTGAAACCGTCTCGACCATCGAATCGGCGGCAGAAGATGAATCGCCGACCACGGACATTGATAGCCTGTATCAGAGTAGTGTTTTGGAATCGGTGCATGTAGGCGATTTTCGGAAAACGGAGGACGCCTTTAGTGACGCACACCTCGACGATGAGCTAATCGAAACTTCTTATCCGGCGTCGGAGGATTCGGGTGACTTGTCGCAATTCGCGTCTGAGACGGCAACCGATCTCGAAATGTCTGCGTACGACTGGTCGACAGATTCGGGTGAGAGAGCGTCCGACGCCGCCTCCGATAAAACGGAGCATGAAACTCGCTCTGCATTTGTCGAGCCAGTACTCTCTGGTAGTGTATCCCCGAAGGATAGAGTCGCGCGTCAACCCTCACTCGCTCCTCTGGAAGACCTTCTTGATATCAGCATTCCTGTATTCTCGGCACCTGGAAACACAAAAGAACCGTCGCCTATCTCCACGGATACTCGCGCGCAGTTTACACAAACCCAACCGAATACCGAGGTTTCCCAGGAAACGATTGCCATTATCGTGGACCGCGTTGTCGAACGCCTCTCCGACCGGGCGGTCAGGGAGATTGCTCAAGAAGCGGTCCCGCGAATAGCCGAAAAGCTGATTCGCGAAGCGCTGGAAGACGAGAAAAATCGTTAAATTTGCGGCCCCCGATCAGATACGAAGAGTTTCGGCAGATGTGAGGCTCTTACAAGTGCAAATTTCGATGACTATGGAACTTCCCAAGGCATACGACGCGAAAGCGGCGGAAAAAAACCACTACCATCGTTGGGAGACGAACGGATACTTCACCCCCGAGATCAATCAGGATCCGGCTGCGGAAAACTATTCGATTGTCATTCCTCCGCCTAATGTGACGGGCAGTCTTCACATGGGGCACGCGCTGCAGCACACACTGATGGATGTGCTGGCGCGCTGGAAGCGGATGCAGGGCTACAGGACGCTGTGGCTTCCCGGTACGGATCATGCGAGTATTTCCGTCCAGCGCAAGGTTGTAGAGCAGCTTCGCAAGGAAGAAAACAAGACGCCGCTAGATATCGGCCGGGATGAGTTTGTTAAACGAGCGTGGGGATGGAAAGAGCAGTACGGGAACATCATCACCGAGCAGATGCGGCGCGAAGGCGCATCGGTAGATTGGTCGCGCCATCGCTTTACGATGGACGAGAGCCTGTCGATCGCGGTGCGAAACGTGTTCTGCACGCTGTATGAGCAGGGTTGGATTTATCGAGGCCTGAGGATCGTAAATTGGTGTCCAAAGGACAGGACGGTGCTATCAGACCTTGAAGTAAAGGAAGAAACGAAAAAGGACGGGAAGCTATACTACTTGAAATATCCTGTCGCATCAGCGTCAACCGATTCGAACGATCGAGTTTCGGTTATCGTCGCCACGACGCGTCCGGAGACGATGCTGGGTGATACAGCGGTAGCGGTGCATCCGGCGGACGCTCGCTTCAAACATCTGATCGGCAAAACGATCGCCCTACCGCTGACCGGCCGCGAAATTCCAATCATCGCTGATGAATACGTCGATGCTGACTTTGGCACCGGAGCAGTGAAAATCACGCCGGCACACGACCCGAACGACTATCTCGTCGGCGAGCGCCATAACCTGCCCAAACTGCTTGTAATGAACGATAACGGCACAATGAATGCCGTTGCGGGTCCGGATTTTGAAGGTCTCGACCGTTTTGTCGCGAGGGAAAAGGTTATCGCTCGGTTTGAGGAGCTCGGCCTACTCGACAAAGTCGATGATTACGAAATCACGCTGCCGGTTTGTGAGCGGTGTAACACGATCGTGGAGCCGATTCTTTCCGAACAGTGGTTTGTAAAGATGGACGAGATGCGCGATATGGCACTCGACTTGATGACCAAGGAAGGTGTACCGAACTTTTTCCCGCAGATTCCGAACAAGAAGGTTTACACATCGTGGCTCGAAAATTTGAAGGACTGGACGATCTCGCGTCAGCTATGGTGGGGTCATCCGATACCTGCGTGGTACGACGGGGACGGGAAAGTGTTTGTGGCTAGAAGCGTTGAGGAGGCCGCTGAAAACGCGGGAACCAGTGAACTTCGACAGGATAACGACGTGCTTGACACATGGTTTTCTTCGGGTCTCTGGGCATTTTCGACGTTGGGATGGACAGGCGATAAACCGGCCGGTCACAGCACTTCACCAGTGGATGTCACGCTGGATAAAGCTCAAGATGCATCCGATCTTGACCGGTTTCTGCCGACCGACGTACTTGTTACGGGCCGCGATATCATTTTTCTGTGGGTCTCGCGAATGATAATGCTGACCAGAAAATTCACCGGCGAAAAGGCTTTCAACGATGTCGTAATTACCGGTACGGTGCTCGGCAAAGATGGGAAGCCGATGTCGAAATCGCGTAACAATGGCGTTGATCCGATCGAAATGTTTGACAAATTTGGCGTTGACGCAACGCGCATCTATCTCGCGAGCATCGCTACGGGTGCAGATATTCGTTGGAACGACGTCGGTGTCGAGACCTACAGGAACTTTGCCAACAAGATCTGGAACGCGACCCGGTTTTGTTTGATGAACTCTGAGGGATCAGAAATCGGTCGTGATTCCGGAGGAACGACTGGTAACCTTCCGGAGTCGATACTTGCGCAGGATACAACAAGCGGAACCCTCGCCGATCGGTGGATCGTGTCGCGTTTGAACAAGACAGCGATGGCCGTAAACCGTGCGTTAGGCACATATCAATTCCATGAGGCGGTGAGTCTGATCTACCATTTTTTCTGGGACGATTTCTGCGACTGGTACATTGAGTTGAAGAAAGATGAGATCAATGATGGCAATTCCGAGGCGGTCTCCCGGATGCTCACGATCATCGAACAATCCCTGCGAATACTCCATCCTTTCATGCCCTACCTTACCGAAGACTTGTGGCAGAAACTGCCAGGAACGGGTGCCGCCCTTCACAATCCGGCTTACGCGTCTGCTGCTCCATCTATCATGCTTTCAGACTTTCCATTGGGCGATGCCGCGTTAATCGACGAGCGTGCCGAGACTGAGATGGGCTCGATAATCAGCCTGATAAAAAGGGTGAGGAATATTCGAGCAGAGATGAGCATACCAACCAATGTAAGTTTCAAAGTGCATGTCGCGGCGGCGGTTGAATTTCAAGAAATCTTTCGCGCGAATGAAACGCAAATTCTGAAGCTCGCCCGTGCCGAATCTTTGATCATCGGCGAGGTGCTCGACGTTCCAAGGGCATCGGCTAAGGCGGTGACCAATGACGCGGCAATTGGCATCCCACTGGAAGGCCTTATCGATTTTGATGTCGAACGAGATCGTCTCACGTCGCAAGTTGGGAAGTTAAATGACGAGAAGACCCGGCTTGATGGACAACTTTTAAACCAGAGTTTTGTCGCTAAGGCGCCGGTTGACAAGGTAGATGCCCTACGTGCACGGCTGATCGATCTCGGCGAACAGATCGCGACCTTAAACAGAAATATTAGATCACTCGGATAGATATTCCAGAAAAGTTATGAACTGGCTTGAAAGCGGGGAAGTATTGGGGGCGGTTGGTGAATTCCTGGCCGAGGATATTGGGCGCGGTGATATTACGACGTCGGCAACCGTGCCGCAGGATACTCGTGGAATCGGACGATTCCTGGCCAAGGAAGATCTGATTTTGTGCGGTCTCAGCGTGGCCGAGGCCGTATTTTTTCATCTCGATCCTGACGGGGCGGAGATAGAGGGCACGGTGAGCGACGGTGATGAAATCGAATCCGGTACTGTGTTTGCGACTCTCAAGGGCTATGCCGATGTGCTGCTCGTCGGCGAACGAACGGCCCTAAATTTAATGCAACGGCTTTCGGGAATCGCGACGCTTACGCGGCAGTATGTCAAAGCTATCGAGGGAACGGCCGCAGCGATAGTTGACACCCGGAAAACAACCCCGGGGCTGAGAATGCTCGAGAAGTATGCAGTCACGGTCGGCGGCGGCAAGAATCATCGCATGGGTCTCGATGACGGTGTGCTGATTAAAGACAATCACATCGCCCTCTCAGGCGGCATCACAAATGCTGTGCGCGCCGCAAAAGAGAAAGTGGGGCATCTGCATAAGATCGAGGTCGAGATTTCAAATTGGGCTCAGCTCCGCGAGGCCATCGATGCAGGTGCCGAAATCGTGATGCTCGACAATCAGACTCCTGAAGAAGCCGCGAAACTGGTCGAAATGGCCCGGAGCATAAATCCGGCGGTCCTGCTCGAAGCGTCAGGAGGGATGGATCTCGACCGCGTCCGTTCCTACGCGGAGGCCGGCGTTGATCTGATATCAGTTGGCCGTCTGACGCACTCCGCAAAAGCTGTGGACATATCATTTAAGATTCAGCTTGCGTAGAAGTGTCGACAGCCTCGCTTTTCGTCGCAGATCCTACCTCGAAACCAGCCGGGAAAAGGTAAATTGCACTGATAGAAGCAAGAATTGCGACAGTACAGGCAACTCCGCCTTCGATACCGTATGTCTGACCGGTCAGCCATGTTGGGCCCGTATCGACCTCCTTTAGCAGCGATTCGCCTGCTATGCCGGCAAGGCCACTGACCTCGATTCCGAAAAACGAACCCTGCATCCAATTCCATGCAAGATGTAACCCCCATACAAAATACAGGTCGCGGGTCTTGAGATACGCTAACGCGAACCAAATTCCTGCAAGTACCGAATTTAAGGTCGAGATGATTCCCGTGTCCGGGTTGCCCATGTGAACGACCCCAAAAAACGCAGACGTCAGCAATACCGCAAGCCATGCCAGCCCGGCGCGAGCGAATGTCTGCAAGAGATACCCGCGAAACAAAACCTCTTCAAAGGCCGCGGCGACAGCAAAAACTACAAATGCCAAAGCCAGCGACGTTACAGTCTCCAACCGGAGATCTCCAACGCCGAATCGTAAACCGCCGAATACGACCGCGATCAGCACCGCCAGCATAAGCGTCGCCCCGCCTAACGCAAGTCCGGCCAGCCAGTGACCAAACCATGGCCCAATCGGCTGAATCCCCAGAGCGGTGAAAGGCACTCCCTCGAGATACTTGCCGCACAGCCAGCCGACAAAGATCGCCGGCAGCAGCGGCGCCAGGCTGTACGAAATCATAAATGCAGCCGACCCCTCGGGTGCGCCTACACTGGTAGTGTCGAGGATCAGCGCGACTAACGCGGCAAACAGCATCGCAAAGAAAATAAACGCTGCCAAAAAAATGCCGGCTCGCCAACCGCTGCGCAGAATTCCGCCGTCGTCGAAAAAAATGTGCTGCATATTGCGGGAAATATTCGATTCTATCCGATAGTTATGCGCGTGTTAACATGGCAGGCGTGAAAGCGGGCAAATTACAACCGAAGCGTCGCCGAATGCCGTGGGTAATCGGCACGCTCGCGCTCGTTTCTCTTGCCCTGCTCATTATTCTTCAGTCGACCAACTGGTGGAAAGAATTTGCGGTAAATTCTTCGAGTGATCTGCTGCTGCTTTACGCGCTTTCGTCATTGAATTTTGTTGCCTTCATGATCTTCGCATTCATTTTTTTGCGAAGCATCATCAAGCTCGTTCGAGAGCGGCGAACGTTCACGCTTGGGGCTAAGCTGAAATCGCGCTTATTGGTCTATTTTTTTGCAGTAAGCCTGCTGCCGATCATCGCGATGGCGGTTTTCTCGTATCTTTTTATGAACCGTGCGCTCGAGCGGTGGTTTACTCAGATACCTGAGCAGACGATTAAAGAAGCCCGGTCTGTACAGGAACAGTCCCTGATCGACCGCTCGGCTCGGTTGGACGAGTCGGCACGGATGCTGGCGGCAAGCCTATCGGATCGCCAAGTCGATGCCAAAGACCTCGCCCAGATTGCCGAGGTCGGGAGCCTCGCGCATATAAGCCTGCTTTCTGCAAACCGCTCTAGTCGCGAGGCGTTTGATCGGAATGTCGGGCCGAAAGAAAAGCTTGAAATCGAACGCCTTATCTCGGAGGTGACGCTGGCGAGCTCGGCGGACGCGACCCTCCGGGATGGTCGCGGATTCGATGTGGTAGCGGCCACGCTCGTCGACGGACGAATGCTCATCATTATTCCCGATCCGTTCGACGAACGCACGGTCAGTCAGATCGTCGACAACTCGCTCCTGGAATTTGACCGGCTCAAAGAGAACCAGATAAACGTGCGCCAAGTTGGTCTGCTTACCCTTGGTTTGCTGACGTTTTTGCTGATGTTTGCGTCGTCATGGATCGCATTCTACGTGGCACGCGGGTTGACGACACCGATACGAGCAATTGCAGAGGGCGCCGGCGAGATCGCAATGGGCAATCTCTCACATCGTGTCGATGTGCTGGCCGAGGACGAGCTCGCGATTCTCGTCGATGCCTTTAACGACATGTCGTCACGGCTGGAATCCAACTCGACTGAGCTTGGCGAGCGCCGCCGGTATATTGAGACAGTTTTAGAGACGCTGCCGACTGGCGTCATAAGCTTTGACGCGGAAGACCGCATCACTACCGTGAATAGCGCAGCGACTGCATTTCTGGAACTTCCGAACCGGGGCGATGTCCACATGACTATCAAGGATATTCCGTCCGACGAAGCGAGATCTATCATCGCTAAACTGACCTCAAGAGCGACGCGCGTAGGCCATGCATCAGACCAGATCGTATTAAAAGCCGGCGGCGCGGGCGACCATGCGGGCCGGTCGCTCGCGATCACCGCATCGACACTGCCAGCCGGGGACGGTGTCGTTTTGGTCTTTGAGGACCTTTCAGAGCTTATCGCGGCGCAGCGTTCATCGGCTTGGCAAGAGGTTGCTCGCCGGATGGCGCATGAGATCAAGAATCCGCTAACACCGATCCAGCTTTCGGCCGAACGGATCGCCAAACGCTTAAATGCGGAGGGCAACGGGGCTCGGTCATCGGCTTTGGGCGAGGTCGTCATCCAGAGCACTGCAACGATACTTCGCGAAGTGTCTTCTCTAAAGACGATGGTTGACGAATTCTCAAGATTTGCCCGGCTTCCCGAAGTCAATCTATCGCCTGGCGACCTCCAGGGCGTGATCACGAACTCGGTCGTATCGTTTGACGGACGGCTGCGTGGTGCCAGTCTCGAATTCACCGAGAATGGCCACATGCCTAGTGTCATGCTCGACGCTGCGCAGATGGGCCGGGTGTTTGGCAATTTGATCGACAATGCCCTCGAGGCTGCCGACATTGCTGGGGAAGCTACCCAAATCACGATTAAGGTCCGTCATGACGTCGCGCGGGATCTCGTAGTTGCCGAGGTTTCGGATACCGGAGCGGGCATTGATCCGGCGGACTTGCAGAAGTTGTTTCAGCCCTATTTCTCGACAAAAGGGCGAGGCACTGGATTAGGATTGGCAATCGTAAATCGCATCGTGAGCGAGCATCACGGTCGAATTAAGGTCGTCGCAAATACCCCTAGGGGCGCCCGATTCATCATAGAGCTCCCAGTAAACGTTTGACCGCAAGATGAAGGATTCGATTTTAATCGTTGATGACGAGCGGGGCATTCGCGAGACCCTGCGCGATGTGCTCGAGGACGAGGGTTTCGTTGTCACTACCGCCGCCAACGCTGACGAAGGTTTGGCCATGGCGGGCGAGACTGGGTTTTCCTGCATCCTCCTCGATATCTGGCTCGGCAACGGCATTGATGGACTCGAAGTTCTGCAGAGGATCAAAGAAACCGGGAATACGGCGGCCGTTATTATGATATCCGGTCACGGCAATATCGAGTCTGCTGTCCGATCGACCAAACTCGGGGCGTTTGATTTTATCGAAAAACCGCTCAGCCTCGAGCGTACTGTGGTTACAGTAAAAAATGCCATTCGGCAGCGAGCACTAGAGCTTACGAATACACGACTGCAGGACGAGATCGCCGAGCAATACGTCATGGTCGGGGAATCGGTAGCGATGCGTGCGCTTCGTAAGCAAATCGCGATTGTCGCCCCGACCGATGGACGTGTGCTGATATCGGGAGAGAGCGGGACGGGAAAAGAGCTGGTGGCCCGGGCGATCCATGCGAATTCCAAACGCCGGAACCTGCCATTTGTTGAAATCAACTCGGCGGCATTGCCCGAGGAGCTGGTCGAATCAGAGCTTTTCGGCCACGACAAAGGAGCATTTTCCGGTGCGCTCAAAGCAAAGAAAGGGAAGTTTGAGATAGCCGACGGCGCCACGCTGTTTCTCGACGAGATAGGCGATATGTCGCCGCGAGTGCAGGCAAAGATGCTGCGGGTGCTCGAAGAACAGCGGTTTGAGCCGGTCGGCAGCAACACTTCGGTGTCGGTGGATGTGCGGGTTATATCAGCGACTAATCAGCCGCTTGATGCTTTGATCGAAAGCGGTACCTTCCGATCGGATCTTTTTTACCGCCTGAATGTCATCCCTTTCCAGGTGCCGCCGCTTCGCGAGCGGAGCGAAGATATTCCGGTGCTGGTCGACCATTTCAATCGCCGCTTCTCAAGCGATTACGGCAAAAGGCCAAAGATGTTTGCGACCGAGGCCGTCGAGACGCTGCAGGGATACTCGTGGGCGGGGAATATCCGCGAGCTGAAAAACCTTATCGAGCGAATCGTGATCATGTCGCCCAAAAACGAAATCGCCGCCGCCGATCTCCCTCTGCTCGAAGGGTCAAACGGTTCGGTATCGCCCAGTTTCAAATTCCCATCCTTTAAGGACGCGACCGATGCCTACCAGCGCGAATTCATCGTCCGCAAGCTCGCCGAAAGCGAAGGAAACGTAACAAAAGCAGCCGAAGAAATGGGCGTCGACCGCAGCCATCTGTACCGCCGAATGAGGAATCTAGGCATCAAGTAGAGGAGCCTGCCGAACCGGTCGGAGTGCCGGCAAGGTTGAAATTGTGGCACGTGCCACACATCTGCAAAATCGATCAATTCGTGCAGAATTCGACAAAGCGTGAAAAGCACGCTTGACAGCGAAGGCCGCACGCGGATCAAGATAGCCCAACGGCTGATTTTCCTCTTGCACTCGCCGCGCCGTCGGCGCAGAATCATCGAGATTGGCCGAATATCGCAGCATCAAAGTCAGAAAATTGCGATATCGCGTGCGTAACCTCATTATGAGTACATTACTTTGCGTAATGAGGTGTGGACGGGTAGTTATGCTGAAGCTTTTGGGTTTTGCTCTATGGTTTATTCTCCAATCGATGATTCCCGCACACGGACAATCCGCACCGTCTGACGAGGGAAAGGCCGGGCCGTTGGTTATTGGCGAGACGTTCACTATTGAGTCGAGAATTCTAAGTGAAAGGCGGCGGGTTAATGTCTATATGCCGCCAGATTATACGGTGTCGGCGGATACTCGTTGGCCGGTCCTATATATGCTTGACGGAGGCATTTCGGAAGACTATCTCCACGTTGCGGGCCTCGTCCAGGTGTCGGTTGGTAACGTGACGATGCGGCCGTTCTTGCTTGTCGGGATTGAAAATACCGAGCGGCGCCGTGATATGACCGGACCTACCGAAAACGAAGAGGACAAGAAAATTGCAAAGCGTGTTGGCGGCTCCGCAGCGTTCAGAAAATTTATTCGCGATGAGCTAATGCCCCAAGTCAAACGGCGTTATCGCACGACGGATGAGAAGGCGATCATCGGCGAATCGCTCGCCGGGCTGTTCATTGTCGAGACTTTTCTGCTGGAACCGGATCTGTTTGATATTTATATCGCCTTTGACCCGAGTCTGTGGTGGAATAATCAAAAGCTCGTCAACGGCGCGGCCGGACGTCTGGCCGCGAGTCCGAAATTGGCGAAGACTTTGTATCTTGCCGGCAGCGGCGACAAAGGGGTCGCGGATACTATCCGACCGCTTGCAAACACCCTACGAAAAACCGCGCCGGCCGGCATAAAGTGGCATTACGAAATAATGCCGGACGAAAAACATTCGACTATTTATCATCCAGCGGCATTGAGAGCATTTCGCATTTTATTTAAGCCCGTAGCAATCGACAAAAATTAGACTGCATATCGCTTTGAGAGCAAGACTCCGGGACTAATAAACGACCGCGGTACCTGAAATCCACGTTCATCCGCGTCTTAAAGGCCGTTGCCTCACCTGCGGCAGGTTAGCATAAGCCACCCGTCTGAGCACCACCGTCACACAATGCAGGCTTAAGGACAACCACGGCTACGATCGCCGCTGCAACTGCTGCGGCACCAATGACCACCCACGTTCGTGCTGAAAGACCGCTGCCTGACCTCTTCACCTGCGTTACGTCGGCGTATGCCACCGTTTGCGACGCGCCTGTTTTTGAATCTGTGATGCTGAAGGAATGTTCGCCCACTACGTTGATAGAGCCTTTCAACTTAGTGTTGTCCCGCATTCTGACCTCAACGCGGGCGTCCCGGCCCACGCCCAATTTTTGTACTTCGGCCCGCGCCTTTGCGGCGAGTTGGGCGTCTCTATCTGTTTGCGCATGAACCGATTGGAAGCCGAAGGCCGTGGACAACAGTATTCCTGAAAAGATGATTGTTAAGGTTCTCCTAAGCATAGCTAAACTCCTCATGTCTAAAATCTAAAACTTATTTATGCTGAGCAATCACTATCCTACTACTACTGATGGACGGCGCGCCGAGGGAATGATTGGACGTATGGGCGAATCAGCGACCTTCTTATCACGCCGTCAGAGCCCCAACCCTGAAAATAGGAGCCGCTCAGACATCTCGGCGGCCCATTTTATTCCCGCGAATGTACCGGAACCTATTTCTTAACGGGAAACCCGCGCTTGATCATCAGTGCATCGACATTCGGATCGCGGCCTCGGAAGTTTCTGTAGGCCTCGGCGGGGTCGATTGTGTTGCCGATTGAGAAGATGTTCTTGATCAGTTTCTGGGCGACTGCTTTGTCGTAGGCGCCTTTGCCCTCGGTAAATGCTCCAAATGCATCCGCGGTCAGGACATCCGACCAGAGGTAGCTGTAATAGCCGGCCGAGTAGCCGTCGCTTGAGAATACGTGGCCAAACTGCGGCGTGCGGTGACGCATGACGAGTTCTTTAGGCATTCCGAGCGCGGCGAGGGTTTCTTTTTCAAATGCGTCGGCGTCGATCTTTTTATCCGCGGCAAGATGGAGCTTCATATCGACAAGAGCACTCGATAGATACTCGGTTGTCGCAAATCCTTGGTTAAAGGTGGCGGCTTTTTTGATCTTGTTGACCAGCGACTGGGGAATTGGCTTGCCTGTCTGATAGTGCAAAGCAAACTTTTGCAGGACCTCGGGAGTGGATACCCAGTGTTCCAATAGCTGAGAAGGGAACTCGACATAGTCGCGGGCGACATTGGTGCCGGACAATGTCGGGTACGTCACGTTTGAAGACAGGCCGTGCAGAGCGTGGCCGAATTCGTGAAAGAGCGTGACGGCGTCGTCCCACGAGATCAGAACCGGCTCGCCCGGCTTGCCTTTTACAAAGTTGGAATTGTTGGAGACGATCGTCGTCACCTCGCCGTCGTAACGCTCCTGCTCGCGGTAATCGTTCATCCAGGCACCCGAACGCTTCCCGTCGCGAGCGTACGGATCAAAATACCAGAGCCCTACATGCTTGCCCGCGGTTTTGCTCTTTACCTCGTAAACCGTAACGTCGGGGTGAAAGACCGGAACGTTTGAAACCGGTGTAAATGTGAAATCAAACACCTCGCCCGCGACCCAAAACATGGCGTCGCGCATTTTGTCGAGCTGCAGGTATTTCTTAACTTCGTTTTGGTCAAGGTCGTATTTTGCCTTGCGGACCTTTTCCATGTAGAAGCGATAGTCCCACGGCTCGATCTTGATTTTCGCGCCCTCGACATCGGCCAGCGCCTGCATGTCGGCGACCTCTTCGTCGACGCGGGCCTTGGCCGCGGGCCAGACGCCCTCCATCAGCTTCATCGCGTTTTCCGGGTTCTTGGCCATCGCGTTTTCGAGCCGCCAGTGGGCGTGCGTCGCATAGCCCAGCATTTTGGCACGCTCGTATCGGAGAGCGAGAATCTGCGGGATGATCTCGTTGTTATCACGAGCACCGCCGTTGTCACCGCGATTTACGAACATTTTCCAGACCTTTTCGCGCAGGTCGCGACGGGTCGATTCGGTAAGAAACGGATCAACCGATGAACGGGTGTTGCGGATGATTCCTGCGGCCTTTACCTTCTTGGCGGCGGCGCCCTGGGCGGCGGCGGCCTTTAGATCGGGCGAAAGGCCCGCCAGGTCCGCCTCGGTTTCGAGGGTCACATAAAGCTCGCCCTCATCGCCGAGCTGATTCTGGCTGAATTTTGTAAAGTGGCCGGCTAGCTCCTGATTAATCTCGGAGAGGCGTTTCTTTTTAACCGCGTCGAGTTTGGCTCCGGAGCGTACGAAATCGGTGTAGAACACCCAGGTCAAACGCTGCTGCTCGGACGTTAGCTTAGCCTTTTCGGGAGAATTATAGACTGCCTCGATACGTTTGAAGAGTCGCTCGTTCTGCGTTATCTTGTCGCCAAACGAGGCGAGCTTTGGCGCCATTTCGCTTTCGATCTTTTGCACCTCGTCGCTGCTCATGTTGTCGGTCCAGATGCCGTAGATGCGCGAGACCCGGCCGTATGTGGCCCCTGCACGCTCGAGCGCAGCGATCGTGTTAGCGAAGGTAGGAGCCGCAGGATTCTTTGTGATCGCGTCGATCTCGGCGAGATTCTCGACCATAGCTAACTCGAGCGCCGGCTTCAGTTCAGGCACCCGTACCCGGTCAAAAGCGGGTACGCCGCCATAGGGGCCCGTCCACTTTGCCGTCAGCGAGTTCGACGTCTGGGCCGCAGCCGCAGGTGAGAGATCATCACTCATAACTAATAAAACAGCCGCGGCGGCCGACACTACGCATAAAATCACAAATTTCATTGATGCAGCTCCTCGACACTTTTTGATTCCTGGTTACTTCGCGCAGTTGGACGGTTTGTTTGTGCGACGGGCACCAAGCCTTCCGCTCAATCGGTCGCAACTGCCGAGGCCGCTGCGAGATCCGCCTTTATATGGACATTCTCAGGCGAAACTATTATCAGTCTATCGAGGATTTCCTTCGCCGCCAAAAAATGGCTACGAGATAGGCCGTCCATAGATCCCAGCGTTTCGCTGATTCTTAGGTGACAGATTGCGGCATCGTGATGCCATTAGGCCCTGGTCGGGCTCGCTCGCGCTTTGAGAGATACCCAGCCAAAGATGAAGAAGACTACCAGTCCTGTAGTGTCGTGTTCGGTACCTAGCCGTGTATTTGAGATTAACAAGTTAAGGTCAAGGGTATCAAGAAATATGTCATCGAAGCATTCGTCGTTCCGCATCATGGTTGCAGTTGTATTCTTCGCGGCAGTATGTGTAATGTCAGTGGCGGCCGCCGAATATTTCACCCGACGTTCTGGTGGGAGCATATTCGGATGGTATCCGCTGCCTAACTCGGTGTTTTTGGGGGCTTCCTTCTGTCGGGTGGTGTATAGTCAAGAAGCCCCATTCTTTCTTCCAAACCGAACAACGTCTAAAAACTTTAAGGAGAAAAACTATGAGTAAGATTTTGCCGCTGGTTATTCTTATCTGTTTGTCTTTTCAGTTGACTGCCTGCGCTCAAAATTCCGGTCAAGCCCGGACGAATCAACCTAAAACAACTCAAACACCGGAAAGTCAACCTAAAACACTCGAAGTTCCTTCGGGTGTGCAGAACACGGTTTATGAAGAGAACCCTGCCGAAAATATTTTATTGCTGACCCTGAACAGGGATAATCGAATTTATTATCAGGATAAGCAGCTCGATGACGCGTCGCTCAAGACCGTTTTGACCCAATACAGCAAAAAGCATAAGAACGATCCTTCAACGACCGGATTAAAACTTCCGCCGTATCTGGTCGAAAATGTCAAATTCTTTTACATCAAGGCGGATGTTAGTTTGCCGTTCTCGCAAATTCTTAAAGTTTTAAAAGCCGTGCAGAAAAGTTCGCCGACCTCCTACAGAGCAAAATTTATCGTTCAGCCCGCAAGAGAGGTCGGCAAGTTTGAAAAAACTCCGAACGGCAGGTATGTCGTTAATTTCGATCTGGGAATACCTGAAAAACCCAATGCAATACCAAGACCGAATCCATTATTTCTGGCTATGAATTTCGATGGAGCAGGCAAAATCAAGTTAAATAACAGTCCGGTGGATAGAAGTCAGTTAAAGGTTACTTTGTTGAGAATTTTCGAGGACCGCGAGCAAAACGGCGTATTTGAAGAAGGAACAAATGAAGTCTATAAGAGATTAATTCTGTATCCCGCGCCGGATGTGAAATATGGCGATGTTATTAGACTTGTTGACGAACTTAATGAGACGCTTGCAAAAGTCGAATTCGGTGATCTGCGAAATAATGTGTCTGGTCCATTTGAAGTGAAACCTGATTAAAATAACGAATAAATCCGCCGAAAATAATTAACGAAGATTACATTAACTTTATCATCGAGGCTTACAGCAGCAATGTTTGATCGAACGCGCAGAATGTCGAAGTTACGCCCCGTGCTCAATTATATCGGGCTTTGTATCAGAGCATTTGTACGAATTGAAAGTCATTGCTATCGGGAAACAACAGTTGGATCGAAACCAAAACAAGTATTATTCGGGATGGGGTAAGAGTCTATTTGGCGAACCCTCCATATTTGCTTCTTCCAACTGCGGAAGTTCTAAAAGGATAAAGATCAATGTTCAAAAAGCTATTATTTTTTTCATTCGTATTTGTTTTTTCAGTCGCGGCTTTTGCCCAAACCAAAAGCGTTTACACTGATTTGTCGGCCGATAAATGCAGAACCCTTGACGTTGATAAAGGGATGCCGGGTAATTATTCGGGCAAATGCAAAGGTGTCGGCGGATATGATCTGCAAGTTTATCTGGATGACGAGCGGAATTCAATCGGAGTTGTTTTGCCGTCTAAAAAAACCGTCGGTTTGGATTTGTGGAATTATTTCGGCAACTTTTCCGCGCTCGGCGAAAAGGCTGAGTGGCGAATAAAAGGCAAGAAACCTGTTGCCTTAATAGTTCGACTGAACGTTTCCGATAACGGCGATGAAAAACCTCCGACTTCGTATTTGATAGTTTCCAAAATCAGCGCGACCGGTGCCTGTGTCACCGATGTTGTCAAACCGGGTAAAAATCAAAATTCGCAGGCGCAACGTCTAGCTGATAAGGCATCAACCAAACCTTGTAAAAAGACACAGTAAAAATAAGCGGATAGTCTCTCCTTGATAATATGAAGATAATATGAAAATTTTACTTTTTCTGTTCGTAATTATTCAATTAACCGTTGTTTTTTGCTCCGCGCAAAATGATTTTGCATCCGTCAAGGCGGACGCAAATGCCTGTGAGCTAAACAGTTTGCATTTCGACGGACTTCGTAATGAATTAGCAAATGATCCGACGGCCAAGATCATCGCAAAATTCTACCCTGGCAAAAGCGAAAATAATATTGTCAGTGAAAAGCGAACCGATTACATCCGAAAGTTTTTGGAAAAACATAAAGGCTTTGACCCTTCGCGTCTTGAGTTTATAAATTCCCGCAAGCTCGAAACAAATGAAAACCCGAAAACCGAGTTTTACATTGTCCAAGCGGGCGAGACTGAAGGAAAACTTTATCTTGTAACATATTCGCAACTGAATAAAACACCGTGTTTAGATTGTTGCGGTGAAGACTTTATGCCAAAAAATATAGGTTCAAAATCCAAACCTAAAAAGAAAATAACGAAAAAACGGAGAATAACGGGGAAAATAAAACTACGCCGAACAATTTAGATGGAAATTATGAAACAAGTTATCTTTTTGTTTTTAATCACGGTAATTTTTAGAACTTTGGGTTTTGCACAAACCGTTAAAACTAAAGTTCCTGCATTACCTGTCGGCATCGCCGATTGGAAGGGCGAAGATTCGAGCAAAATTTTGGATAACGCGGTTATCAAAGCCCGTTTGAAAAAACTTCTAGGCAAAAAGAATTACGCTTCTTTTCTGGAATCGTTCGAGACGCAGAACCCGATTGAAAAAAACGGCGACATTCTTTTCTCAAGCGGCTGTTTGATTCACGCCTGCGGGCATCTGGAATCGGCGATAGCGATTGATTTAGCCAATAATACCATTCATGCCGCCATCTACAACGAGGAAAAAAAGACCAGATATTTCAATGAAAAAGGCAGCAAAACTCCTGAATCCATTATCAGCTGGGCTAATCGTCTGAGCAGCCTCAAAGATAATAAAAACCAGAGTAGCAAGGGACATTAACCGGGACAAAATGCTATGAAAACAACGACCCTAGCGTCATTATTAATTTGCCTGTTATGTTTAGCGGTAAAGGCGCAAAACTATAATAACTATCAGAAAGAATACATTTTAACCTCTCAAACCGCAGGTCAAATTGAGGTGGAGAGAACTCAGCGAACGGTTTTGTGCGATTATCAGCCTTCGGGACTTTATGTAAAAAAGGGAGAAAGAATCATTCTGGAGGTGAGCAATTTGAATCCGGACTATGATCTATTTTCGATGACCGGTTTCAAGCCGATATGGGGCGACAGAAATAAGACACAGGAAGATAAATTAAAAAACGGTGTCAATACCGTCGCCGCTTCGCAGGACGGAATTCTCTCTTTTATTTTTGTCAAAAGCGAAGGATATGACACCAATCCATCCACAGTCAAAATAAAAATCAAAGGTGGCAAAGCTTTTCCTTTATACCAATTGAATAAGACGAGTTTGTCCGATTGGCAGAACGATCTGAAAACGATGAGCGATGCTCCATTCGTGGAGGTGGTTTCAGACAAAGCACTCATAACAATCCCTTACCGAGATTACTTAAAAAATCCGATTCAGAATATCCCTGCCTCTTTTAAGACCATTCATCAGGTCATTGACTGGGAAGATGAACTGGCGGGGTTCGATAACAGTTCTCTGGAAAATATGCGAACCAGAAACCGCCTGCATTATCTGGTTGACCTTTATTCCACACCCAAAGAGAGCGAACAATATTACATGTATGCCTCAGATTATTTGATCGGGATGAAACGCGACAATTTCACCGACCTGACCGAAAAATTGGATAAAGAATGGGGCATCTGGCACGAAACCGGGCACACGCATCAGCAAAAATCCTGGACATGGGAATCTATCGGCGAAATCAGCGTCAACATCTTTTCGCTTTACGTACAGGAAAAATTCGGACTGCCGTCCCGACTCGGAGCCGCCGAAGACGACGACGAAACCACCACTTTTGAAAGAGCCAGAAAATATCTAGCCCAACCAAACAAGAATTATCTGGGGCAAAACAAAGATGATGACAATGAATTTTTCACAAAACTCGTGATGTTTCATCAGCTCAAAAGTGTCTATGGATGGGACGCTTTTAAGAAATTGCACCAATATTTCAGAAAACAGCAATTTGTCGAAGGCGAGCAAGTAGCAGATGAGGAAAGAGCCAGCCGATTTGTCTATGCTATGTGCCTGGTAACGAAAAACAATCTGGTCCCGTTTTTTAAAAAATGGGGAATTACTATTGATGGGACGACGGCTAGAAAGATTAAACTGCTAAACTTACCGTCACCAACAGTTGATCCTTCTAATATCTTTCGATAGTAATTGTAAAGTAAAACTTTGAAGGTAAAACTCGTTTGAGAGAAAAAGTGTGAAGGGATGTCAGACGGTTTAAGTCTGATATGGAAGGACATTGATCTTGAGAATCGAAGCCTATCTGTTCGCCGGACGGTGAAGGCTAAGAAAGGCGGCGGATTCTATTACTCGATACCAAAAACCGCGAAAAGCAATCGGCCCCTGACATTAGCGCCGGAACTGATAGGGGCACTGAAGGCCCAAAGGATCGGACAACTTTAGGCAAAAACGCAGATTCGAGACGTTTACCGTGAAAACGATCTTGTATTCCCAAAATGAGATCGGCGATCCAATCCTAATCGGAAATCTGCGAAAGCGTCATTTCGAAAAGATCGGAAAGGATGCCGGACTTCCAAAGATCAAGCTTTACGATCTCCGGCATACTTCAGCGACTATGCATCTATCCGAAGGCGAGCATCCGAAGGTAGTTTCCGAACGACTTAGACACGCATCAATCGTTCTAACGCTGGACACCTAATTCTCATGTTATTACGAAACTAGCTTATTTGATTCTATTGAGATTAAGAATGGTACACCCGGCATGATTCGAACATGCGACCCCTTGATTCGTAGTCAAGTACTCTATCCAGCTGAGCTACGGGTGCACAAAGGCGAACGAATAGATTAACGAGAGGGCTCGGAGGTGTCAAGAAACGGTGATGCTAGCGGAGTGCGGAGTGACGAAGGGTTATAAATTGCTAACCACCTGTCCCCACTTCCTACCGTGCGTAGTAGCCCTGCCTCGTCCTCGATATCAGTTCAGGAATTTTTACGTCGATACGGATGTTGCGCCATTTGCCGTCGCGCTTATCGTTTAAGGGTTGATATTCGACGGTGTAAAGCGTCCGCATGTCGGCCGCGACCTGAGCGTAGATCCGGCCCATTTCCTCTAGTCTATTGATCGTATTGAGCGTTCCGCCAGTGCGGTCGGCGACGATCTTCAGGCGTGTCCGCGCCGCTGTGAACATTGCTATCTGACGAGGCGTGGGGTCAGCAAGCCGCATAGGGTCGCCGGTCGGAAGAGCCAGAGGATAAATCGTTACGCCCTGCGCATCTGATCGGCTGAGAACGCGGGCCAGAGTATCGCTCGCCTCAGGCATTATCGCAGAAGCTATTTGACTATCCGAGAGTGATTCGAGGGCCTTACGGTCTTTATCCTGCACTCCCGAATCGACACCGTCAGTAAGAACAACGATCGCCTTTCGCCTGCTGTTTTCCTTAGAAAGCTTATCAAGCGCCAGATCGATCGCTTTATACATCGGCGATTTGCCAAGACCGTTTGCAGCCTGGATGGACTGCAGGATGACGTTGCGGTTCGTCGTAAAATCGTTGCGGACATTTATCTTGTCGTAAAACTCGATCACCGCGACCCGATCATTTGACGATATCGCGTCTAAAAATCTGACGGCGGACTGTTTGATGACTTGGCGGAATCCAAGGGTCGAGCCGCTCATGTCGAGAATTACCACCACGCTAAAAGGCGCCTCGCTGGGTTCGAATCGCAGAATCTCCTGCTTGACGCCGTCCTCAAATAATTCGAAATTACCTTTGTTGAGATTGGTCACCGATCGGCCGCGGCCATCGGCGACGCCGACGTTTAAGCGTACAATCGACGAATCGACCCGAATGGGATCCTCGTCTTGCCCCGCGATCGACCCGGTAAAGACGGCGAACAGAACGGAGACGACGATAATTCTGAATTGGAGCATATGAGATGTTACCAATTGGACGCCAGGAGGCGGAACGCGGTTGCAAACCGCAGCTGTCAATAACGCGCATGGGTTAACTTGGGCACCGGTTTTATCTTCACCTTTTGCACTTTTTGGTTTATAATTTCCAAACCATCCGGTTGCGAATCCAGAACATACCGTCTCCGTAACCTTAGGCGGATGAAGGGAATTTTTCGGTCACATGCTTTTTCGGCCAAGCTTTTGTGCGAACTGCGGCGAAAAGATCGAGCGTGCCGAGTGGAAACTGACCACCAGCCGCCGATTTTGTGACGTTTGCGAATCCGTCAATAAGGGCTACGATCTGATACCGCGAGTCGCTGTGATAGCCGGCGTAGTGATGATGCTGCTTGGCGTTGGAAGCTTCCTGACAAGTGGTCGGCACCCCGACGAGCCGCGACGATTGCCACTTCAGGCGGCCAAAAGTTTGGTTCAGAACGAAACCCTTCCGAAAGTCCGTGAGCAATCGGAGACGATGACCTTCCCGGTCAATGATTCGCCAGTCCCGGCGGATCGCCGCCCGACAGCGCCGCCGCCGGTGCGGAAGGCGACGCCGGTTTTCGAGGGCGCCATTGAACCATCATATTTCTGCGGGGCAGAGACCAAAAAAGGAACCCCTTGCTCGCGTCGCGTCAAGGGGCCGACACGCTGCTACCAGCATGCAGGAATGCCGGCGATGACTGTTGGAAAACGAAGTTAACTGCATTCGAAAATGAAACCACTTGCCCAAAATTCAATGATTCAGAACCGCTACCTGGTCGTGCAGCCGATCGGGAAGGGTGGAATGGGTGAAGTGTATCTTGCGGTGGATCAGCGCCTGGGCAGCGCGGTGGCCCTTAAGCGTACTTTCTTTAACGAAGACGAGGCATTGGGGAATGCATTCGAACGGGAGGCACGGATATTAGCACGGCTCCGGCATCCGGTACTTCCAAAAGTGATCGACCATTTCATGGAGAATGGCGACCAATACCTGGTAATGGAGCACATCCCCGGAGATGACCTCGCAAAAAGGTTGGAGAATGCCAGCAAGCCCTTTCCGCTAAGCTGGGTAATGTTCTGGGCCGATCAGATGCTGGATGCACTCAACTACCTGCATTCGCACGAGCCCCCGATCGTCCACCGTGATATAAAACCCCAAAATCTGAAACTGACTGACGATAATCACATCGTCCTACTCGACTTCGGGTTATCAAAAGATTTCGATACGAAAACTGACTCTCTGAATTCGGCAAGCGTAGCGGGATATTCACCGCACTTCGCCTCGATGGAACAGATTCGGGGAACGGGCACGGATGCCCGGAGCGACATATATTCGCTCTCGGCGACTCTTTATCAGTTGCTGGCGAATCAGGCCCCCGCAGATGCTCTCACTCGCGCGGACGCACTCCTCGGGGGCATTAAAGATCCGATCGCGCCGCTGAACGAGCTCAATCCGGAAGTGCCAGCAGCAGTATCGGCGATTCTAATCAAGGGCGTGGCCATTAGGCAAAATGAACGCTATACGAGCGCCACGGAGATGCAAAAGGAACTTCGCCGAGCTTATAACGGTGGAGCCACCGATAACGTCGTGCCGGCGATCGCGGTAGAGCCGAGCCCCTCGACCGCGATTCCACTCGGCATCACAGCTCCCCCCGCACGTTTCGACGCTCCGCTCATCACACATTCTCCTCGTGCGGAAGACGAAACCCGAATTGCACCCGCGCCGCCGGTTTTGGAAGAAACGCGTCAAGCGACGGCCGCGCCACACATGCAGGGGATCGCATCTGAGGCGCTGCCTTTACCGGTGTCGAGGGCGGCGTCTGCAGGCGCCGGAGCGGTGGTTGCGAGCGCCCCGGAAACAGTGCCGCCGCCTGTGGCCGCAGATTCCACATTCCACAAGAAATCGTCGAAGACTGGGCTCCTTATTGGCGGTTTGATCGGCATACTGGTTCTGGGGGCAGTTGTTATTGCGGGTGGCTTATTTGCGTACAGCAGATACGCCGACACGACAACCATTCCGTCCGCGTCGCCGAGCCCCGCGACACAGCCGAGCGCTCCACAAACACGACCGGCGGCCGACGTCCCGGTCCCGGCTCCGCCGTCGAAAGCAGCGGTGGAGTCTCCGGCCGCAGATACCTCTTTGCCGCGTAGTGCCGAGATCGAAACACGCACGGCGGCTACGCCCGCAAGCAAGCCTGTCGGCGCACAGAAACCGGTCGGAAAGCCAGCTCCCAAGAAGTCCCAATCCTCCGGCCCAGTTATCGAGCAGTAGTTCTGCCGCAACCTATGAAATTTCGAAGTCTTACCATCGCTCTATTGTCCCTAGCCTCGATGTTGCTTTTGGTCGCCGGGCCGACCTTCGCCCAATCCCGAAAGGAACGTGACGAGGCGAAAAAGTTTAAGGAGGCGGCGACGATAGCAATACGCCAGAAGAATTTCCGGGCAGCCGCGGACTCATATGGTAAAGCCCTCGCCCTTGTCCCCAACGACTCGGACGCACTCTATCGAAAGGGATTCGCGCATTACAGCCTGAAAGAGAACGATAATGCGATACGGGATCTTTCGACTGCTCTCGATAAGGGCTTCAAGCCAGCGTTGGATATCTATCGCATCCGTCACTTTGTCTATTTCGATCAAAAGAATTACGACGCGGCGCTCGCGGATGTGCAAAAGGGTTTGCAAATAGCTCCGAACGACGTCGAATTTCTGTCGCGCCTCGGTGAGATACAGATGGAGCGACGAGCCTTTCCGGAAGCGTTGGCGGCGGTAGAAAAGGCATCCAACGCTTCGCCAAATAATGCTGACCTTTACTACACCAAGTCCAGGGTATTTGCCGCTACCGGCGACGCGAAAGGCCAGGCTGATTCGGCAGCGACGGCTCTAGGTAAAGGGACGCGGTATCCGGCCGAGGCTTACCTTCTGTTAGGCGATGCGAGCCAAAAATTACAGAAGCCGGACGCGGCTATTGACGCCTATCAGAAATCGATAAACGCTCGACCCGACAACCTGCAAGCCTATCGTACCTTGTCGGAAATCTATCGCAGTGAAAACCGATTTGACGACGCGATCAGGGCATCGAAACTCGGACTCATGGCGTTTCCCGCAAATGGGGAACTCTTTATCGACCTGGGCCTATATTACAGTCTCGCCGAGCGTGATAAAGACGCAATCGAGGCAGGGCGTTCGGCGGTGGGCCTTTTGCCGAATAACTATTCGGGTCACACCAACCTTTGCCGCGCGTACAACGAGACCAAGGAATTTTCCTTAGCGATCGGAACCTGTAATCGGGCGCTCCATCTCAAGCCTGGCGACGGTGAGACACTGTTTTATTTAGGCAGAGCACAGACTGGAGCGAATAAGAAAGCCGATGCCGCTAAGACTTTTGCTCAGGCGGTAACCGGCCTTCTTAGCACTACGGTAGCAAACCCGAGGTCATCCGAGGCGTGGTACTTACTCGGCAATGCTTATTTTTCAGACACAAAGTACGATCAGGCGATTGACGCGTATATGAAATCTATCGCGATCAGTCCGAAATTCGCCAAGGCACGCTATAACCTTGCGGTGATCTATACGAATTTTCGGAAAAATAAGGAGAAGGCGGTTGAACAATATGACCGCATTGCTCCTGTCGACACACGGCTAGCAGGCCTTTTGAGGAAAGAGATCGATAAAATGTAACGCAATGCGTTAGCGTCGGGTTCGACGGCTCGTGCTGACGTCAACGCTCTGAAACTTTAATATCACCCGTACGCTGTCCGGCCGGTTTTCAAGATTCGCTGGCACAAAGGCCGCGTAAGCAGGGTCTGATTCGAGAGCCTTTCGCAGTTCTAACACAGCACGTCGGTCACGTGACGGCTCGATGACCTCGGCAATTTGAGCGAGCCCATTGCCAAACACATCTGCAACCACGACGACCTCGTCGTCTTTCATCCCGCCCCGAACAAGTGATTTGGTCAACGCGATTAGCGCACCTTGTGGATTGACGCTTGGCGATTCGCTCGCGAAATTTAGTCGCGTCCGGACATACTCATCCGCCGAGATCTCTCCGGGTGCTAGCTTATGGAAAGGATTCGTATTGACTGCCAGCAATCCAGACGTTCCGTTTCCCACTCGGCCCAAGGGCCGCTGAGAAGCGAGGTAGCCCGAAAACATCATCGTGATAAACGCGAAACCGATAATCGCGGACGCGAAAACACCGACTCCAAATGGCATTACGCGCATCTGAATCCACTCGACGAGATCCGGAGTAAAATTAGACCATCTGACCCTATTCGCAGAAACATTCGCCCGAATCGCCCTTTTCAAGGAATCTTGCGTCGTAACCGGGATTTCCGGCCGACCAAAAGTTCGAAGGTCGTTTCTGATGGCAAGAATTTCTGCAAAGCCATCGCGACAGACGGGACAGCTTTCCAGATGAAGCGCAACACGCGGCGAATCCTCCACATCATCCGCGTGGAGCGCGAGTTCAAATTGTATTTCTGAGCATTTCATTTATTTGCTCCGAAGCAGACTGGCTCAATGGCTGACTGACCCCGGCTGTTGCTTCCGGTAGGCAGCAACACGCCTCTGTGACCCGATTCAACAGATAGTATGACGCGGCGATCCCTTTCACGATTGTTGCTGGTCGCTTCAAATGACCGCGTGCGCCACATATCCATAATATTCTGACCCCAGCAATCGCTCTCTCGTGACCTATCGTTTGGCACCGATTTTATTAGTCGTCGAAATACGAGACCGGGGCGAGTCAACCATTCATCCAATTTTCAAAAATCCTTTAGCCGTCGCCGCAGTTCCTGTCGACCGCGTGATATACGCGACTTTACCGTTCCGATACCTATACTCAACGCGGCCGCCGTCTCGTCATAACTGAGTCCCTCGATATCGCAGAGCACAATTGCCTCACGATATACAGCCGGTAGCTCGGCAAGTGCCGCCTTCAAGGCGTACTCACGTTCACGACTTAAGGCTGATTCTTCAGGGCTGATCGACCGGTCGACCAAGGTATCGGCAAGCGTACGGTCGGTATCGCCGATTGTCGCATCGATCGACAAGGTCAAATCGCGTCGCCTGCGTTTCCACCAGCGAAAACGGTTTCGCGACTCATTGATGGCTATCCGGTAAAGCCAGGTTTTCAATTCCGAATCGCCGCGAAAACCCTTAACCGACCTGAGGGCACGCAGGAACGTGTCCTGCGTTAGATCACTCGCCTCCTCGGCGTTTTCGGTCATCCGATAGAGAAGCGCATATATATCATTCGAGTAGCGGTCAATGAGCGTCTCAAATGCAGCGGCGTCTCCCGTGCGAAGCCTTTGAATGAACAAGCTTTCGTCAACTCCATAAACAAGGCGTGGCTGGGACGGTATCGTAGCCCGGCCGAATTCGTCGTGGTCAAAGGTCATTGACTTACTGAAGACCATCGTACGCCCTGCCCGCTTCCATTGAGAAAGCCTTCAAATGCCGACCCGCATTTATTGCGGGCTGTTATATTAGACACCGATAAGGACTTATTGTTCCTTAAAGTTTTGCACCGGCCTATTGGGCCGATTAATTTGCTCTATTGCCATTTTTAGGCTACATTAGCTCTTTTGGAAAAATGCCGCCCGCGGCAATTATATAACGGGCGAATATTGAAAATTTGCGGGTTTTTAACAAATGGCACGAAAAAAGAGACGATTTGAACAGCTTGAGGCCGCAGCCGCCGCTCCCACAGAGAAGGCGATCTACGTAAACCAGTTTCAAAGGCAGGTTGGCGAGCGACTGGAAGACGCGGGGCAAAAGCTAGAAGGTAAGGGTCGAACAATCCTTTATGGGGTGGGGGCAGCGATTGTTTTGCTCATCCTGATTTTCCTCTTTACGCGTTGGAGTCGGGGATCGGATGCGGCCGGGCAAACCGCGTTGGGGAAAGCCATTGCTACCTCGACTTCCGCGATCTCCGAAACGGGTGTGATGGCCGGCGCTACTGGAAAGACGTACAAGACGGAGAAAGAGCGCTCTGAGGCGGCGATTGGTGAGTTTCAGGCCGTGGCCGATAATTTTGGCGGAGATGTCGCCGAGAAGTCAAAATATTTTATCGCGACGAATAGGCTTTTCGTGGACCGTGGTGCAGGTATCCAGGAGCTGGAAGCCCTTGCGGGTGCAAATACACCAGTCGGCAAACTCGCCAAATTTGCGTTGGCACAGACGCGGGTTGGCGATAACCGTTTGGACGATGGTCTCAAAATGTACCAAGATCTGGTGGCGCTCGAGGCATCTCTCTTAGCCAAAGACACGTTGAATCTGGAGATTGCGAAGATTTTCGAGAAGCAGGGCAAAACAAGCGAGGCCGCGGACATCTATTTCAACATCGCAAAAACGGCCAGTGAAGCAAAGGATGCGGACGGAAAACCAATTCGCGAGACGCAAACTGCTACCGACGCCAAGGAAAAACTGAAAGAAATTGATCCCGAGCGGGCTAAGCAGATTGTTGAACCGGCTCCGGAAACTCCGTCCGGAATGGGCGGCATGCCCATTAATCCCGGACAGTAATAGCACGTTTCCGAACCTCGGTTCGGTTATCTATGGTCGAAACGGACGTGGACGCTCCGAGCGAGACTCCAAAAGCACTACCGGGTAATACCCACAAGAATCTATCGCTCCGAGTTTCGGCCTATGGTTACACGTCGGCCCTGCTTATAGCGACATTCTTTTCCTCACTCCTTCTCTACCTTGAGCTCGACCTTATCGCTTTCGTTCTTCTTCTCATATCTTGGATCGTTCTCCCCTTTCTCGCTTTCAGGGATGAGATCACTTTTGACGGACGGCGGCTCGTTCGCGGCGGCTTCTTGCCGCGATGGTGGGCGTCGCTCAATGGTGTTCGATACTGGCTGCGAATATCAGATATTGAGGCCGTCGAGACCCATGCGGTGCGGACTGTCCGTCGCGGCGGCGACATCTACTACCGCTATAAAACGGTTTTACGCGGCAAAGGTGTGGCCTTGACAATCACATCGGGCGGCGATGATTTTCGGCGAATGATCAATGGCATTCTCACTCGTCTCCCGGAAAACGTGCTCGACACGCGGTCGATTGAACTTCGTGATTTCTTGACGGATCCGAGGCGCGCTGTTTCACGCGCCGAGGCGTCTCGTATTCCGTCTGCCGATGCACTCGAAGGCTTGTTTCGAACGTCGGCGACGCGGGGCAAAAAGGCGAGCTTGAGCGTGCCTTTAGTTGAGCCCGCGACTGAGAAGGTCAACGACCTGAGAAGCCTGGCCAATGAGCTTAAGGTCTCCGGCCATGTCATTAGGGCTCTCGAAGCCTTTAGGCGCGCGCTAGTGGTCAGACCGGGCGATGCCTGGCTGCTTTTCGAATTCGCACGCTGCCTCCATTCGTTTGCAGATATCGAGCGCGACGATAAACTCGAGCGGCGTTCGCTCGCTGCGCTGCGACTCTCTGAGCAGCGTGCGGGGGATGACGGGGACCTGCTGGTCCGGCTGGGCGAGTGGTATTCGCAAATCGGAGAATGGCGCCGTGCCGACAATGTCTTTCGCATCGCGGTCGAGCGAATGGGTGAGAATTTCCGTCTTGCGCGAGGCCTGGCCGAACTCGCGTTGCACGATGGCAAAATTGCGCACGTGATCCACCATTTCGCCGCAGCCGGCAGGATGGCCGAAACACCGTCGCTAAGGCGCTGGTCAAAAAATGAGACGGAATATTTTGCTAACTTAAATTCTGACAACGAGTACATGCAGCTTGAAGTCAGCCGCGTTAGCATGCTCGACACCGCCGAACGATCAAAGAAAACGGCGCTGCGCATAGCACTGGCCGGACTGACACCGATTTTACTAGGGGTAGTGGTTGGAGATTTTTTTGTCGCGAACGTCGGGTGGACAATCACGACGGTCGCCCTCGTTGTTTGGTCGGCCCTGATCGTGATGTCCCGCATGCTGGTCCAACGAATACCCTACAATCTAATCGAAACCGACGATTAAGGGCAGGCAGTAGTCGATTCCCGAGATCACGCTCTTTTCGCCGTCTTTTTCTCAGGGGGATTTAGCATGGCCGTCCATCGGTATTCGGGTGTCTCAAACCCCTCTTTAAGCGTCTTGAGAATGAATTCGGTCATATTATCGACAATCCATCGGTGGTTTGTTTCGCCGACCGATGCAAGCTCCGCGTCGGGGGCCGGATTCATAAAATCGATGGCATAGGGAATGCCGCCCTTAATCGCAAATTCGACCGTATTCAGGTCATAACCTAAAGCTGTGCAGATAGTTTTCACGTCCTTCTCGACACGTACGTGGAGCTCTTGAGATAGATAGTCGTCGACGTTAACATACTGCATACCGCTCAGGTACGGTTTGGAAGGGTCGTACGGCATGATCAACACCTTTTCCTTACCGACGCAATAGCAGCGGACAAATTGATCGTATTCGATACCTTCCTGCAAGGTCATACACAGCGTGCCCGACTGATTATACTCCGAGAAAAGCTGGTCAATATCGTGAATCTTTGACACGTTCTTCCAACCGCCGCCATCGAATGGTTTTAAGAAAGCAGGGAATCCGACGTGTTCGACGACAGCCTCCCAATTGATAGGAAACTCCAGGTTACGCAGGCTCTCGCTTGTGACATCCTTTATATAAGAGTGCTGCGGCAGCAGGACCGTCTTGGGGATGGCGACGCCTAATTTTGTCGCGAGGGCAAAGTTAAAAAACTTGTCATCGGCCGACCACCAAAACGGATTGTTGATGACATAGGTGCCCTCAAGGGCCATTTGTTTCAAAGTCGCGCGGTAATACGGCACTTCGTGCGAAATACGGTCGATTACCACGTCGTACCTTTTCGGTTCATCGAGCCGAATACCGCCGATCGTGACCATCTCAGCCGTCACCTCGCCACCGCCCCTCCCATTGATGCTCTCAATCATCGCCTCAGGAAAAGTAACCTCGCGACCAACAAGAATTCCTACTCGTTTCATAGTGTTTTTAGATAGAAAGCCAAAACAAGTAATCTAGTAGACCACGTCCGTGATCGCAAGTTAGCGGACGCTAAGCGGCCCGCTCGTCAACGCACGCGGGCGTGCGGGCCGCCAAAGCGTGAGGGAGGGCACACCCAGGCGACGGATTTAGGCGCGTCCCAGGCTTTGTCACACTGTCCCAACTGTCCCGGCGTTTAGCGTTACGGTCGTTTCAACTGTCCCACGTGTCCCGGCTGTCCCAGCTGTCCCAACTGTCCCAACTGTCCCAAATCATGCGTCCCGGAAGCCGGCGACTCAGATCAGCGAACGTCAAGGGGGTTTCCAATCAAGCTATCAAATATCAATTTAGTCGTTGCAAGGATAGCACACTGTTGCGGCAATGTAAAGCCAGTCCCCTCCGGTTCTCCCACCGGTAGTGACCTGATCATGTGGTGCCGACTGCTGCTTCCTGTCTGTCGTGACCTCCGTATCTTCTCTTTGTGCCTTCGTGTTAAAGAAAGTCGCAACACAAAGGCACGGAGCGAGGACACGAAGGGCGCGGAGACAACGCAGCCACCACAGACTTAGGAAACTACCCTGCCACCGGACTTAGATCATCGCAGAATCGCACGTCCGCCCCCGACCGCCGGGAAAAGTAAACGCAAGAGTTTTCCACCGCCGAAAGTATCGTGAAATACCCGTAAATACGGGCTAAAACTCAGAACATGGAGATTAGGTGAAAAAAGTTTGCGCTCAAATTTCGAAAAAGTCCGCTATGCCGTTGCTCCAATCCCAAAAATAAACAAAGAATCAAATCTCACATTATAAGAGGCTAACGACGAAGTTGACCGAGGCCCGGCCAACAAAATTTTCCATTTTTGAGAGCGCTCGACCGGGCCGTCGGTCCAACGCTTTGTTAGACGCGTTTAGGGAACGACACGGTTACGTCGGAACCTTCAGCATATTGCACACAAATCGGGGCTTCATTCGACAGAAAGGCAAAGCGCTCTCCGTAGGTTTTCCCAAAGTCGACGGTAATGCAATAGTCCTCGATCGTACAACAGCGCCATTGTGGATGTTCGACCTTGTATTCAATGGTGCCAATTGGGGATTTCGAATATCCCCAATAGTGTTCGGTGATGAACTCTTCAACCGATCCGCCGATAGGAAAAGACGGAATTCTATCGACTCGGCCAAAAATCGAATTGTCTACTTCGTTTTTCCAAGAATACCGATGCCGTTCATTAAAGGATTCGTGACTCATGGTCATCGCCACGTAGTTTTCGCCAAAGAAAGTATTCGCGATCAGCGGAATGATTTTTCGCGGAACGATCTCACGTACAAACGTTACTGCGCGCCGTTCCGGATTGTCGATTGGGGAAACATAAAATCTCAGGTTAACCTCTTCGAAGGACGTGTGGAACGGTATCGGCAAGCCCAGTATGCGTGTGCGGTTGAACATGAACGCCACGAGACTTACAAATATCGTGCCGTTGAAAGCATCGAGTTCAGTACCCACTGGCACAAACGGCGTCAAAACGCTTTGAGGAACAGCATAGTTCGCTAAAAGCAAATTTTCCCAGCGTGCGGTAAGGAATTTCATTCGCGTCTAACGCTTGAGATGACGTGGGGCGAAACCGCCACGCGCAAGTTAAGGGTAAAAAGACAACGTAATAAGAAAGTCGCTGTTTCGCCCTCACGTCCATTGGTAGGATGAAAGTCGGGCTTTTGGCTCGGTTGCACGCCTACCGGTTCTTTGACAATCAAGTGCATTGTTTGACCTATCTATAAAGGAGAGGAGGGTTTTAACAAAGCAATGCAAGAGACAATATATGTGGGATTGGATTTGGGTTCAAGCTGGTGTCAGCAGACTGTTTTGAGTGCTGACGGGGTGCGGCGGTTTTCTCGCTCCTTTGCGACATCGGAAAAGAGTCTGCGGACTGCTTTCGACCAACTCGGAGGCGATGTCCGGGTTCATATGGAGGCGGGCGAACTGGCGCTCTGGGTCGGGTCGGTCATCAAGCCGCTGGTTAAGCAAGTGGTCGTTTCGCATCCGCGCAGCCTGGCGTGGATCGGGAAGGATTCGGTCAAGGACGACAAGGTTGATGCCGGGAAGCTGGCCGAGCTGCTGAGGCTGGGTCGGGTTCACGAAGTTTACTGCGAAGAGGACGATGAGCGGCGGACGTTCAAACATCTGGTTACGCATCACGAACAGATGAGCCGCGAGCAGGCGAGGCGGAAGTCGAAGATCAAGGCGAGGCTGCGGACTCTGGGCGTGATTCGCAAGGATGCTCGGCTTTTTTCAGCAGGCGGTCAGACGGCTTTGCTGGAAGCGATTGAATCGAGCCAGATCAAACATATGATCGCACAGAGCTTTTCGGTGTTGAATCGGATGCTTGAGTGCGAGTGCGAGGCACGGCGGGCGATGCTCGAATATGCACGGCGTTTCCCCGAGGTGCGGCTTTTGCAAACTGCTCCCGGCATCGGTGCGATCACAGCCTGCCGGTTTGTCGGGTATCTGCAGACTCCGCGCCGGTTCTCCAATAAGCGCAAGCTGTGGCGATACTGTCGACTCGGAATCACCAGACGTGAATCGAACGGCAAGCGGTTGTCGCATCCGCGGCTCGATAATGCCGGTGTCGGTTCTCTGAAGGATGTTTCCAGAAAAGCGTTCGAGGCGGCCCGCAGGTGCAAGGGCGACAACTCGTTTAAGCGGTGTTACGAGCAATCGCTGGAGAATACAAAGAACACGGTTCACGCCCGACTCGCGACACAAAGGAAGATCCTCGGCTGTTTGAGAGCAATGTGGATGGCGAATCGGCCGTATCGCGATTTCGGCGGTTAAAGCCTAAGAGAAGAAGTTTATAAAAAGCTGTTTGTACGTTTTGTTGTTTGAAAAAGACCGATTGAATTGACAAGGGCCAGCCAAAAAAGATGTATGCTTTGGCACGGGTGGCGGTGAGTCTCTAAACTCAATTCATGGGCCGTTTGTTTGATAACTCAAACAGATAAGTCCCGTCCATTGGATAGGCCGCCGCCGCTCAATCTTTAGCCAACTACCCGATACGACCATAGGCCGCCAGGAATATTTGGTGAGTCTCAAATAGCTGACTGGGACAGTAGAACTAGTTCACCTTAGAACAAAGGTCACTGCAAATAAAGCAACATCGGTGGTATGCACGTTCAAATTCAAGGTTCTTTCCGAGCAAAGTTGAAACGCCATCCGGCGATCATAATCATTAGCCCTGCCGCAGTAAGCATTTTTTTCTTACCCGCGGCGGGATGGTCAGACTCTGCACTTGACTGCTTCTTTCATAGCTGAATTGTTGGGTGCGGCGTTATTATTTTCAACGCTTTTGTTCTTCCGGCAGTTTGCCTTCATAGCGATACTCGTAAAACGGCACATATTCAACCGAAAGCAACTCATCGTCAGCAAGTTGCCGCTTTTGTTTCGCGTCGTAAGCGAAAAGCCTTTTTCCGGCGACTTCGAGAACGACGACGTTTCCGGTTTTGTCCCATGTAATCTGTTCTCGAAAGTCGAACTCAACGGGAGCGAAGTCCGGTGAATAGTAAATTGTTTCGCCATCAACTACAACTTTGAAATTTACATCAATTCCTTGATGACGGACAAGTTTAGCTCTGTGCGAACCTGTCGGAGAAAGTTTATTTTGAACCGTCGTAACAGATGAAAAATAAACAAGGGCGAAAAGTCCTGCGATACCAAGCACAATCGAAACTAAAACAATGACGCTCCACTTAAACACTTTCATTTTCGTTCTGTTTAGATTCCACAAGAAAGCACCCAACTTATGATTGACCGGAACCATTCCTGATAACACTCGATTTTGGCTGTTATACGGAGCCGATCTGGATAAGAAAGAATGGTGTCAGACCTGAGGTGCGTGCATCTTTTTAGAAAGCGCATATCAATTATTTCAGAACACCATCGGTGCGACATCTATCTAACCGCCGTCAACATATTGATACCCAAGCCCCTCAAGTTCCTCGATGCATATTGCTCAATATGATTTTCGGTGATTGGCTTGATTAAGCAGGTCTTGGCTGGTGCTCTTCTCAATTGCCACCAGCTTTAGCTAGTGAATTACTCAGGAAGAAATCGATGTCAGGTCCGCGAAATTCGATTTCCCGGACCTCATCCCGATTTTTGCCGCCATCAAATAACCGGGCCGAGGTTATTTCATCGCAGCGGCGTCCCAGGTTTTTTGAGCCGTGTTCAGAGCTGTCCAGAGGTCGCGTGCGGCGGCTTTTGCCTGGGAGCTCGGGGCTGCGTCGGCGTCCTGAAGGAGGTCGAGGAGCTGGGTGAGCGACGGTGCGATCCGGCTTAGCGGCATTTCATTTAGAGCGAAGGCGGCGCCGGCCGGGCCCGGCTTGCCGTTTAAGAGAAGTTTGAGTCGTTCGAGCTGCGCATCGTTCGCATGAGACTTTTCGAGCCCGGCGATACGCCTTTTGACGGTATCAGCGAGCTCGCGGGCCCGGGCGATCCGCTCGTAGGTTCCCAGCGAAAGGTCGAACTGCTCGCGAAGACCGGCCGCCGAGGTTGTCACTCGCGGATCGATCCTCACGTTTAGCTGTTGCTCGAAAGTTTTTCCGTCGACTGTCAGCCTGACCGTAAATTTGCCGGGCATGCCCGCGGGGCCCTGCGGGGTCCACGGCGTGTCGCGAAAAATGGCCGAGATTGGCAGGTCATAGCTGTCCGACGGCGGCTCGGGATAAAGCAGGTCCCAGGAGAAACGCTGCATGCCGGCTTCGTTTTTTAGCGGTTGGAATGGCCGGATCCAGTATTCGGGCGGATTTATGCGTTTTGTATCGACGGCCAGCGGTTTGTCGGCGCTCGTAAAACGCCGGACGAGCTTGCCGGCCGAATCCGCGATTTCGAGAACGATGGGCGATTTTGCCGGCTGTTTCAGATAGTAATTGATGATCGCTCCGTCCGGCGGGTTCTGCCCGGCGGGTTCCTCGGGCGGGAACGGCGTGTCGGTGTGAAGGCTTCGTTTTACGCGGGTCGCCCGCTGCGGAGCGAAGAGAACCGCGTTCGCCGCGCTGGTGTTCGTGTCTAGCTGCCGCAGCAGGGTGATGTCGTCGAGGATCCAAAAGCTGCGGCCGTGCGTCCCGACCACGATGTCGTCGTCCTTCACAACGAGATCGCGGATCGACGTTGCTGGCATGTTGAGCCGCAGCGGCTGCCAGTTGTCGCCGTCGTCGAGGGAGAAATAAACGGCCTGTTCGGTGCCGCAATAAAGCAGGCCTTTACGAATAGGGTCTTCGCGAACGGCATTCACGATTCCGCCATTCGGCAAGCCGTCGGTTATTTCCTTCCAGGTCTTCCCCCCGTCGTGGGTGCGTAAAATGTGCGGCCGCAGGTCGTCGAGGCGGAATGTGTTGATCGCGGCGTATGCCGTATTCGAATCAAAGCGGCCGGCGTCGATGAGCGAGACCTTTGCCCATGATCTAAGTTCCGGCGGCGTAACATTTGTCCATTTTTTCCCGCCGTCGCGGGTCACGTGGATCAGGCCGTCGTCGGTTCCTGCCCAGATCGTCGCGAGGTCCTTGTACGACGGGGCGACGGTGTACACGACGCCCCGCCTGGGCATCGTTTCCATATCCTTGGTCGCATAGATGCCGACATTAGCCGGGACGTCCCATTTCTCACGCGACAGGTCCGGGCTGATGACTTCCCAGCTTTGACCGCCGGTCGTTGTTTTGAAAATAACGTTCCCGGCGTAAAAAAGACTTTTATTGTCCACCGGCGAGAAGATAACCGGAGCGGTCCGCAGGAACCGGTATTTGCCGGTGCGAACGGCTTCGGGAGCGATATTCTGGACCTGACGGGTCCGCCGGTCGAATCTTGTCAGCTTCCCGCCGTAAACGATGTCGGGATCGAGC
>JBBJMG010000012.1:0-98029 GCA_037720205.1 Pyrinomonadaceae bacterium
CGTTGTGCGTTAGCGTCATATAACGCACGCCGAGGCGATAGAAATTTCGCAGTGCGTACAACGAATCCTCAATCACGTAACCGCCCTCGATTCCCATCAGAATACATATTTTCTTCTGCTTTTTCGCTCGCCGAATTTCGGCGGCGGTCGTGCAGGAGACGAGCGTATCGGGGTTGCGTTCCACCTCGCGGTTAGTCGCGTCGATCATATCCATCGCTCGCCGCATCGCCCCGCCGGTTTTCATCGTGGAGCCGGAAACATAGATCGCAAAGAATTCACCCGTTAGACCGCCCGCTCTCAGGCGCGCGACGTCGGTATGAAAGGGATCGCCGCCAAGATGGAATTTTCCAACCGAGCTGTTGCGAAGATCGTAATCCTCATCGACCAGCGGCGACGTGATGTCGTTATGCCCGTCGATGACAATGGCCTTCTGGTGAATCTTGAGCGCTCGCTGCCACAGCTTTGCGTCAGCATCAGAGGGCATCGTCTGGCCGGTGGACGCCACCGCGCAAATTGCGATTGTTAGAAATAGAACAGTGCTCTTCATAGGGTGTCTCGCTTTTTCATGGAAATGCCGATATTGTAACCGCTTTCGGTTGGAAGTGAATAATCACGGCGAGTGGGGTTATTCGTATGCCTCATGGCTTTTCTGAATTATGAGCAATCACGAAACCCACGAACCGCACGAAACCATCGGCAAGAACGGGTAGCGCTAAAAGGAGCGGCGAAAACGCCGCTCCTTTTCAAAAACAAAAACGTCAACGTTACCACCACCTGCCCGAGCCGATGCTGATACCGAGCGAAAAACCGCTTCGACGCGGGTAAGAGCGGTAGCTGCGATATCTAGAATTCCCACCGTAATAGTAGGGATCGTAGCTATAGTATGAGGGGTAATAGTTCGACTCGTATCGCGGGTAATACGAGCGACTTCGAGAGTATCGCGGGCTCGTGTAACCATCGTACTCGTAGTCGTTGTAGCGCGGATAGGTCACCACCCGGGTTACACGCCGGACGCGGTAGTCACGATACACGCTGCGGTGACGGCCATCGTCGCCCCGCCAATACCTCACGTTTTGAGCCGAAGCCGAAAGAACCGCGCCGGCCAGGCAGAACGCCAACATCAAAAAACTAATGCTCAACTTTTTCATATAAATCATGATCTCCTTGAACGATTTTGCCGCGTTGAATATGCGATGTATCTACCGATGCGCGCGTTGCCGAAAATGTCGCTAGGTACCTCGTCACACGACGTTAAAAAAATCCTAGCCATCCAGCCCAACCGAATGTTACCATTATGGATAAGAGCCCTCAAATGGCTTCTATTGCTGACTTACCCTTCCGACCTACCATGGCTTAAACGCCAAATAAAATTCTGCAGCAGGCCTCCTAGAACGGGGAATTATCCGGCGGTGAACCCTCGCAAAGTATGGGCATGACTACTTCCCTCCTCGATCAACTAGACGAGAAGCCCAGTGCCAACGGCGTTGACGCCGACAACAACGCGCCCATCGCAGCAAATGGATCGGCCGCCAGCGACGCTGCGTTTCGCGGCTTCATCGAGAATCTGCCTGTAATGTTTTACGCCGTCGATGCCGCCGCTCCTCATACACCGCTTTACATAAGTCCCACATTCGAAGAGTTTGGCTATCCACTCTCCGAGTGGCTGACGAAGCCCGACATCTGGGACCGGGTGATGCATCCGGAAGATCGCGACCACGTTCTGGGGCTGACCCGTGGTGCGATGGCACGTGGCGAGAGCACCGACTTCGAGTACCGGATCGTTTGCAAGGACGGTCGCATCGTTTGGATCCGAGACCGGGGCTGCTTCGTTAAGGACACGAATGGGAAACTTCTGTGCTGGCAAGGCGTCATCATCAACATCACGCAGCGGCGCCTCGCGGAGCAGGAACTTCAGAAACGCGAAAAGCTTTATCGCACGCTTGCACGCACCATCCCCCGGACAGCAGTTTTAATTTTCGATCGCGACTTTCGCTACACGCTTGCCGACGGTGAACAGATCAAGAACCATAACTGGTCTCAGGAGATGTTTGAGGATAAGACCTTGTTCGAGGTATTTCCGCCGGAGATCTCGAGCGAGTGGGCCGGTTATTACCAACGAGCTTTGGATGGCGAGAATGTTGTACTGGACATGGAGAATGAGGAAGGAGCCTTCCAAATCAGCGTGTTGCCGGTGCGCGACGATGACGGGAATATCTTTGCCGGGATGGTAATGTGGCAGGATATTACCGAGCGCAAGCGTGCGAATGACGCGATACGCGACAGCGAGGCCCGCTACAGGCAGCTGTATGAAAATGCTTCCGACATCATTTATGTACACGACCTTCAAGGTAATTACATCTCGATAAACGAGACCGCTGGCCGAGTGCTGGGCTACACGACCGACGAGGCCCTCGAGATGAACATCTCTCAGGTTATCGCTCCGGCGCACCTTCGTTTGGCGAAGCGACATCTAGCCAGAAAGCTGGCCGGAAAGTCGGCCCAGACTATTTACGAGGTCGATTGCCTGAGAAAGGACGGGCAGACGGTGACTCTGGAGGTTAACAGCACCCTGATCCTGAAGGACGGCGTGCCGGTCGCCGTTCAGGGCATCGCACGTGATATCACCGAGAGAAAGTTAGCCGAAGAACGCATCAAGAAAAGCGAGGAGCGCTATCGCGACCTGTTTGAGAATGCAAACGACCTGATTTACACGCACGATCTTGCCGGAAACTTTACCTCTATAAATCGGGCCGGCGAATTAATAACAGGATACTCGCGATCTGAAGCTTTGCGGATGAACATCGCACAGGTCGTCGCTCCCGATTACCTCGAAGCCGCTCGAACCATGACCGCGAAAAAGATGGCCGGAGACCGGCCTACGGCCTACGAGCTGGTAATCGTCTCTAAAGAAGGCAACCGCGTCACGCTGGAGGTCAGTACCAGGTTGATCGTGTCGCATGACGGTCTACCGGTCGGTGTGCAGGGCCTCGGTCGCGACATCACTGAACGTCGGCACACAGAGAACTCGCTCCACCAGACCTTGTCCCTATTCACATCGACCTTCGAATCGACTGCCGACGGCATCGTCGTCATGAGCCTCGACCGACAGATCGTCACATGCAATAGAAAGTTTGTCGAGATGTGGAATGTCGACCAGAACATTTTGGATAGCAAGGATGGTGCACGACTGGTCGACCTCGTCACCAGCCAGGTAAAGAAAACCGACGAATTCAGGCAGCAGCTGCGCGAAACCTACGAAAACCCTGAGAGTACTTTTACAGAAATCCTCGAGCTCAAAGACGGTCGCATCTTTGAGCGTTATTCGCAGCCGCAATATCTCGAAGGCCGTCCTGTCGGTCGCGTTGCCTGCTTCCGAGACATAACGGAGCGAACCCGGGCCGAAGAACGCCTGCGGCACTATGCATTGCACGACACGCTGACGAATTTGCCAAATCGAGTTCAGTTCATGGAGTGTCTCAGCGAGGCGATAGAACGCGGCAGCGGAAATGAATACGCCAAGTTTGCGGTGTTATTTCTCGACCTTGATCGTTTCAAGGTTATAAACGACAGCCTGGGCCACGTGGTCGGCGACAAGCTTTTGATCGCGATTGCTGAACGATTAAAGGCCTGTGTTCGCCCGGGCGACGTGGTTGCGCGGCTGGGCGGTGATGAATTTACGATCCTGCTGAATCGAAGCGGCTCGCTCGAAGAAGTTATTAAAGTAGCAGAACGTCTGCAAACAAAAATTTCCGAGCCATTTAAGATCGACAATTACGAAGTCTTTACCACGGCGAGCATCGGTATTATTGCTTCCGGCGGCACGGTGCGATCGCCTGAGGATTTTCTTCGGGACGCTGACGCCGCGATGTATCGTGCGAAAGAGACGGGCAAGGCCCGCTGCGAAGTGTTTGACCGCGAGATGCATGTACGCAACATGAACCTTCTCCAGGTCGAGACCGACCTGCGTCATGCGGTGGACAGGCAGGAATTCGAAGTACTGTATCAACCGATAGTAGACCTGCGAACGGGCTCAGCGACCGAATTCGAAGCACTTATCCGTTGGCGTCATCCGATCCACGGGCTCGTCAACCCTAACGAATTCATTCATGTCGCCGAGGAAACGGGTTTGATAATTCCGATTGGTAAATGCGTAATTGAGGAATCATGCCGTCAGATTTCCGAGTGGCAGACACGGTTTGACATGCCACTGTCGATCAGCGTCAATCTCTCGGCGAAACAACTGATGCACCCAAATCTCGTCGCTCAGGTCACCGAGGCCCTGGCCGCAACCGGCCTTGCACCGGAACAGCTCAAACTCGAGGTAACCGAGAGCACGGTAATGGAGCACAGCGACCGGTCGCTCAAGGTGCTTAGCGAACTCGATGCCCTGGGTGTAAATCTCTCGACCGACGATTTTGGCACAGGCTATTCGTCGCTGAGCTATCTGCAAAAGTTTCCTTTCGAACGCCTGAAGATAGATCGCTCGTTCATTAACGTTATGGACAAAGACGATAAGAGCGGCGCAATCGTGAAAACGATCCTGATGCTTGGCGAAAATCTCAATCTGGACGTCGTCGCCGAAGGGATTGAAACCGCAAATCAGCTCGATCAACTACGGTCGCTCGGTTGTAGGATGGGGCAGGGCTATCTATTCGCCCGTCCGCTCGACCGCACGGCCGCGGAAGAATTGCTCGCCAACGGGGCTAACGCATTCTCACACAATCAGTCTCTGGAATTCACAAACTCCAGCCCGGTTATCGAGGTCGCAGATATTCAATGAATTTATTAGCTGGAGGCGAACAGGCCTTCATCGACCCGCTGACCGAAGGTGATCGTGCCGACATCCGTCTCTTCGACGATCTTGTCATTGGCCCACAGGACTGATCGGTACGGCACGAGTGTGCCCTGCGCGTAGTTGTAATCGTAGTAGCGCCGTCTATACTTTACGCCGGCCTCTTCATAGGTGAGCATCATCACGCGGAACGTTTTCACACTGACGTAGAAACGTGTCTTTCGCTCTTGCTTATCCGTGACATCGAGCACGAAATAATCGACGCCCATGAGCTTTTCCCGCGGAGCAAGTGCCACGGCAGAACCATTCTCCTTGTAGCGAAGCAGCGCCTCCAAACCACGAATTATCTGATTTTCAAAGGTCTTCGCGGCGTCGTCGCGGGGCGTAAAGACGGTGTTGTTGAATACACCGTAAATTTTATTGTCGTTAAATACGAGCGAATATTTGGCGGTCGGAAACTCCTGGTCGAGACGAATTCGCTCCTTATCCAGACTGCCGGCCCTAATTACGAACCGCTGATAATTCGCCGCCTCGCGCTTGCCGTCTGCGGATACTATCGTCGTCGTCCCGCGCTCGAGCGTAGTCTTTCGAATCTGGTTGAGGCGGTCGCGCCCGATCGGGACCGTAAGATAGCCGGGATATCCGTAGAAGAAGATCGCCGACTCAGCGATTTGTTCAGCAGTTTCGAGTTTTGGCGCTCCCTTAACGGTCGAGGTGGCGGGCGTCGCGGCCGGAATTGGGACAGGCGGGGCGGGCGGGCGCGGCGAAACATTTGGCCTCTGGCCCGACGCCGCAATCGTGAAAACACCGAACGTCAGAACGCCCGTCAATATAGAACTAAAACGGAAAGACATAAAAACTTATGGGAAAACGTAAACGCGGATTGTAGCAAAAACTACCCGGAAACGTCCCTTTTACTGACCTTTTGATTGATGATTTGGAGCACGGAAAAGATGCACTTGCAGAATAGTCGAGGAAAGTGGACAGTTGACAGTTAACGTGCCGCGGTTGCCTGCGCGATAACACCCCCGGCGGCGTTAATTGGTTCCCTACATCACATACAGACGTCTCAGCTTTGAAGTTTCCAAATGCCTCACGTTGCACTGTACGAGCCCGAAATTCCGCCAAACACCGGCAACATTGCCCGCCTGTGTGCTGCGACGCTGACGCCGCTTCATGTTGTAGGAGTAACCGGATTTAAGATGGATGACCGCACGCTCAAGCGGGCAGGGCTCGACTATTGGAACGAGGTCGATCTGCGTCGGCATGTTGATGTGGATGAGCTCTACCAAAGCCTGCCGACCTCACGTTTTTTGTATTTCACAACTAAAGTCTCTCGCAGCTACACGGATTTTGAGTACCAGGCTGAGGATTGCCTCATCTTCGGCCCGGAAACACGTGGGCTGCCCGACAGTGTGCTTGAGAAGAATTGGCCAAACTGCTTAACCATTCCGATGCCGAATAAGAACGTCCGCAGCCTGAACATGGCCACCAGCGTTGGCATCGTCTTATACGAAGCAATTCGCCAAAGGTCTGCAAGGCGATAAGAAAAAAGTAACAACGGATTTACGCGAATTAACACGGAAAACGCCGGGAATGCCTGTGTTAATCCGCTGCGCTCCGCTCCGCGCCTGCTTGACAACCCCGGACACCCTTATTTAGCCTGATGACCTCTGACTCATCGTAAGACGCGATATGCGGCGGTCGTGATCTATCCCGGGAACGCAGGCACCTTGCCTGCAACGCCCGTTCCTCGGGCGTGGTGATTACCCTGGATACCCGAAACGGTCTGCCTCCCAGCGCCGTCAGCGTCCTCGCGGACGCTTGCAGGCAGGGGCGCCTGCGTTCCGGGCTGAAAACGATCGTGCCATAAATACCGCCGCTACTATCAAATTGCGTTTCGGCCGTTGATCGGTCATGATACTCGTTTGCCTTGGGCAACGGGATTACGTCTATGATCACTTCAAACAAGATTCGAAACATCGCCATCATCGCTCACGTTGACCATGGCAAGACCACTCTGGTTGACGCAATGCTGGCCCAGTCGGGGACTCATCGTGATAATGAGGCGGTGGTTGACCGCGTCATGGACTCGATGGATCTTGAGCGTGAGCGCGGGATCACGATCATGGCGAAGAATACCTCGGTCCGCTATGGCGATTATAAGATCAATATTCTTGACACGCCGGGCCATGCTGATTTTGGCGGCGAGGTCGAGCGCGTTTTGAAGATGGTTGACGGCATCGTCCTGCTGGTCGACGCCGCCGAGGGCTGTCTGCCGCAGACACGATTTGTATTGCGAAAGGCCCTGGAACTAAAGCTCCCGGCCATCGCATTGGTTAATAAGATCGACCGCCATGACTCACGGCCCGAGGAAGTTCTGGACGAAATTTACGATCTCTTTATCGATCTCGGTGCCAACGACTCGCAGATCGAATTCCCTGTTCTATATTCGATCTCTCGTGACGGTATCGCGAAAAAGAACCTGACGGACGAGGGCACGAACCTTATTCCTCTCTTTGACCAGATAATCGATACAATTCCTGCGCCGCATGCTCTGCGTGACGATTCGCTGCAGCTGCTCGTCGCAAATATCGATTACAATCCCTTTGTCGGACGCTTAGCGATCGGGCGTATTTTCTCGGGCGAGATCGCCAAGAATCAGGAAGTCGCGGTCGCAAAACGTGACGGTTCGGTCGTGAAAACGCGTGTCAAAGAGCTCTTTGTATTCGAGGGCTTGGAGAGAACGACAGTCACCGAAGCTGGGACAGGCGAGATTGTTGCTCTTGCCGGTTTTGATGATATCGAGATCGGCGAGACGATAACCTCGGTCGATAATCCGAAGGCCCTGCCGACAATCGCCGTCGATGAACCGACGATCGCAATGATCTTTGGCGTCAACACGTCGCCGTTCTCCGGCATCGACGGCAAATTTGTCACCTCGCGTCAGATCAAAGACCGGCTCGACCGCGAGCTGCTCGGCAACGTCGCGCTGCGGGTCGAGCTGACCGAGGCGGCAGAGCAATTTAAGGTCTCGGGCCGCGGCGAGCTCCAGCTCGCGATCCTCATCGAAATGATGCGACGCGAGGGTTACGAGGTGCAGGTATCAAAACCGCAGGTTATCACCAAAAAAGACGAGAAGACCGGCGAGACGCTTGAACCCATCGAGCTGGTCGTCATCGACGTGCCTGAGGAGTTTATCGGCGTCGTCACCGAAGCCATGGGTCGCCGCAAGGGCCAGATGACCAAGATGATCAACAACGGCTCGGGCCGCGTACGGCTCGAATTTGAAGTGCCGTCACGCGGGCTGATCGGCTTTCGAGGAGAATTTCTCACGGAAACCAAGGGTACCGGGCTGCTCAATACGCTGTTCCTGAGATTCGACAAGCACCAGGGCGAAATGAAATCGCGGCAAACCGGCTCGTTGGTCTCCGACCGGATGGGCGAGACGAACACCTACGCTCTCTATAACTTACAGGAACGCGGCGTACTCTTCGTCAAACCCCAGATCAAAGTTTACGAGGGAATGATCGTCGGCGAAAACGCCCGGGCGGTCGATCTTGACGTAAACCCGATCAAAGAAAAGAAGCTCTCAAACATGCGCACCACCTCTGCCGACGAAGCAATGCGTCTGGTTCCGCAACGCGAGATGTCTCTCGAACGAGCCCTCGAATTTATCGCCGACGACGAGTTGATTGAGGTAACGCCAAAAGCGATCCGCCTGCGAAAACGCGTCCTGAAAGCCAACGAACGACCTAAGCGTTCCTAAAGTCTGTGGTGAGTCATCCTCGCTCAGCGTTCTCAGCGGCAGTGCCCCCGCGGAGCTGGCGCATCTTTCGGAATGCTTGCGGCTGGGTCGGCCCGTTATAGAACTCCAGGACGCGACGGACACATTCCTCTGACTGCAGGACACCTGTTTGCAGAGTGATGTCGTAAATCTTTTCCGTATGGATGTTTTCAAACTGCTGCCGCGCAAACCCTCGTCGTCGCGCGTCGCGTGCACTCTCCCGCCGCTCAAGTTCCTCGAGCGGACAATCCAGACCTACGAATAGAACATAACGATCAGACAAGACATCGAGCAGCTGGTTGAGCCACGCAGGCTCGACCAACACGTGGTCAACGATTAAGTTATTACCTTCTGCACTCATCGCCGCGACCGCGCGGTTAAGGCCTCGCACCATCCGTCCGAACATTTCCCAGTCATCGGTGCGCGGCAGCATTTCGATAAAGCTGTCAAGCTGCACGTGAAGGAAAGCGTCGACCAACGACTTCTGCAACCCCTTTGCCAGCGTGGACTTACCCGAGCTAGACGTGCCGCTGATCAGAATGATCTTTGCGTACTCCATGAATCGTTAGCGCGCAGCGAACTTCAGCAATTTGGTAAGGAAGTCGTCCCTTCTAGATCGTCCTCTTTATCATCCGGTTTATAAATCTCGTAGCCGTGGGCGTCGTCGTAGTAGTAGCCGTGATTTTTTTGATCGTCGCGCCAGGTGGATCGGGGCGTGACGGGCTGGTCATCCCTATCAACTTCACCGATCTCGGGTTTCTCCGGCTCCTCGGGCATGAATCATTTATACTCTAATAAAAATTGAGCATCAAACTATTTATATGAACCTGAAATCCCAAATTTCTGCATTACTGCTCACTGCGGCTTTCGCCGTCTCTGCGTTGGCACAGACAGTCGCGACGCCTGCAGCGCAAACTGCTGACACTGAATATCAGGCCGCCGCGACGCTTTGGATGCAGAAGGCGGCTGAGTATCGGGCTCTCGCGTATCAGGCGTTTAACCTTGCGCGGTGGCAGCTGGACGCCGATCTTGACAAAAAGAATGTAAAGAACCTGCCAAAGGATGAGCAGAAACGGCCGCGCGCGATCGTGGTCGATATCGACGAGACGGTGCTCGACAATTCACCCTCTCAGGCGGCCGGCATTAAGAATCGGCGCGCATTTTCGCTGCCTGACTGGTACGCCTGGGGCGAGATGAGAAAGGCGAAGGCGATACCCGGAGCCGTCGATTTTCTCAACTACGCGGCCGGTAAGGGCGTGAAGGTCTTCTACGTCTCAAATCGAGACGAAGTGCAAAAACAGGCTACGATCGACAACCTAAAGTCCGTCGGCTTCACAGATATCGCGGCCGACAACGTGCTGCTGCGTGCCGGCGAATCGACAAAAACCCCGAGACGATCCCAGATCGCCCAGAAGTATCGGATTGTGCTCTTAATGGGGGATAACCTCGATGATTTCTCGGACGTCTTTGAAAGAAAGTCCGTCGGCGACCGATTTGCCGAGGTTGATAAAATTAAACCCGAATGGGGCAAACGATGGATAGTCCTGCCCAACGCAATGTACGGAACTTGGGAAAATGCCCTCTACGAATACGCCCGTCTAAGCGACGCCGAGAAAGCAGCAAAACGTGCGAACGCGTTGGAATTGCCGTAAAATACACTAATGAATCGCACGCGCGAGGAAAAACTCTTAAATCCCCGTCCGGGCAGCAGGATCGCCGCGGCAGTCGAGTATGGAATCGATATGACACAGCTAGTTGAGAATCTCCGCCGAACCCCAGCTGAGCGGATTCGGCGAAATGATGAAGTTGTAAACTCCGTACGGAAAATTGCGGCTGCGGTGAGCAGGGCTAAGGCTGCGCGGGCAAAGATTGGATGATTGACCTCTTTGAAGTCGCTAGACGCTTGAGCGCCGCTGAAGTGCAGTTCGTCATCGTAGGCGGTATTGCTATCCGAGGTCACGGGGGAAACTACATCACCGAAGATCTGGACATCTGTTACTCCCGCACACGCGACAATCTGAAAAAACTCGCTAGCGTACTGGCACCGCTTGAGCCGAAGCCGCGTGGTAGCAGCAAGGAGCTTCCCTTTGTATTCGACTGGACCACCCTGCAACAGGACACCAATTTCACTTTTGAGACCTCGTTGGGCGATGTCGATCTCCTCGGCGAGGTAAAAGGAATCGGCGGCTACGATGAACTGGTGCCGGAATCGATAAGTGTAGACTTTGAGGGTTTCCCAACAAAGATTCTGTCGATCCCCAGCTTGATAGTGGCAAAGGAGGCTGCGGGCAGACCTAAAGATCAGCCCGGACTTCAGGTACTGTACGCACTTCAAGAATCAGAATCGGAAGGCGAATAGCAAGACTCTTGCCTAGACATATACGACAACGATGCGAATATTAGTCACCGGCGGTGCCGGATTTATCGGTTCACACCTCTGCGAACGGCTCTTGGCTGATGGCGGCGAGGTTATCTGTCTCGATAATTTTTTTACCGGGCGAAAGTCGAATATCGCACATCTCATGGACGACAAGGCGTTTGAACTTGTGCGTCACGATGTGACCGAGCCTATTTTGCTCGAGGTCGATCAGATCTATAATTTTGCCTGTCCCGCCTCGCCCGTCCACTATCAATACAATCCGATCAAGACCGTCAAAACTAATGTGATGGGTACGATCAACATGCTCGGACTTGCAAAACGCGTAAGGGCCCGCATTCTGCAAGCCTCGACGTCTGAGGTTTACGGCGATCCGCTGATTCATCCGCAGACGGAGGATTATTTTGGCAATGTAAATCCGATCGGCCTGCGAAGTTGCTATGACGAGGGTAAACGCGTGGCTGAGACCCTGATGATGGACTATCATCGGCAGTCCCAGGTTGATACACGAATCGTGCGAATTTTTAACACATACGGCACGCGAATGCTGGAAAACGACGGCCGTGTCGTCTCAAACTTTATCGTCCAGGCGTTGCGAGGCGAAGAGCTGACCATATACGGAGATGGCTTGCAGACCCGCTCCTTCTGCTACGTCAGCGACTTGGTTGACGGTATTGTCAAGCTGATGAATGCCGAGGCCGACGACATCCACATGCCGGTAAATCTCGGTAATCCGGGCGAATTCACTATGAATGAACTCGCCGATCAGGTCGGTAACGCGACCGGCCAGCGAATTAAAGTACAGTATCTGGATCTGCCGCCGGACGATCCGAAACAGCGTCAGCCGGATATAGAAAGGGCAAAGACGCTGTTGAACTGGGAGCCGGTCGTGCCGCTGGCCGATGGATTGAAAAAAACAGTTGGGTATTTTGCTTCAGTTGTCGCGGCATAAGTTAGAATTAACTAGCTTTTTTAAACCCAGTCTCGCATCAAAACAAGTATGCAACGAATAGGAATGCGTGTTGGCAGATTATTTTTCGCTGGCCTTTTTTTAATCTTCATTTCCGGCACTGGATTGGCGCAGACTAAGACACTGACGGTTACTTTCCCGCCTCGAGAACGAACACTGAATTCTGCTTTCCAAGGTAAATCCGAGCAAATTTTTGAGACTTTAGAACATCGGTTAAGTGACGCCGAACGTCTCGGTGACGGTGCGACGCTGAACCGGTTGCTCTCTGATCGCGTCATGATCTTAGGAACAAACTGGACGAAGGATCAGTGGGCACACCTTCTCGTTTCTGGAAAAGGGACCTTCGCAAACGTTGAGAAAAAAGGCATGAGAATCCAAATCTTCGGAGACACCGTGATTGTGACGGGAACGCAGAACGTAGATTCTAAAACGCCAAATGGTGCCAGTAGCTATACCTTCGGATTTATGAATACATGGATGCGCACGAAAGCCGGGGATTGGGAAGTCATCGCCATGGCTGCGGATCAGGTTAAATAGTAAAATCGAATCTATGAGAATCCTCATCACGGGCGGTGCCGGGTTTATCGGCAGTCATCTCGCCGACAAGCTGATTGCCGATGGTCACGAGATCACTGTCATCGACGACCTTTCGACGGGTCGCTATTCGAATATCGCCCATCTTGAGGACGCGGACGGTTTTCGGCTGATCATCGACACGGTGCTCAATGCGTCGCTGATGGAGGACCTGATCCGCGAGACCGACCGCGTCTATCATATGGCAAGTGCGGTCGGGGTCAGGCTGATAATGGAGCAGCCGGTCAAGACTATCGAGACAATCTTTCACGGCACAGATACGGTTTTGAAGTTCTGCTCGCGTTATCGGAAACGCGTATTGATTCCCAGCACATCCGAAGTTTACGGCAAAGGCATATCAGTTCCATTTTCCGAGGACGACGACTTGCTCACGGGCGGTACCGACAAGCACCGGTGGGCGTATGCGTGCGCTAAAACGTTGGACGAGTTTCTCGCCCTCGCACACTGGAAAGAAACGCAGCTCCCCGTCGTTGTCACCCGACTCTTTAATACCGTGGGGCCGCGTCAAACAGGCCAGTACGGCATGGTAGTCCCGCGATTCGTAAATGCGGCCCTGCGGAACGAACCCATCGAGGTGCATGGCGACGGCACCCAGTCACGCTGTTTCGGGCACGTCGCGGATATCGTCGAAGGCCTCATCAAACTTCTCGAAACCCCCACATGTTTCGGAACCGTGGTAAACCTCGGCAACAGCGAAGAGGTGTCAATCAATGACCTCGCAAAGCGTGCGATTTCGATGACCAAAAGCTCGAGCGAGATCAAGTACATCCCTTACGAAGAGGCCTACGGAGAAGGCTTTGAAGACATGCAGCGACGGGTTCCGAGCCTGGAAAAAGCCGCCCGGCTAATCGGATACAAGCCAACCCATAGTCTGGAAGACATCATCAATGATGTAGCGGCCGAGATGCGGGCCGAAATGCCCGACGCCAAAATGCATGCATAGTCTCCGAAACCCTAGAAATCTTATTTTAATAGCTGGCGTCCTCGTCGCGACCCATTGCCTTATGTTGACGGCGTTTGCGCAGACAGGTGCGGTCAAGGGTAAGGTACGCAACATGGCCGGTGACAGCATTTCCGGTGCCGCGATTACCGCTCGCCAGGATTCCAAGGACATCAAGGGCTTAAAGGCGGGCGCAAAAGGTGAATTTGTGCTCGATGGATTAGCGCCAGGCACCTACAACATCGTTTTTGACGCAAAAGGTTATAGCACCGGAATCAAATACAGAGTTGATGTTAAGTCGAATAAGACAACTGACCTTGGCGACCGGCTGATCCTGCAAATCGATCGCGGTTCGCAGGTCGTCGTCCATGGCAGCGTCTTCTTTAAGGATGGGACGAGTGTAACCGCCGCCGAGGTCAAAATTGAAAAAATCAGCCCTGACGGCTCGGTAAAGAAGATCGGCACCGCGATGACGAATATCTACGGCGAGTTCACCTTTCGCCAGCCTGACAACCCCGCTAGATTTCGTATGACCGTGAAGTATAAGGACGAGACAGCGACAAAAGAGATAGAGGTTGAATCCGCAGCGGTTTATCGTACTGCGATGTCCCTCCCAATCTCCCGTCCAGGCAGATAGGGCTCATCTTAAGCTTCTCCGCCTCAAGTTTCGCTCAAGCTCCGTCCGCTATTGTGATTTCACGATCCCGCTTCGGTCGCGTAAACACAGCAACAATCTAGCCAGCAACGGAAGCGGGGATCAGTCCACGCAAGGGTAGACCAAGGAGTAAGAAAAGTAGACGCTCGGAAAAAGAAAGGCCTGACGCACGCGTCTGGCTTTTCTTGCGCTGACGGCAGGAGCGATCTAATTGACGGTTTCCGAGAGCTCTTCCGGCGGTCGCATTGCGTCCACATTTGCATTATCTGTGACAATCAAAGGAGACTCGTCGAGCACGACGGTGTTTGCGATGGTTTGGATCCAGTAGGTCCCCGAGGTTTGGAAAACCACATTTACAAAAAAACTGACGTTATCGGTAAACCCGCCCTCGGCGAGCTGGATCGTTGTTGGTTGTGATGTGACGACCATGTCGGTTTTATCGGGCGATAGTATACGTACCTCGGTCTGGTGATCGCCCGAGCCTCGCCAGTGATTGAGGACCGCGAATTTTATAAGCGAGACGGGCAGTTTCTCGACCATAATGTTCTGAAAAATGCCCATCAGCGAAATCTTATTGCCCATTTCGATACGCACATCGTCGCATAGCAGCGTATACATCAATCGCAAGGTTGGTGTCGTCATATAATCCGAAAGCAATTAGGTTTCGCCCTCGCCTTAATTCTACTTTTCCTACGCCAGGGGTTCAAAGGTACAATCAATTCACGCCTTAACCGGTATGTGAGAAACGCATTATGCTCATGTACGCTCTAATCGGACTCTGCCTCGTCCTGCTCGGCATCGCCGGGCTGCAATTTATGTACCTTTTCCACATCGAACGGCTGTACAAGCAACGCCGCACGCACATGCACAAGCTTGAGCGGCGATGCTCGACTTTGTCGAAACGGCTTGAGGATGCAGAACTTTATATCAGCGAGCGCGAAGCATCTGTGGAAACTGTCCGACAGGAGGACTCCTGGGCTGACGTCATCGAGGAACGTTAGAATTCAAATTCTACGACCGTCGCGCCCCAACTGCCGGAAAACTCAGGTGCATTTTTAAAGCCTTTCACAAAATCCGATTCGGATAATACCTTTCTTACTATCTCGCGCTGGACGCCGACGCCTTTACCGTGGATTATTCTCACAATTGGAAAACCCTTTTTGTGGGCTTCCATGAGATATTCTTCGACCACGTCCCTGATGTCATTCGGACTAAACGAGTGTAGGTCAAGCGAATCCGTAATCTCGATCTCAACAGGCTCGGAAAACGGACTCGAAGTGTCTGCAGGATTCATTTCGTTTTACTTTCGTATTGAGCGGAATCCTCGGGCGGTGTGACCTTAAGCCGATTCTTGTCTTTGAAGACGATAAACCGTTTCTCATCCATTAATCCCGACGGACCTCGCATTGAGACGGTAAACGTTTTGTTATCGCCACGCCCGTCCACTCTGAGCGGTAATTTGCCCCATACTTCCGTCCCGGGCGAGCTTCGCCAAACCGTGTAGTAACTCTGGTCGTATTTATCAAACGCCAGAACCAATATGCTGTCGAAATCGGGCTCGACGCCATCGATCGCCTTTGAAAAACTGTTTCTTGCCAATATTACCCAACTGCCCGGAGCAAGCGTCTTTGCATCACCCGACCCGACCTTATTTGCCGAGTCCGAGTCGAGACGCTGCCAGGTTACGAACTTTCGGTTGTTTTGTTGAAAGAAAACGATGTCGGTGGGTACCTGCAACTCTACCTGCCGACCAAAAAGCCAGCCCGCAGGTGCCGGCGATACGGATGGGTCAAGCCTCACTTGATACCAGACATCATATTTTTCATCCAGCTTTTCCGGTTCGCCCTCCTTGGCAGCCTCGATATCGGCATTCTTCGAGCGTTTGCCTGTTTTGCGCTGGCCCTTGGGGGCGTCATCGACATCGGGCACTTCCTGCTTCGGCACAAACTTCCATGCCATGATCTCGAAGGTGGAGCCATTCGAAAGCCTGAATAGCACGTTCTCGGGGGTCATGTCCGGCGCAGCACGCAGGTTCGACGCGGAGCGAATGACGCCCGCGGCCTGTGGCGACTGGGCCTGGAACTCTTCGGCGAGCTTCTTCGATTTCTCCAGCGTGTCATTTGTGATCACGTTCTGGGCCTCGATCCAGCCTTCAGTGAAGGCCTCATCGCGGGCCCGTACTCGAAACCACGTCACCTTATCGAATTCGTTTTCCTCAATGACGTCGAGCCGGTCGCCGCGCTTAACCTCTAATAAATCGGCGGCCACCACCGCGTAAGATGTACGAATATGGGCGGTTTTCGCAATCACCGTTGCTGTATCTGTCGTGCCAAACAGGCCGAGCTCCGGTCCGCCGCCGCAAGACCCTGCGCACAGTACAACAACAGAAACAGATAAAAGTAAGAGAAATCGGCTAATCATTTTTCGAGTCAGAGAGTTTTCGCCAACTATTATAACCCAGTCGATCAAGAACAACTTTCTGACGGCCTGCAAGTTTTGGCTCCACGCTTATCTGCGCCGGGTGTGACGAGCCGAGCGTCAGACCTGCCAGCTTTAGGTATTCACCGATCACAAAAGTTTCGTTCCCCGTGATGTAGCGGTCTACCACAGGCCGCAGTCGCTCGTGTGCCCGGAGGGTAGAGAGAATGGCTGTTTCGGCATTCAAGCGAGCCGCCCCGCCGCCGTGTCGCTTATAAATCTCCTCCAGAATCTCAGTCACGCCAGATTTCCCTCTCGACTCGTCAAGCAGAATCAGATCACACAAAAACGCGACAATCATCCCGCGCGTGTAGACCTGGGACGAGTTGCCCGCCCATCGCTGCCGTGACGCCTCGATCAGCGAGATCGGGCGGTGAGTGCCGGCGCTGAGCTGGCTAGCCCGCGAAAGCGTATCGAGAAAATCTTCGAAACGTATACGGTTCGCCTCGACGCCAAGCCGCAGCGACTGGTATAAGGCAAATCCCTCATAAAACCAGTCGTAATTACCGCTCAAATTGACGCCGTTAGGTATCCAGAGATGGAACAGCTCATGCCGCAGCTGCTCGTGCAGTCGCTGCAGCGACTGCGACCTGAAAGGCATATCTGAGGACGCGATCAAAATATTTCGCCCTCGAGTCTCGGCTTTCCAGGTTCCCGGCGGCTGGTCACGCAGTTTAACTAGCACAACCTGCTTCCGACGCGGGGCCTTTAGAGGTCCTAATATCTTTGAATAATATGAGGCGATCGCACTTATCATTTTCGACGCCTCGTCATCGGTAAAATGCCACCGATCTGGGGTGGCATACTGGATATCCGCGTCGCTCAAACGTTCATCATTCTGGCGCAGGTTTTTGCCAATCGTGATGATGGCTTTATCGGGCTCGAGCACGTCGAATAGCGTGCTTCCGATGCCTCGTTCAGCGGTCGACGGCATCCAGCCGACGGGGAGATTAAGCTGCAGCCACGCGGCCAATGGCCCTTCCGTCTGCGGAAGTAGATCGCCCAACATCAGGACTCCGCGGTCGTCATCAAGCCATGAAACGTGTACACGGGATGCAGGATCGGATGCCGCTTTGAGATCAACGTCGTACGAGAGTGCCCCGATCGACCGGTCGGCCACATAAGTACCGTCGGCCAGTGATCGATAAGTCATTGGCTTGCGCTGAGTATCGGTCGTCTTCAGTCCCGAAATCCGGCCGCTCAACCCACCGATGCCCGCATATTCGTTGACGAACTTGATCTCATGCCCGTATCCAACAAAGTCAATAGACACCCGTATCGTTGTTGTATCTTTTACCGAAATCTCCACCCGCGGACGGTCTGACTGCGTAAAGATTTGTAAATTACAGGCAAAAACGACGAGAATCGCCGATGCGAGCGTAATTATTTTTGACATCCTGCGAGAGCCGAACATAAAATTGCGTTTCTGCTTCGGTCGTCTTTATCAGAATAGAGATTTCTATGACTCTTATCAAAGTAATAATTTACGCGATGATACTCCTGCTCAGCCTGCTGTTCCTGGGCCGGTTTTTCTTCTGATTTCGGGGTCGGCAAAAATTGTATTAGACTTTATAGTAAGGTGGTTCATGTTGAGCCGCCTTTTTTGATTTTGCCAACGGAACGCCGGTTGCTCGGTAAGCATGAGCGAAAACAGACCAATCAGACGAGCGCTTTTAAGCGTTTCGGATAAAAGCGGACTTATCGAACTCGCGCACGCTTTGCGTGAGGCCGGGGTTGAGATAATCTCGACCGGTGGAACGGCGGCGGCGCTTCGTGAAGCCGGATTCTGGGTGACCGACGTGGCCGAGGTGACTGGTTTCCCCGAAATGATGGATGGGCGGGTCAAAACCCTGCACCCAAAAATCCACGGAGCCTTTTTGGCAATCCGCAGCAATGCCGCCCACGTCGCGTCTATGTCGGAGCACGGGATCGAACCTATCGATCTGGTCGTTGTGAACCTCTATCCGTTTGAAAAGACCATAGACAAAAATGGTGTAAGTCTAGACGAGGCTATCGAAAAAATCGACATAGGCGGGCCGGCGATGATCCGATCGGCCGCAAAGAATTGGCACGATGTTGCCGTCGTCACAGATCCGGATGCGTATGCAGGCATCATTGCGGAACTAGCCGCGAATCACGGTTCTCTGTCCCTCAGAACCCGGCAAGCTTTGGCGATGCGGGCGTATAAAAGGACGGCAGAGTATGACAGCGTTATCTCAGGCTATCTAGCCACGCAGCTTGGGGCCGGCGATGATGAGCAGGATGATTCACCGGAGACATCTGGGCAGCCGGGATCACTTTTCCCCGCGACCGATACCATCTCGCTCTCGAAGATCCGTGACCTCAGATACGGCGAGAATCCCCATCAAAAGGCCGCTCTATATCGATGGCGGCAAGGCTGCATCGCTGGCGCCGACTTGCTGCACGGCAAAGAGATGTCGTTTAACAACTACGTCGATGCAGAGGCGGCATCGAACCTCGTACAGGATTTTGACGAGCTTGCGGTCGCAATCATCAAACATACAAATCCATCGGGCGTGGGCATCGGCTTGACCAATGAGAAAGCGTATCGTCGTGCCCTCTCGACCGATCCTGTTTCGGCATTCGGCGGTATCGTCGCCTTCAATCGGCCCGTAGACGCTAGGACGGCTGAGTTGGTGATCGAGGTATTCTCCGAGGTGATAGTCGCCCCCGGCTATGATCAGAAAGCTCTTGATGTTTTCCGTTCAAAGAAAAATCTACGGATTCTCAAGGTGTCTCCGGGTGACAATTTAAATCCGCAGACATTAATTGAATACAAGCAAATCTCCGGCGGGTTTCTCGTCCAGGAAGGCGATAACCATCGACTGGCGCCTGAGGATTTGAATTTTGTTACCAGACGCACACCTACCGATTCAGAGATGCGCTCACTTACGCTCGCCTGGACGGCCTGCAAACACGTAAAATCGAATGCTATCGTTTTTGCAAATGAATATCAGACTCTCGGAGTAGGGGCGGGCCAGATGAATCGGGTGGACTCGGTGAGGATTGCCGCAATCCGAGCCGAGCGTTTCGGGCTGTCGCTCACCGGTTCGGCACTTGCATCGGATGCATTCTTTCCATTCCGCGATAATGTCGATGAGGCCGCAGCGTTTGGCGTAACCGCCATTATCCAGCCGGGCGGATCGATCAAGGACGCGGAGTCGATCGCCGCCGCCAATGAGCACAATATCGCCATGGTTTTCACAGGCATTCGCCACTTCAGGCACTGAGAATTTTTGACTCATGGATCAGTGGCTTCGTGAGAATATCGTCTGCCCGCGTGATCGCAAGATGCTGACCCAGCTCGGCCCAAGGCTTTCCTGTCAGGCCGGTCACGAATATCCCATTGTTGATGAAATTCCGATTCTTCTACTAGGGGATGGCGGCTCGACGCACGGATACCTCGACAAAACCCTGGCGGACGTACGCCGTATCGAGGCGGGTGAACTCATCACGGATGTGATCGAAAGTACTCGGAGCGGAAACGTAGGAATCGATCCTTTCGTAAACAGTGAACTGCAGCGAACGTGTGGAAATCTGTATGCTCCCGCGATGTCGGAGTTGAGCCGTTACCCGATTCCAATGTTTCCGCTCAACCCGCTGAACGGTGCTCGCCTGCTGGACATCGGATGCAACTGGGGCCGTTGGACTATCGCGGCCGCAAAGAAAAGCTTTGCAGCAGTCGGCATCGACCCGAGCCTCGAAGCGGTCTTGGCTGCACGTCGCGTCTCACGGAAGCTGAATATTTCGTCGAGTTTCGTGGTTGGCGACGCTCGTTGTTTGCCATTTGCCGATAGCTCCTTTGACACAGTGTTTTCGTACAGTGTGTTGCAGCACTTCAGCCAAGAAAATCGTGACCTTACGCTGATCGACATCAGCCGCGTACTGAGGTGTGAGGGCCGATCATTGATTCAGATGGCGAGTCGAAACGGCATCCGATCACGGCAGCAGCTGTGGCGACGCCGCGGCTCCGACGGCGAGGGTTTTGACGTGCGGTATTGGCGTCCGAGCGAGCTGGTCGATACGTTTCAGAGATTGATCGGCCCCACCAAGCTGACGGCTGACGGCTATTTCGGCCTCAATATGCAGTACTCGGATATCGATCTGATGCCCTTGCGGTATAAAATTGTCGTCGGCCTGTCAGAAGGCCTGAGGTGGACGAGCAGGCGCTTCAGCCCATTATGCCAAGTTGCCGACAGCGTCTTTCTCGAGTCTGTCAATCGCAAAACCACCTAGCCCATGGCAGTAATTCTCGGCATCAATGCATATCACGCCGGAGCGTCGGCGGCAGTCGTTATCGACGGCGTGCCGGTGGCGGCTATGGCCGAGGAACGGCTAAATCGTGTGAAGTACTTCGCGGGATTCCCCAAGCTGGCAATCAAACGGTGTCTTGAGATGGCGGGAGCAAACCTTTCTGACGTCGAGCACGTCGCCGTCGGCCGCGATTCGTCGGCCAACCTACACAAAAAACTTGAATTTGCCCTACGCAATCCCACCCGCCTGCTCAACCTCGCCCGTATACGTTCAAAGAGCAAATCGTTTGACGATATGCGTTCGATGATCGAGTCGGAGTGCGAGGTCGACGGTACAAAGCTCAAATTTGGGACGGTGAATGTCGAGCATCATCTGGCCCATACCGCGAGTGCGTATTTCGCATCTCCATGGGAACACTCGGCCGGGCTAACACTCGACGGCTCGGGTGATTTCGTCTCGTCCATGATCAGCGAGTGCGTCGGCGACGAAATCAGGCCTCTCAGACGCGTCTTCGTTCCGCACTCCCTTGGAACACTATACACAGCGGTGTGCCAGTTTATCGGTTATCCGAAGTATGGCGATGAGGGCAAGGTAATGGGCCTTGCGCCACTCGGAAATGACGTCTATTCGGAGTTTTTCGACGACATTCTGTCGCCCGCGAAAAACGGCTTCACACTCAACCCAAACTATTTCCTTTCCTTTGGTACCACTGGTGGAATGGAGATCGGCGAGTCCGGCGAGATGACCGTGCATCGTCTCTATTCGGATAGATTCGTCTCAGAGTTGGGCGAGGCTCGCGAGGCGTACGCCGAGATCACCCAGCGGGATATGAACGTTGCATTCGGACTTCAGAAGGTGTTTGAAGAGTATTACATGCACATGCTCTCGGCGGTCTACGATCAAGTCCCCACCACGCGAATCTCGATGGCCGGCGGGTGTGCCCTCAACAGCGTCGCCAACGGCAAGGCCCTGACTGAAACTCCCTTTACCGAAATGTGCGTCCAGCCCGCCGCGGGCGACGACGGCCTGGCGCTGGGTGCGGCTCTATTCGTTTCAAACTCAATTTTGAAGGAAGGCAAGCGCTGGGTGATGACCGACTCATACCTCGGCGATGAATATTCTGACACGGCAATTCAAGCTGAGCTCGGACGTTATGGCGTGGCTTATAAATCGCTGTCACGCGGCGAGCTCATTGATGCGTCCACGGACGAGATCAAAAACGGGAGGGTCGTCGGGTGGTTTCAGGGCCGTATGGAATGGGGTCCGCGCGCGCTTGGGAATCGCTCAATTCTGGCCCATCCCGGTTTCCCCAATATGAAGGACATACTCAACGCACGCATCAAACACCGCGAAGCTTTTCGCCCGTTTGCTCCATCCGTGCTGGTCGAGAGACAAGCGGATCTTTTTGAGCAGACTCATCCCTCTCCCTTCATGCTGCACGTGTACAAGATCAGGGGCGAATGGCGCGAGCGTCTCGCGGCGGTAAACCATGTCGACAACACGGGCCGTCTGCAAACGGTTTCACGCAACGAAAATCCGCTCTATTACGATCTGATCTCGGCGTTTGATAAGAAGACCGGCATTCCCGTCATCCTCAACACCAGTTTTAACGAAAACGAACCCATCGTCTGCCGTCCTTCCGAAGCGATCGAATGCTTTCTACGGACGCGGATGGATGTTCTGGCTATCGGTTCGTTCTTCTGTACAAAGGAGCCCGAATGAAATGGGACGTCGAAAGTGTTCCCGAGCTCGCGGGCTATTCGGTCGAGTGGGCCGAGCCGGGCAATTACTATCTGTCGCGCCGCAACATTCTCTACCATGCGATACAGCCTGCTCCACCATTCAAGGAAATCGGCCGCGTCTCCGCTCCCGGATGGAAGCGGCTTGCCAGTCGACTGCGGCTCTCGAGGCGTTTGCTCCGGTTCTCTTTTTATAATGTAATTCCGCTCGCAAATGACGACATATTCGTTACTTTTGACAAATCCGTCGGGCTCATGCGAAACGGAACGTATATCGAGCTTTCCGGGCTCGCACGCCCGTGCCGAGTCCTGCGTTCGGGCTGTGCCGTAGACGCCGACGGCAGTATTTATTTCGGCGAGTACCTGGCTAATGACGAGCGCGGCGAGATGAGAGTCTATCGATATCGACCCGGCCTAGAACGCCTGGAGATCGCCCACACCTTTCCAGAGCGTTCCATCAAACACATCCACGGCATCTACGTTGATGAGCACTCGCAGTCAATGCTATGCATGACCGGGGACGCCGATTCGGAGTGCCAGATTCTTCGCACCTACGATGGTTTCGCGACGACCGAAGTCGTAGGCGGCGGTGACGAAACGTGGCGGGCCGTGAGCGTTCTCTTTACCGCAGACGCTTTTTATTACGGCACAGATGCCGAGTATCGCGACAATGAAATATTCCGTGTGGACCGTCGCACTTTTGAACGAAAATGCCTCGGACAAGTGTCTGGAACCGTCTTTTACTCAAAACAGATCGGCCCCGACCTGTTCTTTGGGACAACTGCCGAGAATGCGCCGAGTCAAAAGGAAAATGTCGCCGCTATCTGGCACGTCGATAAGGAACACAACCTCACAAGGGTCGCGGAGTTTACAAAAGATCGCTGGCCCGCGGGTCTATTTCAATTCGGCACAGTCCAGTTCCCGGCCTCAGACCCGACCGAAGATTGCCTTTATTTTAATGTCGTCGCCACCGCCGGCGAACGTGGGACTTATCGATTGGTGAAAAAGTGATTGACATATCTTGTGGGTGTGTTTAAACTGTACCCAATCAGGACGACTGAAGGAACGCTCGAGGAGTTATTTGAGAAAATAGACCTGTCGGGCCGTTGTCTTTTTTACCACCCAAAATCAGGAGGACAATCATGATAAAAACGCTTCTAGCGACGGTCGCGCTTGCGACGGCCGCCTTGTTTTCAGCCTGCACGGCGCCCGCGGCGAATGCACCGGCAAATACCAATAGTAATGCCAATGCCGCAAAGCCGACAGCTGCGGCTCCTACGGCCGACGTACTTCTTGATATGGAAAAGAAGGCGAACGAGGCCTATATGAGGGGCGACAGCACACACTTTGAGGGCTTGCTTTCCGAAAAAGCGGTTATGTCGATGGGCAAAGACCGTATGGGCAAAGCAGGCATCATCTCGATGACGAAGACCGTCAAATGCGAAGGCGTTGCGGTAAACCTCAGCGAGCCGCAGATCACCAAGATCGACAACGACACCTATGCTTTCACTTATAAGAATGACAGCACGGGCAAGTGCAACGAAGGCACGGACGGCGCTATGACCAACCTAAAGCCGGTGCGAGCCTCAACGCTGTGGGTCCGAAGTGGCGACAAATGGCAGGCGGCATGGCATGGCGAGACTCCGATCATGAGCGCGCCGGCAGCCGACGCAAAGGCAAATGCGAATTCGTCAAATGCAAATTCCGCGACTGCTAAGATGGATACTAAGGCCGCGGACACTGCCAAAGCTACTGACACCAAGAAGGCAGACGCGAAGCCCGCTGCTAACACGTCAGCCGATGCAAACAAACCCGCTCCTGCTGCTCTGACACCATCCGCCAACACAGACGCTCTCGCCAAGCTGCACGTCGCCGGCTGGGAAGCTTTCAAGGCAAAGGACGCCAAGTATTTCGAGAGCAACATGACGTCGACCTTCGCGTTCGTCGCCCCGGATGGCAGCTACGTCGCAAGCAAGGCCGACGCTATCAAGCAATGGACCGGTGCCGGCACGATGAAGTGCGAGGGCATCACAAAGGTGAGCTTTAGCGAAGCCTTTGCTGTTGCCGTCTCGCCGACTGTTGAGATCCTCATGGGCAAGGGCAACTCCGACGGCAAGTGCGACGGAATGGCAAACGGCGACCTCTGGCAAACCGCCGTGTACGTCAAGGAAGGCGATATGTGGAAGACTGCCTTTATGACCGAAACTCCGCCAATGCCTGCATCGTAAAGCGGTTTATAACCGTACAACCAAGGCCGGAGCATTCTTTTGCTCCGGCCTTTTCTCGATTGGAAAGTGTGTTAGTATGGTGCCCCCCCACAATAGAGTTTTACCTAACAAACGCGTAGCTGCTCCGTTATCGAAGGATCGGTTAAGCTGATTTACTATTGATCGGGAAAGGAGCACACAGAATGAAAACCATCACCTACTGGGCTGTCGCTTGTATAGCGGCGGTCACTCTTGCGGCGTGCGGCGCACCCGCGTCCAACGCACCGGCAAACACGTCGAATGCCGTGAATTCGAACACCAACACCGCGAAGCCCGTCGCAGCAGCCCCGACCAAAGGCGCCCTAATGGCGATCGAGAAGTCCGGCTGGGAAGCGTGGAAGACCCGCGATGCCAAGTGGACCGAGGACAACTATTCGGACAAGGGCGTCAGTCTCGGCTCGACCGGCCGAATGGATAAGGCGGCTATGATCAAGGCTATGGGAAGGCAGAAATGCGACATCAAGAGCTACTCGCTATCGGACGACAAGATGCAAATGGCGGGCCCGGACGTTGCGATCCTGACGTTTAAGGGTGCACAGGACGCGACCTGCGACGGTAAGACGAGTCCCGCAAATGTCTGGGCGGCATCCGTGTATGTCCGCGAGGGCGACAGGTGGAAAGCCGCCTTCTATGCCGAAGCTCCGGTCGTAGACCCGAAGGCCGCTCCTGCTAAGCCGACTGGGGCGGCCGCTGCGAAGAAGGACGAGGCCAAACCCGCCGCCGCTCCCGCGAGTGACCCGGCGACGGACGCATTGATGGCTGTCGAGACGAAGGCCTGGGAAGCCTGGAAAAACAAGGATGCCAAGGGCCTCGACGATTTTGCGGCGAAGGATATGATCGCCCTCTCATCGACCGAAGGCTGGACCGACCGTGCGGCTACTCTCAAACGCTGGGGCGACCCCAGCTGTGAGATCAAGTCCGTCAAACTGACAGACCCGGCAAGCGTCGCTTATAACAGCGACTACGCGATGCTGACATTCAAATCGACGGTTGACGGCAAAAGCGGCAATGAGAGCGTGCCGGCCGAATGGGGAGCTACACTCTATGGTAAAGAAGGCGGCGTGTGGAAAGCCCTAATGGCCCTGGGCTTACCGGCTAGCTGATCGTTGAAAACCCAACTAACAATTATGGCCGGGGCATCACGCTCCGGCCCTTTTTTATTGCGTGAACGTCGTAATTTGCAGATCGCGACCGTCGGTCGATACCGTGATCGTCCCTCGCTCGCCGGTGGTCATCAAATTTACACGGGCGGCCTTCCACCGCGTCACTACATCTTTGTGCGGATGCCCAAACTGCGACCTGCGGCCGACTGAAATGACAGCGTAGGTAGCCCCGACAGCGTCAACAAAGTCGTGCGTAGATGAGGTTTGGCTGCCGTGATGCGGCACTTTAACGACGTCTGCTTTTACCGATGCGCCTCCCTGCAGCAGTGCATATTCCGCACCGCGCTCGATGTCGCCCGTCAGCAGAAACGAGCGCGACCCGAAAATAATTCTTAGCACTAACGACCGGTCATTATCCGAGGCACGAGGCGACGGGGTCGATTCCGGCCAGAGCACCTCGATCCGCACGTCGCCGAACTTTAGCACGTCGCCCCTCGCTACCGTTTCGACCGGCGTATCGGTTCTCTTCAATACTCGTCTCAATCCAGCATATTGATCTGGCGACTCCGCAACAGTAAAAGCGGCAGATCCGATGTCGAAGTTTTTTGCAACATCGATGAGACCCTGTGCATGGTCAGCGTCGCTGTGGGTCGCCACCAGGTGATCGATCCGCGAAAGCCCTTTCGCCCATAACACTTGCGAAACTACAGCCTCGCCAATGCCCAGCGTGTCCGGTATAAAAGATTCTGATTCGACGTCCGAATTGCGTCGATAATTCATCCGTCCGCCGCCATCGACGAGCATTGTGCGGCCGTCAGGTAAAGTGACCAGAGCGGAGTCGCCTTGGCCAACATCGAGAAAATTGATGGTCAACCGACCATCCGGGCGTGGCGCAATGAACGGCGATTGCGAGACCGTGAACACGAGACAAGCCAACAGGACTGCAGTGCCGGCCACCAACCCGCGTCTTAACACTGACGACTCGGTCCGCAGTGAAAACGGGTTCCAGCGATACAGCATTATCGTCAGGAGAACCACCGGAACGAAATAAAAGGCATACACCACCCGGGCTGCTCCGGTGTAGGCGGGCAAGCGATAGCTCGCCCAGCCGCCATCATAAAACAGGCGCGGCATTGCCAGCATTAGCCAATTAAGAGCCTCCGCAATCGTGAACAGCGCGGTTGCTAACGGCCCGCTAAATGTCGCAATTAATGCCGCACCGACGGCGGCAAAACTTTCAAGGGCGATTAAGACGCCAACCCAAAGATTCAGGAAAACTGATGCGAACGAGATGCGATGAAAATACACGACCGTCAAGGGGAGCATCCATACGCCAACGATGAATGAAACCAGTAAGCCTTCAAAAAGATAACGAAAAGCTTTTTGTGCGACACCACCGATCTTGTTATTACCCAGTGGCGATTTCAAAATCTTCGCGGACCAGATTTGCCGCTTAGACTCGATTGCCCAGGCCGTTGGATTCCAGTACAGCGTTTCGCAAATCCGCCGCAGCCAACCCGACACGCGCGGTGGGAATGGCCTCACGGGCGTCGGCGTCCATGAGCCGATCTCACGTAGTCGCTCGATCAGTGGATAGGCAAAAGCCACGATTGCTCCGACACTTACAAATGTGAGCTGAAGCGACGGATTGAATAGGTCCGACGGACGCCAGACGAGTAGCACAAGAGCGCACAGACCAAGTGAATTTAGGAGGCGACTCGTACGATATGTCGCGTATGCATAGAGCAGAACGGTGAACATGATCGCCGCTCTCACCACCGGCACATCGGCGCCGACGGCGAGCGTGTAGGCCCACATCACAAGGATTGTGATCACGAATTGCAGCCAGCGGTTGCGGGTAAACCTCCGAACAACAAGGAGCAACAGGCCACCGATAAAGGTGATGTGCAGCCCCGAAATAACGAGGATGTGAAACGTGCCGCCGTCGCGAAACAAGTCTGCCGTCTCTTTATCAAGAAAATATTTGTTGCCCAGCAGACTCGCGATCATCACGCCCGCCGCACCAGGGCTCAAGCCACCGCGAAAGCGCTCGATCAGCTTCGCCCGCTGATTGTAAACCCAGGCGAGCGGAAGAAAGACACTCTCATCAGCGATGTGCTCAATCAATAGAGCACTCTTGACGCTTGCCGTTGCGTCGATCTTCTGACGGTCCAGAATCTCACGCCTGGGTATGACGCCGGGATTGAGAAATTCGTCTTCGCGTTCGAGATTGCACGCGACGCGAATCCGCGAGCCGAATTTGAGACGAGATTCGGGTGCCTGATTAGAGTTTGGTCGCTCGACAACGAACAGCCTTACATCGCCCGAGGCAGAGAGCTCCTGGCCGTTGGACCGAATTTTTTCGACCCTAACGGTTAAGAAAGTTCCATCAACGGCGGACTCAGGAGCACCCCTGACTACGCCTTCGATTTCCACGGGCGAGTGCGAGACGATCTCGCCGTGATCGTATAGCGATTTGATACGGTCGGGGCGCACGGATGCGAGTTCAGCGGAATAGGCGGCTGCTCCGAACGCGGCAAAGGCGAGAGCGGTAAGACCAGTTGCAAACGCCGTCTTTCTGAGGAATATGGCCAGGATTGCTGCCGTCGGCGCAACGATCCCAAACGCGATTAGGCCGATTTCAAACTGAGCCGCGAAGAGAATTCCAGACGCAAAGCACGCCGCCAGAAAAAGCATCGGGTGGCGTGCAAAGTTTCGCTCTCTAGGGGCGGCGTCATTCAATCCGGATGTATGGCTGAATCTCGATAAATCGTTCCTCACTGATTCCGGGCACCAGCATCAAGTGTTCCTGCCGGCGAAAGGCGCCATGGCGGGTGCGGTGTTCGACGATAGAATCGGCCGTCCGACGGCCGATTGTCGGAAGACGCTCAAATTCCTCGACCGTCGCTCGATTGACATCAATCGATCCGGGCAGAGCGGCGGTTGCCGGCCATGCATGTTGCACGCGAGATGAACAGCCGGCCGCCAGCATCAACGAAATGAGGAGAACGACTCTAGAATTTCGAAAAATCGCAAGGCTCCTGGCCGTCCCGATACAGCAGATGATCGGTTACCCATCGAAATAGTTAAACTGACAGCTAGAATTCTACCGCTGAATTTCTACTGCTCATTCTCCATCTCCGAGATATCCTGCAAATCTTCGTAGGCTTTTGGCAGTACAGGACGGGCGCGCGTTGAGCCGTCCATCTCGCCGATATAGCCCTCGCGGACCATTGCGTCGAGAATAGCGGCGGCACGGCCGTAGCCGATGCGTAGGTGACGCTGGAGCAAGGATGTCGAGCCGCGTTTTGCCTGGACTACGCATTTTAGGGCGTCATTAAAGAGCGGGTCGCGACGGCCGGGCAGATCACCGCTGTCATCCATCTCTTCCTCAGTTTTGGTGATCGTGGTGTCATACTCGGGCCGGCCCTGGGCCTTTATAAAATGGACCACCTTGCCGATCTCGGCCTCATCTACATAGGCACCGTGAACGCGTGTAACGTTTGAATTCCCCGGCGGCAAAAACAGCATGTCGCCCTGACCCAACAGGGCCTCGGCACCGTTGCCATCGATGATGGTTCGCGAATCGACCTTCGACGACACGCGGAACGATATACGCGACGGAAAATTCGCCTTGATTAAACCCGTGATTACATCGACCGACGGTCGCTGGGTCGCAAGCACCAGGTGGATGCCCACGGCACGTGCCATCTGGGCCAGGCGGGTGATAGATTCCTCAACCTCTTTACCGCTGACCATCATCAGGTCGGCCAACTCGTCGATGATGATGACGATGTACGGCAGCTTGCGATAAGGATCGCCATTGTCGTCAAGCCGCCCCTCTTTGACATAATCTTTGACTTTTTCGTTGTAGCCCGCGATATTTCGCACGCCGTATCCGGCGAGATCCTTGTAACGGCGTTCCATCTCAACGACGGCCCATCGCAGAGCGGTGGCCGCACGTTTAGGGTCGGTGATTATCGGCGTCGAGAGATGGGGAATGTCAGCGTACAGTCCGAGTTCCAGACGCTTTGGGTCGACCATGATGAATTTTACTTCATCCGGTTTCGCCTTGTAGAGGATCGACATTACAAGGGTGTTCACGCCGACCGATTTCCCGGCTCCCGTCGCACCGGCGATAAGCAGATGCGGCATCTTTGCGAGATCGGCGATGTACTTTGCACCGTCGATCGTCTTACCAAGGCCAAGCGTTAGCAGCGAGCCGGAGTCTTTAAACTTGGGCGACTCGATCACCTCACGCAGGTAAATGACCTCGCGTTTCGTGTTAGGCACCTCGATGCCTACAAAGGCTTTACCCGGAATGCGGTCGATGCGTATCGACGGAGCTTTCAGGGCGAGGCAGAGATCATCAACGAGACCCGTCACCCGCGAATACTTCACTCCCGCATCGGGCTTAAATTCAAAAGTTGTCACCACCGGGCCGGGTGCGATGTGCATCACCTTTCCTGGCACATTAAACTCACGCGTCTTTTGTGCGAGCAGGGTTGCGACCTCGCGAAGCTCGGACTCCTGATGGGCAATCGCCGGCTGGGGTTCGGTTAGCAGGTGCGGATCAGGCAGCTTGTAATTATCATAATTCTGCAGCGAAATCGGCTCGATCTGCTCAATTACCTCTTCGCTGGCCCCACTCTCAACAGGACTCTCCGGTTCTGGCTTCGCTTTACGTTCTTTTATCGTGATGGGAACATCGTCTATCTCGGGCTCGATCGTTTTGACGGTCTCGTAGCTTTCGCCGCGCGTATCAATCGTAGGGATCGAATCCAGTCGCTCATGTTCGAACAGCGGTGCCGAGCGATCAATTCCGGCAGCCTCGCTGTGGTCTAGTTCGCCGATGGCGACGGAGGGTAGAAGAGGGTCTGCGACACGCTTTTTCCGCCTTAGCTTCGCACGCTCGTGCGCGGCGACCATGTCCTCGGGAGGGCCCGCCCGCCAGGCATCAAGCCGCATCCGAAGATTTGTACCAGCAAAGCTCGCGGTACTGAAAAAGCTGCTAAGGGTCAGATCGGTAATGAGAAATATGGAACTCGCGAAAACAGTCGCCAGCAGGATGCCCGCGCCCATCATTCCCAGAAAGTAAGCCACGCTCTGAGCGGCCGCCTCACCGACTATGGCGCCATTACCACCGAACAACGTAATAAGACCGGAAACGGCGATAGCAAAGCAGATATAACCCAACAGGCTGCCCACGGGCGGAACTAGCCGGTTTGCCTGATATATGCGGAAAGCGATGGCTACGACGAGCAGCGGAATCAGGTAGGCCGTCCAGCCAAGCGCGCTTGTAAGGATCGCCGCGACATTCGCCCCGACCGAACCGATCCAGTTGTGAGTACCGCTTGCCCCATTTCCGGTTGAAATCCACGAGCGGTCCGCCGGGCTGCTGGTCACGAGGCAGAGAAATATAAGCACCGCCGCGGTCGCTACGCAGATCGCCAGCACATCATTCCAGCGTGACCTGTTGGCCGCCTTCGATTTCTTCTCCCTGAGCAGGGTGGTTCCGTCGGCGAGGCAAAAGTTAATACCGGCCGGGTACAGTTCCTTGCATGTCGGGCAAACCATCATGTACATTCTTCCTGAGTAGCTGGGTGAGCACGCAAATAAGCATATGTTTAATACGTGCGCGTCAATTCTAGCAAATATCTCCAAATAATAAGCAAACTATTTACCTTTGTAACGAGATATTTTAAGCGCTTGCGCCGGAAATGCCTTTCTTGAATATCAGCAACTCTTGGATGAACTCGTCGATGTCACCGTCAAGGACCCCGTCGACATCCGAAGTCTCGTGCTTAGTCCGGGTGTCTTTGACGAGCCGATACGGGTGCAGTACATAGTTGCGAATCTGCGATCCGAACGAGATTTCCATCTTGCCAGCCTCAAGCTCGGCCGCACTCTCTCGGCGTTTTTCGAGCTCAAGCTCGTATAACTTTGATCTCAAAACCTGCATTGCGACGGCGCGATTCTGTATCTGTGACCGCTGATTTTGACAGGTGACGACTATGCCGCTTGGCGTATGCGTGATGCGGACCGCACTGTCGGTAACATTGACGTGCTGGCCGCCGGCACCCGATGAGCGGTAGGTATCGATGCGAAGATCTTTGTCTTCAATATTTACCTCGATTGTCTCATCAATTTCCGGCGAGACGAACATCGACGCAAACGAAGTTTCGCGGCTCCCGCCCGAATTGAACGGCGAAATCCGTACCAGCCGATGCACTCCTGCTTCGGTCGCGAGCAGGCCATAGGCGTATTCACCCTCGATGCGGAACGTCGCGGATTTCATCCCCGCTTCGCCGCCCGACTGCTCATCGAGCACCTCGGCCTTAAAGCCGCGTTTCTCAGCCCAACGCAGATACATCCGCAGCAGCATCTGGGCAAAATCCTGCGCGTCGGTACCACCCGCACCAGCCTGGATCGAGCAGATCGCGTTATTTGCGTCCGTCTCGCCCGACAACAAACTCTCGGTTTCGGCCGCACCGACTTCCCTTTCCAGCCGGTTGATCAGGTTATGCAGTTCGGTCGCAGAGTCAGCGTCTTCCGCAGCAAAATCGAATAAAACCTCGGCATCAGATACGCCCGTCTCAAACCCGGCTTGGCGTTCGAGTGCTTTCTCGATTCGGCTGCGCTGCCGCACAACCCTTTGAGCCGCTTCCTGATCGTCCCAAAAGCCCGGCGCCGAGATTAACTTTTCTGATTCGTCGAGGTCTAAACGTTTGGCAGGTGCGTCAAAGAAACCTCCCAAGTTGGGTAACTTTATCTCTGATCGCGTCGAATTTTGTTTGTAGTTCTGTAAGTTCCATCTGATGACTATTCTAGCTTGTTGTCCGGAGTTGCAGGTACTCGCCGCTGCACAAGCCCGCCGCTGCAGAAGCCCGCACGAAGTAAGGGCACCCGCAAAACTATTCTACTCAGGCAGTATAAAATCACCCTGCCCATAAAGCGTGTACTCGATCGCCGCTGCAACATGACGCGGCTTCCACAGGTACCTTCGGCTGCGACCGCGGGACCAGACCTTTGTATTAACATCAATTAATTCGCGAATACGCAGAGCGTTGGTTGCCGCTGCCTTCATCGAGTCGACAATCCGCTCAGGTTTCAAAGCTACAGAAACAACCGCGTGCACGTGATTAGTTCTGACATTCAGAGCCCGCAAACTGTAACCCCGTCTTTCGCAGAGTTCCCGTATCGCTTGATCTACCACTTGGCGTATCGGATCGCTTAATAGTACGGGCCTATGCGGCATCTCCTCAGCCATCCATCTTTCGAGCGTCTTATTGGCTCGGTATCGAGGATGTCCATAACGATTCCAGCCGTCGCGCTTGACTGAGGTTCTCTCGTCACCGTGCAGCCAAGTCCCGAAGGTCCGAAAAGTCAGCAGATATGCTAAAGGGAATAAATTTTCGTCCCACGCCTCGTATCCATCTTCGCCTACTTGCTCGTGCTTTGGTACTTTCATGAGGCTTCTTGCCGCGCGGGTGCCCTTACTTCGTGCGGGCTTCTGCAACCTCCCGTCGTCGTCGCAATGTGAGAACGATCAGCACCAAAGTTACCGCCGAGCACAACCACGCAAACCAGTCGCCGTATCTTACGTAGAAAGTCTGCTCGCCGTCCGACCTTCTGACCGACCAGACACGGGTCGCCTCGACGTACGTTGGAGCCGGGTCGATCACCGCGCCGCTTTCGTTGATGTAGGCGGTGACGCCGACATTTGTTACGCGGAGCACCGGGCGATTTGTCTCCACTGCTCGGAATACGGCGTTGGCGAGATGCTGCCGCAAAACCGGCGTCGGGCCGAGGTAGCCGTCGTTGGTCATCTCAATGATCACGTCTGCACCGTTTCGAACATATTCCCGTGACAGCTGACCAAAATGCGATTCGAAGCAGATCATCACACCGGCCTTCGCATCGCCAAGCGGAAACAAATCGTACTCACCGCCGTACGAAAAATTCCCGACAAATCCCGGCACGATCCCGTCAAGAAACGAGGGCACAGCCTCGCCAAATGGCAGCAGGTAGATCTTGTCATACTGCACAGCCTCACGCCCGTCGGGCCCGACCATCACCGCTGAGTTAAAATACTTTCCGTTTGTCTTGTCAGGCTCCGCAGAATTGAACAGCACGCTCACATTATTCCGCCGGGCAAAATCGCCAATGAATTGCTGAAACTCCCGGTCGTCGTTGTACATGAAGTTCATCGGGGATTCGGGGAGGATGGCAGTTGTTGACAGTCCAGTGTTCAAAATCCTGCCTTGAGATTGTGTTAAATAGTCGTTTTGTTTCCGGAGTTCCGCGAGCATCGATTCCGCACTTTCGATTTGTCGGCTGCGTAACCTTTCGAGACTGCCTTGATCTAGGTTACTCATCGGAACGTTCGGCTGCACTGCGGCGATGAGAGCTTTCTCGTCCGCCTTTTCGCTAGGAGGTAAAGCAGAAATGGCCGAAAAAAAGAAAATAACAACTGAGACCACGACCGTAGTTACCGAAACAACAAGAGTCCGCCTATTCCTTAGGCAGATGTTCGCCGCGACTACCGTATTCGGTATCATGCCGATGAAGCTAACCAATGCAACGCCGCCAAATCGAGCAAAAAGGACAGCTTCGAACGAAACAAGTGACGACCATGACGGTTCGACGGTTGAATTCATTGCCTGCGAATAGGCGAGAGCATTCCAATTGTTCCCCGTCAACCAATACCGCAAAAACTCGGTGAACACCCAGACAAACGGTGCGGCTAGGAATGCCCAGGAGCCGAGACTTCGCAGCAGAACCGACAGAATGGCCGCAAAGATTGCCGGGAACAAACCGACGGCGAGGCAGACGCAGAGCATCAGGAAATACGCGAGCGGCCATGGGAAACCGGCGTAGGTGATTGGAGCGAATGTGAGCCACCAGCAGGTGCCGAAAAAGAAAACGGTGCCGAATAGCCAGCCGAGCAGGAATGAGCGAACGGTCGATTGTTTTTCCCTCTCGATCGCCCAGAGGAGCGGGACGAGGGCAAACCAGGCCAGGAACCAGAATTCAAAATCAGGGAATGCGAGTATCAGCAGAGTGGCCGCCAAGACGGCGAGCAGCGAGCTCTTCCACGCGGGCAGGGAATTTGGGGCACGATCGAGAGACACCTCGACATTCTAACAGGAGTTTCTCGAGACGCTGGGAGATGCAGTCAGAATGAAAGTCTCGAAAGCGGTCAGAATACAATTTACGTCATATCGCTGTGACAAATAGTGTCAGCAAGACCGCTTTCTGAAACATTTTCAATCAATTTGCTCGATTAGCTATCATCGAAGTGCTTCCAGATATGCGTAGGGTGATAATTGCCGGGGCTTGCAAAGACTCAAGTCCGATAAACACTAGGTTTCCAGGTAAAACAGCCATATCGCCCCATAAACGTAGGAAAACCCGACCTTTCGGTCGGGCTTTTAATAGGAAGGACAACTGTAGGAACGCTCGGAAGGTGTACAAGCACAATGGCAGACTGCGCTCGAAGTAGTGATGGCGGCGGGGTCTTGAATTTACTGCATCCAAGCTAGCCACGACTGTTAATGCACGTTGTGTGCCACGGAATGAGTCTGGAGTCGAGAGTCGAGAGTCGAGAGCCGTAAAAATAAGAAAGAGCCCGTCAAATGGGCTCTTTCAAAGTGTAAAGAAATGTCAGACGTCACGCTGTCGTACTCACGATTCACAGCTCGTGACTCGCGACTAGCTCATTTAGAGCATCGCTCTGACAGTCTCTGTAAGGCCTGCACATCCTGGTTGCCGCTGCTGATCTCGGCAGCCGATGCGGCGTAGTTTTTCGCCGTTAGACAGTCGCGTTTTTCAACATAGATTTTGCCGAGACTGATGTGTGCATCGACGAGCCGGTTATCCCAAAATATTGAGGTTTTGAAGTGACTGATTGCCTGATCAGTATCTCCGCGACGCAGGTTGATCTTCCCGAGGAGCAGATGGCTCTCGGCACTCATCGGTTCGCTGGTCAGCACACGTCTGAGTGCGGCCATGGCTTCGTCGTCGTTGCCGTTTTTGACCAGGATTCTTGCCTGGGCCAGTAAAGTATCAGTCTCGCTGGCCGGTACGGCTGCTGCGGCCGCCGGTTTACGGCTGAACACCACGGCGACGAAATCTTTTCGTGGCGGCTGTTCGACACGCAGGTTCACCTCGGGAATCGTTTTTGATTTCTGCCATTCGGTTTCCAGCTTGGCATAGCGATTATTATCCGTTAAATAACGCTGCGCCTGACTCGTGATATCAGCAGCGGTCGCGTCCTTGAGAGCATCGAGCGACTTTGCCAGTACAAAGTAGGCCTCACCGTCGCGCGGATTAGCCGCGATGTACGAACGAAGCTGAACGGCCGCCTCTTGAAAATTGCCGATCTGAAACAGGGCAACCGCGTAGTTAAAACGGATGTTCGCATCATTAGGAGCCGATTCGGAGGCTTGTTTGAGCAACTCGATTCCCTCCGTCAGAAGGCCCGCGGCCTTTGCCTGATTCTTCTTCTCAGCCCGCGATGCCTGAACGGCGATCGCTCCGAGCGCATTATAAACGCTGGTCAATTTCAAATCTTCGGTCAACGGACGCAGCGTGGCCAATGCCGATTCGTAATTCCCCTGCTGCCAGAAAATGAGGCCGATGTAAAACGAAGCCTCGGCATATCCCTCGTCGCCACACTGAGCTGATTTGTTGTCCGCCTTCGCTCTTTCCCGGCATTTCTGGCTTGCACTGACCACTCGTTCAAACGAATTTACGGCCTCAGAGAACTTGCGCTGACCGAGGTATAGATGCCCCAGTTCAAGCGCCGCCTCCGAATAGGTGCTGTCGGGCGCAGCGTCGGTGTATAGCCGCATGGCATTCTTAAAATAGTTTTCCCGCGAGTCGGCAGCTGTTGTCAATAAGCCCTTGATGTACGCCTCAAAGGCGCGCGCCGGCACCTTGTTTGCTGACTCAATCAGCTGATTCTGCGAATAAGGCAGCGCCTTGTCACGCTGGTACAGAATCTGATACGCGATCTGACCCTGCATCGTCTGCAGATTGGCCAGCGCGTCGTTTAAGGTGATGTCGCGCTGCACCTGTCGGCCATCGATGACCTCGTGCATAAACCGGCCCTCGTTAACGCGTATTATCTTTGAAGTAACGCTGATCGTCGCGGCGGTATCAGCCCCGGCGGGCACGATGTTGTATCGACCGGCAATCAGAATGGTCGCGTTGCTCTCACGAGCCAATTTGAGTGATGTCGCGAGGCTTGGCAGCGTCGCGAGCGGAATTCGCAACCGCTGCTGCACCGTCTTTCTCTGCTCATTCGAAATGACATTCATCGTCGGCACCCGCAGCAGGTCCGACAGCGAATCGGCGAAGCTCTCGCCCACCCAGTTAAACTCTGGCTTTCCAGACGTATTTTCGAAGGGCAGAACCAGTGCGACATCGGAACCCTGAGCCAAGATCCCAGCCGCTGTCACCAGCAAAAAAGCGAGTCCTAATATAGTTTTTCTAATCATCGGCAATCCTAAAATAAAAAATTCGCTCTATGATGAGCGAATTCGAATATATCTGACTATGATGCAAAACGGCCAAATTAAGATGGTATCCGGTACGGGATTTGAACCCGTGTTGCCGCCGTGAAAGGGCGGTGTCCTAACCCCTAGACGAACCGGACACGCGGGGCTCGCCTGCTCGTCAGACGAACGGTAAGGATATCGTAGGGCATTTTTGGTGTCAAACTTGAATGAAGGCTGTAAATCTCATAAATTGAAGGTTATTCGGATGAAACGAGTTTTCCTCATCGACGCCATGTCGCATATTTATCGTGCTTTCTTTGCCCCGATGGGTATGAAAGCCGAGCCGCTGCGCAATAGTAAAGGACAGGTCACACAGGCCGTGTTTGTCTTTACAAATATGCTGCGCAAGCTGATCAACGACGAGCGGCCGGAGTATATTGCGGCGGTTTTTGATACGGATGTTCCGACGTTTCGGCATGAATCTTTTGCTGATTACAAAGCAAACCGTGCCGCGATGCCGGACGATCTATCCTCGCAGATGCCCTACATTCTCCGCGTCTGCGAGGCGTTCTGCATTCCGATCGTTAAATCCGACCGATACGAGGCCGACGACGTCATTGGAACGCTCGCTTTGGAGATAAAGAAAAAGAATATGCAGGCGGTGATCGTCTCCAACGACAAAGACCTGTGCCAGCTTGTCGTCGATCCGCATATCATCGCAATGCGTAATAACTCAACGAGCGTCAAGCGCAAGGTGCCCGTTCCCGCCGTTGAATGGTGCGATGAGGCGTGGGTCGAGGCAAAATTTGGTGTTCCGCCTTCAAAGATCATCGACCTGCTCGGCCTGATGGGCGACTCGGTCGATAACATCCCCGGTGCTCCCGGAATCGGGGCTAAGGGTGCGCTAAAGCTTGTTCAGGAATTCGGCTCAGCCGCCGCCGCGATGGATCGTGCGGAGGAGGTAACGCACAAAACCTATCGCGAAAGCCTCAAGAACAACCAGGACATTATCAAGCAATCGCTCGAACTGGCGACCATCCATTGCGAGGTGCCGGTTACGCTCGACCTCGACGCTCTCAAGCACTGTGAACCTGACCGTAAGCTCGGGTACGAATTGTTCCGCGAGCTGGAATTCACGGCACTAACCCGTGAGTTCAGCGATGCTCAAGGGCTATTCGACTCGTCGCCGGCGACAAAAGAATCCGCTGGCATGGTCGAAATTAAATATTCGGTTATCAATAACCGGGCCGACCTCGATGTCCTCATACGTCGGCTTTTCGAGATCGAACGGTGGAGCTTCCACGTCAATGATGCAAATTCCAGCGGAACCAGCGGCTGCTTCCAAAAAAATCCCCCGCACGGCGTCGGCATCGGATTAGGCACCCGCGAAGCGTTTTATATCGATCTCGATGGTTTCGCGGACAACAAAGAGATCGCGGTCCGTCAGCTCCGCGATATATTGACCAACGGATTCTTAGAGAAAATTACCCACGACGAAAAACGTAACCTCGGGGCATTGCTGGCCCTCGGCATAAGGCCTGAGGGGGTCAAAGACGATTGCCTGATCGCCGCCTATCTGCTTGACCCGAGTAGAACTAATTACAGCCTTCCGTTTCTTGCACAGGCATATCTTGATACCGACGCAGCCGCGAGCGTCCCCGAGGGTTTTGAAGAGCAGGCATTTCGCACGGCGGAGAGCTCCGACCTCGCCGCACGGCTGGCGCCGGTCCTCCGCGAAAAATTGCGTGAAAACGAACTTCAGAGTGTGTACACCGATATTGAGCTGCCCTTGATCCCGATACTCGCCGACATCGAACTCGCCGGAATGAGGGTCAACGGCGACAGCCTCAAAACCTTCTCGAAATTTATCTCAAAGGAACTCGAAACCCTTAGGATTAAGATTTTTTCAATTGCGGGACGCGAATTTAATATTGGCTCACCAAAGCAGGTGGGCGAGGTGTTTGCCGAGCTCAATATCGAGACAGGCCGCAAAACCGCAACCGGACAAATTTCGACGAGCCACGACGTGCTCGTGGATCTAGCCGCAACCTACGAGATTGCCCAACATATCATCGATTTTCGCGAACTCGACAAACTGAACGCGACCTACGCGGATGCCCTCCCAAAGATGATCGGGGCTGATGGCCGTATTCACGGTTGTCTGAATCAAACCGTGGCCGCGACGGGCCGGTTAAGTTCGACCGAGCCGAATCTCCAGAACATTCCAAACCGGACTGACCTTGGACGTCGCATTCGCCAGGCGTTTATTCCGTCCGAGGGTTCCAAATTGATATCGGCAGATTACTCCCAACTTGAGTTGCGGATTCTTGCCCATATCACTCAGGATCCGCGGATGCTGGAGGCCTACAAAAATAATGAGGACATCCACGCGCAAACTGCCCGGCTGGTCTTTGGTGCCACGGACGAAAAGGATTTAAAAGACAAGCGGCGGCTCGCCAAAATCGTCAATTTTGGGGTCGCATATGCCGTCGAGGCACACGGCCTTAGTACGCGGGTCGGCATTTCAAGGTCAGAAGCCCGCAAGGTGATCGACGATTACTTTGAGACATACAAGGGCATCCGCACGTACATGGACCGGACGCCTGCACAGGCCCGCGAGCAGGGTTATATCGCGACGCTTTTTGGCCGACGCCGCTATTTTCCGTCGATCCGCGATCGAAATTTTGCCGTGCGTTCGAGGGCCGAGCGCGAGGCCATTAATATGCCTATTCAGGGCACCGCAAGCGACATCGTAAAGATTGCGATGATCCGCGTGGCAAAAGCCCTAAAAGCCGAAAAGCTTGAAACGAAGATGATCATGCAGGTACACGACGAACTGCTGTTTGACGCTCCGGATAATGAAATTCCTACCGTTACCGAGCTAATCAAACGCGAGATGGAGGCCGCCGCGACGCTCGATGTCCCCCTCGTGGTCGACATCGGATTTGGCGATAACTGGATGGATGCGAAATAGAAGGGAGCCTGGACGGAAGTCTCTAACCCCGGCCTAATAAGGCTTCGCCTATGAAAGAAGGCATCGAGAGCACGGCCCGAACCCGCGTGAAACGAATTCCAAAACGCGGCGTGTATGACCGCGAGTCGATCTATCGGATTCTCGATGAGGCCTTAATCTGTCATGTCGGATTCGTGGTGGACGGCCAGCCGTACGTCATTCCTACTGGTTACGCACGAGTAGGCGATGATCTTTATATTCACGGATCGTCGGCGAGCCGGATGCTTCGCAGCCTTTCGGGCGGCGTCAGCGTCTGCGTAACGGTCACCTTGCTCGACGGACTCGTTTTAGCGAGGTCGGCATTTCATCATTCGATGAACTACCGCTCTGTAGTTATATTAGGAACGGCAGATCTCGTCACGCATGCTGACGAGAAAGCGAAAGCCCTTGAGGCTTTTTCCGAACATGTTATTCCCGGCCGCTGGGCTGAGGTGCGTATACCCAACGAGGTCGAAATGAAGGCGACGTCCGTCCTGCGTCTCGCAATCTCCGAGGCTTCGGCAAAAATCCGAACGGGTGATCCTGTCGATGATCATGAGGATTATTCGATGGACGTGTGGGCGGGCGTCCTCCCATTGTCCATGGCGGCCGGCGATCCGATCAACGATACCAAGTTGGCTACGGGCATCGCGGTCCCCGGCTACGTTTCCCACTACGCGCGTACGAGAAAATGAAACTTAAAGAGATGATCCATAGATTGATAATTTCGGCCAGCCTCATGATCGCCGTACTCGCCGCCGCGCAGACCACGCTCGGTCAGAGCGAGGCGACAAATATCCCGCCAGACTGGCAGACCACGGCTGAGAGCACTAATTATGCGAAAACCTCGCGGTATGACGAGGCCGTCGCCTATGCGAAAAGACTCGATGCGGCATCGCCGTTGATTACGTATCGCTCGATTGGAAAGAGCGGCGAGGGCCGCGATATTCCTCTCTTAATCGCCGCGAGCGGAGCGGCATTTACTCCCGATCTTGCACGTAAGCAGGGCAAGGCGGTGGTGTTCATTCAGGCCGGAATCCACGCAGGTGAGATAGACGGTAAGGACGCGGGTCTCGCTCTCTTGCGCGACATTGCAATTACAAAAACCCGGATCGAGCTCCTCAAGGATGTTGTCATTCTATTCATACCGATTTACAGCGTAGACGGGCACGAAAACTGGAGCGCATACAATCGCATTAATCAGAACGGTCCTGACGAGATGGGTTACCGTGCAAATTCAACTAATCTAAACCTCAACCGCGATTATATGAAAGCCGACGCACCCGAGACGCGTGCATGGCTCCGATTTTGGAATCAGTGGAATCCCGATCTCTTTATCGATTGCCACGTCACCAATGGAGCGGACTTTCAATACAACGTCACGTACGAGTACGCCCACCATCAGGAGATTGCTCCGTCGGTAAAGGCTTGGATGGACGAGCATTTTGACGGGATGGTCGTCCCAAAGGTTGAAAAGGAAGGCAACCTGTTGACCCACTATGTCGAATTCGCCGGACGCGAGGTTACCAATGGAATTGCGACATTTATAGCGACACCGCGATTCGCGACCGGCTACGCCGCTATCCGCAACCGAGCCGGACTATTGATTGAGACTAACGTATATAAATCGTATCAGTCCCGTGTCCGCGGGACTTACGACGTTCTCAGATTTTCGGTCGAGGAAGCTGGGAAATCAAAGGCGAGCCTTTTTATTGCTAACGTTACCGCAGATACCCAGACGATTGAACGCGGAAAGATCTATGACGAAAAGCGGCAGTTTCCTCTTAACCTGGCAATTACCGAAAAATCGACGCCACTGGCTTTTAAGGGTGTCAAATACACCACCGAAGACAGCCCGATCTCCGGCGGTAAGCGTATAATCTACGGCACCGAGCCGATGAATATTACGATTCCACGTTTTGATGATGCTCGCGTCGCGACGGCGGCTGCGCCGCCTCTCTATTACGTTGTTCCGCCACAGTACGCTGATGCGATCTCGCTGCTAACGACGCACGGCGTGAAATTTGAAAAGCTAACAAAACCGATGACGGCCGAAATCGAAAGTTACCGGCTTACGGAGCCCAAATGGGCGACGACCTCGTTCGAAAATCGCGTCACCCTTTCCGCAAGACAAACACCGGTAAAAGAAACCCGCACATTCGCCGTCGGATCGGCCCTGATACCACTTGACCAGGCGGCTGCCAACGTTGCTATCCACCTTCTCGAACCGAACGGCCCCGATTCTCTATTATTCTGGGGTTTCTTTAACTCGATTTTCGAGCAGAAAGAGGGCGGCTCGGGTTATGTGCTCGAAAAACTAGCCCGCGACATGCTGGCTAAAGACCCGACCCTCCAAGTGGAGTTCGACAAACGGCTACTCGACCCGGTATTTGCCCGCAGCCCGCAGGCACGTCTCAGATTCTTTTATGAGCGCTCTCCCTATTACTTAAACCAGAAGATTGGCGTTTATCCGGTTGGTAGGATTACGACGGCTTTAAAGTTGGATAACTAAAATCAATCGTTAAAGCCCGCGCTGATGGAATGAGCAGCCTTGGTGAGAATTGGTGGAGATGAGGAGGGTCGAACTCCTGACCTCTGCATTGCGAACGCAGCGCTCTGCCAAACTGAGCTACATCCCCACGACGAACCAGTTTAAGGTTCCAGGTTTCATGTTCCAAGTCTTCAGAGATTGCAAAACTTTCTCGGCAGTTCTTCAACCTGTAACTGTTAGAATCTCCACTTGAACTTTTACTGCACCCCCGCCGGCAGCAGTGAACCCTTCGGATCTGAGGCGAATGCGTGACCGTCCTCGATCTTGCCAATAAGGCCGTGGAAGGTTATTTCCCCATCACTGCCTACGACCACGACGACGTCGCCAGGGCTGTACATTTTTTCGTCGATCGGAAATTTGATGATCGTCGCGTTGCCGTTTTCCGCACTCATTGCTTCGTATTCAAAAGTATCGGCGCTAAAACTTAAGGTCTGACAAAAGGCTACTTCCATATCGAAATTAAAACACAGAGACCCGTCGGTCGCAAAAAAGCGCAGATGCGAGAGAAGCGGAATAGCCTTCTCACTGACAAATTCGCGTTCGAGATTATTGCTTCACTTCTTCTGCGCGTTTTGCGCTTATGTGAGGCAATTCGCTTACCTGAAATTCGACGGCAATGGCGTCGTGATCTGAGAGCGGACGACCATCGGCACCGGTCAAGTTGCCGATTGTCTGCGGCAAGGTTCCGGCTGCCAGTGCGATTTCCTTTCCGGCAAACCAATCGAGCCTTCCGGAAACCTTTCCTCCAACCTGCTTTGCCGCCCAAAACAAGAACGGGAAGCACCATGCCGGCACCCAATCACTTAGATTTTCATTTGTTTGCACGCTGTTCATATCATAGTGAAGCGTGCCGACACCTTCTTCATTAAGACTTCGATATTCATAACCGCGAGCCTCAATGTCGGTGAACATCGCGCGTTCGAAATATCGGTCGGGATGCGGAAAATGATTTTTGGCGACGCCGCGGATCCCCATCGCAATACGCCGGAAATAACCCAGAATTGCATGAGTTGAAGTCTGTATGTTGAAGGTTGTGGTATTCCAATCACCGCCGATAATCGTCGGCAATGGCGGCAAAGTTTCGAGATGATCAAGCACGATCCTCATCTGCAGGTGTCGATGCTTTCGACTCGAATGTGCGTCCAAATGAAGAGTGACCGCACGAAAGGTGCCGGCCGGATGTTCGATGTCAGCGACGAGAGCTCGCAGCCAGCCAAGCCGCTTCTCTTTCCCCCACATCTTGTCTTTACCGTTGGGCAGGGCAACGGCGTGTGCGTTTGTAATTGGGTGAGGCGAAAACGTTCCGAGCCCATGTATTGACAGCGTATTCTCTCCAGCCATCTCAGCCTCGACGCCACTGCCTTTCTGCAGCGGAATGTAAACCGGAGCAAAGGCAAAATTTAGATGCAAAGCATCGGCGATTTCTTTGGCAACAAAGCGATTTCCGCTGCGGGCCATCCCGTAATCGAGCTCGGTCAGGAGCAGGACGTCCTTGTTTCTGAGTTGCGGATGGTCTTTAAGCACGTCAATGATGCCGTCAAGCTGAATTCCCCGCTCCAGATTCCACGCGAGGGCATTTACGCTACCAGTCTCAGCTCTCGGTTCCGAGGCGGGCAAGCCGAGGCTTGGACTCTGAACGGCCACAGCATTCATTATCCGCTCGACCTCGGGGCGTATGGATTGATAGATAGACGACGCCTCCATCTCGGGCGTTGAATTGAACCGGAGGAGGTCGGGAAAGTGTCTATTGAGATTGTGGTCGAGAATGCTCGGCGGCCCGACGATATCGCTAGTCGTCATACCGCTCCTTGACCGGGGCGACTGCGAGGAAATCTGCAGTTATCCTTTCGGTGTAGACAGCCAATAATTCATCGACCCGCTTTCGGTCTTTTGAATGGAAGATCAGACCAACATGGTTTGGTTTGACGATTCTATAAACGATCTCGTCCTCTTTGTATGCCGACGTGTCGGGCTGGCCGGTGTTGGCCAGCGCAAGCGTTACGCCGGCAAATTCCCTCCGTAGCTTTGGCAACTTGTACGGATTTTCGTCGGTCGCCGTCTCAAGCCGGGCCCATTCTCGCCATAAATTAAAACCGCAGGCGTGTTCGAGGACGTTGGCAATATATGCACCGCCGACGCGACACGCAACCTCGAGCAGATAAAATTGGCCCGTCTCGGCGCATTGCAAAAACTCCGCATGTGAGACGCCGCGATCGTATTCAAACGCCATGAGCAAGGCGCGATTCATAACCTCAAGCTGCTTTCTTTCGGTCGATCGATACGGCACGATTGACGAGGTGAAAACACCGCCGTCGTGTGAGACGCTGAGCGGCGTGGTGCCATACTCGCTCACCCCGCAGGCCCGCACCTTGCCGCCCTCGACAACCGAATCGACGTGGAACACCTTGCCCTCGATAAATCTCTCGATCAGAAACTGCGACGGGTGGTCGCGCCAACTATTGCGACCGTCAAGGTCGGTGAGTACGTCCCACACATCGCCTTCGGTCTCGCACTTGCGGATGCCAAACGCTGACACTTCTTTCCTCGGCTTGAGAATCCAAGGTGCTGGAACCTCCGCCAGGAATCCAGTGATGTCTGGGGCACTGAAGACTCCTATGTAGTCCGGACATGGAATTCCCGCCCTTGATGCAATGTTGCGCATCGTCAGTTTGTCACGGAACCAGATGGCGTGGGACCGACTTAGGCCCGGTAAATTTAGATGTTCACGCGTCATCGCGGCGGTCAAGACGTCGAATTCATCGATGCCTACGACGCGGTCAATTGGTCGCGAACCTGCCACGTTAGTGGTCGCCCGGACATAATCAAGTACACCGGCGTCATCCTCAACCGTCTTGACGGCGTTGATCGCCGTCCATGGCCACGCGTAATCGAGCAGGTTTTTCCTTGTCACCAGCGTCACAGACCAGCCGAGGGCATGAGCCTCTTCGATAAACTCATTACCCTTTGGTTCACTTGCAATGCATACGATGTGATTCATTAGAACGGGGAGATCTTGCGATCCGCGGAGGCAGCGACGATACCGAACGTCATTTTATTTTGAAGTCAAAGAATGTCACAATTTACGGTTTGAGACAACGGTTTCCGGGTAGCAGGTTTGACCCGTTTTGTGCATTTCGTGAATTTCGTGGCTGATTGTTAGCGGTTTTGAAAACAAAACCGCGAAACACGCGAAACATGAGCTCGGATCGGGCAATTAATTTATGGGTGAATTCGACCTCATCAATCTAGTCAGCCATCTGATCATCTACATGGTCGTGCTGCTGCTCGCCATCTCGGCCCACGAGGCAGGCCACGCGTGGATGTCGTACAAATTCGGCGACGACACTGCATATATGCTCGGCCGGGTCACGCTCAATCCGGTGGCACACACCGACCCTGTCGGTACACTCCTGATCCCGATTATTTCGTTCATTCTGGGCTCAGTCGGCGGTGCGCTCGGCAGCATCCCGCTGATCGGTTGGGGCAAGCCGACGCCGGTAAATCCTCGTAAGTGGACCAATTACAAGCTGGCAAATGTGATGGTGTCGATCGCGGGCGTGCTCGCGAACCTGATACTACTCGCGGTTGGTATCGTTGCGGCGAAAATAATGATTTCTCAGGGATGGGATATTCGTGAGTTCTTTGGCCAGACGACAAATCCGGTTTCAATTCTCGTCGGCAATATCATGACGCTTAATTTATCGTTATTTGTCTTTAACCTTCTACCGTTTCCGCCGCTCGATGGCAGCAAGATAATGTCGACTTTTCTGCCAGAGTCGGCACAGCCGGTGCTCGCGATGTTTGAGCAATATGGCTTTCTCATCCTAATGTTTCTTATCTACATCGGCGTGTTCCGTATGATTATCACGCCGTTCTTTTACGCTCTCATTTTCGTCCTCCAGATATGAAAAAACGCATCTTCAGCGGCGCACAGCCGACCGGCGAACTTCATATCGGTAACTATCTCGGTGCGATCAAAAACTGGGTCTCGCTTCAGGATGAGTACGAGGCGTTCTACTGCATAGTCAACCTGCACGCCATCACGCTGCCACAGGACCCGGCTAAGCTCCGACAAAAAACGCTCGATCTCGCCCGGATTTATCTCGCCGCAGGCGTCGATCCTGAAAAATCGACTATGTTCATACAGTCCGCCGTGCCGGAACACGCGGCACTAACATGGATACTCGCCTGCATCTCGCGCATGGGCGAGCTTGAGCGGATGACGCAGTTTAAGGATAAGGGGAAAGGCAACATTGAACGTGCCGGTGTAGGCTTATTTACCTACCCAATCCTTATGGCCGCCGACATCCTGCTATATAAAACCGATCTCGTGCCCGTCGGCCAGGATCAGAAACAACATCTCGAACTCTGCCGTGATGTTGCCGAGCGGTTTAATCGCGATTTTGGCGAGACATTTACAATTCCCGAGCCATACATTCCACCGCTCGGTGCGAGTATCAAATCGCTGCAAGACCCGTCCAAGAAAATGTCTAAGTCGGACGAGAATTTGAACGGCTCGATCTTCCTTCTCGACGACGCGGAGACGATTACAAAAAAATACAAAAAGGCGGTTACCGGCTCGGGCACGGAGATCGACTTCGACGAATCTAGGCCGGCGATCAAGAATTTGCTCACGATTTATCAGCTCCTGGCCGGCAAACCTCCCGAAGAGTGTGTGTCTCTTTTCGAGGGTAAGGGATACGGGCAATTCAAAGGTGAGCTGGCCGAAGTCACTGTCGAATTTCTCCGACCTTTTCAAGCGAGGATGAATGAGATCGACGATGACGCGCTGAGTCTGATACTCGAACGCGGCGCCGAGAAGGCTCGGGCGATTGCTGGTGAGACGCTGAAAGCGGTCAATGCTAGAATGGGAATACTCTGATATGGAACGTCAAATTACGGTCTACGAGAAACCCACCTGAACCACATGCCGTAACCTGGCTACGCTGTTTCGTGAAAACGGCATCGATGTCCAAAGGGTAAATTATTTCCGCGAGGCTTTTACGGCAGAGTCGCTCGCGAAATTGATCGCGAAAACGGGCCGGCGGCCATTCGAGCTATTGCGAAAAGGCGGAGACATCACGATATCTGCGGAAACGCCGGACCAGGTTGTGATCGAGGCAATGGTCACTGATCCAAATTTAGTCCAGCGGCCGATTGTCGAAGTGGACGACAAGGCAGTGGTTGCGAGGCCGATTGAGAAAGCATTGGAACTGCTTGGTTCGAAATCCAAATGAATATACTGCTCCTGATTTTCTTCGTGTCGTGCAGCGCGATTCTATCGGCGTGCGACGTACGAAGCGAGATAGCAAAAAAGAACATGGAGAAGTACGTCTCGAGCCCGACGCCGCCGGTCTCGCCGCCGCCGCCCGCGGGTACCCCGATTGACCCGGCAGATATTGTCGAGGTTGATGTGAATCAGGAAGGTAAGACGATTACCATCGACGGCGATAGACAAAACAAGACCGTGGCTTGTCCAAAATTCGATCGGGTGATGGTTAACGGTGATGATAACCGGGTCACAGTAAGTGGAGCCTGCGGCCAGATAATGATCAACGGCGACACCAACCAAATAACCGCCGACGCATCGATGGAAATTGTGTTGAATGGATCCGCTAATCTGGTGAAGTATTCGCGATTACTCAATGGCAGGCCGCCTACAGTGGCGGATAATAAAGATGGTAACGTAATTGAGAAAATCTCAAGGGAAGCGATGGCAACCGATAGGTTGCCGCGCAAAATTGTAAAGTGAGCATAACAAACGGAAACGGACACTACCCTAAGCCTAAGAACGTGTTGGGCGGCGAGTTGGAGAACTGCTGTACAGACCCAATGACGGGGTTCTACCGCGATGGATATTGCCGAACCGGGGCCGATGACAGCGGTCGGCATACGGTCTGTATCGAAGCGACAACCGAGTTTCTCGAGTATTCGAAATCGGCCGGCAACGATCTCTCAACTCCGATGCCGCAATATGCATTCCCAGGCGTCAAGGACGGCGACAAGTGGTGCCTGTGCGTGACACGATGGCAGCAGGCATTTGAAGATGGTATGGCTCCTCGCGTGGTACTCGAGTCCACTCATGAGTCGGCCTTGCAGATCTGCCGCCTCGAGGACCTGCAAGCCAACGCTGCCTGATCAAACCGACGGCATGGCTTAAAACCGCACCGCGATGCCGGGATCGCGCCGCCCAGGATCGACTAAATTATTTATCTTAGGGAGCAGTAAGATGAGCGACGAACTCGAACATTTTACCTTCGATTTCCACCGCGAGACGGCCCAGATCGTCGGCGGCGGGGAGGACGAGCTGCGGATCAAGATCGGCGATTTTGCCGGCCCGCTCGATCTGCTCTTATTTTTGATCAGGCAAGAACAGGCCAATATCTTCGACATTCCGATCGCCCGCATCACTCAGAAGTATCTCGAGTACATTCAGGTGATGAAGCGGCTCGATATCGCCGTCGCGGCCGACTTTCTTGTAATGGCGGCGACTTTGATCGAGGTCAAGTCGAGAATGCTGCTGCCGCGTGACCCGACGGCTCTGGAAGATGAGGAATTTGAAGACCCACGTCAAGAGCTCGTCGACCGCCTGCTAGAATACGAAAACTTTAAGACCGCTGCCGGCATGCTGTATGAGCGCTCTACCATCGAGCAGGCGATCTTCTCGCGCGGCTCGATCGAATCGGATTCGAACAGTGCCGAGGTAGACGCCACCGTTTTCGACATACTGACCGTCTTCCAAAAAATCGTCGCCCGACATGCCGACGAGGTCAAGATGGAGATTCACCGCGAAGAGATCTCTCTCGCGGATATGATCAAAACGCTTAGAAATCGAATTTTCGAAGCCGGCGAGCTCAGCCTGATCGCATTTTTTGAGGAAATGCACACAAAACGCGAACTCGTCACCGCCTTTATCGCCGTGCTTGAGATCGTCCGCACCGAGAGCATCCGACTGCTGCAGAGCACAACCTTCGGCGACATAATTCTGAAGCGAGTTTCGGATCGCTCATCCTCCGGTGGCGACTTTGCTCAATAAGGGTGAACGGCAAGTGATCGCTTTAGGAGCCGGGCTAGCCACCTCCACTAAACGCAAATTCCTTACGTCTGAGCCGTCCGTCCTCAATGCTGGGCGGCCATACACTATGCTAATCTGTCTTTCGTTCTATGGAAGTTGTAGAAAAACAGTCGAGAACGCCTTCCGAACTGGTCGCCGTGGTCGAGGCGCTTATCTTTGTTTCTGAGGAACCACTGACGACAAAACTGCTCGCAGATGTGCTCGACGAAACAAGAGAGAGCGTCCAAGCAGCGGTTCAAGAGCTTGCAAAGGAGTACGAAACACGTGAGAGCGGCCTTCAGATACGCGAGATCGGCGGCGGATGGCAGCTTGCCACCCGGACCGAACTGCACGAAGATGTAAGAAAGTTCTTAAGAACCCGGCCATCGGCAAAGCTATCAATCCCGTCGCTCGAAACGCTCGCCGTAATCGCCTATAAACAACCCGTAACCGTACCCGAAATCCTGGAAATTCGCGGCGTCCAGTCTGCGTCGGCGATAAAAACGCTGCTTGATAAACGGCTGATAGTTGCTAAAGGCCGAAAGGAAGCCGTGGGTCGCCCAATGCAGTATGGGACGTCAAAAGACTTTCTAATTCAGTTTGGGTTGAAAGATTTATCGGAACTCCCGTCGATAGAGGATTTTGAAGATTTGGTGGAATGAAGGCGGAAACACACAACCGGTAGGAAGTTTGTATTTCGGTAATTGCAGCAGGGGTGACCCGCGGAAATACACCCTATCAATCGTGTTTCCGCCCTTGAAATGATGGAAAGACTTCAGAAATTGATCGCCCAAGCCGGAATTGCATCGCGGCGCGCGGCCGAGGCGATGATCCTTGCCGGTGAAATTTCGGTTAACGGTGAGGTCGTCACCGAGCTCGGCACTAAGGCCGACCCGACGAAGGATCACATCAAGGTGCGCGGCAAATTAATAAACACGAAGCTTGAAAACCACGTCAATGTTTACGTTCTAGTGAATAAACCGCGCGGTTACCTATCCAGCGCCGCCGACCCGGAAGGTCGCAAGCTCGTCGTTGATCTCGTAAAAGGCCGCGGTCGACTGCATCCTGTTGGCAGATTGGATTACAACTCCGAGGGCCTCATTATCCTGACCAACGACGGAGCGCTTACTAACGCCGTCACATCGTCAAAAACGATTCCAAAAGTTTATGAGGTAAAAGTGAAAGGTCTGCCCACGCCTGTCGCTATCAGAAAGCTGGCACGCGGCGTAATGCTCGAGGATGGGTTCAAAACCGCTCCGGCCGAAATTAAGGACTTAAAACCGACCGACAAAAATGGCTGGTACGAGATCACACTTTACGAGGGCCATAACCAGCAAATACGCAAGATGTTCGACACGATTGGCCACTCGGTCGTCAAACTTAGAAGGACAAAGATCGGCGTGGTGGCTGACCCCTATTTGAAGTCAGGCCAGTTCCGCGACCTAACCGCAAACGAAGTCAGTTCACTCGGGCCGTCAATCAATACGAAGAGATCGAAGAGTGCAAACAGATAACGCTCAGGAAGGCGGGCTTGCCTCCGGGTAGAGCGGGCGTAATCGCCCATTCCTGACCGTCAATTGTCAGCCTCAGCGTCTACCTTATCAACGCTCGGTGCTCCACCATCAGGCACAGGTTCTGCACGACCTTGATCCCCGCATCCGCGAGTTTCTGGGCCACTTCGTCGTTCCTTATACCTAACTGCAGCCAAACCGCCCTGGGACGCTTTGCGAGGATCTCATCAGTATGCTTTGCGACATCTTCGCTTCGCCGGAACACATTGACCAAATCGATCTCGCCCGGCACGTCATTTAGGTTCCGGTAAACCGGCTTGCCCAAGATTTCCGTCACCTCGGGATAATAAACAGGCACCGGAATCACATCATATCCCGCATCTGCCATATACCTGGCCACGTAATGCGCAGGCTGCCCGGCGTGTGATTCGGGCTTAATGCCAAGCACGGCAATTATCTCGACGCTCCTCAGTAGCTCTTTGATCGCGTCGTCGGATGTAAGAATAAGTTGTGAGAGCGCCATTGTTAATCAGGGAGACGGTTAAGCCATTCCTTATAGAGTTTGAGTAGGTCGGAGAAGGTCGAGAGCTGTTCTCCAGCAGGCACGCGGGTACTAAGTTTGAGGATTGCATCAGACAGCTCTATTACAACCCCGTTGAACGCCGATTTTTCTCGACTCGCATCCTCTCGATAGGGCGCCTTTGTAGCTCGAACTGCGACCGCTAATCCTGCCCAGTCGACCCCATTCGATGCTCGGGATGCAACGGCATCAAGCATAGGTATAAGTTCCATCAATGCCCGTTTTCTACCGGCTACCGCGGCCAGGAACTGCGCCCCGGCATCCAAATCTCCATCGACAGAATTATCGGTGAAGATTGCGGCTGCAATAACAAGATTTGTCTGGCCCGCCACTCCCGGCGGTGTGATATTTTTTAAGTTCTGCCCAAACGTCTGGCCAGGCATAATGAGTGCCGCTCCGTGTACGCCGTGTGGCATACCCGACGATAACTTCCGGCCAGAAACTTCGGTACGAATGATCACTGCTGCAATCGGTTTTGAAGAATCGTTTGCTAGCTCAAAACGAAACTGCGGTATCGCGGAAACAACCGGCGAGATAGATACTCTGATTGAACGTGTCCGGTTATCAGCAACAGGTAGCTGGCCTACGCTTAAGGGTGATCTTACTAGACGCACCGAAAGCGGCTCATAACCGAATCGCACTACTTCTGATACAGCTACGGTCTCCCCTTCGCGTATCTTATATCGCCCTATGACGTCGACTATCTCACGGAATCTTTTTCCGCTGAAGATGGAGATTTCAAGCTCAGCTGTATCTTCCATCACGCGTGCTTCAAAGTTCAATACCGGATGTCGGTCATCGGGAGACGACGGCCGCCAAGGTTTCGATCGCGGAAAGCCAGATGTCCAAAAACCTGCCGGCCGATCGCGCCTTAATTGAATCGAGGATGGTGGCCTGTCGCCGGCGGCAATTACTTCCAATACCAAATCCCGCGCCTCGTCCTGTTTCGCGTCTTGGGCGGCGGAACCTGCCGTGATCAGAAGTATCAAGGCCAAACCTGCTGCGAAGCTCTCAAAAGTTTTCATATGATCCCGCCCGTCGGAGCCATTGCTCCGTTAGAATAGACCTAATGCAGTCAGCGATCAAGACTTAAGGTGGATCCTTCGTAAGCAACCTTCCGCTTCTGATACAATTCCCTGGAATCGAGTATTTCTATGAATTTCGAACTTTCCGAAGAACAAAACCAAATCAAATACAGCATTCGTGAATTTGCGGAGAGCGAGATACGTCCGCATGTGATGGAGTGGGACGAGTCTCAGCATTTTCCTGATGAGCTGCGGCCAAAGCTCGCCGAGCTTGGCCTGATGGGCGTGCTCTTCCCTGAGGAATATGGCGGCTCGGCGATGGGCTATGTCGAATACGCGACCATCATCGAGGAGCTTGCGCGTGTTTGCGGTTCGGTGGGCCTATCGGTTGCGGCACACAATTCACTTTGCTCAAACCATATCTACATGTTCGGCACTGAGGAGCAAAAGCAAAAGTATCTAGTTCCGCTGGTAAATGGAGACTCATTCGGGGCATGGGGCCTGACCGAGTCGCAGGCGGGCTCAGACGCCTCTGGCACACGTACGAGCGCGATCCGCTCAGACGGCGGTTGGAAGGTTAACGGGTCAAAGAATTTCATCACCCACGCTATCGCATGCAATACCCTGGTTGCAGTTGCGGTAACGGATAAAGAGAAAGGAAACCGCGGCATATCGGCATTCATTTTCGATAAGTCGATGGAGGGTTTTCGCTCTGACAAGAAGGAAAACAAGACGGGTATGCGGGCGTCTGAGACTGCATCCGTCGTTTTCGAGGATTGCTACATTCCGGACGAGAACCGGCTCGGCAGCGAGGGAGAGGGATTTCTGCAGGCGATGCAGGTGCTCGACGGGGGTCGCATCTCAATAGCCGCCCTATCAGTCGGCATCGCTCAGGGGGCCTACGAAGCTGCGATCAAATACGCAAAAGAGCGGGAGCAATTCGGAAAACCAATCGCTGATTTTCAAGCGATTCAATTTAAGCTCGCGGATATGGCCACCCAGATAGAATGCTCGCGCCTGCTCACCCTACAGGCCGCCGCGATGAAAGACGCGGGCAAATCAGTGACCCAGAAATCGGCAATGGCAAAGCTCTATGCCTCGGAAACGGCGGTTCGGGTTTCAGAAGAGAGCGTGCAAATCCACGGTGGTTACGGTTACACCAAGGATTATCCGGCTGAAAAATACTGGCGGGATTCGAAGCTCTGCACGATAGGCGAAGGCACGAGCGAGATTCAACGCGTCGTTATCGCAAAGAGTCTGTTAAAGGCGTTCTAAGCATCACAAGCTCGCCCGAGGAGATATAAGCCCTCGTTCGACTTTGTTGCATTTATGATACATTGTGCCATACTATCTTCCCCCACGAAATAAAAATCAAAAGGAGATAAAAAATGAGTACCAGCCCTGCCGTAAATCCGAACACTCTCGCATCAGTCTTCGCCGCCGAACTCGGACAGGAGGCCGCAACAGCCCGTAAATGCCTTGAACGAATCCCGGCCGAAAAATTTGATTGGGAACCCCACGAAAAATCGATGAGCTTCGTCCGGCTCGCGAGCCACGTTGCCGAGATGTTTGGATGGACACCATCCACGCTGCAGCATCCCGAGCTCGACTTTTCAAAATTTGACTACACGCCCTTTGTCCCCGGGACGACGGATGACCTCGTCGAATACCTCGATAAGAATGTCGCCGAGGCCCTCGACACGCTACGTAACACGCCCGACGAGGTATTCATGGAGGATTGGACGATGCGCAACGGCGAGCAGGTCTATTTCACCATGCCGAAGATTGCCGTCATGCGGTCTTTCATAATGAATCACATAGTCCATCATCGCGGCCAGCTCACGGTTTATCTTAGGATGAACGACATCTCTGTGCCCGCAATCTACGGCCCCTCTGCCGACGAGGGACAGATGTGAGATAACGAAGAATTCTGCCGTTTCCGACGAATGGCGGGCCGACGGCCCGCCATCTTGCGTCCGGGACGTTCTCCACCCAATGATTAATGTTTGAATCAACTTCCAGCAGAGCCTCGCGAACTATAAACTGGACTTGAAACTTGATGGGCGTTATTGACGAGATTATTACAGGAACCCCACGATCGGTGGCCCGAGCGATAACGCTCGTCGAGAATGGAGGCCGTGCCGCCGCCGATTTGATGAAATCGGTGTTTTGGCACACTGGCCGCGCGACCATTATCGGTATCACCGGCTCACCGGGCGCCGGCAAGTCATCGCTCGTCGATAAGCTAGCCTTTTACTACAAAGAAAAGGGCGAAAAGGTCGGCATCGTATGCATCGATCCGTCCAGCCCGTTTTCCGGCGGGGCGATCTTGGGCGACCGCATCCGAATGGCCACGCTGGGGCTGGATAAGAATATCTTTATCCGGTCGATGGCAACGCGCGGCAACCTTGGCGGGCTGTCGCGAGCTACGGTTGATGCGGTCGCCATCCTCGATGCCGCCGGCTATCAGAAAATCATCGTTGAGACGGTCGGCGTAGGCCAGGATGAGGTCGAGATCGTCAAGACTGCCGACGTATCGGTCGTCGTGCTGGTGCCGGGCATGGGCGATGATGTTCAAGCCATCAAGGCCGGAATTATGGAGATCGGCGACGTTTTTGTCATTAACAAGGCCGACCGCGAAGGCGTCCTGCGTACCCAGAAAGAGCTCGATGCGTTGCTCTCGCTCGCCCATCGGCCTGATATGTGGATGCCGCCGATCGTAAAGACGATAGCAACCGAGAGCAAAGGAATTGAGGAGCTAGCCGCCGCGATTGAGGCCTATTACTCCTTTCAGAAAACGGATGACGCCGGCCTCGAGCGTCGGCGGTCCATTGCCAAATGGCGGCTACTGGAATTGGTCCGAGAGGAGCTGCTGGCGGATCTTCTTTCGCGAGACGGTACCGAGAGCCGGCTTGATGAGCTAGCCGGCGACATAGCGGCAAAACGAAAAGACCCTTACACGGCGGTCGAGGAGCTTCTAACTCTGTGAAGATAAACCATCTAGGCATTGCCACTCGCGATATCGATGAGGCCCTGAGGTTCTGGTCGGATTCGCTAGGGCTGGAAAACGTTCATACGGAAGTTGTCGAAGATCAAAAGGTCAAGATCGCGATGCTGCCGATCGGTGAATCGCGATTTGAACTGCTCGAGCCGACGAGCGACGATTCGCCGATCAGCAAGTTTCTGGAAAAACGCGGCCCCGGCATTCACCATATTGCCGTTGAAGTTGACGACATCGTTGAAAGCCTTGCGAACTTGAAGACTAAAGGCGTGCATCTAATCGATGAGAACCCGCGGATCGGGGCCGAGGGCTGCCTGGTCGCGTTCGTTCATCCGAAGTCGGCGAATGGCGTGCTCCTCGAGCTTGTCCAGACACCCGGTAGTGGGTCAGTTTGAATTTCGTTTTTTATAAGGCCCTCTCACTTGGACTTCCGGTTCCGGTAGCAGATTGATTATATCCTCGATCTCCCAAAGCCGCGTGGTAACGCCAGCCGCCATAGCCGGAGTGCATCGAAGCGACTTATGGATGCGAACGAAGTTGTAGTACATGTAATGCAAAGCGATTGCGTGGGCGTGGTTCTCGACTTTCTTGCTGAATCCATTAGTCAATCGAGTGAAGCGTCTCATGCCCATTCGCATAGTCAGATTCTGACGCTCGATGAAACTGGTCGAAACATCTTTTAGTAACGGATCGCCCGTAACTACAATTTTCTTAGCGCCGAGACAGTCGGCCGGACTGTATTTGATTTGATCTTGCTTGCTCGGTGACGCTCCGTAAATCTTAACAAGCTGGGCATAGTTGATATCGCCGCCGAACGCGGATTCAACGGCTTCCAGATACGGTCTATGCCCGTCTGTGGTCAACTGAACCTTATTAGCTAAGCGACCAGCCAGATCGTGAATAAATTCCATTGCGGCCTCTGTATTACGCGGCCCTACTAGCCAGCAAGGGACTAGTTTCGTTTCCGCGTCCATGCTAACCCACGTCCAAACATCGCCATAGCCAAATTCAGTCTTGCGATCTTCGGGAACATTCTTAGCCTTCGCTCCGACAAACGACCAAATCTCATCGCACTGGATTTTCTTACACGTCAGATCACGAAACGCCTTGTCCTGATATTCAGCACACGCCGCGCCCAAATCAGCCAGCAATTTGACGATGGTATTCTTGGAAACGCCGGTCATGCGAACCGTGGCTCGAATGCTGTTACCCTCGACCAAAGCGGCTACCACTTGAATACGTTTCTTGTTGTCTAGCGTATTTGCCATGTTCATAATCTTATTCTGCTCAAGCATAGAAGTCAAGTAGTAATGCAAGCATACTAAAAATAAATGCTTGCATTTACACTTTGTATATGCAAGCATAGTTTATAGAGGTGCAAGCAACTATGAACAATAAAAAAAATCAGAGCAAGGTAATTGGAGGTAAAGCTCGTGCGGAGGCACTGTCGGCAGAGGAGCGATCCGCGATTGCAAAGAAGGGTGCGGAAGCAAGGTGGGCTACTGAAAAGGGTGAGCGGAAGCGTGAGCCGCTGAAAGCCCTATATGAAGGGCCACTTCCCATAGGTGACGTAGAACTCGATGTCGCAGTTCTGGATGACAACGACAATACTCGCGTGATCAACATGACATCAGTATTCAGGGCATTTGATCGCATTCCGCGCAGCAATAACCGATTGATCAACATACCCGCTTTTATCGATGCCCAAAGCCTTCAACCCTATATAGATCAAGAAGTTATGGCATTGATCAAGCCTATCGAGTATTCAAACGGGAAAACGATCAAAACGGGCTACAACGCTCTAATCTTGCCCGCGATCTGCGACTTATATTTAAGGGCTCGCCGAGATAAGGCTTTAGCGCCAAAACAGTACAAGCTGGCGGAAAAAGCGGAGATACTTCAGTCGTCATTTGCCAAAGTAGGCTTGATCGCCCTGATTGACGAAGCAACCGGATTCCAACGTGACCGCAAACATGATGCATTGCGTCTCTTGCTATCGAAGTACATCGCGGAAGGGCTTCAGCGGTGGATACACACGTTCCCTGATTCTTTCTTTGTCGAATTGGATCGACTATACAAAAACGAACCTACGACGGCCCGAAAACGCCCTCAGTATTATGGCCATTTCATTAACCGCTACATCTACGATCCGATTGAACATGGATATGTTAAGAACAAGTTGAACGAATTGAACATTGATGAAGTGACCGGAAAAAGAAGGGCCCGTTTTCACCAGTGGCTCACGGAAGAAGGGCGAACAATAGTTATCCATCAAATCGGCAGGGTGCAGATGTTGATGGAGATGAGTCCAGAGATTGATCAATTCAAACAATCGGCAACCAAACAAAAGAGGGTCTCAATCGCACCGTATCTATTCGATGAAATGAATCAGATCGTCGAAACATAGATAGTTCTTATTTAGATGATTGCCAGCGAGTCTTAGCGGCTTTCTTGGCAATCTCTTTTCGACGTTCTGGCGTAAGGGACTCAGCCCGCGCCTTTCCACCTTTCAACCCGCCTAAGCGTCCAGCAGCTTGCTTGACGCTTAACTCAGGCTCGGTTTCGTCACCCGTGGTGAGATCAACGATATACTTTGCGAGGGAGTTAACGTCACGGGGTCGTTTAGGATTCGCCATGCGGCTATTATACTAGAAGCGATGATGCTTGAGCAGACTATTTTGGATTCTGTATTTCAAACTGACCCACTACCAGACACCCAAATGATTAGCTTTTAAACGCCATTTTTGCTATTATATTGGGTTTGCATTTATAGATTCGCTTTTAAGAGAGGACTGCAGTTTTGAGCAATTTAACAAAAGGACTTATTTTAGTTGTCGCGGTCGTGGCGATCGGAGCCGGACTCGTCGTATGGAAGAGTCGAATGGGCGGATCCGGGACGGTTCATGCATCGTTCAATTCGATCAGCAAGCCGGAGATCGAGATGCTGCTCGCGGACGTTGCGAAGACCAATCCCGCAATACTAAAGCGGCTCGCCGAGGATCCGGAGATGAAAAAGCAGCAGGTCAAGAACCTGAAGGAACTGCTTGCCTTTGCCAGCCAGGCCAAGAAAGACGGTCTCGCCGACAGCGTTAATCACAAACAGGAGCTCGAAAGCATCCGCTCCGAGATACTTGCCGTCAACTACGATAAGGAGCTGAACAAAGACAAGGGCCCGATGCCTGCATTTGGCTTTATAACCGAAGACCAGGTCAAGGCATATTGGGACGAGGGCTCGGAGCCTGCGTCGAATCAGGGATTTTTGGATAGGCTCGGGCTAGGCGGACCGGTCGAGACTCGCACGCATGAACAGGAATTCAATGACTTTCTAGGTGCGAAGCTCGAGCTGATGAAAGCAAGCAGCCCGGAAATGAAGGACCGCGAAATCAGCGAAGAAGAGCGGACCCAGGCCAAGGACATTTTTGCCAAGATTCGGCTCTATAAGCGCGAGTACGAACAAAAGGTAAAGTCCGGCGAATTGGGGAAAGAATTCGTCGACAAGGCCAACCTCCAAGTTAAACTGCAGCAAGCCCAGTTCCTGGCTCGCTTGTATGCTGAGAAACTCGCCGACACAGCCAAGGTTTCGGATGAGGAAGTCGCAAAATACATCGCCGAGCACCCGGAGCTTGACCCGGCAACAAAGAAGGCAGAAGCCCAAAAAATACTTGATCGTGCAATAGCTGGTGAAGATTTTGCTGCTCTCGCCAATGAGTTTTCGCAGGATCCTGGCAACAAAGGCACGGACGGCACGCCGCAGGGAGGCATCTATAAAGATATCGGTAAGGGCCGGATGGTCGCCCCGTTCGAGGAGGCAGCGCTCGCACTCGAGCCCGGACAGATAGCTCCGAACCTGGTCGAGACCGACTTCGGCTTCCATATCATCAAGCTCGAGCGCAAACTCGGTCCGGGCGGGAAAAAAGCTGCGGCAAAACCTGGCGAAGACCCGGCGGACAGCGGCGAAACCTATGACGCCCGCCACATACTGATCTCAACCGGCGTTAAGGACGCGGAGAATCCGATGGGCCGCGAAACGCCTGTCAAGGATTTTGTCCGTACTAAGCTGGAGACAGAAAAAGAGAAAAAAGTGCTGGACGACATCGTCGCGGCTAACAACGTCTCTGTACCCGAGGATTTCACCGTTCCCGCAGTGACCGAGGAGCAAATTCAGCAAATGCGTCAGAAACAGCAACAACAACAGCAAATGCAGATGCCCCCGCCTGACATGCAGCCGGGTGAGGACGATGCAGAACCGGCAGCGAAGCCCGATGCAAAGAAGCCGGCCTCTAAGAAGTAGTAGCGACGGGAAAACGGATTTCGGTACGAGGGACGATTTTTTACGGATCGTCCCTCGTCGTTTTAGGATATGGAACAAGCAAAGATAGGAATAATCGGCGGGAGCGGGCTGTACCAGATGCCGGAGCTGGAGAACGTGCGTGAGGTGCCGGTTGACACGCCGTTTGGTGCGCCTTCGGACGCGTTCATCGTCGGCGAATTAGATGGCGTGACGGTAGCATTTCTGCCGCGTCATGGGCGTGGGCATAAATTGACACCGAGCGAGCTGCCCTTTCGGGCGAACATCTACGCAATGAAATTGCTCGGTGTTGAATATATCCTCTCCGTCTCAGCCGTCGGCAGCCTTCAGGAAAAATACGCTCCGACCGATTTTGTCATTCCCGACCAGTTTTTCGACCGGACGCGGGCCCGGGCTCACGAGTCGACCTTCTTTGGCGAGGGCATCGTCGGCCATGTGACATTTGCCCACCCAGTGTGCAGCGAGCTCGGTGACATTCTCGAAGCGGCGTGCAAAGTAGCCGGGGTCGAGACGCATCGCGGCGGCACGTACGTTTGCATGGAGGGGCCAGCCTTCTCAACAAAAGCTGAGTCGAACGTCTATCGCCAGTGGGGCATGGATCTCATCGGGATGACAAACCTACAAGAGGCAAAGTTGGCCCGCGAGGCCGAAATCGCTTTCGCCACCCTTGCCCTTGTCACCGATTATGACTGCTGGTACGAAGGCCACGACGACGTCACCGCCGAAATGGTAATCGAAACGTTAGGCAAAAATGTCCGCAACGCACAACTGGTCCTAAAAGATGCCGTAAAGCGTGTGGATGCTAAAAAGACGCCGAACCAATACCGAGATGCGATCAGAAGGGCTATTTTCACCGCTCCAGATAGCTGGCCGGCTGAGACGGCGCGGAAACTGCACGCGATAATTGGAAAGTATGCTAATCGCTAAGCAAAAAGCGAGTATTTGGACCACCGACTGTTGAGCCCGCCACCCGCGATCTCGATAAAGATCGATATCGCGCGTTATCCTGATTTTGACGCACGGCTGAATAATGAATGATCCGCTGACCATGATTTCGATGCCAGGCGTATTTGCCTTGTGTACAAAGTCGAGCAATGGCCGGATCATCGAAATTCCTGGATTCATAGACCGTCTCCCATCTCGGCGAACGCCGACTCGTCCAGCACCGTAAGGCCGAGATTTTCAGCTTTGGTCAATTTCGATCCAGCATCTTCGCCCGCAACGACGTAGTCCGTCTTTTTACTTACCGATGAAGAAACCCGTCCGCCGCGATCCTCGATCAGCTTGGCGGCCTCGTCGCGAGTGTAGTTCTCGAGTTTGCCGGTGAGCACGAAGGTTTTACCGACGAATCGATCGTCGATGGCGGAATGCGTGGCCGCGTCAGTTTCAGTTTGCACACCCGCCGCCTTTAGACGCGCGATAAGATCGATGTTTCGCGGCTCACGAAACCACTCGTAAACACTGGCAGCAACCGTTCGACCGATCTCGTGGATGGCGTCGAGTTCTTCGACGGTGGCGGCCGCTAGGCGGTCGATGGAGCGGGCGTAGTTTGCGAGAATCTTTGAGGTCCGCTCGCCGACATGGCGGATATCAATGCCTAGCAATAGACGCTGCAGTCCGCGGGTCTTGCTCGCCTTGATTTCCTCGATTAGCTTAACGGCACTCTTTTCAGCCTTTCGTTCAAGACTAGCTATGTCCGCTGAGGTCAGCGAATAGAGGTCCGCGATATCGCGAACGACCTCATTGACCACTAGCGTCTCAACCAGGACCTCGCCGAGGCCTTCGATATCCATCGACTTTCGCGATGCGAAATACAGGATGCGGGCCTTGATTTTTGCCGGGCAATCGGCGTTTGTACATCGGCGAACCGCCTCGCCCTCAGGCCGGACGGCGTCGAAACCGCAGACCGGGCAAACGTCAGGAAAAACAAATTCCACCTCACTGCCATCGCGTTTTGCCGCGATTACTCCGAGAACTTGTGGGATTATCTCGCCACTCTTTTCAATCTCGACCGTATCGCCGATGCGGATTTCTAGGCGTTTGATCTCATCCTCATTGTGAAGCGAGGCACGTGCGACGACCGTTCCGGCAAGCAAAGTCGGTTCGAGATGCGCGACCGGCGTGAGCGCGCCGGTGCGGCCCACCTGGATGCCAATCGCTAATAGTTTCGTCGTTGCCCTGCGGGCAGGATATTTATACGCAATCGCCCAACGCGGCGCCTTGCTCGTGGTGCCAAACTCATCCTGCAGGGTGGTCGAATTTACCTTAACCACGACGCCGTCGATCTCGTAATCCAGCGAGTCACGTATGTCTTCGATAGATCGGATAAACCCTTCGATATCGTCGAATCCTATGCAAAGGGCTCGGTGAGGATTGACGTGAAAACCATTCGCCTCGCACCACTCGAAATTTTCCCAGTGCGTCGCAAACATCTTCTGCCGACCGGTAAATGCGTCGTATGGAAACATATCGAGACGGCGCGACGCGACCACCGCGGAATCAAGCATACGCAGCGTTCCCGAGGCGGAATTTCGTGCATTGGCAAAAGTTTTTTCGCCTTGCATCTCAAGCTCGGCGTTTATTCGTGCGAACTGCGACCGCGATAGAAATACCTCTCCGCGCACCTCGGCGTGGGCAGGTGCGTCGGCCTTAAAACGCAGCGGGATCGAACGAATCGTCCTGACATTTTGCGTCACCTCATCCCCTCTCGTTCCGTCGCCACGCGTCGCACCGGTAACCAAGAGGCCGTTTACATAATGCAGCGAGACGCTCAGCCCGTCGATCTTTAACTCAGCGACGTATTCGAGTCGTCGGCCCTCTGCCAGACGCTCGCAACGTTCTGTAAAGGCTTTCAGGTCCTCGAGATTATAGGAATTATCGAGCGACATCAGCGGCACCGTATGCGTAAACGGATTAAGCGATGTCGCCTTCCCGCCGACACGCTGCGTCGGACTATCAGGCGTCATTAGGTCAGGATGTTCGGCTTCTAAGATCTTCAGGCGTTCGAGAAGCTGGTCGAATTCAAAGTCAGATATTTCAGGCGCGGATTTTTGATAATAGAGGTCGGCCTGCCGATTGATCTCAGCACGAAGGGTAAGGATGTCCTCCAGTATTTTCACTCGTCTGCGGCCGATAATCACTCTTCATGCGCCCAGAGACGTTCCCGCTGATACGCCATGATCCGGGGATCGACGGAAGTGTCGATCACCGCACAGACTGCGTTGATACGGGCGATCAGTTCCTGTTCGTCATGCTCGGCGTTCAAACGCTCCACGCCGATCGCGAACACCGCACTCCTCGAAATCTTTAGTTTCTTGGCAAGCTTCTCGCTCATGCCGAAGATTTTTCGCCGCACAGAAATTGCCGTTTCGGGTTCATATTTGCGAGTATGACGCCGGTTATACCAAGGGTCAACCCATAAATTCCGCGATCAGCCGATGAAAATGATGTGTCCCCTGCTCACGCATCGGCGAATATCTTCCCTGCGAGTAGAACCGCGACCGGACACCTTTTTGAACGCTTTCGACAACAGCCTCGTCCTCCATTTCAACTAAATGCAGGTCGGCCCCGGCTCCTGTCTCAACCTGCGTCTCATCGCCCACGTAAGTGTAAAACTCGACTACCGATTTGTCCGGTCGAACTGGGCGAACCACATTCACGGAAACGCCCCACGGGTAAAAGTTGAACATCAAATTTGGGAAGATAAACAGATAACGTGCCGCAATCGAAGCATTAGCGTCGTAGGCTGTTTGCAGGCTGGAGTAACGAAATACTTCCGTCGAATAGCTGCCATAGTCGACAACCGCGTTTAGAGATTGATGCACGTAGGGAATGTGGAACCCTTCGAGATAATTCTCGCAATAAAGCGCCCAGTGGGCATCCACCTCGTATTCCCGGCTCGACCTCAGATGCAAATTCCCCGCGTCAATGGTGTCGAATTCTAAGTCTGTGCCGCCAGTAAAAGTCGCAAAAGCGGCGATCGGGTCAGGCGATGTAAACCGAAATCCGCCACGACGCTCGACTGGCAATTGAAAGAGATTGTCACTTTCAGCCGGAAAATCCTCGACCCCTTCGAATTCCGGCATCGAGAGTAACCTGCCGTCAAGCGAAAACCTACGTCCGTGGTAATCGCAGCGTATCAGGTTTGCATCGCACGCCTGCTCTACCAGGATCTTCCCGCGGTGGGTGCAGACATTGGACAGACATCTCGTGCCATCAACGGTCGTGGTTATCAGAATGGGTTCGTCGAGAAAGCCAGGCAGCAGCGTGAAGGGTTGTAAATCATCGGCCCGATCGTCGGATCCGAGAAAGTGCCAACAGCGAGCAAAAATTCTTTCCTTCGAGAGTTCGAAATATTTCTGATCTGTATAAAATTCTGCGGAGAGGGTTTTCGCTCGACGAATGTCAGGATCGATAGCAAAAATAGACATTTCCTACCTCTCAAAAAGTAAAAAAGATGGTTTGTCGGATACGCGCCTAAACCCACGCGCGACCAGTTTCCGCTCGAAAGCGGCCTGAAAATCTTGCCGAATCCGCAGTTGCTCGACTACGGCCACCTTGGGGTCGCTCTCTACCATCGACTGCCAGTCGGCAACGGTCGCGATCTCGGCAGCCGGGGCGCCCAGATTTTCTGCCAAGTCTCCCTCGGCGAGTGCCGCAACCCGTCCGCTTCTCAAATGCCATTCCGCAAACAAACGGTCACTCGCCAAACCGACCTTATTACGGGCACTCGCAGCTGTGGCGTAGTCCGTGCCATAAAAGTTGACTGCGTATTCGTTGACGGTTGCACCTAGCTTTTCCAGGTTGAAATAAGCGTTTCGAGCCTTGATCGGTTCGAAAGTCCACTTAATGTATTCAACCCCTTCCGCGAGCGAACGCGTCCGTTGTGCCCATTTTAGGCGTGCACCGACGCCGTGGCTCTGGTATTCAGGATGAACGGCGGTCATATGCGAGTAAAATGCACGCTCGCCGCGCATAACCGCGGGCACACTCAGAACGAACCCGATCAAACGCGAGGCGTCATAGGCGCCCAAGGTAAAACCGCCGGCATTCTTCGTCACGATCAGATGGCGTACCGGTGACAATTCTACCTCCGACAGGGCAAAGACCTCCCGCTGAAGATCAACGCACGCCGTCATCTCGTCAAGGGTCGCACATTCGCGGATTTGTATCTGATCTCCCATCGTCTGAAGCGTAAATGCTAACAAATGACGGTTCGAAACGCGAAAAATAAAGATTAGGTTTCACTTCGCTTTTTGTTATCATATCTAGGGCCGATCCTCCGCCCTCGTCCGCTCCCGTAACTCAAGAATGACTCCGACAGACGACCTCGAAATAAAGGGAAGTTTCTACGCGCATCCGTTTGCCGAGCTTCTGGCCGAGATAGCACACGCCGGGCTCAACGGCAGCATGCGCGTGGCGAACGGCGATAAAAAATATGTCCTCTACTTTAAATCCGGTCGTCCAATTTACGCCGTCTCAAATGAGCGTTCGTCTAGGCTTTTTGAAATTCTTATTCGCCGAAACCGACTGACGAAGGCGGACCTGCAAAAGGTTCCAAATTTCAGCAGCGACCAAGATCTGACAGCCTTCCTGATCGACAACGGGACACTGAGTCGAGGTGAAAGCGACCGGCTATTGGGCGAGCAGATCGAGGGTATCTTGGTCGGCCTGATGGCATTATCAGCGGGCGAATGGGCGTTCAGCACTCTCGCACGCATACGCGACGGACTGGCGTTTGACACCGCCGCGCCCAATATGCTTATCGAGTACGGAAGATGTTTGCCAGTTGAGAAGATGCTTGGCCGATTCCGCAGCCTCGATGAAAAATTCTTACGTTCTGACATATCTGAAATCAGCTTCAACCTGCGGCCTGAAGAGGCATTCGTGCTGTCACGTGCGGACGAGGGCAGCCTCTCCGCCGCGGGCCTTGTCAGCGTGGCCGCTATGAGCAAGGCCTCGGCGTTGCAAGCAATCTACACTCTCTGGCTAGGTGGATTACTTGTCAGAAGAGACTGGCAGGCCGCATTTTCGCCGGCGGCGATCGCCGCAATTAAGGGCGTTAAGTTGGAGCTAAAACAGGAGGCGAAGGACGCTGAGGCCGTTGCTGTAGTGACTTCGCCAGACTCGCCGCCGCCGCTCGAGAGCAAACCCGACGTGCCGATCTCGCTAGACGAATACCTCGAACGTGTGGAGCACGCCAAAACCCACTACGAAATCCTCGGAGTCGATATCAAGGCCGACCCGGCAGAGATGAAACGAGCCTACTTTGGCCTCGCGAAGATGTTCCATCCTGATAGGTACCATGCCGAGGGCGGTATGACACTCAAGCGGATACAGAATGCCTTTACCGTTCTGGCTCAAGCTCACGAGACGCTGAAAAGCACCGATTCGCGTGAGATCTACGATTACCGAATCCGCAAGGAGCTGGCCGAGCGAGAGCTCCGCGAAGCCGCCGGCACCAGCGGCGATTACATTGTGCAGGTAGACCAGGCGAAGGAAAATTTCGAGCGGGGTTTCAGCCTCTTGATGGACAAAGACTACGCGGCCGCCACTCTGTTTCTTGCTCGCGCCGTTCATTTCGATCCAAAAAGTGCCCGCCACCATGCGTACTATGGCAAGGCACTCTCATTTGACACAAAGCAGCGTCACAAGGCGGAGTCTGAGCTGCAGGCCGCTCTCAAATTGGACGCTAACAATGTGACGTTCAGGCTCTTGCTCGTCGAATTTTTCATTCAAAACAATCTGAGAAAACGAGCACAGGGCGAACTTGAACGACTCTTGGCAATAGCGCCCGAGAATCGAGAAGCCCTCCAGTTATTCGAAAGCTTGGCACCCGGATCGACCCCGAAACCCTTGTAACTTGAATCTTGACTGTAAAGCCCTAAACTTAAGCACGTGAACAGCATTCTGGCTGAAACTACGATAACCGACGAGAAGCTGCTGCGAGTGTCGTCCGAAATGGACGAGTTCGAAGGGTATGGTCGGCCGCACGGCAAGCGCATCGCGGCCATTGCAGACGCTCTCGCGGTTGAATTTAACCTCGCCTCGCGTGACCGGTTCTTTCTCCAGCAAGCGGCGCTTATTCACGATATCGGCGAAATGTCGATGCGGCGAGACTACATCCGGGCTGCTCGGGTTTTGACAGAGAGCGAGCGGATAGATCTGCACCGTCACCCGGTGCTAGGGGAGCAGGAGGCGGCGAAGATTGGCCTTCCTCGCGGCGTTCAGCTGCTGGTCCGATGGCATCACGAGTGGTGGAACGGAGCCGGATATCCGGATGGTTTGGAAAATGAGCAAACGCCGCTCGCGGCCAGGATTCTGCGGCTCTCCGACGCCTACGGTTCGCTCACCGCGTCAAGACCCTTTCGGGCCGCATGGCCGGATAACATTGCGAAAAAATATCTCGTGGAGTGGGCCGGGATCCAGTTCGACCCGAGTGTTGTTAAAGCTTTCATGAACGTGGCTGAGCGCTCGCAGACTAAGGCGGGCGAGGCCGCAGCGGTGCAGGCCTAACCGCCTGCAGTTACGGTTGGCTATTTCTTCTGCAATACATGCACGGGCAAACAAAACTTTCACCAAAGAGCTGGCTTGCATTCGACCTTAACGTACTGCGCCGCCTCGAATTCGATTCTGCCATCATTCCGCTAAGCGACAGTCCTGCGCTCGGCACCTATCTGAAACGATGGGACGTTCGGGTTGCGGCCAACGATCCTTTGCAGTCGGCGTGGACGCGTTCGCTGGCTCAGATCGCTAATTCGGGAGATCGCCTCTCGACGGACGACGTGAATACGGTTCTCGATGACGCGTACGTGCCCGGTTATAGGCTACAGAATGCGACGCTCGCGACCTGGTTTGGCGAGAGCGACGCGTGGTGGTTTGACAATGTACGCCGTAACATCGACCGCCTGCAATCGGCGGTGGCGCGTGCTATCGCCTCAACTATCGCCGTCGCCGTCGGAGAGTACGTAGGGGCGTTTAAGGAAGAGACGCGCGAGCTCCGGCAACCGCTCTCGCATGTTTTTCGTCGGCTGTGGTCGATTCAGCCCGAGCCATTCAGCAACGGTCGGGATAATACCGCTCACAACAAGACGGCTGACGATTTCATCGCCGAGGCACGGGCCGAGCTGATGTTCCTGCGACTGCCTCCCGCACATACGCAGACTGCTCGCATGCAGCTCGGGCGCTCCGCATGGCGTGAGGAATGGCTGAGGGGCGGCAACGAATTCTGGGGCAGCCTCGAGGGCAGCCTGTCCGGTAAGCTGGGCGCCGCGACAGAGACAAAATCGCAATACCTGCACCTGCTCGAGGAAACGCTGCGGCGGGCTTCGCACGTTAAGTCATGGGCGATCGCCCACGTTGAGTCCGGATTTATTCAGACCTACGACATCGTCGAAACAGTCAGCCGAATCCGTCGCGTCGACGCCGTCTATACCAAAGATTTTTCCGAGTTAACGGGTATGAAAGCGGTAATAATTACCGCGTAAAGATGCGTATGCGCAGAATGCACTGGGCCGAGCGTAAGCTAAAGCGGTGCTTTGTCATGCCCTTACTTGCTCACGCTCGTGGTTGCGCATCAGGATGCGCGGCCCGCTCACGAACAAACCATACTACGCCTGCGAACGCTGACAGAATTCCCGAAACAACAGTCAGCGTATGCGGGGATATATAGAGCATGGCGCCGCTGGCGATGTAGCTTGAGACTCCAAAAACTGTCATCTCCGCACCCCGATCGAGCGTCGATATGCGACCACGAATATAGTCAGGCAGGCTGCGTTGGAACATCGTCTCCTGCACTGCGTATTCAACGCCGACGATTGCCCTCGAAATCAGCACGATCAGGCAAAATAGCCACAACGATGGCATCAACGCAGCGGTTGTAAACAGGACACCATGGACGATGAGCGTCCAACCGATAAAGCCGTGATTGAAACCCGTTCGGTCTAGATAGATCGAGATGCGGCGTGCGGCCAGCATCCCTACCGTTAGGCCTATTCCGGTCGCTGTCCAGAGCAGTGCGACCGCGATGTCTGGATTCCAGCCTTCCGTCTCCGCAAAGTGGACGCCGCCGATCCGCTCGAAAATGATGTTGATCGAGCCGCCACCGGTAGCCCAGATCATGTTCATTATCAGGATGGTCAGGGCAAAGTGATTCTCGAGCGAGTAGCGCAGGCCCTCGCGCAATTCGGTCATGAACGAGGCCCGCGGTGCGACTTTTAGCGGAGTCAGGATTCCGTCAGGTATGACCCTCTCAGTCTCGGCGGGAACCGGCGTTCGCCGACCCAAGCGGCGCATACGTTCCCCAGTCGCTTTGTCGCGGGTAGCCTCTTCGGGAATCAGCCAAACCGTGTACGCGGAGATCAGAAACGACGCGGCATTGATGATGAAGGCGACCTGATATCCGAACGCTGCGGCTGCCCAGCCGCCGAGTGCCGAGCCGACCGCCATCAGTAAAAACCTCGTGGAGAACAAGAGCGCGGTGCCCGCAAGCAAGCCCTCCTTGCCGGTTAGATTCGGAGCAGCCGCATTCTTTGCGCCGTCAAAAAACGCGCCAAAGGTGTGGAGCAACACGGTCGCCACGTATGCGATCCAGAGATCTTCGGGACGCGTGACAAGCAAAAACGCCAGCGCGATTGCGGCCCGCAAGACGTCGGTCGCGATCATCACATCCCGACGCGAAAACCGATCGACAAACGTACCCGCTATCGGCGACATCAAGGCAAACGGCAGAAGCCTTGCGACAAAGAAGAGTCCCGCCGCCATCGGTGAGGCGTCCGAAACCGTGCGCACCAATCCGAGCCCGGCAATAAAATTAAACCAGTTGCCAAGCTCGGAAATAAACTGACCGGCCAGCAGATTCCGAAAATTACGATTTCCGCGAATCAGCTCGCCATACGTGAGCGAATGCATCTAAACAGGATAAACGCCCACACTTGTTTTGTCAGACGCGGCGTCGCCCCGTTAAAACCGAACGTCCAACCCACCCTGAACAAGCCGCCCCTGCGACGGCAATATCCCGCGTGAACGATCGACGATAAAGGTTCGATCTGACAGGTTCTTACCGGTTACAAAAAATGTCGTCTTCCAGCTTTCGACCTTGTAATTCACGGTCGCGTTCCAATAGGTCTGCGACGCAATGGCGCCAAGCTGGGCGTTTGCGGTTGGGTTTACGGCGTTCAGATCGTCGGCGAACTGGCGTCCGATATAAACATTCTCAACAAAAAGATTCAGGCCTTTCGAATGCGCATAGCCAACACTCGATGTGAACTGTGCTTTTGGCGTGTAGGGCAGCCGATTCCCTGCGATCACGCAAGCCGTTGATGAAAACCTCCGAGCGGCTGGACAATAGGTATTTAAGGTCGAGGCACTGGTCACGCTACTCAGTCTATCGCCGCGAAAGTCTGCCGTAGGCAGGTACGTGTATGCGGTCCGAGCATAGAAATTATGCCGAGAATTGAAGATCGCACCCGTATCAATCGAGCCGTTAAACTCGATCCCCTGTTGCAGCGTCTTGCCTCCGTTCGTAAACTGCGTGCCGCTTGCGATCGAGGCAGCCACGATCTGATTTTCATAATCATTGCGAAAGACGGTGCCGGCCAGCTCGATACCTGGCACCGGTCGCGTGCGAAAACCGGTCTCATAATTCCAGCTACGCTCAGAATCCAGATCGCGCAATCCACCAGCATCCGTCACCACATCTTCGACCCTCGGCGGGGCAAATCCGCGATGTACGCCCGCAAAAATCGTCGTTTTCCTTAAGCCGCTGTATGCGATGCCAACGCCGGGAACGACCTCGGTAAGCGATGTATTCGCGGTCACGCCATGGCCGCCCGCGAAGAGACGGTTTGTGCGTTCGTATTCGATCTTCTCAATTCGAACGCCTGGCGTTAGCGCAAGATGGCCCCAGATAAAGCGGTTTTGGATAAATCCGGAATACGCGAGTACCTTGCGCTCGTTATTCTCGATGAGGCGGCCGTCGCGCGAATTAGGCAGGTCGCCGTATTTCGCCAGCCGTTCCTGGTCCTCCGCATGTACGCGAAAACCTATGTTTAGTTCGTTTTTTATCTCGCCCAGGTCGAAGCTCACATTCAAACGCGGTTCGATGCCGAGCGTCAGATAGTCCCGCAGATTGCCGCGATTGCCGCATTTCGTGTTCAGATCCGCGAGACTCAGACAATCGGCGTCGCTAATCGGATTATTCGGGTCAGTCGGACGAAACAATCGGAAAGGCCGCTCGTTGGAATTTGAAGTCTGCCGCCACCAGTCACGCGAAAAATAATTAGAGTAAAAATTTGTCGTCAGATTGATGTTTGAGGTCAGCACCGCGGCGTGCTGAAGCGAAAATCCGTACCGTCGTCCGAAAAAGAAATCGTTCTTAAAGATGTTGCCCCGTGGACGTGCAGCGAATTCCGCCTCAGTGGCTCCGGTGTACGTAAGCCGCGAATCCTCGCCATAGACGCTAAACTTTGCGGTCACCAAATTGCGGGAATTTATTGAGTACGTCACTTTCGTCGCGAGATCGTAGAGCTTAAAGCTCGTGTTCTCACGCGAGCCGTCGCCCCGTTTGTGATTTAAATTAACCAGGAGTCCGCCTCTGCCAAACCCGGTACCAAACCCGGCGGATCCGTTAAAAAAGCTCCGATTGCCGCCCTCAAGTTTTAACTGAACCTCTGGCTTATCAGGCGGGTTTGGCGTCAGGTAGTTAATAACGCCGGCAATCGTCTGCGGTCCGTATGCGATCTGCCCGGAACCTTTTAGGACCTCGATCGACTCATATCGTTCGACGGGCGGATGATAATAAGAAGCGTTGTCGCCATACGGCGCATAGCTCAGCGGCATGCCGTCCTCAAGCAGCAGCACCTTGCTGGAGCGCGTCGGGTTTGTCCCGCGAATACCAATATTAGGCCGCAGCCCAAAGCCTTCTTCGTCGCGAACATTTACACCCGAAACTTTTCGCAAGGCCTCCGAAAAATTAAACACCCGGCTGTTTCGCAGCGTCTGGGCGTCGACACGCTCGATCGAGCCCGGTATCTCGGCCAGGCTCTCCGGCGTCCCGGCAAGATAGCTTGCCGTGACGGAAACTTCCTCGACGATTTGTTTCGGCTGCAAGGTCAGCTCGAGTCTTTCGTCTCTCGTAACCACCGCATCCGTAATAAAATTGTCGAATGTTTTTGCCCGTGCGCTGATCTTGTAGCGGCCCACCGCAACGCCCTCGAATCCAAATTCTCCCGTCAGATCGGTTAGAGTCCTGCGCTCATACCTAAGGTCGGTGTTCGACAGCAGAACCGCGGCACCAGCCACCGGCGACCCATTAATATCCACAACGCGTCCGGTTAAAGTACGACGATCCTGCGCTGCTAAACTAGAGGCCGATAATAAAAAACAGAAAGTAAGAAAAGTTACGGTCAAAGCTGTCGGTCTCATAATACTCATCTAAATCTATAATAAATAAACCTTAATGAAAATGATTGTCATTTTCAAATAGTAATTTATCTTTTGCTTCAGAGAGTGTCAAATCTGTCGAGGGATTTTTCGAGAGTTCAGAATTTTGGGTGAGAGGCAGAATTTTTGACGAGAGGACTAAGAGCAAGAGGGACGCCTGCTCTCCGGTCACTTTTACTTAACGACCGGTAAAATTGGGCGGGCGTTTGTCGAAGAATGCAGCGACGCCTTCTTTGAAATCTTCTGATTTCCCGCTTTCGATCTGGCATTGGTGTTCGAGTGCGAGCTGAGCGGTGAGGTCGTTTGAGAATGAAGCGTTGAGCATCCGTTTGATGCGGCCTATCGAGCCGGTCGGACCGGCGGCAAGTTTCCCGGCAAGTGCGCGGGCTTCGTCCATGAGCGAGGCCGCGAGGACGACGCGATTGATCATTCCTATCTCAACCGCGCGCTGGGCGGTGACGGCTTCGCCTGTCATGAAAAGTTCGGCCGCTATCTTGTCGCCGACGGCTCGCGGCAGAAAGAATGTACCACCGCAATCGGGCGAGAGACCGATGCGCACGAATGCCTCACGAAATGCGGCATCGTCGGCGGCTATCACAATGTCGCACGCCAGGGCGAAGTTTACGCCCGCACCCGCACACACGCCGTTGACCGCCGCTATAATCGGTATCGGCATCTCGCGCATCAGCCGGATCACGTTGTGCAATGCTCCCAGCGGCTGCTCCAGAAAGGCCTCAATCCGGCCTTCTTTTTCCCACATCGATTTCATCTCGCGCAGGTCGCCGCCCGAGCAGAAGGCCCGGCCATTCCCCGTGAAGATTACGGCCCGGGCGCCATCGGCAACCGCCTTTTGAAAAGCAGCCTCCAGATCACGCGTTAAGCCAACCGACAAAGCATTCAGCGCGTCAGGCCTATTAATCGTAACGGTCGCCACGCTCGCCTCCAGGAGGTATTCGACGGTTTCAAAACTCATACTTCAGAATCATCCGGGGTTACAATCCGCCGGCGCGTATCTTGGAACGACTTGCTTCGTGACAGTCTTTGCACAGCACCGACCGCCCGACCTTAGGTTGGAAGGGGACGGTGTCGTGCTTGCCGCAATGGTCGCAGGCAATCTCGTATCGGGTGGGAGCGTCATCGCGCATTGCGGCTTTTTTCGAACGGCACCGAGCGCAGCGCTGCGGTGCCATCATATTCCGCTGATAAAACATCTCCTGTTCTTTCTCGGTAAATTTGAAGACGTCCTTGCATTGAATACAGGCAATCTCGACATCCGGCATGACGTTGACCTCCACTCACTTTGGCTAATGGGTCAGAGTCTAGCACAGCATAATTTACCGCCCGAGTTCGGCCACGTGATTTTTAACCGTCCGGCCCAGGGTCTCCAGATTGTACCCGCCTTCGAGACACGAAACGATCCGCCCGGCGCAGGCCTGATCGGCCCATTGTTTGAGGGTTTGAGTCATCGAGACAAAGTCTCTATCTTCCAGCTGTAGCTGGCCGAGCGGGTCGGTTATGTGGGCGTCGAAGCCCGCCGATATGAAAATAAAGTCGGGTTGGAACTTAGCCGATATGTCTTCGATCGCACCCTCGAACATTCTCTTCTGTTCAGCGGCCGCGACATTTGCCTTAACTGGAACATTCAGGGTCAGGCCAAGGCCGCGCCCATGACCGGTCTCGCCGCGGCTGCCTGTTCCGGGATACCACGGGTATTGGTGCATCGAGAAGAAATGGACGCTCGGGTCGTCGTAGAAAATGCCCTGCGTCCCGTTGCCGTGGTGGACGTCCCAATCGACGATTGCGACCCGTTCGATCTCTTTGTATTGGTTCTGAGCGTGCCGTGCCGCGACCGCAACGTTGTTGAATATGCAGAAGCCCATCGCATTCTCACCCGTGGCATGGTGGCCCGGCGGGCGGACGGCTACGAAAGCGTTGTCGCATGTGCCCTGCATTACGGCATCCACCGCCGTGATTGCTCCTCCGGCGGCGTATAGTGCCGCGTCGAAAGATTGCATCGAAATGGTCGTATCAGCGTCGAGACGATCTACGCCATCGGCAAAGGCATTCTGAACGCGCCTAAAATGTTGAGGCGTATGCGCCGCCTGGACTAATCCCTTTGCGGCTTTTTCCGGTGTGATTTCTATCATTTGCGACCAGAATTTGTCATCTTCTTTGAGGCCAGTCATCACCGCTTCATAGCGTAGCCGCGTCTCCGGGTGCCCATAACCCGTGTCGTGTTTTTGATAGATAGGATGGTGAACGAGTGCGGTTCGCATAATGCAATTTACCACAACCGTGAATAGCTAGAGTTAGATGAAAGACGTCTCACGCAGCAGTTCGCCGGTTGCAAACCTTCGGATACTGAGCTGTGATACGTCGAGAAAAGAAGCTTCGCCGTCGAGGATTATTTCAGCAACGGCTCGCCCAACCGCCGGTGAGTGCATAACGCCGTGACCCGATAACCCGTTGGCAAGGTATAGGCCGTCAACGCCCGAATGCCCTATGATCGCGTGACGATCCGGCGAATTCTCGTACAGCCCAGCCCGGCATTTTTCGCGGATTACGGTCAAATCGGCCAGGAAAGGGGCTCTGTGGCGTGCTTTCGGCATGACCTTACCAATGAAACTCTCATCAAAAGTAGTCTCGAAGCCTTCCATCTGACTGGGATCGGCGTACGCAAGGAGAACCTCATGATCGCTATTCGTGACGGGACGGAAGTGGAATCCGTCGGACATGTCGATAACCATCGGAAGGTCGGATGGCACTTTCTGAGAGGCCCGGGCCCAAACGATCTGCCGCCGCTGAGGCGTGACCGGGAGATCAACTCCGGCCGACGAAGCTAGTTCGCGGGCCCACGCTCCAGTGCAAATCACCACGTGGTCGGAACTGAAGTCACTATTTGAAGTTTTGACCCCGCAAACCCGACCCGCGTCCAAGGCGATGCCCTGGACGTGGGAATCCAGCTCGCAGTGGCAGCCGAGCCTTCTCGCCTGATCGAGAAAGCCATTCAGGACAGCGCGAGGATCGATAAACCCGTCGCGTGGCCCAAAGCTCGCTCCCAGGACATCGGCGAGATTGAGACCTGGCACATGGTCAGCGATCTCGGCTGGCTTGAGCATCCGGACGCCATCGTATCCGAGCCGTCGCTGCCGTTCGCCCGATGTGTGCAAGTATTCGAGATGAAGCTCGTTAGTGGCCAGAAAAGCGTAACCACGCGGGTCGTAACCGCAGTCAACTTCCCAATTCGCAAAGAAGTCGAGCGAGTAAAGCGAAAGCTGGATGTTTATGTCAGTCTCGAACTGGGCGCGCACTCCGCCCGTAGCCTTGCCGGTCGAACCCAGGCCGACCAAGCCTTCGCGTTCAAGAATCAAAATGTCACGACAGCCCCGCAGGGCGAGATGGTAAGCGACCGAAGCACCGACAACCCCACCGCCGATGATAATGACCTCAGCCGAACGCTTCACAGATTATTTCGCAAAGACCTGGTCAAAATCAGCAAATGCTTTGAACTCGAGGGCATTACCGCTCGGGTCGAGGAAGAACATCGTCGCCTGTTCGCCGACCTCACCCGCAAAGCGGATCTTTGGTTCGATTACAAATTCGACGCCACCCGACCGCAGTCGTTCGGCGAGCTGCCGCCATTCGCCCATCGGCATAACAATGCCAAAGTGCGGTACTGGCACGTGGTCCGCATCGACGTCGTTTGTCGAGCGGACGCCCGCCGCACCCGCGTCGAGGTGGGCTACGATTTGGTGGCCGTACAGGTTAAAATCGATCCACGATTCGCTGCTTCGGCCCTCGTCGCATCCTAGTACGCCGCCATAAAATTTGCGTGCGGCATCAAGATCGTGGACTGGAAAGGCAAGGTGAAATAGATTCTGCATATGTTGACCGACAACGCGGTGAAATTCCTGGACGAATTTAAGGGTTCACTCGACCGCGAAACCTTTGTGAAACTCACGCTCGGCAATTATAAAGGGGCCGACGAGCATCTGCAAAAAATTAATGTCCGTCTTGTGAAGACACGGAAGGGTGTACGACTTTTTTTCCTATACCGCCGCGACACGCGGGAAACAGCCAATAATTACGACCGCGAGGCGGGGCTTCAAATCCTTGCAGATGCTATTGAAACGGGCTTTTCCACCGCCCACCTATTCACTACGGAGAATGATTTCCAGCTTGAGATCAGCAAGAAGGGCAAGTCTCGGCTAAATATTGCGAACCCGACCTTTAAGACACGGCCGCCGCTTGATCACAACCGTGAAAAAAAATCACAAATCGACCCCCAAAGCTTTTATCTAAAGGCTCTCGGTATAACCGATGACAGTGGCCGGGTCCGCGACCGCGAGCAGAATAAGTGGAAACAGATCAATAAATTTGTCGAGGTCTTGGCAGGCCTTGTCGACAAATCTTCCTTAAGCGACCGCGGTTCATTGAGGATCGTGGATATGGGTTCCGGCAAAGGCTATCTGACGTTTGCCGCCTACGATTATTTCAAAAATCACCGCGGCGTCGATATACACATCGTCGGGGTTGATACAAAAACGGAACTCGTTGAACTCTGTAATAGCGTCGCCGCCGCGAGTGGGTTCGACGCATTGGAGTTTGTGGTCGGCACCATCGACGACTACGAGGTCGGCGATGTCGATATTCTCATCGCACTTCACGCATGTAATACCGCGACGGATGATGCCATATACAAGGGCATTACCGCAGGGGCCGAACTGATTGTCGCTGCCCCTTGCTGTCATCAGGAGCTGCGGCCGCAAATCAGACCGCCCACGATGCTTCGCAACGTCTTAAAACACGGAGTAATGCTCGAGCGCATGGCCGAGACGCTCACCGACGGGCTCCGCTCACTGTTACTGGAGCAGTCCGGTTACGCGACCAAGCTCTTCGAATTTGTCTCAATTGAGCACACGGGGAAGAATATTATGCTTGTGGGCACACGGCGCACCTCTCCACTCGACGCTTCCCATTTTGATCAACAAATAAATGAGATAAAATCAGCTTTTGCCATTCGGCACCAACGCCTTGATTCTCTGTTGACCGATAACAAGGAGCATACGCTGCTAATCAAACTCGCTGGCGACGCCGCAAGCGCGTAGCCGCGGCCGCCGCTCATAGCAAAATATGCATTCAAACGCGAGATCTCCCGAAGAATATGTCGAAACCCTACCCGCCGACCGGCAAGGCGTGATCGCCGCTATGAGAGACGCGATAAATCGCGCGATACCGAGGGATTTCGAAGAGGTAATATCATACGGGATGCTTGGTTGGGTAGTTCCGCACGAGGTCTATCCCGCGGGATATCATTGCGATTCCAACCTACCCGTTCCCTTCTTGAGCCTTGCATCTCAAAAGAACTACATATCTCTGTACCACATGGGGCTGTATGGCGACTCACGACTGCTGGCGTGGTTTAAGGAGGAATGGCCAAAACATTCGTCTAAAAAGCTCGATATGGGTAAAGCCTGCGTCCGCTTTAAGAATCCTGACGATGTTCCGATCGCCCTGATTGGCGAGCTTGCCGCGCAGATCACTGTCGCTGAGTGTATTGACGTCTACGAGCGCTATATCAAGCCGTGATGTCGGCTTTTTTGCCGGACTTCTCTTGATTTCTAGGATCATATTCATTATAATTTCAGGTTGCGCATAGATCGCATACTCGCCTATTTACGGCGATGGGAAGTGATAATATGAAACAGGAAATACACCCTAATTACGATGAAATTTCAGTCGTTTGTGCGTGCGGCAGTACGTTCCAGACACGCTCGACGATGAAAGACGATCTGCATATCGAAATTTGTTCGGCGTGCCATCCGTTTTTCACCGGTAAGCAAAAGCTGGTCGATACGGCCGGACGTGTTGACCGATTCAACAAACGCTACGCTCGTGGGGCAGCCCCCACGGCCGAGGCGGAAGCCTCGGCTTAGCTATCTTATTGCAGAAGCCCGCGCGTTAGCGTGGGCGTAACATCCAACTTGAGTGTTACGCCCCCTCTAACGCGCGGGCTTCTGCAATACCGAATCATGACAACAACATCCCGAATAATGGCAACAGAACGTTCACGCCAGGCGTCAATTAAGGTATGAGAAACCGCACCCGAAAGCTAAAATTTTTGCACACCCTATTTGCCATGGAACGCGACTTAATTGTCGGCGGCCAAGCCGTGATGGAGGGAGTGATGATGCGGACGCCGTCGGCCTACGCGATCGCCTGCCGACGCTCTGACGGGTCGATCGTTACAACGGCCGAAGCACTACCAAAGTGGAGCGATAAGTATAAATGGCTTGATACGCCGGTGCTGCGTGGCGGTGCGACCCTCATCCAGTCGATGGGACTCGGAATCAAGGCTCTCAATTTTTCCGCCCGCATTTACGAAGAAGATTTGGCCGCACAGGAAGTGGCGGAGAAGGCAAAGGCCGTTGAGAGTCTGCCTGTCCTAGCTGATGGAACCGCAGATCAAGACTTTCTAAGGGCCCCCGTCAAGGTCGTGATGCCCGATAGAAAGCAATCCGTAAAAAAGGCGGGCCAGTCGGCAAGTGCGGCCGGATCAATCATCTTTGCTCTCCTATTTAACGTTCTGTTGTTTATCGTCGCCCCGCTGGTTCTGACAAATGTGCTGTTTATCGCGTTAGGATGGGCTGAGGCGCCTTCGCTCGCAGCCGACGCGTCCATCTGGGAATCTATCAAGGCGTACGTGTGGAAGATCAGACTCGATTCATTTGCGAGTTGGATTTCCTTCAATTTGATCGATGGCCTGATCCGGATGATTTTCTTCATCGTCATGATCTTTTCGATGTCGTTTTTGCGGGACATTCGTCGGGTATTTGAGTATCACGGGGCCGAGCACAAGACGGTTTTTGCCTGGGAGAAAGGCGACGAATTGACCCCGGCGAACGCGACCCTTCAACGGCGCCAGCATCCGCGCTGCGGAACCTCCTTCCTGATGGTCGTTATGCTTGTCGCAATCGTGCTGTTTTCGGTGATCAACTTCGAGGCGACCTGGATGAATCTTGTCGTACGCATCGCTCTCATGCCGCTCGTGGCAGGTTTGTCGTATGAAGTGATCCGCTACGCTGCAAAGAAAGAATCGGGAGCCATTTTCAAATTAATGACTCTGCCCGGCCTTTGGCTCCAAAACATTACTACGCAGGAACCTGACAACGAGCAGCTGGAGGTGGCGATCAGAGCCTTAAAGGAATCCCTTACCCTCGAGCCCTCGGAAGTTAAGAACGCTCCCGTTTACGAACGCGAACTGGAAGTCGTGGTGTAATGCAGACGCCCGAGCGTGAGCAAGACCGTAGCATTCGGGTTACGGTTACGCCCTTGCTAACGCGCGGACTTCTGCAGAGTAAATATGTTCGAAAAACTCGCACAAATTGAAAAATCCTACGAGGACCTGACTGTTCAGATCTCGCGGCCTGAGTTTATGTCCGATATGTCGGCTTACGCCCAGTTGATGAAGCAGCACAATAGCCTCGGTGAAATCGTCGGCAAATATAGGGATGTGAAAAAAATGCGTGAGGACCTCGACGGGGCCCGAAACCTGCTCGAGCTGGCGGATGATGACGAGATGCGCGAAATGGCGACACTCGAAATCTCCGAGATCGAGGAAAAGCTGCCCGACGCTGAAGAAGCACTCAAATTCTTGCTCCTGCCAAAAGATCCGAATGATGAAAAGAATGTAATTTTAGAGATTCGGGCCGGTACAGGCGGTGACGAAGCCACATTGTTTGCCGCCGAGATGCTGCGAATGTACGCCCGTTACGCGGAGAGGCAGGGGTGGAAAATGGACGTGTTGGACGCCTCGGATACGGGCGTAGGCGGCATAAAAGAGGCTGTCGCCCTTATTGAAGGCGACAATGTTTTTTCCAAGATGCGTTTCGAGTCCGGCGTGCATCGGGTACAGCGGGTGCCGCAGACCGAAACTCAGGGCCGCATTCACACCTCCGCAATCACAGTCGCCATTCTGCCCGAGGCCGAGGAGGTCGATGTGCAAATCAATCAAAACGATTTGCGAATCGACACATTTTGCTCGTCGGGCCCGGGTGGTCAATCGGTGAATACAACCTATTCCGCTGTACGAATCACCCATCTGCCGACAAACGTTGTGGTCTCGATGCAGGACGAGAAGTCGCAGATCAAAAATCGAGAGAAAGCTATGCGCGTGCTTCGTGCACGGCTCCAGGAGCTCGAGGAACAAAAACAGCACGACGCACAGGCTAGCGAGCGTAAATCGATGGTCGGCTCGGGTGACCGCTCCGAGAAAATTCGCACCTACAATTTTAAGGAAAATCGTGTCACCGACCATCGCATCGGACTCACGGTTCACCAGCTTGAACTTGTGATGGAAGGCCAGATCGACGAATTCGTCGAGACGCTGCGGACACATTTCCAAACCGAGAAGTTAAAGGCCGAGGCCGTCGGAGCGTAAAATCTTATGAATCGTAAATCAACGTTGACCGCTGCCGGAGTTCTGATGATTCTCCTGGCCCTTGTCATCGGCTATCTCGGCTTGTTTTCCGCCCCCAGTATTTTGCTTCCGCCCGTCATCACCGCGATCGGGTTTATAGTCATCGCGTGGGTTTTTCTTACATTTCGAAAGGGGGAATCGGCCTAACCCTGACGCCCCGAGACGACAAGCCGTTGCAAATCGCGGTATTTGAGTTTAGATTCCCATCTACGAGATCGAGAATCGCTATTGCCGCCAAACGGATATATGATTCGCTGCCGATCCGCGACAACCAATAATGCCGCCACCGACACGCCTGTACCTCATACGCCATGGCCAATCTGATGGCAACGCCTCAGGACGCTTTGGTGGTCATGGACCGACTCCGCTGTCGGCTCTAGGCCGGGAGCAGGCAGAGAAGACTGCGCGTGTTTTGGCAAAAGAAGGCGTACAGACGATCTATTCGAGTGATCTCCTGCGGGCCTTGCAAACGGCCGAGCCTCTAGCAGCCTCGCTGAATCTACCGATCAACAAATCCGAGGCCTTCCGCGAGCGCCACGTCGGCGTGCTTGAGGGACTGACATTCGACGAGTCGAAAGCTCGTTATCCCAGCGACTATTACGCACTAATCAATCGCAGCATCCACCACGTCATCACTGACGGCGAGAGCTATCGTCAGCTGCTGAGCCGCATCACCGCCGAACTCCGCAAGATCTTACTAAATCACCAATCGCAACGCATTGCTATCTTCTCTCACACCGGCGCCATCTGTTACACGATCCTCCACCTCCTCGGAGCGATCCACCGCGGCACCCGCTTCACGCCCTGGATCGTAACCTCAAATTGCGGCATCAACCGCTTCGAGTTCCGAAGCCCGCAAAACGTGCGCGTGCTGGCTTTGAACGATACCCGCCATTTGATACAGGCGACCGGCAACGATTCATTCGCCGCGAGATAAGTTTACCGAAACTGGCTTACAAGAATATACTCTTTGTACATTCGGTCATGTCCGCTTGCTGAGTAAGAATTGCCATGAATTACATAAAATATTTGGTTATTTGGCTCTTAATTGTTGTTACATTCTCGACTTACGTGTTTGGACAGGACGACGAAACACGCCGTGGCACTGGACTACCGATGAGCATTGGCGAAAATGTGCCTCGGGGAAACCGGATGAATGTCTCCGGGCAGATTAGGACCGAAACCCGGGAGAAGCTAGAGCACCCGCCGGTTGTAACCGTGATCGTTAGTATTGCCGGTGCGGCCATTGACAAAGCGATCGCGAACGACAAGGGATACTATTTGATCCGAAACGTGCCTCGCGAGAACGGTACGATTATTGTTGAGGTAGATGGGAATGAAGTTGTCCGGCAGCCGCTTATAGCGTCCCCGATGGGAAACCCGCGCTTTGACTTTACTATTTCGCGGCCCCAACTGCCTGGTCAGGGCAAGCCGGGCGTCGTGCGGGTCGACAGCATGTATGACCGGACGCCTCAGAACAAGGCGTTATTTCAACAGATGATTGCTGCCCAAAGAGCTAACGATAGTCGTCGAGCTCTTGAGGTCCTCAATCAGCTGCTGGCTAACGACCCGAAGGATTATGTTTCATGGACCGAAGCGGGAACGATATATTTCAAGGGCGGGTCACTGGACGACGCCGAGGCCTGCTACTTCAAAGCACTTTCTCTGAAGAAAGATTACTTCGCCGCCCTCTTGAATCTAGGCAAGCTCTACCTCGGCCGCAAATCATTCGACAATGCGGCGCTCGTACTGGCTAATGCCGCAAAAGTCGATCCGGATTCGGCCGACGCTCATCATTATCTAGGTGAATCGTACTTGCAGATCCGAAAAGGAAATGCCGCTCAGTTTCACTATAACGAGGCCATCAGGCTTGCTCCGGAGGCGAAGGCCGAGGTTCACCTGCGGCTGGCTTCCCTTTACGATGCCGCGAAAATGAAGGACAAGGCTGTTACCGAATACAAGAAATTTCTGTTACGGCGTCCCGACTACCCTCAACGAAAGCAACTTGAAAGCTATATTTCCGATAATCCGTCAAAGTAACAATCACCAATCCCAAAAAAGCGAGCTGGGGCATCTGAAAATGCCCCAGCTCCTGGTGAATCAGAACTCGTCAACTACTAGAAGTCGTAGCGGAGTGCAAATTGCATGACTCTGGCGTCCGTGCGCGTATCAACAAATCGACCAAAGTTGTTGGTAGCGGACGAACCGGTGTAGTTGATCAACCCCGTCGCCTGGCCCGTGAATACCGGGTGATTTAAGACGTTAAAGACGTCCCAGCGGACGGTCATGCTATGCCCTTCCTTCCAAGGCATGTTGAACGACTTCGCCAGCCCTGCGTCAAGGTTATAGTATGACGGTAACCGTACCGCGTTTCGGGTTCCCGTTTCGCCCGGATGCGGCGTTCGAAATGCTGCGTAAGCGGCGTCAGGATCGGAAAACAGATTGGGCAGCGTACATCCCTGATTAGAAGTGGAATTCTGCTGTGCCTGAGTACATCCCGACGTAGCCGTGCCATGGTGAGTTCCCGTGGATCCTATGGGTCCTATTTGTGTATTGTAGCTCCTGATCTGCCAATTAGTCTGCCATCCGGTTCCATCGAAAAATCCTCCTGTATAAGGATATCCCGAATCGTAGCGATAGATGCCGCTCAACTGCCAGCCACCGATCAGGGCGTTTAGCACTTTATTCATGCCGTCGCCGAATCGACGCCCTCGGCCTATCGGCAGGTCCCAAATGCCGTTAAAATTGATCACGTGGGTGAGGTCAAAGTCGGACACGGAACGCTGGTCTTTGAGTTTGAAGGCATTGAGAACGAAGGCGGAACCGAAGAGGTTGCCCGTCTGAAGTCCGGACGCTTCGTCGAGGGATTTTGAAAAAGTGTAGTTCAAATCCCAGGTCACGCTTGGAAGGCGTTGGCGAAGTGAGAAAGTGGCACCATGGTAGTCCGACGTGCCGACCGTGCTGAATGCGGAGAGTGCATCGTATTGACCCTGAAAGAAATATCTGCTTCCTGTGTCACTATCCAGGTTTTGCATAAGGTACGTCCAGTCACCAGCTTGCGGCTGACCGTTGTAGACTGCCTGAGTATTGGTACAATTCGGAATGGGCACACCACCCGGCCCGTCCGGACAGCCATAGAAATTACGTAATGTTCCCGGCGCCCACATGTTTTCAAAGAACGCCACCGGAGCAACCTGAGTACCAGGTAAGCCCGCCTGGAGCTGTCGGTCGAGAATCGTCGCGGCCTGATTGTAAGTAAGACCTGACCTGGGGTCAAGAATTTCACCCCTCAGCATTGTTGCATCGCGACCAACAAGCAAGTTGCGCGCGAGTCTCGCCACATAAGCGGCGTCCACCCAGATATTGCCAGGGAGCCGTCGCCCGTAACTGAGGTTCCACGAATAGTTGATAGGCGATACTAGGTTCGAATCAAGCGAAGTCTCAACTTTGCCATTACCGGGAAGCGATTGCGGCGCAGTGAGTGGAAAGCTCAGGCTTCCCGGCAGTACGAGACGGCCAAGACCCCGAATATCCATCCCCGGCCCGGTGTAGAGCGGTGCCGGATCGGTCGTGATATTGTAGGTATTTACATTAATTGCGGCAGTAGATGAAAATCCCAGCGCATTCGAACCATCCCAGTTTGTCGCAAGCTGCTGGCCGAAATAATCGTTGGTGATTGAAAAACCGCCTCTGAAGACCGATTCCGAGCTTTTGCCAAACAACTTAGACATGAAGCCCCTTTCGAACTCCGGCGACCACGCTATAGAGATCCTCGGCTGAAGGTTGTTCTTATCGAGCGGATAAATCGTGTCTTCACCTGCCCTCCGGACCGATATTGGCTCTCGGTAATTGACGCCCTGAGCCATAGCATCGATCGTTGAACGCAGATAATCAGAAAGCACGACGTTTGGGATAACGTCGTAGCCCTGTGTCTCCCGCACAGGCATGCTGAGGCCATATCGAAGACCAGCGGTTAGAGTCACGTTAGGCCTGAGTTTCCATGTGTCCTGAGCGTAAAAATCATACTCTTCAGTCTCGAAAATGCGTTTGATCCCGGTGTTGGGAGCAATCAGCTCACCTTCGGTATCAAAGTTCACATTCGCCCCATATCCGTTTAGTCTTCCGAGCAGTGCGACAAGAGCGTCCTGCGTCGCGACATTTTGGGACGAGGCAATTGTTCGAGTCCCCGTTAACGGATTTTGTCCAGATTGCACCCGTATGAATTGGTTGATGACGGTAGCCGCCACGTTTTGCGCATACGCGCTTGGATTGGTAATTCCGTTGTCAAAGGCCCGGGCAAAACTCGTTCGCGAATTTTTGATGAGACGAATATTTGTGCCGAACTGCAATGAATGATTTCCTTTGATCCACGTTAGGTCGTCGGTAATGTTCGTCGTGGGATTTGTCCGGCTGATCGTTCGGCCAAAACCGTTCGGCTGAAAGATTCGTCGAAATGAAATCGCCGGATCGGCCGAATCGCCCTGATTACTAAAGGCAATGCGGGTATAGCCGAAACTCAACCGGTTCGTCATATTGCTCTTTATTAACCAGTTGTGTGTGGCGGCAATACCGATCGGATGACTCCATAAGTTGGTCGGCGGAGTGTCCGGAAGATAAGGGAGAGCTCCAGTAACGTCCTGTTGGTGATTACCGCGAAACGATAGCTGGTGTCGCTGGTCACGCGTAAGGTTCCAATCAAATCGTGCCGTGTGGGCATCCTGGCTGACCGGCGTCGAAAAATTAAACTTAAATCCGCATGAGTTCCGGCCATCGCCGACAGTTGCGTCGTTGCATGGGTACTTCGCGGCCGCTTGGCTAAATAAAGCCGGAACTAACGGGTTGACATCAACCACTGGGCCAGCCGCAGCCCCACCGGTAAGCACAAACGAATTTATCTGGGCGGTTGTGATGGTCCAAGCCTGGCCCGTATTGTCATTGAACCGGATGTTCCCGGCAGCCAAGCTGGCGGTGGGCACGGTCCGGGCAGCCGACGACTCTTGTTTAGCTTCGCGCAACCCTTCGTAATTATAGAAAAAGAAAAGTCTATCCTTTACGATCGGGCCGCCTAGTCTGCCGCCAAACAGATTTCGCAGTAGGGTCGGACGCCGAACCCTCTCGTCACCGGCCTTAAATTGACCCGACAGTACTTGAGCATCGTTGGGCCCATAATTTCCCGCAGCGTTGTTAAACCATTCGTTAGCGGCAGTCACCGTATTGCGGTGATACTCATAGAGTGCACCGTGAAAATCATTTGTACCGCTCTTTGTTATCAAAGAAATCTGTGCGCCCGACGAACGTCCTTTACTAGCGTCGGGATTCGCTGTCGTAACACGAAACTCTTCAACTGAATCGGGGTTAACCCGAAGGACCGGTGTGAAGGCCGTTGCATTTTGCTGATTATTAACATCTACCCCGTCAAGTGTAATATTGGCCTGATCGGAACGCCCGCCCGCGACCGAGCCATCGGGAGTAACACCGGGCTGAAGGCTCAGCAGGTCCGCGACGTTTCGGGCCTGCAAGGGAAGCTGCAAAATCTGCCGCGAAACAAAATTGTTGCCGAGACTTGCATCCTGTGTATTCACGATGCTCTCAAGTCCAGCAGCGTCAACGTTTACAGTTTCAGTAACCTGGCCGATCTCGAGGCTCACATTTATCTCTGATGATTTGTCGACCAAGGCCTGTACATTAGCCACACTTGCCTTTTTGAAGCCGCTTTTTTCGACTTCGATCCGATATGTGCCAGTCTGCACCGACGGGAACGCATAAACACCATTGTCACTGCTGATCGCCGTTCGCATCGTTCCCTGGGTGCCAAGCAGGGTAACCGTCGCACCGGCAACTACATTACCTTGCGGATCAGCGATGAGCCCCGTTACGCTCGATGTGCCAGCCTGTGACCACGCTGTCGCGGTAAAGACTGCTGCCATGAGAATCGCAGTCAAAAAAACAGCGATCCTGTTCATTTTTCTCATATTTTCCTCCATCCTCTTTAACAACATATTGGCATCTCTGTTGAGACTGAATCTTGCCGAAAAGCCCAGAACAAATCCATGAATGGGAGCATGCGCACGACGCGGTAACGATCAAAAAAGTGAACGTCACTGTACTCCTCTGCGTCATAGGACACCCGTGAGATGATTAAGCAAATTGAATTTGAAGACTATCTCAAATTTCAAGGCACTTTTCGTACCATAGGTAAGCGATCTGCAAAACTTCAATGTTTAGAGTGAAACATGTAATAAATACGATTCAAAGCGGGATCGGTTTCGGGCGGTTTTTGAATAAAAATTCAAATATTTGGTGACTTCGATTCGCGGTCAGAACATGTATTTATCTTGGTTTTAATAGCCTTGGCGGCCACTGTGCCCTGGCCGACCGCGGCGGCAATGGTCGGCGAAGCGGAATTCGCGACATCGCCGATCGCGTAGACGTCTGCGGCATCTGTGCGGCAATGCGAATCGACTACGACAAAGCCAAGTTCATCAAACTCGATCTGCCCGCGAAACATTTCGCAGTTAGGTTCGACGCCTATCCGGATGAGCACGAAATCGGCATCGAGCCTGACGGATTGGCCGCCGGTCTCAAGCTCGACCCACTCGACCTTATCGCCTCCGCCTATCCGCAACACTCGGCACCCGGGCATCAACTCAATGTTTGCAGCCGCGCTCGCCGCCTCGACAAAATCGGACCGCGACGTCGACAGGCTCCGCCGATGAACGACAGTGACGTGTTCGGCTGAGTCGGCCAGGATCGATGCGTTCTCGAACGCGGCATCGCCCCCGCCAACTATGACCACTCGCTTGCCGGCGACTTCGGCACGGGAGGCAGCGCCGGAATCGAGGATTCCTCGCCCGAGAAATTCACCCTCACCCGGTACTCCGAGTTGCCGTCGCCTGACCCCCGTCGCGATGATAATCGAATCCGCCACGATGCTCTCGCCGTCCGTAAAAGTTAGCAAATGTCTTTTGAGATCTGCCGCGACGACCTGTACATCTCGACGCTGCGCGATTTGAAACTTCCCAAGACTCTTAAGAAAACGATCCCGCAACTCTCTGCCGTTCGCGGCTTCAAGACCCAGGTAGTTTTCAATCGGATTATAAGTCCACAACAGCTGGCCGCCGAGTTCACTGCTTCTCTCGAGGACGAGAGGTTTCAGGCCGAGATCTGCACACCAGATGGCTGCCGACATGCCCGCCGGACCGCCGCCTATGATCGCAACTTCGTGATGTTCCGGTAAGCCATTCATGTCTTCAAAGTTCGGTGATATTTACTACTTTTTGTCAGCAGATTCCTTACGTTTTTTGTCACCTGATACACAATGGGGGCCGACGCCGTCCCGAGGCACTACTTTTGGGCCCTTATTTTAGGCACTTTCCCGCGTTTACGCAAAATGAAATTGCTTACATTCGCTGGCATTAGTTTTGCCATAGGACATGGATTGGTTACCGCGCCCGGCCCTGGTGCCTTCATGCCCCACGTTCGGTATTAAGACTCTTCCACAAAAAGTATGAGATTAGAATTTGAACCAACCGTGACTGCCATCCCGCTCATCGCGACCGAGACGTTAGACGAGCCATCTTCGCCCGAATCGGCCGACGCCAAGATCTTGGTTAAACGAGGAATAAAGGCTGCACAGAATGGTGAGCGGGACCGTGCCCATTTCTTATTGTCCGAGGCGGCGGATGCCGATCCCAGCAATGAGGACGCGTGGGTGTGGCTTGCGTCTCTGAGCGAATACCCGGAAGAGCAGATTGCACTGCTGGAGCGCGTGCTCACTCTCAATCCCGCGAATAGGACTGCCCGTGAATGGCACTCCGGGGCTAAGGGAGTTCTGGCAAAGACCTTTGTGCGGCGTGCCGTCGAGGCTCACGAGACGGGCGACGCGAGCTTGGCAGAACGCAATCTCGATATCGCTCTTAGCCATGACGACCGTTGCGAAATCGCATGGACTTGGAAGGCGTCGCTTGCCGCGGATGCGGACGATAAGCTCGCATACCTCGATACAGTTCTCGCAATTAATCCCAAAAATCACGATGCCGCCTCCGCGAAAAATGCTATCGAGCATGCTCGCACCACCGCCGGCTTCAATCGCGCCAAAATGGCAGCGGCAGGCGGTGACCGCGATCAGGCAATCCTGCTCGTGGATGAGTTTCTTTTGGCCGTGCCGGATAATGCCGAGGCCTGGATCCTGCGATCGCATCTCTCTGCAGGCCTCGAAGAGAAGCTGGAATTGCTCGCGAAAGCTCTGACGATCGACCCGGACAATGCCGCCGCACGGACGGGTTATGATTTCCTCGCGATGACGCTCGGAACAAACAGCCTTTCGTCGTATCTCCAGCCAGAGTCCGAGGCCGATCCCCTCCACACTACCGCAGAACCTGTTGCGGCAGCGGAAACCGCTAGTCCGATGTCTGGTGAAGTTTCCTCAGAACTGGAGGACGCAATCGCGTTAACCACATTTTCAAAGGTTGAACCCGAGCCGGATGCCGAGCCGCACGCAAACGATGTCGAAACGCTCACTCTCAATCTAGTTGATGAAGCGGCACTCGGTGCGGATACTGCAATTCTCGCGACGGTCGATCATCCCTGCCCATTCTGCCGAGCCGATAATGACGTCCAGGCGGTTGAATGCTCGGCGTGCCGTGCAACGCTGACGCTAGCAGATATCGGCAGGTTGCTCGGGAATACGAAAGTCGAGACGGCGCCGGTTCAGCAGGCCATCACTGAAATGGAGGCGGAATGGAATCTTCGCGACTTTAATGAAGACGAACTGACATCCCTGGCGCTCGGCCATCTAAACTTGGGCAATCACGAAAATGGCCTCAGATATCTGCAAGAGGCGGCGCGCATCAATCCAGACGACTTGATTCTAACGGCTCAAACAAATGCGGTCGCAATCAGACTTGAGGAAATGCGTCCTCAAAATGAAATACATGAGTCAATGCCGCGTGGAAAGACGATTCTTGTCGTTGACGACAGTGCGACTGTGAGGAAACTAATTGCCGGTAAGCTCGAGAAGTCGGGTCACAATGTCATCTGCGCGTCGGATGGGGTCGAGGCACTTGCATGCCTTGAGGAAAACCTGCCAGATCTGGTGCTTCTCGACATCAATATGCCGCGAATGGACGGTTATGAAGTATGTCGCGAAATAAGGTCTAATCCAGCGGCACAGAATCTGCCGGTCGTTATGATCTCAGGCAAAGATGGTTTCTTTGACAAGGTTCGGGGCCGTACTGCCGGGACGACAGGCCACGTAACAAAACCCTTTGGCCCGGAAACTCTCATGAAAGCTCTCGAAACCTACCTGGTTCCGACGCGTTGATCATCAGCTACATCTGGCAGGCGGGCTGCTCGGCCTGATTTCGACCTTACTGGGCAGGGCCCGCGGATCCATCACCAGTAGGTCGGCGACCACCTGAGCGATGTCGGCCGGCTGGAGCTGCCAGGCCTTCTCGTTGGACGGCGTGTCATTTCCAAAGCGCGTGTTGACGCTGCCCGGACATATGTAGCTTACCTTTATATTGTCATTACGAACCTCTTGCATAAGCGCTTCCGTAAATCCGTTGAGGCCGAACTTCGAGGCGTTGTAAGCGGCCATTTTGGGATGGGCGTTCTGGCCGGCGAGTGATGAGATATTAATGATATAACCGCCGCCGGATCGCTTCATCAGGGGAATCGCGTAGTGGCAGGCATAAAATACACCGAATAAATTCGTCTCGAGCGTTTGCCGGAATTCCTCGCCGCTTATCTGCTCGACCGTCTTGCCTGGAAATGCCAGCCCGGCATTGTTGACGAGTACATCAAGCCCGCCGAAGCGCGTTTCACAGGCATCTACGAGTGATTTCACCTGCTCTTCGTCGCGAACGTCACACACGATGCCCCCAACCTCACCCGACGACGCAAGTTCCTCAACGGCTGATGAGACCCGCGCCTCGTCCCGCCCGCAGATGTAGACCCGCGTGCCCATTTTCACGAGCCGCTCTGCTATCGCGAATCCGATTCCAGCCGTACCGCCGGTGACAATCGCCGTCTTGCTTTTCACGAATTATTTGAGGGTCAACCCAACACTATCCAAGCTTCGCTCGCAGCACATCGTTTACAACCTTAGGATTTGCCTTCCCCGCTGAAGCCTTCATAACCTGACCGACAAAGAAGCCGAACAATTTTTCGTTGCCGCCGCGATAGGCCGCGACCTGGGCCGCGTTCTGCGTGATCACATCGTCAACAATCTTTTCTATCGCGCCGCTGTCGGAAACTTGCTCAAAACCTTTCTCCTTAATAATCTCGCCGGCCGGCCGGCCGGTTGCGAACATCTCGTTCAGCACCTCTTTTGCCTGGCTGTTATTTATCGCACCGCTTTCGACCGTGATAATCAGCTCCGCTAGCTCCTCGTCGGTAATTTGGGACTCGGAAATCGACTTCCCACCAGCGTTGAGTTCGCGGGTAACTTCGCCCAGTATCCAATTCGCCGCCGACTTCGGATTCGCGGTTATTCTCGCGACGTTCTCAAAGAATCGGGCCGTATCGACGTCGGCCGTTAACTGCGACGCGTCGGCGTAGCCCAAGTTGTAAGCCGCCACGAACCGCTCGCGCATCGCATCGGGCAGCTCGGGCATCCCTTGCCGCACGCTCTCGACAAATTCCGGCGAGACGACAAGCGGCTGCAAATCGGGTTCGGGGAAATATCGATAGTCGTGTGCGTCTTCTTTTGAACGCATCACGCGCGTCTCGTTTTTTTTCTCATCCCACAGCCGCGTTTCCTGAGCGACTGGGTCGCCCGCCTCGTGGGCAACGATCTGGCGCTCGATCTCAAACTCGATCGCCTTTTGCATAAACCTGACGGAATTCAGGTTCTTTAGCTCGACCTTATTGTTATAGGTCGATTCACCGACTCGTCGGACCGAAACGTTTGCCTCGCAGCGAAGATTGCCCTTCTCCATATCGGCGTCGCTCGCACCGACCCACGCGAGCGCCCGCCGGATATGATTGACGTAATCATAGGCCTGCCACGATGTGCGAAAATCCGGCGAGGTCACGATCTCGCCCAGCGGCGTCCCGGCTCGGTTGAGATCTACATAAGAAAACTTATCGACATCGGGCAGACCCTCGTGAACATTTTTTCCCGCGTCTTCTTCGAGGTGCATCCGCTCGATGTTGATCGTCATCGGGCGCCATTCGCTCGGTCGGCCGTGCTCATCGCGTTCCGAGGTCATGATGGTGAGTTTGCCGTCTGCCGAGAATGGTTTGTCGTACTGCGAGATCTGATAGCCCTTTGGCAGATCGGGGTAGAAATAATTCTTGCGGGCAAAGACGGAGACCGGCTGGATTTCAAGACCGAGAGCTAAAGCGGCACGCGTGCCCAGCTCGATAACGCCGCGATTCAACACCGGCAATGCCCCGGGCAAGCCGAGGCACGTCGGGCACGTATTCGCGTTAGCCTCGCCGCCGGTCTCGACGCGACAGCCGCAAAATATTTTGGAAGCCGTCGCCAGCTGAGCATGCACCTCCATGCCGATGACGGCTTCCCAGCCTTCCCTCATTCTGTCTCCAGTTTTACCGATTATCGCCGGCGCGTAATCCGGACGAGCGGCCGCGACCGCGTCGCCGGACCGACCGGATTAAACTGCCCGCCGCCATAGAATCCCGCCTGCCCCTGGAATCTTCCGCCCCGGCGACGCCGACGGTCGTTATCCCCTCCATCTGAGAAACCGCCGTCAAAGAAACCTCCGCCTCCGCCAAAAAATCCGCCATTGTATAGGCCGCCATCAACATAAGGATTTACATAGAGCGGCGATTCATATCCCTGCCGCGTACGGTACGCGGGCTGCTGCGAGCGAGCATAGTCCGCGTAGGCCCGATCGGCGAGCCTCATCTCCATCGTCATGCGGTCTCGCTCGAGCCGGTCGGCCTTGAGCTTGACCCCGAGCTCGACGGCCTCGCGGGCAGACTCTTCATTTCGAAGCGCCATTTCCTCTGGCGACGGCAGCCCGCGACGGACGTAGTCGGCCCTCAAATCGGCTTCGGCACGAAGCCGGGCCTGACGATAGCCCTCAAGATCAGCATTGGTCACCCGCCGCTGTGCGGCCACCGACATAGCCGAAAACACGACAACACACAACAAAAACAAAACGCGTCTTTTCATAGTAATTACCTCGTAAATAGATTTTACCACGAGAGATTAATCCGAGCGCACGCGCCCGCTCGGTAATGCGTAATACAAAGGGTCACATTGACCGATTCCCGAACAACACTAAAAGGCCAGCGTCAACCCAAATCGTCCGTTAGCCCCGACGGTGCGAAAACCGTTCTCGTAATACTCCTGATCGAAGATGTTCTCGATCGTTCCATACACCCGCAGGGTCATTCTCTCCTTCTTAAATCCGAAGGTATAACCGCCCGTCAGGTCACCTCTTCGATTGCCGTCGAAGCGATAAATGTATGTCCGAAACGTGAACGCGTTGGTATCGAATATCGGCGCAAGATAAACCGACGTGGCCAAAAGATCAAACGTTACCCACGCCCGCTTGAATCTCTGCGTCGCAACCAGCGTAAATTGATGATCGGGGACCCCAAGCGTGCGGGTTATTCCGCTGCCCGATACCTGCGGCGTTGCCTGGTCGCTGTTGGTGTAGGTGTACGAGGCGAAAAGGTCGGTCGAGGAGGCCGGCCTCGCCTTCATGCTGAATTCCAGTCCGCGTGCCAGCCCGCCCTTTTGGTTGTCGTATCCGCCAAATGGCCGCGTCGTGGTTACTATCTTCGGCACGACATTGCTAAAGCCGATTATGTCGGTGAGCTTAGTGTAAAAATAAGTCGCCGAGAGTCGAACTCTCTGATCGGCCAGGTTCTGTTCGATGCCGGCATCGAAGGCTATCGACTTTTCGGGCCTCAGATTCGGATCGCCCAACGCCACAAAACTCGGCGTGCCGAATGTTGAAAAGAACGCGCCGAATCGCTCGTACAGCGAGGGAACGCGATAGCCGTTGCCGACATGAGCCCGCAATTTTGTGCCTGATCGGCTAAAAAAGTAGGACGCGGCCCCGTCAAAAGTGTAGGCGTTCGGCGGGTCTTCAAGCGCGAGGTTGCTGTACGGCGCATTCGCGATGCTGAACTCCGGGCGGGTTAATTTAAACGCCTGAACTCGCACGCCGCCCGCAAGCTGTAGTCTGCCGCCCGCGAGACGGGCCAGATCCTGAGCGTAAAACGTGTTGCTTCGCTGCCCCGCCCGCGTGAAGAAATTGCCCGTTCCCGATTGCGTTTGGCCTTCATTGACAAACCGCTCCCGTTCAAATTCGTAGCCGGCCCTCAGCGTATTTTCGGGACGCGGCGTCCAGCTAATTCTTGCGTTTCCCGTATCGGTTCGGCCGTCAAAAATACTGGTCGACGCACTCTGAAAGCCGATGCCGAGCACGCCGTTTTCATTAGTGCGATCGGTCGTCATCCCTTGATAATATCCGCCAACCGCAAACCTGTCGTTGACCGCCTGATCGACGACGATCTGGCCGCTAAAGGCACGCGAGGATTGCCGATTGTCCGGATCGTTAACATCCGGCGTGAAGGTAACAAACGGCACCGCGTCGATTATCGTTCGATTCGACGCCGGCGGCGTTCCCGCCGAATCGGGACTCGAATTGAGCCGGACATCGGCGTCGGAAAAGAAGATCCGCCCGGAGATACTTGTGAATGAGAAGGGATTTACATCGACGCGGGTCTGCAGGTTGGTGTTATGAGCATCGTCGTCGCCATCGACGCCTTTGGAATAGACGGTACGCGAAACTCCACCGCCGATGCCGAATCTATCGTCTCGGGTGCCGTGCGATAGATTCCCGCGAAACCGTCCGAGTCCGAGACCGCCCAGGGCGCCGCCGATCTGCCCGTGCGTCCCGGGGCGGGCTTCTGGCGTGCGGAAATCGATCGTTCCGCCAATTGAATTTGTTCCGTAAATCGATGATCCTGGCCCACGCAGCACCTCGACCTGACTTACGCTGGTCAACGTAAAATCGCTCAAAAAGGATGTTGCATCCCCGTTTATCGCCGCCACATCACGAAACCTGATTCCATCGAGCAATAAAGCCGTGTCCTGATTCCGCAGACCGCGCGTTTTTATCGTCGCCACACGGCCAAACCCGCCCGATTGCTGCACGCGGAATCCGGGAATCGTCCTCAAGCTTTCAATAAGCGAAAAATCCGCCCGATCACGCATCTCGCGGCCATCGATCACATCGACGGTTTTTGCGACAAATGTATCGAGCTGCCGCTCGCCGGTCGCGATCACCGTCACCGTTGCAAGCGGCCCGCTCGTGAGCGCTTGATTGATGCCGGGATCGATCGCGATCGCAACATCCCGCCCTGCGGTTACAATCAGTTCCTGTTTATAACCCCCGCCGGCGATTTCAAGCGTGTACGTTCCCGGCGGAATGTTTTCGAATCGAAAACTGGCCGTGCCTCCCGAGACGGTCGTCCGGGTGTCAAAACTAACCGATGCGTTGTAAAGCCTGACCTCGACGCCCGGGCCGACCGTGCTGCCCGCGTAGGTGCCGGTCACCGCCGACCCCGACTGGCCGGACAAATAGCGGCACCGAGGCATAACAATAATCCAAATAAAAATACTCTCACTTGTTAGTTTTCTCCTGCCCACACGCAGGATGGTTCTGACAAGGGCAAGAGTGCAAAGTTCCCGGCTTCTCGATCTGAAAATCGATCTCACGGTTGCGTGGGCAGCGTTGGCTTTCACCAGCCTTCCTCGTGCATATTTTGCCGAACTAATAAATCGCCGTAACGCGGACGTTGCATAGCCGGATTCGTATCCAGCATTGCATCGACGCCAAAAACATTTCGAATGTTCTCGGCCGTCAAAACCTCTGGGCGTTCCCCGCGGCAACGCGACCGTCCTTTAGCATCAAAATTTCATCGGCGAACTCGGCCGCGAGATTAAGGTCGTGGGTGATCACAGCCGCCGACGCGTTCTCGCCGCGACACCGCTGGCGAACGAGCCGAAACATCGACGCCTGATGCTCGATCGATCGCGGCGGCTCGTCACAGCAGAATCCGCCCGTCGCGAGGGCCGTGCCAGCACGACCCGCTGCCGCTCGCCGCCCGACGGCTCATTCATCAGTCGCGACGCATATCCGGCCAAGTCACATTCCTCAGTGAGATCCGGGCGGCGATGTCCGCCTCGCTTTCCCACCCAAAAGCTCCGCCGCCTGCAAACCTCCCGGCAAGCACAAACTCTCGCACCGTAACCGGAAATCGCGTCATTCTCTTGGGCAACCACGGCAATTAGTCTCGCAATCTCGCCACGCGACATTGAACTGACCTCTTCCTGACACGATAACCACGCCGCTAATCCCCTCACCACTGCCATTCAGCACCCTGAGCAGCGTCGTCTTGCCGGCTCCATTCGCCCCGAGCAATGCCAGAATGCGGCCGTCTGCAAGCTCAAACGAGATGTCGTCGATAACAACCTGGTCACCAAATTTGACGGAAATCTCCCTTGCCTCAAGCATCGTAAAATCCGATTAACTCCGCCTCAATAGATAAATAAACATCGGCGCCCCGATCAACGCCGTTACCGCTCCGACGGGCAGCTCTCGCGGGGCAATCGCGGTTCGCGCCAACGTGTCGGCCAGCACGACAAATACGGCACCGGCGACTGCCGAAAACGGCACGACCATCCGGTTATCGCTGCCAGTCGTCAACCTGATGAGATGCGGCACAATCAGACCGACATAGCCGACCGAGCCACTCGCCGCGACGGCCGCGCCAACGACCAGACTCGCCGCTCCGAAAACGAGCAGCCTTACCCGGCCCACCTCAACGCCAAAATCCAGCGCATCGCGCTCGCCGATCATCATCAGATTCAACGCTCGGGCTTGCGAAGCGATAATCAGAGTTCCCAAAATTACCGCACCCGCACTCAGATAAACCCCGCTCCACGAACCCTGCGAGAGATCGCCAAGGAGCCAGAATGTGAAGCTCCGCAGCCGCGCGGCATCGAGCAGCGTCGTCAGCATCACGATCACCGACGACAGGAATGTCGTAACGACTACTCCGGACAAAACGAGCCGCTCGACATTCATCCCCGCACGGCTTCTCGCCATCCGGTAAACGGCAATCGTCGCCAAACCCGCACCCGCAAAAGCGAGCAGCGGACGGGCGATCTCAAAACTGTCAAATAACACGAACGCCAGCATCGTTCCGAGCGCCGCGCCATTCGAAACGCCGAGCAGATAAGGCTCGGCCAGCGGATTTCGGAGCAATGCCTGAAGCCCCGCACCGGCAACCGCCAGGCTCGCCCCGACACACGCCCCGAGCAATATCCGCGGCAGCCGAATGTCAAAGAGTATCGACCGCTGCTGGTCGTTCAGATCGAACACAGAAAATCGCTCGGCCCCCAGCATCGCCGCAAGAATAAGCGATGCGACTAATCCCGCAATCAAAAATGATCCGATTTTTAAGGCCCGACTCAATATTCCCTACTTATCACTTATCACCTATTACCTTTCACTTATCACCTATTCCGAAATTTCTCCGGGTGCAGTTCCCGGGCGATCTGCTCAAGTGCATCCACCAGTCTTGGACCCGGCCGCGAGAGCAGGTCGGCGTTTA
>JBBJMG010000013.1:0-95661 GCA_037720205.1 Pyrinomonadaceae bacterium
CGCAAGTGATTCCTGTCTTTATAGCCGGCCTCGGCAACGACCTGCCAAAACAAATTCTCGGCAACTGGGCCGGCGGTGAAAACGTGCGAATATGGTTCGGCGAACCCATCGATTTGTCAGAGTTTTACACGAAAGAAGACCGCCGGCGAACCCACAAAGAAATTGCCGATTTCCTAATGCTCAAGATCGCTGAGCTTGGGGAAAAGGACGAGGTTCATTCCTTAACAAGCATCAAATCGTCGTAAAGCAGAGGGCTTAAGAATAAGATTATCCGCGCATGTCACTTCGCGTCGATGTTTTTCGCTTTTTTACTTGAAGGCGAATTCTGTTGACCCGCCGAGAGCGGGATTTCGAGTTCGTGACGACGAGCGGCGAAACTAACGCCAACGCGGAAAGGTTGAGCCTCTTTGCCTACCGGCTCGCCGCATTTCTTCGGCTCGCGGTTGATCCTGAGTATCATGCTTTAGCAATTTCGACGAATTTAAGGATACCGGTGTATATTCCGATTATGCCCAACTCCAGCCGAGTACTCATTTCGAGGTTTCTATGCCTCCGTTTTCTGCTTGTCGTTTTAGTTTTAACCGCGATCGCCGGCGTCACTCTAGTCGCGGGATCCGGTGAAAGCTCATTCGATTCAGTGAGAGGTGTCTTTGGCTATACCGCGGAGGCGGCTCCGTTCGCGACATTGCACGGTGATGCGGCGGTTACAGAGCTCAAGCGGCAAGGTCTGTATGAGTCTTTGGCAGATGCTGTGAGGTCAACGCATTACGGCTCGCAGGACATATTGGCACCGGACGCCGTTGCGCAGCAGGCCTATCTAAAAGCCTCAAACACCGGGGCGGATGACCAGTTCGGCGATTCGGTAGCGGTCTCGGGCGACACCGTCGTGGTCGGTGCTATTTTCGAAGCCAGCAACGCGATCGGCGTGAACGGCGACCAGACCATTAACTTGGCCGCGGGATCCGGAGCGGCATACGTGTTTACGCGGAGCGGGACGACATGGAGCCAGCAGGCCTATCTCAAAGCTTCAAACACCGGGGTGGGTGACCAGTTTGGTTTTTCGGTCGCGATCTCGGGCGACACCGTCGTTGTCGGTGCTCGGTTCGAAGACAGCAACGCGATCGGCGTAAACGGCGACCAGACCAACAACTCGGCCGTGGATTCCGGTGCTGCATACGTCTTTACACGCATCGGCACCGCGTGGAGCCAGCAGGCCTATCTCAAAGCTTCAAACACCGGGGTGGGTGACCAGTTTGGTTTTTCGGTCGCGATCTCGGGCGACACGGTCGTGGTCGGTGCTGACAGCGAAGACAGCAACGCGACCGGTGTAGACGGCAACCAGACCAACAACTCGGCCAACCTCGCCGGTGCGGCATACGTCTTTACACGCAGCGGCACCGCATGGAGCCAGCAGGCCTATCTCAAAGCCTCAAACACCGGGGCGATTGACTTCTTCGGTGAATCAGTCGCGGTCTCGGGCGACACCGTCGCGGTCGGTGCTCCAGTTGAAGCCAGCAATGCGACCGGCGTGAACGGCGACCAGACCAACAACTCGGCCATCGATTCCGGTGCGGCATACGTCTTTATACGCAGCGGCACCGTATGGAGCCAGCAGGCCTATCTCAAAGCCTCAAACACCGGGGCGGATGACTTCTTCGGTATCTCGGTCGCGGTCTCGCGTGACACCGTCGTGGTCGGTGCTGTTAACGAAGACAGTAGCGCGACCGGTGTAAACGGCGACCAGACCAACAACTCGGCCGGGGGCTCCGGTGCGGCGTACGTCTTTACACGGATCGGCGACACCTGGAGCCAGCAGGCCTATCTCAAGGCCTCAAACACCGGAGCGATTGACAGCTTTGGTGTCTCGGTCGCGGTCTCGGGCGACACCGTCGTGGTCGGTGCTGTTTCCGAAGATAGCAACGCGACCGGCGTGAACGGCGACCAGACCAGCAACTCGGCCTTTGAATCCGGTGCGGCATACGTATTTACGCGGAGCGGCACCGCATGGAGCCAGCAGGCCTATCTCAAAGCCTCAAACACCGGGGCGAATGACGACTTCGGTGACGTCGCGATCTCGGGCGACACCGTTGTGGTCGGTGCTGCTCGGGAAGACAGTAACGCGACCGGCGTAAACGGCGACCAGACCAACAACTCGGCATCGGCCTCCGGTGCGGCATACGTATTTACCAGTGCCTCACCGACGCAGACATTTACCGTGTCGGGAAAAGTTACGACGCCCGGCGGGCTTGGGCTTCGTAATGCTGTGGTCGCGCTCACCGATTCGCAGGGTCTGCGGCGAACGGCTCTCACGAGCTCTTTCGGGTTCTACACGTTCGAAAATGTGGTTGGGGGAAACACCTATACTGTCAGCGTCTCATCAAGACGCTATCGTTTTGCAGCTCGGAGCGTGACGGTCAACGAAAGCCTCTCGAATGTTGATTTTGTCGGCCTGGAATAAACCCGCGCAGCCGACGACGGTGGCGTTGAGAATTCGAAGCGGATGCTCACGGCCGATGGCCGTGCAGTACACGACAGAAGACGACGTATGGAATATGATCGTCCCGCCGCAAGCGCAGCCGCGGGCTGTGCAGTTAAACTGCTTGGTAGATTAATTAGATGGACGGATCATTTGGCCGTCCTTTTTGTTTGGGATATTCGAAGGATTGCCGTTCGCCATATACTTTTTTGGGCGGAATGAAATCTTTCGCATCTGAGGTGACTCGACGTCACATCAAAAAACTTAAAGAATAGGCTCAAAAAGTTAAACTTTTGCGCCCGAACTTTTTGGAGTCAAGACTCTTGGCGTTTGGCGAATTCGATCTGGATTAGGAAACCACCGTCTTTCCCGCCGCGATTCTAGGTTCGTCAAGCGAATATTGGGTGTTTTGCCAGTGGATGAATTCTGATCGTCCTAAAAATTGAAACCGGGAGGTAATCGCAAGGTCAAAAAGCCGCAAATCGTTTTGTTTCAAAGCATTTCTCGCCGGGGAGGCCAACCGGGTAGATAATGCCTTTGACATAGCCGTTAAGAGCCTATACTTTTAACGCCTATCATAAATTTTAGCCGGTATCGCACGATGGCCGCCGACCTAGTCGAGATTCCCCGGCTTGAAGCCGAGAGTTAGCATCCGCGAGGAGTAAAGCATGTCCAACCGTTCACGCCGCCTCAGTTTCGCCGTCGTTCGAGCCTCTGCGCTTATCTTTATCGCCGCTTTTGCCGTGGTCTTTACAACGGTCGGCAGCCGTGCCGCCAGATATTCGGGTGTCGATTCGGTGAAAGAAGTTTTTGGAACTCAAAAAGCCGGACTTGAGACAGCGGATGATCCTTCGCGGCCCGTGGGATTTACAATTGTTATCAACGAGGTCGATTCAGATACAGCGGGCACAGACGCGGCTGAGTTTGTAGAATTTTACATCGGTCAGCCAAATGTCTTCTTGAATGGCTACGTCTTGGTTTTTTACAATGGTGATACCGATACATCATACCTTGCTATCAGTTTAACTGGCTCAACTAATGCTTCTGGTCATTACACGGTCGGGAATGCGGCCGTTCCGGGCGTTGATCAAATATTTGCGGACAATACGTTGCAGAATGGGCCCGATGCTGTAGCGCTTTATTTCGGGGATGCTACATCATTTCCCAATGGAACCCCCGTGACGACGACCAATCTTGTTGATGCGGTTGTCTACAACACGGGAAATACAACCGACCCCGGCTACAGGTATTGCTAAATGCCGGGCAGCCGCAGGTTAACGAAAGCCGTTTAGGTTCGTCGGCAACGGTCTCACTACAACGCTGCCCCGATGGCGATTTCTCCGACATGCGAAACTCTACGGACATTGGCCTCGGCACACCCACGCCGGATGCTACAAACGTATGCGCCGTCGCAGCTACGCCGACACCGACTCCGACTCCGACTCCAACGGCCACACCCACGGCTACGCCAACAGCTACTCCGACGGCGACGCCAACGGCCACGCCAACAGCTACTCCGACTGCGACTCCAACGGCGACCCCAACCGCCACGCCGACAGCTACTCCAACTGCAACGCCAACGGCAACACCGACGGCCACACCGACTGCTGCGCCGACTGCGACGCCAACGGCCACGCCAGCAACTACTCCGACGGCGACGGCGACCCCAACCGCCTCCGCCACGCCAACAGCTACTCCGACTGCGACTCCAACTGCAACTCCGACTGCGACACCTACCGCAACTCCGACTGCAACACCTACACCGGTGCCGGTTTCGGCTGATTTGTTTATCACAAAAACCGATGGCCAGCCGACTTACTTTCCGGGTTCGACCGTTGTTTACAGTATTGTGGCGTCAAACGCGGGGCCGGGTGCGGTCGTGGGTGCGACGGTCACGGATAATTTCTCCAGCCAAATAACCTCCGCGCGCTTCTCATGCAGCGGTTCGGGTGGTGGCACATGTCCGCAGAACGGTTCGGGGAATATCAATGCGCTTGTAAACCTGCCCTCCGGAGCGTCCGTGACGTTCCAGGTTCTGGCGGAGGTCTCGACAAATTCGACCGGCAACCTGGTGAATGTCGCAAACATCGCCGCTCCCGGCGGCGTTACCGATCCAAACCAGTCGAACAACACCGCGACAGATACGAATACTCTCAGGACAACCGCCGCGGGCGTTGAAATCTCCGGACGGGTCATGACTCCAGACGGCCGCGGGCTGAGGAATGCAATCGTCTCGATCATCGACAACCGCGGCATTAGGCGAACAGTCACGACCAGTTCGTTTGGCTACTACCAGTTCGAAGACATCGAGGTCGGCCAAGGCTATATATTCGCAGTCTCGTCAAAACGCTTTCGCTTTGTCCCACGCGTCATCGAGGTCTCGGACACTCTGACCGATATCGATTTTGTGGGACAGGAATGAATAAACCGGGTGAATAGATTGCGCGGTCCTCAGGGACCGCCTTTTTAGGGATTTACTTTGGACTGTCCGGCGGTTGAGCGGGAATTGGTATTGGCGACCGCGATTTGATTCTGTTTTTCGGCCTGTTGCTTTAGCTCTTCCGGCGACTTCCAGCCGGCCTTGTGCAGCAGGTCGGTGGCGAATCGGACAGGCACGGCCATGTTTGCGGCGGTATTTTCCGTGAAAACGCCAAAGTTGACCCCGATCACTTTACCGGCCTGGCCAAATAGCGGAGCGCCTGAGCCGCCCTCGGCGGTTTTGGCATCATGGACGATACGGCGAGCGGCGAGGTCGGTAATCGCTCCCTGTGTCGTGAGCGGCTCGATCTTTTGCGATTGAGCGAGGAAGTTAATCAGGTTTTGACGCGAATTGCCAAATCGTTGGTTGATTGACTTAGCCTCTGCATCGTCCACCATCGCCAAGAGGCGATCGGGCCCGCTCGGGTAGCCCATAGTGACGACCGTTTTACCGATGGCGGCCGACTCGGCATCGCTGTCGAGCGGCAGCGAGGCAATGCCCGGCGGAAGCAGGGCCGCATCCACCGACCCGATCGCGATGTCTTCACGGGTGCCAAGCTGTCTGACCTTCAACACGAAAGGCTGAGCAACCAGCGGGAAGTAAATGACCAGCCGCTTGAGTCGTGCCCTTCCATTTGCCGCGGCCATCATTTGCCGCACCTGGTCATCCTCTTCCCAGGGCTGGACCACGTGGCGATTGGTAACAATGTAACCGCCGCCGACGTGAAATCCGGTGCCGATAAAATCGTATTCTACCGTAGAGCCACTCCCCTCGGTCGTCAGTCCGATCTGCGGCGCGGCCGCTGCGCGGCGTGCGGGGTCCTCTGTCGGTGTTCCTTCGTACGGATTTGCCTGGAATGACTGCGGATCGGCGTATCGCAATACTTTCCCAGAACGCTTGTCCACGAGATCATAAACACCGACGATCAGACACACGCCGCTCCCATACTCGACGCGCAGGGTTGGTGCGAGCGAGACGGTCTTGATCAGGTCCTTATTTGTCTTATCGAGCTGCCCGATCTGGTCGCTCGTTTGCCCCAGCTTGTCCTCGAGGCTGCCGATTATCTGACTGTTTCTTTCGTTCTGTGCCCGGGCCTCCCGCAGCTCGCGGCTGACCGCCATCCCGACATACAGCACTCCGGTGATAAAGCCGAGAATCAAGACGAGGGCAATTAGCTTTGTCGTCCAAGAGATCTCACGCGATAGCTCGCGGACGAATTCACGCAAAAAAAGTTTTGCATCGTCCCGTTTTGCGCTCGTGGCCGATTCGAGCGCCGCACTCTCGATGAATTTTGAGATGTGCGGCTGATCGCGATTTGTGGTGATCAGCGATGACTTCGTTTCAAGCGAAAAGAACGAAAACGAGATGTCTGTCTCCGGTACCGAGATGATGTCCCCGTCATTAACCGCTATGTATCGGCGGATCGGATTATCATTCACCCGAAGCCCAAGCGTCTCGTCAAAATTGATGATGCGATAGACGCCGTCGGCATTCTCAAGATCAAACCACGATCCCGCCCCCTCGAGCTGGGGTGTGCGAATCTGCAGGTCGCTCGTCTCGTCCGAGCCGACGCGAATCCGCTCCTGAGAGAAAAACTCCGTGCGTTTTTCGCTCCCGACCGCGATGTGAATAATGATACTAACGGACATCGTCTGAGGGGCGTGTTTCGCCGATGAAATTCTAGCATACGGGCAGGGCAAAAAAACGACGCATTCGGTTAGAGCCTACGCCCGGCGTGATATTCTTCAATTTGTCCGCAAGCCGATGCCTAAACAAAAATTCATCACCGATCGAGAGGAGCTCGAAAGACTGGCCCCGATGCTCAAAGCGCCGATAAAACGCCAGGTCTTTGTCTGCAACGGCAAATCCTGCCTCGCCGTCGGCAGCGCCGAAGTAAAAGCCGAATTCACGCGAATCTTAGAAGAAAAGGGCTTGCGGCAGGGAAAAGCATCAAAAGGCCGCAATCCGATGGGTGAGATAGTCCTCAGCGATTGCGGCTCCATCGGCTTTTGCACGCTGGGAACAGCGGTGATGGTCTATCCGGATGGTACTTTGTACGGACAGGTTCAGGCCGAAGACGTTGCGGAGATCGTGGCGGAGCATATTGAGAAGGGGGAGGTTGTGGAGAGGTTGGCCTTGATTCAGTTATCCGCACAACTCTAAGTTGGATTCGCAAGAGGCATCGATTTCCGCATTTCCTCTCCTTCGTAAGGAGGGGAGCTTTTTACCCTCGCATTACGCCCAGTATCCCATAAACCAAATTGTTAACATCGCTGAGGTTTTGATACAGTTGCCAATCTCGGCTGCTTGCTATGGAATAAGAAACGCTCCGGGAATCCGCTCATCGAGCGTGGCCAGGACACAGCTGTTTGCACTTGCCAGTCCAAGAAGATGGCCGTCGGTTGTTTGTTTTGCACCTGAGACCCAGGCAGGAAGTTTCGAGGCGTCTTGGTCATCCGCAACGAACTGAAAATTGAGACCTTCGAACTTTTTTAGTGCAACTAGGAGAGCTTTCGCTTCAGCAATGGAAACCCCGTAGGCCTGCGACATGACGCGGACGAAGCCCAATTCCGTGATGGGAGAGGTGGCAAAGTCGGGGACGCTATTGCCGTCGACTGTCGCCGCCCACCTTACGACCCGCGCGTGAAACAGATGTTCGGTGTGTCCAAACGCAACAAGTGCGTTGACATCGAGAAGATATCTCATGGGAAGTCCACAAGCATTTCTTCTACCATCTCGTTAGTTAACACCGGTGCGTTAGGTCCTGAAGTTAATACTGGAAAGCCAGTAATCGGATCGGTGATTATCCGCGTTATAAACTTGCGCTGACGGCGCGGCGACAGAACTATATCTCCGTTCTTAACTTCTGCTTTAAGCTTGTCACCTGACTTGATGCCCAAGCGACGACGCATTGATGCCGGTATTACGACTTCTCCCTTTTCTAACACCTTCGTTTCCATAGATATAGTCTAACACCTCGGTCGATCCCCGATCACGCCCAATATCTCATTCACCACCTTCTTAGCATCGCCGAGATAGCATTAACGTGTTTTCTTTGTAAACAGCGGATTATCAACGCCCGCATAGCCGCTAGCCATGGCGCGTTTAGTTCGGGCGAACTCCAAGACTTGGCTAGTTTGATTAAGCCGCTGAACTAGAGCTACTCCCATTGGTTTGTCATCGATGTGAGGGACATCATCGTACATGTGAGGCCAAAGAGAAGGAACAACAAGCAAACAGCGATGGTTATCCATCTCCTGTTCGCATTCTTGAATGTAAGCCAGACGCAGTGGGCAAGTTGGAGAAAAAGCAACACATAAACCACATTTTCTGACCAAGGAGGTGCTGCGGCGGGTTTACCGTGATAGGCAAAGATCGCCCCGACCGCGAGGATCAGCATTGACCACCCGATCGGAAGAAAAGTATGTGGTGAGAGAACGTCTTTGCCTCTCGATCTTGAGTAGACGAATGCGGTTGCTAGATTCGCTATCAGGGGAAAGGTGACAAGAATAAGGATAAACGGATTAAATAAACACCCAATCGCCAGCAGCAGCAGCTCGAAGAATTTCACGACGACTGACATTATCCTAGCCTCGCATCGCCGTCAGTATCTCATCAACAACCTTCTTAGCATCGCCAAACAGCATCAGTGTGTTGTCCTTGTAGAACAGCGGATTATCCACGCCGGCGTAGCCCGAGGCCATGCCGCGTTTCATTACTATGCACGTCTTGGATTCCCAGACGTGGAGGACGGGCATGCCGGCGATGGGTGAGGCGGGGTCGTCCATTGCGGACGGGTTGACGATGTCATTGGCACCGATCACCCAGGCGACATCGGTCGTTGAGAATTCGTTATTGACCTCGTCCATTTCAAAGACGATGTCGTAGGGTATATTCGCCTCGGCGAGTAGGACGTTCATGTGGCCGGGCAGGCGGCCGGCGACTGGGTGGATGGCAAATTTTATACCCACGCCTTTCTCTTTGAGAATTTTTACGACTTCCGCGAGCGAGTGCTGGGCCTGGGCGACGGCTAATCCGTACCCGGGAATAATGATGATATTTTTCGAGCCGAGAAGCAGCTCGGCCGCGCCCGCGGCCTCGACCGAATGCACCTCGCCCTGCGGAGCCGTGGCCGTTGACGCCGTTCCGCTCTCGGTGCCAAAGCCGCCGAGCATTACGCTGACAAACGAGCGATTCATGCCTTTGCACATGATCTGGCTTAGGATCGCGCCGCTAGAGCCGACGAGCGCACCGGTGATAATTAGAAGGTCATTGCCGAGCATAAATCCCGCCGCCGCGGCCGCCCAGCCGGAATAGCTGTTGAGCATCGAGACGACCACGGGCATATCCGCCCCGCCGATCGCCATAATAAAATGCACCCCGAGAATGCCGGTCACAACGGTCGCGATTACCAGCGGCCATTGGCCAAGTTCGGCATTCGGCGCGATAAAAAATGCGACGCCAAGACCGGTGGTCACCATGAGTATTATCAGATTGATCAGGTGCCGCCCGGGCAGCAGGAGTGGTTTGCCGCTCAGCGATCCGCGAAGCTTGAGAAACGCGATGACCGAGCCGGTAAAGGTAACCGAGCCGATACAGACGCCGATAAATATCTCACCATTGTGTAAGTTGCTCTCGGCCGCAGTCATCTGTTCGTGCGGCCCGAGATAGGTCGCAAACCCGACGAGCACCGCGGCGAGCCCAACGAAACTGTGCAGGATAGCCACCAGCTCGGGCATCGAGGTCATCTGAACCCGCGACGCCAAAATCGCCCCGATCGCAAGCCCCGGAATAAGCGCCGCCGCCAACACCGCCAATCCTCCATACTGCATCCCGGCCGCCGTCGCCACGAGCGCGATCAGCATCCCCAAAATGCCATAAAGATTCCCCCGCCGCGCCGTCTCCTGCCGAGACAGGCCACCAAGGCTCAAAATAAACAACGCGCTGGCGGCGATGTAGGCGATTGTGATTAGGCTTTGCTGCATTTAACTTTGTGAAACAACGACGATATCTCCCGGTGAGATAGATTCGAGTTCTCGTAATGCTTCTTGTACGAGCGGCTTAAGCATCGGATAAGTGCTTCGCCTCGCCCTTAATACCAGGATCGCAATATCGAAATTTTTAATGTTCTGTTGAAATCTGAGATTTTGATCGACGGTAACCAAAACATCGAAGTTCGGCGAAGCCGCTTCGAGGAGTTTCCCGTTTTTCAATCCCTTAAATCCGGTTTCATCTATCGTCGAAACGGAGTGTCCGACAAAATCATCCTTAAGATAATTGGTCACGCATTCATCAAGCAGCAAGTTCATAGCTGACAAGTAATCTCTCCTTAGATTCTTCAAGCACAGCTAAAACCTGCTTATGGCTGACCGTCGGAAATTGTTCGAGAAATTGCTCGACCGTTTCGTCAGATTCCAGACAATCGAACAGATTCTGGATCGGTACGCGAGTTCCACGGAAAACCGGCGTCCCGCCAAGCTTTTCAGGGTCAATTTCGACTAAATTGTGGTCAATTTCGTTCATATCTCGAAAAGTATCGTTTTGTTCTGCCAAAGGTCAAGAAAGAAAAAACTCACTCGTCGCGATGTAGGCGATTTTGATTAAGTTATTTCGTAAAATAGGAACTCCCGAGACGACTAACAACTCGATCTACTTCAACCGGGTCATAAGAACCAAAACAAGATTCGAGAAATCGTATTAACCGCACTCTAAATTCGGATATAGGAGTGTTCAAGAACTCAATTGCTGCGTCGGCACCTGTTTTGACAGACTGATTCGAATCTAGTGAAGACATTTCAAATTCACTCAAGATTATGCCCAATGCAAATCCAATATGATTTGGGTATCCCGGTGCGAGTTTCTGGGTTAACGGCAAATAATTCAGTTCAGCCCAGTCGCAAATGTCTTTGTTCGAAATCCGGCCCTCGCCCCAAGCCCGAAGTAGCGATTCACACTGGTCTTTCGTTATTTCATCTTCATTTATTGGCGTTTCAAAGTTCACTCCCTGTCACCTATTTCCTGAACATCGCAAGCATCCTATTTGTCACCAAAAACCCGCCCGCGATATTGATCGCCGCGATCAGCACCGCGATGGCTCCCAAAACAGTTGTTAAATTCATGTCGGTGCCGCCGAGCTGGAGCATTCCGCCGACCAGGATGATTCCGCTGATGGCGTTGGTGACGCTCATTAGCGGCGTATGCAATGCGGGTTTTACGTTCCAGACGATCTGATAGCCGACGAAGCACGCCAGCATGAAGACTGTGAAATGCGACAGCACGGATGACGGGGCGATCCAGCCGATGCCGAGCATGATGAGACCGACGACGGATAGGAGGATTGGGCTGACGCCTGCGCCTTGATTGTGTCCACCAGTCGATTTAGCGATTGCCGCGACCGAAGCACTACTCCTGGTCGGAACGCCTGGCTCGGGCGGGGCGACGTGTTCGGGTGGCGTAGGCGGAGCGGGCGGCGGCCACATCATTTTGCCTTCGTGAAGTACGATGGCTCCGCGGACTACTTCGTCGTGGAGGTCGATGTTGAGAAGCGGAGCGCGGACACTCTTGTCCGTATCGGCGGTTCCTCCGTCGAGAATTCGTCCGGACCGCGAAGCGGCGTCCGTGCGGACAGGAGTATCCGCGCTCCGAGACAGTTCTTCGAGCAGAGCGACTATCGTTGAGCCGTAGAGTTGGCTCGACATTGACGCCATTCTCGACGGCAGGTCGGTGTAGCCTACGATAGTAACGCCTTTGTGGTGGACGATTTTGCCGGGTTCGGTGAGTGAGCAATTGCCGCCCTGTTCGGCGGCGAGATCGACGATGACGCTGCCGGGTTTCATCGACTCGACCATGCCGGTCGTGATCAATTTGGGGGCGGGTTTGCCGGGAATGAGAGCGGTCGTGATGATGATATCCACCTGCATCGCCTGCTGAGCAAAGAGGGCCATCTCGGCTTTAAGAAAATCGTCGGACATCGCCTTGGCATAGCCGCCCTTACCCTCGCCTTCTTCTTTGATGTCGAGATCGAGGAACTCGGCACCCATCGACGCGACTTGCTCCTTGGTCGCCGAGCGCGGATCGAAGGCACGCACGATCGCGCCCAAACTTTTGGCCGCACCTATCGCGGATAGGCCCGCGACACCGGCACCGATCACCAGCACCTTGGCGGGGTCGATCTTGCCCGCGGCGGTTATCTGGCCTGTAAAAAATCGCGGAAAGTTATTGGCGGCCTCGATCACGGCGCGGTATCCGGCAATGTTAGCCATCGCCGAGAGCGTGTCCATTTTTTGCGCACGCGTAATACGCGGGACGCAGTCCATGCCAAAAACCGTGGCGTTTCGATTTGCAAGCAGGTCGAGAATTTCCTGATTCTGGGCCGGCCAGATAAAGCCGATAAGCGTGCCGCCTTCTTTGATGAGATCGGCTTCGTGAGCTCTGAGGTGGTCACTATACTCAGGCGGGCGCACCTTTAAGATAACGTCAGCCCCGGACCACAGATCCCTAGCCTCCTCGATCACAGTCGCCCCGGCCTCAAGATATTCGGCGTCTCTCGCGTTTATCCCGTCCCCGGCACCGGTTTCCACAAAGACATTGAAGCCTAATTTCTTTAGCTTTAAGACGGTGTCTGGGTTGGCCGCGACACGCTTCTCTCCGGGATGGATTTCCTTTGGAATGCCGATGGTTGTCATTTCTTTTCGCGAATCTTAGGACTCAGCAGACTGAGCGGAAGCATCGGTATCAGGCCGCCAACGCAACACCGGTTTCCGTGCCGCCGCCGCCTCGTCTAGACGGCCGATGCGGGTAGAGTGTGGGGCGTTTCGAACGAGGTCAGGGTCTTCGTCGATCTCGCGGTCGATATCGATCATTGCCTCGATAAAGGCGTCGAGATCGGCGCGACCGACCGATTCGGTCGGCTCGATGAGCATCGCGCCCTCAACCACAAGCGGGAAGTAAACCGTCGGCGGATGAAACCCGTAATCGATCAGACGTTTTGCGATATCGAGCGTGACCACGCCCTTTTTCGACTGATTCTTATGCGAAAATATCGCCTCGTGCATGCCGTCTGACTCGAAAGGCTTATCGTATATGTCTTCGAGCTCGTGCGAAACGTAGCGGGCATTTAGGACGGCAGCTTCGGTCGCTTCTTTTAGGCCCTCCGCACCGTGCGTGTAAATGTAGGCGAGGGCACGCACCATCATTCCGAAATTACCAAAAAATGCTTTCACACGCCCTATCGATTTCGCATGGTTAGAATTCAAGAAATACCGTTCGCCGTCTTTTTCGATGCGCGGCGTAGGCAAGAACGGGGTCAACTCTTTGGTGCATAGACATGGGCCGCATCCGGGACCGCCGCCGCCGTGTGGGGTCGAGAAAGTCTTGTGCAGATTCAGGTGGATTACATCGACGCCCATGTCACCCGGACGCGCGACGCCGACGAGAGCGTTCATATTTGCGCCGTCCATGTAAACGAGGCCGCCGGCCGCGTGAATCGTTGCGCAAATTTCCTTGATGTTCTTCTCAAAAATGCCGACAGTGTTCGGATTTGTAAACATCACACCAGCGACGCCGCCCTGATCGCAGAGCTCATGCAAGTGCGTCATGTCCGTCAATCCCTCGGCCGTTGAACGAATGGTTTTTACGGTAAAACCGGACATCGCCGCGGACGCTGGATTGGTGCCGTGAGCCGAATCCGGAATGAGCATTACCCGCCGGTCCTTTGACGTCTCGCCGTCGCGTTGATCGAGAAAGGCGCGTATCAGCATCACGCCGGTCATCTCGCCCTGTGCTCCTGCCGCGGGCTGCAGCGAAACGCCGGGCAGGCCGGTGATCTCGGCGAGGTCTTCCTGCAGCTTATAGATTAATTCCAGCGCTCCCTGCGATTCTTCCTCAGGTGCCAGGGGGTGAAGACCCGCAAACCCGCCAATCCGCGCGACCTTTTCGTTGAGCCGCGAGTTGTACTTCATCGTGCAGGAGCCGAGCGGATACATGCCGAGATCGATCGAGTAATTCCACGTCGAGATTCGGGTAAAATGCCGGACGACATCCACTTCGGAAACCTCGGGAACTCCGTCCAGATCATCGTCGCGCAACAGCTCGGCGGGCAGCAAATTTGCTACTTCCTCGACGTCGAGCTTAGGCAGGCGGTAACCGACGCGGCCGGTCTGCGAGCGCTCGAATATTAGGCCTTCATTTTGCGTCGGGTGCTGAGTGACTTTCTTGATTGCCATGTTGTGACGGTTTGTTGCGATCTTCCTCGTCAGGTCTTTGCCGAATATTAACCACCGCCAGCCCGAGGAATGTTACAAACGCTAATAATAAAAATGGACCGAGGCAAAGAAGCATCTCGCTCGGCCCGAGCCCATAGAGCATTCTAATTCAAAGAGGCGACCAGACTGTCAATCTGGGCCCTCGACGAGGTCTCGGTTACGCAGACCAGAAATTCATTGTCCCGTCCGGGGTAATATTTGGATAAAGCGATGCCGCCGATGATGCCATTCACCGTGCGTAACTTTTCCAGCGTTTCAGTTGCCGCCAGCGGGCCACGAACTACGAATTCGTTAAAGGTTGGAGCGGAAAATGCGATTTCGTAGCCGTCGATACCGGCGATCCGTTTCGCGGCGTAGGCGGCCTTCTGAGCATTCTGCATCGCGACTTCCTGAAGACCCTTTTTGCCCATCGTTTCCATATATATGGTCGCGGCGAGAGCGATTAAACCTTGATTAGTACAGATGTTTGATGTGGCTTTTTCACGGCGGATGTGTTGCTCGCGGGTGGACAGCGTCAGCACAAACCCGCGATTGCCGTTCTTATCGTATGCCACGCCGCACAGCCGGCCGGGCATGTTTCTAACAAACTTTTCCCGCGTAGCAAATATCCCGACATGCGGCCCGCCGAAGCCCATCGGAATGCCCCACGACTGGCCTTCACCGACAACGATATCGGCACCACAGGCTCCGGGCGCTTTGAGGAGGCCGAACGAAATGGCCTCGGTTACGACAACGACGAATAAGGCACCAACGGCGTGCGCGGCCTCGGCTAAACGCTCAAGATTCTCGATGCAGCCAAAAAAGTTTGGAGACTGCACGACCAAGGCCGCCGTCCTATCATCGAGAGCGGACAGGTCGGCGAGCCGGCCTGTCTTCTCGTCGAATGCTGCGGTGACGATCTCCGCGGAGCCGTGCTGAGTGTAGGTCTTGGCAACTTCGCGATATTCCGGATGCACGGAATCCGCAACGACGATTTTGTCGCGTCGCGTCACTCGCTGGGCCATCAGATAGGCCTCGGCCGTTGCAGTCGAGCCGTCGTACATCGAGGCGTTTGCGACCTCCATGCCGGTCAGTTGGCAAACCAATGTCTGAAACTCAAATATGTATTGCAGCGTGCCCTGGGCAATCTCGGGCTGATAAGGTGTGTAGGAGGTAAAGAATTCCGAACGCTGGATCAAATGATCGACGACGGTGGGCGAAAAATGTGAGTACACCCCGGCTCCGAGGAACGATGGCTTTGTCGCGGCGGTATTCTTAGCCGCCATCGCCTCCATCGCTGCGATGACTTCGCTCTCGGCGAGCGGATCGGTAATGTTAAGAGGACGCCCCAGCTGAACATCCGCGGGAATAGAACGAAAAAGCTCGCCGGCGTTTGCCAGACCGATGGAGGCGAGCATCTCAGCGCGTTCTTCCGGTGAATTGGGAATATATCTCATGCGGTGCTGGATTGTTGATTTGCGATTTGGACTAAATCGGAAACCAAAATCGAAATTACGCGGAGGCCGCGAGGTATTCCTCGTACTCGACCGCGGCCAGCATCGCGTCAGCCTCGCCCGGGTTGTCCATCTTTACCTTAATCATCCAGCCGCCGCTGTACGGATCATTATTCACGGCTTCAGGTGTATCATTCAGCCCGTCGTTGACCTCGGTGATCTCGCCGCTAACCGGCATAAAGACCTCCGAGACGGCCTTGACCGACTCGACCGAGCCAAACGCCTCGTGGGCGGTCAGCTTATCGCCAACACGCGGCATATCTATGTAAACCACGTCGCCCAGGCTGTGTTGAGCATAATCGGTAATACCAACCGTCGCCACGTCCTCGGCCACCTCGATCCACTCGTGATCCTTGCTGTATCGTAAATTCTCAGGAATGTTGTTTGCCATATTCTGAACGGAACCCCTCGCCTCGAATTAGATCTGAAAAATCATTTTGCCCGCTTATAAAACGGTGTCTGCACGACGATTGCCGACAATTGCTTGCCCCGAACGTCAATTTTAATTTCTTGCCCGACATTTGCAAACTGCGGCGGCAGGAAGGCTAGACCGATGTTCTTTTTTAGGAACGGGGCGGGTGAGCCAGAGGTCACCATGCCGCATTTTTCGCCGTCGCAATAGACGTCAAATCCGTCGCGGGCGATACCGGGCTCCGTCATTTCAAATCCGGCGATCTTTCGCGATACGCCTCTCTCCTTTTGAGCGGTGAGAGCTCCTGAACCGGTGAATTCGCCTTTGCCGAGTTTTGTGATCCAACCAAGGCCAGCCTCGTACGGCGTTATATGGTCGCCCAATTCGTGGCCGTAGAGCGACATCGCGGATTCCAGTCGAAGCGTATTTCTTGCGGCGAGACCACAGGGTAATATGCCGTCTTCAGACTCGTAATTACCGGTTTCCAACAGCTTTTTCCACAGCTGCTCTGCAAACTCAGGTGCGGCGTACAGCTCAAACCCGTCCTCGCCGGTATAGCCCGTCCGCGAAATGATCGCATCGACGCCATCCACCTTACCCTCCGTGAAATGGTAATACTTGATCGGATCGAGCTCAATGTCGGTCAGCCTCTGGAGGATTTCGACCGCATCGGGGCCCTGAACCGCAATCTGACAAAACTCGGCACTCGCATTCCGCAATGTGAAAGTCGCTGCCGATTCCGGCATGCGGCTATTGATCCAATTCCAGTCTTTCTCGGTCGTGCCGGCGTTCACGACAAGAAGCAGTTTCTCCTCGCCAAACCGGTAGACAAGGAGGTCGTCAACGACACCGCCGCCGATATTTGTCAGCGCGGAATAATGTGCCTGGCCGTCGATCAATTTTGTAACGTCATTTGTCGTCAGCCCGTTTACAAACGGAATTGCTCCGGGTCCCTCCACCCAGATCTCGCCCATGTGCGAAACGTCAAATAACCCGGCGCGAGTACGGCATCGCATATGCTCCTCGACGACACCCGCCGGATACTGCACCGGCATGTCCCACCCGCCAAAATCCACCATCCTGCCGCCCAACGCGCGATGCGCCGCGTTCAGAGGTGTCCGTTTCAGATTTTCATCCGCCATAGCCAAAGTGTAGTTACCGCCGTCGACTCATACAAGTCAGAGGCCAAGAAATCCGTTTGTTTGCTCCTATCCGTACGCACGCGGATGCGCGCGGGCAACTTGAAAGTACTCGAACTGATACACAATGGGTCACGTCATTTTAGTTGTCGGGGAAGAATAGCGGCTCGAACCGCATCCATTCGCAGAACAAGCATCGGTTCGTGCTTATAATAGTCGATCTCGACATTCTGAAAGATGACCGTCTGTTCGATGCGAATGCCAAACTGAGCGAGCATGCGCGCGGCCCGCACGATGTGGCTGCGTCGGCCGCGACCGTAACCGCGTACGGGGAAATAGTGAACGTCGCTCCGCACGGGCCGCTTTACGCCGATGTGCCGCGCCCGTGCGTTATAGAGCAGCGTGACATTAAACGTCCGGTCGATCGCGTCATACGCCGCGTCGTTTAGAACGATCTCGCCCCGCCGGTTTAATGAAACATAGAGCCGCTCGGCCTCCGGGCGTTCCGGCCGCCGCTCTGCGATCTGCCAGTCTCTATTCATAAATACCAGGGAGCTCTAGGAGCTTCCTAAATGCAGAAGCCCGCGCGTAAGCAAGGGCGTGACATCCAGCATTGGGTGGTACGCCCTTGCTTACGCGCGGCTTCTGCATTGTTGAGCGCTAAATGCTGGACCTCTACCTTTGTGCTACTTTTTCGAACCCCCGTTCCCCTTCTGCGACTGCATGACGGGCCGGCAGTTCCTGAGATCGAGCACGAGGATCCCGTCCGCATCCAGTTCCGCATTTGTGAATCGCATCGTCTTGTCAACGCGTATTCCGAATTCCTGTGTAAATCCATGCGCTCTGATGACTCGACCGCGATAACGGCCGCGCGGCGCCACGCGGTATGAATTTTTTACCGATGGGCGACTCGGCGCTATCCCAATCGTTGAATTGACCCTGTCAAAAAGCAGCAGCACAGCCTCGCACTCGCCCAGCAGCTTATGCGTGTGATCGCTGATAGCTATCCGCCCCCGAGCGCTCATCGATACATAAATCGTGCTCCACCGGCTGCCCTTCGAAAGGTGATTCGATTCTTCCCACTGACGTTTCAGCATATGAAACGAATGTAGCATAGAATGGACCTCTGTGTCAAGTATGCAACATTAGAAATGGAATTGACGTTAGTGGGTGATACAGAATTTTGATGTGCTATCGCGTGTTAGTGAAAGAACGGTGACCGAAGTGTTCCAAATCGCATTCCAGCCAGGGCGGTCATATTTGAAACTATTAGGTCATATATGTGCGGAAGCCCGCGCGTGAGCAAGGGTGTGACTCAACTGTTACGCCCTTGCTTACGCGCGGGCTTCTGCACCGTTGCGCGCATTTTACTCTAACATCTGAGTTAGTTTTTCGATTTCTTGACCTCGGGCGGAAGCTTGGCTACGGCGGCGATTATTTCGTCGCACATTTCGAGGGAATCGAGGATCGAACCTTTTTCGGAGCCGGCATTGTCCTTATCGAGCTCGGCTTTTAGAACCGGACCGTATCGCCGAGCGGCTGCGGCCAGGTTGCGGACGGCGAGCGGGAAAAGTTCGGCCGGCTTTTTTGCTTTCTTATCTTCCGGGTCAGGAAGAATGGCGGAGTCGGGTCGCTCGGCAAGGCTGTCAATATCGTCAACCGCTTTTCGCAGGATGCGTTTGATATCAAGCAATAGCTCGAAGCGAGAACTTTTTGGCAGAACACCCCATTTTTCTGCCTCTTTTGGCTTAATCACTGCCGCACCGACCGCTAACCCAAGAGCGGCGAAGCGCCGGTCAATTGCGATCGTTAGCACGTCAATTCGTTTGTGAATCTCCTGAGCCTCGCGGATCAGCTCGATTTCCTCAGGCGTAAAGTAGTCGCGTTGGGCAATCGCGGTCGAGGGCTGGGAAGCCAAAAACATCATCGCTAGAAACAGTAACGCAGCGAGTTTCATATATGTATGAATACCACGGACCTAAAATTCGTTGCCACGGTTCGGGAGGACCGTGTCGGCAAAGAGCGGTTCGGTCGCCCTTGTGCGTGCGTCGCGGGTGGTCTTGAGCAGCCCGCGAATGTAGTCTTCGTATCGAGGCGGCACATCGCGGCGAAGGCTTTCGAGCCTGGGCAGAAAGCCCCGAAGTGCAATGTCAATGCGCTTGAAGCTGTCGAGAGCCTTACCGTTCGGATACTGTTTCTGGACAAAGACGAGGCTGTGATCCATCAGGGCATGAAAGGCGCCGAGCTCACGAAATATCCCGTCGAAATTAGCAGCGGGAAGTGCCGCCTCAGCCGCCGCGAGCCGCATATTCATTAGCTCAAGCGTGAGCCTTGTCCGGTCCTTCAGATCAGATTTTGTGTTCAGCTTAGCCAACTCATCCTTTGAAAACAGCTTTAGAGGCGGTGGCATCAGCTCGAGATCGTCCTGACCGAAAGCGGCCGCTGACAATAAGATGAGCAGCAATCCGGCGAGCGGCAGCAGACGAAGAGCTTTCGCACGCGGACCGCCGAGGCCGTCAAACATCCATAATTTTTGGCTAACCTGAAAGACCAATAAAGTTACCGCCTACTCTTTCTTCCTTATTCGCCGCTACTTCTTAAATAGTTTTTGAAGCACCGGCAGTCTTAGATTTACCTTCTCTATGTCCAGCTTATTTTCAGCCGGGTCGGCAAGTCTTATGTACTGCTGGTAATTGGCCATAGCGTCAAGTGACTCGCCCATCTGATCGTGAATGATGCCCAGGAACAAATAGGCCCCGGCCGAACGCGGCTGATTATCAACGAGCCAGCCAAATTCGATTTTGGCCTCAGGATACCGCTTTAGCTGAAAAAGAGCTGTCGCCAGATTAGCACGCGCCGTCGCATTATCGGGGGCCGACGCGATGATCTTTCTAAAGATATTCACGGCACCCTCAAACTGCTTATCCTGGACAAGAGCGGCGCCAAAACCGACCGCATGATCTACGTTGGAAGGCTCAAGATCGTATGCGCGCCGGCAGTAACCGCGGGCCTTGGTCGGATTGCTGATCCTGAAGAGCGAGCAGAGACGGCCGAGCAGGGCGGTATTCGCCGGATCGGCAGCCAGCCGTTTTTCAAGGTCATCAACGTTGGTCGATCGTACGGCGGTAATGCGTTCACGCAAGTCGCCCGATTCCGCGGTCTGTCTCGTCATCGCGTCAAGCTGCTTTAACGCCTCATCGATCTTACGGTCAGATGCAAATATCCGCGCCCTAAACAACCGCACCGCGTCCGGGTCGGCGTTCGCCGCCTCCAAACGCCGGACAGTGTCGGTGGCTCTCACGACGTCACCCTCGGTTATTGATATATCTGCGAGCTGAAAGAGGGCCGTACGATTCGCGGGATCGAGAATAAGAGCCTTTGCAAGACTCGCTTTTGCATCGTCTCGGAGCCCAAGCGTCGCCTCGAGTGCCGACTGCGCTGCCCAGATTGACGCGGTCGGACTCGCTTTTGAGGTCAAGAGGGCGATCTTGGAAAGCAGGCCGCGGAGAACCGCGTGGGAGGCCTTTGACTTTAGCCGGATTTCCGTTAGCGCGATCAATGCGAGTGCACTCTGCGGTTCGTCACCCAGAACTCTCGTCAGGAGCTTTTCGGCCTCGGCGAATTCTCCACGCTGCACCAACAGGGAACCGAGCGCCGTCATCGCCAGAGACCAGTCAGGCCGGACCGTTAGCGTGCGGCGATAGCCTTTCTCGGCCTCAGCCAGATCACCGAGTGCGAGATATGCCACCGATCGCTGATACTCAGCCTCAACAAACTCGGGAACTATCTTTAAGGCACGGTCATAGAGCTTAATTGCCCCCGCAAGGTCATTCTTTTCATGCAGGTTCTGCGCCTCGCGAAAGATTACCACCGCGTCACCCTGGGGTTCCGCTGCCTCCTGGCCTATGACGATATTAGAGAACCCGGCTGCCGCAGCCAGAAAGAGTAGGGCGGCAATGCGACCGATCGCGGAGAATTTAGAAGGATGACACACGGGCATGGATTGCATTGCGAGAGAATCTTAACATCGGCCAGCATTTCGAGGCGTTACAATCTATGTTTTCAGCCGCAAAGATTTGCGTTCACTTATTTGCGTGCGATAAGATTCCAAATTGATTTCGACACCACGAGAGGCTCAAATTCCTGCCAGCATGAGTTCACAACCAGTTAGAGAATTAGAAGATCCCCGGCATCCGCATACCTACGATGCTCGGCGAGAAGATTTTGTTGGATTTTGCTAGGAACGGGTGCGAGAGTACTGATTGGAGATTTGAAATAAATGGCAAATCCGATGGCTGACGAGATGCGGCGTTTCCGCGGCTCTGATGAGAAAAACCCATTCGAGGCGATGAGTGAGCGGTTTGACCGTGCTGCGAAACTTCTAAACCTCGAAGAAGATCTGTACGCCGTAATGCGCGTGCCGAGTCGGGAATTGAAGGTCTACATCCCCGTTCGCATGGACACCGGGCATATACAGGTCTTTGAGGGTTACCGCGTCCAGCACAACTTCGCCCGGGGCCCCGCAAAGGGCGGGATTCGTTATGCTCCCGACGTTACGCTGGATGAGGTGAAAGCTCTCGCAGCTTGGATGACGTGGAAATGCGCGGTTGTCAATGTGCCATTTGGAGGAGGAAAAGGCGGAATCATCTGCGATCCGCACCAGATGTCGCTCGGCGAGCTAGAGCGTATGACTCGGCGGTATACAGCTGAACTTATCGATTTCATTGGTCCCGACAAGGATGTCCCTGCTCCGGATATGAATACCGGCGAGCAGACGATGGCGTGGATAATGGACACATATTCCATGCATTCACGTCATACCGTTACAGCGGTCGTTACCGGAAAGCCCGTAGCGCTCGGGGGATCACTCGGACGCCGGGAAGCGACTGGTCGAGGCGTTCTTTTCACGGTTAACGAGGCCATTAAGCGGTTTAACCTTACACCCGAAGAAACGACGGTAGTCGTGCAGGGTTCTGGGAATGTAGGTGGAATCGGAGCCGAGCTGATGCATCAGGCCGGATACAAGGTGATAGCGATCTCTGATGTCAGTGGTGGAATATACAATGTAAATGGCCTCGACATTCCGGCCGTGCTGGAATATTTAAAGAACAACAAGACGCTCGAAGGGTTTCAGCATGCTGAGCCGGTTGATAACAAGGCCCTCCTCGAGATCGAATGTGATGTTCTGGCCCCCTGCGCAACTGAGAACCAGATAACGTCAGAAAACGCAGATCGCATCCGATGTAAGATTCTGGCCGAGGGGGCCAATGGCCCAACAACTCCCAAGGCCGATAAAATCCTGCATGACAAAGGAATATTTGTCATCCCCGACATTCTCGCAAACGCCGGTGGGGTAACCGTTTCCTATTTTGAATGGGTCCAGGACCGAATGGGGTACTTCTGGTCTGAGGCCGAGGTGAACACTCGGCTTGAGGACAAGATGGTGGCAAGCTTTACAGAGTTGGTACATTATGCTGATAAGCACAACGTCGATTCGCGTACGGCAGCCTATATGCTCGCAATCGACCGGGTAGCCTATGACACGCGAATGCGCGGGATTTACGCATAGGGGTTTTGGCGTTAATAGTAGATAAGGCTTGATTTAGTAGTCCGCGATGGGTTAAGGTCGGTGATTGGGAGAAATGCTTTTTAGTTATTGACTTTAAGGTTCTACTCCTTTATAAATTTAACGGAGAAATAAGTTTGGCTTTATTAGCCTCGGTGCGTTTTATCGAGCGGCTTGATTGGCAGATTCGATTAGCATGCGGGCTTAAAGTTTTGTGAGAACCTTCGGACGAAATTCGAAGGGCTCAAATTGTTAAAATTGAACTTCAATTTATATTTTCGGCGGAGGAATGTGATGAAACTCGCTAACAGGGCGTACATGGTTACGCTTATTTTGCTTATGCTCGTGTTTGCCGCGTCGGCACAGAACAATACTGACCGTTCTGAGAAAGACGACCGCAACACGGCTCCTACTTTTGGCACAGGCGGCCCGGCGGGCGGTCCTACAGGCCTATTTACCGTTTATGACGGTCAGACGCTCAGAAAGGGCGAATATACTCTAAGCTTTGCTCACAGCAACTATGATCGTGATCCGGGTAATGCCGACATCGCATCCAGCCCGATCAGTTTTCAGATCGGTGTGACAAATAAGCTGGAACTTTTCTTTAATACTGAGGCTTATCGCCAGATCAAGGTAAACGCTCCGCAAAATCTATCGAGCTTTTATCTGCCGAATTCGCAGCTTTTGATCAACGGCAACCTCCGCAGCGGCGGAGCGATCGTGCTTGCTCCCGGAACAACCGGAGCCACTGCGATCTTCCGTCCGGTCGGAGCCCCGTTTTCGCAGTTCCCCTTCAGCGGTCCGTTTTTCTTCCCAAGCATTACCGGGACGAATAATTTGCAGGGACCCCCGAGGCAGGGCGGCGGCGCGGATCTCTTTCCTGGAGTGGGCTCGCCTTTTGGCAGTATCTTACCAGGAATCGTTCTGACCACCTCTAACTTCACGAATGCGGCCGGCACCGTCATTTTTGGTACGCAGCCCGCGAGTTTTTCGGTGGCCCCGACCTATCTCGCTGATGCGCCTTTTATCAACCGACGCTACGGGACGTCGAGCTTTAACTCGATGGATTTCGGTGCGAAATGGCGGTTGAACTCGCTCAACAGCTCGTGGGGCCATGGTCTCACTGCCTTCTACCGCTGGTATTTGGATAACGCCGACGGTTCGGGCGGTGGATTTAACCAATTGCAGCGTGGCGCGGGTCCCGGCAGTAACTGGGGCGATGTAGGTTTGACTTACTTTATCGATTCGAGAGTGCAAAAGTGGGCTAATGTCTCGGCCAACGTTGGTTATGTCTATACCTCCAAGGTTAAGGCGGACTTCGCGGGCGGCGAACGTACCTTGTTCGATCCGGGCGATCAGCTCCAGTATGCTGTGGCCGTCGACTTCCCGGTCAACAGGCATTTCCAGCCGATTCTTGAATTCCGCGGCTTAAAGTACGTCGGCGGTCGCACGCCCAATGCTCTCGAGCAGGATCCGATCGACGGCCTTGCCGGCGTTCGAATCTTCCCGCGTCGTTGGTTGGGCCTGAGCCTCGGCTATCGCTACAACTTTAATCAACAGGACGCTGACTCTTTTGAAGATGACACCACAACACAGACCGTCAACGTGCTCTGCGGACCTGTTACACCTCCAGGATGTGTGCCGAGTACGGTTACTGTAACTCGGACGGGAGCTCCGATCGGTCTCGGCGTTTCCAATGATCCCCACGGGTACTTTGCACAGTTCTTTATCGGTCGCCGCAACAAGCGTGCGGGGGAGATCGTCAATCAGCCGGCAAATGTCGAGTCTGTGACCATCAGCGATACGGTGATTACTTTACCGTGCCCGCCGAACACAAGCTCGCGTTCGGGTGCTTGTAACGACAGCAAAACGGTCAGTGTCACAACGGTTGCCCGCGATCCTGAGAATGATGTTCTTACCTATAACTACACAGTTTCGGGCGGACGCATTGTCGGAACCGGTGCCAACGTTCAGTGGGATCTGACAACCGCTCAGGCAGGAACCTATACGATAACGACTGGTGTTGATGATGGCTGCGGCGTGTGTGGACGCACGGATACCAAAACGATCCGTGTCGAAGCTTGCCCAGACTGTAGCGAGCCGGTTCGTGCTTGTAATTGCCCGACTGTTACGGTCAGCGGACCCTCAGGTGTCACCTCGCCTGGTTCGACGATGACCTTTACAGCCAATGGCGGCGGCGATCTGACCTACAACTGGTCAGTGTCACGCGGAACCATCGTTTCCGGCCAGGGCACTCAGAGCATTACCGTCGCAACGACTGCTGATGACGCTGGTCAGAATGTTACGGCTACCGTTAAATTCAGTGGTGGCGATATCGGTCGGGCTGACTGCACCTGCGGTACGGAAGCTAGTGAAACAGCAGGCGTTCAAGCTCCTTTGGGCCCCAATATGACCGATGAATTCGGAACCGCGGTTGACGATGACGTCAAGGCTCGGGTTGACAACTTCTATATCCAGTTGAACAACAACCCGGGTGCACAGGGCTATATCATCAACTACGGGACGCCCGCCGAGATCCGCCGCCGCAGGGCTCAGATCACCAAGGCGATCAACTTCCGTAAGTATGACGCAAGCCGCGTGACGTTTGTCGACGGTCCTGATAATGGAAGCGGCGTGAACACAAAGTTCTATGTTGTTCCTGCGGGAGCACAACCGCCGACTCCGTAGTCGCATTCAGCTTTGCGTCGTGTTGACGCAAACATAGTAAGAACGGCCGGCACCTTCCATCACAAGGGTGCCGGCCGATTCTTTTTTCGAGTCCATGCCTTGACCATCTAGATCATCAAAATAGTGAATCGGGGTAAAGTCTCTTCCATCCGCAATTACCTTTAGTGTAGAATTAGGGAGCGATTCGCCGAGGAACGTGGGTACGGCAGTTCCCGATCCATGTCGTTAAAGCGCAAACCCGCAGGCCATTTCGTACATCTGATTATTTGTCGCTTACCTGGCCGAAATTGCATGCGTTCAGGGGGTCAAGCCCAAAGCTCCGAAACTATTAATATGCGCAAGCCAAGAATCTTGAGATTTATCGTTTCGTTATCTGTTCTTTTGTCGGTGGCCCTGTCGTCGTTCGGCACGGCTTACGCGACCGACATCATCGAGCCTGAGATCGCCGGTGGTTATGGCGACTGGCGGGTGGTCGGTCCGACGGGTGGCGATGTTCGCGTGGTGGCGATCGATCCCAAGAATAAGAATCGGGTCTACATCAGCACGCTCGATGGTCAGATTCATACCTCAGGCGACGGCGGCCGCTCTTGGAATTTATTGGTAAATCTGAACAAGCCAGAGCTAATCCTTGACCAGTTGATGGTCGACTCATCAAATTCGCAAAATCTCTACGCCTCGGGTCACCGGCACAAAGCCCCCGGCGGCTTCTTCCGCTCGACGGACGGCGGTGCGAGCTGGAAAGAATCCAAGGACCTCAAGAACGCTTCGATTCACGCGATGACCCAGTCCGCTCACGATCCCAAGATCCTGTACGCGGGTACGCCTCAGGGCGTTTGGATGTCAAAGAATTCGGGCGAAGACTGGGAAAAGATCTCGTCGCCATCCATGCCAGTGAATATCGACGCCCTCGCCACCGACCCGCGAAATACATCGACGATGTACGCCGGCACTTGGTGGCGTGCTTATAAAACGACGGACGCGGGCAAGAATTGGCGCTTGATCAAGGACGGGATGATCGACGATTCCGATGTGTTTGCCGTTACGGTCGATCGACAAAATCCAGAGCACATCATCGCCTCGGCGTGCAGCGGCATCTACGAGTCGATGAATGGCGGGGAGCTATGGAAAAAGATTCAAGGAATTCCGGCGCAGTCTCGACGCACGCGCGACATCGTCCAGCATCCGTCGGTGCCGGGCACGATCTATGTCGGCACGACCGAAGGCTTCTGGATGAGCACAAACGGCGGTAAGGCGTGGGCATTGACCACTCAACGTAACCTCGAGATCAATTCAATCGCCGTCCATCCGGACGAGCCAAACCGCGTGCTGATCGGCACAAATGATTACGGCGTAATGGTCTCAAACGACGGCGGCCGTAATTTTGTGCAGACAAACGAAAATTTCACGAGTCGACTCACGTATTCGATCACTCCCGACGTCGAGCAGTCAAACCGTCTCTATGCGGCCACTCACAACACGGCTACCGGCGGCGGCTACTTTTTCGTCAGCGCCGATGGCGGCCGCTCATGGCAGCCGGGCCGCAACCTTGACACCGGCCGCGTGCGTGTCTTCACGGTAAAGCAGGATACTGTTAATCCGAATAACCTCTATCTCGGTACTAATATGGGTATATTTCGCTCGATGGATCGCGGAGATTCATGGACCCAACTTACTCCGCCAAAACCTCAAGCACCGGTGAAAAAGCTTGTGGCCAAAAAAGGAGCGAAAGCGAAGGCGGTCGTTCCGGCAAAAATTACGACTGCCGCGACCGCGGGCCCACTGCTGCTGCCCGTCATTACCGAGAAGGTTAAGGTTCTCGAATTGCTGCCAAACGGCGCCGGTATGATCGCAGGGACTGACAACGGCATGTATCGCAGCACTGACATTACCAAAGGCTGGGAAAGAATTAACGTCGACCCTTCCCTGAACGCCAACATTTTTGCCATCCACGTCTCCCCGTTGCGGCCTCAGACGATATGGGCTGGTACGGCGACGAGCGGCGTGATCGTCTCGCGCGACGCGGGCGTTACCTGGTCGAAAGCCGGCGGTGCGGTCGACAATATTCCGGTGAGTTCGATAACGTCGGACCCAAAACGCCCCGACTACATTTACGTCGGAACGACGCAGACGTTTTATCTTAGCCGCGATAACGGACGCTCGTGGTCGCGGCGCGGCGGTAACCTTTCGCTCGGAAATTTCACGTCGATCCTAATTAATCCGAGCAATTCGGACGAAATTCTTATCTCCAGTGCCCTCGATACGGATGGCGGGATCTTTATTTCGACGGACGCGGGAAATAGGTGGAAGCGTGTCGATACTAAGGAAATGCGGCTGCCGAGCCGGCGTGTTTGGTCGATGGCGTTTGACCCGAATGATCCTGACCGTATTTTTGCCGCGACCCACTCATCAGGTGTCTACCGCATCGAGCGTTCGGCCCGAACGTCGGCTGGAATGTAGCCATTTCAGTCGAATTTCAATGTATGAGGCGGGCCGTTATCGGGCCGCCTCTTTTTCTATTCCGTTTTGATGTTCCGAGGCTCGGAATCTATAATCTCCTTATAGAACTCCACTTAAGGAAACAAGTGAGCGCCCGCGAGTACGAGAGCGGAAGGTCGGGCCGAGAGGTCGCGAGGCTGCCATTTTCTGATATTCCTCATCAGTCGCCGCTTTTCCTGCAATATCAGGCTGATCGTCCGAGCCTCAGTCAGTATTATCCCAATTCGGTCGGCAAGATCTCCGATCTTAAGGGTTACGCCGACCAAGTTCGGTCAAGAGTTCAGACCGACCGGCAGGTTTTATGCGATGCTCTTGAGCGGATCAACACGGAAATCGACGCAGGCGATATTACGTTGCGTAACATTGCGCGTCTTCGCGAGTCCGAGACGGTAGCAGTGGTTACCGGCCAGCAGGCGGGACTGTTCAGCGGGCCCCTTTACACTGTATATAAGGCCCTAACCGCCGTCCGGATCGCTGAGAGACTTACCAGCATGGGGACTCAGGCCGTTCCGGTATTCTGGGCGGCGACAGAAGATCACGATTTTCACGAGGTGGCTGAGGCTTTTTCTATCGGTGCCTCGGGGTCTATCGTCCGCGGTGAATTTGTGGGATCGGGCCGCGTACGAGAGGCCAGTGTGGGCTCGATCCAGCTAGACGATACGATCGTGAAAACGGTGGAGACTTTCTGCGATAGTCTGCCGCAAACCGAGTTCACCGCTGAGATCCGACTCTTGTTGAAGCAGGCCTGGAATCCCGCGGGCAATTTCGGAAGAGCCTTTCTCAATACCCTATCTTCGGTTTTGGCCAGCTACGGGATAATCTACATCGATCCGATGGGCCAAATGCTAAAGTCCCTGGCATCCCCGATTTACGCAACTGCAATCGAGGTTTCCGATAAAATTACCGCTGATGTCATGGCGACCAGTGACCGCTTACGTAAAGATGGGTTTTCTCCACAGGTCAACGTGGCGGAAGATTATTTTTCGCTCTTCTGGACCGACAAGGGTTCGCGCCGACTCGCCCTGCGGCGGTCAGCGGGTGGCGAATATCGGGTAAAAGGTGGCAATCGAAAGTTCGGGCGAGCGGAACTTCTCCAGATCGCTCGGGACGAGCCAGAGCAACTGAGCCCGGGGGTCATGCTGCGTCCCGTCGTACAAGATTTCTTGCTTCCCACGGTCGCGTATGTCGGCGGCGGCGCTGAGATCGCATACTTTGCACAAAATAGCGGCGTTTATGGGATTTTAGATCGGCCGGTGACGCCGATCATTCACCGGCAGAGTTTTACGATCGTGGAGTCCAAACATAAGCGATCATTCGATAAGTATGGGATGGAATTCCGGGATCTGTTTGATGGCAGAGACGCGAACGTCCGCCGCGTTGGGGCTAATGCAAATCCGGAAACCGAACGACTCTTCGCAGACGTTCAGGCTCGAGTCGATGCGGAGATGGACAGTCTTGCCGACGCAGTAACGATGATCGATCCCACACTTGCCGCCAACCTCACGACCCGAACCCGCAAGATCCGACATCATGTTAGTGCGATTCGTGAAAAAACACTTGCGGCCCATGCCCGCTCCGATGCAACGTTCATCCGCCGTCTGGATGGCCTTTTCGCTGAATTGCTGCCTCGAGGCGAACTGCAGGAACGATCGATAAATGTGTTCACCTATCTGAATAAATTCGGCCCCAATTTTCTAGACGCGGTCTATGATTCGATTGATGCCGATCAAAAGGGTCACGTACTGCTGGAGATCTAGGGATGAACAAGATAAAGGTACTCCCCGACAATCTTGCCAATCAAATCGCTGCTGGCGAAGTGGTAGAGCGTCCGGCGTCTGTTATAAAAGAGCTCGTCGAAAATGCGATCGATGCTGGCGGAATGCGACTCACCATCGATGTGGAGCTCGGCGGCCGGCGTCTAATGCGTGTGAGCGACGACGGCGAGGGGATGTCACGAGATGATGCAATCCTGGCTTTTGAGCGGCACGCAACGTCAAAAATCAGTTCGAGCGACGATCTGGGGCGCATCGGAACACTAGGCTTTCGCGGCGAAGCACTCGCATCAATCGCCTCGGTTGGAAAGGTCGAACTCTTAACGAAAATAGAAGGTGAGACTACGGCGACTCTGGTGACTATCGAGGGAGGCCGCCTGCTAGACGTTCGCGACTCGGCTCGCGACCGCGGAACTACGATCGCGATCAGAGACCTGTTCTTCAATACTCCGGCACGGCGAAAATTCATGCGTTCGGAAGCAACCGAGAATTATCACCTGACGAGTATCGTCACGCATTACGCGCTTGCCCATCCCGAGATCGCCATTACGTTGACCAATAACGGCCGCGAGGTACTACGAGTGTCGCCGGCGAAGGATTTACGAGAACGCTCGTTTCAGGTGTTTGGCGGCGGACTCGTCGAGAGCCTTTTACCAGTCGAAGGCGGACGTGACTTCGTGGCCCGTGTTACCGGCTACATTTCCGCGCCGCGAGAGAGGCGCACGACGCGCGATGCACAGTATTTTTTTGTAAATAAGCGTTTTGTACGAGACAAAACGATTGCGGGCGGGCTGCTCGAGGGCTACCGTTCAGTACTGCCCCACGGAGTCTACCCCGTCGCGTTCCTGTTCATCGACATTCCCCTCGAGGAGATCGATGTTAACGTGCATCCGGCCAAAACTGAGATTCGTTTTCGGCGCGGCGAGGCGGTGAAAGACGTTATCGCAGAGGCGATTCGACATACGCTGGCGCGTGCGGGCATCACGGGGGACATGAAACCCGAAGAGTTTCTCACCTCGACAGCGCGGAGTAATGATCACACGACCGTTCCGGGCCTGGACGTCGAACAATATCGTCAGCCTACCGCAAGTATCTCGGTGGCTATTCCCGAGGCCATCGATCTGCAGAATGAAATCAGATTCGACGAAAGCATGGCCGGGGGAATCGAGGTAGAAACTTCGGGTAAACCGGAAAAGCGGATCACTACAGAGGCTGAGGATCCGTTTCCTTCAAGCGACAACGCAGCGAAAGAGATTGTCGAGACGCCGTATGAGCTGGGGGATTTGCCACCCCTAAACTCCGCCGCGAAGTACGCAAGGGCGGCGGAGATCGAATCAATCGTTTCCGCGAAAATAACGCCTCTCGGCCAGATGCATGATAGTTTCATCGTCGCGGTCGACGATGAGGGTTTATTGCTCATCGATCAACACGTCGCCCATGAGCGCATTCTTTTCGATAAGTATAGGAAATCCGAAGGTGATCGCCCGATCGAATCGCAAAACCTCTTGCTTCCCGAAACGTTGGATCTTTCACCGCCTCAGTCCGAGGCGTTTCGGCTCATCGAGGACGACCTGGAGAGCCTGGGCTTTGGTGTAATGCGGCTATCAGGTAGGACTGTCGCGATTAAGTGCATCCCGACCGACCTTCCGCCGAATGAGGCGCGCAACCTATTCGCGGAGATACTAGATACCATCGACGCCGAGAAGCGAGGGGCCCCCAAATCCACACTTCGAGACGACCTAGCGGCGAGTCTCGCGTGCCGAGCGGCGATTAAAATTAACATGAAGCTTACGCCGGAGAAGATGTCCTGGCTTATTGACCGGCTGCTGGCTACGAGTTCGCCGACGACGTGTCCGCACGGGCGTCCAGTAATACTGCGTCTCTCAGTTAAAGATATAGAGCGAGGATTTCACCGAACATAGGGCATGCAGAAGAATGACTATGACAATCTGATTCGAGGCGTCGGCGTGAGCGGCGCCACGACTCTAAACATGATCGACATGATTGGCGTCGGACCTTTTATCACGATGCCGCTGATCATCGCCGCGATGGGCGGCCCGCAGGCGATGATCGGATGGATTGTCGGCGCGATTCTGGTTATGTGCGACGGGCTCGTCTGGGCGGAACTTGGGGCATCGATGCCCAAATCCGGAGGGCCGTACAACTATTTGCAGGAAATATACGGCAAGCGACGAATGGGTCGTCTGATGTCGTTTCTTTTCATTTGGCAGCTTCAATTTAGCGCCCCGTTGTCTATGGCCTCGGGTTGTCTTGGCTTCGCTCTTTACGCCACCTACATCTTCCCCGATCTCGGCCTGACCCTCTTCCAGCGGGACTTCACTCTTCAGATTCCGATCCTCGGCGATCTAAGTGCGAGCATCCTGGCCTCGTACGGGACGTTCGTCGCGATTGGCATATGCGTCTTCTGTGTCTTCCTTCTTTATCGCAAGATCACGATCATAGAGAAACTGGGGAAATTCCTATGGATGGGCGTGATGATCGCGATTGTATGGATAATTTTTGCGGGACTGACTAACTTTGACCCCGCCCTTGCCTTCGATTTTCCACCTGACGCTTTTACATTGCGGCCCGAGTTCTTTCTTGGTCTGGGATCGGCACTACTGATCGCGGTTTACGACTACTGGGGATATTACAACGTAAACTTTTTCGCCGGCGAGGTTAAGCACCCCGAAAAAACGATTCCGCGCTCCATCATCCTTTCGATCGCGGCTGTATCGGCGATCTACATAGTGATGAACATCGCGATTCTGGGGGTGATTCCGTGGCGGGAGTTCATGGACACAGCGAATTCCGACGCGAGGCGCTTTGTTATCTCCGTGTTCATCGAACGAATCTATGGCAGCACCGCTGGCGTAATCGCTACGCTTCTGATCATGTGGACGGCATTTTCGTCGGTATTCTCACTGCTCCTCGGCTACTCACGGGTACCTTACGCGGCATCTTTGGACGGGAACTATTTCAAGATATTTTCCAAGGTTCATTCGAAACATCGATTCCCGTACGTTTCCCTCCTGATGATGGGCGGAATTGCAGCACTCTTCTGCTTCCTGCGACTCGCTGATGTAATTGCCGCCCTAGTCGTTATAAGAATCATCGTGCAGTTTCTCGCGCAGATCGTCGGTGTAATCATTCTCAGGCAGACGAAACCGGACTTTCGGCGGCCTTTCAGGATGTGGCTATATCCACTTCCGGCCGTGCTCGCGATCATCGGATTTCTTTATGTTCTTTTCATGCGACCCAATTTTCAGAAAGAGGTTAAGTATGCCGGTGTCCTGATAATACTCGGGCTCGCTGCATACCTTATCCGTTCCTATTCCCGCGGGGAGTTTCCGTTTGACCGCGGCGCGGCAGCGGGTGTTCCTAACCACTCCTAGATCCAGTATGCGGCCATTATTAACCATATTCGTGGCACTGTTGTTAGTGCCGTCTTTTGCTGCTCAGGTTCGTCCGGTTTACGATCGCGGAGCGGTGGGGCTTTTGCAATTATTGCAACGTCTTAATACAACATCGAGCGTCCTGATGATCGGAGCCCATCCTGACGATGAGGACACGGCCTTGCTTACTTACCTTGCGCGCGGTGAGAGCCTACGCACCGCGTATTTGTCGCTCACCCGCGGCGATGGCGGACAGAATATTATCGGTCCTGAGCTGGGCGAGGCCCTCGGAGTCATACGAACCGGGGAACTACTCCAAGCGAGGCGCCTTGACGGGGCAGAGCAGTACTTCACGCGTGCCTACGATTTTGGATTCTCTAAAACAGTCGAGGAGGCCAAGGCGAAATGGAATGAGAAGATTGTCATTTGCGACGTCGTTCAGGTAATTCGTAATTTTCGGCCGGCCGTCGTTGTTTCGCAATTCTCGGGCACCCCGGCAGACGGACACGGCCAACATCAGTACTCGGGATATATTACGCCGCTCGCGGTTGCCGCCGCGGCGGACCCGGGTAGCTGCTCAGCCAAGGGACCGGCGTGGACCGTCCAGAAGCTGTACATACGTCATGGCTTCAGGGCAACTAGTGAGCCGCGGCTTCGAGTCAATACTGGCGGATATGACTTTTCACTTGGCCGCTCTTACTTCGAGATTGCAATGGAAGCCCGAAGCCAGCACAAGTCACAGGAGCAGGGGGTTCTGGAATTGAAGGGACCTCAGTATTCTGGCCTTAACCGCGTGGGAACCGGAGTCGCTGAATCAAGCATACTTGAAGGAATTGACAACAGTTCCGAGCGTGCTATCTCGACGGAAGAACGCCGCGTAATCCTGCAGGCGTTAGAAGAGTTTGACGTTCGCTTTCCCACGCGGATCCTTCCGCTCCTGGCCGCGGCCCATACTCTCTCAGCCCCAGCCTCGGAGGCAGATCACGCGAAACCGGGTGAGCGCAATCATCGCAATATGATCGCAGAAGCCATTGTTCTGGCCGCGGGGTTACAGATCGACGCACTGGCAGAACGCGAAACCGTCGTTCCGGGCGAGTCGCTTTCCATTGGAGTCAAGGCATACTGGCCCGAAAAAGAGGTCGTGGCTCTGGAAAGTTTTGATTTGCTCGCACCGCCGGGTTGGAAGGTCGAGGCGGCAGATCTTCCCAAGACTAATGGTGCCGCTTTCGTAGCGCGGGAAGCTGCGCAGGCATCGGCATTTTATCGGGTAACGCCGCCGGCGTCAGCCCCGTCTACTCAGCCCTATTGGTTATCGGAGCCCCGTGATGGCGACTTATTCAGATGGAACCGGTTTCCGCAGTCACATACGATGCCGTCCTCACAGCGGCCATTGCGGCTGCAGGCGAAGTTTAGAATTGCAAACACCATCGTCGAGATTGAACGGCCGGTTGAATTTCGATTTGCGGACGACGTCCGCGGTGAGGTGCGGAGAGAGGTCGACGTGGTGCCGCCAGTCTCGCTCGAGATTGATCAGCCTCTGATTATTTTCGGAGCGTCGGCGCGACAGCAAATGCGCCGGGTAGGGGTAACGGTAACTAACTACTCGTCCCGCCCCGTCCACGGGTCCGTCTCTCTGAAGGCGAATGGGCGGAGCGATATCAAGATCGGAACTGCGTCCGACAACGGCTTCCGGTTAGCCCGTAGCTCGGAAGGTTACACGACCATTTTCGATCTCATTGTGCCCGCCGGAACGAGACCAGGTAATTACCCGGTTGTGGCGTCAGCAAGTCTGCCGTCCGGTTTTACTTCTGAAACCGTTAGGACGATTGCATACCCGCACATCCAAACCCAGCGGTATTATCGCAGGGCAACCGCCGACGTGAAGGTGATCGACCTCAAGACATCGGCCGTAAAGGTAGGATATGTGGCGGGAAGCGGGGACCGCGTGCCGGATGCGATAAGGCAGATGGGCTTCGATCTCGAGGTGATTTCTGATCGGGAATTGGCCGGCGGTAACCTGGCTCGGTTCGATGTTGTAGTGGTTGGTATTCGAGCCTATCAGGTCCGGCCTGATTTAGCGGCAAACAATAATAGGCTTCTTGACTATTCGCGTCGAGGTGGAACGCTCATCGTGCAATACCAGCTGCCGGGCTATGCGCAGCAGGGACTCACCCCGTTCCCTACGCAGATGGGACCACGCGTTGCCGACGAGAATGCACCCGTTCGAATCCTCGCTCCGGAGCATCAGATCTTTAACTTCCCAAACAGGATCGTAGAGGCAGATTTCACCGGCTGGGTACAGGAACGTAACCTTTACAACTTTTCAAATTTTTCGAAAGACTATTTGCCGCTCCTCGAGTCGCACGACGCGGGCGAATCTGAGAATAGCGGCGGGCTTGTTATCGCAAAGCTTGGAAAAGGAAACTATATCTACTGCAGCTATTCGATGTTTAGACAGTTGCCGGCGGGTGTTGATGGGGCATACCGGCTGTTCGCAAACCTCTTGAGCCTGCCCAAGGCCCCGAAATCGTCCGCGAGCAAAGTCAAACGACTCCGCTCCGCGAGTCAATGACGGCCAACACGTCGCCCGCAGCGACTGTCTCGCCTTCGCTCGTTTTGATGGCACCGACCACGCCGTCTCTGGGGGCTTTGAGCTCGTTCTGCATCTTCATCGCCTCCACTACTAAGACCCCGTCGCCTTTGGCGACCTGATCCCCGGTGGCTACCAGTATCCGCACGACCTTGCCCGGCATGGCCGTCTTGACTTCGGCCTGACCCTCAGGCATTTCTCCGGAATCGGCGGATCCACGAAGGCGTTTGAGATCAACCAATCCAATTTCGATATCCCGCCCTCGCGTGTTGACGATAAAAGTGCCTTCCCGGAAATGGGAAACCGACGCCCGGTGTATCTTGTTATCTATTTTGATAACGAAGACGTTGTCCTCAGGTTCGAAGACTTCCATCTCATAAGAGCGGCCGTCTACGATCGCCGACACTATATCATTCGTCCGCGAAAGTTCGATTTCCGCTCGCTCGTCCCCAAATGTCGCCCGGAGCTTCATATTTCGGTCTCTATCTTATTGGGTTGCGGGGTTATTCGTAAATACGGTTTAACCTCGTTCCATCCGGCAGGAAATTTGGCTTTGGCGTCCTCGTTCGAAACACTGGGTACGATGATGCAATCGTCACCGTCTTTCCAATTAACTGGGGTGGCCACGCTGTAGGTAGCGGTGAGCTGGAGCGAGTCGATTACCCTAAGCACTTCGTCAAAATTACGGCCGGTGCTGGCAGGATAGGTCAGCATCAGCTTGACCTTTTTATCGGGCCCGATCACGTATACCGATCGCACCGTCAGTGTGTCGTTGGCGTTGGGATGGATCATATCGTAGAGATCCGAAACCTTCCGATCATGGTCAGCGATCATCGGAAAATTAACGGCGGTACCCTGCGTTTCCTCGATATCTTTTTCCCATCCGAGGTGAGAGTGAAGAGGATCGACACTTAGGCCGATAACCTTAACGCCGCGTTTATCGAAGTCAGGCTTTAATTTGGCAGCCATCCCGAGCTCGGTAGTGCAGACCGGCGTGTAGTCCTTAGGGTGTGAGAACAAAACTCCCCACGATTCTCCCAACCAATCGTGAAACCTCAACGTTCCGTGTGTCGTCTCGGCAGTAAAGTCGGGCGCGGTATCGCCCAGTCTAATTGGCATAAATTTATTCCTCTCTAACCCCGAAAAGCTCTCAAGATATCGCGTCATCCCCGGATCGGCCTCGAACTGCCGGGGGTTTACCCACTAATTAAAGAAGCCTGCCCGGGCGAAACGCCGGGGTTATCGAGCTTCAATCGAAGCAAATGCACGCGTTTCTCGTCGGCTTTCAAAATTTCGATTGACAACCCGTGCAAGATAAGCCGGTCGCCAATTTTCGGCACGTACCCGGCTTCACTTGTTACGAGGCCCGCGATAGTCGTATATTCCTCGTCTTCCAAGTCAATTTCGAAAAGTCGCTCGATCTTATCAATTCCAGTTGACCCCAGCACGTCATAGTAGCCGCCCTCGCTCTGCATTATCTCGATGATCTCTTCATCGCCGGTATCCTCGTCCTCAATCTCGCCGACGATCTCTTCTAAAATGTCCTCCGCAGTCACAAGTCCCGCGACACCGCCATACTCGTCAATGACGACCGCAATCTGAACGTGACCGGACTGCATCGCCTTAAGCAGTTCGTTTGCGGTCTTAGTCTCCGGCACGAAAAGGGCGTCGCGAAGAAACTCGCTCACAGGGGCATCCTCGCGCCCGTCTGCCCATGCCTGCAGAAGATCTCGCACGTAAATGACACCCTCGATGTTGTCAATGGTTTCCCGGTAAACGGGCATCCGAGAGTATTTTTCTTCGATAATTAGGTCGCGCGCCGCCTTGATGGTGGCGTCGATCGGTAGGGCCACGATCTCGGTTCGCGGAGTCATTATCTCGCCGGTGCGCGTGTCCGCAAATTCGACCATCGTCTCGATCATCTCGCGTTCAGATTCCTCGATGATTCCCTCAGCCTCGCCGACCTCCATCAAGGCTTGGAAATCTTCGGTGTTGTCTTCAGTTCTTTCTTCCAGCAAATCGGGAGAGACAGTCGCTTCCAGCTTGTTCGCCGCCCTGGCCCGCTTCCTGGCTGAGATGGGCTCCACAAAGAAGGAAGCGATAGCGTAGATTGGCCGGATAGCGGGCAATAAGAAAAGGAGCTTTTTCTCTGTTTCCCGCCTAATTAAGATTCGTGGAATTATCTGCCTGAGAACAACGGTCGCGAATAAGCCGATGAGCAGCGAATATACCAAAATGCGGGCAGTGCTGTCTGTGTACTGACCGACGATGACGGTTAGTAGGACGGTAAAGCCAATCAGAAGAATTTGAATTGTTGAGGAGAGGGCGAATCGAAAACGAGCACGGTTATCGAGGATCTCTCGAAGGAATTTTACACTTCGGCCCTTCTCGGCGAATTCTTCGTCTGAGGAAATTCGACGCAGCCCGACATCCGAGAGGTGCGAAAACGCCGTATCAACTGTTGCCAGGAACACGAGTGCTATCAGCAGACCCGCGGCAATGCCTATTTCGAGTTCCATCTTTATCCGCTACAATGTTAAGTTGTAGAGCCTGAAACTCAAACCTGTCGACCGAGGAAGATGCGAATCCAGTATGGACGACGGGACGAATAGGACTAATGAGCTCGATTCCACGCGAAACGCTTGACCCGGAACGCGGATAGGTAGGGGATGAACATCTTTCAAACGGCACTCGTGATCTTTCTGGCCCCGGTCTTCCTATTTGTCTACGGTCTATCCGACTTTGCATCAGAAGGTACCGCACAGATTTCCTTTCCATCTTCTTCGGGAGCCTTGGATCTAACATTCTCGTTGGATGGAATAGTTAATACTCCGATTGGGCCAGGTAACGACGTGGCCCAAGCAGTCGCTATTCAGCCAGACGGGAAAATCGTCGTTGCCGGATACTCATTCAACGGAACGTACGACGACTTTGCAGTGGTTAGGTACAACGCTGACGGTTCGCTCGACAGTGGGTTTGGTCAAAACGGGGTCGCGACGACGTCGGTAGGCATCGGGCATGATGAGGCGTTTGGTCTTGCGTTGCAGAGTGACGGAAAGATCGTTGTGGTCGGTCAGAGTGCGAACGGCAGTAATACTGACATCGGCGTCGTAAGGTATCACGACAATGGAAGCCTTGACCTCTCGTTCGCGGACGACGGCCTTTTCACATTCGACTTTGGAGAAAACGACCACGGCCGATCGGTCGCCATACAGTCGGACGCAAGGATTGTGATTGCTGGGAACTCATTTCAGCAGGGTAATTCGGATGTCGCTGTATTAAGACTTGATTCACAAGGTGCGCTCGACCCGTCATTCCGCGGTGTAGGTTTTTTTCGTGAAGCTGTCGGGACGGGCAATGATTTAGGTTTCGCGATTACGGTACAGCCGAATGGAAAAGTTCTCGTGTCCGGCTACTACAATGGAGCCCTCAACATTGACTCATTCATACTTCGGTACAATCCGGACGGCGCGGGTGATCCCACCTTCTCGGGCGATGGCATTGCCAAGTATTCCTTTAGTACGGACGATGTTGACGAGGCTCTTGCTATCGCTCTGCAACCGGACGGCCGGATTGTGGTTGCGGGCTGCATTAGGGGCAGTGGACGATTGAATGATTATCTGGTCGCCCGCCTAGAGCCAGATGGAAGCCTCGACACATCGTTCGGCACGGGCGGTTTTACTATCGTGCAATTTAGTTCGGCACCGGACATTGCTCTGGGCGTCGCTGTGCAGGCTGATGGAAAAATAATTGCCGCAGGATTTGCCCACAACGGTGCAAACAACGATTTTGGGGTCACCCGGCTAACTGCCGCCGGTGCGCTCGACGCGACTTTTGACATTGATGGCAGGCAGCAGACGATGTTCGGTACGAGCACGGACTCGGCTAATGCGGTTGCGGTGCAGGCCGACGGAAAGGTTGTCGTTGTTGGTCGAGCGGTCGTGGGTTCGTCGGCGGATTTTGGAATTGCGAGATACGGCTACGGACTCAACGAGCAGCAAAATGACGGCTTCTTTGCTCTGGACGCTGCCACGGCCGTCCGGTTTGACAACGCATTTCAATCGGGAACCTCGTCCGCGATGGTGCGTGATGTCGCATCGGTTGCCCCGCTTGCGGCGGGTTGGTCGCACATTACTCCTCCCCGGCAAATACAGACTAACGCGATGTTTTCCGGTAACGTATCCACAAGTTTTATCCTGCCCTCCACAGTCAGCGTCTCGGATTTCAGTTCGGCCCGTGTCCTTCAGCACGAGAATGGCAACTGGATCGATCGAACGTCTGCGATGCCCCCGCGAGATTTTGTTACGAGATCGATTTACGCAAGATCAACATCGCTGGGCACTTTTGCCGTTGTCCTGGCACCCTCGGTCGAAGTTTCGGGCGAGGTTAGGACGCCTGACGGACGAGGCCTACGGAATGCAGTGGTTACGATGAGCAATTCTCAAGGAGATCGTCGCAGCGTGACCACTAACAGCTTCGGCTTTTACACTATTCTTAACGTCGCGGCTGGCCAGGTATACTCCGTGACGGTCAAGTCAAAACGCTATCGATTCGCGGCAAGATCAGTCGCGGTCGATCAATCGCTGACCGACCTGAATTTTATTGGGCTCGAGTAGGTTCACTCGATCATATTCTTCCAAGATCGGCCGTCTGCTTCCAGAAGACGGTCGGCGTCAGCCGGTCCCCAGCTTCCTGATGCATAATTCGGAAAGTCACGGCCGGGCAGAGCCTTCCACACATCAAGTATCGGCGTAACTATTCGCCAAGCGGCCTCAACCATCTCGGCCCGCTGGAAGAGCGTTGCATCACCGACCATACAGTCGTATAAAAGCCTTTCGTATCCCGTGCTGACCTGCTCGCCAAAGTGGTCGAGGTAGTTAAAATCCATATCGACGGCGCCCATATTGACTATCGGACCCGGAATCTTTGCCCCGAAATGGAGCGTGATGCCCTCGTCCGGCTGTATGTGGATCACGATCCGATTGGTAGTGAGCTTTTCCACCGATGTGTCGCGAAATAGTACAAACGGTGCACTCTTAAACTGAATGACGATACTGGAGTGACGAGTAGCCATTCGTTTGCCCGTACGGACGTAAAAGGGTACGCCGGCCCAACGCCAATTATCGATCGATAGCTTTAGAGCGGCAAAAGTTTCCGTATTGGACTGGGGCGGAACCTTTTCTTCGGATCGGTAGGCGGGTGCATTCTCGCCCTCGGTTTCCCCGGCGCCGTATTGCCCGCGAACCGTTCGCTGCAGAACATCATTGTGGGAGAAGGGTTGAATCGCCTGCAGTATTTTGGCCTGTTCATCGCGAACGGAATCTGCGTCGAACGAGACCGGCGGCTCCATGCCTGTCAAGGTGACGAGTTGCAATATGTGATTGGGAATCATGTCTCGTAGTGCACCTGCCGCATCGTAGTAACCACCCCGCTGACCCACCCCGAGCTTTTCGGCGACCGTGATCTGTACATGATCTATAAAATTTCGATTCCAAATGGGTTCAAAAATACTGTTGCCGAATCTGAAGACGAGGATGTTTTGAACGGTTTCTTTCCCAAGGTAATGGTCGATACGGTAGATCTGACGCTCTTTTACCAAAGCCAGGAGATCGGCATTTAACTTCTGCGCACTTTCGAGGTCATGACCAAATGGTTTCTCGTAAATAAATCGCCGCCAGTGAGTGCCATCCTCTGCACCCAGGCCAATTTCCACCACCTTGCGCGTCACGTTGGCAAAAAGGTCAGGTGGAGTCGCGAGATAAAAAAGGTAATTTTCTGGAACCTGATTTTCGGAGCAGACTCGCGCGAGCGAGTTTTTTAGATCACCGAAGAGTTGGGTATCGTCGTCAAAATCGCCGCCGGTGTAATGTGATCGTTGAACTAACCCTTCAATGATTTGCTCGTCCGCTCCTACAGAAACGAACTCGCGAAGATTCGCTTGAACCTGTTGCCGGAACTCAGTTGACGACAGCTCCTGACGCCCCACACCAACGATCTGGAATTTCTCCGGCAGGAAACCGTCGCGGGCAAGATTGTATAGCGCCGGGAGCAGCTTACGTTTAGTGAGGTCACCGGTTGCCCCAAAGATCACCATTACGCACGCATCAGCTTTTTTGCGGGATTCATTCATTCCAACTATCTAATCATAAAAAGGCGACGACGCCATCTCTCTGCCCTCGGCGACGATCACATTGCCGGCTCGCAAAAAAAAGAAGGATTCTAAGCCTCGATGCGCAGATCGTCTCGTAACTCCAGCTCACGGGTGGTCATCTCCCCAGTGTCCGATTCGTGATCGTAACCCGATAGATGGAGTATGCCGTGAAGGATTAGTTGTTTGATTTCCATCTCAAGATTTAGCCCGTTCTCTCTCGCCTGCCTCAGAGCCTGCTCGGCCGAGATAATGATATCGCCGAGAAATTCTTTATCCGGATCGAAGTCGTCGGCTTCATGAGGGAATGAGAGGACGTCGGTCGCGATCGCCTTACCACGGAAGAGTTGATTGAGGTCTTTGATGCGATTGCTGGAGACGAAAGCGACGGACGCTCGGCGCCCAGCAACTTCGTTCACTGTTTTGAAAACTTCCTCGATAAAGGATCGGTACGCCGGAATATCGATTTCAACCTTTCGTTGCAAATTGATGATGTCGATAATTGGTGATTCACTGAAGTCTTTCACTGCTCTTCGCCGCTCTCTTGCGAATACTTGTCGTAGGCCTTGACGATCATCTGCACTAACTTGTGACGCACGACGTCTTTCTCTGAAAAATATACAAATTCAATGCCGTCGAGATCGGCCAGTATCTTTTCGGCTTCTTTGATTCCGCTCTTTTGACCTCGCGGCAGATCGATCTGAGTCTTGTCTCCTGTCACAACCGCCTTTGAGCCAAAGCCAATACGGGTGAGGAACATTTTCATCTGCTCGCCGGTCGTGTTCTGCGCCTCGTCAAGGATGATGAAGGCATCAGACAGCGTTCGGCCACGCATAAAGGCAAGCGGCGCGATCTCGATAATTCGTTTCTCGAGCATCTTGGTGACCTTTTCCGAATCAACGAGGTCAAAGAGCGCGTCGTACAACGGACGCAGGTACGGGTCGACCTTGTCTTGGAGGTCGCCCGGGAGAAAGCCCAGCCGCTCACCGGCCTCTACGGCGGGACGCGTGAGGATGATTCTGCTAACCTGCTTTTTAAACAACGCATCGACCGCCATCGCGACGGCCAGAAAACTTTTCCCCGTTCCTGCTACGCCAATGCCGAATACGAGATCGCGCGAGGCAATTGCGTCCAGGTATTTGCGTTGATTCGCGGTTTTAGGCGCGACCTGCTTTTTGCCTGACGGATTGAACCGAGCTCTCAGGAAATAGTCTTTCAAACTATAAGCACGGTCCTCAGCGATCTGTTTGAATGCATCGCGCAGTTCTTTGTCGGTGAACGCATTGCCGTCGGCAAACAGTTCTCCAAAATCCTGTAGTACGCGTTCAACCGTATCTATATCGCGTTCATCGCCATCGATGAGCAATTCGTTGCCACGGGCACCTATGCTTACGTCAAGCAAAGACTCCAGATACTTAATATTTTGATCTTGAACGCCAAAAAGCGTGTTCAGACCTTGCGGCGGGAGTTCGAGTTTTCGTAGATTGCTCAAATTTGGAGATCGTTACCCTGTATTAATGAGGCTACTAAAACCGGCGCCGCAATGTCAACGACATCGAGGGCGAGGACCGTAATTAACTTTTAATTCGGTTTAGTTCGGCTACTTTTGCGCCCCCGTAAATCGCTGTGGTACTCTTACTCCTTTGTTATAGGGCCGTCACTTACCTTTATATATAGAGGAGCAGATTTTAATAATGGCGAATGAGGAAAATGGGCAGGTCGGCAAGGTCGTGCAGATCATCGGACCCGTCGTCGACATAGAATTTTCGGACAATTACCTACCACCAATCTACCAGTCTCTTAGAATTACAAGTGAGGGTTTTGATGTCGAGGCAAAAATAGATGTCATTGCCGAGGTGCAGCAGCACCTTGGTGAGGGCCGCGTGCGTGCAGTCTCCATGCTGCCGACCGATGGTATGGTCCGCGGTATGAAGGTGGTCGACCAGGGCGGGCCGATTATGGTCCCGGTTGGCACCGCAACCCTCGGCCGCGTGATGAACGTAATTGGCGACCCCGTCGATGAGCTCGGCCCGGTCGACAGCGAGACGACATCATCGATTCACCGTCACGCTCCTTCATTTGATGAGCAGTCGACCTCGCTCGAGATGTTTGAGACGGGAATTAAGGTCATCGATCTTGTTCAGCCGTTTCTCCGTGGCGGAAAGATCGGCTTGTTTGGCGGTGCGGGTGTCGGTAAGACAGTTCTGATCATGGAGCTGATAAATAACGTCGCTATCGGCTCGGAAGGGTTTTCCGTCTTTGCCGGAGTCGGCGAGCGGACCCGCGAGGGCAACGACCTGCTTCGCGAGATGGTCGAGTCCAAGGTTATCAAGTACGGCGACGCTTTTAATGAGCACATGGAAAAGACCGGCGAATTCGATCTTTCCAAAGTTGATAAGGAAGAGATTAAAGGCTCTAAGGTTTCCTTAGTATATGGACAGATGACGGAGCCGCCGGGAGCCCGTCTTCGGGTAGCTCTTTCGGGGCTGACGGTTGCCGAGTATTTCCGCGATCAGGGCAACGACGTGCTTTTCTTCGTTGATAATATCTTTAGATTTACGCAGGCGGGTTCCGAAGTGTCGGCATTGCTGGGCCGAATGCCGTCGGCGGTGGGCTACCAACCGACGCTGGCCAGTGAAATGGGCGAGATGCAGGAACGCATCACCTCGACGAAAACCGGGGCGATCACTTCCATTCAGGCTGTATATGTACCGGCTGACGATTATACCGACCCGGCGCCGGCGACGACGTTTGCCCACCTTGATGCGGTCACCGCACTGTCGCGTCAGATCGTTGAGCTCGGAATTTATCCGGCCGTTGATCCACTCGCCTCTAACTCGCGCATTCTCGATCCGCAGATCGTTGGCGACGAGCATTACGATACTGCTCAGACGGTGAAGCGTATTCTGCAGCGTTATAAGGACTTGCAGGACATTATCGCGATTCTGGGGCTCGATGAGCTGAGTGAGGATGACAAGCAGACGGTGGCACGTGCACGCAAGATCCAACGTTTCTTCTCGCAGCCCTTCTTTGTCGGCGAGCAGTTTACGGGATTGAAAGGTGAGTACGTAAAGATCGAAGACACGATCAAAGGCTTTCGCGAGATCCTCGAAGGCAAGTGCGACGATATGCCGGAACAAGCCTTCTATATGGTCGGCACTATCGAACAGGCGAGGGACAAGGCTCAGAAGATGTCGGCGTCCGCTTAGAACGATCGATCTTTGATCTTTGATCTTTGATTTTTGATCTTTGATCTTTGATCTTGAGGGATGGAAAAGACTAATTTTGAAAATCTTGACATCTATAAGATTTCAGAGAGTCTTGCCGATGAGATTTGGAAGATAGTTCGGCAATGGGATCGATTAGATCAAGATACGGTCGGCAAACAGATCATTCGGTCGGGAGACAGCATCGGGGCAAACATCGCCGAAGGAAGTGGCCGCGGCACTCCGGCGGACCATCGAAGATTTTTGAGGATGGCCCGTGGTTCACTCTACGAAACGCGGCATTGGCTTCGCAGGGCTCACTGCCGAAATCTTCTAAACGAATCTACAACTAAAGTGTTTTCTTCACTTATAATGGAACTGACCCCGAAGTTAAACGCCTACATTCGGAAGGTCAATGAAACCGCCCAACAAAAATCGCGGGAGAAGAAATAAGATCCAAGTTCAAAGATCAAAGGTCAAAGGTCAAAGGTCAAGAAATGCTTAAACTAGAAATAGTAACCCCCGAACGCCGCGTCCTCGATGCCGAGGTTGATTCCGTAACCGTGCCGACGGCAAGCGGGGAAGCGGGGATTATGCCAAATCACGCTCCGCTCGTCTCGGTCTTAAAGCCGGGCGTTTTGACCTATGCGGCTCGCGGGGCGTCCGAGCGCCTGGCGGTGTCGGGCGGGTTTGTCGAGGTTAATAATGATAAGATCGCGGTCCTGGTCGACATGGCCGAGGCGGCGGATGAGATCGACATAGAACAGGCCCGCGCCGATCGGGACGCAGCCGAAAAAAATCTGACCTCGGCCGCTCTCGCCTCTGCCGAGGATACCGAGCCAATACGCGAGGCTGCCGACCACGCCGCAGCCCGGCTCCGGGTCGCCGAGAGATAGGGGACAGCTGCGGCCGTCCCGAGTCGAATAGTCGAAAGGCCGAAGTCAATAGGTGCTTGAAACGGGATATATTCGGGGAAAATTACATCTTTATCAAGAATAAGCCGTAATGTTACGTAAATTCGCTTGACATTGACGTCAAGTGAAGCCGAAAATAGGTACCTTGTCCTGATCTATATTGGGATTCAAATGCCGGTCCTGTGATAGGGCCATAAAAGTTTTGCTTGCATAGGGCAGCACTTTCCCCATTAGTCCGAGAAAATTGCGTTTGAAAACAGCGGGTAAAAAAAGTTTAAATGTATCTCAAAATTGGCTTGACATTGGCCTGTGTTTGAGTATAATCCGTTGTAGTTCGTCCGAAAGTTAGTCAAAAATTTTAGCCCTGAGTGTCACGGTGTAGGCGCATTTCGCATAGGCGAGCGCCGCTCCGCCGTTAGTGCTAAGTAGTAAAACTAGACCAAAATCGCCATACGAATATTTTAGATCTTAGGAGAATGAATATGTCATCCACGTCCCAAAGACAAGGGTTTTTTAACGGTAAGTTAGGAACCGTCAAGACGCGCGTCCTCGCAGCGTCGGCGTTCCTGCTTATAGCCGCCTTTATCACCATCGGTGCTTCAGCGGCCAACCAACCAACAGTGCCGGCGGTCGAAACCGCCACCGCACAGCAGACCGGCATTGTCGCCGGTATCCTCAGCTATTTTGGCTTTGGGACAGAAGAGGCAAGTCCAGTCGTCGCGGCCGAGGATTTGGTCGCGGGCACTTGCGCGGTTCCCCCCGCGGGATTGGTGGGTTGGTATAAATTCGAGAGCAATGCTAATGACAGTGCTCCCCCGCCAACCAATGGAACGCTAGTCGGAGCACCCACGTTCACGGCTGGTGTCGTTGGTCAAGCAGTGAGCTTGAACGGCACCACGCAATATGTCGAACTGGGCACTCCTCCTGAATATGATTTCGGCACGCTGGGTACGTCGTTCAGTTTGGACGCGTACGTCAACCCTTCGGGTGTTAAGGCTGGCCAAGTCGGGATTGTATCAAAAGGGGATCAAACCTTCGCTGGCCTTGCCTACACATTGGCTCTTACCGGCGGAAATGCGTACGCCGCGGTAAGACAATCCAATGGAACTACTCTTCAGGTAAACGGACCGGCGATACCTCTTGGAACTTACACATTCCTGGCGCTGTCATACGACAGACCGACCGGTACCCTGACGCTTTATGTAAATGGCGTGTCAGTTGGTGCAGTAGTCGGTACGCCGAATCTGGCGGTACAGGCTCTGCCTGCTATTCCCGTACGGATCGGGTCTGATGCCACTGCGGGGGGTTCGTTTCAGGGCCAGATCGATGAGGCGGAACTGTTCAATACGACGGTGACTGCCGCGCAGTTCGCCGATATCTTTAGCTCTGGATCCTTTGGCAAGTGCACCAACCAGGCTGCCTTTGTCACTCCTTCGCCCACCCCCGTTCCTGAAAGTGCCGGAACGGCGGTATTCAATATCACCCGTACTGGCGATACGACGGGTTCGGGTAGCGTTAATTTCGCAACGGCGAACGGTACCGCCACCGGCGGTGCGGGCGTTTGCCCGTCGCCAAACACCACGGGCGGCTTCGATTTCGTCCAGACATCTGGCACCTTCCTTTTTGCACCGGGCCAGACAACTGGGCAGATCGCAGTTCCTATTTGCGAAGACACTGCCGTAGAAGCCGATGAAACCTTTAGCATCGTCTTTACACAGGCTCCCGGCTCCACAACAAATCCAGGAAGCGTTTCCACCTCGTCGATTGTAATCTTGGATAACGACTCCACGCTTAGCGTGACCTCGAGCGCTGCAACCGTTCTGGAGGGCACAGGCGGAGGCGGCAACACGGTTACTTTTACCTTTACCCGAGGAGCGCAAACGGCGGATCCTCAACCGATTCCATTCCTGATTACCGGTACGGCCACCCCAAGTGCAACAGGCGTGTGCGGTACGTCGGATGCCAGCGGCAACCCTGACTTTACCCAGAGTGGTGGAAACATGGGAACTGCGGGCACGGTAACCATCGCGGCAGGTCAGACGAGTACAACGCTCGTGATCACGACTTGCCCGGATGCGGTTCCGGAGGGCGACGAGACGGTCATCGTTACGATCGGTCCTTCAACCACGGGCAATCCTTTCCAGATCAGTCCTACGGCTGGTTCTGCACAGACCACTATCGTTAACGACGACCAGACGGTCGCTGTGACGGGTGGCGGCACGGTTGCTGAGAACAGCGGCACGCCGATAGACTTTACCTTTACCCGTACGACGGGCGGCGGTCTGGCTGGACAGTCGCAGGTAGTGACCTTTACGCTTGGTGGCGCAGCTCCGCAGGCGACGTCTCCAGCGTCGGCTCCGGGTACGGCAGCTCTCCCGGCGACCAACGCTGCTTGTAACGGATCGGTCGGCGGCGGCACTGGCGGAAACCCTGGCTTTTCGGATTTCACCATCACGGCGTTTGCTGACACGACGACCAACCCGCTCACGACTACGGCCGTTACATTTGATGGCACAACATGCACCGGCACGATCACGTTCCCGGCGAATGACAATGTTGTAACTCTGCGATTGACGCCTATCAACGACGGCGTAGTCGAGCCGACCGAAAATGTGTCAGTCACATCGGGCGGTACGACAGCAAACGGCGCCATCACCAACGATGACACCGGGTTTGCAGTCACTGTTACTCCGGGCAATCAGCCGGGTGCGTTTGGCGCGGGCACGGTTGTTGGCGGAGCTAACGAAGGCAACATAAATAACATTACCGGCGATAACCTTCCCCCTCGCGGCTCGACGGCGATCTTTACCGTGACTCGCACGGGTGATACAACGCTGGAGCAGAGGATCGATATATCCACGATTCCGAACGGCGATCCTGGAGCGGGCACCGCGACGGGCACACCGACCCTGGCAACCCAGGGTGCGAACTGTGGAACACTTAATTCGGTCTCGACGAACGGCATCGACTTTGTAAACGACGGAGCGACGCTGATCTTTGCGGCAGGTGTAACGACACAGACATTCCGTGTTGCTGTTTGCGGTGATCTTATGCCTGAGAATGATGAGACGATCAACGTTCGTCTTACCAATCCTCAGTCAGCATCGGGTATAGCCGGCGGTGCGAATACGACCGGCGGCACCGTTGTCTTTGGGTCACAGCCAAACGCGACTTGGGTCATTGTCAATGATGATGGATTAAACACTCTTTTCATCCGCGTCAGCGATGTGACCGTAGCGGAGGGATCGCCCGCCCAGTTCGAGGTCTGTCTGGTAACTACCAACGATGGTAATACTCGGACTCAGGCCGGCTTTGGGGTGGCCTTCTCGTACACCACTGTGGATAACACCGCGGTGAGCACGGGGTCGACCGCGAACGGTACTCGGGACTTTGAACCGACATTCGGAACCAACGGTACAACTAGCCAGGGAGTTATCCCGGCGGGTCAGTCCTGTACGATCATTTCGGTACCGACCAATGTAGACGTCGTGTTCGAGGGGTCTGAGACATTTTTCCTCGATGTGACCAGTGCTAGCCCTCAGCCAGGTACGCCAGGGCCGGTTGCTCCTGGCCCAGGCACTATGACTGGATTTGGTCCAACGGGTGTGGTCATTGGCTTCTCGACGAGAAATGGTCGTAACGGAACCTCCGCAAGGGGCGTTGGAACGATCACCGATGGCCAGGCTCCGAATAGCTTCACCATTGGCGACGTTGCTAAGGCTGAAGGTAACGGCGGTGATAACAACACGCTGTTCTCCTTCCCGCTGACCCGTGTAGGAGCAGCATCGGCCAATGACCAGACAGTCTGTGTCGTCACCCAGTCGGGCGACGCCACGGGTAGTAACACCAACGCAGCGACTCCGGGTGCGTCTGCGACGGGATCCTTTGACTACACCGGTATCGGTGAGGACCCATCAACCAGCGCTCCGCAGTGCTTTGTGTTTACATCGACCGGGCCGAGCACTATCTTCGTCCCCGTTATTGTGAATGGTGACAATATTCCCGAGCCGAACGAGACGTTTAGCGTTCTTATCGGTACGGGTACTACTCGAGCGACCTTCACTCGGCTCCCGTCTTGCCCGACAACGGGTCCGATTACGACGACCTGTGCAGGACCTAATCCTGACCGTGCGGGTAACCCTGCATATAACGGAATCGGAATCGGCACAATCCAGAATGACGATGCGGCCGCAACCGTGGGTATCGTCGGGATCGGTGCGAGTAATGATGGCGTATTCACTAACTCGGTCCTCGAGACCGACAGTGGCACCTTTGCAATACCCGTGACTTTCCAGTCTAGCGGAGCATTTCAGGGTGACATCACTATCACCTATACCGTGACTGCTGGGCCAACTCCCAACGCGACCGTTGGTGCTCCGGGACCGCAGCCGACACCGGCCTTTACCCCTAACCCGGGCAGCCCCAACCCTGCCGGCACCAGCACAGGTACCGGAAGCTGCGGAGGTCAGACGACGTTGAGTGCGATAGACCTTTATCCACCGTCGACAACAGCTGCGGGAGGATCACCTATTACCATTACCGGTAGTCAGACAGGCACATTTACGCGGACGATTAACTTGATCGGCTGCGGTGACCTCAGACCCGAACTGAACGAGAACTTCACGGTCACTATCACCAGCATTACTGGTGGCGGTAACTTTGTTGTGCCCGCTCCTGGACCGCCTAGTACAGGCGGTGGTTGTTCCACAAACAGTAGCCCTTGCTCCAGCAAGATAGGTACGATCATCGACAACGATGCTTTTGGACCATTCTTCTTCTCCGGTGTTAATAACGGTGACGTAAGCCTTCCTGAAGGCAGCGGACTAAATCAGACAACCCCGTTCCCCTTCACCTTTACATATGGTGGGGTCGCGGCTGATTTCCCGATAACCGTTACGCTACAGACTGAGGACGGTACGGCCACGGCTAACGGCGACTATCAGTCGCAGACGTGTACCGTAACATTTGCTGCCGGTTCAACGACGGGCACGCCATCGCCAAGCTGCACTGTGCTTGTAAATCAAGACACACTGCAGGAGACCGATGAGTCGTTCACGCTGCGAGTTGTCGCCATCGACACCGGTAGGACAAACTCTGGTGCGACCTGCTCCACATCTAACGGTAGCGGTGTCGGCGCCGGAACCTTCTCGGTACTTGGCAATAACGCGAGTGGGCAGCCTATTTGCTTCGTACCATCTGGTCCGAATGCGTTTGGCTCGCCAAACAATCCTGCACCGTTCGGCACGGACCTCATCGCTCAGGGACTCATTCTGAATGATGATGGCGCCCGCGTCGTCACGGTGTCTAACCGCACACAGTTTGAGGGAACCAATGGCAATACCACTGGTAGTACCGCATCTGGAACCACGGAATTCAGGTTCCGTATCGAGTCTCAGGGCCAGTCTACGCTGGGCTCGACGGTCGGCTTCTCCGTGGTCGGGTTTAACTCAGGTGAACCGGGAACGGCTGCTGCGTTAGGTGGATCTTCATGCGATACCGCTAACGCTGCTCCAGGATTCAACAATGCAACTCCGCCCGCACCGATCAGCGGCATTGACTTCATCAACCAGACCGGCACCGCTACCTTTGGCTCTACAACAGGCGGCGGAACAGGTCAGGGCTTTGACTTCTTTGACGTTATCGTCCTCGTCTGTGCTGATGCACGTGGTGAACTCAACGACCAATTCCGCGTGGTGCTGTCCTCGCCTAGCAACGCTACAATCGGAGTAGGTGGAACGAGCCAGGGTATTGGCACGATCCTGAACGATGACAACACCGGTTTCACGATCAGCGAGAATGTTATCAACATCAATGAAGGTAACAATCCGGGTAACCTTGCTGCCTCTAACGCTACTATCACTGTCCAGGGCAGAGGTATTACGGGTACGGGAACTGCAACGTTCACAACAATCGCTGGTTCCGCAACGGGCGGAGCAGCTTGTTCTGACAATGCAACCACGAGTGGTGCACCTGATTTCATCGCGACTTCGGGAACCATCACAGCGGCTCAATTAGCTAGCGGTTTCAACATTAACGTTCCGATCTGTGGCGACACGGTCCCGGAGGCGAATGAAACCTTTACTGTTGTAGTTACCTTTAGCGACGGTAGTGCTCCGTTGACTACAATCGTTAATATCGTTAACGACGACGGTGCGACACCGACGCCGACGCCTACAGCAACACCAACGGCAACACCGACGGCAACGCCAACGGCAACACCGACGGCAACACCGACGGCAACGCCAACGGCAACACCGACGGCATCACCAACACCGGCCGGTGGTCTGGAGGGCGATGTTGCTCCGAGACCGACTGGTGACGGTTTGCTGCTCGCAAACGATGTCACACAGACACGACGATTTGTTGTGGGTCTCGATGTTCCTGATCCTGCAACGAATGAGTTCCAGCGTGCTGATACCGCTCCATTTGCTACCCGCGGTGATGGCTTGCTGGGTGCGGCCGACGTGGTCCAGACGAGACGTTATGTAGCCATGCTCGATCCGCAGCAATTCGCGTTCGGTCCCGCGGCTCCGTCGGGTAATACGGACATCGAGGACATGCTCCTCGAGTCGGCTGACGAAACGTCTGCACTTGCTCAAAGCCCGGATGTGATCCCGAGGATCATTCGCGTACAGTCGGTAACGTCTGGCCGCGGAACCTTCGTGACCGTTGGTCTCGAGCTCGATGCCGAGGGTGGTGAAGACGGTGCAAGTGTCACGCTTGCATTTGATCAGACACGTCTCAGCATTGTCGCCGCCGATGTTACTCTCGGTGCTCAGGCTGCTGCCGCCGGATTCAATCTGACGGTTAACCCGAACAACGTAGCAACGGGACGCATCGGGGCTCTGGTTGACTGCCTCTGTGCTGGTCTTGCTGCTTCGCCTCCGACGAACCGGATCATTAACTTCCGATTCTTCGTCGCGGGCAATGCTCCGAGCGGCTTCACGCCGATCACCATCGTTCGTAATCCGGTACCTGCGGGTCAAACCCGATTCAGCGTCTCGGATCAGGCCGTCGATGTCACCTCACAGGTTGTCATCGAAGATGGCGGTGTCACGATCGTGCCAGCCTCGGCTGCCGGCGTCACCGTCGGTGGTCGCGTAACGCTCGCATCGGGTGCGGCACTTCGCAACGCTACGGTCATCATTACCGACTCGAGCGGCACCCGTCGCACGGTACTGACCAATTCGTTTGGGTACTACTCGTTCGAGGATGTCGAGGCAGGTGGTGTGTATGTGCTCACCGTGAGCTCACGTCGTTACCGCTTTGCATCGCGTGTCGTCAATGTCGATGACAATGTCTCAGACGCTGACTTTGTGGCCGCGGAATAACTCCGCTGGTCATCTAACCTAACCAAAGAGGCAGCCTTCGGGCTGCCTCTTTTTTTGTTACCTTCGAGATCTTGCCGGGCGCGAGCCCATGTCACAATCGCAGATGTTACCGTTATCAAAACTGGACGTGTTTTCGCTTGCAAATTAAACAGTTCCTACCTATACTTCGAAACAGCCCCTATAATTAACGTCCATCACCGTTAACCACAGTGTCGTCGCGAGCCAGTGTTTTCAAAAAAACATTAGCGCTCTCGTACGCACAGGATAAAAGAATGCCGGCCAAATGGCCGCGGCTTAGCAGTAGGTAGTTCACAAGGCGTCGGAGTAACCAGAATTATGTCAAAGCTCGCACCCGTCCGTTCCATCACCATCATAGCAATCACGCTAGTCGCATTGTTTTCGGGGATTATACTCGCGACGTCGGCATCGCCCCGAGTCTGGGAGGCCATTGAGTCAACGCGCGCGTTGTTGACAACCTCATTGGTTCAGTCTGATGCGGCCGGGCGTGAGATGGAAGTATTTGTATCGACTACTCTCGTAATCAATGAAATTGATTACGATCTCGTCGGCACAGACACTAACGCTGAGTTTGTCGAATTAAAAAACGTAAGCGGGGCTGCAATCAACCTCGATCCCTACTCGGTTTTATTCGTTAACGGCACCGGGGGCGGAGCGGCAGTCTACCGTACGATTGATTTGCCCAACGTCAGCTTACCGGCTAATGATTATTTCGTCATATGTACACCCTCAACAACTGTTGTAAACTGCGACCTCCAACCGGGCACTACTAGTACGGATTTTATTGAAAATGGGTCTCCCGATGCTGTCGCAATCACTTTAGGCTCGACGGTGATTGACACCCTCTCATACGAAGGGAATACAGGAGCACCCTACACCGAAGGGGCCGGGGAGCCCGTGGCCACGTCTGACAACAATACAACCGCGGGTAGTCTAGCTCGAACTTCAGATGGTTTAGACACGGATAACAACGCGAATGATTTCTCGTTCCTCCCCCTTACTCCAGGGACATCGAATTCGGCAGCCGCCACCCCAACGCCCGCGGCGACTCCGACCGCGACACCAACTGCAACGCCTACCGCGACGCCCACGGCGACTCCGACCGCGACGCCCACGGCAACACCGACGGCGACGCCAACCGCGACACCTACACCTACACCCACCGCGACTCCTACGCCGACGCCGCAGTTCTTATTGACCGTAAACCGTGCGGGCAGCGGGACCGGAACGGTCACGAGTGCGGATGGGGGCATCACCTGCGGGGCCGACTGCAGCGAAAACTATGACGCCGGAACCATGGTTACTTTAACCGCGACGCCCACGGGCGGATCGGCATTTGCCGGCTGGAGCGGCGGCGGATGCACCGGCACCAGCACCTGCACCGTTACCATGGATTCGGCAAAGACCGTCACGGCGACCTTCAACGCGCCGACACCGACGGCTACTCCGACAGCAACGCCTACGCCGACCGCGACGCCAACGGCCACACCGACCGCAACACCGACGGCCACACCGACGGCAACACCGACCGCGACGCCGACCGCCACGCCAACAGCAACACCGACCGCGACGCCGACCGCGACACCAACAGCAACACCGACCGCGACGCCGACCGCAACAGCAACGGCAACACCGACGCCGACACCGGCTCAGACGCTGGTGGTTGACGATGACGGGATGGCGGTGAACGGGAATTGTGATGCGACGACGGCGGCGTTCACTACGATTCAGTCGGCGATCAACGCCAATGGTGCGGGCGGGACGATCAATGTCTGCCCGGGCACCTATGTTGAGAACATCAATATCGACCGCCAGCTCACGATCCTCGGCCCCAATGCGAATATAGATCCAAACACCGGAACACGAGGCCCCGAGGCGATCATCTTGTCGGCAGTCACTGATACGACTCAGGACTGTGCCGATGATTTCAGTTCCACGATTGTTGAGATCACCGCAAATGGCTCGACCTTCAACGGATTTACCGTTGACGGCAACAATCCGGCTCTCACCTCCGGCTATGTTATCAACGGTGTCGATATCGACGCTTTCCAGGCGATCTCGTCGCCGACGTTTGCCGGTCGCGGAGAGAATCAGAACCTGACGATAAACAATAATATCGTCGATAACTTCCAGGAGTTCGGCGTTTACCTGCAGGGTACGGGCGGAGGTCCGGCCCGCGTCGGTAACAGCACGATCTCAAACAACCTCGTCGACAACATTCCGGGTATCTGCTTTGGCCAGGGCATCCGCGTAGATGACGGTGCTTTTGCCAATATCGAGGACAACGTCGCGACGCAGGTGTTTATCGGCGTGACGGTCGAGAACTTCTTTACCAACACGACGCCCGCACCGGTCGTCGATGACAACCGCATCACGGCGTACGGTTTCCCGATTTACTTCAACCTGCATTACTCCTATGCGGCTAACGGTTGGACGCTGTCGGATAACGTGATCAACTCGTACGTACAGCCAGCACCGGCCGGCTTTACAAATCCATTCTTTGATCGATTCAACGGCATCCGTATCGAATCGATCAACACGGGCGTGCCCCTCACGGTCAGGGGCAATATGATTGCACCCGACCGGGCGGCTCTGGTAGCTGCCGGCTACACCCGCGTCAATGGTATACACCTCACCAACACGTCTTCGACGTCCAACAGCATTGTAATAACCGGTAATACGATTACTGGTGCCTTGCGCGGTCTCTCGCATACAATTCCGGGCATTCCAAATGTAAACTGCAACACGTTTACAGGTAACGATGTCGGCGTGTACGTCGGACATGACCGTCAATTCCAGAATCCGGGCGATCCGCCGAGCGATAGCTATGCTACGGGCGGCATCCTGCTCAATAACAACAACATCATCGGCAATCCGACATTTGGTGTCGAGAACGACCAGACGGTCGGCCTGGCGCCGATTCCCGCGGGTTCGACCACTATTCCTGTGTCGAATGCCGAGAACAACTTTTGGGGCGCGTCAAATGGTCCCGGACCAGTCGGCCCCGGCTCGGGTGATAAAGTGACAACAAATGTCGACTTTACGCCGTTCCTGACCGCTCCATCAAACTGCGGCCCACTGCCAACGCCAACGCCGACCGCAACTCCGACGGCAACCCCGACGGCGACACCGACGGCGACACCGACGGCGACACCGACGGCAACACCGACGGCGACTGCCACGGCAACACCGACGGCGACACCGACGGCAACACCGACGGCGACACCGACGGCGACACCAACGGCAACACCGACGGCAACCCCAACAGCAACGCCAACCGCAACACCGACAGCTACACCGACGGCAACACCGACGGCAACACCAACGGTATTCATCACTATCAGCGATGTGACGATGAGCGAGGGTAATACCGGGGTAACTAACTTTGTGTTTACGATCACAAGGACAGGAAGCTCTGAGGTGCCTACGACCGTCAACTTTACGACGCAGAACGGGACAGCGACGGCGGGCACTGACTACATGACCACATCGGGAACTTTGACGTTCCGGCCGGGAACCGGTACGCAGGTTCAGTCGATCAATATCCAGGTTTTTGGCGACACGCTTATTGAGCTGGACGAAACATTTAGTGTCGTGCTCAGTTCGGCAACCAACGGAACCATTATCGACGACACGGGTATCGGTACGATCGTTAATGACGATACTGCGACACCTACGCCAACGGCGACACCGACGGCAACACCGACGGCAACACCGACGACAACCCCGACGGCAACTCCAACGGCAACTCCAACGGCAACACCGACGGCAACACCGACGGCGACACCGACGGCAACACCAACGGCAACACCGACGGCAACACCGACACCGACCGGTGGTCTGGAGGGCGATATCGCTCCGAGACCGACAGGCGACAACATGTTGCTCGCAAACGATGTCACACAGTCACGACGATTTGTTGTGGGTCTCGATATTCCCGATCCGGCAACGAATGAGTTCCAGCGTGCTGATACCGCACCATTTGCTACCCGCGGTGATGGCTTGCTGGGTGCGGCCGACGTGGTCCAGACGAGACGTTATGTAGCCATGCTCGATCCGCAGCAATTCGCGTTCGGTCCCGCGGCTCCGTCGGGTAATACGGACATCGAGGACATGCTCCTCGAGTCGGCTGACGAAACGTCTGCACTTGCTCAAAGCCCGGATGTGATCCCGAGGATCATTCGCGTACAGTCGGTAACGTCTGGCCGCGGAACCTTCGTGACCGTTGGTCTCGAGCTCGATGCCGAGGGTGGTGAAGACGGTGCAAGTGTCACGCTTGCATTTGATCAGACACGTCTCAGCATTGTCGCCGCCGATGTTACTCTCGGTGCTCAGGCTGCTGCCGCCGGATTCAATCTGACGGTTAACCCGAACAACGTAGCAACGGGACGCATCGGGGCTCTGGTTGACTGCCTCTGTGCTGGTCTTGCTGCTTCGCCTCCGACGAACCGGATCATTAACTTCCGATTCTTCGTCGCGGGCAATGCTCCGAGCGGCTTCACGCCGATCACCATCGTTCGTAATCCGGTACCTGCGGGTCAAACCCGATTCAGCGTCTCGGATCAGGCCGTCGATGTCACCTCACAGGTCGTCATCGAAGATGGCGGTGTCACGATCGTGCCGGTCTCGGCTGCCGGTGTCACGGTCTCGGGCCGAGTCATCACCGCGGATGGCCGCGGTTTGAGAAACGCCCGCGTGTCTATCACAGCTGCAAACGGCACAACCCGAACAGTCCTGACGACATCCTTTGGCGGCTACATATTCGAGGACGTCGAGGCTGGCCAGACATACATCGTCACCGTAGACTCAACCCGCTACCGCTTCGCAGCACGAGCGATCCAGGTCAGCGATGCACTCTCGGAGGTCGACTTCACCGCCCAGGAATAATAACCCTGGCATCAACTAACCACGGAAAAGGGCTGCCCTGGAGCCGCCCTTTTTTTGTCAGTATTTCTAGGACCGCCAATACATACAGCACCAGAACCTACAACGGGCCGATAGATAATTTAACCTCCCGGCAACGCATATTAGCCTCCTCTCCGCTAGGCATTCCCGCGATCCAGACGATCAGCCAGGGGCTGTCCACCGGGGACAGCCTCCTTTTTTTTTCCGCTCCAGACGTGCGAGGCTCTACATCGAAGTGACAAAGCTTACCAAGTGGGGACGCGAAGCGCCTCAGCAAGTACAAAACTGCGCCGGCACCCGCAAATAACCTCTTGACACGCCGTCATCTGCTCTGATATGGTTCAACAGTTCTGATTTAACTAAGGCGAATTAATTTCTCCGAGCGAGGTGTGCTTTATTCCACCTCGTTAGCTACCCGATTATGAGGCAGATTTTTCTGCTGCATTCATTCGGGCAATCGGCGTATACGTGTCAGTCGAAATTTCTCAAAAGTCCAATTGGAGTAGATCGCACAAATGAAAAAAGTTACAGGATCGCGTCTCATGGCATACCGCAAATCGTTTTTAGCTCTAGGCATCCTCTTATGCGCCACAGTCTTTGGCCTCGTCGCCTGGCAAGTGGGCGCGCAGGCGGACTTGTCGCAGGGCGTAAATGGAGCCGGGGCGGCATGTAATACAACCGGCACCCTAGGAACTGCTCCTGCGGGCGGGACGACCGGGTCATTGGCAGTACGGCTGAACAGAGGCGGTGTGGCTGGAACGTGTGCCACGAACACTTTCCCCGGCACCACTGGTACTGGGCCGTACACCTACAACACGCACCGGCTGTCGAATCCGACTGCGGCACCGGTGTGCATCACGGTCTCGTTGACGGTGAATGCCCCGGGCAACGCGGTAACAAATCTTCAGGTTGCGGCATACCGTGCCCCATTTGTTGCGAGCGATATCGGACTCGCCGCCCGGTATCTCGGTGACCCGGGCCTGAGCAGTGGTAGTCCACCGACTGTTAAAACATTCCAGGTGACGATACCTGCCATGTCTAACTTCGATCTTGTAGTATTTAGCATTAATCCGGATCCGGCAAGTATTGGTGCTCAGTACACTTTGGACGTCATCGGTCTTCCGAGCTGCGCGCCGCCCGCAACTCCGACGCCGACCCCGTCACCGGTCCCGGTCTACGGCGTACAGCCCGCGACCGGACAGATCGTCCAGGTTAACCCGGCGACAGGTGCCATCGTATCCAGCTACGCGGCCCCCGCGGGCCTCATGGCGGGGCACACTGCCATCGGCCTCAGTATGGCCGAGAATGATACGGTACTGCTATACGGGAATGCTAGCGTCACAGGCGCTGTTGCTCGCCTAGATCGCGCGACGGGTGCTCTTCTCTCCACGACCGCGGTTCCCGACGGGACCGGCGGATTGTCCTATGAAAACGTGGCCGGCGTCGATCAAGTTTTTAACAGCGACGGCACATTGGACATACATCGCGTCTCGTACGCAGGTTCCCCAGTTTTCTTTTGGGAGACTGGTGCAGCACCCGATGCACTCGGCGGCGACGGCCACGGGCGTCAGTTTGGATACTTTACGGACGGATCGATTCACGAATACTCGTCGTCGGTTGACGACAACGCATTTAACAGCACTCTGCCCGCTCCTGCGGCGGATATCCGCGGCATGGCGTTCGACGGGACAGTCATTTATGCCTCCACCGCGTCGGGCCTGATCTATACGCTGGATGCCTCGACCGGTGCGGTGATTTCGATGGCAACAGTTTCGGGCGGTCCGCTATTCGGACTCGCTGCCGCCGGGGCGGGCATACCGGCGCCAACACCGACGGCAACACCGACGGCAACACCGACGGCAACTCCGACTCCAGGGCCGGTATTCTCGATCAACGATGTGACGATGAGCGAGGGTAATACCGGGGTAACTAACTTTGTGTTTACGATCACAAGGACAGGAAGCTCTGAGGTGCCTACGACCGTCAACTTTACGACGCAGAACGGGACAGCGACGGCGGGCACTGACTACATGACCACATCGGGAACTTTGACGTTCCGGCCGGGAACCGGTACGCAGGTTCAGTCGATCAATATCCAGGTTTTTGGCGACACGCTTATTGAGCTGGACGAAACATTTAGTGTCGTGCTCAGTTCGGCAACCAACGGAACCATTATCGACAACACGGGTATCGGTACGATCGTCAATGACGATACTGCGACACCTACACCGACGCCAACACCAACTCCGTGCGGGAATTTTGCCAATCCCTCGCCTATCACTATTCCTGGCACCGGTACCTCGGGTGTCGCCAGTCCGTATCCATCGAACTTAACGGTTGGTGGTCTCAGCGGTACTGTTACAAGCTTGAGGGTTAGTCTCAACGGGATCAATCATACTTTCCCGGATGACATTGACATGCTTCTCGTCGGTCCGGCCGGGCAAAACGCCATCATCCTGAGCGACGTTGGTGGGGGACCGGATGCAGTAGATGTCAATTTGATACTTGATGATGCGGCTGCCGAAAGTCTGCCCGATGCGGCACAGATTGTCAGCGGCACGTTTCGTCCGACGAACTTCGGGACCGGTGACGCCTTTCCGGCTCCCGCGCCGGTGCCCACTGGCACGTCCGTCTTGTCCGTTTTTAACGGTACAAATCCAAACGGCGTGTGGTCGCTGTATATCGTAGACGATGCCGGCGGCGACATAGGCAACTTGAATGGCGGATGGGCGCTGAGCATAACCACCACCGCCGGTTGCGGAGGATCCACACCGACGCCAACCGCGACGCCGACAGCCACGGCAACACCGACGGCAACACCAACGGCAACACCGACGGCAACACCGACGGCAACACCGACGGCAACACCGACGGCAACACCGACGGCAACACCGACGGCAACACCGACACCGACCGGTGGTCTGGAGGGCGATATCGCTCCGAGACCGACAGGCGACAACATGTTGCTCGCAAACGATGTCACACAGTCACGACGATTTGTTGTGGGTCTCGATATTCCCGATCCGGCAACGAATGAGTTCCAGCGTGCTGATACCGCACCATTTGCTACCCGCGGTGATGGCTTGCTGGGTGCGGCCGACGTGGTCCAGACGAGACGTTATGTAGCCATGCTCGATCCGCAGCAATTCGCGTTCGGTCCCGCGGCTCCGTCGGGTAATACGGACATCGAGGACATGCTCCTCGAGTCGGCTGACGAAACGTCTGCACTTGCTCAAAGCCCGGATGTGATCCCGAGGATCATTCGCGTACAGTCGGTAACGTCTGGCCGCGGAACCTTCGTGACCGTTGGTCTCGAGCTCGATGCCGAGGGTGGTGAAGACGGTGCAAGTGTCACGCTTGCATTTGATCAGACACGTCTCAGCATTGTCGCCGCCGATGTTACTCTCGGTGCTCAGGCTGCTGCCGCCGGATTCAATCTGACGGTTAACCCGAACAACGTAGCAACGGGACGCATCGGGGCTCTGGTTGACTGCCTCTGTGCTGGTCTTGCTGCTTCGCCTCCGACGAACCGGATCATTAACTTCCGATTCTTCGTCGCGGGCAATGCTCCGAGCGGCTTCACGCCGATCACCATCGTTCGTAATCCGGTACCTGCGGGTCAAACCCGATTCAGCGTCTCGGATCAGGCCGTCGATGTCACCTCACAGGTTGTCATCGAAGATGGCGGTGTCACGATCGTGCCAGCCTCGGCTGCCGGCGTCACCGTCGGTGGTCGCGTAACGCTCGCATCGGGTGCGGCACTTCGCAACGCTACGGTCATCATTACCGACTCGAGCGGCACCCGTCGCACGGTACTGACCAATTCGTTTGGGTACTACTCGTTCGAGGATGTCGAGGCAGGTGGTGTGTATGTGCTCACCGTGAGCTCACGTCGTTACCGCTTTGCATCGCGTGTCGTCAATGTCGATGACAATGTCTCAGACGCTGACTTTGTGGCCGCGGAATAACTCCGCTGGTCATCTAACCTAACCAAAGAGGCAGCCTTCGGGCTGCCTCTTTTTTTGTTACCTTCGAGATCTTGCCGGGCGCGAGCCCATGTCACAATCGCAGATGTTACCGTTATCAAAACTGGACGTGTTTTCGCTTGCAAATTAAACAGTTCCTACCTATACTTCGAAACAGCCCCTATAATTAACGTCCATCACCGTTAACCACAGTGTCGTCGCGAGCCAGTGTTTTCAAAAAAACATTAGCGCTCTCGTACGCACAGGATAAAAGAATGCCGGCCAAATGGCCGCGGCTTAGCAGTAGGTAGTTCACAAGGCGTCGGAGTAACCAGAATTATGTCAAAGCTCACACCCGTCCGTTCCATCACCATCATCGCCATCACGCTAGTCGCCTTGTTATCGGGGATCATCTTCGCGACGTCGGCCTCGCCCCGCGTCTGGGAGGCGATTGAGTCAACGCGCATGTTGTTGACAACCTCATTGGTTCAGTCTGATGCGGCCGGGCGTGAGATGGAAGGTCCGCCGAACATTAGATCATAAGCGATCACCAGCGTATTTTGCGGACGACACAGTCTTCGCATAAGTCTGTTTAGGCCGATCCCCCCCGGCTTTTGGAAACGAGAATTGGTTCTCGATGTCGAACCATCAGAAGGTTTAAACTTAAAAGGAGTATCCACCCGGATAAATAATATATGCCAAATCAGCCGGGCTTAACCGCCGCTTTTTCCAGTGTCTTTCAGTTTTCCGGCCTCCGCCGGGTGCAGACAAAATGCATAGCCATTTTGAGCCTGCTTATCCTAGCCGCCTCGTTAAGTGCAAACGCGGCGCCCCAATCGTCTATCTATTCGGTAACGGATTTTCTCGGTATGCCTGCCCCAACTAGCTTCGCCTTTACGCAGGCGGTTAAGCTGTCGACATCAACACTGTCATCGCCTTTCGCTACTTTAGTTGTGGACGATGATAGGGTGCAGTGTCCGGGCGCGACTTTCACCACGATTCAGGCGGCCGTCAATGCGGCGGTGGTCGGAGACACGATACAGGTCTGTGCAGGAATCTATAACGAAGGCGTAACTGTCAACAAAACTTTGACCATTAACGGTGCTCAAGCCGGCGTGGACGCCCGAGGTGCCCGAGGTGCCGAGTCAATAGTCAATGCACAGCTGATCGGCACCACCGGTTCCGGCGCCGGCTTCCTGGTGACGGCAGACGGGGTCACAATTAACGGCTTCACCATTCAGACAACTACTGTCCCCTCAGACAGTGTCGGGATAAATGTGCGACAGACGGTTTCCGGCACCTCGTTACTGAATAATATCATTCAAAACAATACGTTCGGTATCTATTTGAATAGCAGCGGCGTAGTGCAGACGACTGTCAGAAACAATTTGATTAGGAATAATAACTTGCCCGGATCCGCAAGCGGCAACGGTATTTACAGCGATGCGGGGCTGCGCAACGTTACTATTGAGGCCAACCGATTTACCGGGAACAACGGCTCGGCCGCAATATTCGTCGGAAACGCCGGGACTCAGTCGAGTATCACGTCTTTGAACAATCAAGTGTTCAACAACGGCGCTGGGTTTCAGTTCCTGAATGCGACTGGTCTTATCCTCACCGGAAACGAGTTTGCGATGTCGGCTAGTACGTCGATTACTCTTGGTGGTAACACCAGTAACGTGACGATCACCTGCAACAGTATCCGTAACTCCGGAACACGTGGAATCGGTGTCTCTGACCAATTCGGAGTTGGTCCAAACAGCGGTATCACGATCAACAACAATAATATCTTTAGTAACGCAATAGGTCTAGAGGTTGTACCCGGCGCCTACCTCCCAGCGACCCCGCAATCGCTCAATGCCGAAAATAACTATTTTGGCAGCCCGAGTGGACCGACGATCGCCAGTAATCCTGGTGGAACGGGCGATTCAATCGTCGATCCTGGTATGGTAGTTGATTACATGCCATTCTTGACGGCTCCTGCGGCCTGTGCTCCAACGGCGACTCCGACGGCTACACCGACGGCAACACCGACAGCAACTCCGACTCCAGGGCCGGTATTCTCGATCAACGATGTGACGATGAGTGAGGGTAATGCTGGGGTAACTAACTTTGTGTTTACGATCACAAGGACGGGAAGCTCTGAGGTGCCTACGAGTGTCAACTTTACGACGCAGAACGGGACAGCGACGGCGGGCACTGACTACATGACCACATCGGGAACTTTGACGTTCCGGCCGGGAACCGGTACGCAGGTTCAGTCGATCAATATCCAGGTTTTTGGCGACACGCTTATTGAGCTGGACGAAACATTTAGTGTCGTGCTCAGTTCGGCAACCAACGGAACCATTATCGACAACACGGGTATCGGTACGATCGTCAATGACGATACTGCGACACCTACACCGACGCCAACACCAACTCCGTGCGGGAATTTTGCCAATCCCTCGCCTATCACTATTCCTGGCACCGGTACCTCGGGTGTCGCCAGTCCGTATCCATCGAACTTAACGGTTGGTGGTCTCAGCGGTACTGTTACAAGCTTGAGGGTTAGTCTCAACGGGATCAATCATACTTTCCCGGATGACATTGACATGCTTCTCGTCGGTCCGGCCGGGCAAAACGCCATCATCCTGAGCGACGTTGGTGGGGGACCGGATGCAGTAGATGTCAATTTGATACTTGATGATGCGGCTGCCGAAAGTCTGCCCGATGCGGCACAGATTGTCAGCGGCACGTTTCGTCCGACGAACTTCGGGACCGGTGACGCCTTTCCGGCTCCCGCGCCGGTGCCCACTGGCACGTCCGTCTTGTCCGTTTTTAACGGTACAAATCCAAACGGCGTGTGGTCGCTGTATATCGTAGACGATGCCGGCGGCGACATAGGCAACTTGAATGGCGGATGGGCGCTGAGCATAACCACCACCGCCGGTTGCGGAGGATCCACACCGACGCCAACCGCGACGCCGACAGCCACGGCAACACCGACGGCAACACCAACGGCAACACCGACGGCAACACCGACGGCAACACCGACGGCAACACCGACGGCAACACCGACACCGGCCGGTGGTCTGGAGGGCGATATCGCTCCGAGACCGACTGGTGACAACATGTTGCTCGCAAACGATGTCACACAGTCACGACGATTTGTTGTGGGTCTCGATATTCCCGATCCGGCAACGAATGAGTTCCAGCGTGCTGATACCGCACCATTTGCTACCCGCGGTGATGGCTTGCTGGGTGCGGCCGACGTGGTCCAGACGAGACGTTATGTAGCCATGCTCGATCCGCAGCAATTCGCGTTCGGTCCCGCGGCTCCGTCGGGTAATACGGACATCGAGGACATGCTCCTCGAGTCGGCTGACGAAACGTCTGCACTTGCTCAAAGCCCGGATGTGATCCCGAGGATCATTCGCGTACAGTCGGTAACGTCTGGCCGCGGAACCTTCGTGACCGTTGGTCTCGAGCTCGATGCCGAGGGTGGTGAAGACGGTGCAAGTGTCACGCTTGCATTTGATCAGACACGTCTCAGCATTGTCGCCGCCGATGTTACTCTCGGTGCTCAGGCTGCTGCCGCCGGATTCAATCTGACGGTTAACCCGAACAACGTAGCAACGGGACGCATCGGGGCTCTGGTTGACTGCCTCTGTGCTGGTCTTGCTGCTTCGCCTCCGACGAACCGGATCATTAACTTCCGATTCTTCGTCGCGGGCAATGCTCCGAGCGGCTTCACGCCGATCACCATCGTTCGTAATCCGGTACCTGCGGGTCAAACCCGATTCAGCGTCTCGGATCAGGCCGTCGATGTCACCTCACAGGTCGTCATCGAAGATGGCGGTGTCACGATCGTGCCGGTCTCGGCTGCCGGTGTCACCGTCGGTGGTCGCGTAACGCTCGCATCGGGTACGGCACTTCGCAACGCAACGGTCATCATTACCGACGCAGCGGGTAACCGTCGCACGGTACTGACCAATTCGTTCGGGTACTACTCGTTCGACGAGGTCGAGGCAGGTGGTGTGTATGTGCTCAACGTGAGCTCACGTCGTTACCGCTTTGCATCGCGTGTCGTCAATGTCGATGACAATGTCTCAGACGCTGACTTTGTGGCTGCGGAATAACTCCGCTGGTCATCTAACCTAACCAATGAGGCAGCCTTCGGGCTGCCTCTTTTTTCATACCTAGTACCGACATATTAAGCGAAAAAAGAAAGTTTTTAACACCAATCGGTTGTGATAACCTCGAGCCTTGGCCCAAACATGCATACTAAGTCGTTATGAAAGCAATTCGGATACTCTGTTTGATACTCAGCTTCCTCTCAGGCATCACGTTTTCACAGGTGCCGCTCGATGAGCAGCAGTATCGCGTCTTCGACGCGGCGGGTAATCCGTCGAGCATTGACGCTATCGTCGCCGCGACCCGCAGCAGCCAAGCGATCTTTCTCGGGGAGATGCACGACGACGCCGTGGGTCACGCCGTTCAGCTTGAGGTGTTTCGCCGAACAGTCGAGAACGCTAAGAATGGCCGTAAAGTCGCTTTGTCACTCGAGATGTTTGAGCGGGATGTCCAGATAGTGCTGGACGAATACCTCAGCGGGTCTATCTCGGAGGCCCACCTCATATCCAGCGGGCGTGCCTGGGGAAATTACAAGACGGATTACAAACCGCTCGTAGAATTGGCAAAGCAGAGAAAGTTAGATGTTATTGCCGCCAACGCTCCGCGTCGGTACGTTAATATGGTGTCGCGGAATGGCCGCGGGGCCCTTGCCAGCCTGTCGTCGCAGGCAAAACAATGGCTGGCACCGCTTCCATTCGGCGATCCGTCCGTTGCGTATGCTAAAAAGTTCAAAGGATTGATGGGTCCCAGTGCCGAGGCCCAGATGGGCATCGAGAATATCTTAGCCTCGCAATCACTGTGGGATGCGACGATGGCCGATTCGGTCGCTCGATACCTCAAACGCCACGACGGAGCGCTGGTTGTGCACCTCAACGGCGGATTTCATACCGAGAGCCGCTTGGGCACAGTGGAACACTTGGCAAAGTACCGGCCACAGGCAAAGACGCTTGTGGTAACTATTCGCTACGAAGCGGATTTTATGAATTTTGATAGGTCGATGCACACCGGGCTCGGCGATTTCGTGGTATTAACGGACGCCGCGCAGCCGCGGAGCAAGAGGTGAAAAAAGAGGCTGCCGTTTTCAGGCAGCCTCGCAGCTTATCGGCCCGGGCGAGGCTTACTTGGCTCGAGTGCCCGTGAATGGTACTGACCCCAGACTTGGGCTCGTAAAGGTTCCGGTCAGCGTGTCGCCCTTCCACGTGCCTTCCATTTTAAACTCAACTTGCTGGCCCTGGACATCCGAGATCAGGGTTGCGGTAAATGTCGTGCCATTAAGCTTGCCGCCTGAGACGGTTCCCGAACCGATCGCCGCGGTTGTAGTGCCGGCGAAGGTCGTCCCGTCCTGCCTGAGCTCCATTAAAACTTCGATCGACTGGCCGCTGGCGTCCGCGACGAGGCTCCATACGCCTGTCAAAGTTGGGACCGCCGCCGCCGGGGCCGCTCCGGCAGGGCGTGAAGATGACGCCGGTACGTCAGCCGGCTTGGTTACGGTTACGTCTTTAACGTTGACAGTGATCTCGCTGAGGCGTTTAGCGACCTCAGGCGTCATCGACTCCTGGTAGCGTCCACCGAGGTGTTTGGCGAGGAATTTTTCAGCGGCGGCGAGCATCGCCATGTTGTTAACCGGGCGAGCAAAACCGTGGCCCTCATCCGGCGCCAGGATGTACTCGACAGGATAGTTGCGATTGCGAAGCCCAACAACGACCTGCTCGGCCTCGCGGCGGTGCACCCGTGGGTCGTTGGCACCCTGTACAACCATCAGCGGTGTCTTGATCTTGTCGATCGAGTTGACGGGTGACTGGCTCATCATCTGTGCCTTGCCGGACGCGGTGTTCGGGTCGCCCATGCGGCGGTACATCAGCGTACGGCCAGCCTCCCAGTAGGGCGGAATTGCTTCGAGCAGCGTCACCGTGTTTGACGGCGCGACGATCGCGACCGCTGCGGAGTAAAGATCCGGGGTAAACGCAACGCCCGCAAGCGTCGCGTAGCCGCCATACGAGATGCCCATGATGCCAATGCGTTTCGGGTCGGCCAGGCCCTCAGCGACCAGATGCTTTACACCCCAAGTGATGTCATCCTGCATCTTCTGGCCCCATTCATTATTCCCGGCGTTCAAAAACTTTTTACCGTAACCGGTCGATGCTCGAAAATTTGGCTGTAAAACGGCATAACCACGATTTGCCAGGAACTGTGCCCACGAATTGTATCCCCAATAGTCACGTGCCCACGGGCCGCCGTGAGGAAAGACGACAAGCGGTAGATTTTTGGCGGCGATACCCTTTGGCAGCGTCAGGTATGCGGGAATCTCCAGTCCGTCAGATGACTTATAACGAACGGTCCTGACCGTCGAGAGCGACGCCCGGTCAATCTTTGAACGAATCTTGTATTGCGACGTGAGAGTCCGCTTCTTACGATCGAAGAGAAACGTCTCGCCCGGATCAGTGTCGCTGGAAACGCTGACGAGCATCAACTGTTCGTCGGCAGTGCGCGATCCGAGGCCGATCTCCTTGCCTGGGTATCTGGACTGGAGAAACTTGTAATCCGCCTCGTACTTCTTATCTTTCCAGTAGAGTTTGGTTCTATCGTCGGTGTATGAGGTCGAGATGATCTCGTCCGTCAAGTCGGAAAACGCGGCACCATCCAGATCGACCCGACCCAGCGGGTCGCTCTCGACCATCTCTTCTTTGCCGGATTCGACATCCAGCAGCGTCAGCCGCGTCAGGTCGGCATCACCCTTATTCGTGGTTAGATACACGCGTTTGTTGTCTTTATTAAAGCGGACCGGGCCGCAAGACTCGAAGAGGTTGCAAGTGTAAAGTACCTTTGCTGCTCCGTCGGTGTCGAGCCGCAGTATCTCGGTGTCGCCATTTGGCGGCGTGCGTACCGCGAGACGCATCTTGTCCGTGGTATCAAAAACGTATCCCGCAATACGGTCTTTGTTCTCCTTGACGAGGGTGCGTTCGCCGGTCGAGAGTTTGACTTTGTAGAGGTCGTGCCAGGCCTTGTCCCGTTCGTTTATGCCCACAAAGATGACGTCCGGATCATTCTCGGGCACGCCCATTATCTGCACGCGGACTCCCTTTGCCTCGGTGATGTTGCGTGCGATTGGAACCTCGGCTCCCGCCTTGGCCTCTTCCATCGGGTTCACAGCATAGACGTTGAAATTTTCATCGCCGCCCTGGTCCGCTGAGTAAAGGATATATTTACTGTCACGAGACCAAAAAGCGCCGGCGATAGGCCGGTCGACGCCGGAGCGATTGGTAATCAGCCGCGCCGTATCAAATGGCTCATTAGAGCGTTTGACATGGATATTCATCACGCCCTTGTAAGGCTTTCGAAACATGATGTATTTCCCGTCCGGCGAGATAGATGCTCCGGCGATCTCCGGGTTGCCGAACAGTATCTCGCGATCGATTACGGCAGGTGGTTGAGCGACCAAAGCCGAAACGGCCATTATCCAGAGTACTAGCGATGCTACGAGGTGTTTGAGTTTCATTACGATCTCCTTAGGGGTCATGATTTATTGGAATAGAGTGCTCGCGGGAGCACTTGCTCAAGGCTGTTGTTTGCTTGTAACGCTATTTACGCCCAGCGGTGCGAAATGGTTCATGGAACGCCAAACCCAGCCGGTTCGTTCCAGGAACGTTTCCTGAATTTCGCCTCGCTAAAAAGGCCTTTAATCAAATCGATCGATGCCGCCGCGTGCCCGGGAATGAGCACCGTCACAACATCGAAACGGTTGGGAACGCCAGAGAGGTTGAAGATTCGCCTATATACCCTTGCGGTGCGTATGATCTGCCTCTGCTTTCGAAGGTTAACGCTGGCAATCAACGGTGCGAACTCGTCCGAGCGGCGAGTTTTTACCTCAACGAAGCAGATCGTTTCGCCGTCGACGGCAATAATATCGATCTCGCCGGTTACCGAGACACCACGGCTGTTCCTGCCAATCGGCGCCGTGAAGTTAGTCACCGCGATTCGATAGCCCTGTTTTGTAAGGTAATCGACAGCAAGCGACTCGCCCCTCGCACCCAGTTGCCTTGTCGCCGGTACGGTTGACGGTCTATCCTGAGAGATAATCGATAAGATCTCGGACATGGTTTTATTTATGACGAATTATATCAGAACTGCTGTCGCTCTCTCAGCCTTTTTCGGCTGCCACTGTGTACTGGCGGGCCAAGTGCCTTCACCGTCGGTACCGTCGCCGCCACCCGAAATCGTGAATGTGGATCGTCCGGCTACCTATTCTCTGGATCCGGCCAAATTACCGCCTCCATTCAATACTGAAAGTGCCAGGCGGCAATCTCGCGTCATCCCGCAGCCCATTGGTGCTCGGCTATCTGTGCCGAAGGGTTTCAAGGTGAATGTCTTTGCCGAGGGCGAGCTGCGGTATCCGCGATGGATGGCCCTCGCTCCCAATGGCGACGTGTTTGTAGCGGATTCTCGAGCCAACTCGGTGATCGTGCTTCGCGATGCCAACAGGGACGGAGTCGCTGAACAGCGGTTTGTCTTTTCCGACAAACTGTCGCAGCCGTTTGGCATGGCTTTCCACAAAGATTGGTTCTATGTGGCGAACACCGATTCGATCGTGAGGTTTAAGTATCAGCCGGGCCAGACTGCCGCCGTCGGCGCGGGCGAGAAGGTCGTAGAGCTCACGGCTGGCGGCTACAACCAACACTGGACGAGGAATATTCTTTTCTCTAAAGACGGACGGAAGATGTTTGTCTCGATTGGTTCGGCGACGAATGTAGACGTCGAGGCTGACCCTCGACGTGCGGCGATCTCAGTCTACGATCCTGATGGAAAGAACCATCGAATCTTTGCGTCGGGCCTGCGAAATCCCATTGGACTGGCGTGGAATCCGAAGACTGGGGAGCTCTGGACCGCCGTCAACGAACGCGATGGACTTGGCGACGATCTGGTTCCGGATTATGCCACGTCGGTCAGGGAAGGCGGGTTCTACGGCTGGCCGTATTCGTACATCGGGCAAAACGAAGATCCGCGTCGCAAGGGTGAAAACCCCGACCTCATCAAGAAGAGTGTCGTACCCGACGTACTCTTTACATCACACGTCGCCGCACTCGGTATTCAATTCTATACGGGCAAAAAGTTTCCAAAGGAATATCAGGGCGATGCTTTCGTCGCCTTCCACGGCTCGTGGAATCGGCAGAAGCTCAGCGGTTACAAGATCGTACGGATTCGTTTCAAAAACGGAAAGCTTGTTTCTAATGGCTTCGAAGATTTTGTAACCGGATGGTTGCCGGATGAGAATTCGAATGAGGTCTGGGGCAGGCCGGTAGGGCTTCTTATTCACGCCGATGGTTCGCTTTTAATTGCTGATGACGGCGGACGGAAGATTTGGCGGGTTAGTTATGAGAAGTAGACCCAATAGTTTTTGCAATAGTGGTCGATGTCACTATCGACTACTTCGAGGGATCGATTGCGTCCGGGCGACCCGCCTTACCGCATGGGCAACCTCAAAAGGCTGGTTCTTCGTAAATGCCGTATACATCACGCAAAGCCACGCAGATTTCCTCGACGGTGGCGTAGGCTGCGACTGACTGGATGATGGCTGGCATTGTGTTTTCGTTAGTTTTGGCGGCCTGTTTAAGTGCTTCTAGTGAGTTGGAAACCGCTCCCGCATCGCGGACGGATTTTACGTGTTCCATTCGGAGGAGTTGGTGATCGCGGACGCCCTCGGCGATTTGCAGAATGTCTGTTCTGTGAATCTCGTCCTGCATCGCATACTTATTTACGCCAACGATGGTCTGCTCTTTCCGCTCGACAGCTTTCTGATACTGATAAGCTGACTCCTGAATCTCCCGCTGAGGAAATCCGGCCTCGACCGCCTCGACCATGCCGCCAAAACCGTCGATCTTCTCAAAATAGTCGAGGCAGCCATCAATCATTTTCTGCGTCAGAGACTCTACGTAATAGCTGCCCCCAAGCGGGTCGACCGTATTGACGACACCGGTCTCCTCCGCGATGATCTGCTGGGTACGCAGGGCAATTAATGCCGCCTCGTCCGAGGGCAGTGCCAGGGCTTCGTCAAAAGAATCGGTGTGCAGGCTTTGGGTTCCGCCGAGCACACCGGCGAGCGCCTGGATGGCGACGCGAGCGATATTATTGAGCGGCTGCTGAACCGTGAGCGATACGCCCGCCGTCTGCGTGTGAAATCGCATCTGCATCGTGCGCGGATTCTTTGCCCCGAACCGTTCCTTCATCGTCTGGGCCCAGACGACACGGGCCGCCCGGTATTTCGCGATTTCCTCAAAAAAATCGTTGTGGGCGTTAAAGAAAAACGAGATGCGCGGAACGAAGTCATCCACGTCCATGCCGCGGTCTACCCCGTACTGGACGTATTCGACGCCATCGCGCAGCGTAAACGCAAGCTCCTGTAACGCGGTCGCACCAGCCTCGCGAATGTGATACCCCGAGACCGAGATGGGATTATATTTGGGTACGTATTTGGTGGTGTATTCAAAGGTATCGATGACGAGCTTCATCGCCGGCTTGATCGGGTAGATCCACTCTTTCTGGGCGATGTATTCTTTTAGAATGTCATTCTGCAGGGTGCCGGAGATCTTTGTAAAATCGGCATTTTGCTTCTCGGCGACAACCAGATACATCGCAAGGAATATCGGTGCCGGCGCATTAATCGTCTGGGATACGGTGACCTCGTCAAGTGGAATCCCGTCAAAAAGCACCTCAAAGTCGGCAAGAGACGAAACAGCAACGCCGCACTTTCCGACCTCGCCCTCGCTCAGCGGCGAGTCGCAGTCGAGGCCCATCAATGCCGGCAAATCGTAAGCGACCGAGAGTCCGGTCTGGCCCTGCGCCATAAGATACTTAAAACGGCGGTTCGTTTCTTCGGGCGATGAGAATCCGGCGAACTGCCGCATCGTCCAGAGCTTGCCCCGATAACCGGTCGGGTGGATACCTCGTTTATACGGGAACTCGCCGGGATAGCCGATCTCGGTTGATGCGCCGATGTCCCCTGCGGTGTAAAGTCGGTCTACGGGCTCCAGACTGATCCCTTCAAACGAGGTCTTGCGCTCGGGCGATCGTTCGAGCACTTTTGACAATGTCTCAGATTCCCAGCGTTCTTTCTCGACTTCGGCCGCTGTCGGGGTGGCAATTGTTTCCGGTGTCATAATATTTCGTAAAGCAAATTTTACCATATTGAAATGGATCAATAGGCGGGGAAGCGGGCACCCGGCAACACCGGCAAATTGCAATGCTTTGCCGCGTCCGCATACAATGTGCAGATGAGCTCAAGGGGACTAACTCTAGCCTGTGTTTTGTTTTTTGGGGTCGCTGTGTGGTCTGCCTGCGTTGGCGGCGGGCCTCCTGCCAACGGCGCTAACGTCGGCGGCGAGCGGCCCGGCGTCAATGCCGCAAAAACAAATGCTGAAGAGTTGGCCCTGTTTGTGAGGCTCCCGTACGAGACGGAAGACATCGTCTGGAAGGAGTTTCCGACAAACAAAAAATTACTCGCCGCCCTTCGGTTCTCGAATGCGGATGCGGATAAGATCGGCAAAGAATGCTCGACTTTTGGTCCCGCGGAAAGCGTCAGCCTCCCCGTCGAAACGTGGTTTCCCGAGGAACTTGTCGCACAAGGCGAGATGAGTGGGGATAGTGCCCTGCGGGGTCTGGCGTGTCCGGCGAACTCGTTTTTCCAGGAGCCTTATTTGTCGGGCCGGATAGCGCGGATCGAGTCGACCGACTACTTCGTGCTTGAGGTTTCGGCTAAATAAAGCCATTGTCCGGTACCTTTCAATAGTCGGCAGCGAGAGAGCGGGAAGCCTTGAGAATCTCGCGTGCCCACAATTTGGCCGTCGATCACACTGTGCCGGATTTTCATTGTTGCCCCGGCCTAGTGTTAGCATTAGATATCCTCTCCCGTTACCGATGCGTTTTACCCAATTCGTAATCTCATTCGTCCTACTCGGCTTGCTATGCGTCGTAACTGCCGGGCAGCAAACCAACCCGGTCGAGCGGCAGGTTTCCAACCCAATAACCGACACGCCCTCCATCAATCCCGTCGCACCTGAACGCAATATTACCGCCCCGCTGGTGAAAAAAACTCCCAGTTTCGAGCCGGAGGGCGGCGATGGTGAGGTCGTTATCTATTCCCTGCGCAACACGGCGGAGGGCGAAAAGGGGCGCAGGATAGTGCGGCATGTTGGGAATGTCGATTTGCGGTACGGCCTTTATCGGATGCAGGCGGATGAAATAGTCGTATACGAGGCCGAAAACAAAATAGTTGCGACCGGCAGCGTCATTTTTGACCAGGGCGATGATCAGCGGATTACCGGCGCGACCGCTACCTGGAATTATAAGACAAAGCTAGGCACGTTTGAAGACTCGACCGGATTTACCAACCAGACTAACGATGGAACAGTAATCTACTTTACTGCGGAGCGGGTCGAGCGGACGGGTTTGAATGAGATCGAGGTCACAAAGGGAAAGTTTACGGCATGTGAGGAAGCCGTGCCCAAGTGGAGCTTTACCGCGGAGCGGGCAACGATTAAAACAAATGACAAGCTACGGCTTAGAAACGCAAAATTCCGCATTAAGGATGTCCCGATCGCTTTCCTGCCGTTTGCGTCAATTCCGATAAAGGAACGTGACCGCAGCTCGGGATTTTTAACGCCGACCTTTGGTTATTCAAAAAATAAGGGGGCACGGATATCGACGGCGTATTACCAAACGCTGGGCGAATCGGCCGATGTCACATTTCGGGGAGACCTATTCACCGCTCGCGGTTTCGGGTATGGGCTGGACCTCAGAACGCGGGCAAATTCGCGTTCGTATTTCGACTTTGGGTTCTACGCCGTTGCCGACCGGGTTCTGGGCGATGACGCCGGCCCGGGAAAGCCCGATCAGGGTGGCTCGATTATCTATGCCCAAGGCTTGCACTACTTTCCAAGTGGATTTACGGCCGCCGTCGATGTCCGGCTAACCTCGAGCCTCGCGTTTCGGCAGGAGTTCTCTGATGGTGTGCAGCAGATCATCTCACCTATCGAGGTTTCTCAGGCCTTTATAAACAAGAGTTGGGGCGACTACACGCTAAATCTCCTCGCGCGTTCGCAGGTAATATCGATCCCAAACGTGCGGGAAAAGACCCGTAACCTGCCCAGTATTCATTTCGAGAAGCGGCCGTCGAGGCTCCGCTTTTTAGACAGGGCATATTTTTCCTTTAAAACCAGTCTCGAAGGCGTATCGCGGCGCGAGGAGGTTGACGACCTTGCGTCCTATCGATCGATCACCGGCCAGGACCCGGTTGCGACGCCTTCGCTTTCGCAGAGGCTCGATTTCTTTCCCCAGCTGACCATACCTTTCAATACGAAGTATTTTAATTTCACCGCGACTGGTTCGGGCCGCATCACGTATTATTCAGATTCTTTTAACGATATCCGGCAGGTCGTCGGCCGCGATTTGATTAGGAAGTACGGCGAATTCACTTTCGACGTACGCCCAGTTGCGCTCGCTAAGAACTATTATGCCGCCGACGATTCATTACGGTTTCGCCATGTGATAGAGCCCTATCTCACGTACAGATTCGTGCGGGGCGTGAACCAATTTAATCGAATTATTCGCTTTGACTACGTCGACACGATAGCCAATACGAACGAAATAGAATTCGGCATCGTGAATCGTTTTTACACGAGGAAGTATACCGAGGCCGTCACCGACGAAGCTCAACGGCTGCTGCAAACCCTAGACCGTCCGTCAGCCGCGGGCGGCGCGGTGTATGGCACATCATCCACTATAACCGGTAGCCACAGCTCAACCCGCGTGGTTGACGGCTCGTCGACTAATGGCGGCGAGACTTCGGTGCAACCCTATGAAATATTCACACTGGCTGTGCGGGGGAAGTATTTTTTTGATACCAGCTTTGGCGGGGCGCTCATTCCCGGCCGCCGCAATCAGATCGAACCGATCACCGCGCTCAGCTTCTACACATTCGGCGGGGCTCCTCGTCGGCTCTCGCCCATTAACATTGACGCAACATATCGGCCCCAACGAACCGTGTTTGTAAATTCACGGCTGGATTTGGGCTTGAATGGCGATGGCCTCCGGGCGATCTCGGCGACGGTTGGATACGACTCGAGCCTGTTCAAACTATTCCAAACCTTCTATTACACACGGGCTGTCACCCTTATACCCTCGCTCGCCCAATTTGCCGATCCCCAGGGTAAAGAGCCCGGAACGCTCCGAGGCTCTCAATGGAGCCCGTCGCTTTTCGTCGGCAGCCGTGAGCGAGGTCCGTACGGCGGTGCATCATTCTTCTTTGATTTTCAAAACCGCCGGGCCACCCAGCAAAGCCCATTAATCAGCAGCCTCTACACCGCCGGCTACGCCTACGACTGCTGCTCGGTCGCCCTGCAGTACTACACCTTCAACGTCGGCGTCAGAAAAGAAAACAAAGTAGTTTTTAGCTTCCGACTGAATGGCATCGGGACGTTTGGAACTGAGCAGTTTGGGCAGGGACTGCGGTAAGGGCCCCTCGTTGAGCTGCGTTCTTGTCTTCCACCAGAGCAGACCTGCCGAAGGCGGTTGAATCGCGCACAGCCCTGAGAAGATGCGAAGTTCGGGCGTTTCACTCACCCTTTCATCGGGTCGAACTCGCGAGCCTCTATCGCCAACCGCCGTGCGGCTGCGCTATTCGGAAAACGTCTATTCGGCAATCTCGCCATCAGCAGATAATGGGTTGCGGTTGGCGAGAAATAGGTCCTGGGCGAGGGAGTTGTAGTACTCCACCGGGGATAGGTCGTCCAAAAGAATGGGTTTCGTCAGGTGCAGGTCAGCGTCATAGCGGCGGGCTAGGAGAGCGATGGCCGGTTCGGTAGCCGCCTCAGCCTGCAGGATGTTCGATTTATTCGCGACGATTATTAGGTTTTGCAATCTCTCGGGGCCATAGTCCTGGTTTATTTTGAAGACAGAAACGTCCTGAAAGACTGCTTGGTACGTCTTGAATTCGGCCTGAAAGAAATAGCTTGCGTGGCCTGTTAGGGCGGAGCCCAGGTTGAAGATGACGACTCCGTCATCGGTTAGAATTCGGTGCATTTCGCGGACTGCTTCGATCGTTGTGAGATGGGTTGGAACGCTAAAAAGCGAGCCGAAGGCGTCCATTAGGATGGCGTCGTATTTGTTTGATTCAGCTCGGTTTATGTACATTCGACCGTCTTCGTGGAAGATTGTTAGGCGTGGGTCGTCTTGTAGATCGAAGAAGTTGCGGGCGATCTGGGTCATTTGCGGGTCGATTTCTACTACGTCGATTTTCGCGTCTGCATAAGTCCGCAGGTATTCCTTTGGGAATGAGTAGCCGGCCCCGCCGATGATGAGTGTGTTTTGAAAATTTGGATTGTAGTATCGAATAAGATGATAAAACTTGCCGTATTCGAGGGCCTGTTCGCCCGTGTCTAGATACATTGCCGATTGGGCAAAATAAGGATCGGTAGCGAGGGCACGCATTCGGCGGCCGGTTTTTGAATCGATTGTTTCGAATATCTGGACGCGGCTGTATTCCGTATCGATGTCGTGTACGCCGCTTTTCTGCAACAGTAGAAAACCAGTCACTTCTGTGGCCGCGATCCCGAATACCAGTACCAGTGCTCCGCCGATCGTCTTTTGCGATATCGCTAAAGGAACAAGCGAGACCGCGACGATCATCAGTGCACCGGCGATCAGATACAGCGTACGAACGCTGCCCACGAACGGAATCAACACGAACCCGGCGGCGAACGTCCCGACGATGCTGCCGACCGTCGACAAAGCATAGAGGCGACCAACTGTTGTGCCCGTGGTTTCGACTGTCGTCAGCCTTAGACGGACGGCGAATGGAGCGACAAAGCCAAGGCAGACGCTTGCGGGTGCGAATAAGAGGACGGCGGCAAACACTGATTTAAGTTCCAGGCCAACCGGGGCAGCGGCGATAAACGACATTACGATGTCCTTGATCAGTACCGTAATCGCGACTAACGAGCCCGCAGCGAATATCACGGACGCGAGGATTCGGGGATCAGGTTGTCTGTCTGCCAATCGCCCGCCGTACCAATAGCCCACGCTCAGGCTTGCGAGTATCACGCCTATCAGGCTGGTCCAAACGTACGTCGATGTACCGATGAAGGGAGATAGAATTCGTGAGCCAATGATCTCAAAGACCATGACCAACGCCCCGCAGGCAAAGACGGTTATCTCAAGAATTGATTTGCGGTAGATGGCCAATTGATGCCTGTAGGTCTGGAATGGGCTGCAACACATAGCGGCAGTGATCCAAGGCGAATTTGGACGTTCTGGTAAGAAAAAAAAAGGGCCACCGAGAAGGGCGGCCATCTTCTTTCAGGGCATGGGAGCTAGTCGATCACGCCGCCGCCGTTTTTTTTTCATCGGTGGCGTTGATGAAAGTCAGCCACTCCGCGCCCGACGGTGCGGGCCGCGTCGCGTCGATAATCTTAAAGAATTCGTCCTGAATGACCTTCGTCACGTCCCCGCGTTTACCGCTGCCCACCGTTATACGATCAACGGAGCGTATCGGAGTAATCTCGGCCGCAGTGCCTGTGAAAAAGACCTCGTCGGCTAGATATAACGCGGAACGTTGTACATTGGTCTCGACTATCTCGATGTTCAATTCACGAGCAATCTGGATAACGGAATCGCGGGTAATACCCGGCAGGATCGAGGCTCCGAGCGGCGGAGTGATCAATTTACCCCCGTTCACGAGGAAGATGTTCTCGCCCGACCCCTCCGACACATAACCACGATCATCGAGAGCGATACCTTCCGAGAATCCGCCGAGCAGGGCCTCCATCTTGATCAGCTGCGAATTCATGTAATTCGCACCCGCCTTTGCCATAGCGGGCAGGGAATTTGAAGTGATCCGCGTCCAACTCGATACACAGACGTCTATACCGTTTTCGAGTGCCTCCTCCCCGAGATACTTGCCCCACTGCCAGGTAGCGATATACGCATCAATCGGTGCAGGAAATGGATTTACGCCGAACGACGGGTTTTCCTCGCTTAACCCGCGAACGATGATCGGACGCAGGTAGCAATGCTCAAGACCACTCTGACGCACGAGCTCCACCGCGGCATCGCAGAAATCGAGACGGGAAAATTCGGAATCCATCCGGTAGATCTTGGCGGAATTTACGAGCCGCTGCATGTGCTCCGATAGGCGGAAAATGGCAGGCCCCTGGCTTGTTTCGTAGCATCGGATGCCCTCAAAAACGCTGGAGCCGTAGTTGACGACGTGGGACATCACGTGGATGCGTGCATCATCCCAATCGATGAACTTTCCGTTCTTCCACACCTTTGGTGAGATCTTGTTTGTGCTGACATCTGCTGCGGACATAATTTATTTTGCTGCGTCGGCCGCTGGGGCTATATTTGATCGCTAAAATGTAAAAACAATCAAGATAATAGGGCCATAAGATTAGGTCTCATTGTATATCAGCGGTCAATCAGCGGCAACGAAACGGACGGGTCGGATGGAGTCTTTGCGGCAATCTAGACAAAAAAAGCGGCGGCTATTTTAGCCGCCGCCGCTATCCTGAAAACGCCTTTAAGGCTACAGAAGGAAAATTCGGGACGTCGTGTCGTCAAGTCGTGATGAAAACACGGAGCCGCCGACCGTAACCGACACGACTATCGGCTGATCGCCCGCCATGTCCAGACTTGCAGGCAAGTCAAAATCTATCGTGTAGACGCCCGGTTCCACCAGAGTGGCGTTGGTCCGAATATTTGGAACATTGATAACGACGTCTCGAATCCGGACGCTAACCGCCCCGGTAGTTACGCCTTCAACACCGGTGAGAAAGATTCGAATGCGGCTAGGGGATAAGAGGTTTCCGCGACGGCGAATGGTCCTGACAACGAATGGCTCAGTAGTCTGAACCGTGTTCGTAACATTGAACAGGCGCGCACGCCCAAGTGGCTGAGGCAGAAAATCGTTTCGGAAAATATCCGGCCGCGTGGGCACTATTGTCAGAAACGTTTTTAGCTCGACACCATTATTATTGATAACGACGGGAAAAACGGTACCACCGATAGCGGATGTTAGAGCGGGCGGCACAACAAACTCGATTCGCCGGCCACCGACCGATTTCAATCCGCATGCCGCTCCGTTTATCGTCATCGATACGCCCGAGAGCTCGATTGGAAGTGTAGGCCGGCGGAGAAGGGAACTTACCGCTGTGCGAGGAGCAATGGTTACGTCACTTCCGGTGTAGTCGGCAACCGCGAGCATCCCGGGCGAAATGCCTAAGACGGCGGCCGGGGTGACGGGCGTAGGTGTCACTGTCGGACTTCCGGTCGGCGTCGCCGTTGGCGTCGGGGTGGCCGTCGCCGTCGGTGACGGGGTCGGGGTCGGGGTGATGCTGCCGCTGGGGGTTGCCGTCGGCAGGATGGGCAGCCGTGTCGCCCCAGTAAACAAGCTGATCCCCGCGATGGGCTCCGCGGTAACCGTTGGTTTGAGATAATAAAAAACTTCCGACTGCAGATCCAGATTGCCCGTCCCGAATTCCGTCAACGCAATATTGAACGCCCCGCGAACCAACGTGTTACTGGTCAAAAACTGAGTGGACGCGACAAAGGTAACGGGGTCCGGAAACTTAGCCAGCCGCGTTAACGTCGCCATCGCGGCAGGTACATTTATTGGATACGAGTAAAGCTGAGTGGAACGCAAGGCCCCTGGATTCAGACCGTCCGCGGCGGTCGTTGGAATCGTGCCATCTGCTTTCAGATTGAGCCTTGATGCAAAGACCAAGTTGGTTGGCACGCCGTTCACGTCGTAGTCAGTAAAACCTGGATAATGCGTCACGTCTCCACCGGTCGCGGCCGTGTCGGCGTCGCTGCGCGGTCCGATGCGACGAAAATTGTTTCCCGTTACGTCGTAGAGATAGAGTGCAAAGGATGTGTAATTCGTACCGCTATTCTCATTGGCCAGGTCGGCGAATGAGTCAAAGGCGATAAAACGCCCATCGCGGCTCATTCTGCGGCCGAGATCGAGAACGTTAACCGCGTCTCCCGGATTCAGAGGTGTAGTGGCGGTTACCTGTCGTCGCAGGCCCGTAGTTGCACCCGCCGCGTCAATGTCCGAAACAAAAATCTCCTCGTTACGGCTGGTCGAAGGGTTAACTCCGCCGGTCATTCCGACGATCGGGTTCTCGCCGCTGCTTGTGAAAGCAACGCGGCGCCCGTTGCCGGAGATGGTAGGGTTCTTGCTGTAATTTGGATTCCCAATCGGCCCGCGTGGGGTTTTTGTCACCTGGCCGAGAGTTGACGTCGCTCGCACAAAGGTAAATATTTCGTCGTTATCATCCGCAGGGAACACATTCCCAACTGCCGGCACGAGGTCGCGGGTAGAAACAAAAGCGACAACGCCGCCATCATCGCTGATGCTCGCGTCATGGTTGTCGTCAGCGACAAATGGCCCGGTGGTATTCGATCCCGGCAACGGGAGCTGGCTCGGATCTGTATTGGTTACTCTAATAAACGTCCCGCCAGCCAGGTTCGTCACAGGCAATTCGTCGCCGGCGGACAAACTGGCAACCGCAGTCACATTAGGGATCTGATATAGCCACATCTCCAGGTTGCCGTCCGCAGTCAATGGATTTGCCGGCGGCGTCGGGCTGGGAGCCGGGGTTCCCGTCGGTGTTGGCGTAGGCGTGCCCGTCGGCGTAGGTGAAGGCGTCGGCGTTGGCGAGGTGAACAAATTGCCATCGAATGAGCCGGGATTCGTAGCGTTTGGCGATGAGGCTCGAGCAGTCGTAGCATTTGAGCTGAACGCGACCCAGCGGCCGTCGTTACTGATGACAGGGCGTGTATTTATGATCGTGACGCGAATGTTGTCAAAAGTCGCCGGTGCTACCGTATTAAAAAGAACGCTTTTCGTGTCCGTGATCTGAAAGATTCGACGCTGGGCATAATCGAAGATGAATATCTCAGTATTATTGTCCGCATTGCGAGGGTCCTCGGTCGCGACATTCCCATTCGACTCGAAAACAACGAACCTGCCGTCGCCGCTAATACCTCCCGCGAAGGCCTCTGACGCCGAAGTCGAAACCTGAGCGATCGCGGAGTCCGCCTGTGCCATGGCGGAGAGGGGCGACAGGCAAAGGGTGACTGCTAAAATAAAAAGAAAAGTAAGACGAATCGTCACAGACTCCTCCAAAAAGCTTTGACTATATAAATTGCTTAACGCGCTGACCTAAAACACTCGATTCTATGTGCAAAACGCGGGTTCTGCAAGGTGTCCGCCACTGTCGGGGTGGCATGGGCTGCCGTAATATCAACACCTTTGATGCACCCGCGCAGATGTCAGGTTGTCATTTTACCGAACGGATATATCATTTAAGCGTAGATATTTAAGTTGGGTGGTAACCAATAAAATTAAAATAATGATCGTTGCCGGCGAAGCGTCGGGCGACGGCCATGCAGCGAAGCTGGTAACGGCGCTCCGAGAGGCGCGGCCGGAGTCCGAAGCTGAGTTTTTTGGCGCCGCGGGGCCGAAAATGCGAGCGGCGGGGGTTGAGGCAATTGTGAACGCAGACGATCTGTCGATCGTCGGCCTAGCGGAGATTGCAAGGTCGATTCCGATGTTCCTCCGGGCGTTTCGGACCCTCGTCAAGGCGGTCGATCGACAGGAGCCCGCGGTCGTAATACTCGTCGACTTTCCCGATTTCAACTTAAAGCTGGCTCGTACATTGAAAAAACGCGGTGTGAGGGTGGTGTATTACATCTCGCCCCAAGTTTGGGCGTGGCGGCAGTATCGCATAAGCGCAATAAAACGTTACGTAGACCTTCTGATCGCAATTCTTCCATTCGAGAAAGAATGGTACGCCCGGCGAGGCGTCACAAATGTGGAGTATGTGGGCAACCCGCTCACCCGCGAGGTGCACGCGACCACAGGGAAAAATGAGTTTTGCCGTTCGCATAGCCTCGAGCCTTCGCGACCGATTATTGCATTGCTGCCGGGCAGCCGGAGCAAAGAAATCGATCGGATCTTTCCCGTCATGGCCGACTCGGCCGCGATAATTCGCGAGAAAATACCCGGCGTCCAGTTCGTAGTGCCGGTTTCCTCTATACAGAGTCGTGGCGAGGTCGAGCGAATCGTCGCCTCCAAAAACGTTTCCGCTTTCTTCGCAATAGTCGAAAACGAGACTTATGATGCCCTCAACTCTGCCGATGCCGCTGCCGTAGCAAGCGGGACGGCGACCCTTGAAACGGGTATTATCGGCACGCCGCTAGTAGTCGTGTATAAGACCTCGTCGCTGAACTACCGCCTGCTGGAGCCGATGATCGACGTACCGCATTACGGATTGATCAATCTCATTGCGGAAAGACGCGTTGCAAAGGAATTGATTCAGGATGATTTCAATGCGGAAACGCTGGCGGCTGAGCTCATCGACCTGCTCGGCTCCGATCGGAATGCCGCGATGCGATCCGAACTGAAGACAGCGGCCGAAAAACTCGGCGGCGGGGGTGCGTCCGGTCGGGCCGCAGCGGCTATTCTCAAACTTATTGAGTGAGAGAAAAGGAGGTGCTCGCAAACTTACCGCGGATACGCACGCGCCGTATTAAGGTTAGGATGTACTCATTCGCAATTGCAAAAGGTATGAACATAAGGCCCGCGAAGAAAAGGGATGATGCGACCGCGCCGGCGGGGGAAGGCGGGAATTCCAGCTGCTGAAATCCCGCTGAGCCGATCGGGTAAGCCGTCACAATTGTGATGAGCAACCCATACAAAACGCCGCGCCGCCTAAAGAGCGAGCGGAACAGGAGCTCGTAGAGAAGGCCGAGGCCGATGCCGAATAGTGAGAAGACGAGTACGACCTGAAGGCTACCCTCAAGCGACGCCCTCGATGCCGTCCCGTTTGCGAACGGTATCGTCCACATGCCAACACGGGCTCCGATGCCGATGAGTATGCCAGCGATCCAACCCGAAATCGCGCCGCTACCGGCATCGATAAGCGTCTTGACGGCGCCATGGACTAATGCCCGCCTCGCGAAGGCATACAGCATCAGAACGGTAAGAATCACGATGATGTAGGTCATCAGTTAATCGAGGCCAAGCGGCACTTCTATCTCCCCCGGCCAATTAATTCATCGATCTGAGTTTTGAGCGCCTTGACCTCTGCCTTCAGCCGCTCCAGACCTTTTACGTGGGCATTTTGGCGTTTGTAGTCAGCGAGCGGCTGGACGGGTGTTCCCCACCAGACGCCGGGGCGAACAATTTTGCCGGGCAGAATGCCTGCCTGGGAGCCGACCACAGTCCCGCTCAGAATGCGAGCGTGGTCGCCGATGCCGACCTGGCCGCCGATTACGCAATCGTCCTCGATCACGGTGCTGCCCGAAATTCCGGTCTGCGCCGCGATGACGACTCGTTTTCCGATTTGTACGTTATGAGCGATCTGGACAAGATTGTCGATCTTTGTGCCCTCGCCGATCCGGGTTTCGCCGAGCGATCCCCGGTCGACGCATGTATTCGCCCCGACCTCGACGTCATTTTCGATTACAACGGTGCCGACCTGAGGAAACTTTAGGTAGGTGTCATTGCTTCGCACATAGCCAAACCCATCCGCCCCTATAACAACACCGGCGTGCAGGATCACGCCGTTTCCAATGCGGCTCCCCTCTTCCACAACGACGTTGGCGCGAAGAGTGCAATTTATGCCAATGGTTACGCCTTCGGCGATTCTGCATCCTGCCCAAATTTGTGTGCCGTCGCCGATGCTTACGCCGTCGCCGATACACGTAAACGCGTCGATGAACACGTTTTCCCCGAGCGTGACGCTAGACCCCACAATGGCCTGCCTACTGATGCCGGCGGGTGCGGTTTTTGACGGATGGAGGAGGCGGGCGACACGGGCGAAGTCCAGCTTGGGGTTCGCGGTTTTAATGACGGTCCGGCCAGCCACGTCAAAATCAAGCGGCACGAGGATGCATCCGGCACGAGTGTCGGTTTGAGCAGCGGCGTTCTCCAGAAATCCGACATCCGTTTCCCGTGCTTCCTCGATACTCGAGATACCGACGATATTGGCGTCGCGATCACCCACCAGCTCCGCTGATAGGAAATCGGCGATTTCACTGACTTTCATTTAATTAATTTAACCGCAATCAGTGAGATTGTCATCGCCGCTCAGCCTTGTCGACGGAGCTTTGCAGGAAAATTTCCGTGCCGATTATCTCCACCACAAGGTCGTCGCCTAGCTTTCTGAGGACTCCGGCCGATTCGCTGTCGAGGAAGTCGAGATCGGCGAGGTCGATCTTTATTTTGTGGCCCGAGGCTGCGTGGGCGTCCGCTGCGATTCGCCCGATGAGCTCCGCATCCGCCCGAAACATCTCGCCTTCGATGCGGAAGATCGTCTCCCGTCGCTCAGGATCGTCAATTTGATTTATCTGGGTTGCCATCCGGTTATCACGCCTAGTTGCTGTGGATACGCTCGACCAGGTGCTCATGTTTCGCTTGGGACGAATTTCCTCGTGACCATAAAGACTCCCACGAAGATTAGAACGCAGGACGCTATGAAAACCGCGTCGACCGCCTCGCCGAGGAATGCAACCGCGAGCAGGAACCCGATCAGCGGCTGGAGATATACAAACACCGCGACTGTCGACGCACCGACCTTCGCTAGTGCCCACGCATTCAGCAGGTAAGGTGCCGCGGTCGCGACGATCGCGATGTGAAGTGTCAATAACCAGATCATCGGCGCAATGGATGAAACATCGACCGCCGACATCGAAATTGCTCCTATCGGGACAGAGATGATGCTAGCGAAGACAAAAACCCACATCATCGACCTGAACGTACCGTTTCGCACGATCGCACCCTTAGATGTTGCGACGTAGATAGCATATGACAGGCAATTCAGAATGATGAGCAAATCGCCGAGCGTCGTTGAAGATGAAAAGGAAGCGTTTCTAGGATCGATCAAGATGACGACCCCGGCACCGGCGAGGCAGATTCCGGCGATCTTGAGAGCAGTCAACCGTTCTGAGCCGATCATGGCTCCAATCGTAAGTGCGAAAACGGGGATGAGCACCGCGAGAAGCGAAACATTGGAGGCCTTGGTGAGCGAGAGTCCTGAGATGAACAAAAGCTGATTAAATACCACGCCAAACAGGCTAAGTACCGCGAATCGCCCATAGTCGCCTCTCTCTTTTAGCCACAGGCGTCCCCGAAAGCTCTGGATTGCAACGAGTATCACGGCGGTCACGCCGACCCGGATACCGACGAGCGCCATTGGCGGAATCACTGTTAGCACAACTTTTCCGATGACGGGCAGTGATCCAAAAAAGACCTGCGCCGGAACCAGTGCGAGATATGGGGCGATTGATCTGTCGCCGGTTTGGGATGGGGAGTCTTCGGTATCCAAGGGTTCGCCCTAGGCCAGCATCATACCCGGCTGTTCGAGCATCTGCTTAAACGTCTGCAGAAATTTGGCTCCGGTAGCACCGTCGATGACGCGATGGTCGCATGACATGGTGACATTCATAATGCTGCGGATGACGATTTCGCCATAGCGAACAACTGGAACTTCCGCCGCGGCGCCGACTGCAAGTATTCCGGCCTCGGGCGGGTTGATGATCGCAGTGAATTCTTTAATGCCGAACATTCCGAGATTTGAGATTGAGAATGTCGCACCGGTGTAATCCTCGGGCTGCAGCTTTTTGACCTTCGCCTTGGCCGCGAGGTCTTTGATCTCCGCCGAGATTTCCAGGAAGCCTTTCAGATTTGCACCGCGGATGACGGGCGTAATCAGCCCCTCATCAATAGCAACTGCGACGCCTATATCGGCTTGATTGTAGAAACGGATCGTCTTGTCTTGATAGCTCGAATTTGCAAACGGATGCTTAATAAGCGACATGGCTGCCGCCTTAACGACGATATCGTTCACGCTGATCTTCTGTTCTTCGCCGACATTCGAGTTGACTTCTTTGCGGAGCGCGAGCGTGTTGTCCATCTCGATCTCGGTCGTGAGGTAAAAGGTGGGGATCGGTCCGATGGACTCCGCAAGACGGCTGGCGATGACCTGCCGCATCCTTGACGTGTTTTCATCGCGAAAGACCGAGGCGCCAACCTGGGTCGAAGATTGAAATGCCGATTCTGGACCATCGGATTTTTGTTTTTGGCCTTTATCACCCGCCAAAAGAGCTTCCTCTATGTCTCGCTTGATAATTCGGCCATTCGGGCCCGAACCGTCGATGGATCGTAGATCGACGTTATTCTCGGCGGCCATTCTTGCGGCAATCGGAGAAACGATGAGACGCCCGTTCTCCACCGCAGAGGCCATTGATTTAGCTGTCTCGGAATCTTTTTCCGCCAACGTCTTTGGCTGCTGCCCATTGGTCGTCTCGGACGGAACTTGCTTTTCGCCCTCAGGGTTCGAGGCCGCTGGCTGCGAAGGCGGCTGTTGCTTCCCCGCAGGCTGAGCGTCGGCTGGCGCCGGCGTTTCGGACGATTCTGCTTTATTGCCGTTTGATGCAGTTTCGCCGAGCAGGGCCGAGATGTCCTCTCCTTCCTTGCCGATAATTGCGATGGCCTCGCCAAGCGCGGCTGACTCGCCGGCACCCTTGATAATCTTAAGAAGCGTCCCGGCCGAGAGCGCGGTCATCTCCATCGTAGCTTTGTCGGTGTCAACCTCGGCAAGCGTGTCTCCACCCTCGTAGGAGTCGCCCTCGTTCATGACCCAGCGGGATATTTGGCCTTCCTCCATGGTCGGCGACAGCTTCGGCATTAAGAATTTTTCAGCCATATGTTTGATAGCCAATGATCGGAGTATTCTCTAGGCAGCAAGTTTTTCGCGCAACCTGTCGACGAATTCGTCATCATTTAAAAGGCTTTCTCGTAAACGTTCCAATGGGAATTGCTGAGGCAAGAGTTCGGGGGGGCCAGTGTAATGCCGGCGTTTTATGCGCCGCAGGCCGTGGACTTTTTCCTCCTCAGTCGTTTCGAGAAACACTAACTTATCTTCCGCTTCTAGCTTTGTCATAAACTTTCGTCATCCAGCTCTCGGCCTTGCGAGCCGTAATAAATCGCAGATGCGTTTCGGACATCTCGGTGAAAGCCAAAAATATCAGACCGTACTCGCGCGTTAGGCCAATTATAATAAACCGAATTTCATCGGCCGATGAATGAGGTCCATCGACATCCTCGACGGCGAACGGATCGTCAAATACATCGATAATCTTATCAAAATCGACCTTATGTTCAGCGAGAACCTTTTCTCGTTTTGCCGGATCCCACGTGAATGCCATTTACAAATAACAAACTTCCTTCACGGCCGCGACGATCTTATCTATATCCGGCAACGCCAATGCTTCCAGATTCTTCGCGTACGGCATCGGAGCCTCGGCACACGAGATTCTCTTGACAGGTGCGTCGAGATAGTCGAAAGCGTGTTCCATCATCGTGTGCGAGATCTCTGCACCGACGCTGGCGAAATAATGTGATTCTTCGGCTATCACGAGGCGGTTTGTTTTCTTGACCGATTTTATGATTGTCTCTTTGTCGAGCGGCTTGATGGTTCGCGGGTCAATGACCTCGCACGAGACGTCGAACTCGGCCTGAATCTTCTCCGCGGCCTGCAAAGCCAGCGGCACCGTCATCGAGCGCGCGACGATAGTACAATCAGTTCCCTCGCGTTTAATATCAGCGACGCCCAGCGGGATGGTGAAATCCTCATCCTCGGGAACTTCGCCTTTGAGGCCGTACATCCGTTCCTGTTCCAGAAAGATCACGGGATTGTCGTCTCGAATCGCCGATTTTAAGAGACCTTTCGCATCGGCTGCGGTCGAAGGCATCACAACCTTAAGACCGGGAAAATTAGCGTAAAAGGCTTCTAGCGATTGCGAGTGCTGAGACGAGACCTGATACGCAGATCCATTCGGCCCGCGGAAAACGATGGGAACCTTGAATTGCCCGCCTGACATATACAGCATCTTCGCCGCGTGATTTATGATCTGATCGGCCGCGAGGATCGAGAAATTCCACGTCATAAACTCGATCACAGGCCGCAAGCCCGCCATCGCCGCACCGACGCCGACAGCCGCAAAGCCAAGCTCCGTGATCGGCGTATCGACAACGCGCTTGTCACCAAACTCCTTCCACAGTCCGCGCGTGACCTTATAAGCGCCATCGTACTCGGCAACTTCCTCGCCCATCACGAAAACGTTTTCGTCCCTAATGATTTCTTCGCGTAAGGCCTGATTCAGCGCGTCGCGGATGGTCAAAACTGGCATATGCTATGCAAACACGGCTGTGAACAACTCACTCTCACTCGGCAACGGACTTTCATCGGCGAACTTAACGGCCTTATCGACTGCTGCAACCGCTTCTTGCTCGATCTCTTCGAAATCTTTGTCGCCAAAAACCTTGGCTTCTTTTAGGCTGTCCTGGAAAAGAACAATCGGGTCGCGTTCCTGGTATTTTTTGATTTCGTCGCGGGTTCTGTAATTGCCCGGATCGCTCATTGAGTGGCCGGTGTAACGGTACGCACGGATTTCTAGGAGCGTCGGCGATCCATCTTTTCTGGCACGGGCGACTGCTCGCTCGGTGGCTTCGCGAACGGCCATCACATCCATCCCGTCGACGAATTCGTTAGCCATTTCAAAGGCCTCGGCCTTTTTAGCGATACTTCTGGATGACATTGCGCGTTTTTGCGAAGTGCCCATTCCGTATTGATTGTTTTCGCAGATAAATATGCAGGGAAGTTTCCATAGCTGGGCCATGTTTAGGGATTCATGAAAGATACCCTGATTTACCGCCGCTTCGCCAAAAAAACAGAGTACGATCTGGCCCGAGTTTTTATATTTTGCCGCGTAAGCCATGCCGGTACCGACGCCGATCTGGCCGCCGACGATGCCGTGACCGCCGTAGAACTCCAGCTCCTTAGAAAACATGTGCATCGAGCCGCCTTTGCCGCCGACGCATCCGCCTTCTTTGCCGTAAAGCTCGGCCATGACCGACTCGGGTGTCATCCCCTTGATCATGGCCTGCACGTGGTCGCGATACGCGGTGATGACCATATCGGTCGGTTCGAGTGCCATCATTGAGCCCACGCCGATCGCCTCTTGACCGATGTATAGATGGCAAAATCCGCCGATCTTGCCCATGCGATACACCTCGGCGCATTTCTCTTCGAAGCGGCGGCCGAGCACCATCTGATAGAGCATTTGGCGGAGGAGTTTCTTGTCGAGTTTCTTGATTGCCGGAATCTGGGATTTGCGACGGGTAAGATATTCCGCGTGAGCCTCGTCAACGTCGACGAAGTCTGCGGCCGGGGCGTTCACCGGTTTTGATTCAGTTGTCAGGTCGTCCGGCTTTTGACCATTGCCGTTGACGCCGACCTTGCTGGTCGCCGCCTTAGTTTTCTGGGCCGAGGTTTCTATGGGCAAAATAAATCCTCCGTCGGACGGGCGAGAACGTATCTCTGTCGATAACCGTATTATAAGCGAGCCGCCATTGATGTGCAAAATATTCACCGCGAGTGGTTCTTGTCAAAAATGCGTGTGGAATTGCGATAATGATATAGTTTTGTACTCACCAAGCGAATGATGATCCGCGTTATCCTTTTCATATTTATCACGATCCCCCTCGGTATCGCCGCCCAGGAGCCTGCTAAGTGGACGCTGTCCACCGACCGGCCCGCAGCCACTCTCAAGAGCGGCGACAGCATCCAGGCGAACTTGCAGGCGAACATCGAGGCGGGCTGGAAGCTGTACGCTCTTGAGCAGCCCGAGGGCGGACCGATAGCGACTACGATAAAAGTAACGGAAGGTCTGCCGTTTGCACTTGGCGGTAAGATCGTGTCGCCTAAACCGACGGTAGAAACAGATGAGCTTTTCGTCGGCATGGACGGGAAGGCCCTCGAAACAAAGTATTTTAAGACCTCGGTAGTGTTTTCGATTCCGCTGAAAGTAACCGCCGAAACGCTGGGAAATAGTTTGACGCTGGACGTCAGATTTCAGCTTTGCGATGAGACGCGTTGTCTGCCGCCAAAGACGGTTAGGGTTACCGGAACCGGGTTTGAGACTGTTAGGCGTGCAGGCGAGCTTCCGATCCCTTCGCAAACCGCGGTCCCCGAGATTCAGGCTCCGACGAACTCGAATGAACAGTCGCGGACGGATCTTTGGGGATTTATTCTGCTCGCGATGGGAGCTGGAGCTCTCTCGCTGTTGACTCCGTGTGTATTCCCGATGATTCCGATAACGGTTTCGTATTTTACTAACCATGCGGGCGGAAGCCGGGCAAAATCGATCAGGCTCGCGACGATCTATTCCCTGGGAATCATTGCGACATTTACGATTCTGGGAATGCTGCTCGCGGTGTTTGTCGGTGCGGCCGGGATTCAAGTTTTTTCGGCCAGCCCGTGGGTAAATATCCTGATTACGGGGATCTTTCTGTTTTTTGCTTTCAACCTATTGGGCGCCTACGAGATTTCGATGCCGACGAGTGTTCTCACAAAGCTCGACGGCTTGACGCGAAGTAAGGAGGGTGAGGGAAGCGGTATTGTCGGGGCGTTGCTGATGGGGCTAACCTTTACCCTCACCTCATTCACCTGTACGTCGCCCTTCATCGGGTCGATCATGGTCTCGTCGGCTCAGGGCAACTGGCAAATGCCGTTCGTCGGGATGCTGGCTTTCTCGACCATCTTTGCTTTGCCGTTCTTTGTGCTCGCTCTTGCCCCGCAGCTTATCTCGCAACTGCCCCGGGCCGGCGGCTGGATGAACTCAATCAAGGTGTCGATGGGGTTTCTCGAGATTGCGGCGGCGATGAAGTTCCTATCAAACGTCGACCTTATCTGGGACTGGCAAATATTCACGCGACCGGTGGTCCTGTCGGTCTGGATCGCGGTGGGAATACTTCTGGCTATCTATCTGCTCGGTAAATTTCAACTTTTTCACGATTCAAAGCCGGAGCGGATCGGTGTCGTTAGGCTGACGTCGGCGATCGTCTCGCTCGCCGTCAGCCTCTACCTTCTTACAGGTCTATTCGGCGAAAAACTCGGCACACTGGAATCCTTTCTCCCGCCGGATCTTACGCGGTCGACCAAATTAAGGTCCGACCAATCGAACGCTGATCCAGTTTGGATGGAAAACGATTACGCCGGAGCGCTGGCGCGGGCAAAATCGCAAGATAGGCGCGTGTTCGTGGACTTCACCGGCTACACATGCACGAATTGCCGCTGGATGGAGGCGAACATTTTTGTGAGACGCGAAGTTGAGGAAGAGCTGCGAAAGTTTGTTCTCGTCAAGCTTTACACAGACCGCGAGGGCCAGCCCTACGAGGGTCACCAGCAGCTCGAACAAGACCTGTTCGGTACTGTGGCCCTTCCGTTTTATGCCGTAATGGAAGGCGACGGAACGACGATCGCCAGTTTTCCGGGCTTGACCCGCAACGCGCCAGAGTTCGTTGACTTTCTAAAAAAGGCGCAAGAGAATTAATCAGATCGATGCTGACCTACCAAGTTGAAAAAGTGATCGACGGCTTGAAGGCGCTGTCCGACGGCGACTTCACCTGCGATAACGTCTATGAGTTTCTTAGCGAAGCTCCGGTGGAGGTTGACTCGATTGCCCGATATTTTCACTGGAGCGAAAAGTTTTACACCCGCAACCTGATCTATAAGGACGAGCGGTTTGAACTGATGGCGGTCTGTTGGGACAAGGGCCAATACTCGCGCATCCACAATCACTCTGAGCAGCAGTGCTGGATGACCGTTCCGGTCGGCCGGCTCCAGGGTCAAAATTTCGCCGTGGTCGATATCGACGAGTCGCGAGGTTACTGCAAGCTGACGGAGACGGATCGTTTCGAGCTTTCCGACTGCCTGGCCGCTAAGGTGGAGCTCGATCAGCCCGTCCATCAAGTGCTAAATCTACCCGAGTACGACGAGCGGGCGGTCAGCCTGCACATCTACGCTAAACCGTACGACCACTGCCTCTCGTACTGTCGTGACACCGATACATTTAAGGAAGTCCGGCTTTACTACACCAGCATCGGCGGCAAACTATGCGCGAATGTGCAACTATGAACTTCTAACTTAGCACCGATACGACAGAAGGCTTTTCGAGAGAGCTAACGGTAAGTTTTGATTGTTCATGTTCTCTTCGCCCGCGAGACTCCTCACAATTCTAGCGTGTGTCCTCTATGCCGCCATTAGGCTTTGGGGACTCGCGGATGCCTGTCTTTGGTTCGACGAGATTTTCAGCGTTCACGCTGCGGAGCACACGTGGGCGACAATTCTGCCATTCGTCGCCGTTGACCTCATCCACCCTCCTCTCTTCTATTTCCTCCTCAAGATGTGGATCGGGATCGGCGGCGACGGCGTTTTCTGGCTGCGTTTGTTCCCCGCGATCGTCTCGATCCTGGTGTTGGTGCCGTTCCTATTGCTATGTCGAGAACTGAAGATGGGCGAGTGGACGAGGGTGTTGGCGTTAGTTCTGCTTGCGGTCAACGGATCGATGGTGAAGTACGCTCAGGAAGTGCGGATGTACAGTCCGCTCGTCTTCCTGAGCATCACTTCGCTGTGGCTATTTGCCCGTTATTTTAACCGTGGTAAGAGCTTCGTTCCGCTCGTGATTGTGAACATCCTGCTCGTTTACACGCACTATTTTGGCTGGCTCATGGTGCTTTCGCAGGTTGTTGCGATCATCATCTTTCAGCGAATCAAGCTGCGACGCATCGCGTTGATGACTGTAATTGTTGCCGCGAGCTTCCTGCCCTGGGCTGTCGCCGTTCTGCGGGCAGCGGCGGGCGGTTCCGAGGTCAGTCAGAACATTGACTGGATACGGCGACCCGGCTTTCGCGAGATTCGGGTCTTCCTGATCGATCTGGTTGAGCCGTTCTATCAGCAGGCAAGTACCTCACAACCCACGTCGCTGTTGGTGGTTGCAGGGCCGATTTTTCTTCTAACGCTTGTTGCGGGTGTGATCTTCCTCATTCAATGGAAACTCCGGGATGCCGAGGAGCGGAACCGCGGGCTGTGGCTAGCGGTATTCGTCGCGGTTCCGATTACAGTCGCATTTGCAGGGAGCTGGCTGCTGCCCTATGCGTTCTGGGGCACGCGGCACCTCATCATCATTTTTGTACCGGCCGCTTTGCTGATGGCGAACGCTTTTACAACTATCTCCCCGAAATGGCTTCGAATCTTACTGGTTACCCTGCTCGTAGGATATAAATCATTTGGATTTATCAGGTATGCTGCCGAGCCATTCGAGATGCCGCAGTGGTGCGGGTTCGATAGGCTCGCAAACGAAATTAAATTCGAGGGCGGGACCGCAGTGTACGCATTTGAAGATCTCGCTGCATATCACCTCTGGTATACGGGCCGTAAGGATGAGGTCCCGATAAAAATCAGTAAGATCGCGGACGCTCAGGATATGACCGAGGACAAGGCCTTTTTCCTTCCACGAGGGTTTGACGCGGTGGGAAGTGTCGGATCCAGGAAGATAAATGAAGATCAGTTTTGGATAATTTACCGCGCTCCTGACTGGAGACCGGATCAAGAACCGTTGCAGTCATTCTCAACGGCCGGCTACCGCGTTGGGGCCAGGAGAACCTATGATAGTAGGATCGGGAATATCTACGCGGTCGAATTGACGCGGTAAAGACTCATTTTCGTTTCCACCTGACGCCGTCTTTTGTATCTTCGAGAATAATGCCCTTCGATGCCAACTCGTCGCGAAGCTGATCCGAGCGGGTAAAATCGCGACTGTGGCGTGCCTTTTGACGTTCTGCGACGATAGCCTCGATTTCTTCATCCAGCGAAGAGTCGTCGGTGGCACCGAAAATGCCCAGGACGGAATCGAATTTTGAAACCGCCTCAAGCACCTCGGCCTGTGCCCCGGCGGTCAAACCTTGGCGCGCGAGGGTAATATTGACATCTCGCACCAAATCATGGATCGCCGCAAGAGCGGCGGCAGTGTTGAAATCGTCATCCATTGCCGACTCGAAATCAGAAATCGCCTGTCGGACCGACTCCGTAGCCACGCCGCCGGGAGCGTCTGTAACGCGAGTTTCCATGACGAGGGCCCGAAAATTCCGCAGCCGCTCCACGGTCGATTCCGCCCCCTGCAGTCCTTCGAAAGTAAAATTAAGCTGTTTGCGGGTCGGCACCGACAGAAGCAGATATCGAATCGCGAGGGCCGAATATCCCTGGTCGCGCAGATCTCGAAAGGTAAAGAAATTACCCTTCGATTTGGACATCGTCACGTCATCGATCTTTAGAAACTCGCTGTGCAGCCAGTATTTTGCAAACTGCTTTCCGGTCGCGCCTTCCGACTGGG
>JBBJMG010000014.1:0-89446 GCA_037720205.1 Pyrinomonadaceae bacterium
ATTCGCTGTATGCACTGCGAAATTTCTATCGCCTCGGCGTGCGTTATATGACGCTCACGCACAACGTCGCGACCAACTGGGCCGACGCTCACCGGGACGAAAAGCACGGCGGGCTGACCGATTTCGGTAAAGAAGTCGTGCGTGAGATGAATCGCCTGGGTATGTTCATCGACATCTCGCACGTATCGGTCAAAACGATGAACGACGCTCTCGAAGTTTCCACTGCGCCGATCATCGCTTCGCATTCCTCAGCACGAGCGATCAACGACCACACGCGAAATGTGCCCGACGACGTTCTAAAGCGTGTCGCAAAAAACGGCGGCGTAATAATGGTCAATTTCTATCCCGGTTTCCTTGATGCTCGAACAAATGCCGAGGAAAATGCTCGGACCGCCAAACTCCGCGACCAGATCACGTCTCTTGGCGAGCAGTATAAGAGTGACCGACGTGCGTACGACGAGGCGGTCCGCACCCTCGAGGACGCTAACCCGATTTTCATCACGCCCTATACGAAGATCGTTGACCATATCGATCACATCAAGAACATTGCCGGCATCGACCATGTCGGCCTCGGCTCCGATTACGACGGCATCGGCTATCTGCCCGCCGGTATGCATGGTGCCGAGGACACAATCCTCATCACTTACGAAATGCTCCGCCGCGGCTACTCTGAGACCGACATCCGCAAAGTGCTGGGCGAAAACACGCTCCGAGCCATGTCTCGGATGGAAAAGGTCGCGGGTGCGCGCCAGGTTAGCGGGCAGGGAAGTTTGAAGAAAATTAAATAGCTAGGTTGATTATTAACAGGAGAAAAAATGTCAAAACGAACACTGATTGGTATCAGTATATTGATAGGCGTCTTCAGCCTGGGAGCGCTGGGTCAGATGACACCTGCTGTCAACAAAAATGAGACCGCTGTCCGCGGTGTCGTTCAGGCTGTCCAGGATGGCTGGAACGCGCATGACGCTAAGGCGTTTGCGGCTGCTTTTGCAGACGATGCTGACTACGTCGTAGTCCATGGAATGTACTCCAAAGGCCGCAAAGAGATCGAGCAAGGGCATGTAGGAATCTTTTCGACGATTTATAAGGACAGCAAAAACGTCGCGACCGTTAGGCGAGTACGTTTTCTACGCCCAGATCTGGCCGTCGTTCACGTGGAATGGAACCTGGAATTTACGATGGCCGGTACGGCCAACAAGGGTCATGCGATGAATACCATGATCATCGGAAAACGCCCCGACGGTAAGTGGCTGATCGATGTCTTTCAGAATACACCTATACAGCCACCAGGCGGCCGCCCAGCTGGCCCGCCTAAACCGTAGTAGCGCTCTAGAGACTGAATGGAAAATAAAGGGCGATCAACGCGGCCTCGATGAGGCGATCAGGAACTCGAGAGGCGAATCCTATTTACACGGTTTCCTTTGCACGCGTCGTGGATCACATCGACAATAGAAAAATGGTCCGGGCGAAAATGCGCCATGCCGCAGATGGAAAAGGTCGCCGACAACCGCAAGATAAGCGGCGAGGGAAGTCTGAAGAAACTTCCCCCGCCCAAACTCGCAAATTAGGACGGGCAGGGGACAAACTATTCGCCAGAGTAACGGGCAAGGTGCCGCGGTGAGTAGTTCACACGGCGGGTCTCCCCGATCCGGTTCCCCGACACGCTGCCCTCTACCAATTCATAACCGAGAAGGGCAAACACGCGATTTCGGATGAACAACGGCCGTGCGTTGCCGTACCAGTCAACGCATGACGCCTTGCAATTGTCATTTGTGGACGCATTTTTGGCTTCGAGCTCGCCGATGTCGGTAAAGCCAAGGCCCCGATTTTGCAGGAATAGAATCGCTGCAGAATCTTCTTTAAGATGTCTGTAGCCGGGCCGTCCGCCGCGAGCGATAGGCAGCCCTAGCAGGCCCGAGTCCGTGCCGTCTGACTTATAGAAAAAGCCGTGGCTGCGCAGCTCGCCCTGAGCGGCATTTTTGCGCACGTAGTTAGCCATCACGGTCGGGCTGCGGCCGAGGCGGATCGGCGAAAAATGCAGGTCTTGGCCGTTAGTCCCGATCACAACGGCGTCTTTGCCCATCTGCTCGATGCGATCTACGCCGTGATCGAGACGCAGGTTGTCCACATCGCCCGTTTTCCAATCGACGGCAAACAGATTTGCCGACTCGATATTCTTTGGCTGGCCCCAGCCGCTTCCGGTGCCGTAGAGCAGATAGCCCCCGACGAACCGATTCTGAAAGGTGTAGCCCTCAGGTTTTGGGAGTTCGCGATAAAGGTGTATCGAGGCCGCCTCGTTGCCGTCGGAAAACTGCGCGGTCGGCACGCGGAATAGGGCGACATCGCGCGATGCGACCTCCGAGCCCCACATCTGCTCACCGCGGCCTTCACTTCGGATAAGGACATTCAAATGATCGTCATCGCTCTCGAGGAATGAAAATTGATCAACCGGCGATCCGCTGACGCCGAGCCCGCTCGGAGCCGAGCCGTCGAGCGGCATTTTGTAGAGCATCGAGCCTGTCTGTGTGAGACTGCCGCTGCGGTGCCCATGGCTCCACTCCGTCGTCCAGACGTAAACCGATGTCGGCGAGACATAAAAGACACGGCCCGGAGCACCGAGAACGCCCGTGCCGTCGCATGAAAATTCGCGACGCGCGAGATCGCATACCGTCACGGTGTGAAGTGCCTGACCGCTGGTCGACTCGATCGGTCGCTCCGCTCTATATACGCGGGTAGGTTTTACGACAGACTGAAATTCATCATCGGTCGCACCCTTTCGCCATTTACGAACTGCGGGAAACTGTTTGGTCGGCTCACCGCCATATCCCAAATACTGCGGCGTATAAAAGACCAGCTTGTCCCCAATCAGACGGCTCGCGTAGTTACGGGACGAATAATAGTCGTTCGACCGGAGATGATATGTCGAGCGATAGTCGAGATTGCCGCCCGCGTCGATATCAAATAGGTTGATTTCAGTGCCGCCACGTCCATAGCTATATCCGATCACAACCACCGTATTACGCGAGACAAGCATCTCGTCGTACCAGTCGCTACTCGGGTTGACGCCCGGAGCATAGGCGTTTATCGCCGTCACTGGTTTCAACGAATTGTCGCCGATTCGGACGGTAAACAGTCTTCCGCGTCTGAGAAGTACGAGATGCTCGCCATGAACCTTTACAATTCCGCCTTCATCCACGCCTGCGTGCTGGTTATTGGTGACAGAATCGGCATTGACACCGTCGGTCGCCACCGACTGCGATTCAGCCGCCGACTTCGAAACGGGCGATGCGGCGGCGTTCGATGACAGCGAAACGCCAGAATCTTCTCTCCGCTCCGTATCCCGCTTTTGTTTCTCCGCCAGCTGCCGGAAATATTCTTTGAGCTCCTGATCTGAACGGAAGGCACGGAGTGTCTTGTTCGGCTTGCCCGCTCCGACGACCGCCGCGATTGGGTCCGCACCGCTTGCCAGACTGCCAAACTGCGTACACGAAAAAAGAAAAGCCGCGGCGGCTGTGGCCAACGCGGCAAAAACTAAAACCTTTCTCATAAATTCCTCCGTTCAGATCAAACTTGTAGGCTCAATCTGGAGAACGGAGGACAACTATGGAACTTGCAAGAAGAATTAACCGCCGGCCCCGTGACATTTCTTAAACTTCTTACCTGAGCCGCAATGGCATGGCTCGTTTGGCTTTGTTTTGGGAGTGTCACGGACAAAGGGCGTGTGGCGGACGGCTTCGGTGTCGCCGGCGGCAGTTGCGGTTGACATTGCACCCGTGAAGGCCATGCCGGCCGCTTGTCGGCGAGCACGCTGCATCTCTAGGCGTTCGAGCCGTTCGATTTCTTCCTGTTCGTCGCGCTGGACAATTTCGAGATTAAAGAGTGCCTTCGTCGTGTTGGTGTCGATGCGGTCGAGCATGTCCTGAAACATATCGAACGACTGTTTTTTGTATTCGACGAGAGGATCTTTTTGACCGTAGCCAACGAGCCCGATGCCCTGTTTTACGTGGTCGATCGAGAGGAGATGATCTTTCCACTGCGAATCGATGATGTTGAGCATTATGTAACGCTCATAGGCCCGGAGGCTTTCTTCGCCAGCCTGAGTCTCTTTTGCCGCGTACTTGGCTGAGGCCGTTTTCCAGACGGCATCGGCGATCTCGTCGGGGCTCATCTTCTTATAATCGACATTTGCGTCACGGGCAGGATCGAGTGCATAGATGCTTTCGATTTCCGCGGCGTAGGTGTTGACGTCCCAAGTGTCAGGACCGGCCTCCATGCTGAGCATGCTGCCGGTGATGTCGTGGAGCAGGTCCTTGGCGACGCCGTTCTCGCCGAGGAGGTATTCACGATGCTCCGGCTCGAACATTAACTGACGACGCAAGCCATAAATGGTCTCACGTTGACGGTTCATGACATCGTCGTACTTTAGGACGTGTTTACGCGTTTCGAAGTTACGAGCCTCGACAGCTTTCTGAGCCCGCTCGACTTGTTTCGAGACCATCTTAGACTCGATGGCGACGCCCTTTTCCATTCCCAACCATTCCATCATCGAGCGCACCTTGTCTCCTGCGAAGATACGCATCAGGTCATCTTCGAGCGATAGCACGAAGCGCGACGAACCGGGATCGCCCTGTCGACCGGCACGGCCGCGAAGCTGGTTATCGATCCGACGAGACTCGTGCCGCTCGGTACCGAGGATATGCAGACCGCCGGCGGCGACGACCTCTTTGTGCTCTTCGGCGACGACTGCTTTGGCCTTCCTCAGCTCGGTTTCGAATTGCTCTTCGGTCGCCTCGTCAGGATTTATTTCCTGACGCTTTAGATAGTCGCGGGCGAGCGATTCCGGATTACCGCCGAGCAGGATGTCAGTACCGCGGCCGGCCATGTTGGTGGCGATGGTCACCGCACCTTTTCGTCCGGCCTGGGCGATAATCTCGGCTTCCTGTTCGTGATATTTGGCGTTTAAGACCTTGTGCGTGACGCCCAAAGTTTTCAAACGAGCGGCTACCAACTCGGAATTTTCCACTGACACCGTACCAACAAGTACCGGCTGTCCGTTTTTATGCAGCTCCTGAATTTCCTCGACGACGGCGTCCCACTTCTCGGGCAGCGTCCGATAGATCATGTCCGACGAGTCAATGCGGACCATCGGCTGATTGGTCGGTATCTGAACCACATCGAGGGTATAAACCGTGCCGAATTCCTCAGCCTCCGTCTCCGCAGTACCAGTCATACCCGAAAGCTTTTCGTACATTCGGAAATAATTCTGCAGCGTAATCGTCGCGAGCGTTTGATTCTCGCGTTCGATCTTGACGCCCTCTTTCGCCTCAACGGCCTGGTGCAGCCCATCGGACCAACGGCGCCCCTGCATCAGGCGGCCGGTGAAGTCGTCAACAATGATCACCTCGCCCTCTTGCACGACGTAATGATGATCTGCCTTATAGAGAGTGTGGGCCTTTAGAGCCTGCTCGACGCAGTGGAGCAGATCCATATTCGCCGGGTCGTAGAGGTTTGAGACGCCCAGGAGCTTCTCCGATTTGGTGACGCCGGCCTCGGTCAAAACCGACGAATGATTTTTCTCATCGAGCAGGTAATCGCCGGTTGTAACCTTTGTTTCCTCGTCTTTATGGCCCCGTTCGAGCTTTGGAATGATCTCGTTTGCCGTGAAGTATTTATCAGTCGCCTCATCCGAGGCACCTGAAATGATCAGCGGTGTGCGCGCTTCGTCGATCAGAATGGAATCGACCTCATCGATGATCGCAAAATAGTGATCGCGCTGAACGAGCGACTCGACATCAAACTTCATGTTATCGCGAAGATAATCGAACCCGAACTCGTTGTTCGTTCCGTAAGTGATGTCGCAGGCATAGGCCGCCTTTCGCTCGACATCGTCCTGATCGTTTTGGATCACGCCCACGTCAAGGCCGAGAAATTTATGAATGCGTCCCATCCATTCGGCATCGCGTGATGCGAGATAGTCGTTGACCGTGATGACATTAACGCCTCGGCCTGTCAGACCGTTGAGATAGGAGGGAAGCGTCGCGACCAGCGTCTTGCCTTCACCAGTTCGCATCTCTGCGATCCGGCCCTGATGTAGGGCGACGCCGCCGATCATCTGCACGTCGAAATGCCGCATCCCCGTCACGCGGCGCGACGCCTCGCGGACTGTCGCAAACGCCTCAGGCAAAACCTCAGCCAGGATCTCCTGCTCAGCTTTTCGCCGTTCGATCTTGTCTTCGATACCGTCGAGATGACCCGAAATCATCTCCTTGAATTTCGGAGTCTGGGCCTTGAGCTCGTCGTCCGAGAGCTTTTCGATCTTAGGTTCCCAATCGCTAATCTGAGCGATGGCTGGGCGGACATTCTTTAAAAAGATGTCGCTCGATGAACCAAATACTTTCTTTACTAATTTATCCGCAAAACTATTGACTGCCATTATTTCCTCTTTGTAAAAAGTACGAGTAACGCCTTGGGCGTTCACGAGAGAAACCTAAGGAGCATCACTCATACAATATGATTAATTTCGGACTATGGCGATGAATGCTCTCGCCGCTAATTCGCGTCAGATGCGAGCAGCGATACGAGATCTGAGCGGGCGAGGTGAAGCCTCAAAATGGAATGAGATTGGCGAAAGCTAGTGCTTGTGTATTTGATGATCTGTCGGCGCAAACGTGAGGCATTTGGAGTGGAATAGAGCTTCAGAGTCTGGTCGATATCGCGTTTGAGGTCTTCGGCATTTTGATCGGAACTCTTTTTGACCTCGAGCCAGGCACTCAGGCCTTTATCGTCGAGCTTAAATGTAAATCTTGAGTCGACCGCCTCGACGCCGTCAAATTCGGTATTTGCAACACAGTCGCCGAGCGAATAGCCATAGACCATCCCACTACTGAAATTAGTGATTGATGAGCGGCTGGCTTCACTCGATGCCTCAAAGCGAACAGGCGTATAACGCCCAGCGAGATTGTTGGCGACGCACGGCAGCAGGGTGGCCTGGACAAGATTAAACGTGTCCTTTTTAGGATCGAATTTCGCCTGTGCGGTAAGCCGGCTCAGGCTCGCCAGAAAGTACTCGACGTCCTCGAGGTATATCTGGACAGATGCCGTAACGGGCGAACGTTTGTCGTCCGTTTTCTTCTCAAGGTCGTCTGATTTGCTGATTTCGTCTTTCGCGTCAAACTGCTTCGCCATCGCCGCCTGAGCAAGCACCTGCGGCGTTGCACCGGCGATGACCAAGCCAAAATAGACCCCAAGCGCAGCAAGGACCAAGAGCGAGTTTTGCGTTTTCTGCGGATTCAACGGTTAATTTTGGGCGGTATTGTCACCCGATCTCGCGGGTGCTATGCCGCTGGGCTGTTTAAGCTGGGCCTTTTGCTCGTCCAGTTTTCGCTGGATCATGAGCAAGGCTAACTGCTTAGGAACATTGAAATTCAGGACGACCTTTTTACCGGCGAATTCTACCTTTGCGTTCTTCAGCAGCTCGAGGTCATCCTTGTCGTTCTGATCAGCACCCTCGCCGCTCTTCCGCGATTTTACAACACCGATGACGAAATTAAGACCACTTGAGATTGTCTTTGCCTTTGCTTCACTCTCCAATTCGGACTGGATCACAGCTGAGATGCTGGTTTCGTCCTGCTTAATGACCAGGCTGAAGTCCTTGCCGCTCAGCTCACTCAGATATTGCAGATAACCGCTGTCATTGATCGCCTCGACAGCGCTCTTGACCACATCGATCATCTTCTGATCGGTGCTCGCCACCTGGCCCCAGCGAAACGATTTCGGGTCGAGCTTACCTTCTTTTGTAAGGCGTCCTTGCCCGCTCACGACAAACGCCGTGTCGAGCTTGACCTGCTTCTTCTCAAGCAGAGCGTTCACATTGTTCGCAAGATCGACAAACGGTCTCTTATTGATGTCGTACGTATCGATCGGCGCCGTCGGGTCGATCTTTTTCTCGGGCTCAGGGGTTTTCTCCGCGACCGCGTCGTCCTTAGGATTTTTACCATTGCCCTTGCCGGGCGTTACGTCTTCGGCCAGATCGTCGACAACGTCTCCCTTGGGCGGTACGGGAATACGGTTGCGTCGTGAGCGACGAAAGGGCGGTGTTGTCGTGCTCGACTTGCCGCTGCCAAAAGAAGGCAATTCGCCCTGGATCACATTATTATTTGCTGGCGGCAAGTTGGGTTGTGTGTCTGTAATGCTGCCGCCGGTATACGGCGTCGTAGTCGGAAAATTGGAGGGAAAACCAGCTAAATCATCGACAAACGTATTGTTCTGGGCATCAAGCATCGCTTGAAACTCTACCGGGTTGGCAAGGGCGAAATATCCCTCAGGATACGAAAGCGGAGGCGTGACGCCGCTGACATCGACAAACGTGATTTCGGCATCGCCGAGCTCGGTTTTATCGTAAACGGCATCGACATAGTCGCGATCCGTACCAAAGAGCTTGCTGCCGACGTAAACTGTATCTAAAACCTGGCAAACACGGGCGACGAGCGGGCTGTCGCAGCCCTTCATTGTCAAAAGCGACGTCTGTGCAAAAACCAGCAGACCGAGCACATTCACTGCCCCGGCCACCGCCAAAATCTTGTAGAGACGCGGCGAAAAGTCCCAATTAGTGACCTCGTAATTGTGAAATAAATCGCCTTGCCGCAGTGGCTCTGCTACTGGCTCAGGATCGTATAATGAATGCTCAAACATATAAAAAGCTCACGTCTGGGATAACTTCAGATTTAGACGCTTTGCCCCGCCATATCGTTGCGAAGCAATTAAACAGTCTATCAAAGCGGTTAGAAAATTGGAAAGACTTTAAGTCGGGGCAGACTTCCTACCAGTCGCGTATCCATCTTTTCGACTTTCGCATGTCAAACCTCTAACATCACTGAATATGCCTCGAAACAGAGACCGCGACGGCGGAAATAGGTCGTCACGTCCGAGACCGCGTCCCCACAAGGAACGCTCTAATAAACGCGGTCTTGCACCAGAAAGTTCCCCTATAGCGACCGTTTATGAGCAAACGCCGCGGCAGGTTCGGGCCGTGGAGCGGCTGCTCTCTGGCATAGGCCGGCCCGAACCGCAGCCTTTGGTGCCCGACCCATTCCAAATCGAGGCTCTTGCCGCCATCGAATCCGAAGATGTACTCGTTACGGCACCGACCGGAAGCGGCAAGACATGGATCGCCCGCGAGGAGATACGTCGGTTGCTGGCCGACGGAAAAAGGGCTTGGTACACGACTCCGCTGAAAGCCCTGACGAATTCTAAGTACACGGAGTTTGGCCTGGAGTTTGGCCCCGAGAACGTCGGCATACTTACTGGCGACCGTAAAGAGAACACGAACGCTCCGCTCATCGTGGGTACGACGGAGATCTATAGAAATCAACTTTTCGATGCTTTGCGCGAAGGCTTTGACGTGCGGACCGATTTTGTCATCCTTGACGAGGCCCATTACCTCGCTGACGAGGAGCGGGGCCACGTTTGGGAAGAGGCAATTATTCTGTCGCCGCCGCGGATTAGACTCCTGCTTTTATCGGCAACCGTGGGCCGCGCCGATGAGTTTGCAAAGTGGATCGGGGATGTTCGCGGTACGACCGTGCGGGTCATCAAAGCAGGGCCGCGGCCGGTTGAACTGCGAGCGGCTTATTTGTCGAGCGATCTACAATTGTTTCCGCTGTTTGGGAGCGACGGTGAATACAATCGCGACCTCGACCGCTTTGCGAAACAACGATCGGCCGGCGGATTCCGACGTCGCTGATTTAAGGGAAGTGGAATTTACGGCAATAGAAAATAAAAAGACGCGGACGGGAGCTTAATTTCCCGACCCGCGTCATTCGTATTGCTGGATGCGGCGCCTGCCGCCCGTTTACGCAGGCGGCCTGACCTGCACTACTTTATTTTGCCGATCAAAAAGTCAATGTCGCTCTGTTGAACGAGCAGGTCCAGAGTCACGTCAGAGCCCGTTACGCCGAACTTTGCGGCCTTGATCATACGTCCATAGACCTGCTGATCCGGTCGCTTTGAGCTGCCGAAATACATATTACCCAAGGCCTGCAGGCCTTCGAGGGTGTCCTTTAAGCCAACGGCCTGGTCGGCCTGCTTGGTGCGGGCCATTGCGTTCAAAGACGCACCGCTAGCGGTCACATCGAGCGAGCCCGATAAATACTGAATCGCGTCCACATTCTTGCCCAGTTCGTCATTGTCCATTGGTAGAAACTGCGACAACCCGCCAACCGGTTTCACCGCAAAGGCCACAACAGCCGATGGTTTGTTCGTCAATAGCCCAGTAATATCAGCACTGACCCGGGTTTTGCCCTCGAGCGTCTCACGGACGCGGGGCAGGGAACCGAGGACGAGCGTATTAGCGTCGATCGCCGAAACGGCAACCTCTTTCGTCAGGCTGTTGACGGCCTGCTCAATCATGTGGCCGAGCTTCGTATTCGTCGGTTTCACCGGAGCGTTTTTGAGCACGTCCTTAGCGGTAAACACATAGGCGGTCTTGCCGCCGATCTTTTCTTCACGATACGACCCGTTCGCGGCAAGCTTGCCAACCGCGATCAGAGCTCCGGCATTGATGTCGCCGCTCGCAATAGCGACTGGCTCGGCCTCAAGGCCACGTGAGCCAACTTGTTTCATAGAAATTCCAACCGCAACCTGGTCGAATTTACGCAGATCGATGCCGGTCTTAGCAGCCATCTCGTCGATTTTGCTCGTAACCTCGCCCAGCATCGGCTGATTCGCTGACAAAACTTTTGGCAAAGCGTCGTTAAGAAACCGCTTGGGGTCAAAAACGACCACGCCGTCCGACGCCGGCAGCAGCGAAACCAACCGGCTCGCCTTGCCTGCACCGGAGACCGAGGGAGACTGAAAGAGTGCGAAACCGACAACACTGAACATCAAAACCGCAAAGGCGGATACCGCGAAAATTCTACTTTTCATTTGATTACCTCTGATATGAAATGCAATACACGAAATCTAACGATTTAAGATGCGCGGAGGTTCAGTAAGAGTTGCAGGCTCTCGTTTCTGGTTCCTACTTCTTAGCATCCATATTTCGCAGGTTATATTTTCCCACCCGCCTTCACCACTTCAAATTCAAATTGCAGCTCCTTTCCCCTGATGATATAGCTCAGATATTGCTCCCAAAACTTACGCAAAAAGCGTAGCTTATAGCTCGTCTGGTCAAGATTTACGAGAAACTCGATGCCGAGGGCCTTCCACAAGCCAAGCAAGGACACATAGCATCGTACAGGCATTAGCTGTACATCGGTGTAAAAGTCGAAAACCTGGTGGCCGGGCAGGAAGGTGTTGAACGTGTAGGAATTTATGAAATTGCGGTGCGTCGGGTCGTTTGCCCAGTCGGGGTTGGTGTAATGCGGCGTGAGCAGTTTTATCCTTCCACCGTGACGCGTGATTCGATGAAGTTCGGTCATAAAAGCAATTACGTCCGGGACGTGCTCCACGACGTGGTTTGAGACGACGAGGTCAAATTCGTTGTCAGGAAAGGGATACGGGGTCTGCCCAAGGTCATGGATTACGTCGGCGGCAGTACGAGGGTTATTGTCAAGACCGATCGCACCCTCCGTCTTATTTGTGCCGCAACCTACGTCCAGGACTTTCATAATCGATTAACCTAACACAGAAGATGTAGAATTGTGGCACGTGCCACAATTGCTAAGATGTTGCATTACTGAAACACCGATAACTCAAAACATAATTGGGTTTAGCGAGCCTTGTTTCGGTTCGCGGGTCTTTCAGAAAGATAGAAATGCCACAGAAGCCTGGCGGCAACCGAGCGAAACGGGCGCCATCTCTCGGCTATCGCTATAAATTCGTCCGAACCGGGCCTCATGTCGGCACCGGTTAATTTCTGATATGCCGCATGGAGAGCGATATCGCCTCTTGGCATTACATCCGGTCGCAGCATCGCCATCAACATGTAGACGCCCGCCGTCCATTCGCCAACGCCTTTTAGGGTCAGCAATTCCGCTTTAACCTCCGCGTCAGGCAAACCGTCGAGACTGACGAGATCCATGCGCTCATGGATTATCTCCGCTGCTAAATGACGCGCGTACGCCGTCTTCTGACGGCTGAATCCTACCGTTCTAAGATCGGCGTCGCTAAGCTCCAGTACGCTGACCGGTGTCACATCGCCGACATGGCAAGCGAGCTTGTCAAAACAGGCTTTAGCCGATGCGAGCGACACCTGCTGCTCGAGAATGATGTTCAGAAGCGTCGCAAAACCGGTTGGCCGTGCCCAGAGCGGCGGCGCGCCGTAGGTTCTATAAACCACAGCCAACTCCGGATGGTCTCTGGCAAGGGCGACGCATGCCAGCTCTACCTGGCGGTCGTCCAAACGCTTTATCGCCAGGTATCTCATTACCAGATTGACGGTACCGATGCCTCGTCGAATTCGATCGACTCGCCATTAGGCAGAATGTGGATTATCCGCTCGACGCCTTTTGCACGTAGCATCGGAGCGAGCATGCCCACGCGGTGGCAGTTTGCACGCGGTATTTTGTGATCCGAGAGCGGCTTCGATTCAGAGCACATCATGGCGGTCGTCACATCGCTTGTCATTTCGATTATACGATTAACGCCCCATTCGAGATCCGCCGGTGAAGGTTTGTTTTTGCCGCCTGTCTCGGGGATATGTTCGTAGCCGATGCCGTTCTCATTTAGCAGCTCTTGTAAAACCAGACCATTAAACTGAGGCCAGCGCGAACGTGCAAAAGCCCGTACGTCGCAAACGAATTCGACGTGATGCTGCTGCAGCAATCCTAGAAAATATGAAAATGGATGGCGACTGTGGCCGATCGTGTAAAGCATTATTTTAGATAAAGAGCGACGGCAATCTATTGCAGCATACCGCGGTAGCCATCGACGATTTCCCGGTCGCTGACTCTCACTTCAGTTTTCCTGCCCAGGAAATAGTATGCTGAGGCAGCGTCGAAACTTCCGGGCTTGTCGCGCAAAATCAGGTCAAAATATTTCAGGAAAAAGCCTGTCAGACTTCCAAAGGCGAATGCCACGCGCTGCATATTTCGGCCAGTGAAGAGCGACATTAAAAAATAACAGTAGGCCCAAGCCAGAGCGGTCCCCGCACCGCAGACCGGACCCGCCGAAGTCTCGGAAAAACCATTGAACAGCCGTCTGTGACCCAGGGCAGAAAACCGCAGAAAATCCAGCTTCCCTAGGTGTACCTGCTGCATAAATGGCGTCTCAGCGTAGACGAACCCGTTCGGTTTCAACACGCGTTCGATCTCGGCCACACAGCGATATGGATCGAGCACATGCTCAAGCACGGCCTGGGAGACGACGGCATCAAATGACCCGTCAGTAAAAGGCAGGTCGTGGGCGTCACATACCGCATTAGTGCGAGGGCCAAACGCTACATCCGTCTCAATCAAGTCGATATCTGCCCAAAGTTCGTCATCTCCAAAGCCTCGACCCTCATTCGCACCGCCTATGACGAGGACGCGGGGCCGCGCCATGCCTTCGCTCTTTAACGACGACACAAGCCGCCGGTAGTTTTCGTCGGAGCCGATATTGAGCGTGATCGAGGGCAGCGCGGTCTTAGCGGCCTGCTTGAGCCATGAGTCTTGCACGGCCGGCGTCTGAGAGATGTAATCATCCAACGCAAAGATGCTGGCTTCCTCATTAATGAGAATGGGCACGCCGCCCACGATCGGAAAGGACAATGCGCAGACGTCACAGTCGAGCGAGCCTACGTCGGCCAGCGACTGCTTACAGCGTGGACAAGCGATAATGGCGGATAATGTCGCGGACAACGAGCTCTCGCGGCCCTGTGTTTTTGCATCCGTGATCGTCATTTTGCAGGATTATCCCCGGCACGAGCGATCTCGAGGACGCTCTTCGGATCTTCGAGGGCCGAGAGGTCTCCCGCATCTTCACCGAGATAGGCGGATCGAATCACGCGACGCATTACTTTGGCATTTCGGGTTTTGGGAAGTGCCGTGACGAAATGGATACGCGACGGGGTGAGCGGCTTACCCATATCTTTTGCGACGAGGGCCTTGAGCTCGGCTTCAAACGGAGCCTCCGGCGGAGTGCGGACACTCTTGTCCGCAAGGTCGCGGGCTTCTGCGGCCTTACCTTCTTCCCGCGACAGCATGGACGCCGAAGCGGCGTCCATGCGGACAAGAGTGCCCGCACTCCGATCCGCACTCAGGACACAAAAGGCCACCATCGCCGTTCCTTTTACCTCATCCGGCACACCGATGACAGCAGCTTCGATTACGAGCGGGTGGGCGACGAGTAAACTCTCGACCTCAGCGGGGCCGACACGTTTGCCGGCCACCTTCAGCGTGTCATCGCTGCGGCCGAGGATAAACCAGTGGCCGTCCTTGTCACGCATCGCAAAATCGCCGTGGACCCAGATATTTTTGAAGCGTCGCCAGTAAGTGTCGAGATAGCGTTCCCTTTCCTGCCAAAATCCGCGAGCCATGCCGATCCACGGCTGTTTGATGACGAGCTCACCGACCTTTGCTCCTTCCACCGGCTTACCTTCGTCATCGAAGATATCCACGTCCATACCGAGGCACGGAGCAGGAAATGAGCAAGGTTTTATCGGCAGGAGCGGATTGCCCATCAATATGCCCCCCGCGATCTCGGTGCCGCCGGAGTAGTTAATAATCGGCAACTTACTATTGCCGACCTTTTCAAACAGCCACCACCACGGCGCTGGATTCCACGGCTCTCCGGTCGAGGCGAAAATGCGTAAAGAAGATAAGTCGTGGCGATCGGCGGGAGTGCGGACGGGAGTGCGGACACTCTTGTCCGCAAGGTCGCGGTCTTCCGCGGCCTTATCTTCTTCCCGCGACAGTCTGGACGCCGAAGCGGCGTCCATGCGGACAGGAGTGTCCGCACTCCGGGCGGCGCTGCCGAATCTCCACACGGCGGGATCGGCGGCCAGACGTGCGACGACCGGATTATTCTCGATATAGTTCAAAGTCCGGCTGAAATGTTCGGTGTCACGAACATAACGGTCGAAATAATCGGCCTGCCACACGCTGCCTTCTCGATTGAGATAATTGTTGATCTTCCGTGCGGAAATGCCCTTTACGCGTTTCATCAAGCCGGCGAGGTCTTGATGCTGACGCATGCGTAGGAGTAGGTGAACATGGTTTGGCATGATCACCCAGGCTTTTAGGTCGCAGCTTTTGCCGTTCTCATGAAGGATTGTCGTTTGAACTATCTCAGCGTTTACTGGGTCTCGCAAAATACAACTACCCGTGCCCTGATCAAGATAATCTTCGATCAACTGTCTCAACTCTTCCGAGTCGTTATCAAGCTCGTTGTGTTCAAGTTGAAGCCGCAGGCGATTGAGAACGGGTCCGGGGAGCGAGTCAGCCAGACGAAAGGTAACGAACTGAGTGACCTCGCCGTCAAAATGCGGCAGATGACCGGGCCGCCGGCTCCAGCCTTTTCGTTCCGACGGAGTGCGGGCAAGCTCGGACGGAGTGCGGACACTCTTGTCCGCAAGGTCGCGGTCTTCCGCGGCCTTACTTTCTTCCCGCGACAGTCTGGACGCCGAGGCGGCGTCCATGCGGACAAGAGTGTCCGCACTCCGTTGCTCGCTAGCCGCGAGTGATCTCACAAGAGTGGGCGAGATTCCGAGGATCTCGACCTTATGTTTAGCACAGAATTCCCACATTCGGTCCGGCGTGGGGTAGTCGGGTGCTCCGTCGTAGATGCAGATCGTCGCACCGTTTATCAGCGCGCCGTAGATCAGCCACGGGCCCATCATCCAGCCGATGTCGGTGTACCAGGAGATCCGCGTGCCTTTCCCGACATCCGTCCCAAACGCCATATCCTGCGCCGCCTTGATCGGAAAACTCGCGTGCGTGTGGACGATGCCTTTCGGCCTGCCGGTCGTGCCGGAGGTGTAGAGGATGATGAGCGGGTCCTCGGCCGCGGACGGTGTCGCATCTTGTTTTTCGCACGATGAGATTGCGCCAGATCTCAAGTTCCAAAGTGCCACGCGTTTGCCGCCAAATAGATCGTTCCGTAGGTATTCGTATTGGCGAACTTCGTTCCGACGCCGGTCGCGAGCCTGAACCGTGTCCTCGTGTTCGGGATAAGCTTCACCGGTGTAGGTCTGGCGTTCAATAATGATTACGCTCTCTATGGAAGAGACATTTGCAACGGCCCGGGCAACGATCATGAGCATGTCAAATGCCTTTCCGCGTCGAGGGTAGCCGTAGCACGTGAATATTGCTTTGGCGGCGACCGCCTCCATCCGACTCGCGATTGCGTCTATCCCGTAGCCCGAGAAAACCGGGACTGCGATAGCACCGATTCGATTGATTGCGAGCAGTGCGACAACCGTCTCGGGAATCATGGGCAGGTGAATGCCGACGGCGTCGCCGCGTCCAAGCCCGAGATCGCAAAGTTTTTCCGCGCAGTCGACCACGTTCTCGAAGAGCTTGGAATAGCTAATGGCCGTCGACCCTCCTTCCTCACCCTCCCAAATCACTGCGGGCTGATTCTTCATTTCGTCCGTTTGCCAGCGGTCGAGGCACATTTCGGTGATGTTTAGGCCGGCGGACGGAGTGCGGACACTCTTGTCCGCCAGGCTGCGGGCTTCCGCGGCCTGATCTGCTTCCCGCGACTTTCTGGACGCCGAAGCGGCGTCCATGCGGACAAGAGTGTCCGCACTCCGGCCGAACCAGTTTGGAAACTCGATGCCGTTCGAGATATCGAGCAGTTTTTCGTACGGCGGGTCGAATTTTATGTCGAGAAACTTTATGACCTCTTCCGTAAACTTCTCGACATCACGAATCGAAAACGCATAAAGCTCGTCCCATGTCTCGACGCCGACCTGCTTCATGAACCTGGTAAGCTGCGCCCGTTCGATCACCTCCGGCGTCGGCGTCCAGGCGATGGGTTGATCTTCGAGCAGGTTGTTGTCGTGCACATCTTATTTTAGGCATAAACGAAAAAAAGACGAGACCGGCGTCTCGTCTTTGGTTGATACCTTGTCCGCCCGGGCCCAATGCGGTTAGGGTCGTGGGTAGTCTTGGCGGTCGTGCTTTTGTTTGTAGATGTGGCGGCTCGCTTGGTTTAGCTCGTGTTGCAGACGCACGCCTTCGCGGTATGAGAGACCGTCGCCGGAGCGGCGAAATCTAGTTTCCATCCGATGGATTTGGGCCTGCTCACGACCTAGTTGGTAGGTTTCGAGATAGGTGAGCTCGCCGGATCTGACACCCCCTACGAGGCGTTGACGCTGGTTCTGCTGGCGACCGTTGATGCTATACTTGCCGTATTTTGACTGGGCAACCGTGTCTGTTGCGAATGCGAACCCGAGCAGCAGGGCCGCGAATGATATTCCGATTATGCGTTTCATTTTGTTCTCCTCAGTATTGATCGAAGTTAAAAAGGTCACGGTCGATGAGGAGAGTAGACTTTTCTCGTGTCCTCTTAATAAGACAATTGTCATCTCAAAATGGCCGATATAATTCGCGTTTGCAGCTCAATTTTGATTTTATGTCGGCTTACGGATAGTTTATTGGAAAACTAATGACAGATTCGGAACCGATAAAATTACCCAGCAATCTTTTTCGCGGCCGAACCGCGATCGTGACGGGAGCTTCTCGCGGCGTGGGCCGGGCGACGGCGCTTCGTTTGGCGGAGGGCGGGGCGAATGTGGTCGTTAATTATCTGAGCAACGACGCCGAAGCGATCGAGACGGCGGGGTTGTGTGAGCGCTGCGAGGTCGGGGCAATAACGGTGGGCGCCGATGTTTCCGAATTCGCAGGTGCGGCCGAAATCGCAAAACGAACGCTGGAACGATTTGGCCGAATCGATTTGCTGGTCTGCAACGCCGGCGTATGGGACGGTGCACCTATCGAGGACATGTCCGAAGACCTGTGGAACAAGGTGATGAACACAAATCTCAAGAGTTCCTGGGCGATGACAAAAGCTTGCGTGCCCGCGATGAAAAAGCGTTCGTCTGGTTCAATTGTCCTGGTCTCGTCCACTGCCGGGCAACGCGGCGAAGCCAATTACTCGAGTTACGCTGCATCCAAAGGCGGCCAGATATCCTTTACGAAAGCGCTGGCGACCGAACTTGCACCGAAGATCCGCGTCAACGCCGTCGCTCCGGGATGGATCGAGACGGCGATGGTTCGCCCCGTCTTCGCCGACGCCGATTACAAGGCGAGCGTTATAGATAGCATTCCGCTAAAACGCATCGCGACGACTGACGACATCGCCGTCTCGATCTGCTTTCTGCTTTCCGACTGGTCGCGCCATATCACCGGCGAAATCCTCAACATCAACGGCGGCACGGTATTGATGGGTTGAGACGATTCACCTGTCTTCGCGGGCAAATCTTTGCCTAACCGCTCGTTTTGCTTTAATTTACAGATAATCGTGAGCGACGGCGTACAAACGACAGTTATGAAATTTGGGGGCACGTCTGTGGGCGACGTGGCTGCCTTCGAGCGCGTTGTCGGGATTGTGACGTCGCATATCGAACGTCGGCCGGTGGTCGTGGTGTCTGCCATGACCAGGGTCACTGATGCTCTGCTCACCGCCTTTGAGATGGCTAAGAAAGGCGATTTTGGTGAATCTGTGGCGTCGCTCGATTCGCATTTTGACCGGCACCTCGAGATAGCACGAACATTTATATCGGACGACGCACCGAATCTTTTTGCGGCCGAGCTCGACCTCGTCCGCGGTGAATTATCTGATCTGCTGTTGCGGGTCAGCCGCCGCTCGCTGCCGCTCCAGATGCTCAAAGACGCGATTGTTTCCTGCGGCGAGCAGCTGTCATCGCGGCTTTTGACAGACGTGCTTAAGGCGAGAGGTTTGAATGCTCGCCACGTCGATGCTCGGCGGCTGATAATCACAGATGACGAATACGGCGCCGCCCAGCCGATCTGGGATGAGACCGAGACGCTAATCAAACTCGAACTCGTACCGCTGATCGCCGCGGGCGAGGTTCCGGTGATGGGCGGATTTATCGCGGCGAATCGAGGCGGGGAAACGACAACACTGGGACGCGGAGGTTCGGATTACTCGGCGGCGCTCGTCGCGGCCGCTTTGCAGGCAACCGAACTGCAAATATGGACGGACGTAACGGGCGTGATGACGTGTGACCCGCGAATCTGTAGCGAAGCCCGCACGATTCCTGTCCTCTCATACGAAGAGGCCGCCGAATTGGCCTATTTTGGCGCTAAGGTGCTGCACCCTAAAACGATCAAACCGGCGGTTGATAATCAGGTTCCTGTCCGGGTTTGCAACACGTTCGAGCCGGAGCAGATAGGCACGATGGTGGTGGGCGATTCGGGCGAGACGCCAAATAAGATAAAGTCGATCGCCCATAAAAAGAACATCACGATCCTGCGTATCACCTCGGCTCGGATGCTCGGCAGCTATGGCTTTATGAGCGCATTGTTTCAGGTGTTCGAGCGTTTTCGAACGGTCATTGATGTGATATCAACGTCGGAAGTCTCGGTCGCACTGACCCTCGACAATACGGCTGAACTCGACAAGATATTGATCGAACTAAAACGCCTCGGCGATGTCGAAGTGGAACCCGGCTACGCCGTCATCTGCGTCGTCGGCGAAGGCCTGCGTGCCTCGACCGGCCTCGCGTCTAAGGTGTTCTCCACTATCGCAGACATTAATATCGCCCTCGTGTCACACGGAGCCTCAAGCGTTAATCTTACCTTTGTAATCAAGGAAGATTTCGTGGCGGACGTAATAATGAGGCTGCACGAGGAGCTATTTGCCATATAATCGGCCGAAATGTGCGGAGTGATGAGTCGAATTGTATTTAAGATTGCCTGTGCGACAAAGCTAGATGGGTCGAGGTGCAACGATGGCCTGGAAGTCACGATTGAGCCTTCGACCACCGTCATATCCTCGCGCATTGGATCGAACAAACGCCAGTCCCTTTACGTTGGATGATGAATGACCATTATTCGCGTTTCTGCTTTGATACTCTTCTCGCTCTGTGTAGCGGCGTGTTCCGATGATGGGCCAGGCGAGGCGCAATTTCCGTCGCGGACGGTAACGGTGAATGGAGAGGTTTACGCATATAGAATTTACGTCCCGCCGGGCCGTGATCCGAATGAGAAAATTCCCGTTATGCTGTATCTTCACGGTTCCGGTTCTCGCGGCGATGACAATAGGTCGCAGCTCGCCATGGCGCCGGTAATCCGTGAGAATCCTGAACGTTTTCGATTTATCATCGTTTTTCCGCAGTGCCGTGACGGCAAATTTTGGTCGGGCGAGATGAACCAGCAAGCGTTGGCGGCCCTCGATGCAACGGTGGCTGAATTTGATGGCGACGTAGACAGGCTATACCTCGGCGGGTTTTCGATGGGCGGCAATGGGACGTGGCAGAATGGTCTTGTTCATAACGGCAAGTTCGCGGCACTCGTCCCTATCGCGGGACAAGTCGCTCCCAGCCAGAAGTTATCAGACGAGGTCCTTGCAACCCTCGCTCCAAAGCTCCGCGAGGCAGCGATTTCCGACGATCCGTACAAAGTCTTCGCCGAGGGCATCGGCAAGACACCGGTCTGGGTATTCCACGGCAGCGATGACGACCTCGTCCCGGTGAGCGAGTCGCGCAAGATCGCGGCGGCATTTAGAAACGCCGATGCTGCACAGGTTCAATTTACCGAATACGCCGGCGACGGGCATCAAATCGTAGGCAGAGTTTTCGGTGAGCCGGATTTGTTTAAATGGCTCGGAAAACAACGTCGGTAGCCCTAACTCGTTGTCACAGGCTCACGGCGAGCGACGAAAATAGCCATGAATCTTTTCGAACTTACACAAGCATTGATGTCTATTCCTTCCACCTCCGGTGACGAAGAGGCGGTTGGGTTTTACTTGCGTGATTATTTGGAATCGCTTGGCTGGACGGTTGAACTGCAGGCGGTCTCTGAAAATCAGAACAACGTCATCGCATACCTCAACGACTGTCCGCGTGTTTGGCTTTCGACGCATATGGACACCGTGCCGCCGTTTATCGCTCCGACCGAGGACGATGAAAAGATCTATGGGCGTGGTGCGTGTGATGCAAAAGGCATAATCGCGGCACAGATTACAGCGGCCGAACAACTGCGAAGTCAGGGGATCGAAGATATAGGACTGCTTTACACGGTAGAGGAAGAGCGATCATCCACTGGTGCAAAGGTTGCTAACAACCATAATCTTGCCGCGAAATGCGAGTACATGATCAATGGCGAGCCGACCGATAACGATCTCGCTATCGGGTCAAAGGGGGCCTTTCGGGCGACGATCCGCACGACGGGCAAAGCCGCTCATTCTGCCTATCCCGAGCAGGGCGACTCGGCCATCGCGAAGCTGCTCGATATCCTGGAAGACGTTCGGCACACGAAATTTCCGAGCGATGAATTCTTTGGCGAGACAACGGTTAATATTGCGACACTTGGCGGAGGCGTCGCGCTAAATGTCATTCCTCCCTCAGCCGAAGCCGGTTTATTAATTCGCCTCACGACGCCGATGGAGCCGATTCGTGATGCCCTGATTGGCTTGATTCGGGGGCGGGGCGAGCTCGAGGTTTCTTCCTACAGCGAGCCGGTAAGGATGCTGGCGGTCGACGGATTTGAGCAAAAAGTCGTCAGGTTTACGACCGACATCCCGCACCTCACAAATTGGGGCCAGCCGTTGCTCATTGGACCGGGATCAATCCTAGTGGCGCATACGAAGGATGAGTTTGTTCTGAAAAAAGATTTGGAAGAAGCGGTCGGACTTTATGTGAATTTGGTCAAGAAGCTACTCGCCGATAAATGAAGTGAAGGATCAATCAACAATTTTTCACCGGGATTTGCGCCAAGAGTTTTCTCAATTGGGCGAGTTGATTTGTCACGACACGAACATTCTTGCGGGACGGCGGCAGGGACTCAAATCCTTCGCGTGAATCAATCAAAGCCGTTCGAGCTTCGCATGGCCGGTTAGCCTGCAGCAAAATCTCGCCGCGACGCAAGAGAAACGGTTCTTTGCGGGGCATCGAGGCGGCAAGTTTGTCGAGACGCCCCAGCGCACTATCAAAATTTTTCCGTTTAACCTCCAAATCGATCGCCGCTGTCTGCAGCGTAACAAGTAGGCCAAATCTTTTGATTCCATCGTCAAGTCCGCTCAAAGCCGCGTCAATCTTTTTAGCTGCAACAAGCGTTTCGGCTCGCTCGAGGTAGATTTCGGCAGAATCCTTTGGCGAAAGGTCAATTGCTTGTGAAAAAAACTTAACAGCGCTTTCGGTGTCCCTGCGGGCGGCCGAAACGCGCGCGAAAGTGATGATGCCTTCAAAACTGTTTGGCTCGTTGGAAAGATATTTTTCAAGAGCGATTTTCGCTTTACTAAATTGCCTGGCGTCAAACCACAATTTCCCGCGCCCAAGATCGACGGCCGCCAAGCCCGGCATTAGTTTTTCGGTGACGTCAAAATCTCTTTCAGCGTTTTTCCATTCCTTGTGTAGGCGATAGAGCTCGGCGCGCTTTAGATAAAGCGTGGGATTCCGCGGGGCAGCTTTAATCTTTTTTGTTACTTCAAGGATCTGCTCATGCAGATCATCGTGCCCCGCCGCAGCCCTCGGGAGAGATAAAAAAGCCAGGGCAATTGTAACGAAAAGAAATCCGAAACTGAACGGTTTGATTACTTTGAACGGCTTCATCAAGATGATTCAAAGAGTACTAACCTACGCTGCAAAAAATTCTGAGAGCTGGGCAGCTTCATTCGAGAGCGATAAAATCGAGGTTGCTGCGAGGCTCCGTCACAAAAATTACCTGCGACGCTACTCTATAGCGTCGATGCCTAACGGTAAACGTGTGGCTCTGACCCGTCGACAGCCCGAGAAACTGATAGTATCCAAAAGAATTCGTCACCGACACGGCTCTAATCCCGCTTGGCCCCGTCGCTGTCACGGTGGCTCCTCGAACGCTTAGTCCCGTAGATGTCAATATGCGCCCGCCGATGGCTGCCGTGGTCGCACCTTTGATAAGGGTAAAATAGTCGGCAATCGTTCCGTTCTCACGTAAGAATTTTGCGTCCAGACGATTATTGTTTACGTCCAAAATCATAGAGCCGAGATTATTCAGCGAAATAAACATTGCAGGGTGGTTGAGCAGGCCGCCGCCGAGTTTGCCTGAGCTTCCCGCGACGGCATAGACGGCGCCTTCATTCGGCAGATCCGCGCGCAAGGCGGATTTCGTGTACGCGCCGTCGCCATTTTCGCGTCCGCTGCCGCCGTTTTTCTTCATCGCGTTCGTAAACGTCGCTGAAACATCGTAATGCCCGTCAATCAAAAATGATCTTTCATAAGAATGGCTGTGGCCGGCTAGTACTAAATCGACGCCAAAGCTTTCCAAAATCGGCAGGACGTTACGGCGCATTTCGCCGAGTTGCGATTCGGTGTCGGAGTTGTGCGAGCCCTTCGTATAAGGCGGATGATGCCAGAAGGCGATAACCCAGGGATGTATATTCTGAGCCAGGTCATTTCGCAGCCAGGTAAGCATCGCGCCGTTAACGGCACGGCTCGATGTCATAGAATCCAAACAGACAAAGTGCACGTTGCCATAATTGATCGAATAGTATTTCTCGGTTCCCGACGCTACTCCGCCAACCTCCGCATTCGAAGGAAGTGTGAACATTTGGAAATATGGCAGGTTAGCGGGCGGATCCGTAGAAAATGCCGTGTCGTGATTGCCGATGGTCGGGAATAGCGGGGTCTGCCGGAGGACAGTCGGATACATATTGAAAACAGCGGCTTGATATTCGCTGTCCGTCCCGGTTTCATACGCATTGTCGCCGAGCATTAGAAGTAGATTCGTGTAGGTCGGGCCGTTGTGTGCCAGATACGCGTTTCGAACCGCTTGAGCATTGGCATCGGCGGTTCCCGAATCGCCAAGTACCCAAAAACGATACGATCCGGATTGCCTAGAATTTGGCGACGTAAAGAAAAAGTGATTCGCGTCATTGCCGGCAACCGCCTGAGTAGTCGAACCGACTGAATAAAAATATCTCGTATTTGGCGTCAATCCCGTGAGACGAACCTCGTGTTCGGTGGTGACAGTGCCGTCGTTCAGAGTCTGCGTCAAGCTACCCTGCGTGGTGCCGTATCTCACGCTGCTATCGGTTGCTGTATCGGTGCGCCAGCGGAGCGTTATTGCATCGGGAGCGGCCATTTGCAGATACACGCCGCGCGTGAGGGCCGCGGTCGTTTGACCGGCAACGTCCAGCGAAAAAATGACGCTGCAAATAATCGCCAAAAAAACGAACTTTGCAGTTTTCACAGATACAACTCGTGGAACTATCATGGCTTGGGTGTGACAGCAAAACCGTTGCTCATATTTGAATAGTACTTTGTGCAGGAAACTTTGCAAGATTTTTTCTAGACTATGAAGATTGCTTTAATCGGATATGGAGCGATGGGACGGTTAATCGAGCAGCTGGCTGATGAAGCTGGCCATCATGAGGTGACCGTCAAGATAGAATCAACCGGCGAACTCGAGCAATCGGAATTGACTGATAAACTGTCAGGCGTTGACGTGGCGATCGACTTTACTGGGGCCGGATCGGTCCGGCAAAATGTCGAGGCCTGCCTTACCGCGGGCGTGCCTATCGTCGAGGGAACCACGGGTTGGCACGAGCAACTGCCCGAAATCCGCAAGATGGTCGGAGATCGCGGCGGTGCCATGATCTACGGGGCCAATTTCTCGCCCGGAGTAAACGTTTTCTACCGCCTGGTCGATCTTGCGGCTGAGCTGCTAGCCAATTTCCCGATATACGAGTCATTTATAGAGGAACGGCACCACTCGCGGAAAAAGGACTCGCCGAGCGGCACCGCCCTGAAACTGAAAGATCTTGTATCGGCCCACGGGAGTAGCGATGTGAGTATCGCGGCCACGCGTGCCGGGAGCATACCGGGAACGCACCGAGTGGGTTTTGACGGACCCGCGGACCAGATCGTGCTTGAGCATAACGCCCGATCGCGCGAAGGCTTTGCCCACGGAGCTCTCATGGCCGCCGAGTGGATTGAAGGACGAACCGGATTCTACGATTTTAGCGAAGTGATTGACGAGATCTTGAAGGGGCAAACTGATCTTACGTCAGCCAAGTGAGCTACATGCCCAGCGCTCGCCAGTCCGTGCTAATCTGTGTCCGATGACGATGAAATTAGATTGGCTGACCGGCTGTGCAACTGCGCTGATTACCCCATTTCGCAGGGACGGGTCGATCGATGACGATTGCTTCCGGATGCTTGTCGCGAGGCAGATGAGGGGCGGTATTAGCTTGCTCGTCCCATGCGGGACTACTGGCGAGAGCGCGACGATGTGCGAGGTCGAACGACTGTCTGTGATTAAATCCACAGTCGAAGTTGCGAAGGGCACCAAGGCAAAGGTAATCGCGGGGACGGGCAGTAACAATACGGCCGCAACGATTGATTTCACCCGCAAGGCAAGGGAAGCCGGTGCGCACGCTGCTCTGATTGTCGCCCCGTTCTACAACAAGCCGACACAGGAGGGGATGCTTTCCCACTTTTCCGAGATCGCAAAATCGGTGAAAGGCTTTCCGATCATCCTTTACAACGTGCCGTCACGGACCGCTTCAAATATCTCGGCCGAGACGACACTGCGCCTGGCCGATAAGCACGAAAATATCGTCGCCACAAAAGAAGCGTCAGGCGACTATTCTCAAGTGATGGCAATACTGAAAAACCGGCCAAAGAATTTCAAGGTGTTCTCGGGTGACGATGCGGCCTCGGTGCCGTTAATAGCCCTCGGTGCCGATGGTCTCGTGTCGGTGTGTGCAAACGAACTGCCGAAAGAAACCGCCAAGTTGGTCGAACACGCGATGAACGGTTCGTTTCGTTTTGCTCGACGCATCCATTACAAAATTCTGCAGCTGATGGAAGCAAATTTTGCTGAATCGTCGCCGGCACCGTGCAAGTTTGTGATGAAAGAAATGGGACTATGTGAGGAAAACCTTCGGCTGCCGCTGGTGCCGGTCGCCGCAGCTACGCGGACGCTGCTAAGAGAAGTTATGAAACAAACGGGCCTTCGCCCGGCATAGCGATGAAAAAAATAATCTTAACGACGGTGGCGATGCTCGCCATGTGTACGACGATGACCTCTTCTCAATCCAAACCGCGCGCCCGCGATCTTGGTGTTCCATTTGACGGCACGACGGGCAAATTCAACGCCATCACTGACGTCATGGCCGTCGAGGTCGGATATACGACCCTAATCTCGGGCAGCGGAAAGAAGGCGGTGCGGACTGGCGTGACGGCGATCCTGCCGATGGGCAAGAATTTTGCCGGCAGCGTTTTTGGCGCGTGGCATGCTTTGAACGGGAACGGCGAGATGACTGGCACCACGTGGCTCGAGGAATCTGGCGGTTTTGGCGGACCGGTGATGATCACCAATACCCACAGCGTCGGCGTCGTTCGTGACGCGGTAATTGAATGGGCGACGCGGCGTGGTACCAGCGATGGCTACTCTGGCGATTTCAGCCTGCCGGTTGTGGCCGAGACTTACGACGGATTTCTGAGCGATATCAACGGCTTTCACGTTAAAAAGGGACACGCTTTTGCCGCGCTCGATTCGGCAAGAGGCGGCGCGATCGCCGAGGGAAATGTAGGCGGCGGGACCGGGATGATGGCCCACGGATTTAAGGGCGGCACTGGCACATCGTCGCGAGTTTTGCCTGCCGCGGAGGGCGGCTACAAGGTCGGCGTTTTGGTCCAGGCGAACTACGGTTTCCGCAGGTTTTTCCGAGTCGCGGGCGTACCGGTGGGGCAGGAAATCATCGACCTGCTGCCTACCCCGGGCAAGTCGAATGAAGGCGAGGGCTCGATAATTGTTGTCGTCGCGACCGACGCCCCGCTGCTGCCCCATCAGTTGAAACGCCTCGTCAAACGCGTAAGCCTGGGCATCGGAAATGTCGGCGGACGCGGCGAGAATTCGTCGGGCGATATCTTCATCGCCTTCTCCACGGCGAATGCCGGGACGACGGTCAAAAGTGACGGTACATCGGCCCTCACGATGCTCTCTAATGACAAGATCAACCCGCTATTCTGGGCCACGTCGAGTGCGACCGAAGAAGCGATCCTAAACGCAATGATTGCTGCCGAGACGATGACCGGCCGCAACGGAAATACGGCCCACGCGCTGCCGCATGACCGGCTGAAAGCTGCCCTGCAGAAATATAATCGGCTTCAATCGAAATGAGCTTTTTCGGCTTAAAAGCCAGTTCTCCTATGAACTTAGAATCTCGAATCACGGCTCTATTTAGTCGGTCAGATTTTAACTCGGACGACCGCGCGATCTATGAAGAATTCAAATCTGCGCTCCGTGAAGGCGAGATTCGCGCGGCTGAGAAAGGCGCGGATGGCAACTGGAGTGCAAATGCCTGGGTTAAACAGGGAATTCTGCTCGGTTTTCGAATGGGTAAGATGGTCGAGATGTCTAAACCCACCGAAACGCTGCGATTTTTTGATAAGGATACGTTTCCGCTGCGGCCCATGACACTCGATGACGGCGTGCGGATCGTGATGGGCGGCTCGGCCATACGCGACGGTTGTTATGTTGCGCCGGGCGTCGTTGTGGTGCCTCCGGCGTATATCAACGTTGGGGCCTATGTTGACGAGGGCACGATGGTCGATTCGCATGCCCTGGTCGGTTCGTGTGCTCAGATTGGCAAGCGTGTTCATCTATCAGCGGCCGCGCAGATCGGCGGCGTGCTCGAGCCGGTCGGTGCAACGCCCGTGATCATCGAAGACGACGTGCTCGTGGGCGGCAACACTGGGGTGTACGAAGGTACAATCGTTCGGGAAGGTGCGGTACTGGCGAGCGGTGTGATTCTGACGCGATCGACGCCTGTCTTTGACCTGCCAAACAGTTGCGTAATCAAGGCACAGCCGGGCGCTTCGCTCGAGATTCCTGCGGGCGCAGTCGTCGTTCAGGGTGCACGGGCCGTGCGGGACGGGTTTGGCCGCGAGAATGGACTCTCCATTTATTGCCCGATTATCGTTAAGTACCGCGACGAGAAGACAGACGCCTCAACGCAGCTTGAGGACTATCTTCGATAAAGGATTCCCATGGCAAGCCGAATTCAAGTGATAATTAACGCGACATCGGGGAGCGTCGCCGGCGACGAGACCTGTGACGAGATGCGCGAGCAATTTAAGGCTGGCGGCGTCGATGCGGAATTTCATTTCGCAAAGGGCGGTGAAGACATAGTGGAGTTAGCGAAAAAGGCGTGTGCCGGCGATGCTGAGATCATCGTCGCAGGCGGCGGAGATGGCACAGTGAGCGCGGTCGCGACTGAGGTCTACAAAGCTGGAAAAACATTCGGCCTATTGCCACTTGGCACGCTCAATAATTTTTCTAAGGATCTTGGAATCGAACAGAATGCGCGAGCGGCAATCGCCGTTCTCGCCAGCGGCCAGACGCGCAAAGTCGACTTGGCCGAGGTAAATGGCCGCGTCTTTATCAACAATTCGAGCATCGGCCTTTACCCGCGTATCGTTCGCAATCGTGAGAAGCAACAGGAGCGGTTGGGGCGGGGAAAGTGGTTCGCAGCTCTCTGGGCGACGCTGCGGATGTTTTGGACTGCGAGATTTCTCAAGGTGAGGATCGAGATCGACGGAGAAACATTCTTAAGAAAAACTCCGTTCGTTTTCGTAGGCAATAATGAATATGAAATGGATTTGTACAACATCGGCCGGCGATCAGACCTTGATAGTGGTCAACTGAGCATTTATTTCTTACATCGCGGCGGACGCATGGGTGTCATAATGCTGCTATTCCACACGCTTACCGGCCGGGTCAAGCAGTGGCGTGATTTCGAACAGGTGACAGCTTCGAGCGTTACGATTCAGTCGCGTCGACGGCTATTGCACGTTGCATTCGACGGCGAGGTCGAGGCAATGGAGACACCGCTCGAATACCGCATCTTGCCAAAGGCCCTAAAGGTCGTCGTGCCTGCGGTCGCCGAGTAACTATGCGAAGAATTGTCCACATGTCGGACGTGCACTTTGGCCGAACGGATTCAAATTCCGTCGAGCGCGTGGTTGAGATCGCAAACGAACTGGAACCGCACCTTGTGGTAGTGTCGGGCGACCTGACACAGCGAGCCAGGTCCTCGCAGTTCATAGAGGCTCGGGCGTTTTTGGATCGCCTGCCGCAGCCGCAGATCGTCGTGCCGGGCAATCACGACGTGCCGATGTATAACGTCTACAAGAGGTTTGTCGAGCCTCTCAAAAATTATAAAAAATACATAACCTCAGACTTGTTTCCGTTTTTTCAGGATGACGAAATGGCCGTCATCGGCATTAACACCGCCCGTTCTCTGACGATCAAGGACGGGCGCATAAATGAAAAGCAGGTCAACGAGGTTAAGGCAAAGATGTACGCCTTGGATGACGGGGTGATGAAGATCGTCGTGACCCATCATCCATTTGACCTTCCCGGCGGGTACGACGAAGACGATATTGTCGATCGCGCGGAGGAAATGATGCCGAAGATTGCCGAGTCGGGTGCGGACATTTTCCTCGCAGGTCATCTGCATGTGAGCAGCATCACAGATTCAGCCCATCGTTACCGCCTCGAAGGTGGCAGGTCGGCACTTATTATTCAAGCGGGCACCGCGACATCGACGCGCGGGCGGGGCGAGGCTAATTCTTTTAACCTTATCGAACTCGAACGCCCATTTCTCACGGTCAAGCGGTACGAGTGCAGCCTTGCGCCCAACGGATTTATGCTCGCGACGACCGAGCAATTCACTCAAACCGAACGGGGCTGGTCACGAATGTAAAAAGCGTTCCGAATCGCTTACCATCAAACAATGGAAGAAAACGAACACGAATCCCGCGAGGGCGGGCTAAAGAAAACCATTACCGGCCTCGGGCAGCAGCTCATTGGCGAGGTCGAGGTCATCGGCGGCATTCTGACAGGCGACCCGGTAACCCGCGCCGAGGGCGAATTTAACGTAGAGGTCGGCGAGGCACGTGAGCACGCTGAGGAAGCGGTCGAGAGCGACGAGAAAGCATGACGACTGCGACAAGGGTGGAAGATTTTATATTGCCTGCGAGAATGCGCGGGCTGCAGCCGACGCTCATTCGGCAGTTTTTTGAGCGAGCGTTGCCCGACAGTATTAATTTTGGCTTGGGAGAGCCGGACGTCGCCACTCCCCAGTTTTTGCGGGATGAGGCGGCCAGGATCGTTCGGGATGAGCAGAACGGCTATACGTCGCATCCAGGAATACCGGCCCTTCGAGATAAGATTGCCGAGCAATATCCGCATCTCAATCTCGGACGAAATAATGTCGTCGTCACTTGCGGCTCGCAGGAGGCTATGGCAGATGCCTTTATGTGTACGGTGGACGCCGGAGACGAAGTTCTGCTGCCGGATCCGGGGTTTCCGGCCTACGACGCCTGTACGCGAATCGCACAAGGCACTCCGGTTTACTATCGAATGCCGGCGGACGATGATTTCAAATTTGATATCTCAAATTTCAAATCTCAGATTACCGAAAAAACAAAAGTCGCCGTTGTCATCTCGCCGTCGAATCCGACGGGAAAGATACTGACGCCCGAAAATCTTAAACAGATCGCTGCCGCTCTCGACGGAACGGGAATCTGGCTGATCTCGGACGAGATTTACAGCGATCTCTATTTTGGGACGCGCCCGCATTCGGCGAGCGAGTATTACGACAAAACGATCATCGTCTCCGGCCTGTCAAAATCTCTCTCGATGACCGGCTGGCGCATGGGATGGGCCGCGAGCAAGGACAAGGCGATCATGGAAGCGATCCAGGTACTTCACGGCTTTACCACGGTTTGCACATCGACCATAACCCAAAAAGCTTCATTGCTCGGCTGGTCCGCGGAAGCCGAGGCCGCCAAAGAGCAGTTTCGCGAAGTTTACAAAAAGCGCGGAGAATTTATCGTTGATCTTTTCAAGTCGGAAATGGATATGCGCGCCACCTCGCCCGAGGGAGCTTTTTATACAATGCTCGATGTCAGATCGCTGGGCGATGATCTCGAGATTGCCGAAATGTGTTTACAAAACAGAGTGGTCACCGTTCCGGGCGTCGCCTTTGGCGATGAAGCAAAAGGATTCCTGCGGATATCCTTCTGCAATACCGACGAGAAGATGGCTGAGGGCGTAAGGCGGATGGCCGAGGCAGTGGGCCTATGATGTCGGTACCCCGACGCCGGAGCAACTTTGGTGACTCGATTACCATAATCTTTTATATATGAGTCAGAAGCGCAGGGTTGGAATCTTAGGAGCTACGGGAACCGTGGGCCAGCGTTTTGCCCAATTGCTGGAAGACCATCCTCAGTTTGAGATTACGGCGATGGCGGCTTCGGACCGGTCGGCTGGGAAGGTGTATTCGGAGGCGTGCGCGTGGAAATTGCCCGGACGGATGCCTGCGAATGTTGGCGATATCGTGGTGCAGCCGATAGAGCCGCCGCTGGATTGCGACATTGTGTTTTCCAGTTTGCCGTCGAGCGTTGCCCGTGCGACCGAGGAGGCTTTTGCCCGCGCCGGTTATCCCGTAATCAGCAATTCGTCGAGCTATCGGATGGAGGAAGACGTTCCGCTGCTGATCGCTGAAATCAACGGCGACCACCTCGGGCTGATCGAGCGCCAGCGCCTGGATCGCGGCTTTTCTAAAGGCTTCATAGTTACCAATCCGAATTGTGCCGTCGTCAGTTTTGCCGCTCCGCTCGCCGCTCTCCATCGGAAATTCGGTGTCGAGGAGGTCATGGTGACCACAATGCAGGCGATCTCAGGAGCCGGCTATCCCGGCGTTGCGTCGCTCGATATCACCGATAATGTCTTCCCTTACATTGCGGGTGAAGAACCAAAGGTCGAGACCGAGGCGCAGAAGATCCTGGGGACCATCAAGAACGGATCGATTACGAAAGCCGATTTTACTGTTTCGGCACAATGTTTTCGCGTCAACGTGATCGATGGGCACACGGCAGGCGTGCGAGTGAACCTCAGAGAGACGACTACGCTCGAGGAGATCGTCGACGCGATGCGGACATTTCCATCGCTCGGCCTTCATTCGTCGCCTGAACACTTTATCGAAGTCACCGAAGAGCCCACGCGTCCGCAGCCGCGCCTTGATCGCGACAATGGCAATGGTATGACGATCACTGTGGGCCGAGTGTTTCCTGATAATTTGTACGACTATCGATTCGTCGCCCTGAGCCATAACACGGTGCGCGGCGCGGCGGGCTCGGCGATTTTGAATGCAGAACTTTTAATCGCGAAGAACCTCATCTAGTATGGCGGCACGCGTGACACGCGAAAACACCTATACCGAGCGAGTTTTGATCGCGATCGGTCTGGTCTTGGCGGTATTGTTGTGTCTGACGCTGGTTTATTTTGCGTTTGACATATTGATGCTGGTTTTTGCCGCGGCCCTGCTCGCGATATTTCTCCGCGGGCTGGCTGAGATTCTGCGTCGCTGGATACCGATCAGCGAAGGCCCGCTCGTGTTGATCGTCGCGCTCCTATTGGCGGTAATCGTCGCGGGTGCCGTCGCGCTCCTCGCTCCGAGCGTCGCCGAGCAGGTGCGCCTGCTACGTGTCGAGATTCCAAAATCGGCGGTAAGTGCGGGCGAGTACATATCGCAGTTCGGCTGGGGACAGACATTGCTCGCTAATCTGCCGAGTAGCGAAGACGTGATGGCCCGGCTCGATCCTTCTACCGTTCTAAATCGCGTTGGCGGCTATTTCTCCTCCACCGTCGGCGTGATCGGCAATATTCTGATCACGTTTTTAGTAGCGATCTATCTGGCAAGCGAGCCACAATTTTACGCTGCGGGATTTACTCGGCTCTTTCCGCTTGATAAACGCCAGCGAGTCGCGGAAGTTCTCGATGCGGTCTATGAAACGCTCCGATGGTGGCTGATCGGCAAGGCGGGGTCGATGCTGTTCATTGGATTACTTACCTGGATCGGGCTCTCGATACTGGGCATTCCCCTCGCGTTAACGCTGGGTTTGCTCGCTGGTCTGCTGTCGTTTATCCCGAATTTCGGCCCGATCATTTCCGCGATTCCCGCTCTGCTGCTTGCGTTTATTGCGAGCCCGATCAGTGCGCTGTATGTGCTCGCTCTATACGGCGGCGTACAAATCGTGGAATCAAATGTTGTGACGCCCTTCATCGAACGTAAAACGGTCGAGCTGCCGCCGGCCCTCACGATCGTATTTCAGCTATCGCTCGGTGCTTTGATCGGCGGGTTGGGACTCGTTCTGGCAACACCGCTGCTCGCGGTTGTCGTCGTTTTGGTAAAGATGGTTTACATCGACGACGTGCTGGGCGATGATTTAGAGGAATTGCCCGCCGAGAACGAGGCGGAAAAGGACAAGCCCCACGCCTGATATGATCGAACGCTACACATTGCCCGAGATGGCGGCCGTCTGGTCGCTGGAGAATAAATTCCAAAAATGGCTCGATGTCGAGATCGCGGTCTGCGAAGTGCATGCCGATGACGGCACGATACCGGCACCGGCCGTCGACGAAATCACTCTCAAGGCTGCTTTTACGGTAGAGCGGATCATTGAGATCGAGAAGACGACCGACCATGACGTCATTGCCTTCACGACAAATTTGGCGGAGAACATTGGGGACTCGGCACGGTTCGTACATTACGGGCTGACCTCCAGCGATGTTGTCGATACGGCAAATGCTTTGTTGCTGCGCGAGTCCTGCGACATCCTGCTGACAAAAATAGAAGCACTCCTCGAAGTTCTAAAACGCCGCGCGCTTGAATTCAAAGACACGCCGCAGATTGGCCGCACTCACGGTATCCACGCCGAGCCAACGTCCTTTGGCCTCGTATGGGTGCTCTGGTATTCAGAGATGCTGCGGAACCAGAGACGGCTGATCGCAGCTCGCGAGGCCGTCTCTGTCGGCAAGATTAGCGGAGCGGTCGGAGCATTTGCCCATCTCGACCCGAGCGTCGAAGAGCGAGTCTGCGAGAAGCTCGGCCTCACGGCAGCCGAGGTTTCGACTCAGGTCATCCAACGCGATCGTTACGCTGAATACCTGTGTACCCTTGCGATTATCGCGGCGACGCTTGAGAAAATGGCGCTTCAGGTTCGCCACTGGCAGCGGACGGAGGTTCGCGAGGCACAAGAAGCTTTTAAAACCGGTCAAAAAGGCTCTTCGGCGATGCCGCATAAGCGCAACCCGATACTTTCCGAACGCATCTGTGGAATGGCGAGGACGGTTCGGGCAAATTCAATCGTCGGCCTCGAAAACGTGGCCCTCTGGCACGAGCGCGACATCTCGCATTCGTCAGCCGAGCGGATTGTTTTGCCGGACTCGTCCGCCACGCTCGATTACATGCTCGCAAAGACCAGGAGTCTGCTCGACACTCTGATCGTCTATCCTGAGAACATGCTCAAAAACCTCGCCATAACGCAGGGTTTGGTCTTTAGCGGACAATTGATGCTCGCCCTGACGCAGAAAGGCGTAGCACGCGAAAACGCCTACGCCTGGACCCAGCGACATGCGATGAAGGTCTGGGATGAGGGCGGCGACTATCAAGATCTAATACAAAAAGACGCGGACATCGCGTCGAAACTCACGTTCGACGAGATTACCCGCGTTTTTGATCTGCGACACTACTTGCGTAATGTCGACAAGGTGTTTGACCGAGTATTTAGCCGTTAGACCATTTGTCTGCCAAGTCGCCAATAACCGGCAATTTAAAATGCTGACCTTGGTAGGCTTTGACCATACATAGGATCACCGCTCCCAACAGACCGATCAGCACGACGAAATAGAGCAATGAGCCGATCAGGGCCAATGCGGTTGAATTCGCAGCGGCGGCCGCACCTACAATTATTCCGAGAACGAAATAAACGACGACTGCAATCGCCATTAGCAAAAGTGATTGGAAAGCGTGGAATCGAGCCAGCTTGTTCGTCTTGTCGGTGACGATAATAATGATGCTTACGACGATCCCAACCAGGCAGATTGGTAGGTATGCGAGCATTGCCGCAACGTTTGCGTCTAAACCAAGTGCAGATTTGCCACCAGGGTTTTCCATATAGAAAGGTCTCCTTAAGTATGCTGTGTGTTAACTAGATTGCTTACGGGAAATTTAATGAAATCTAACACAACACTTTTCCAAACACAACGCTCTCCGTGTACAATCTAAAATTTATTTCGGAGGCCGTTTGATGAAAGCTGTTGTTTACGTCACGTTAAAGCCAAGTGTGCTTGACCCGCAGGGCAAGGCGATCCATCACTCGGTCGCCTCGCTCGGTTTTGCCGGAATCGGCGATGTCCGTCAGGGAAAGTATTTTGAGATTGAGCTCGACGCAGCCGTTTCCGAGAGCGACGCACGCTCGTCGGCCGAGTCGATTGCCAAAGATGTGCTTTCGAACCCGGTGATCGAAGATTATCGAGTGGAGATTCGCTCATGAAATACGGGGTAGTTGTTTTTCCCGGCTCAAATTGCGATCACGACGCCTATCATGTCATCTCAAAACACGTCGGCCAGCCGGTGGATTTCATTTGGCATCAGGAAACCGATTTAAGCGGTTTTGATGCTCTAATCGTGCCCGGCGGATTCTCATACGGCGATTATTTGCGTGCCGGGGCACTCGCCAGATTTTCGCCGGTGATGAAGTCGATAAAGGATTTTGCCGCAGAGGGAAAGTTCGTTTTTGGTATCTGTAATGGGTTTCAGATCCTGTGCGAAGCCGGCCTACTGCCGGGCGTTCTGATGCGAAATGCCGGGCTTCATTTCGTTTGCCGCCACGTCAATCTAAAACTCGAAAACTCGAACACGCCCTTTACCTCCGAAGTTGATCCAAATAAGATCCTCTCGATTCCCATCGCCCATGCCGAAGGGAATTACACCTGCGATGACGAGACCTACAACTCGCTCGAAGAAAATGGCCAGATCGTATTCCGCTACTGCGATACCGATGGGGAGATCACACCCGAGGCAAATCCAAATGGCGCCCGCTCAAACATTGCCGGTATCTGCAACATCGACCGGAACGTCCTGGGCATGATGCCCCACCCGGAACGAGCCTGCGAAGATATGCTCGGCTCAAACGACGGCCGCGACATCTTCCGCTCTCTGACCCGAGCGATCGCCGAGAATACAATTTGAGATACGGGTCTTTTCGCAGAAGATCAGACGGTCGAACTTCCTGGCACCAAGTGGGTCTGACAATGATCTGAATGATTGCGGCCGGAGCCGGAGGTCAGACGAGAAAAGACGCGGAAGACATGTCTGCTCGCGTCTTTTGGGGTGTATGCGGGGGCTGGGCCGGTTTACATTTCGGTCTCGGACTGGACGATCCGCACTCCGCCGTTTGTCGTCGAGATACGGACCGGGGCACCGCCGCCGTTTAATGCAACGTTGACCTTCGCCGCACGGTGCCCGCGCTCACGGTCGGGCTGTTCGATTTCGAGGCCGCGAATGTCCGTAGTGTAGCCGCCATTGACGGTTCCGGTCTCCACTTGCGCGGCATAGTTCGTCGGCATTCTAACCATTACCCCGCCGTTGACGGTCTGCAGGTCGAGGCCGCCGCCTTTCCACGAGCTGCCCGATAGGACGACGTTGACGCCGCCATTCATCGTGCGGCCGGTGACTTTACCGGCTACGTCGGCGACGTGCAGCCCGCCATTCATGGTTTCAAATTGGGCGGTCGAGTCGATGCCAACGACTGAAATTCCACCGTTGTGGGCCTTTAGCAGCAGACCGGTACTTCGCGGCACCAGGATCTGGTACGACACCGACCAATCTTTCTCGCCCTCGGAGCTGTCCGCCATAATCGTCCCGGCGGTGGCAATTTTTATACTCTCGGCAAGCGATCGGGCCGCGACGTCGGTCTTTCCCCAAGTTTGGACGCAGGCCCGTACAAGGATATCGCCGCGGTCCTCGCCCCGGACGTCGATTCCACCATTCTGTCGGCTGTCGACGTTGATCGTACCCGACGCGGGCAGAGTGATTTCTCTAACGTCACGAAGCGAGATGTTGTCGGACGACCAGCTGTTGCTGTTGCAAAAGCTCTTGTTTTTGTATTCTGCTTTATGTGCGATCTTCGCTTTTTCTGCTTTAGCTCCGCCCAGGAGGCTCTGAGCGTGGGCGGCTCCAACATACGATAAAACAAGAAAAGCAATAACTACTGAGGGGAAAAGACGGTTACAACGGGCGATGATCTTCATTACAAAACCTCCGGTATTTTTTGAGTTTCAATGTGGGTACACCGGTGCGAGACGGTTTGTGACAGGAATATTTCCGTAGACAACGGATGTCTGCGCAATCTCCTTATCTCCGTATCTTGAAAGAAAGACGCGGGTTAGGGCGTCACTTTGACCGTCAGACCTTCGGAATTGAGCTGCCAGTTGAGCACAGTGGCGCCGTTTTCGGCGGCGAGGGCGGATTCGACTTCGGCTCTCCGGCCGTCCTCGCAGAAAAAAGCAATGCAGCCGCCGCCGCCGGCACCGCATACTTTTGGGGCGATCGCACCGTTTGCGAGCGCTGTGCTGATCAGGCGATCCATCTGTGGGGTGGTGATATTGGGTGAGAGTCTTTTTCGTTGCGGATGCGCGGCGGCCAGCACGCGGCCAACCTCGTCCCACTCCTCTCGTTTCAGTGCGGCCTGTATCGCCAGCGAGGTATCTCGTATCCGCTCGAAGATCTTAAATATCTGCCCGTCGCCATCAATATGGCGTTTTGTAATTTCCCAATTGTTGGTTCCCGAGTTGCGGGGTTCGCCCGTATAGCAGATCGCGATACGCCTTTCGAGTCCGGCGCTGTCCACCTGTATCTCATTGCGCTCAATGCCGGCTGGGCCAAAGTGAATGCTGGCCAGCCCTCCATACTGCGCTGAATAATAATCCTGAAAGCCCGTCGGCACCCGAATCACCTGACACTCGACATTCGCGGCGATCGGAATAAAGCGATCTTCCGCGTAACGGTCGTCAACGAGTTTGTTTAGAGCCCCAATACAGGCGATATTCAGGGTCGATGAGCCCGCGAGCCCGGCGCCGGCCGGTGCCATCGACTCCGTCGTCATATGAAAGCCCCGCTCAGGGCGGAAGAAATAGACAAGCTTTGAAAGAAGCTCTAAACGCGGTTTATCGCGGAGCATTTCGATCTCACCGACCGTGGTCTCGACCGTTTTTTTCTGGTCGATCGATTCGAGAATTATCTGGTCGTCATCGCGCGTCTCTATTCGGCAATGGGCGAGCAGGCTGATCGCAAAATTCACCGTCGACGCGGCTTCGTGAAAGAGGTACAGGGGCGGAATGTCGATTGTCCCGCCGGCGAGATCGACGCGGGTCGGGGCAGAAGATTCAATGAGCATAGGCGTCGGTTGTCAGTGGTCGGTCGTCAAGGTTTAGTTTGTCGAGGTCTTACGGGCTGGGTTCTCGTCTGCCGAATCCGCAAGCCGGTCGCTACCGCTACCGTTTCGGACTTTATCGTCCGAGCGATTTGGCTCGCGGGTCAAATGCAGGCGTTCAGTGAGATCGTGAAGTTTTTCCTGGGCGACTTCCTCGACGGCGTGCAATTTTTCCTCAATCTTCTGGATAGTTTCGGGTGCCGCGGCCTCAACCCTTTCGGACAGCCAATATCGTTCAATTACGTAAAATACGATGACACCGACGGTTACCACAATGAAAAGAGCGATACCGACGCTCTTAAAATCGCCGATAATTGAAGTGACAAAACCGCTGAAAAAATAACCAAGGCCCGCCAGCAGCGTTACCCAGATAAAGCAGCTAATGGCGCTCAAACTCAAGAATCTGAGATACGGCATCTTGCCGACGCCGTAGAAAACACACATCGCGACGCGTATCCCGTAGATATACTTTGAGATGATGATCGCCGATCCGCCGAATTTTTCGATCAGTTTTTCGACGCGTGGTTGGGCCACTTGATAAAAACGGTAATCCTGGGCATTGCGATGAAAAATCCTGCCGATCCAATAGCCGGCAGAGTCGCCGGTCATCCCGCCGAGCGTTCCAGCGACGACGACCTTTAAGAACCCCCAGTTGCCAAACAGCCTGTTCTGAGCCATCGTGCCTGAGATCAGGAGAGTGATATCGCCCTCGATCGTGCATAACGCAAAGACGGCGTAAATTCCGTATTGCGCAAGCAGGTCGTAGAGCTGATTGTCCATAAGGATGTCGGCTTGAGTTCGGGGGCGTCGCTCTAGAGAGTAGCGTTTAGACCGGCGCGAGTCAAAAGATTTTGGGGCACCGACGGCGTTTGACAGGTCTGTCACCAGTGTCTAAAATCGCCTTAGTTTTTGTGCTCTGAGCCGCATCTCTATGGTTGATTCCCCAAACCAGGCCTCCCATCGTGTCGGTATCGAATTGACGAGTGCGGGTCTGAATGCGGTCGTTTTAGACTCGACCGACGCGGTTGCGGCGGCCCGCTCGAAGGCGATTACCGACACAGAGCCCGTCGGTCCTCACATAGTTTCACTGCTCAATGATCTAAAGCAGGAATTTTCATTTACGGGAATAGGGATTGCAGTTCCGGGGCTTGTTGACCGCGATTCTGGTCGGGTTGCCTTCTCGGCCAATACGCCGCAGCACGCCGACGTTGACCTCGTCGCGGAAACGAAGGCTGCGACCGGACTCTCAATAGCCGTCGAGAACGACGCGAACGCCGCCGCGTACGGAGAATACCGACTTGGCGCGGGTCGCGGTTGCGAGAACCTTTTTTATGCGACGCTGGGCGAGGGCGTGGGCGGAGCCCTGATATTTGGCGGCGAAATCTGGCGCGGTGCGTCAGGCTTTGCCGGGGAATTTGGTTATGTGACCATTAATTCCGAAGGAATGCGTTTGCAGGATGTGGCATCTGCTTCGAACATTATTCGTCGGACCCGCAGTCGCTTTAATCGAGATAGCACCTCATCGCTTAGTAAGTTTGACGAGGATCAGATTAATTTACAGGCGATCATCAGTGCGGCGGGCAACGGCGACGATTTTGCTCAATTGATGCTCGAACGCACCGGAACCTATGTCGGTACCGTGATCGCGAGCGTTATCAATCTGCTCAATGTCGAAAGAATCGTCGTTGGTGGCGAGATAATGGGAGCTAAACAAGTCGTGATCGACGCAATTGTCGACCGAGCTAAGGAGCTTTCGTTCGAACCGTCGTTCCGCTCGACGACCATCGTTGAGGGCGAGCTTGGCATGAATGCGGCCGCCATTGGAGCCGCCTTTATAGGTAGTATGGGCAAGGTTTAGTCTCAGATTTGATTTTTGGACCGCTTAGATGAGTTTTCGATGCGGCAATTTGCGGTTTTATTTTGATTTAGTAAAATCTGTACGGTTTTACGCTTCAGAATTTACGACATTCGGCTCTGCGATCTCGATTCCAATTGTCGAGGCTTGAGGCAGGTCGAAGTCTATCGCTAAAACCTCGGGCTGAAGTTCGATTTTCGCAATGGCGCAATTCTTTAACAAGAGTGCAAATAATATCGCCCGGATCAGTATGGTCGGCGCCGCCGTGCTCGCCGGATTGGCAGGTTTTGCGTATACCCAGCTGGCGCGTTCGTCATACCTGACGGGCCAGTACGTAGAGAAGCAGCAGCCTGTACAGTTCAGCCACAAACATCACGTCGGCGACGATGGGATTGACTGTCGCTATTGTCACCAGACGGTGGAAACAACGGCCTCAGCCGGAATGCCGTCGACCCAGACCTGTATGAACTGCCACAGTCAATTGTGGGGCGATGCCAAGTATCTCGAGCCAATCAGGGCAAGTTTCCGAGAGAATAAGCCGATCGAGTGGGAAAGGGTCCACGATCTGCCGGAATACACCTACTTTAATCACAGTATTCACGTGGCAAAGGGCGTCGGCTGCTCGACCTGCCATGGTGAGATCGACAAAATGCCGGCAGTCTATCAAGCAAATACTTTGCAGATGGAATGGTGCATCGCCTGTCATCGCGAGCCCGAAAAATTTATCAGACCGAAAACCGAGATATATAACATGCAATGGAAGGACGGGGACGCCACCGAGACGCAGCGTGCGAGCATGAAGGCCGATTACAGGATTCGCAGCAAAGAGATGCTTACGAGCTGCTCCGTCTGCCACAGGTAATTAGTGCGGAGTTGAGAGCTAAGAGTTAAGACTGAGGAACTATGAGCAGTCGGTTGCCCGGTTATAGATTGTGCATTGCATTGTGAATTAAGATGTCCAGCCCGGAAAACAAGATGAATTTTGCCGCACTTCGTGAGTCAATACTCGCGCAGAATGGACGCGAGTATTGGCGTTCTATAGAGGAGCACGCCGACACGCCGGAGTTTCGCAAGTTCATCGCCGAGGAATACCCGCACGAGATCGAAGAGTGGGACAACAGCCTGAGCCGTCGCAATTTTGTAAAGGTAATGGGTGCGTCGCTTGCCCTCGCGGGGCTCGGCGGATGTGTCATACAGCCGCCTGAGAAGATCGTTCCATACGTCACGCCGGTGGAGGGAATGCTGCCCGGCAAGGCAAATTTTTATGCTACGGCGATGTCGCTCGGTGGCGTAGCGACCGGCCTGCTTGCAAAGTCCTACGAGGGCCGTCCGGTGAAGCTGGAAGGTAACCCTGACCATCCCGGCAGCCGCGGGGCGACCGATATCCTCGCTCAGGCCTCTATCCTCGGAATGTATGATCCGGATCGTTCGCAGGAAATCAGTTTTCGCGGCGGCCCAAAAACTTGGGAGTCTTTTATTACGGCCATCCGAACCGCGATCGAAGAAAATCGGGGCGACGGCGGAGCAGGCGTTCGCTTTTTGACGGAGACGGTAACTTCTCCCACCATGATCGATCAGATGGCGAAGATCAGAACCGATCTGCCGAATTCCAAATGGATCCAGTACGAGCCAATCAACGACGATAACGCTACGGCCGGTGCGCGAATGGCATTTGGTTCGCCCGTCCAGACTATTTATCGATTCGATCGGGCCGAACGTATTTTGACGCTGGACGCAGACATTTTTTCGGGCTTTAACGTGGGTTACGTTAAAGATTTTGCAGCCGGGCGAGCCTATTCAGACGAGAAGAGGCAGATCAGCCGCCTTTATTCAGTTGAGACGACCATTAGCATCACTGGGGCAAAGGCGGATCATAGAATCGCGGTAAAGCCGAGCCAGATGGGCGAGGTCGCTAAGGCGATTGCCGCCGCTCTTGGCATTGCAGGTGCCGTATCGACGTATACGGAAAACGCTGCCTGGATCACAGCCATGGCCCGCGATCTACAGGCCTTCCGCGGGCGGTCGTTAGTAGTCCCGGGCAGGAATCAGAGCCCGATGGTCCATGCGATGGCTCACGCGATGAACGCCGCACTCGGCAACGCCGGGCAGACTGTCGTTTACGCGGAGCCTTTTTCGCCGAATTCCGAGAGAACGCAGCTGGAGCAGTATCGTGAGCTCGTCGGCGACATCGACGCGGGACGCGTAAAGATGCTCGTCATCATCGGCGGCAATCCGGCCTACAACACGCCGTCGGACCTGAAGCTATCGATGCAGCGGCTTATGCCGGATGGTGTCGATAAGGTGCCGCTCAGAATACATCTTGGCCAGTATTTCGACGAAACCGCTGAACTTTGCCACTGGCACATTCCCGAGAAACACTATCTGGAAGGCTGGAGCGACGCCCGCGCCTACGACGGTACCGCGACGATCGTGCAGCCGCTGACCGCGCCATTATACGACGGTAAGAACGCACACGAGATTGTCCAGCTTTTCATGCGCGAGGGTTTTGATAAGAAAGACTTGGACATCGTTCGCGAGTTTTGGCAAACGAAGACTATTGCTTCGGCCCCGTTGGCCGCAGCTGTAGCGGCGAATGCAAACCGTCCAGCCGCTGCGGAGACTGCGTCGACCGCTCAGACCACTGCCGCAAATACCGCGGTGGGGATGACGGGCCAATCAAACAGTGCCGGGCAATCCATGGCAGCGAGTGGTAATTCCCGCTCGGCAACGGGCAACTCTTCAAATGGCATTGTGTCGCCGGCAGCGGCAACCGGCGCTGGGCGCACCGATGCGGCGGCCTCCAGATTTGAAGATTCATGGCGAAAGGCTGTTCACGACGGCATGATTCCGGGAACGGCGGCGACGGCAAAAACGGTGACCGCGACGTCCGCTTTCATGAGTCAGCCCGAGGCTCGACCTGCGGCGGGCGGGCCGATCGAGATTGCGATCCTGCCCGATCCATGCGTGTATGACGGCCGGTTCACCAATAACGGCTGGCTGCAGGAGCTTGCGAACCCGATAAATAAAATTACCTGGGAAAATGTCGGCCTGATCAGCCCGCGTACGGCCGAGCGCATGGGCATTAACACCGGCACCGATGCCGATGAGAAATCGGGCGGTGTCCGCGGCACGGCATTTATAAATACGAAGGGCGGAAATATGTTCTCCGACCTCGTAACCGTAAATTATCAGGGGTCCGCCATTCAAAATGGCGTTCCGATGTGGATCACGCCGGGCCAGCCTGACGATGTCGTGACTATTTATATGGGTTATGGCCGCACGCGCGCAGGGCGGGTGGGCACTGGCCTTGGGTACAACGTGTTTGACGTCCGCCGTTCCGACGCGATGGACAACGGGTTCGGCTCGATAGAAAAACGCGGGGAGACTACGACGATTGCATCGACCCAAATCCATTTTAATATGGAGGGCCGCGATCTGCTTCGCGTGTGGGATGTCGAAGATTTTAACGCTCACCCAGACATGGGCAAACAGCCGGACGAGTACCCCAAGTCGATGTACCCGTACGAAGAGCATCAGGCCGTCTATAACCAGAATTATAAGTGGGGAATGACGATTGATCTGAATTCCTGTGTTGGCTGCAACGCATGCGTTCTGGCGTGCCAGTCCGAAAACAACATTCCGGTCGTCGGTAAAGAACAGGTCGAGCGCAGCCGCGAGATGAACTGGATGCGAATCGATGCCTATTATGGCGGAGACGATCTGAACGATCCGGACGGACCCCATTTTCAGCCAGTTTTGTGTCAGCAGTGCGAACAGGCGCCATGCGAAGTCGTCTGTCCGGTCCATGCGACTGTTCATAGTGCGGAGGGGCTTAATGACATGGTTTATAACCGCTGTGTCGGCACGCGCTACTGCTCGAATAACTGTCCGTACAAGGTTCGCCGGTTTAATTTCCTGCTCTACCAGGATTGGGATACCCCACAGTACAAGCTGATGCGAAACCCTGAGGTTTCCATTCGCAGCCGCGGCGTGATGGAAAAGTGTACTTATTGTACTCAGCGCATCTCCGGGGCACGCATCGAGGCCGAAAAGGATGGCCGCCGTATCCGCGATGGCGAGATAGTGACAGCATGCCAGGCCGCGTGTCCGACAAATGCGATAACTTTTGGCGACCTAAGCGATCCGGAAAGCAAGATCGCCAAAGTTAAAAAAGACACGCGAGACTATAAATTGCTCAATGAGCTCAACACTCAGCCGCGAACGACATACCTCGCGAGCCTGAAGAATCAGAACAAGGAAATGCCCGACTATAAGCCGCCTACAAAAAAGGATGAGCACAGTGCGGTGCCGGCAAGTAAGCCGGTTGGCAGTGAGGGATTGCATTAGTTGGGCGAACGCTAGACTGGTGAGAAATTGTTTCGTGGCGTCTCGACGCTGACGGCCTTCTTATGAAGCAGAACGACGACGCAGAACTTCAACGACGACTTCATCCGGCGATGATCGAGGGCGATCACACTTTTGCGAGTGTGACCGACAAGATCAGCGACGTGACGTTGAAGAAGCGCACGCCGTTCCACTGGTTCATCGGCTTTGCAATCGCGTTTATGATTGCTCAGCTCCTTCTGTTCACAACGGTTTGGCTGCTTGCAAACGGCATCGGTGTTTGGGGTAATAACCAGCCGGTCGGTTGGGCCTTTGACATCATTAATTTCGTTTGGTGGATCGGCATCGGCCACGCTGGCACGCTTATTTCCGCTATTTTGCTGCTTCTAAATCAGAAGTGGCGAACGTCGATCAATCGATTTGCTGAGGCGATGACCCTCTTTGCCGTGGCCTGCGCCGCGATGTTTCCGTTGCTGCATACCGGCCGTCCGTGGCTGGCGGCCTATTGGCTTTTCCCGTATCCAAACACGATGGGAATTTGGCCAAACTTCCGATCACCTTTGATCTGGGACGTGTTTGCCGTTTCCACTTACGCGACCGTGTCGCTGCTGTTCTGGTACGTAGGGCTGATTCCCGATTTCGCGACACTACGCGACAGGGCGAAGAATCAGTATTTCAAATTTGTATATGCCGCCCTCGCGTGGGGCTGGCGCGGCTCCGCGCGGCATTGGCATCGTTACGAGATCACATACCTGATACTCGCCGGCCTTTCTACACCGCTCGTGCTGTCGGTTCACTCGATCGTCTCCTTTGACTTCTCGGTGTCACAGGTTCCGGGCTGGCACGCGACCATTTTTCCGCCGTACTTTGTCGCAGGTGCCGTGTTTGCCGGGTTTGCGATGGTGCTGATTCTCTGTATTCCGCTGCGTCATTGGTACCGGATGCAGGATTTTATTACGCACACTCACCTCGTCTTTATGGCCAAGGTGATGCTCGCGACGGGCCTGATCGTTGTCTATGGCTACGCCATGGAAGCCTTCTTCGGCTGGTACAGTGCCTCCCAGTACGAAGTCTTCATGATTAAGAACCGCATCTGGGAGGGCCCGTACTGGTGGTCGTACTGGCTGCTCATCTTTTGTAACGGCATTTCGATTCAGTTTTTGTGGTTTAAGAGGTTTCGGGAGAGCGAGTTTTGGCTTTTTGTTATCTCGATCATCGTCAGTGTCGGGATGTGGCTCGAGCGGTTTGTCATTATCGTGACAAGCCTGCACCGTGACTTTCTGCCGTCGTCCTGGGCCATGTACAGTCCGCGCATCTTTGACTGGACGATGTTTATCGGCACTATCGGGTTCTTCTTTACCCTGATCTATCTATTCGTTAGGTTTGTGCCAATTATTTCGATGTTTGAAGTTAGAACGCTGCTGCCGGAGGCAAATGTACACGGGCACCAGCAGGATTTTGAGGAAAATGTGAACGAGATCCAGTCGACGTACGATCGGACCGATCCGCCAAACGGATAGTCGTGAGTCATGGGTCGGGAGTCTTGAGCAGGAAATTTTGAAAGCTCATGCTTAATACTTCAGACTTAAGACTCCAGACAGATTATGGAACGTAATCTCCACGGGATAATGGCCGAATTTGATACCGCGACCCAGTTGGTCGACGCGGCCAGGACCGTGCGCGACGCGGGCTATGTCAAAACGGATGCGTTTTCGCCATTTCCGCTGCATGAGATCGATGAGGCGCTTGGTATTAAACGAAGCATCTTGCCGTATTTGATCTTTGCGGGCGGCGTTACCGGGCTTTGCGCAGGCATCGGGCTGCAGTACTTCGTCCATGTGTACGAATGGCCGATCATCGTTGGCGGGCGACCTCATTTTAGCCTTCCGTCATTCGTGCCGCCGGCATACGAGCTTACCATCCTGTTTGCCGCCTTTGTCGCGGTTTTCGGAATGTTATTCCTGAACGGCCTGCCCGCGCCATATCATCCGGTCTTCAACGTGCCAAGGTTTGCGCTCGCGACGCGAGAAAAATTCTTCCTCATCATCGAAGCCCGTGACGAAAAGTACGACTACGACGAGACCAAAGCCTTCATGGGAGCTCTAGGGGCACAGGAGGTTTTTGATGTTCCAGAATAGTCGAGAGTTACGGGTTACGAGTCAAATGGTGGCGGCCTACGGGCGAAAAGGAGTGTTAGGCCTATTCTTGACGGCGAGCCTATTAGCGGCTGGGTGTGGTGTCCGGTTTGATATGCAGGATCAACCCCGTTACAAACCGTATAAGAAGAGTGAGTTCTACTCTGATAAGCGTGGCTCGCGTGACAGGCCCGCGGGTACCGTTGCTCGCGGCCAGTTGAACGCAGATAAAGCCTTTTACACCGGTAGGATCGACAATCCGAATTTAAACGCCCAGGTCGAGACCGCGACCGACGCGACCGGGAATATGCTCGTGGCGACCTTTCCGAATGACATTAGCGAGTTTCCCTTGCCGGTTACAAAGGAGCTTATTGATCGCGGTCAGGAGCGATACAACATCTACTGCATCGTCTGCCACGGGCCGGTCGGCGCGGGCGATGGAATGGTTGTTCGCCGCGGATTTCCCCAGCCACCGACTTATCACGACGACCGGCTGCGAAACGCTCCGGTTGGGCACTTCTTTGATGTGATGACGAACGGCTGGGGCAAGATGAACAGCTATGCTTATCAGATCCAGCCGGCAGATCGATGGGCGATCGCGGCGTATATCAGGGCATTGCAGGTCAGTCAGAGCCCGGAAGAAGCTATACGAATGAATACGAACACAGCCACCACGAGCCCGGCAGCGACTCAGCCGGCCGCTCATGGAGGCCCACGGTAAATGGCGAAGCTTGAACAGTACACGGCCCCGGCTGATATAAATCGGCTGCGAACGCTCGCACTCGGCGTTGGCGGTATTGCGCTGATAATCTGGGCTGTCGGTGTATTTTTTAATACGGAGCAGGCCTTGAGGTCGTGGCTGCTGGGTTTTGTCTTTTGGGGCGGGATCGGCATCGGCTGTCTCGGAGTGCTAATGCTCCAGTATCTGACGGGGGGCGCCTGGGGCGTGGTTATTCGTAGAACGCTGGAGGCGGGCACCCGGACACTGCCGGTGATTGTGCTTTTGTTTATTCCGCTCGCGATCGGCGTATTTACTCACAACATTTACGAGTGGACCCACATGGCACCGACCGAGCATGCGATCGAGGCACGCGGTATTTATCTGCTGCCATGGTCGTGGATCCTCCGCTCGATCATCTATTTCACGCTGTTTGGCGTAATGGTCTATCTGCTAAATAAATGGTCCGTCGAGCAGGATGCGACGAGCACGGTTGAAGAGTCGCGCCGGGCCTTGGAGAAAGCTTCGCGTTTCTCGGGGCCTACACTGGTCATCTACGCACTGGTCGTAACTTTTGCGGTCGTCGACTGGATGATGACGCTCGATCCTCACTGGTTTTCTACAATGTGGGGGCTCTTATTCGTCGCCGGCTGGGCACTGAGCTGTTTTTGTTTCGTTGTCGCATTGATGGCGTTTCTGTACGACAAGGCGCCGATGAACCGCGTACTCGGCAAGCGTCATTTCCACGACCTCGGTAAGCTGATGCTCGCCCTGACGATGGTCTGGGCCTACTTCAATTTTTCCCAATTCTTGATTATCTGGTCGGGCAATATTCCGGAGGAGACGGGCTGGTTTATCACCCGAATGACGGGAGGCTGGGGCTATATCGGGATCGGTTTAATCCTGTTTCACTTTGCGTTCCCGTTTCTTGTCCTTCTTCAGCAGGATTTCAAACGCCGCGCTCGCTGGCTCGCAACGCTTGCGATCTTTATCCTTGTGATGAGGGTTGTCGATATGTTCTACACGATTGGCCCAAGCCATCGCGTAACCGCCGGGTGGGAACAGGGGGCATTCTATGTCAGCTGGATGGACTTTGTGGCCCCGGTTGCGGTTGGGGGCATCTGGCTTTGGTGGTTTTTCGGTGAACTGATGAAACGTCCCTTAGTACCGGTCAAGGATCCTTACTTTGAAGAAGCGATCGAGCACGGGCGGGGGCACTAAAAGTTTATGTCTTCTAAGAAAGAGCGTTCCGACATCGCGATCGAGCTCAATGCTCCGTATGAGCAGAATGAGATTGAGCTCAAGGGCATCTTTGGATTCGCCATTGGGCTGTTTCTACTGATCGTCGTTACGTTTGCCCTAATGTGGGCTCTGCTGAATGTGCTCAAGGATTATTCAGAAGAAAACGCGGGTCCGGTAAATCCCATGATTAGGGCGGAGAAAGACCGTCTGCCGGCCGCGCCCAGACTCCAACTGGCTCCCGGCTTCGGCGTGGAATCCCCTAACGGTCGCATCAACATGGAGCTCGGTGCTCCTCAGGCTGAGTATCGGGAATTAAAGAAGCAGTGGGATGACCTATGGCTGCACGGTCATAAAGATAAGGCGAGCGGAGCAACGACAGCGATGCCGATTAACGAGGCAAAGGATAGGTTTTTGACCTCAGGTTCGAAAGCGAAAGCGGGGACCGAGGCGGAAACCATCCTCATCGATAGCAAGCGCTATATTTCTGACGCGAGCTCAGGGCGCGTGGCATCGATAACCCGGCGATAGGACACTGAGATTTGAGAGTGAGTACCTTTAAGACAAAATTCGGTGGGCTGTGTTTGGCGGCGGTGGCGATTGCGGTCTCCTTCACTTCCAATGTAGAGGCCCAGAAAAGCGAGCATTACAACTCGCCGCTTTATTCCCCGCGAACTTACGATCCGAGTGTGGGCGAGGGAAGCGGCCTGCCGCCGGCGCTCAAACAGGTAGGAATCGAGCAAAAGCTCGGGGCGCAGCTGCCGCTCGACACCGAGTTCAAGGATGAGGCCGGGAATATCGTTAAGTTGGGCAGTTACTTCAGTACCGGCCGGCCCGTAATCGTGGCATTTGTTTACTACGAATGTCCGATGTTGTGTAACCAAGTCTTAAACGGTCTGACCGGGTCGCTAAAAGGGATGTCTTTTGACGCTGGACGCGAATTCGACGTGGTGGCGATCAGCTTTGATGCCCGCGAATTCGACAAACCTGACCTCGCGAAAAACAAGAAGACCAGCTACATAGAACGGTACAACCGGCCCGGTACTGAAAAGGGATGGCATTTCCTTACCGGCTCGCAGGCGTCGATCGATGCGGCGGCCAGTGCGGCAGGGTTCAGTTACAAGTGGGACGAAAAGAGCAATCAATTTGCCCACGCCGCCGCGGTCATCGTTGCAACGCCGGAAGGCAAGCTGTCGCGATATTTTTACGGGATTGATTACTCGCCCCGGGAGCTGAAATTTGGCCTGATGGAATCGGCCGATAGCAAAGTAGGCTCGGCAGCGGAGCAGCTCATCCTATATTGCTATCACTACGACCCCGCCACCGGGAAATACGGTCTTGCCGTGCTGCGCGTCATGAGACTGGCCGGCATAGCGACGCTGCTCGGAATGGGCGCAATGGGATTTGTGTTCTGGAGGCGAAATAAGAGAAAGACGGACGCGGTCATCGGCAGTGCAGACTAGGTCTGACAACTGCCAGCCGACCACTGACAACTGATTTATGCAGAGTACGGATTGGGTACCATTATTTCCGGAGCAAGCCTCGTCATTCGCGTGGCAGGTCGACCTGTTGTATGTCTACCTGATCGTAGTCAGCGTGGCATTCTCGATCCCAATCGTTGTCGCGATATTCGTCTTTGGCCTCAAGTACCGTGAGCGGGAAAAATTTGCGACCCCCGAAGAAATGCATGGCTCGATGGTGCTCGAGACGGTTTGGTCAATCATACCGTTCGTCGTGTCGATGACTATCTTCCTTGGCGGGGTGATTGTTTTCTTTAATCAATTTACTCCCCCGGCCGATGCGATGAATGTCTATGTCGTAGGCAAGCAGTGGATGTGGAAGGCTCAGCATGAGACCGGACAACGCGAGATCAATGAGCTGCATGTGCCAGTGGGCCGCAACGTAAAGCTAACCATGACAACTGAGGACGTGCTGCACGATTTCTCGGTTCCTGCTTTTCGAACAAAGGTTGATGTCGTGCCGGGCAGGTACACCTACTTGTGGTTTCAGCCAACAAAACCAGGCAAATATCACCTGTTTTGTGCAGAATATTGTGGATTGAACCATTCGGGAATGGGCGGTTACGTCTATGTGATGGAGCAGCGGGACTACGACAACTGGCTGAGCGGTAATATCTCGGGCCAGACGCCTGTCGAGGCTGGCCGCGACCTATTTGAGAACAAGCTCGGCTGTGCATCATGCCACGCCGGCGGGCCGGCACAGCGTGGCGCAAAGCTCGAGGGGATTTATAATAGCGATATCAGGCTGATGGGCGGCTCAACCGTAAAGGGCGATGACCAGTACATTCGAAACTCGATCGTCAACCCGGCGTCGCAGGTGGTTGAGGGATATCAGCCGATCATGCCGACTTTTAAGGGGCAGGTCACCGAGGAGCAGCTGAATTCACTGGTCGCCTATATCAAATCGCTGAGCCCGGGCGCCGCAGCCGGCACGGGGACGGCGCCAGCCGCGAATGCGGGAATGCAGCCGTCATCTGGCACGACGGTAGTGAATAAAGCTGACAGGGGCAAGACCGCGGAGCCGGGCAGCAACCCGAACGCCCCGTCGTCAAACAGCAACAGGTAAAAGACGAGTTATGCAGACGCAAGACGCAACTACGAGCATGTACGGCGAGCCAAAGCTGAACTACGTTACAAATGGCACGACGCTGAAATCGTGGCTGCTCACAAAGGACCATAAGCGAATCGCGATCATGTACTTGATCTCGGTTTCCGCGTTTTTCCTCATGGGCGGGCTGTATGCCGCCACTATCAGGCTCGAGCTGCTCACACCGGACACCGATCTCGTGTCGTCGGCTACTTATAATAAAGTTTTCACGCAGCACGGTATCCTGATGATCTTTTTCTTCCTGATACCGTCAATTCCCGCGATCCTGGGTAATTTCCTGATCCCTCTAATGATCGGGGCGAAAGACCTTGCTTTGCCGCGAATCAACCTGCTCAGCCTTTACTTTTACTGGATGGGCGGCGGGTTAACTTTGTTTGCGTTGATGCAGGGCGGTATCGACACCGGCTGGACGTTCTACACGCCTTACAGCACGACGTTTTCTAATTCGTTTGTCATGCTGGTGGGGCTCGGCATCTTCATAAATGGGTTTTCGTCGATCCTGACCGGTCTGAACTTCATCGTTACGATCCACACGATGAGGGCGCCGGGCATGACTTGGTTCCGCCTGCCGTTGTTCGTATGGGCGCACTATGCCGTAAGTCTCGTGATGATTCTCGGTACGCCAGTTATCGCGATCACGATCCTCCTGCTTGCTCTAGAGCGGCTTGGCGGGGTCGGTATTTTCGACCCGGCCATTGGCGGCGATCCCATTTTGTTCCAGCATTTATTCTGGTTCTACTCGCATCCGGCCGTGTACATCATGATTCTGCCGGGCATGGGTGTCATCTCGGAGCTAATCTCTAATTTTTCCCGTAAGAAGATTTTCGGGTACGAATTCATTGCCTTTTCCTCAATCGCGATCGCCGTCTTCGGGTTCCTGGTCTGGGGCCATCACATGTTCGTGAGCGGACAGTCGATCTATGCGGGGATGGTGTTTTCGTTCCTCACGATGGTCGTCGCCGTGCCGTCGGCGATCAAGATGTTTAACTGGACGGCAACCTTATATAAGGGCTCCGTGTCCTTCGACACGCCGATGCTTTATGCGCTCGGGTTTATGGGGCTGTTCCTAATCGGCGGCCTGACGGGCCTCTTTTTAGGTTCGATGGGCCTAGTGGTCCACCTTACCGACACATATTTTGTTGTAGCCCACTTTCACTACGTAATGGTCGGCGGGCAGGTGATCGCCTATCTCGGCGGCATCCACTACTGGTGGCCGAAGATGACCGGCAAGATGTACTCCGAGTTCTGGGGTAAAATCTCGGCGATGCTCGTATTCATTGGATTTAACCTGACTTTCTTTCCGCAGTTTATACTCGGATATCAGGGAATGCCCCGTAGGTATGCATCGTACCCGGCCGAATTTCAGGTGCTCAATATATTCTCGACCGCCGGTGCGTCCGTGCTGGGCGTAGGGCTGATAATGCCGGGAATTTATCTGGTCCACTCACTATTCTTTGGCAAGCCAGCCGGCGACAACCCTTATATGCATCCGGGCTTAGAGTGGCGGACCCAGTCACCGCCACCCACTGAGAATTTTGACGTGATGCCCGTCGTCACATGGGAAGCTTACGAATTTGGCGAAGAAAGCGGGTTGGATATCGAGGAAGCAAAGCGACGAGAAGCGGCGGTGGTTTAATGGTAAATGGAATCAAGAAAAGAGAATGAATGCTACCGCGATGTTTCTTGATTTGACACTGGATCGAATTATTTTTCATTCTCCATTGTCCGTTTCCAATTGATCTAAAATGTCGGCACATTATTCGGACAAATTTGTTTATCACGAGCCCGGCCTGCAGCACCAGTTTGAGGACATGGGGCAGCAGGAAGAGAGCGTGTCGCTCGGCATGTGGATGTTTCTCGTGCAGGAGATCATGTTCTTTGGCGGGCTGTTTACCGCATATCTCGTTTTTCGCTCGAAATACCCGATGGCGTTTGCCGCGGGTAGTAATCATCTCGACGCTTTTTGGGGCGGCCTGAATACGATTGTGCTGATTGTCAGCAGCCTTACGATGGCCCTGACGGTTTATTACGCGCAAAAGGGCAATCGGAATCTTCAGGTCATTCTGATTCTCTTGACAATGTTTTTTGGCACTGTCTTCCTCGGGGTCAAAGCCATTGAGTACACCGACAAATACAACCACGGGCTTGTGCCGATCGCGGGCTTGAATAAAAAAGTTGCGGCGGGCGAACAGGCTGAACACGCTAGCGTCGCCCTGCCGTTTGAAACGAAAGTCTCGGCGGCCGAGGCGACCAATGAGGGCGGCCACGAAGAGCATCCCTACGTCAATCCAAGGGGCGAATTTCAGTGGAATTACGGCACCGACCTCGTCGCGCAGGCTCAAAAGGGGAATTTCCTGACCGACGCAGAAAAGCTTGGATATTATTCAAACGGCCAGATCGATGCAAATAAGTTTCGGGATAAGGTCAAGATATTCTATTACATCTATTTTGTAATGACCGGCCTTCATGCCCTGCATATGATCATCGGTCTTGGGCTGATGACGTGGCTGCTATGGACGGCGTTTCGCGGTTATTACAGTGCTGCGTACTACATGCCCGTCGAGATGTCCGGCCTCTACTGGCACTTTGTCGATATTGTGTGGATATTTCTATTTCCGCTGCTTTATTTGTTGGGGCGGCATTTCAATCATTAACATTGTTTGTGCCGCCCTTACGCGGCAACCTGGGTAACGACGGTACTCAAAACTTACGATTATGGCCGAGCATCATCACGATCACGAACATGAGGACAGTCACGAGCACATCGGGATTCCGGGTTATCTCGCCGTGTTTGCCTTATTAATTGTCGGCACCGTCCTCACTTATTTCACTGCGACAATCGATCTAGATTTCATCTTTCCTGGTGCCAACACCCTCCTCGCCCTTTTAATCGCCTTTACAAAAATGACCTTCGTGGGGCTATTCTTCATGCACATCCGCTGGAGCCCGCGAATGGTATGGCTCGCCGCGGTGGCCAGTTTCTTCTGGCTCGCGATCATGTTTGCCTACACGATGCAGGATTACCTGACGCGCCAATCAGGCGTATTTTCAAGCTAAACCAGATCCACCGCTGAGCGATCTTTCCGGCTCGGCGTCTGTTTCCGCGGCCTCTGCGTTGAGCGAAACGCTCTTCGAATGACAAGGCAACATACACAAGAACGCGGAACGAGACCCCGGTCGTCAATATTACCGAGCGAGATCTGCGCGTGTCAACGTTTGATTACCGTCGATCCAGTGGTAATATCTAGGGTTTAACCTGCGGCTCAGGGAGCAAAATTAGAGGTTTTGGTGGCAACGAGCACCTTGCCGAGTCACATCAGAAACGAATGAAGGTAACTGCAATCACACGAGCAAAACTAATCCTTCTCTCCATCTGTCTTTCGTCCATTTTTGCGACCGGTTGTATCTCGGTGAAGCAGGAAAAGGACACCGCCCGTCTGCTAAAAACGGAGACCGCTACCCAGGCCACATTGATGAACGAGGTCAACCGATTCTCTCGCGTCGACTCGATGCGGGCGAAAATGGATCTCAAGTTCGAAGACACATCTTTTGCGGAGTTTGGCCTAAAAGAAGAGTACCGCAACGCCGACGGCGAGGTCGTGGTGCAACGTCCGGGCAAAATACTGTTAAAGGTACAGGCTCCGTTTATCAAAACCGATATCGCTCAGATGACATCCGACGGCGAAACCTTTCGCGTTGCGATTCTCAACGACGGCGGCTCGGGCAAGTATAAGAAGTTCGTCAAGGGAACCAATAACGCCGATTATTCGCGTCTGCAGCAGACCATCGGGGTAAGCGACCCAGCCGCGAACGGTGCGAACGGCAAGAATGGCAAAGTTGTGACCCAGAACGTCAACGCATTTGCCAATCTTCGTCCTCAGCACTTTACAGATGCGATGCTTGTGCGGCCCATCGACGAGGCAAATATCTATACGCAGAGTACGATCTTTGAGCTCGAAGAGGATGCTAAGGTAGCGAAGAGGTCCCCGCTCAGAAAGATAATGCGTGGCTATTACATGCTCGACGAATTCACGAGACAGAGCGCCGGCGGTCTTCGCATTGCCCGCCGCTTTTGGTTTGATCGCGTCGGCGGCATCCGGCTCGCCCGGCAGCAGATTTTCGACGATAATGGCGAGATTGAGTCGGACATAATCTACGGCCGCGAGGGCAACCTGACCGAGACCGGCAACTTCGTCAATCTTCCGCTAGAGATCCAGGTCACCCGGCCAAAAGAGAAATATTCGATGAAGCTCACCTACCAGTCGCCCGCGGCCGTTACGATCGGCACGACGTTTCCGCAGACGGCTTTTGTTCTGCTGAACTCATGGAATCTCGAGGAAGTCGATCTCGACAAACGCCTCGCCGAAGCCTCGATTGATCAGCCGACCAGCAAGTCGAACAAGACGGCTGTCACGCGCTTTCAGTAGCGTTCTGTAGGCCATCGCCCGATGAAGCCCATCCTCCAAACCCTTGATTTAAAGAAATCCTACAAGATCGGAAAGCTCGATGTTGCTGCTCTACGTGGTGTTTCGATGGATGTCGAGCACGGGGAGTTCGTCGCGATAATGGGCCCCTCAGGCTGCGGCAAGTCTACGCTGCTGCACCTTTTAGGCGGCCTGCTCGGCCCGACAAGCGGCAATATCTTGATCGATGGCGAAGATATCTCAAAGATCTCTGACGCTCGTCGTACAGACATTCGCCGGCGTAAAATCGGTTTCGTCTTCCAGCGATTTAACCTCTTTCCAACATTGTCAGCAGAAGGCAATCTAAAGCTTGCCGAGAGGATACATTCGGGGAACGGCGCGAAATCTCCAGATCGTCGTCGCGAAGTTTTGCGGCTGCTCCGGCTTGAGGATAAAATGCATCACAAGCCGCTCGAGCTCTCCGGCGGCGAGCAGCAGCGGGTCGCTCTCGCAAGGGCGATCGTCAATGAACCGGCAATCATTCTCGCAGACGAGCCGACCGGGAATCTCGACACTGAAAACTCCCAGATCGTGCTTGAGATGTTTCGCGAGTTAAATGCGAAGTTCAATCAGACGATCATCATGATCACACATAATCCTGAGGCTGCGGCTGCATGTTCGCGGACGATCCACATGCGCGACGGGCATGTTGTATGAGAAACATTATCAAGTGGAATTATGAGCGCGCCTCGTGGCAATGGGACTTATTTTGCCTCATTATCCTCGCATTCATATTTCTCACGCCGAAAGAGTGGTTTAATACTCCCGCAACGCTTGCAACCCAAACCGACTCTGCGCCCGTCAAAACTCAGGAATAAAGTCCGGTCTACTTATCAGGGGCCGGTTTCAATTTTTTATGAGTAAAGTTTTTAGATACGCAATATTTAGTTTTGTGTTCGCAGCAATTGTGGCCTCGGCCGCTGTCGTTGAGGCGAATGCTCAGTTGAGCGAGGTTTTGAGACGTTTGGAGATCCACAACCAGGCATTGGGATCAGTTCAGGCCAACGTAACGATGTCCAAATTCAACCCGCAGCTCAGCACCACCGATGTCTATGTAGGGTCTACGAGCTACCTCACCAAGAAATCCGCTGGAAAGATGTACATGCGGCTCGACTGGTCAAAGCCGACGGTCGAACACATCTCCGTGATCGGCGACGATTATGAGCTCTACAAACCAAGTATTAGCCGGGTTTACCGCGGCAAAACTAACAAGGCGAAAAACAGTTCCTCAGCGGGTAATGCGCTAGCTTTTATGAACATGTCGCGGGATGAGCTCCGGAAAAATTACACAGTCACTCTCATCAATGAAGAATCGCTCAAAGACGGTACGCCGACGGCGCATTTACTTCTCACTCCGAAAGCTGCGACGTCCTACAAAACGTCGGAACTCTGGGTTGATAAAGACGGTATGCCTCGACAGGCGAAGATAACCGAGGCGAACGATGATACGACGACAGTCTTCCTGGAGGTCACTGCGAAGAACACGAAGATCAACACAGACATCTTCAAGCTCAAGTACGATAGTAAGAAGGTGCAGATAGTAAAAGGCTAATTCGGGGCGGATTGTCAAAGGACCCCGGCTGGCCAGGTGCCCGCCGGGGTTTTTTAGCGGGTTGAATTGATCCGGCCGCCCACATATAATCATTTGTTCTCCCCTTCGCGGTCGAGTGACCTATGCCAAAAGCAAGTAGTTTCAGCAGATTTACACGCGGCGTTCGTCATACGGTGCGAGCTTTTGCCTCCACCAGGCACCCGGTGCTTGTGCACATCGTGCCGATGCGACGCTGTAATCTGGCCTGTACCTACTGTAATGAGTACGACAAGACGAGCGATCCGGTGTCCATCGACACAATGCTTGAACGCATTGATAGGCTGGCTGAATTTGGTACGTCGGTGATCACGATTTCGGGCGGCGAGCCTATGATGCATCCCGAGATTTACGAGATAATAGCTCGTATCCGCCACCATGGCATGATCGCCGGCCTTATCTCCAATGGCTATTACTTCCAGCCGGAAAAGGTGAAACGCTTGAACGAGGCAGGGCTCGACTACCTGCAGATCTCGATCGACAATGTCAGCCCCGACGATGTGTCGAAAAAGAGCCTGAAAGTCCTTGACGGAAAGCTCATCAATCTCCGTGACCACGCCAAATTCAAGGTCAACATTAACTCCGTAGTCGGCGGCGGCGTTGCCAACCCCGAGGAGGCCCTCATAATTGCGAATCGTGCGCGGGAGCTTGGATTCTCGTCGACAGTCGGAGTGATCCACGACGGTGACGGGCTGCTCAAACGCCTAACGGAGCGCGAAAAAGAGGTCTATAAAGAGATCAAAGACAAGGGGACGAAGAGCTACGCCCGGTGGAATTGGTTTCAGGACGCCCTGGTTGAGGGCGGCGAGTATGAGTGGCGATGCCGTGCGGGAGCCCGCTACCTTTATATCGATGAGGGCGGCATCGTAAGCTGGTGCTCTCAGCAACGCGGCACGCCCGGCATTCCGCTGCTCGAATACACGCACGCCGATATGCACCGCGAATATCACACGGAGAAGTGGTGTGCACCAACCTGCACGATCCAGTGTGTACATCAGGTCGGCCACCTCGACGCATGGCGCGACCCGCAGATTTCCCCCGCCGAATATGGTCGTAGGAACGGCGGTCTCAGTAAAGAGACGGTCGCACAGGTACTCGGCGCGGATTAGACGCGCGTGACTGCTTTTCTTGACTCTGATCGGAAAATACTCACGATCTAAGCTGGCGCGCGGACACTGTGACGCTACTGCTCTACTTATGGCCTCGGAAACGAAATCAGCAAAGGAGGCTAATTCGAGCGGTTTTCTCGGCACGATTGGACGGGCCTTTGCGGGGGCCATTCTCTTTTCGTTTCCTATCCTCATGACGATGGAGATGTGGGCACTCGGCTCGTCCGTCGATGGCTATCGGCTCGCCCTATTTGTCCTGCTCTCGTTTCCTCTTCTTGTCGGTTTGTCCCATTACGACGGGTTTGAAGTGACTTCGGGGCTGTTCGATGATGTTTTGGATACATTTGTGGCCTACGCTGTCGGTTTTGCGACCTCGGCAAGTGTGTTGCTCATGTTTAATATTATCAACAGCACCATGTCGGCTGACGAGGTTCTGGGTAAAGTCGCGCTGCTTGCCCTTCCCGCCAGCCTTGGGTCCGTACTAGCACAAAGCCTTCTTATGATCGACGACAAGGCCCACTTGGAGGCGGAAAACCGAAAGCGTCGGGCCACGTATGCCGGTCAGCTGTTTCTGATGACTGCCGGGGCCGTTTTCTTATCGATGAGCGTCGCACCGACCGAGGAGATGATACTTATCGGATTTAAGATGACCGAATGGCATACGATTGCGGTGCTTGTTATATCGATCGCCGTTATGCACGCATTCATACACGCGGTTGAATACAGTGGTCACGGCAATGCGTTGTCCCCGGATGAAAGCGAGTGGAGCGTTTTCCTGCGTTACACAGTCGTTGGTTACGCGCTGGTTTTGGTAATTAGCTATTACATCCTCTGGACGTTTGGCAGCCTTGGGGGGATGGACTTTACACAGCAGATAAAGACGGCGGTGGTGTTAGGTGTGCCCGCCGCATTTGGTGCGTCTGCGTCTCGATTAATTTTATGACGGTGAAAAAAGCCGCAAAGGCCGGACAATCGCCGCAGCCGCCCGTGTGGGAATGGATGCTCGCCGCGCTCGGGGCGATTTTAATACTTGGTGCCATTGGCGTCACGCTTTATCGCGCGGCCACGCGGGAGGACACTCCGGCTTCATTCGAGATTCAAATCGAATCGACTGAGCGAAGCCGCGATTCTTACGCTGTGACCTTCAAGATCCAAAATATCGGCAGCCACACTGCTGCTGCCGTGAGTATAGAAGGAACGCTAACTAAGGGTGAGGAAGAGGAGGAGTCATCGGCTGCCACCATTACCTACATCCCCCCAAATAGCGAACGCCAGGCGACTGTATTCTTCTCAAAAGATCCGAAGGATTTTGAGACAAAACTTAGAGTTACGGGGTACGAACGCCCCTAGTCCCGGGCCTAACGGTGGGCGATGTCGTCACCGATTGTCCAGACCACAACGGAACTCGACAAACCGAGACCCGATAGCTGACCGGCCATCATGATGATCGTCTCGCCGACATCGACAACCTTTTTTTCAAGTAGAGTCTCTTCGCCAATCTTCAACATCTCGGTGGTTGAATCCCGTGACTCGTGAACGAATGGGTTCACGCCCCAGATCAAGGCTAGCTGGCAGCGGGCATCGCCCGACGTGGTCAGGGCAAAGGTCTGCAGGCCGGAACGCACCGACGAAAGCCGCCTCGCCATCAGGCCAGATTCCGTAAAGACGGCAACCTTCTCCGTTACCATCTCTTTTGCAGCATACGCTGCCGCCTTGCAGAGGGCCTGACTGGTGCGTCGCGACGGTTCCTGTGAAAACTTTACTGGCTTTTTGAGTTTATCGGCCTTAATGGTTTCCGCAGCATCGATTATTCGTACCATTGTTTTTACCGACTCGAGCGGATACTTTCCGGCAGCTGTTTCGGCTGAAAGCATGACCGCATCGGTTCCATCCCAGACCGCGTTTGCGACATCCGATGCCTCGGCCCGGGTTGGGAATGGGTTGAGAATCATCGACTGCAGCATCTGAGTGGCTGTGATTACAAATTTATCGTGAGCAACTGCGAGCTCGATGATACGCTTCTGGTACACCGGTACGAGTTCGACGCTGGTCTCGACGCCGAGGTCGCCTCGTGCCACCATCAGCCCATCCGTTTCGGCGATGATCTCCAATAGATTCTCGATGGCCTCGGCCTTCTCAATCTTTGCGACGAGGAGTGCCCGACCAAACTCTCGCTGATCACCCTGCTTGATGAGGTCCTTTACCTCGCGGCAGTCGGCTCCTGTCCGCACAAAGGAGAGCGCGATGTAATCGACCTTTTGCTCGAGCGCCCACTCGAGGTCGTCGCGGTCCTTTTCGGTCAACGACGGGATCGGCAGTGAAGTCTTGGGCAGATTGATGCCCTTTCTCTCGGCGAGCACGCCCCCCGTTACGACGCGGCAGTAGATGTCGGTCTCGGTTTCGGATTCAACGACCAGCTCGATCGCTCCATCGTCGATCAACACTCTGTCGCCGACCGCCATCGCCGCTGGCAGACCGGCGTAATTTGTAGATACTTCGCGTTCATTCCCGACGATGTCGCGGTTGGTGAGCACAAATTGCTCGCCTGCTTTCAGCACAACCGGCTCCCCATTTGCCAGTGTGCGCGTGCGTAATTTTGGGCCTGATAGATCGACGAGGATGGCCAGCGGAACATCTAATCTTGCCGCTGCCGAGCGGGCCCGACCGATTGTTTCGGAATGTTCCTCGCGCGTGCCGTGCGACATATTTATGCGAACGGCGTTGAGGCCCGCCGTCAGCATCGATTCAATGATTTCCGGCGAGCTCGACGCGGGCCCGAGCGTGGCAAGGATCTTCGCTTTTCTCATTTTTACGATTCTACCGCAGGCCCCGCCCCGCGGCTAAGCTCAGCGGATTTCTTAAGATAGCTATGTACCGCGGCTACGAACGTCGAATGCGACCAGGTGAGCGGTGACACAGATACCGGATGGCCCGTTGATGGGTCGATCTGTTCAGCAAGGACACCGGATGGGAGTGCCCGTTCAGTCGTCCATTCCAGCAAATCCATCGCTCGCGCCAGATCACTTTCAGTCTCGGCAATGGCGGTGTAATATTCCGCAAGCCAAAGGGTCGTAATTATCCACGTATTAGGCGATGCCGCCTCGGCGCCGCGCATATAGGCATCATTCTCAAAACGAGCCACGCCGCCGAACCGATCAGTGGTTTGCAGGGAATCTCTGACCGCCCTCATCGTACCGGCGACCATGGTGTCGTCGGGGCGAAAGCAGCCGAAATAAAAAGTGCCGAACAGAGACGCGTCAATTGTCGCGTCGGCGGCTAAAGTGCCATCGCGGTCTGCTGCCAATCCACGCACAAACCGACCGAGTTCAGGTGAATAGAGATACCGCTGCATCGCGGCGACGACCTCATCTGCGGCGATGTCGTACCGTTCGAGCGCTTGCTCGTCACGCGACCGCCTGGCTAATCTCGCAGCCGCCCGTAGTCCCGCGACCACCGTCGCACAGGTAAACGTGTGGACACCCCAGCGGTCCTCCCACAGATTCCAGCTTGGCATCGGAAGTTTGGTCACCGGATCGCGAAAATCGACCATAAAATCAGCACACGGTTTGATCAATCGCACGTAGCAATCCGCCGGCAAATCCTCGTTGTGGCCACCGAGGTGCTGGCCCAAAGCCCATAGGACAAGCGCGGTCGCGTCCTCCTGGATTGGCATCAGCCGCGTCTTACGTTCTTTATCCCAAAATGCATGCCAGCCCGAGCCGACGGAGCCATCGGGATTGTATTTCTGCAAAAAGTAGCCGCGTTCGTGTACGATTTTCAGACAGAGATCAAAGAACTTCCGCGAGACACCGGGATAACCGGCCTGGTCAAGGGCGTTTGCCACAAACGCACCGTCTCGCGGCCATAGGTAGCTGTAATGGTCGGTTGCGCGGTCGGTGACGTCATGATCCGTTGCAGCGATAATCGCCCCACCGGTATCGATCTGGGAGCGAATGATAAAGAGGCTCCGTTCGTAGAGGTCGACAATCGGTTTGGGCAAGCCTTGTAAGTCCACGTCGCCTTCCTTACGCCAGGCGCGCCCGCTGTCGATTGCTGTTCGCAGGTACTGCTCCGGACCTGTGGTCAAGACTTTACGATTAGAGTGAGCGACTTCCGACTGATCGGTTCCGGCCGCGATCCAGTAATAAAACTCGTACGAATCGCGCGGCCCAAGCGAGAAGTGGACTCCAAGTGTCGAGTCTACCGAGCCCTCGGTTATCGCCCCGCCGTATAAGTGCCCGTCCTCGGCGTCCCGCCAAGTTCCCTCGCTGTTACGAAACGCCTTCCGACCGGTCGCAAATTGGTCAAAATGAGGCAGAGTATTGATCAGGAAATACCGATGCTTTTTGTAGTGGATCAGAGCGAGCGTGTCGGGGTCGTAAAAGGCGGTATCACCGACCTTATTCTCGTAGATCCGAAAATCATGGTGGAGGAAAACGCGCACCTCGCGGTGTTGACTTCTCAGATCTGTGACAGCAACCCGTCGAAGGAAAATGTCATCGAGTTCTGCGACGGCATCGCTGCACCTGATCTCCAAGCCCAGCTTGTCGTTCCGCAGGGCCACGTCCGTGACAAGAGTTTCGGGCAGGTATCGAAGTGAGCGGGACCAGTCATCGGAAAAAATCCAGGAGAACTCGCCATCCGCCCAGATGCCGAACCTGAACGGGAACCCTTCGCTGTGATTCTCTTGCCCTACGTGCGGGAAATAAACGTCGCGGATCTGATATTTGTCGTCGAAGTTAATGAGCAGACTGCCGTTGCCGACCGGGATATCTCTCATCGTTAAAGGGACGGGTCGACGGCCTGAGCGACCGCCGCATCGAGCTCCTGCTGGATCGCCGGGCTAAAGCCCACAATTTTTTTGACCATCACGCCCTGACGGTTAAAGATAGCCGTCTGCGGAATGTCGCTCCGCTCCGCGAAGATGAACTTAGTGAGGTCATCATCGGGATAGGCGATCGCGTAGTCTATCGTCGTCGCTGCAACGAAGGCGGGAATCTTTACGCGATCCTCCTCTCCGCCTACATTCAGGCCGACGATATGCAGGCTGTCGCCGTATTTGGCCGCCAACGCGTTGAGGTGCGGTATTTCGCGTTTGCACGGTTCGCAATACGTAGCCCAGAAATCAAGAATCACGGCCTTTCCCACGAAATCCCCCAGCTTTTCGACGCGATCGTTGGCGTTCGTCCAGCTCATTTGAACGAGGGCCTTGCTCGGCGGCATCGGTAGATTTGTTGTCGGACGATCATTGATCGATATCGGCTGATTGGACACTGCGAGGGGTGCGCCCGACGGACGGCATCCCAACAGTCCGAGAATCGACACCAGGCAGAAAAACACGATCCGCATATGCAATAAATGGTAGTCGGTAACTGTTGGATTGTAAAAAGTACGGGGCGAAGCACAGAAACTCCTCATGCCGTATTTCCACCCTCGCACAATTCTTCGGCAGTCTCAGCCTTTCCGGTAAACTGAATGCATGGCGGTTTATCCCGAGAGAGTCTGGTCAAGATGCATCGACCGGAGGATCGACAAGCACTTGCATACGAGCGCAACCGGCAAAGCGGTCAATTTCTCTTGCGGCTGTTTCGCGGCGGTATCGCTGGAGATCGACGCAAAGATGGTCCTGTCGGCGTCATTTGAATCAAATGGCTGCGGGTACTTGGTCGCAGCCTCTCATGCCCTCACAGAGAGCGTTGATGACAAGCCTCTCTCCGATCTGAACAGCCTGCCCGCGGAAGCCGTGATCTCTGAGATCGAAGATGCGATCGGTACGGTCCCTCCTGACCGTCGCCCATGCATTCAATGCCCCGTTGAGGCTCTGCGAAGAGCCTTTTACAACTACCGCAGCCACCAGATCGAGGAGTTCCGGGGGGAGAAGCCATTGATCTGCACCTGTTTTGGCATTACCGAGGAGACGGTTGAGCGTTATATCGAAACCGCCAAGCCTGCGACGGCTGATGAAGTGACTCGTGCATGCCGTGCCGGCAGCGGCTGCGGATCATGTCTTATGATCATTCAGGAAATTATTGACGGCGGCCCCTAATGATTGCGGTCCGGAGCATGGTTCCTCGCTGGATGGAGGGCCATCTGTTGTAGCGTTTCGCCGCCCGCCATATGCTATAATTCTTCAAATCGCACCGGGGCCGACACGGTATGCTTAATGAGGACCGAGTAAAGTCGAACGAGATTCGACACTGAAATTCTGATCCGCAATGGACGATCCCGCTAGTTTGGTCTTACTCTTTGCCGCCGAGACCGAAATTCCCGACAATTCGACTACTGTCATCCTCCTGAAGATTCTTTCGGTGGTAGTGCTTGTTTTTATTAACGGGTTCTTTGTCGCCGCTGAATTTGCTTTCGTTGCCGTTCGTAAATCACGAATCGAAACGCTCGCCGCCGAGGGTAAGGCGTCGGCCGTACGGCTGCTCGCAATTCTAAATAATCTCAATCCGTATCTTTCGGCATCGCAGCTCGGTATCACGCTTGCTTCCCTCGGGCTGGGAGCCCTCGGTGAACCGATTGTGGAGGCGATCCTCGGCGGCTGGCTGTCCAATTTGCCCGAATCGGCAAGGCATTTTGTCTCCTACGGAATAGCGTTTCTGATTATCACTACTCTGCACATTGTGCTTGGGGAGCAGGCTCCAAAGCTTTTTGGATTGGCGATGGCGGAAAGGGTGGGAATGCTCACAGCCCTGCCGATGCTGGTCTTTTACACGGTATTTAAGCCTTTCATACACGCTCTTGACTGGGCGAGTGCGAAGACGGTGAACCTGTTCGGATTGAAGGCGACGAGCGAGCACGCTTCGATTTACACACAGGACGAACTGCGTCAGCTAGTAAAGCTTTCGCAGGAAAGCGGCCACTTAAAGGTTGAAGAGCGGCGAATGATCAATCGGGTTTTTGAGTTTTCTGAGACGACCGTCAAAGAGGCTATGATTCCCCGTACCGAGGTGATTGCAATTCCAGAAAATTGCTCGCTCGAGGAAATAGGAGAAACCGTCCAGCGTTACGGCCTGTCGCGGCTGCCCGTCTACCGCGGCTCAATGGATGAAATCGCGGGCGTAATCTACGCAAAAGACGTTCTCAATTCCGTGCTCGACCCGACGGCCTTTAATCTCGAAAAGATCATCCGGAAACCAAAGTACGTGGTGGACACGGCAAAACTCGAAGACGTTCTGCGGCAGATGCAGAAGGAAAAGTTTCATTTCGGCTTTGTTGTCGACGAGCATGGGGGCGTGGAGGGCATCATCACGCTCGAAGACCTGCTTGAGGAAATCGTGGGCGATATTTCCGATGAACACGACGAAGAGGTCAACGATCAGATCGCTCGTCAGCCTGACGGCAGTTGTCTGCTCGACGGCGGCCTCGTCGTGCGCGACGTCAATCGCCGGCTGGAGTTGAACCTCCCGGTGTCCGAAGCCTATACGACGATCGGCGGATTCCTCATGGCCGAGGCCGGGCAAGTACTGGCCGAGGGCGAGACGGTGCCTTTTAACGGACATGTTTTTACGATTGAGAAGGTCGAAAAGCGGCGGATCAAATTGGTCAGGTTGGAAAAAAGCGAGGTGGCCACCGAACCCGCTCAAGAAGAACGAGAGAGCGTATGAGCATAATCGAACAGGTCTGGGCCCGAGAAATAATGGATTCCAGGGGAAATCCGACCATCGAGGCCGAGGTGATTCTCGAGGACGGAACACAGGGCCGGGCCGCAGTGCCGAGCGGGGCATCAACCGGTGAAAACGAGGCGGTGGAGCTGCGCGACGGTGACAACCTGCGATATTCGGGCAAGGGCGTCTTGACCGCGGTAAATAATGTTAACGATGTAATCAGCCGTGAGCTTGAGGGCCTGGATTGTCTCGATCAGACGCTGATCGACCAGACGATGATCGATCTCGACGGCACCGAGAATAAATCTAAGCTCGGGGCGAACGCACTGCTTGCCGTTTCCCTTGCCAACGCGCGCGCCGCGGCGGCTATTCAGGAAATGCCGCTGTATCGATACATCGGCGGGGTAAATGCCAAAACACTGCCTGTGCCGATGATGAATATCCTGAACGGCGGTGCCCACGCGGACAATAATGTCGACTTTCAGGAGTTCATGGTCGTGCCCGTCGGTTCGGAAAGCTTTAGCGAGGCATTGCGCTGCGGAGCGGAGATCTTTCATAAGCTAAAACGCGTACTTAAGTCCCGCGGCTATTCAACTAGCGTCGGCGACGAAGGCGGATTTGCACCAAACTTAAAATCGAACGAAGAGGCGGTTGAAACAATTCTCGAGGCGATAGGGGCGGCAGGTTACACGGCGGGTGACGATGTGATGCTTGCCCTGGACCCAGCCGCGAGCGAATTTTATTCGGGCGGGAAGTACGTCTTTAAGAAAAGCGATAAACGCGAGCTATCATCCGACGATATGGTTGACTACTGGGCCGGCTGGTGTTCGCAATATCCTATAATCTCCATTGAGGACGGCATGGCGGAGGGTGACTGGGAAGGATGGAAAAATATTACGGAGAGAGTCGGCAAGACGGTTCAGTTGGTCGGCGACGACCTTTTTGTCACAAACGTAAAATTTCTGCAGAAGGGAATTGACGAAAATGCTGCAAATTCCATCCTCATCAAAGTCAATCAAATCGGCACGCTGACCGAGACGCTCGACGCAATTGAGCTTGCACGTGTCAATAATATGACCGCAATCATTTCTCACCGCTCGGGTGAAACGGAGGATTCGTTCATCGCAGACTTGGCCGTCGCGACCAACGCGGGCCAGATTAAGACCGGCAGCCTCTGTCGATCTGATCGAGTCGCTAAATACAATCAGTTGCTGCGGATCGAAGAAGATCTTGGCGAATCAGCCAGGTTTCTCGGCCGCAAGGCCTTTTATCAAATAGCGTGATGGACATTCGCGCGGCACTTCTTACCGAGCACTCGCTGCAGCGGACTGCGTCAGTCGTCAACTACATAGGCGGCGATCCCGGAAAATTCAAGGAGCTGATGAGACTTTTCCTCGGCGATAACTACCGGCTGACCCAGCGCGCCGCATGGGCCTTGAGCTATTGTGCGGAGAATACTCCGGAGTTGGTCAGCCCATATGTGGGCACCCTGATCAAACAGCTCGAAAACCGTAGTGCGCATAATGCTGTACGTCGAAACGTTGCCCGCCTCCTGCAGTTCGTAGACATTCCCGAGCGGTTACGCGGTCGAGCGTTTGAGGCGTGCTATCGTCTTGTCGACGACCCTGCCCAACCTGTCGCGGTCCGGGCTTTTGCGTTGACAGTTGCGGCCCGCGTCGCGGAACACTCTCCAGAGCTGCTCGACGAGTTACGGCTCATCGTCGAGAAACACGCACCTCACACGAGCATTGCATTCCGAAAGCGTGCGAGCCTGGTTCTATAACCGTATGGAAGAATCTCGCGAAGGATTTACGATTAGCACCGACCCGGGCCGACTGGACGTCAACGTTATCCACGGCTTTCTATCCGAAAACTCATACTGGGCTGCCGATCGCACCCGCGAGCAGACTCAGACGGCAATCGATAATTCCATTTGTTTTGGCGTTTACATTGGTGAGCGGCAGATCGGCTTCGCCCGCGTGGTCAGCGACCGTGCGACTTTTGCCTATATCGGCGACGTGTTTGTAATTGAGGAATTCCGCGGCCGAGCTTTGGCTAAATGGCTCATGGAGACGATTGTCGGCCACCCGGATTTGCAGGGGTTGAGGCGGTGGCTCCTGGCGACCCGCGATGCTCATGGATTATACGATCAGTTTGGCTTCGCCGGGTTGAGCCATCCGGAGCGGTGGATGGAGCGTACAGCTCCTGATGCCTATTGATCTAAAAGTAAATCAGCGGTGATATTCCCAATCATTTATACTTAACACTCAGCCGCGATGGAAACACAATCAGCAGAAGCAAGCCGTCCGGTAACCCTCGTAATCCTCGACGGGTGGGGATACGCTCCTCGTACGGAGGGAAACGCGATCGCGGTAGCCCATACGCCTTGGTATGACGAAATATGCCGCAAGTACCCGATGACGACGCTTTCAGCCTCAGGAACGAGCGTCGGCCAGCCGGACTCGGCGCCCGGCAGCAGCGAGGTGGGGCATCTTAACCTTGGTACCGGGCGGGTTGCCAGGATTGAGGTCGAGCGAATCAAAGCCGCCGTCAAGTCGGGCGAATTCGCCGAAAATAAAGTATTTGAGCGGGCCTTTATCAAGGCGAAATCGGATGGGTCTTCGGTGCACCTTATAGGTCTGCTGAGCGACGGTGGGGTTCACTCCTCGACCGACAATTTGTTTGCGATATTGCGGCTTGCCAAGCAATACAACCTGGACAAGGTGTACGTCCATGGCATTCTCGATGGCGTCGACGTGTCGCCGAGGACCGCTGACATCTACGTTGAGGCGCTCGAGATCAAGCTCGCGGACATTGGCTTGGGAGAGATCGCGACGCTTTGCGGCCGGTTCTTCGCGATGGACAGCGACGAGCGGTGGGAGCGGACGGCACGTGCCTTTACGATGCTGGTACACGCTGAGGGCGAGCGAGGCCGCGACGCCGTGACGTCTGTCCGCAATTCATTTCTCCGCGGTATTTCCGATGAATTTATCGCTCCGGTGGTCATCGAAGATTCCTCTGGTGCGCCCGTTGGCGTAGTCAGCGACGGCGACCTCGTCATATTTTTCAATCACCGGCCGGAGACAATGCGGCAGCTCGCACGTTCACTCTGCGTGCCTGAGAGCGCAGGTGTTGCAAAACCAGGGGTCGAGGCTGTCTGTCTGACTGAGTACGACGCCGCGTTTAATTTGCCGGTCGCGTTTCGACAGGAACCTGAAAAGAATGCATTGATTCCATTTCTCGACCGCCATCGAATGCGGCACCTGAAAATAACGGAGAGTGCGAGGGTTGCCCATATGACCTATTTCTTTGACGGCGGTGCCGATGCCGAAACGTACGAGGGCGACGGTATGATCAGCCTGCCGACGACCAGCGAGCATCGCCCCGAATCGCAGAGCTTTAAGATTACGGACAATTTCCGTCGAAGTCTGGCCGAGCCGGACCCAGGCCTGGTGATCGTAAATCTCCCGGCCGCCGATATAGCCGGTGCAACAGGCTACCTAAGTCGGACGATTGACGCCATTCAATATATCGATACCTGTGTCGGAGCTTTAGCTCAAAAAATGAGCGAGCGCGGCGGAGCACTCTTGTTGACGTCGGCCCATGGCAATTGTGAGTCCATGGTACAAATGGAAAGCGGCGAGCCGAACCCTCACAATACGGCGAATCCGGTGCCGTTCCATTACATCGATGATGCGGCAAATGGTACACGACTTCGCGACGGCGGATCCCTGCAGGACGTAGCACCGACGATTCTCGGGCTGCTCGGCTTTGAGCCGCCGCCGGAGATGACCGGCACCGATCTGCGCGCGTTGTGATAGGACTAGTGGGTGAGCATCCTGAGTTTAAGAACGTACTGGTAATCCATTTTGGCCAGTTAGGCGACGTGGTACTCGGCCTACCTGCTCTCGCCGCAATACGCGCCCACCTGTCCGGATCAAAGATCACGCTTCTGGTAGGAAAAGCGACTGAGGAGATCGTCCGCCTCGCTAACGCCGCAGATGAATATATTTCCGTCGACCGCGTCGAGTTGCGCGATGGCGGTAAGCTCGGTTCCGTCGGCAAGATCTTTGGCCTTATCAAAGAGGTTCGCCGCAGGCGGTTCGACCTGGTCATCGATCTGCACAGCCTGCCCGAAACAAACCTGCTCGGCCGCCTCGCCCGAATACCCAACCGGCTATTTGCTAATCGGGAAAGCCGATCACTAGACTTGCTCTCAAATTTCCGGCCGCCTCCTATCGCGGAGGATAAATCAAAACACCTGACTGAGCGATATTTTGATGTCATCCGGCCCCTCGGCATATCGACTCCATCTGCGAATTTTGAGCTTACTCCCAACAAGGCCGACGTGGATTGGGTCGGGGAAAAGTTCGCCGTTCTAGCTACGGCAGGTGGCGGACCGCGTGTTGGGCTGTTTCCGGGGGCTGGCAACCCAAGCCGGTGTTGGCCGCTTTCCTCGTTTGCCAGGCTTGCACAGGAACTGATCGAAGCCGGGGCCAATCCGATCGTGTTTTTGGGACCCGAGGAAAAAGCATTAAGGCCAAAAATTGAATCACTACTCCCGACAGGGATCACTATCATTGACGAGCTGACAATTCCGCAGTTCATTGCCGCCGTCCACAGGCTCTCGGTTTTTGTGGCGAACGACACCGGCCCGATCCACCTCGCCGCCATTGCCGGCGTCCGGATCGTGCTGATACTCGACCAGAGAGCCCCGAAAACCTATCTGCCAAATTCAAAGGAAATGACCATCGTGGGCGATAAACTGATCGACGAGATCGACGTCTCGGATGTCCTCGTCGCGGTACTAGAGCGGGCAAGTAAGGACGTATGACAAACCCGCGCCCGGCGTGTTACTCTCGTTCTCTTTGACACGGATATGGTAGAGGAATTTGCGTACGACAATGCTGACGAGCGCCGCAAGGTGCGTCAGAACGAGACCGGCTGGATCGAGGTGATCGCCGGGTCGATGTTTTCCGGAAAGTCTGAGGAGCTGATACGGCGGCTGAACCGTGCCCGTATTGGGAGGCTCCGCGTTCAGGTATTCAAACCGGGCATCGACGTTCGATATTCGACGGAGGAGATCGCCTCGCACTCCGGGCAAAAGCACCTCTCAATTCCAGTAAAGAACACAGCGGAAATGATGGCTGCCGTCAACGTCGATACTCAGGTGGTTGGTATCGACGAGGCACAGTTTTTCGATCACGCAATAATTGACGCGGTTAATCAGCTTGCCGAATCAGGCAAGCGCGTCATCATTGCCGGACTCGATCAGGACTATACAGGTAAGCCTTTTGAGCCAATGCCGCAGCTGCTGTCGATCGCGGAATTTATCACGAAGACCCATGCCATTTGTGTAAAATGCGGGGCAACAGCTAACTATTCCCAACGCACCATGGAATCAGTTGAACTTGTAGAGGTAGGTGCCGCTGACAAGTACGAGGCTCGCTGTCGACGCTGCTTTGTCCCTCACGCGGATGCTCCGACCGCACCGTAATCATTTCACCGCCTTCATCGAATAGATGATAATCGGTTTACCTCGCTTCGGCGGGCTTTTCGCCGAGGCTCCGCTGCCGCTCAAAGTGGGCGGTAATGTCACCGGCCACCTTCGCTCCGACGAAGGGCCGCAGTTCTTGGACGCTCGCCTTTGCGATTCGCTCGATCGAGCCGAACGACCGCAGCAGTTTCATCTTTCGTTTCTCGCCGACGCCGGGGATTTCTGAAAGCTCCGACGTAAAATCTCGTTTTTCGCGGCGCTTTCGATGAAACTCGATTGCTGTTTTGTGGGTCTCCTCACGTATCTGCAGGATCAGGCGGAAGGCAAGCGAGTTCCGGTCGAACGGGATCGGTTCGTCTTCGCGACCGTGAATCAATAGATGCGATATTTGATTGTGCCGCTTCGGCGGTTTGACGAGGCCGACGAGCTTGATCTGTTCGAGATCGAGTGCCTGCATCGCAGCCGCCGCGGCGGAAAGCTGGCCCTTGCCGCCATCGATAAAGATCAATTCCGGCAACAGTTTTTGCTCATCAAGCGAGCGTCGATAACGACGAAATACGGCCTCGTGCATAGAGGCGAAATCATTGGCTCCCTCGACCGATCGAATGATAAACCGCCGATAGTGAGCCCGGGCCGGCTTGCCGTTCTCAAACACGACAATGCCGGCAACATTCTCAGAACCAGAGATGTTTGAGATATCGAATGACTCAATACGCTCGGGAAAATAAGAGATTTCTAGTAGCTCCTGCAATTCTTCCAATACTTTCTGCGAGTCGGGCTTAAGCACGCGAAACCGCTGCTCGAATGCAATCTTTGCGTTAGTCTCGACCAACTCGACTAGGCTGCGTTTGGTGCCGCGCTTTGGATCGAGAATCTTTACGCGTCGGCCGCGACGCTCGGTCAAAGCCCGCTCGAGAATGTCCCGGTCATTGAAATCCTGCGGGACATGTATTTCGAGCGGCACATAGTCGGTCGAATAGTATTGAGCCAAGACTTCGCCTAGAAACTCACCGGCGTTAAACGAATCGTCCTCGACAAGGTCCTCCCAGAAAAATTCGCGCCTACCTACTATCCGCCCTTCGCGCATCGTAAACAGCTGTAGGGCCAGGCGTCGGTTCTCCCTGTAAAATCCGATAATGTCGACGTCGCGATCGGCCGTTACCGCCATCTTTTGCTGCTCGCTGAGGGCGAGCACCGTGCGGTGCAGATCACGATACCGTGCGGCAAGTTCGTATTGGCCGTCCTCCGAGAATCGCCACATCCGCTGCTCGAGAGATTTGCCAAGCTCCTTGTTCTTACCGTCCAGCAATATCTTTACGTCGTTCGCCGCCTCAATATACTCGGCCGGTGTACACAAGCCTTTCACGCACGGGCCGAGGCATCGTTTGAGGTGATACTCGAGGCACGGACGTGGAAGCTTTCCGTCGATTTCGATCTCGCACGTTCGGAGCTGGAACGCCCGATTGATCAGATTCAGCGTATTTCTTGCCAACGTAGCCGGCAGAAAGGGCCCGTAGTAGCTCGATCCGTCGCGAACAATTCTGCGAGTGACCACCACCTTTGGAAAGGCCTCGTTGGTCAATTTTAGATGAGGGTACGATTTGTCGTCTTTTAGAAAAACGTTGAACCGCGGCTTATGTTTTTTGATCAGGTTGGATTCCAGTACGAGGGCCTCGACCTCATTGTCGACGACGATGAACTCGAAATCGTCGATGTGGCGGACAAGCTGACGGGTCTTCGCGTCATGATTTCGGCTCGAATGAAAATAAGACCGCACCCGGTTGCGCAGATTTTTCGCCTTCCCGACGTAGATGATCTTTCCCGCCGCATTCTTATGAATGTAGATACCGGCATCGGTGGGCAGGCTTTTGAGTTTCTCGGGAATGGTCACAAGTTCGATTTTCGACTATCGTTCGTCAACTATCAACCGGCGCCCGCGGGACCTGATAAACTCGCCTTTGGCGAGCTATCATGAGCGTTAGAAATCATACTCTTTACACAAGCGATCCGGCTGAAGCAGCGACGGTAATCCGGCGCAGCGGCACGGTCGCCTTCCCAACCGAGACCGTTTACGGGCTGGGGACGAATGCGTTTGACGCGGTCGCCGTGGCGAAAATCTTTGCGGCCAAAAGGCGTCCTGCCGATAATCCCCTGATCGCTCACATCGCACACTTGGATCAGATCGAGCAACTCACCAGCGAAGTCGGAATCAGTGCACGACGTCTCATTGGCGTGTTTTTCCCCGGCCCATTGACGCTTGTATTGCGGAAATCAGCCGCGGTTCCGCTAATCGCGACCGCCGGGCTCGAGACCGTGGGCGTCCGCATGCCCCGACTTCCGCTCGCACAGAATTTCCTTCGGGCCTGCGACACGCCGGTCGTGGCGCCATCCGCCAATCTATCCGGCCGGCCGAGCCCGACCACGTGGCAGGCGGTGGCCGAGGACCTCGATGAGCGTATCGACTGCATTCTGCAAGGCGACGCGACCGAGATCGGGCTCGAATCGACCGTCGTCGACTGTTCAGGTGATTCGCCCCTGATCCTAAGGCAAGGGGCCGTTACCCTCGCCGAACTCCAATCGGTAGTTCCGGACATAACGCTGCATGTGGTGACTGACAGCGAGAGGGCGAAGAGTCCTGGGCTTATGCACCGGCATTACTCCCCGACTGGCGAAGTTCGTTTGGTGGATGCGATCGAGTTTGCAACGGGGCATCGGGACGCGGCCTACATCGGAATTTGCGGGGTTTCTGGCTCGGGTGAGTTTGGCTACGCCCTGCTCTGCGGGTCGATCCGAGAGTACGCCTTTTCGGTATTTGAGTTCTTCCGCGAATGCGACCGTCGCGGAATAAGCACTATCCAGTGCGAGAAAGTCGAAAGGACGGGTATCGGCGCCGCTCTGATGGACCGCCTGGAGCGCGCAGCGGCTGGTTGAAACCCATCAGCGCTTCGCAACTTTCACAGCGGCGAGCTCCGAGTTCGTATCGATCACTTCACTTGACATCCGAGTGTCCCGCGTCAGGGTTTCAAGATATCCCAATGGAACCAATACAAGGACAGCCGCGCCATTTTCAGCGAGGCGCGCCAGCAACTCATCGTTGCCCGAAAGCCGCTGCTGCCGGCCACGCTCGTCACGCTCAAGCCGGCCCGGAGCGTAAAATTCAGCGTTGTGAGAGATGGTGTGCAAGGTCAAAACTCGGCTGGCGGCCATGCCTCGAGCATCGGCGGAGAGAATCAAATGTTTTACTGAATCGTCGCGAGCATATTTTGGGAGTGAGAAAGTTAGCGCGAAAAGTGACAACAAAACAATCGAGACCGAAATTCCGACCACCGCGTATCGCCACGTCGTAGATATGTGGATTCGCCGGAACAAGAAGATGCCGGCGATGAGAATGGCCGGGGGCACGGCGGGTAGTATGTAGCCGGGCAATTTCGATCCAGACAGAGAGAAAAATGCGACCGGCACCACGAGCCACGAAGTGGCGAATATGGCGAGCGGCGATGCTCTGAGCGATCGCGTCTTGATCGCAGCCGCCAGCCTTCGGACAGATTCCGCGAGGAAGAAAGGCGTCCAGGGCAGCGCCATCAGCGGCAACACCCACAGGTAAAAGTAGAATGGCTGCGGGTGCTGATATTTGTTCGACGTGTATCGGGCAAAATGGTGCTGAATAAAAAACTCGTCGACGAACTCATAGCCGTGCCGCCAGTACATCGGCATGTACCAGACAGCGGCAACCAGCGCGGCGAGCAGCGTACCCCACACAAGGCTCACTAAAAATACCCGATTCGGAATCCGTCTAGCCATCAAAAAATAAACGCCGATAATGGCGAAGGGAAAGATGACCCCGATCAGTCCCTTGGCGAGGACTGCGACGCCAACGAAGAAATAAAAGATGATGAGCGGCGTGACGCGCGATTCCGAGTCACGGTCGAAAATAAAAAAGCTGACAAGCGCCGCGGTCAACGGAAAGGTCACCACGATGTCAAAGCTCGCTCCGCGGGCAAAGACCATGATTGCCAGCGTGGTGGCGGTGAGTAGGGCGAGCAAACGCCCTAAACTTAATCCGCTCGAACGTTCAGCTCCTGCAATGGTTGGCGATGCTCTACTCCCGAGCACCCACAAGCTCGCAACGATTCCGAGCCCACACAGGGCCGATCCAAACCGGGCGGCAAATTCATTCACGCCGAAAATATGATACGAGGCGATCTGAAGCCAATAAAGAAGGGCCGGTTTTTCGAACCAGTGAAAGCCGCCGAGTGTGGGCGTTATCCAGTCGCCCCGCTCAAACATCTCGCGGGCAACTTGCGCGTAACGCGGTTCATCCGGGCCGAGTAGCGGAATCGTCAAGGCGTAGAGGTAAAAACAGACAACCCCGGCCGCGAAGACGATCCACGGCCATTCCCCGTACTTTGGCTTACCTGTATCAGTCGGTGTCATTCACGCGTAGTCGCCGCCAAAAAAGTTCTCGGTAATTAATTATCAATCATTAGTTAGCATTTCGTAATCGATGACTGATAATTAGTCGGATGGCTAATCTAACGCAGAAGATCAGAACCGCGGTCGTCGGCGTTGGCAGTCTCGGCCAGCACCACGCCCGCAACTACGCCGAGCTCGCGGCCGAGGGCAAATGTGTTTTCGTGGGAGTATGTGACAGTGACGCCGACACGGCGACCGGCCTTTCAACCCGCTTTAATGCCACGGGCTTTACTGACTGGCGCGACCTGATCGGCAACGTTGACGCTGTCTCGGTCGCCACCCCGACAGAGACGCATGCCGAAATCGCATGTGCGTTTCTCGAATCCGGAACGCACGTCCTCGTTGAGAAGCCAATTGCGCTGACCCTCGACGAGGCCGATCGGATGATCGCGGCGGCTGAAAAATCCGGGGCGAAACTGATGGTTGGCCAATTGGAGCGTTACAACCCGGCGATGGTCGCTCTGCGGCCGCATGTCACGACGCCGTTATACTTTGAAATTCACCGCGTTTCGCCGTTTCCCAACCGCTCGTTAGATGTAGATGTGGTGCTTGATGTGATGATTCACGACCTCGACGCCGTGCAATGGCTGGTCGGCCGCGACGTAGGGGTTGCAGATATTCACGCTGTAGGCATCCCCGTAATTTCAGACAAGGTCGACGCGGCAAACGCGCGCATCGAATTTGAAAACGGAGCAGTCGCTAATATCACCGCCTCGCGGATCGGCACCGAAAAAATTCGCAAAACGCGTTTCTATCAAACCGGTTCGTACGTCGTGCTTGACTACGCCACAAAATTTGCCTCAGTTACATCGTTAAATCCCGAGGCCGCCGATCCGCTGCTGCGCATCTCGATCAATCAGCTCGAGATCGAGGGCATCGAACCGCTCCGAGCGGAAATCAACGCGTTCCTCGACTGCATCACAGAAAACAAAACGCCGCCCGTCACAGGAGAGGACGGACGGCGGGCATTGGCTTTAGCGGTGGGCGTTCTCGAGAAGATTCAGGCCCATCGTGACCGGCTTGATGTGTAAGATGATTAGTCCATGGCCGGATAGATTGCAACAATTGTCAGATGTCCTCTCTGAGCTACCAAATCAAGGATAAAAGGTACCGTGAGTTCTTCGGGCCACACCTGGATTAACTTTGTTCCCACTGGATAATCAAAGAACCGATCCGTGTTAACTTCATCACTGACACGAAATTCTTTCGGCAGAAAGGAGGCTACTGACCCTTTGATGAACGGCGCCACACTAGTTTCTTTTTCCACGGCGCGCAGCCCTTCGGCAAGCTTCTCTAATTCGCCGATACGCTTCCGAAAAGATCGAATGGACTTCAAACCCTCCAATCCCTGATCGCCACTTTCCTCTAATATCCTGAAAATATTTCGCGAATCCTTCTTCAAGATTCTAGTTAGCCTGGCAGTTAGCACCTTTTGCGCGTTTTCCCAATATGTTCCAGATTCTCTTTCCGCGGTGTTCCCAAGCCGATCCACCAGCATTTGGCTTAAAAATATTACGTCCATCATTGCCACATAATGCCTAAAATAATCATTCTGATCGGGATTTAGGGCCGCCAGTTGTTCGCTTTTCTTCCAAAAATCTCGTCCAAATCCCTTGCAGTGATAACTGGTCCAGCAGAATCTGAGCCGCCTCCGAAAATCAGAGACGAAAAATTCGGCGACCAAATCTTTCAATTGTTTCGATTCGCGATATCGATTCGAAACATTGGCGGCCAGAGTTTTAGCTGCTCGAATCTCTTCGACGGTGAGATCGGGCGGTTCCGGTTGCGCATTTAAAGTCTGCGAAGGGAATACCATCATCAACGAAAAGAAGACTACGAGCTGGAGTTTCATATGACGTCAGATGCAGAGTTACCGCTGATGGGATGCAAAAGGGCAAGCGAACGCCGCGCTCGCCTGCCCCTTAAAAAATTCGATAATTCTTGTTTACTTTAGGCCGACGCTTCGCTGGTTTGTCCGCCGCCCATTTGCTCGGCCATCGATTTCATCCATTCCTGGGTCTTCTTAACCTTTTCCGCGCCATTCGGCATTGCCATGATCACGCTTTCGAGGTTGGCAAAGGACTTCGGCTCCTGGAACATCTCTCGCAGCTCAGCGAGGAACGGCTCAATCTTTGCGAATACCATCATGTGTTCGCCGGCCGTTTCGTTAAACATGTCGGCGTCAATCGCGCCGTGCTTGACGAAAGTCGCGGCCATATCCCAGTACGACGTGACCATACGCAGGTAAGGGCCGACCTCGGGGTCCATCATCGTCTGCATGATGTGCTCGGCACTCGTCGGCTGAAAGCCAAAGATCCAGTTGCGCGCCTCACGCATCTTCGTCTCGCGACGCAGGTCATACAGTTTTAAAATAAGATCAGCAGATTCAACTTTGCTCATACCAAAAAAACCTCCAGAATAGAATTTGTCTTCTCAGTCTATTTACAACTCTTGTCGAAGTCAAAATTTGGTCGCAGCGGCGTAACAGAAATGTCAGATCACCCCATTTCCAAATTTCTGCAATCGAGGATCGACGGCGGCGATTTTCCATCGGCGGTCTACCTTTTTGCGGAAAAGGGTGAGGTGGTATTACATGATGCCCTCGGGTACGCCGTTGTCGAGCCCGAGGGAATCAGAGCACGCCAGTCTACAATCTACGACCTCGCAAGCCTGACTAAACCACTTGTGACGGGTCTGCTTTGCGCGAAACTCATTGACGCGGGCCGGCTTGATACCTCGGAACCGGTGAGGTCGTATCTACCTGAGCTTGACGGAACATTTGTTGCCGACATACCCATCCTGCAACTGGCGACGCATACCGCGGGTCTGCCCGCGTGGAAACCGTTTTACGTCACGGCAAGTGATCCAGCGGGAGTTGTCCGCGACATTGCCCTGACGGTGCGAACCGATGATGAACAAGTCATCTACGGCGATCCAAACTTCATCCTGCTGGGCGAAATCGTGAAAAGAATATTCGAAGCCAACCTTCCGTTCGTTATAGAGGATGAGGTCTGCAGGCCCCTTGGTCTAATCGATTCCTGCTTTGACGAGCATCTCGAAGCCGTGGACCGGGTAGCAGCCTCGGAGAGAGGCCAGGGATACGAGAAACAGCTTTGCATCGACATGGGCTTCCTGTCAGCCGATTCGGACAGGATTCCCTCCTTTCGTTCTGACGTGATTTGGGGTGACGTCCACGATGGCAACGCGCATTTTTGTGGCGGTATTGCCGGACACGCCGGACTGTTTTCGACCGCCGAGGAAGTCTTTAAGATCGCCCAGCAATTTCTACCTAATTACACAAAGCTCCTCAAACCCGAAACTTGCGAGCTATTTCGCACAAATTTCACAAAAGGCATGAATGAGGACCGCTCATTTGCCTTCCAACTGGCCTCGACCCGCGACTCCACAGCCGGAAGCAAAATGCCCCACCTGAGCTTTGGGCACAACGGGTTTACGGGGACCAGCCTGTGGATCGACCCGGTCAATGAGCGTGTGTTCATCCTGCTGACAAACCGCACCCACCATCACCCACTGCCGTTTGTTAACATCAATTCCGTCCGCAGACGCTTCCACGACCTGGCGATCGGATATCTTGACGGTAAACGACGAGATTTCTAGCAACGAAAGAGACTGAGAGATAATCCAATTCCACGCTTTCCCCAAAGTTATAGTCCACGCGCGTAGATCAGGATGCCATGAAAAACTTTGCCGCTGCTTTGATGATCTTGGGAGTGTCTTCCTTCGGTGCCCTCGCCCAGTCGACTACGACGACGCGACCGCGAGTGGCCTCGACGCCAGCGCCTGTGTATCGCCCGACGCCCGTGCCGGCCGCGCCCACATTGGGTAACGCACCAAATCGTTCAACCACGCCGGCTGGCGCGCCGGTGCTGAACGGCGGCCGAAACCGACCCTCTAATCCCTTGCCTTCAGCGACTCCGCCCATCGCCGCTGACGACGAAAATGAGGTTATCAGGGTCGAGACTAACCTGGTCACGATGCCGGTATCCGTGCTGGATCGAGATGGACGTTTTATAGCCGGCTTGCAGCAGCGAGATTTTAAGATATTCGAGAATGGCGTCGAGCAAAAGGTAGATTACTTTCAGTCGGTTGAGCAGCCCTTTACGGTGGTGCTGCTCATTGACGTCAGTCCCTCCACGCAGTTCGCGATCGACGAGATCCAGAGTGCTGCCACAACCTTCATCAACCAGCTCCGCCCAGGTGATCGTGTCATGGTCATATCGTTCGATGAGCGGGTTCATGTTTTGACCCAGCCGACGAATAATCGAAATGAGCTGCGCAACGCCATTCGACAGGTGCAGTTTGGCGATGGCACCAGCCTGTACGAGGCGGTCGATCACGCGATCACCCGCGAGTTGAATCGCATCGATGGCCGCAAGGCGGTCGTCCTTTTCACCGACGGCGTCGACACCACATCACGCCGGGCGAGCTATGAGAGTACTGTGCGAGCGACGGAGGAGATCGACGCTCTCTTTTACACCATCCGCTATGACACCTCAGACGCTATGAACGGCCGTTACGGCGGCGGCGGATATCCGCAACCTCAGCAGTACCCGCGTCGACGTGGCGGCTCTATGGCCGATATTCTTGCCGGGATTCTAGGCGGCGGCGGAAGTATAAACATTGGCCGAGGCGGCGGCCGCGGCGGTCCGGGCGACGCGGAATATGCCAAGGGCAAACGATATCTCGAGGAGCTGGCGCAAAACAGTGGCGGCCGGAATTTTGAGGCAGCGTCGTTAAGCAATCTGGAAGCATCTTTCGCCGGTATTGCCGAGGAGTTGCGACGTCAGTATTCGCTCGGATATTACCCGGAAGTAGTAGGCAAAATAGGTGACCGGAAGCAGATAAAGATTCGCGTAATGCGGCAAAACGTGGTCGTCCGGGCAAAGAATACTTACATCGTTGGCCAGACAAACCGAAACCTGGCGGGCCGCTAGCCGGGCGGACATTATCCGGTCAGCTTTTCAGGTCAGATGACTCGACAGCCTTACGACCCGATAGGTTCGGATCGCGGTGGGCGGCATCTTTTCGACCAACTTTCGGCATCGTAAAATCGATAAAACGCGATGACGAGAAATCTTTTCATATCGGCAGTGATGGCGTTAACCTTTGTTGCCATTCCCACGCCGTCCCAGTCAAAATCAAAACAGCGCCCGACCATCGTCCTCCCCGCACCTAGCCCAACGCCTCACATTCAGGTTGTTGAGGACATAGATGACGGGCCGATCAAGGTCGAGACGCAGCTAGTCTCCGTTCCGGTACGGGTGATGGATAAGAAAGGCCGGTTTATCGGCGGGCTGGCAAAGGAAAGCTTTAAAGTATTCGAGAACGGTGTTGAGCAGGAAATCGCGATGTTTTCCAATGAGCGGCAGCCGTTTACGGTAGCCCTTGTGCTCGACATGAGCTACTCGACTAAGTTCAAGATTGGCGAGATTCAGTCTGCAGCGGTGGCATTCATAGATCAACTTCGTCCGGAAGATCGGGTGATGGTAGTTTCGTTCGACAGCGACGTCCATATGCTGTGTGAGGCTACGAGCGACCGTCGATCTATCTATCGCGCCATAAAATCTACTAAGATCTCGACCGGCACCAGCCTCTACGAGGCGGTTGACCTGGTCATCAACAACCGACTGCGTGACGTCGAGGGCCGTAAGGCGATCATCCTTTTTTCGGACGGGGTCGATACGACGAGCCGGCGGGCGAGTGACATTGGCAACCTTCACGACGTGACAGAGCTCGACTCTCTGATCTACACAATCCGCTACGATACATTTTCCGACGTGCAGAATATGAAGAAGGGCCGCGTGACGACGAATGCACCCGAGCTTGTTATTCCGGGCACACAGGTTGGTAGCACGCTGCCCTTCCCATCGCTGCCGTCGACTGGCCGACCCGGGGATCAGGGTACGACCGATGCGGAATACAAAAAGGCGGAAGAATACCTCGATCAGCTAGCCTCGCGAACGGGCGGCCGTGCCTATCACGCCCAAACCATCGGCAGTGTGACCGACGCGTATTCTCGCATCGCAAGCGAGCTTCGCGAGTTCTACAGTATCGGCTACTATCCGTCGGAAAGTCGCACGAAGGGAGCAGCGTCTGCCGTGAAGATAAAAGTTGATACGGAAGGTGTTGTAGTGCGATCGCGGGCGACATTCGTTCGAGCTAAGAGGTCAAAGTAGGTCGGGAAGATTGGACGATTCTGCTCCGCAACTTCTTATCTGCCAACTCTCTCGTCAGATCTGGGTACCGTCCGGAATCGTGGCATTTTTCGGCACGATAATGATGCCGTCACGAATGTAAAGGCATTTGTCCGGCGCATCGTAGGTTTCAATTCGCGAGGCGTTCACGAGCTTCACATCGTTTCCGATCCGCACGTTTTTATCGATGATCGATCGCCTGATTATGGTGTTCCGGCCGATTCCCAGATGAAGTCGGCCTTCCCGAATGTTTGATTCGATCTCGCCCAGCGACTCAAAATAGTCTGAGCCCATCATAATCGAATTTTCGATATCCACGCCTTTGTCGATCCGGCTTCTTAACCCGATTATTGATCTCCGGGCTTTTACTCCATTAAGTATGCATCCCTCGGAAACCATCGAATTGTCGATATCGCATTCGTGAAGCTTTGACGGCGGCAGGTAACGGCTGCGTGTGTAGATCGGCGAATCTGTGTCGAAGAAATTGAACTTTGGCAGCGGCGACGCGAGATCGAGATTGGCTTCAAAAAACGCACGGATCGTACCGATATCTTCCCAATAGCCGTCGAAAAGATGGGCCTGAACGTTAAATTTATTGATCGCCCGCGGAATGATCTCGCCGCCAAAATCTACCGCCGTCTCGTCCGCGCTGAGTAGCTCCAGGAGCTTGGCATAATCAAATACGTAGATGCCCATCGACGCCAGGTAGGGCCGCTCCAATGCCTCGGCCTCGGTTAGGCCAAACTGGGTAGTGTCCACCCTCATCGCCTCAAGAGCGGCTCCTGTCGGCTTTTCTCGAAACTCTACAATCTTCCCGTCACCCTCGGTTTTTAAAAGCCCAAAGCCCTCGGCATCGGCCGGCCGTGACGGAATCACTGAGATAGTGACGTCCGCCCGCGTGTCGTAATGCCTCTTCAGGAAGTCGCCATAGTTCATCCGGTAGAGATGATCGCCCGACAATATAAGGAGTGTCTTGACCTGCCAATCGCGAAGGTGCGGCAAGATCTGACGCACCGCGTCGGCCGTCCCCTGAAACCAATCGGGGCTGTCTTTTCGCTGTTCGGCGGCCAGGATCTCGACAAATCCCGTGGAGAAGCTCGAAAACCGATACGTCTGCGAAATATGGCGGTTGAGTGATGCGGAATTGTACTGGGTGAGTACGAATATCTGAGTGATGCCTGAGTTAATACAGTTGGAAACTGGAACGTCGATCAGCCGGTACTTGCCGCCAAGCGGCACCGCGGGTTTCGACCGCTCATGCGTCAGCGGAAACAACCGCGAGCCGGCCCCGCCGCCAAGTATCACCGCCACAACATTGTCGCCTCTCGCCATTGCCGTCAATTGTAAAATGGAATGTGGAAAATGGACAATGAGGAATCGGAAATGCCGCCAATATCGTAGAATTGACTGGGATTATCCTGGTTTTCATCTCGCCCTGACTGAATGTGGTACTGGACAAAAATCATAGCTCTGATACTCGCGGGTGCCGTTCTCGTATGGCTGATTTACGAGGTCGTGACCTTTCCATCGATCTCGCGCCTTCATAACGACAATCCAACGACAACCTCGATGATCGAGCATAGATTGTCGCAGGCTGTAGCCGAGGGCCGTGAGCCGCGTAAGTTTATGATCTGGACACCGATCGAGCAGATCTCGCCCAATCTGCAGAAAGCGGTACTCGCCGGCGAAGACTCGAGATATTTTACGCACGACGGATTCGACTGGGACGCGATTCAAAGAGCTTGGGACGAGGCCGTAAATGAGGGTGAAAGGGAATCGCGTGAGGAATGTGAGGCCGAAGCAAAGGCCGCCAAAACACCGGTGAAAGAGTGTGCTACCGATCGAAACGACGACTGGATACCGCCCATGCCGAGCTTTAAGCGGGGTGCATCGACGGTCACTCAACAGCTGTCAAAAAATCTTTTTCTATCCGAAGATCGTAATTTTATGCGCAAGGGCCGCGAGGCCGTCTACACATACTTTCTCGAACGCCAGCTTTCAAAAAAACGCATTCTCGAAATTTATCTTAACGTGATCGAATGGGGCGACGGCATCTACGGAGCCGAGGCCGCGAGTCGGAATTATTTTCGCAAGTCCGCCTCAGACCTGACTCGCGATGAGGCCGCGTTCCTCTCGGCGATGATACCGTCGCCGCTCAATATCTTTAATCCGGCAAAGAATCGAAAGCGTGTGGACAGGCGGCAGAAGGTAATCCTGCGCGGGATGAATTCGATTAAGCTTGATTACGCGAGCAAGTAATCATGCCGATTCACGCTCAAAGCTGAACAGGTCGGCGTCCTTATTCTTTCGCCCGAGCAGCATATCCGTCAGGATGTCGGCCGCCAACTGGCTGAACGTGATCCCATTGCCGCCGAACCCAAGTGCAAAATAGGTGTGCGGAAGGGCGTTGTACGGCCCGATGTAGGGAAGCCCGTCGTCGGTCTCGATAAACGTGCCGCCCCAGCTGTAATCGATCCGAAGCGGAATGTCCGGAAACATCTTTGCGAAGGCTTTCGCCAAGGTTTTTGATTTCGCCTCAACCAGAGAATCCCTCCGCCCGGGATCCGTAAATTCTTCATCATACCCGCCAAAGATGATCCTATTATCCGCAGTCGTGCGCCCATACGAGTACGGATCGCCGGTCGTCCAAAACGAGGCGTTTTCATACCAGACACGCTCTGTCCCTAAAGGCTCGCTCGCTATGGCATAGGTCGATTTCAGCGTGCCGACCCTCTTGCGAATGTAGTTCACCGACTCGTATCCGCAAGCAATGATCAATTTTTTGGCAGAGATTTTGTGATCGCCCGTATCGACGGTTACGCCGCTCTTGTGCCGGTCGATCTTCCTGGCAAATGTTTTGTCGAACGCGCGAGCACCGTTTTCGAGAGCCTCGTGCAGCACGGCGTGTGTCAGCAAATACGGATCGGCGACGGCCGAGGGCCGGGTCAGCAGTGCGCCCGGACGGGAAACAGGGAAATGGCGGGCGACCTCGGACTCGTCCCATAATTCCATATCGAAATTGTTTACGGACCGAGCTTGGTACTCTTTCTCGAGAAACTTAAAGTCTTTCTTCTTTTCGGCAAAACGAATGCTCAGCCGCGTATCAAACGATACGGACTCGGGCAGGTTGTTAGCTTTTTCTATGAGGTCCACGAGTGCCTGCAGGCTCAGCTCATAAGCACGCACGGCCCGCTTCTCGCCCATTTTCTCGATCAGTTCGTGGAGCGGCACATCCACATCATACTGCAGCAATGCCGTACTTGCGGCGGTGCTTCCCATCGCAAAATGACGCCGGTCGATCATCACGACACCGGCCCCGGCACTGGCAAGGCTCTGCGTAACCAGGGCCCCGGAAATGCCGCCGCCGATGACTAGGAAATCAGTTTTAAGGTTGTCAGTGAGGCTGGAATGCGGCACCACGTACCCGCTCTTCATCAACCAAAACGGGCTCTCTGAACGAACATCTTTGATCATAAAAAGCGATGTAAAAAAGGCTGCCTTCCCAGACAGCCTTAATAGTACTGAAAAATGTCCGACCTACCGTTTACCGACGAGCTTCATTTCGTCAACGACCCATTTCGCCCCGCCGAATTTCTCGGTGACAAAAAGAACGAAACGGATATCGACGGAGATCGTTCGGTTTTTATCTGTGTCGTAATAAAAGTCATTTCCGAGGCCTTCGAAGTTTCCGTCGAAGCATAGCCCGATCTGCTCGCCGTTGGCGTTGAGAATCGGCGATCCGCTGTTGCCACCGATGATATCGGTCGTCGAGAGGAAATTCACAACTACGCTATCACCCTCGCCATAGCGGCCGAAGTCTTTTGCATTTTGGAGGTCGAATATTTTACGCGGCACGTCAAAGGGTTTTTCGCCCGTGTCTTTCTCAATCATTCCCTTAATGGTCGTAAACGGCGTTCGCATCTCGGCCTCGCGTGACTGATAGCCTTTTATATAGCCGTGCGAAAACCGCAGCGACGAGTTGGCGTCAGGATAGACCACCGTCATTCCCTTCATCTCGGTCAATGCCTGCATATAAAGCGTGCGAAGCCCGTTGATCGAGGCGTTGAATTTTGCGCCCCGGGCGATTAGTGCCTTTTGCTCCTCCACCACGCCGCGTGCAAACGTGAGTATTTTTTCCCGCTCCTCAATAAATTCCATCGTGCGCGGGCCGTACAGTCCGATGACTTTTGCCGGTGCCGAGTATTCGCCGTTTACTATCGTCTCAATGAATTTCGCCTCAGCATCGCGGCGGGCACGGCCCTTGAGTGAGCCGAAGAGATCTTCTGCCGGCTTAAATTTCTGCCCCTCGGGCAGGTTTTCAAATTCGCGAAAAGCGAATTTGAGCAGATCAGCCTCAAATATCGGCTCGCGCTCTTTATACAGTTCCTCGATCTGTTTGAGCTTGGCTGCGCGCTCGGCATCGGTTTGCGGTTTGCTCCCCGGGCCTGTCGCGGCCATCGCGGCAACGATATTGCCAAAGACTACGGACGAATTCGGATCAGGGAAGCGACGCATCAGCACGTCTCGCATCTGCGCGGCGTTAGACTCTTCCGAAAGTGACTTGAGGTCCGCTAAAACGTTGCCGTATCGCTTCTGACGTTCGGGATTAGCGGCGATCCACGTTGCCATGCGGGCCTCATCCTCGCGACGCTGCTCGACCGCTTTTACACGCTTTAGCTGCAGGTGGCCGCCGCCAAACGCCTTGCGCGAATTATCAAAGCTCGCGATGTCGGATTGAAACGAAATACGCTTTTCGTCGTTTGTCGAGCCGATCGTCCGAAGGCTGTCGCTAAGGGCCGTGAGCCAGCGTTCGAGAAATGGAAAGTTGGCGTCACGTGCATAGAGCATCGACCAGCTTTCTCGATAACGCGTCGTGCCGCCGGGATAACCAAGCACAAACACGGCGTCGTTTTCCTTAATACCGCCGATGTTGACGGTCAAGAACTTTCGGGGCTTCATCGGCACGTTGCTCGTGCTGTAGTCCGCCGACGAGCCGTCCGGAGCCGTGTAGGCACGCAGAAATGTGAAATCGCCTGTGTGGCGCGTCCACTCAAAATTATCCGGGTCGCCGCCAAAAATGCCGATATTACGCGGCGGAGCATACACGACGCGGACGTCCTTGACCTGCATCGTCTCGTACAAATAGTAAAAATATCCGCTGTTCAACGCCTGGATACGAACCGTCGAGCCAGGCCTGGCCTTGGCCTGCTCGCTCGCGGTCAGCTCTTCCATATGCTTTGCGGCCGCCGTGGCCAGCCCCGCACCGCTCATACCCTCGGTGCCGGCCATAATTTTTGCGGTCACGTCTTCGACGCGATTGGTGACAAATATCGAATAACCCTGCGCCGGAATCTCGCCCGCCCGACTTTCGGTCTTAAATCCGGTCTCGATCAGATCCTTCTCCGGCGTCGATGCCTTAACCAGAGCGTCAAATCCGCAGTGATGATTGGTCAGAATCAAGCCCTCGGGCGACACGAACTCCGCCGTGCAGCCGACGCTCAACCGGATAACGGCATCCGTCAACCCGCCGCCCGCCGGGTTATAAATATCCGAGGCCTTAATCTTGATGCCCTTCTTATCAAGCGGCACCCGCGACAACTGATCCGGCGCATACATACCCTCGTCAAAGGCAAGTGCCGCCGGCACCGACACAAACAAAACCGCAAACACAAACGCGGCAGAAATAAAACGATTAGTTTTCGATATCATAAACAGTCTCGATCCTCGTGAAGAAATCTTATGTTGATCTCGGAATTATACGCGATGTATCTACAAAACTTGAGCCCTCGCGTGTCATCCGCTGTGGTTTGATGCTAAAAACGGCGGTCACGATATCCGGTTCGAGCTCCTGGGAACGCCGGCACCCTTGCCTGCAACGCCGGTTCGTCCGGCGTGGGGACGTTTGGTATCTACGAACTTTAATGATTCTCCGAGTTACTAGCGTCCTGTCGGACGCTGGCGGACAGGAGTGTCCGCTCTCCGGTTTAGCGGACGATCTTACTTAGATCGGTCGGTTCGGTCGGCAGAAAGTGGCGTGGGTTGATTGGTTTGTCGTTTAGACGCAGCTCGTAGTGGAGGTGCGGGCCGGTGGAGCGGCCGGTTGAGCCGACGTAGCCGATAAGTTGGCCGCGGGTGACGGTGTCGCCCTGCGTCGATTCGAGCCTGGAGAGGTGGCCGTAGCGGGTGGTGAGGCCGTTGCCGTGATCGATTTCGACCATGTTGCCATAGCCGCCTTTGTATGCCGCGTGGATGACGGTGCCGCCGGCGGGTGCGACGACCATATCGCCGCGTTCGCCGTCGATATCGAGTCCCGGGTGAAATTCATACGCGCGTCCGCCAAACGGGTTTCGGCGAAAACCGAATTCGTTGTTGATCTTGCCCAAGTGGGCCCACACGGTTGGCAGACTTGCCGGATTTGTCGTCGCCTGGACACGTCGAAGAGCGGCGTCAAGCTCGCTGTCTTCGCCGCCGGCCGCGTTGTCTTCGGGTCCGCCGCTGTTGACTGACAGATCGCTGGGGCGCGAATAGTCCATCGCCTCGATCACTTTTGCCGTTTCAATAGGCCGGGTCGAAATGTGGGCGACCGGTGCATCAGTTTCGACCGTCTTTGCAAAGACAGTCGTTCGCATCAGGCCGTTGACTCCTACTCCGAGAGTCCCTGCGCCGATAAGAAGAAACAATCCGAGCGAAGCAAAATGAACGTGACGCTTAGGAAGCGCTACGCGTTTGATATAGATACCTTTAATTGTCGAATGAGATAAAAGAAAAGTGTACGACTTGTCGATTTCCTGCATTATGCTGGTTGTAGCTCCTTAAAATGATTTCGTGCCGTGGACAATTAAGCCTCGGCACACGGAATCACGCCGGATAGACGCAACGAAAGCGACTAACGCGAAACCTGAACAAGAGTCAAAACAATTAGCTGGAAAAAACTCTCGTAGTAAATTGAAAAACCCCTTGCAGTTTCCCGATACAATGTATGAGGATTCTCAATTAGGCCACAATCTGTGGAAAAAGGCAAGGCGAGCGGCAGCGACCTAGTTTACGCGGGAGGAACGGTTGGACTGCCAGGTGCGGAAAACGAGAAATCCGACCGCGATAAAGACGGCGACGAAAGCAAGCACGATCAGCACTTTGATCGCAAAACCTATAAACGCCACAAAGCCGATGAGGGCCTCGAGCAGGGCTATTACGAGGC
>JBBJMG010000029.1:0-8679 GCA_037720205.1 Pyrinomonadaceae bacterium
GCCAGCGTTTCCTCGTCAACAATCTGGTCGAGGAAGGCAACACCCAGCCCATCACGCTCGTCTTGAACTGGGCTACCAATATGAAACGATAAGCAGAAATATTCGCTTCCCTAGGCGAAAGACGCTATTGATAGACTCTAATGGAAAAAATATGAGGCAAGCAGAACAGAAATCTTCTCTAAAAAGTGCTGTCGAAAAGCATAAGGAATTTCTTTTCCCTGCGGTGGCGACGTATTATCAGGATCCGCTCGCGATTGTTAAGGGTGAGGGTGAATACGTGTGGGACGACGAGGGCAACCGGTATCTCGACTGCTTTGGCGGCGTGTTGACGGTGAGTCTTGGTCACGCCGAGCCACGTGTCAATAAGGCTTGGATCGACCAGGTCAATACACTCGCACACACATCAACGCTCTACGCCAACAAGCCGCAAGGCGATCTGGCTGAGAAACTGGCTGAGATCACGCCGGGGAAGCTGAAAAAATCGTTCTTTACCAGTAGCGGTACCGAGGCGGACGATACTGCCATCCTTGCCGCCAAGCTCGCGACGGGACGCAATGAGATTGTCGTTCTTCGGCATTCTTACGCGGGCCGCTCAGCGACCGCGCTTTCTTCTATCGGGCACGCGTCCTGGAAACCGATCGCTTCGCAGGTTCCCGGCTTTGTCCACGCCCACGCGCCTTATTGTTATCGCTGCCCATTTAATGCGACGCCCGACAACTGCGGACTGGCGTGTGCGAATGATGTTGAAGATCTGATCCAGACGACGACTACGGGCGAGATCGCGGCGTTTATGTCGGAGACGATACTGGGCGTTGGCGGTTTTATCGTGCCGCCGAAAGACTATTTCAAACGCGTTCACGAGATCACGAAAAATCACGGCGGCCTGTTCATTTCCGACGAAGTCCAAACCGCCTGGGGCCGCACCGGCGATAAGTGGTTCGGCATCGAACATTACGGCGTCGAGCCGGATATCATCACGTCGGCCAAGGGAATGGGCAACGGCGTGCCAATCGGCTGGACGATCGCCACGCCCGAGGTAGCGGACGCATTTCCCGGCCTGACATTCGCCACGTTCGGCGGCAACCCCGTCTCAACCGCCGTCGGCCTTGCCGTAATCAAAGTAATCGAGGAAGACGACCTACGTACAAATTGCCGCGTCGTTGGCGACTATTTTCACGAAAGGCTTCTCGAATTACAGGAAAAATACCCCGTCATCGGCGACGTGAGAGGCATGGGCATCATGCAGGCTATCGAACTCGTCAAAGACCGCAAAACAAAAGAACCTGATCCGCAATCGGTACTAAAGATCTTTGAGGAAACCAAGCGCCAAGGCGTACTCATCGGCAAAGGGGGTTTGTATGGCAACGTTATCCGTACCGGACTAATGCTTAATTCGAGTCGTAATACGGTGGACAGACTGATCGGCGCACTTGATGCGGGCTTGGCATTATGTTGATCCGGTCACTCGTCCGACCGGGTCGGTGGGCGGCGAGTCGTGAGGACCAATTCGGTCTAGCTGTAGTTTACTAGAGAATCCAGGACACTCCCATCTGCCCGACCTCCCGTAAATAATGGAATCCACATCGCAAGATCCTAGATCACCCGAGGAGCGACCGCCTTTTTGGTGGCTGCGGTGGGTGCCCATGGTCGTCGTCTCGGCAGTCGTCCTCTATTTCTTCTACGTTGCCGGAAGCGTTGCCATAATTCCCGTGTTAGCATCTGTCGCGCTTGCTTATCTGCTTAACCCCATCGTGTATCAGGCCGAGAAACGCGGTCTTTCGAGGACCTTGGCCGCGATAGCTGCGATCTTACTCGTGACCCTGGTTATGGCCGGGTTTCTCGCATATGTGGTGCCGGAATTATGGGCGGAAAGCTCAAAGGCCTCGTCGAAGATTGCGGCGAATTTTACGCCCGAGAACGCAGCTCGGCAGCGCGAATACCTTAAACGCTTTTCGCCGGCCCTTGAGCGCGTTGCGGGAGAAAGGATTGAGAAGTTCTTAAGCGACCCGGTTTCCGTTATTGATGAAGCGACGTCTAGTACGACTGTCGCACCCGACGGCACGAAGGTGCCTACGGGTGGGCAATCGGTCATTCTCAATACGCTCATTGGGTCGCTCGACCTGTTACTGGTGCCGTTCTTCGTTTTTTACATCCTTGTCGACTTTGGTAAGTGGCGCGAGTCGCTCGAGGACCTTATACCGCCGCGCTTTCGCGAAGCTTTCAGCAGGTTGTTCGACGAGTCCGGGCGTATCCTCGAATCGTTCGTCCGGGGTCAGCTGCTCATCGGTCTTGTGATGGCGGTTTTTTACGGGATCGGGTTTTGGCTGCTCGGCGTTCCGGCATGGGCCGGGATCGCCCTCATCGCGGGTCTGCTGAACGCGATACCCTATTTTGGAACCTTTTTCGGGCTGGTTCTGGCCGGGGGTTTCACTGTTGCCAACGGGGGCAATGTATGGGACGTCGCGGCTGTGGTTGGAGTCTTTGTTGCGGTCCAAACGCTGGAGGGCTACATCTTAACGCCCCGTATCATCGGCGGGCGGCTCAACCTGCATCCGATGGCGGTGTTTCTCGGCCTCCTTGTTGGCGGCAAACTTTTTGGCCTGCTGGGTGTCATGCTCGCGATTCCATCGATCGCGATCGGAAAAGTATTCTTCAAGTTTCTCAGGGAACTTTACATGGCCTCGCATTTTTACCACGCCGGCGACCTGCATCCATCAGAGGCTCCAAGTGAGAATATCGAAGAACGGATCGCCGACGCCGCCGATGCCGTGCTTGCCGAACAGGAAAGGAAAGGCGAAGAAGATGAGGCGTTGGAAGAGAACCCGGCACAATCTTAAATCAACCAACTTTATGGAACTTGGACGGATAACGACACTAGTAATTCTCTTCTCTGTTCTAGCGATCAATCTACCGGTCGCAGGTCAAAAATCGGGATCGAATTTCGATATTTTGAAAGTGCTCAAACCCGCTCTTAAGAGTATAAACCGCGAGAACTTGCTTGCCCACGCAAAAACGCTTGCCTCGGATGAATTCGAGGGGCGGGCGCCCGGAACCGTAGGCGAGCGGCTAACAACTCAATATCTTGCAAATCAGTTCAGAGAAGCTGGTTTGCGACCCGGAAATCCCGACGGGTCGTTTTTCCAGGCTGTCCCTTTGATCGGCTATAAAACGACACCTCAGATCGCCCTTACTATTAACGGCAAGTCGGTTCCGTTGAAATTTCTGGAGGATTTCATTCACGATCTTCCCCGACTACAGAAAAACGTAAAGGTTGAGGTCTCGGATGTGGTCTTTGCGGGTTACGGGATCGTCGCTCCGCAATATGGATGGGACGACTACAAGGATGCGGACGTAAGGAACAAATTGGTGTTGATTTTGAGCGGTGAACCATCCAGGCCGGACGCAACAGACGCTAAGAAATCAGACGCGACATTCTTTAGGGGCGACACTCGCACATACTACTCGACACGAGGGTCAAAATACGCGCAGGCAGCCAAAAGAGGAGCCGCCGGAATACTCGTGATTACCGATCCGGAAAAGGCACGGACATACGCTATCTTCAAGACCTTTGCACCGATGGAAGGTATGGCGTTGAAAAATGTAGCAAGCAGCTACTGGCCGGCTGTCGCGGGATTTGTGACGAAGAAGGCAGTTGATCGTTTTGCTGCCCAGGCGGGAGTTGACGCGTCCGAACTTGAAAAGTCCGCGCAAAATAAGGACTTCAAAACAATCAGTTTGAAAGCGAAGGGTATCATTTCTATATCCAGTAAGATACGGCATTTTACGAGCAAGAACGTGGTTGCAAAGGTCGAAGGTTCAGACCCGCAGTTGAGGAACGAGTATGTGATCTATTCGGCCCATTGGGATCACCTCGGTAAGGACACTAGCCTTGTCGGTGACCAAATATACAACGGGGCAAACGACAATGCAGCGGGTGTGGCACAAATGCTGGAGATCGCCCGGGGATTCGCGGCATTAAAGACCCGCCCTCGACGCTCAGTACTATTCATTGCGACAACCGCCGAGGAAAAGGGTTTTCTCGGTTCTAGATTCTATGCTCAAAATCCGCTGTATCCCATCAGCAATACGGTCGCGGCGATCAATCTGGATGCGGGCAATCCCTATGGTCTGACAAAAGATCTGGCCAGCTCCGGTTTTGGAAATTCAACGATTGATGACGCGCTCATCAAGGCTGCGGAAATGCAGGGCAGGACTTTTCTCAAAGAGTCGCTCGACGGCGACGGCGGCTACTATTTTGCATCCGACCAGATCGAGTTCGCGAAGGTCGGTATTCCGGCGGTGTTCCCGTGGAGTGGAAATGAATATCTCGGCAAACCGGCGGATTATGGCGAAAAAAGGTGGGATGAATACGGCAAGAACCGCTACCATCAGGTCACCGACGAAGTGATGCCCGATTGGGATATGACGGGAGCGGTCGAGGACGCCCGGTGGATGATGATAGCGGGCTTTCTAATTGCAGATGAACTCAAGCGTCCGGTCTGGTATCCGGCAACGGAGTTCAGGAAATAGCCTATTACTACGCCTTCGGTGAACGTCCGGCTAGATTTTGTATCATCAAACCAAAACCCGCGAGCCTTATCAAACGGCGTCGATTCGGCAATAGGTCGTTGACGAAATCCGCGAAAATGAGCGTAAGAACGGGAATTGACGTTGATATATTAACGGCGTTGTCAGGTATGTTCACTGTCTGATCTCGCTTGGAACGGATCAGAAATTGAGGCAGATCATGAGAAAGATGCGAGGAATGTGTCAATAATAACTTTCATTTTTAACTTCAGTCTCCTTTGGCAAGCAACTCGACGCACTGGCATTGATACACTTGCTGCTGTTGTCATAGTCATAGTCCTTGTCGTCATTTTTACAATTTTTTCGATCGCTTTGGTGTTCGCATTTTTCTCTTATAAAAGACGTCAGAAAAGAATCGCTGCTTTAAAGCAATTTGCTGCGGAAAATGGCTGGAAAATAGTTCCGGAGCCGACCCTAAATTCTTTTCAACATTTAGATCGTTACTCACTGTTTCGAGGCGGTCATTGGAAAAGTATTGCGGTACTGCTACAAAAACGGACGGACGACGGGCAAATCTCTGTGTTCGATTGTATCTTTAGCATAGGTGCGAGTAGGAGTGCTAGAAATCACACCACTACCGTTATCGCATTTCATTCGCCGCGACTTCAATTACCATACTTTAGGCTCTACCCCGAATCGCTATTAAGTTCACTCGGTGAGTTGCTGGGGTGGAATTACATTGATTTCGCTTCGCATCCGGAGTTTTCCAGCCGGTATAAATTAAGCGGTGAAGACGAGATGCACGTCCGTCAAATGTTTCACCCACAAGTGCTCACATCGTTTGAGAGTATGCCGGATCTTAGCGTTGACGGCGGGGGAAACTATATTTTCGCTTATACGCTCAGGAAAGTGACAGAGGTCGAGAGTTTAAATACGTATATTAAGCACGCTCGGATTATCTTCGGTTTATTTCATCAGTAATTTCCGATTGCAATCAATCATGAAAACAATTATTAAATCCGGCCGAGTCGTCACCGCGGTTGACGACTACAACGCTGATATTTTCATTGACGGCGAGACTGTCACGACTATCGGCAAGAAGCTCGACATGGAGGCGGATGTTATCATCGACGCGGCCGGAAAGCTTGTTTTTCCGGGCGGGATCGATCCGCATACGCATATGGAGCTGCCGTTTGGCGGGACGTTTGCGTCGGACGATTTTTTTACCGGGACGCGGGCGGCGGCGTTTGGGGGGACAACGACGATCATTGATTTTGCGGTGCAGACGAAGGGCGAATCGATGACTTCGGGCGTCGATGCGTGGCATAAAAAGGCCGAGGGCAAGACGTGCATCGACTACGGGTTTCATCTGATCACGACCGAGTTTGAGGACGGCGATGAGAAGGAGATGTACAGGCTAATGGACGAGGGCATCACGTCGTTCAAGCTGTTCATGGCTTATCCGGGCGTGTTTTTGGCGGACGACGCGACGATATTTCGTGCGATGTCTGCCGCGGGCCAACGTGGCGGGCTGATCTGCATGCACGCCGAAAACGGCATCGTTATCAACGAGATAATCAAGCGTTTCTTGGCCGATGGCCGCACCGCTCCGAAGTACCACGCTCTGACGCGGCCGACCATCGCCGAGGCCGAAGGAGTTCACCGGGCCATTGCGATTGCCGAAATGGCCGAGTCCCCGGTTTACATTGTTCATCTAAGCTGCACCGATGCTCTCAATCAGGTTCGTCAGGCCAGAGATCGCGGCATTCCTGCATTTGCCGAAACGTGCCCGCAATATCTTTTCCATTCCATCGAAGATTACGGCGACGGCTGGGACGGAGCGAAATACGTAATGACGCCGCCGCTGCGCGAAAAACACAACCAGGCCGAGCTGTGGAAAGGCCTGAAAATGGACGATTTGCAGGTGATCTCGACCGATCATTGTCCGTTCTGCATGAAGGAGCAAAAGGAACTCGGCGTCAATGATTTCTCTAAGATTCCGAACGGGGCCCCGGGCGTGGAAAACCGTATGTCGCTTATCTACAACGGCGGCGTAGTCGAAAACCGCATCTCGCTCAACCGCTTTGTTGAACTCACATCAACCGCCGCCGCTAAAATGTTCGGCCTCTTTCCAAGGAAAGGCACCATCGCCGTCGGGTCCGACGCCGACATCGTCATCTTCGACCCCGAAAAAGAGCACACATTTGGCGTTGCCAACGAACACATGAACGTCGATTATTCATCCTACGAAGGATGGAAAATGAAGGGCAAGGTAGAGACGGTACTCTCACGCGGCCGCGTCGTTATAGAAAGCGGCGAGTACCGAGGCCGGGCCGGTGACGGACAATTCTTAAAACGCGGCGAATGTGTAAAGGTCTGACGAGGTCGATCCTCTCGCTCGTAATTTTAAAAAGATGATTTTTGCTGATAGGACGTTATCTCAAAAGCTTGAGCGCACCGAGGCGCGATCTAACGCAGATTTCGTCGAGACTCGGGCGCGCCTTGATCCGGGCCACGGTGCTGAGTGGATGCAAATCGCGGGCGTTTACGCAATGTACGACGGTGCGGAATCCCCATTGACTCAGACGTTCGGGCTTGGAGTGTTTGACGACATCACAGATGACGTCATGGCTGAGATCGAGGAATTCTTCAAGAAACGTGATGCTCCGGTCTTGCACGAGGTCAGCCCTATGGCCGATCCATCCGTGCTCGAATTACTCAATCGGCGCGGTTACGAGCCATTTGAATTGACGACCGTGATGATTATGTCCCTAACCGACTCGGGCCAGCATGATCTCGCCGGCAATCCGCGGATTGTATCCCGGGTTATTCGACGTGACGAGGTTGATCTCTGGGCCCGCACCGCCGCCGCCGGGTGGAGCACGGAGATGCCGGGAATGGAAGAATTTATGTTTAATTTCAGCCGTATGGGAGCGCAGTGCTCGGGTGCATACCCGTACATCGCTGAGCTCGACGGAAAACCGATTGCGACCGCCGCCTTTCTGATGTATGAAGGAGTCGCAATCCTCGCCGGAGCGAGTACGATCCCAGATGCCCGCAATCAAGGCGGCCAAACTGCCTTGCTAAATGCGCGCCTGCAGTTTGCCCGCGAAAGTGGCTGCACGCTCGCGATGATGGGCGCCGCGCCTGGCAGCCAGTCGCAGATAAATGGTCAGAAAAATGGGTTTGATATCGCGTACACCCGAACAAAATGGCAGTTAAAATAACTAGCGTGCGTCACCAGATAAGCCAGTGATTTGATGCGGAAGGCTTGCCTTTCTGCCAAAGGCGAACCTACGTTTGGTAACTTATGAAAAGATGCCCTCAATGTAGGCGGGATTATTACGACGATACGCTGCTGTATTGTCTCGACGATGGAAACGCGCTGCTCGAAGGCCCGGCGAGCGGTTCGGACGAGCTTGATGAACCGGCAACGGCGATCTTGTCAGAACCGCCTGTGTTAGCGGGCGAATTGGCATCGAGCGAATCATCGACGCGAACGTTTGATCGTACTACCGACCAGGCCTCGATTTTGTCGGTCAGACCGTCAGCGGGCAACGGTTCGCGGCCGATATCGAGCGCGGAGTATTTGGTCGGCGAGGTCAAGAAACGCAAAGTGGTTGTCGCGGCTTTGCTCGCGCTCGTCATCGTCGCGGGCTCGTCGTATTTCACCTACCGTCACTTCGTTCAGACGAAGCCCGCGCACTTCGAGCGCGTGAAGCTCACGCGCATCACGACCGAGGGAAACCTTCAGAACGTTGCTGTCTCGCCCGACGGCAAGTACATCGCCTACACCCTGCTCGACGCGGGGAAGCGCAGCCTGTGGACGAAGCACCTGGCGACCGGCAGCCGCGTGCCGATCGTCGCGCCGACCGATGCGAATATCATGACCCCGTACTTCTTCTCGCACGATGGCGGCTACGTTTTTTACGGCCTGAACGACGAGCAGAACCCGACGGGCGCGTTCTTTCAAGTCGCGGTGCTGGGCGGGCCCCCGAAGAAAATCCTGACTGACTTCGCTTCCCCCGTGGGTCTCTCACCTGACGGCAAAAGGCTTGCCTTCGCGCGCTACCGCCCGGGCGTGGCATCGGAGCAATATCAGGTGTGGCTGGCCGATGCCGACGGCGCGAACGAGAGCCGCCTCTGGTCGTG
>JBBJMG010000001.1:0-386978 GCA_037720205.1 Pyrinomonadaceae bacterium
GCGTGCGTTCGGATTCCTTCAAATCGACATCGATCTCGCTGTAATGAACGCCTTCAGCGTGTTCGTCGAGTTCCGCTCGCCCCGTACGGCGACCGGTGGAGACGACCTCGGGAACTTCGAGAAGAAGCTTTTCAGAAATCTGCCCGATGCGGTTTGATTCGGCAAGCGATGTTCCAGGTTGGGCGAGTACGTTGATCGTCAGCGTGCCCTCGTTAAAATCAGGCAGAAACGCGGTGCCGACAAACGGCAGGGTCGCCATCGCTAAAACGAAAAGCAATGCGGCTCCGGCCATGACTTTATATGGGTGCCGAAGAGTCCAATGAAGCAGCCGCTCGTCCCATTTTTTCAGCCAGCGGACCATGAAACTTTCTTCCTCGGAATTTTTCAACGCAGAAATGCGACGCCGCAGAGAAGAAAACCAGGATCTATCGTCTATCGATTCATCGACTACCGCTTCCCTCGGCGTCTGCGCGCCTTTGCGGTTAAATAATCGCGGCAAAAGATACGAAGCCAGAACCGGAGTCACCGTCAGGCTCACAAAAAGCGAAGCGACGAGCGATGTAATATATGCCAAACCCAGAGGAGCCAGCAGTCTGCCTTCCACTCCGGTGAGCAAAAAAAGCGGTAAAAAAACGAGTGCAACGATGATCGTGGCATAGACGATCGACGTTCGAACCTCAAGCGAAGCGTGATAAATGACTTCGAGCGATGGACGCGGATCGTCCAAAAGCCGATTCTCGCGCAGGCGGCGGAAAATGTTTTCAACATCGACAATCGCGTCGTCCACGAGTTCGCCGATAGCGACCGCCAGACCGCCGAGCGTCATCGTGTTTATTGAAATCCCGAAGGCCCACAGAACCAGAAATGTAACCACGAATGAAAGCGGGATCGCGGTAAGAGTGATAAACGTGGTTCGAAAGTTTAACAGAAACAGAAAGAGAACGATCGCCACCAGAATCGCGCCGTCACGAAGAGCCTCGACGACGTTGCCGACCGATGCCTCGATAAAATTTGACTGCCGGAAAAGATTGGTATTGATCTCGATGTCCGGTGGCAGTGTTGTCTGGAGTTCTTTGACTGCCTCATCAACCTTTTTGGTAAGTTCGATCGTGCTCGCACCCGGTTGTTTCTGCACCGACATGATCACGGCGGGCAGACCGTTCGAACCTGCCTCGCCGCGTTTTATCCGCGCTCCGAATTCGACGTTTGCCACATCGCCCAAGCGGATCGGCGTGTTGCTTCGATAGGCGACGACCGTTTGTTTAAGCTCGTCGATCGTGTAAAACCTTCCGAGATTGCGGACCAGATATTCCTGGCTTTGGGCATCGACGAAACCGCCGGTAGAGTTGACGTTGGATTTCTCGAGGGCCGTCGCAACTTCTTCTATAGTTACGCCGAACTGTTTTAGTTTTTCCGGTGAAACGAGAGCCTGATACTGTTTGACGCCGCCGCCAATGGGAATGACTTGCGAAACTCCGGCAATCGTTAAGAGACGCGGGCGAATCGTCCAATCGGCCAGCGTTCGGACATCCAGCGGGCTGGTTTTACCGCCTTGCGAAGTAACGGAGATCAACATGATCTCGCCCATGATCGACGAGATCGGCGCGAGAAATGGCGATGTTCCGGGCGGCAGCTGCTCGCGGGCCTCGGTGATCTTTTCGGCGACGAGCTGACGGTTGCGGTAAACATCCGTTCCCCAGCCGAATTCGACATAGACGATCGAAAGCCCGATACCGCTTACCGAGCGGACGCGTTCGACGCCAGGCAAGCCGTTCATCACTGTCTCGATTGGATACGAAACCTGTGTCTCGACTTCTTCCGGAGCAAGCCCTTCCGCTTCCGTCAAGATCGTAATGGTCGGTTTATTCAGGTCGGGAAAGACGTCAACGGGGAGGTTATAGGCAATGTAGGCCCCCCAGACAATCAATAAAGCCGCCATCGCGACGACGATGAGACGGTTTTGTAGGGCCGATTTTATGACCGCGTTGAGCATCTATAGATGTGTCCGGGCCCCGTATACACAGGGCCCGGGCAATGAACCGTTTACTTACTCCATTTCGCTTTCCAGTCCGACATCATCTTTATCTCGGCTTCCTGCGCTTTGATTATTTGATTCGCAAGAGTTTTTATTTCCGGGTGCTCCGCCTTCGTTAATGCTTCCTTCCCCATCTTTACCGCGGCCGCGTGATGGGTCGACATCATATCGAGAAACATGGAATCAAACTCTTTGCCGCTCGCGTCCTCCATCTTTTTCATCTCGCCGCCCGACATCATTTTCATCCCGTCCGCCATTCCCGACATTTCCATATTCTTGGCGGGGCCTTGCCCGGCATACCATTTTTCGCGCCAAGCCTTCATCGTAGCGATCTCTTTTTGCTGATCGTCGATGATCTTTTGCGCGAATGTTTTCAGTTCGGAGTTCTGTGATTTTTTTAATACCATTCCAGCCATATCGACTGCACTCTGGTGATGTGCCGACATCGTATCCATAAACTGCAGATCGAACGGAGCGGAAGCCGCGTTCGGGTCGCTTTTCATCTTGCTCATCATGTCCGACATTCCATGATTCGGGTCCGGCATCGCCGAATTCGTATTCATCGCCAACGAATTGTGATTAGCCATATTGCCATTCATCGTCATCGCGTTACGGTTCATGGCCGAATTCGTGTTGACGTTTCCACTTTGGCCACAGGCCGCACCGATAACGGCGAGCGTCGATGCAGCAGCCAATCCCAAATATATTCGTGGTTTCATTTTTAGATTCTCCTTGTCATTTGCTTAGAATTACGCGACCCGCGAGGATCGCGTATCGATCAGGTCTGACCACGCAATTCAGGCATTCCTTAGTAAGCGACGATGTTTCCCTTATGCATTCCCATTCCGCATGCAAAGGCGATGTCGCCCGTCTGTTCCGGCGTAAATTTTATCGTCACGGGCTTGCCGACGGGCAGGTTCCTAGTAATGCCGAGCGACGGAAAAACGACCTTGCTGCCGCAGCCCTGTCTATCCTTGCGTGTAAAGATCAGCGTCAGCGGAGAGCCTTCTTCCGTGCGGATGCTCGACGGGCTGAATCCGTTTTTGCCGACGGTAACGCGAACGGTCTTCGGATGTTTCGCCGCCGCTTTCGCATCGATTTTTGTCTTATCCGGCGTTCCATTTCCAAGAATGGCGTTTCCGCCAAACAGCATCGCCAGCATCATCGACGCGGCGACAAGTGATCTCATCATTTGTTTTTTCATTTTTTGTTTCCTCTTTTTGTTTGAACTTACTGCACTAAAACTTTTCCTTTATACATATTCATCCCGCACGCGAACGAAACCTCGCTGTCGTTCATATCGCTCAAATCAACGACGACGACCTCGCCCACGGGCAGTTTCTTCGTGATTTTCAAATCTTTGAAAACGACTTCGCCGCCGCAGTTCTCCTCGTCGGAACGATAGAATGCGATCTTCATCGGCTCGCCTTTGTTAAAGGTCACGGTCGAAGGCTCGTACCCATCTTTGCTGAGAATGACCCGTTTAGCATCGGCGGGAAATTGAACCTCGGAAACTGGCTTTACCGCCGCTTTTGCTCCTTGCTTTATGTTGACCACAAAGGGTACGGTTATAACTTTGCCGGCACGTTGAAACTGCGCGAATATTTTGAACAAGCCGCTCTTGGGAAATGTCGTATGAGCTGAAACCTCCGACGGACTCTGCATCGTCGCGGGTTCTCCAGCATTCTTATCGTCATGCGAATGCGGTTTGCTTTCGTCCGTTTTACCATTCGTCGCACCCATCTTGTTTATATCGTGGCCGCCATCGGAGTGCTCCGCCCTCGACATCGGATGTGCGTGGACAAACTGGCTAAGATCCTGGCTGATGATGACAAAATGTGCATATTCGCCGAGGTACTTTTCAAGATCCGTGACCGGCTTGCTCGTTTGTGCGTCGTAGACTTTGAAATTGAGCATCAGTTCCTTACCGGCTGTTAACTCACCATCGGGTTTCATCTCAAAACGCAGACCGTCGATTGTCTTGTCGAGCTTTTCGTCGGCCTTTAGCTCGACTCTGGCTCGCTCGATCCCGGCTACCTTTAGAGGGAACTTATCAACGACTTGAGCCGAATCTTTGGGTGTGTAATCGGCGTAAAGCTTGTAACTGCCGCCGCTCGGAAAGGTAAATTGAACGCGGTATGAGCCGTCGGTCTGTAGCTCGGGATGAATGTGGTAATACTCGGCAAGATCATCCGACACGACGAGCAGGTGCACAGGTTTCTCGTGAACAATGGGCAGATCCTTCACCACCTCCCCCTTGTCGTTCTTTACCGTAAAGGACAGCTCGGCCGGTTCGCCCGCCTTCACCTCAGCGGGAGTCGTCTTAAAATCAGCCGAAAACTTTGCGCCTTTGGTCTCTCCTAAGGAGTTCGCATTAACAGCGGCGTTTGAATCGTCGGTAGTTTTGATTTGCGGGACGTTACCACACGTAGCGAGAAGAAGTGCCGTCGATAAACCGCCAAAAATAATACCCAAAATGTTTAATCGTTTCATTGTCTTAAAAGTCCACAACTATGCTGCGGGTTGTGTCGACCGAAGCTGATAAATCCCCTCCGTAACGACCCTTTCCCCTTCTTTCAGACCTGATTTGACCTCGTAAAAATCCGAGCCTTCGGCGGCCAAAGCCACCGGTCGTTTCTCAAATGTCTCGCCACCTGTAAACACAAAGACAAATGTCTGACCTTGTTCATTTACTACTGACAGTTTGGGCACGGCCAAGACTTGCCGGTCGCCGGTTGTGTCGATGGTGATGTCGACGAACATCCCGTCTTTCAACCGGCCGAGCGGATTTTTCATCTCATAGATGACGGGTATCGTACGCGTCTGCTCGTTGACTGTCTGGCCGATCGATAACAGACGGCCATCGCCGTCCGATGTTCCAATCGTATAGACCTCGCCTGACAACGCGCCGTTGGTAAAACTTGCCCGCGTCGATTCGCGGACGGTCTCCAGGTCGCGTTCGAAGACCTGGGCCTCGATCAGGACGGTTGAGAGATTGACGATAGAGAGGAGCTCCGTTCCTGCTTCAACCTGCTGCCCGCTCGTCGCCTTGATGTCGCCCACGATGCCTGTCGTCGGCGCCGTTAAGGGAAAGGTTTTCGTCGGCTGATTCACACGGGGCGATGCGAAGATCGCCTGTCCCGCCTGAGATTGTTTGATCTGAGTTTCGATCAAAACGACCTGTTTCTCAGCCGCGACGACCTCTTGCTCGCCAACCCTAACGGCGGTCTGGGCTTCTTCGACCCGCTTTCTAGGAGCCGCTCCTACCGCCACCAGATTCTCGGCACGCCTCAGTTCTCGTTGAGCCTGAACCAGACGGGTTCGTGCCTGCTGTGCCTTGCCGTTTTGGTCGGCCTGTTGGGAGCGAAGCTGCAGCACGGTATTTCGCAACTCGAGCCGTTTCGCTTCAACCTCACGCTGCTGTGCCGCGACCTCGAGGCGCTGGCTTTCGAGATCGACTTGCCCGGACACGTCCAGTATTTGTTCTACGTAACCGATTTGTTCGCCGCGTCCAACCGCCGAGCCAAGCGACAACCCCGCCCGCAGAACAATTCGGCCCGCGACCGGAGGCACGACCACCGCCCGGGCGTCGGGCCGCGTCCGGACCACGCCCGTTGTCTTTAATCCGCTTGTAATACTTCGGATCGTTACCGGCTCAGTCTTTATACCAAAGAGAAGCTGCGACTCTTTTGAAACCGTTAGGCGTGTCTCAGCGGTAGCTTCCACTTTTACCGTTTCTTCGGCACCAATCGGCGGTATATCGGCCGACGCCCTGGTTTCGCGCGGCGGTAAAAGAAATACGAGGGCGGCCAAACCGATGCCAAAAATCAAGAGTGCAACGCCGGCGAGCGGAATCGCTTTTCGGTAATTTGTCTCGCCATTACCGCCTCTTCGCGCGGAGTAAAAAACCAGTCCCAGAGCGCCGAGAGTCAATACGCTTAAGACAAGCAAGCCAATCCAAAACGAAGTGCGGACAGGGCCTTTAACAACGGCGACCGGAAAATCCGCCGCGAAACTTCGGTTGTCGTCCGTCGTCACGTTAAAGGTAACCTTGTAATCACCCGCGGAGCCGAAACTATAGGTCACGCGGTAGTTGCCGTTGGCGCCCGCCTCCACAGCAAGGTTTTCAGCCACCCTCGTTCCGTCCGTCTTTGTGATCTTCGACGTGACTTTCGCTTTTTCGACGAGCACCGGACCACTTCCGCCAAAGCCGCCCTCTACTTTTTCGGCAATGCGGACGACAAACTGTTCCGTTTCGCCGACGCGCGGATCGCCGGGCGATCTTTTTAAAACGACGTTAAAGGTACCGCTGTCATTCTGAATGTTTCGTTCTGCCGTGACCGTGGTTACGGCCGATTTTGTGGCGGTTCCTGTGGAAGTTCCCGCACCATGATCGTCGTCGCCATTCGCGAACGCCGAGAACGGTATCGCGAAAGCCGTCAGCAGAGAAACAAGGATTAGCGATGCCGCGCACGCCTCGATTCCGCCAACTAATTTTGAACGAGCTATCCTTAACATTCGGGTAATTTATCTCTTAGTGAGAGTGGGCCGAGCCGTAAAGATTCTGCATCGTCAGAGCATCTATCTGAATCGCAGCGGTGATCGCCTTTGCAGTACCGTCATCGACGCCATTTGCCTCTATGTCTGTGCCCATTTTGAATTTATCGTCGTGGCCCTTGCCCGCAAACTGTGCAAGAAACGCGGGCGCAACACCTTCAGCACGAACTTCCTTGATAAAAGGCGAGCCGTTCTTATTTTCATAAACGATCACAAATTCTTTCCCGTTCGCCGTGACCACGGTTGCGGCCCCGATCTGCTTTTTGGTCCCGCCTTCGGTTGAAAAAGCTAAATATGAATGATGATCGGTATCGGGAACGTTACCCCCCGAGTCCTTTTCGATATCGATGATCGCGTCCTTTGGAATGACTTTATGCTGTTTGGTGAACGACCCGGCGCCGGGAAAAATCGCTTTCACTGAAGCCAGAACGTCTTCATCTTTTTTTGGAGCTGTCGCACTATTGGCGGCCTCGGTATTGGCCGTATTTGCTGCTGTTTTTGTCTGGTTCGTATTTGTCGAGTTAGTGGCCGTCGAGCACGCCGCAGCTAAACCGACCGCCAAGCTTACTGCCGCGAGTGTAAAAAGTGTAAATATTTTCATCATTCTTCTCCTATCCTTCCTCATTGTCACTGTGGTTTCGTAAGACTAACTTTTGATTGTGAGGCTTTCGGGTTCTCCAATGCCTGAATTGATTTTAATAGCCTCGTCTGGTCGATCTGCGTCGGTACTAAATCGGGATCAGGCAAAACAGATACGCCTCCCGACGAAAATCCCGATGGCGGAAGCGTTGTCCCGATTGCCGTCTCGAGTTCCGTCAGGGCGTTGTAGTAATCACGCAGGACCTGATTGTAATTCGTCGTATTCTCGAAAAAACGTCGCTGTTCGCCCACAACCTCAAAAATTGAAAAATCGCCAAGGCCGTATGCGGCTCTAACGGTCTGCAGATTAGCCTCGGCACGCGGCAAGATCTGCGTCGAATAAATAACCAAGGCCTCAGCCGCCGTCCGGTATTTGCGATAGGCCACCGCGACATCGCGTTTTATTGTGCTTTCTAAAAACTCGCGGTTGCGCGTGGCTTGAACTCTTTCACCGGTCGCCGACGCGATCTCGCCTTGATTTCGATTAAATATCGGAATGTCGATCGACACCCCAAAGGTCAATGCGTTGTCCTTGTTCGGAAAATTTCCTCCGCCAAGCCTCGGAGGAAAATCGATGAGCGTGTTGGTTCGCGAATATCTGACCTCGCCGGCAACGTTTGGCACCCCGTTCGACCGAGCTAGATTTATTCGCGCCGTTCCTATTTCTTCTCCAACACGGGCGGCCTGTAAATCCGGTCGCGTTTGTAGAGCGGTTTCGGTCAGTTCGCTCAAAGTGGAGTCAAAACGCGGAGGGCGTTCCGGCTGTGGTGCAAGACGCAAATTTTCGTCTATATCGGCTCCGATCAGGGTGCGAACCTGCAAAAGGCCGGTTTCGAGTTCACTCCTCGCCTGGATCGCCTGCACTTTTAATCGTTCGTTTTCGACTTTTACCAAATTTACGTCGAGCGGAGCGACATCGCCTTCTTTAAGACGGGCCTCGATAATGCGAACGAGTTCCTGATCGGCAGCAATCAACCTTTCCAGAACGTCAAGCTGTCTCGCCGCCGCAAGCGCCGCAGTGTAGGCCCCGCGAATACCAATCGCGATTGAGCGCTCGAGCGCCAATACCTCAGCCCGGATCTGGCTCAGTTCGAGTTTGGCGACCGCCACACGCTTAGAACGCTTCCCGCCGAGTTCAAAAATCTGAGTCACGCCAGCACTAAAATCCGACTCCGGCTCACCGCCTAAAAAGCGTGGACTGCCGTATTCCGCATCGAGTGTCGGATTCGGCCGGAGTCCGACTTGCTTCAATTTCCCCTCGGCAATCGCGAGACGCTGCCGTGCCGCCAAAAGATCGGCACGTCTAACGGCACCGAGCTCGATCAGCCGTTCGACACTCAGGCCGTCAGCCGCGACAAACTCCAAAGAGCTGAGTTTAAGGGTTGTTTGGGGTTGCGGAGAAGTCTGCTGGGAAAATGCGGAAGTCGTGAACGCAAGGATCACGGCCAAACCAAATGCCGGAAGAAGACAGGTTAAGTAGCCCGGCGGGAAGAATCTCCCGATGGTCAATTTTCGTTCTCGAAAAGTGATTCGAAGCGTCATCAATTATGCAGTAACGGATTCGCTCCGAATTTCACCTTCGTCCGCAGAACGCCAGACCAAATAGCCCAAACCCGCAAACAGGGCCAGGACCATTGCAGTAATCAGCACCATTAGACCGCTTCGCAGCCACGACATCCCCGTCGCCGGTTCTACAGCCGGATGGGCAACCGTGACGCCGGAGAACGTGGCCGTGTCCGTTTCACCGCCGTAGGTCAACTTAGCCCGCATTGTGTAGGAGCCTTCCGGCAAGGCGGGAATTTTCAGATTGTAGCTTCCCGCGGCGTCGACTTTTTCAACAGCAACCTGAGTTATAGCACCGCCGGAACTTTCAATTTCGATCACGGCCGTGACCTTGTCGGCCGCCTCATTCGTGGAGTATTTTGTGATAAACAGCCGAGCCAAAGTTGCCGTATCAGGCTCAATGGCCGGGTGCTTTATCATCAGTTCCAATTCACCGATACGGGATGTATGTGACACCGTGCCCTTATCGCTCACGGTCTTTGGTTGACTCTCACCATGATCCTCTCCGCCATGCCCAGAAACCTGGAAACTGCCTCCGAGGATTAAAAGCGAACATACGACCATGCACCCTACCGCCGACTTTCTTATTCTTTTTATTGCAATATGAATTCCCACAACTATCACCTCCAGACACTGCATTTTGAAATACGTACAATTTTACGTACGCTGCTTTATTGCAAGGTTGGTGCCAACGACGTGTTAGTCGTCGAAAGGCCTTTCTCGCCAGAAAACCTTTTATTTCGCGGTAAAGCGAGGAACTAAGACCGATAGCTATTGCGGGCAGATGTCTATTTGCGAACAACTACGTGTCTGTTTTCACACAGATTCGAATGTGCAATTAAGCTTTTAAAAAGAGTCGGGCCCTGAGGGAGCTCCGCCGAACCGACTGACCGGAACCTTGCCTGTAGATCGCACGATGGTTGATGATTACGAAGCCCGACCTGTTATGACGCAAATCCCGTCACAAACACAAAACCGGCACCAGGACGGTGCCCGTAACTTGTTGTTATAATTGGCTCCGCAGGTAAGACTCGAACTTACAACCCTTCGGTTAACAGCCGAATGCTCTGCCATTGAGCTACTGCGGAATATGGCACGCTGGGCTGGGTGGCCAAGCGAACATAAAGATTAAAAACTTCGGCCGTGCTTGTCAAGCTTGTCTCTGGAGCGGCATGATATCCTGTGTTCCGAATATGGCAAAACGCGTAATGGAACTCTTTGACCTGACCGGTAAGACGGCAATTGTGACGGGCGGTTCTCGCGGGATCGGCCGCGAAATGGCCGAGGGTCTTGCAGAGGCCGGGGCGAACTTGATGCTGTGTGCCCGACGGGCGGAGTGGCTCGAAGAGACCGTGGCAGATTTCAAGAAAGCGGGCCACAGCGTTGTTGGCGCCACGTGTGACGTTTCGGCGAGCGACGAAGTGAGTTCGATAGTCGACAAAACAGTCGAAAAATTCGGCTCGGTCGATATTCTCGTCAACAACGCCGGAATCTCTTGGGGAGCGATGCCCGAGGATATGACGCTCGAACAGTGGCAGAGGGTGATCGATGTGAACCTGACTGGCTGCTTCCTTTTTGCCCAAGCGGCTGGTCGGCAGATGCTAAAACGAGGCAGCGGTTCGATCATCAATATCGCCTCGATTGCGGGGCTGACTTCATCGGCAAACGGGCCGTTTTATGCCGGCTACGCGGCCAGCAAGGCGGGGCTGATCGGGCTTACAAGAGAACTGGCGGCGAGCTGGGGTCGTCGAGGAGTCCGCGTTAATGCAATCGCTCCAGGCTTCTTCCACTCCCGCCTCGCGGATGCCGCGATCGATATCTACGAACGGTCTATACAGGAAAATAACGTGATTCCGCGAATTGGAAAAGAGGGCGAATTGAAGGGTGTGGCTGTCTTTCTAGCTTCGGAGGCTTCCAGCTATATAACGGGGCAGACAATTGCCGTCGACGGCGGAATGACAGTTTGAGCTACCGGCAAGGCCTACCCGAAACAGCAGTATTCACTAGACGAATGTGAATTCACCGAAGGCTTCGGGAACATGGAACGAGGGTGTTTTCGTTTTGGTAGGGCACCAGGCGAGATAGCCTCGGTCCGGCGCGCGGCCAACGCAGCGGAAGATATTACCAACCCAAACGTCGCCGCGTTTCGGTGTAGTGCCAAGGGACGCAAACGGTAGCTTGATTGCCATTACGACCGTATCGTGACCGATTCGGGCGGCGCTCTGCATGTTCGACGAGTAATTTATGTCAGTCAGGCGCCCGGTGGGCGTGACCACGATTCCAAGGTCGATCCACTCGGCAGTAGGTGCGATTTCAAATTCGAAATACGTATTTCGATCTGCGGGATCCGGTGCAATAAAAATCTCACAAACGTCGCGATCCCAGAGTCCGATCGTCTTTGACGTAATGTCTGGTTGCTCTGCTATCTCCAGAGACTCGTGCTGCGCGGCGTTAAACTTTAAATATAGAAAGGAGTCTGACCAGAGCATTACGGCACGGAACCAGCGACCTTCCGGTGCTTCCACATCCGACCAATAGCGGTTTATGACTATGTCGCATCCAAGTTCCCATGCAGGGTCGTCAAGACTGGAGATTTGAAAATCTGACTCAACGCGGGTTATCGAAGCAGATTTCATTGTATCCGCCGAAAACAACTTGGACACCGCAAATAAATCCGAACGCATCGCTAAGCTTCAGCCATCAGCCCAAGGTTAGCTCCCACAGCGTGCGTCGATAATCGTCCGTGCCTTTCGGATAAATTCTGCCGTCCATGCCTCGGCGGGTTGGTCGCGCTCTTCGTTTCGCGAAGCACGAAAGACCTTCGTAATCGTGCCATTCGATTTTTCCGCATCCAGTAGCCGCCGCAGCTCGTCAGCCAAAAGAGCTCGGCCGCTTTCAGAAATTTTCGGGTCGCCAACATTTTTCGCCGTGGTAGAGCACTGGCCCCCTTTCGCTTTGATCGGATCCTTACCCTTCCACCGCTCCAGCCTCGCCTTGTTTTCGCTAGCACCCGAGAAGCCAAAGGTGGATCCCATATCGCTAACGTAAAACACCGCTCGGCCGGGAGCACATCCGAGACTTCCATTGGCATTCTTCACCGTTTCAAGACAAGTATATTTCTGATTATCCGTTTTTGTGTCGCCATGATCGATAAACGCAAGCCATAATTTGAAAGCGTCAATAGCGGGCGACTGGTCGCTGCCCTCTATAAGTTTCTCGAGGGAGCGCGATATCGGTGCAGTATCCTTATCGTCGCAGTCCTTGTCGATCCCCTTGCCGAGCGGCAGCTCGATCCCCGCCGCAGGCTGGAATGGGTTAAATGGTGTGCCCTGAAACTTTCCTGTCAGGCTCGATTCGCAGTCTGGGCACGTCACGTCAGCGACCCATTGGTCGTCGGCAAAGAAGCCGAGTGCTTTGGAAAACCGTGACGATAGAAACTCGCCGTTGATCTCGCCATTCCGCTTCTCGCGAGTCTGGCCTTTGAAGTGCGGCTTTACCTTGTAGCGGATCGCGTCACCATCGTCGTCGCTAACGCCGGCGACCGAGCAATGAAACTTGGGCGTGGTCCCCGACCCCGGAGTCAGGTCTTTATTTGCCAGGCATTTGATCGCCAGAGCACGGCCGGTATCGTCTACTGGCGGGGCACCTCGACGCGGACCAGCGGCAGATATGTAGCCCAGCACCGGGTCGTAGCCGGGATCAGGCTCCATCCATACGCGTGCCGAGCGCTCGGCCAGTGCTCGAGCCTGAGCCGTGAAGCACATCTTCGCCGCTTGTTGAGCCGATATGTCGTTTGCCGAAAGTTGCGCAACCAAAGAAATGGCCGCGAGCATGAGTAGCCGAGAAATCATATTTGTCACCTAATGAAAAAATCCAGATCTACCAATTATATCACTCGGGGAAAGTGAGACGTGGTGTCGACTCAGGGCATTCGATGTGGCGAGCATTAGGCGGGTTGGATCATACGTTCTCGAGCGGATGGAGCTTTAGTTGTTGAGTACGGTTCGAAAGGCCATCTTAGCGAGCTTCCACGTGCGGTCCCAATCGATTTTGCCGCCGTCCTCGCGGCCCATCAGTTTGTCGACAAACACTTTACGAAAGTCCTTACCCTCCCGGCGGAGCATAAATTCCTTAGCGTATGGCTTAGCCGTTTCGAAGAAATTGAACTCAGGATCGGTAACGATGCCGATGCCCTCAAGTGTCATCAGGGCACGCATGATGTACGTAAAATTTGACGGCAGCCGGAATGGGTAATCGTACATCACGTCAGCGAGGTCATAGGTCAATTCCTTAAAGTTCACGTCTTTTAGCTTTCGCGTCAGGTGAAACTCAAACATCTTCTCGACGACAGGTTTGACCACGCTCGGCCTCGTACCGGGCTTTAAGAAATCCAGTGCGATCAGATCGTCGGCAATGCCGACGGGATCTTTGCTTACCACGTGGAAGAAGGCGTCGATCATCTTCGCCTGCAGCTGCGGCGTGATACGGCCGACCATGCCAAAATCAAAGAATGCGAGCCGGCCGTCAGACATTACGAGCAAGTTGCCCGGATGCGGATCGGCATGAAAAAAACCGTCTTCGAGTAGTTGTTTGAGATAAGTCTTAATCAACAGGCGATTTACTTTGGCGGGCGATATGTTTAGCCGAGCTTGTTCGTCGAGATCGGTAACCTTAGTTCCATGAATGAACTCCATCGTCAGAACTCTTGATGTGGTGGCACTCCAATAAATCGTCGGAACGTGAATATTTTCCCAATTCTTGAAGCTGTCGCGAAAACGTTCGGCATTGCGGCCCTCAGCCGAATAATCCATTTCCTCATGGATCGTAACGTCAAATTCCCTAAGCATCCCGGTCCAGTCAGCGTTTTCGTTTAGTGATGGGAAGCGCTCCGCAAACTTTGCGACTTTTTTGAGAATGACGAGATCGCCCCTGATCGTCGCATCGAGATTAGGCCGCTGGACTTTTACCGCAACCTCTTCGCCGGAGTGGAGTCGTGCTCGGTAAACTTGGCCAAGCGACGCGGCCGCCACGGGCTCGAGCTCGAACTCGGCGTAAACGTCGCTGATCTTCTTCCCGAGTTCTCGTTCGATGATGGCGAATGCGACATCATTTGGAAACGCCGGAACCTGATCGACGAGAGTCCCGAGCTCCTTAACAAACGGCAGCGGCAGCAAATCCGCCCTCGTGCCCATCGACTGGCCAATCTTGATAAACGTCGGCCCAAGCTCTATCAGTTTGTCACGCAGCCAGATGGCCTGCTTCTCCTGAATTTTTTCACGCGATGTCTCAGTGCCGAGAAATATCCGACGCAGAGTCAACAGGAAATTTTGAAAGAACCACAGCCTGACGGCATAGAGCTTTTCGCCATAGTAGGCCGCACGTGTCAGCCTCATTGCACGCAGTCGGCGCTCCCGCTTCTGCTTATTCTGCATCCTTAAATGCAGGTCAAGCTGGTCCAGGTATAGGTACAATGAGAGCATCGCGATAACTCTGGACACCTGAAATAAGCGGAAGTAATCGTCAATCGTAGAAGCATCGACCGCGGCAGGCTTAGCGGGGGCGGTAACGACGGGCGCACCGATTGCCGGGTGTGCCACCTCATCCGCGACGAGTGCACCATTCAGCCCGGGCCCGCTCATAGGTACGGTGCGTTGCGTCGGCGTGTCATCAAGTAGCGTTTCTTTCATTCAAATAAGAGGGCAAAGGGCTTTGATGCTGCCGACGGTCTGCTGCCATCGGCGTTCGGCCGCGGCCGCATCTCGGCTCATAGCAATTCGAGCATATTTCGTACGCCCGCGCGTCCAAAATAGTTCCTCGCCCGGTTGCTGTCTTTCTCGATTTGGGCTCTTAACTCCTCGATTCCGTTAAACTTCCGCTCGTCGCGAATGCGATGAAGGAAGCGCACCCTAAGGACGTCGCCATAAAGGTCGCCCGCGAAGTCGAATATATACGTCTCGATTGACGGCTCTGCCTCGACCTCAAACGTCGGCCGGACTCCGATGTTCGTAATGCTCCGCCGCCAGCGGCCGTCGATGAGCGTCGCGGACGCATAGACTCCGTATTTTGGAATAACCCGATTGCGAGGCTTGAGATTGGCGGTTGGAAAGCCGATGGTATGGCCGCGGCGGTTGCCGCGAATAATGATGCCCTCAACGCCATAAGGCCGGCCTAGCATCTTCCTAGCCAGGTTTACACGACCCTCTGTCAGATGGCTGCGAATGGCAGATGAGCTGACCCGCCGGCCGCGAACCTGTACTTCGTCTACTTCGTCGGCGAAAAAGCCGAGGCTGACACTCACAGATTTCAGCAATTCGATATTACCGCTGCGATTCTTACCAAAGGCGAAACCCTTGCCCAGGTAAACTTCTTTTGCATGGAGACGATCACGGATAACGTCGGAGAGGAAATCTCCAGCCTCCCGCTGCGCAAATTCGCGGTCGAATGGAATCACGATCGCCTGTTCGATCCCGAGCAATTCAAAATTAGCCAGCCGCTGATCCAGCGTCTGAAGCAGCGGCGGGGCTGTTTCCGGATGCAGAACAGCTCGCGGGTGTGGATCAAATGTGATGGCCGTCGGCACGGCGGCAACTGCCCTCGCCCGATCCGCGACAGTCTGCATTATCCTCTGGTGACCCACGTGGAGACCGTCGAAAACCCCAAGTGTGACGACAGTCGGACGCATGATATTCGCGTTCTCTGTCCCGTGAAAGATCTTCATCTTGTCCGATGTTATTTGAGTCGAGCAACAATGACCAACCGCCGGCCGCAAGTCAGCGGGGAACGATTCTGAGCATTTCCGCTTTCGTCAGGACGCGGTAGGCGGGCAGATTTGCCGCTTCATAGCTTTTACTATGATGGATTGCCGCGTAGTCTTTGGTTCTCGCCCTCGCATCGACCCGGCGCCACTCAGCGTGGGTGAGCATACCGATTGGCTTCGCTTTCAGTCGCTTTCCTAATTCATCCCAAGCCCTGGAAAAATCCATTCGGTCCGAACGATACTCGCGTGCGCTCGCCAGGAACGCTCGCAGCAACACCTCGGGCTCGCCTCTGCGATCGCGAAATGGCCGCAGATTTAACCGTCCGACATCGCCGCCCTTACAGAGCGGTTCCCACACGGCTTCAGCTGATTTCGTCGGGCCGAGCATCTTTAGCTCGTTAACAAGCCAATCGCGCGCTCCCGTCTCGCTCGGCGCCGCATGTTCCCCGCCCCGAGTCGCCTGGTGGATCCATTTATATGCATCCTCGATCCGCATCGCGTCATCCGCTTTCCATTGCGGAATGGCGAAATCGAGAATGGCCGTCGGTAGGCAGGCAAGGAAAATTGCGGTGCTAAGAAAGTACATACTGTGACATGTTCTCCGCAAACTTTGCGTTCTCTGCGTTGAATAAATTCAAAACGGAGAACACGCCGCCGAGGTCGCGGAGGCAGGACGTCAATCGCCCAACTGTTTGTTCGGCATGAGATAGTTGTGGACGTAATCAGCGACCGCATCTTCCAGCGGTGTCACCTCCGCCGAATATTTAGAGTCGCGGAGCCGAGTAATATCGGCACGGGTATGGTATTGGTAGCGACCGCGAAGATGCTCGGGCATATCGACAAATTCGACATCTGGCTCTTTTCCGAGCGCTTTGAAGATCGCATCGGCTAGGGCATTCCAGGTGTGCATCTTGCCCGAACCAATGTTGAAGAGCCCGCTAGCTTTAGAGTCCATAAATTGAAGCGTCATATCGACCGCATCCTTTACATAAACAAAATCGCGGCCGAATTCACCGTCCGCGTAATCCGGGTTCGCACTCTTAAACAGCTCCAGCTTTCCAGTCTCGGCAATCTGATCAAACGCCTTACTAACCAGAGACCGCATATCGCCCTTATGATTCTCGTTCGGACCGAAGACGTTAAAGTATTTCAAACCGACTATTTTGTCTAAGAGCCCGTTACGAGCCGCATATTTGTCAAAAAGGTGTTTTGAATAGCCGTAAACATTCAGCGGGCGCAATTTGTCCAAATCACTGACGCCATCGGCCATTCCGGCCGAGCCGTCTCCATAGGTTGCCGCTGACGACGCATAAATAAACCGGATGTCATTTGCAACAGCAAACTCCGCCAAATCCCGCGTGTACTCATAATTATTGCGGATCATATAATCCGCATCAGTCTCAGTCGTTGACGAGCACGCACCGAGGTGCAATATCGTCTCGACCTGAGTGAAATCACCTAGATCGTCGATAAAATCATCCGCGTCGAGATAATCGGCAAACGTGAGCGGCACGAGATTCTTCCACTTATCGCTCTCATCCAGCCGATCGACAATAAGGATATCGTCATGCCCCAGCCCGTTAAGCTGCCAGACAATCGCACTGCCAATGAATCCGGCTCCGCCTGTGACTATAATGCTCATTACCAACCCAGAATATACGCAAACATCAACGGCGCAACGATCGACGCGTCGGATTCAACAATGAATTTTGGCGTACCGGCCTCGAGTTTGCCCCACGTGATTTTTTCGTTCGGCACGGCTCCCGAGTAGGAGCCATAGCTGGTAGTCGAATCTGATATCTGGCAAAAGTATCCCCACACCGGTACGCCCGTCCGCTGCAAGTCCTGATGAAGCATGGGCACTACGCAGATGGGAAAATCGCCGGCTATTCCGCCGCCTATTTGGAAGAAGCCGATGGTGGAATCGTCGGTGGCGTTCGCCGTGTACCAATCGGCGAGCATGGTCATGTACTCGATGCCGGTGCGTACGGTGTGGACGTTTTTGATATCGCCCGTGATAACGTGGCCGGCGTACATATTGCCCATTGTCGAGTCTTCCCAGCCAGGCACGACCATCGGCAGATTTTTCTCCATCGCGGCGTACATCCAACTGTCCTTGACATCGATCTGGTAATACTCTGCGAGCGAGCCATTCCGCAGCACCTGATACATAAACTCATGCGGAAAATAATGCTCGCCCGCAGCGTCCGCCCTCGTCCACACATCGATCATCGCCCCTTCTAATCGCCGCATCGCCTCATGTTCGGGGATGCATGTGTCGGTCACACGATTCATATGACGGTCGAGCAAAGCCTGCTCATCATCCGGCGTCAGGTCACGGTAATGCGGCACCCGTTCATAAAAATCGTGAGCGACGAGGTTGAAGAGATCCTCCTCCAGATTCGCCCCAGTGCACGATATAATTTGAACCTTATCCTGCCTGATCATCTCGGCAAGGCTTAATCCTATCTCCGCCGTCGACATCGCCCCGGCGAGCGTGATCATCATCCTCCCGCCGTCGTCGATGTGCTGCACATAGCCTTGCGACGCATCGATAAGGGCCGCCGCGTTGAAGTGCCGGTAGTGATGTTCTATAAATTCAGTGATCTGTCCAGACATTTGTTTAATGATAGAGTCTGCCCGCTAAACACGCAAAAAACGCGAAATAGGAGATTCTCTCCTATCTCGCGTCGTTCCCGTGTTTAGCGGAAATAGTCCTAGAATGCCTCGCCAAAGCTCACTTCGCCGGCGACCGCGACCTGATAAGCCGAGACGCGGCGTTCGAAGAAGTTGGCTAGTTCCTGTACGTCCTGGAGGTCCATGAAGGAGAAGGGGTTTTTGGCTCCGTAGACTTTTTGGAGGCCGAGCATGGCCAGGCGTTGGTCTGCGATGAACTCGAGATACTGCCGCATATCAGCGACGGAGAGGCCAGCCACGCCGCCTGATAGGATGTCCTCGGCAAACTGCATTTCGCATTCGACCGCCTCGTCGATCATCTCGACGATCTGGCGATGCAGCTGCTCGTCAAACAGCTCGGGCTCCTCAGTACGGACCTCTTTTATTACATCAAGGGCAAATGCCATGTGGGCCGATTCGTCGCGAAAGACCCAATTTGTGCCCGCCGCCAGACCGTGAAGTAAGCCTTTTGACCGCAGGAAGTAAACGTACGCGAAAGCGGCAAAAAAGAAAAGCCCCTCAATACACGTCGCAAAGCAGATCAGGTTGAGCAAAAACTGCTTGCGGTCGTCCTTTGTCTGCAAGGCGGCAAGATTTTGAATCGAGTCAATCCATTTAAAGCAGAATTCTGCCTTTTTGTGAATCGAAGGGATATTCTGCACGGCGGCGAACGCCTGTTCACGCTCGCGATGGTCCGGGATGTACGTATCGAGCAACGTCAGGTAAAACTGAACGTGCACGGCTTCCTCATACAGCTGCCGCGACAGATACATCCGAGCCTCGGGCGAGTTGATGTGTTTGTACAGGTTTAGGACGAGGTTATTGGACACGATCGAATCGCCCGTTGCGAAAAACGCGACCAACCGATTAATCATATGCCGCTCAGGAGCCGACATCTTATTTCGCAGGTCGTTGACGTCTGTCGAAAAATCGACCTCCTCAACAGTCCACGTATTCTTGATCGCATTTTTATACATTTCATAAAACTGCGGATACTTCATCGGGCGAAGCGTTAGGTTGAAACCTTGATCTAATAGCATAAAAACAATTCGACGTGTCAGGTTTGGCCAAAGCGGCCCCACGCCGGGCGAGCCCGGCTCTTAACGTTGCAGCTGGTCTACTGACATGCCTCGCAAGATTCCGGGTTTTGTATCGAACAGACCAACGCTTCCTCATCCGTATACGTCTTCTTCGGCTCCTCGATCACCGAGGAGAGGTTGTCGCTTGCCGCGACTTGAGCGATGCGGGTCGCCGGTCGCGAACGCAGGTAGTACGTCGTCTTTAATCCCTTTTGCCACGCGTACATATACATTGACGACAGCTTGCCGATATTTGGGCTTTCCATGAACAAATTTAACGATGCGCTCTGGTCGATAAAGGCGCCGCGGTCGGCCTGCATGTCGATCAGTGAGCGCATGGGTATTTCCCATGCGGTGCGATAGATCGCCTTGAGATCAGCGGGCACCTCGTCGATTTCCTGTACCGAGCCTTCGGAGAGCTTGATCTTATTACGGATCTCATCGTTCCAGAGGCCCGTGTTCTTTAGTTCTTGCACGAGGTATTTATTGACCTGCACAAAATCGCCAGAGAGCGTTTCCCGTTTAAATAGATTCGACACCTGCGGCTCAATACACTCGTAACAGCCCGCGATCGACGCGATGGTAGCGGTCGGAGCGATTGCTAGCATTAGCGAATTGCGGAGGCCGGTCGATCTGATCTTTTCCCTTAGCGCGTCCCAGCGGGGCATGTCGTCAGGCGTGACGCCCCAGAAATCGAATTGCAGATCGCCCTGTGCGGTACGCGTCTCGTCAAACGCGGGATGTGCCCCGAGTTTTGCCGCCAGATCGCTCGACGCGTCCAAGGCGGCGAAATAGATCTCTTCCTGTATCTTCGCTGACAGTCTGCGGGCTTCGTCGGAATCGAACGGCAGCCGTAGCAGGAAGAAAACGTCCTGCAAACCCATCAAACCAAGACCAATATTGCGCCAGCGGCTATTCGAATCTGCGGTCGACTGGATCGCGTAATAATTTAGATCAATGACGCGGTCGAGCTGCCTGACGGCGAGGCGAACATTGCGACGGAGCTTTTCAAAATCAAAGCCGTTCTCCGTCACATAACGGGCCGCATTTATCGAGCCGAGATTACATACGGCCGTTTCATTCTCGCTTGTTACCTCGATGATCTCGGTGCACAGATTTTATATGTTGACGACAATTTAAGGTCGGGCAGTTTTGTTCGATTTACGATTAGACGAAACTTTAAATGTCATCCAGCCGTTGCCGGTCTGCGCCATGTTGCGCATCATCTTTGCGTAGAGTTCCTGCGCCTTTATCTGTCGCATGTACAGGCCCGCGTCCTCGGCTTTGACGTACGCGTCCTCAAACTCCTCGCCATAGAGGTCCGGAAAATGCGGGACAACTTTTGGATCAAACAGGGACCAGACTCCATCGGCCTGCACGCGCTTCATAAAGAGGTCCGGTATCCAGTTAGCGAGGTTTAGATTATGCGTACGGCAAGCGTCATCGCCAGTGTTCTCGCGTAGTTCAAGAAAATCTTCGATATCGGCATGCCAGGTCTCAAGGTAGACACAGCACGCACCTTTCCGTTTTCCGCCCTGATTTACCGCGGCGACGGACGAGTCAAGCGTCTTTAGCCAGGGAACGATTCCGTTCGAATGGCCATTAGTCCCGCGTATCAGCGAGCCGCGGCTGCGTACGCGGTGGTATGCGATGCCGATACCGCCCGAGAATTTCGAGAGCATCGCCACGTCCGAATACTTTTTATAAATACTATCAAGGCTGTCCTGCGGCGAGTCGAGCAGGAAGCAGGACGAGAGCTGCTCGTGCTGCGTGCCCGAATTAAACAGCGTCGGCGTCGACGGCACATACTCGAGCGACGAAAAGAGGTTGTACAGATCGATCGCTTCGTACGGGTTCTCAGCCAGTCCGCAGGCGACGCGCATCCAGAAAAACTGCGGCGACTCGATCACGTCGCGCGTTTCAGGATTCTTTAACAAGTATCGATCGTACAATGTTCTCAACCCAAAAAATTCAAACAAGTCGTTCCGCGACTGGTCGATGGCATCATTGAGCTTTCTGCTATTTTGTATTACAAAATTTGCAACGCGGTCGCCGATCAACCCTTCGCGAACTCCAAAAGCGATCGACTGCGAAAACGAATGAATCTCCTGATTGCGGACTTCCTTCTCGACATATTGCCCGAGCAGCCTTGCCGCAACACGTGAATATTCGGGCTCTTCGAATATCAGGCTTGCGGCCGTCTGAATTGACAGCTTGTCGAGCTCCTGCGTGCTTGCCCCGTCGTACAGCCCGCTAATCGTCTTGGTCGCGATCCGCATCACATCAACGCTTGGCAGCGTAGCGGTGCACCGAGAGATCGCCCGCACGATTTTGTTGATATCGACGGACTCTAGCGAGCCGTCACGTTTCTTGACCTGCATCGAGCTCTGTGTCGCGTCTTCAATTTGTCGGGTCGCTGCGGTGCCTGTCGGTGCGAAGAAGTTGTCCATACAATTGTCAGGTGCTCGCGTGAGCTGGAAAATCCTAATGCCGCAGGTCGCGGGTTGGCAAAAACAGAGATAACCGGGCACACCCAACGCGAGAAATCCAGGGCCGGGGTGGCTATTTCTACCGTTATTTTGAGTAGTTGAAAAGAGGGTCTTTTACGCTAACTTGAAAAGCCGTTTCCTTCAGTGGATATAGACTATATGGTAGTCATTTGGCTTTGTCAACACAAAATATAGTGGTTTGAAAACTTTTCGCTAAGCCGTGATATTGCAACGTTTAAAGCGCCCGCCGTGAGAAAATGGGTCAAATTGTACGTAGCATTGGTGTAACACCAGCTCCGACAGACACGGGCGCCTACAATCCTGCCCTCAGCGGCAACGAAAAAAGCCATTTCCGGCTGGTATTAGACCCCAAAAGTTCGGAAAACTGGGTGAAAACCCGTCAAACTTTGATTCCGCTGCGACCTATTCAATGTCAGGAATTCTAACATTCGTTGTTGCGTTTGTCAAACATTATTTCAGAGATGCAACGAGTAACTGTATCCGTTAGCTTCCTCAGGCTTCCAAAATCAGCCCATCATAAGCAAACTGTACATGCGAAGGCAGCAGGTGCGAGTCTCGCGCGTACATTAGGTCGTGGTTAAGGTGAGTTAGATAAGCCCGCTTGGGGCGGATGCGATCGATGTACCCGAGAGCTTCGTTAAGGCCCAGGTGAGTGGTATGCGGCTTTATCCTGACGCAATCGAGCACCAACACGTCGAGCCCCTGCAGCCGGGCAATCGTTTCATCGGAGATAAAATTTAAATCGGTCGCGTAGGCAATGTTGTTAAACCGGTACGCAATCACCGGCAGCTTGCCGTGGATGACCTCGAGCGGCGTTATCTCGATCTCATCACCGATCATAAACGGAGCGGCGTCGATTACCGTGTGCGGTATCAACTGGGGAAGGCCGCCCCCTACCTGCGTCGGTTTGAAAATGTATTGAAAGATCCTGCGGAGGTCGGTCCAGGCCGTCTCGTTAGCATAGACACCCATCGCTCCGTGCCTAAAATTTAGGGGGCGAATATCATCGAGGCCGAAGACGTGGTCCACGTGGCAATGTGTGATAAGGACCGAGTCCAACCGCCGGATGTTTGCTCGTAATGCCTGCTGGCGAAAATCGATCGAGGTGTCGACGAGCAACTTAATATCGCCTTGCTCAATCAGGATCGATACTCTGAGACGTTTGTCACGCGGATCTGTTGAGAGGCACGTTTCGCAGTCGCAACCGATTGACGGAACGCCCGTAGACGTTCCGGTTCCGAGAAATGTAAGTTTCATATCCCGTCGAGCGCGCCTTTTATCTCGCTTCGGTGATTCTGCAATAATCGCAAACAAATCTGCACCGGGACTTTCCAGCGATTCCGCGAGTCAATGCCCGGCAGATCAATCCATACTCTCCGCCACACCGACTTTGGTATCTGTTCAACAGCGAAGTCAACACCTACCAAAGCTTGTGCGACCATTCGATCCGCCGGGGTCATTAGGTGCTGGTAAGTGCTCAGAAGATATCGCTCTCTTGCATTTAGGACCCTGCCGGTCATTTCACTTCTTTCCCAAGATATCGGCCCCAGAGAATTGCTGAGCGGCTTGCGCTTTGAGCTTCTCCTCGGTCGCGCGGACGAGCTGGACGTACTGCATCCTGAGATCGCCAAGTAGACCGTCGACGAGCCGCGCCTCCTGCGGGTGCAGATTTCCGGCGGTTTTATCCTTGAGCATTCCCAGCACGTCGAGCCAATATTTGCCCGTTTCGAGATCGAGCGAGCGCTTGCCGGTCACAGGATGCGCCACCGCGCCCAATGCCGCCGCCGCGTTGGTGGCCAGAGTTGACAGGAAATTTACAAAGCTCGCGGGATCTTCCGCTCCCGGAATGTCTTCCGCGCTGAGCTCGCCGTCCTCCACCCCTGCTGGACTCGACTCAGAGCTGACGTCTGTTGCTGGTGCTGCCGTCGCCTCCGGCTCTGGTAAATCGGCTTGGGCGGGCGCGGGAGCCTTCGCTTCCTCCAGCACAACTCCGTCTTTCAAAGAGCCGTCGGAATTGAACTTCCGGCGATCCGTGAACTTAAAACTAACTTCTTCCTCGGGATCTTCCTTACCTATCATAATGACGATTTTAGCACCTCGCTTACCGGACTTCCTAGACTTCACTCTCTTTCTGAACTTTAATAAACTGATGTCCAAACCTTTTGACGAACTTGTCGCCATTATGGCAAAACTGCGTGCCCCCGGCGGCTGCCCGTGGGATCACGAGCAGACCTATGCCTCGCTCGCCCAGTATCTGATCGAGGAAGCCTATGAGACTTTTGACGCAATACAGGAGGCGGATGCTACTGGCGAGACGGCCCACCTTGCCGAGGAGCTCGGCGACCTGCTGCTACAGGTCGTTTTTCATTCAACCATCGGAGCCGAACGTGGAGATTTCACGATCGATGACGTGGCTGCCGGCGTAACGCAAAAGCTAGTTCTGCGGCACCCTCACGTTTTTGGCGATGAAAAACTTGAGAGTGCCGAGGACGTGCTCGCAAATTGGGACGAGCTCAAGGCCAATCAACGGAGAACATCCGGCATAACCGAAAAGGCGCGAGAATCAATCCTTGACGATGTGCCCGTGCATTTCCCTGCCTTGCTCGAAGGGCTCAAACTGACAACGAAAGCGGCAAAAGTCGGTTTTGACTGGGAATCAATCGAGCACGTGTTTGATAAGATCGCGGAGGAGATCAGCGAACTCAAAGTCGAGATCGCCGCCGATAAGAAGAGCCAGCGAACGCAAGACGAGGTCGGAGACCTGCTATTTGCTGTCGTGAATCTAGCCCGCCGTCTCGACGTTGAGCCCGAAACCGCCCTCAGACGCACGAACAGAAAATTTCGTAAACGATTTCACTATATCGAGAAGGAATTCAAGCGTTTGGATATTGCCCTCGCCGACGCAAGTCTCCAACAAATGGACGCGCTGTGGGACGAGGCGAAAGGGGCAGACGTCGCATCAAACGTTTAACACCCACATTTTTCTTGGCTGGGTAAGATCGCATACATTACTGAGCTGCGTATCCCGGTAACTTTATTTTAGGTTGTGCCTCCCCAGACAGCACGACACAAGGGGTTACCGAAATGGATACAAACAACGAAGACGTCAAAAAAGACATCAACAACACAATCAACAAAGACATCAACAACACAAATAAGGGTACCGGTACGGACATACTGCCCGTGAAACCGGCTTCTATTACACCGACGGCGTTTGCCGAAAAGGCTCCTAACAACGCCCCACTCGGGACCGCCGGTGCTGCGACGGCTCAGGCAAAAGACACTCCGGGTTCATTTATTGACCAGGCTAAGGCGGTGGCGGGTGACGCGTATTCCAGCGTCGCCGACAAGGCGACTTCGACCGTTGAGGATGGCAAAGCCGGCTTGGTTACTGGCTTGGAAGGCGTTGCCCACACGGTCCGACGGGTCGTCGACGCGATCGGCGAGGACGGTGACGATGGCAAAATCTCCGGCTACGCCGCCCGCTACACTGAGACCGGTGCGAAAAAGCTGGAAGATATAGCAGGCTATTTTGACAAGACCGATTTGAAAGGCATGGCACGTGACGTCGAGCGTTATGGCCGTCAGAATCCGGCAATTTTCCTGGGTGCTGCATTCGCTCTCGGCGTACTCGCTGCGAGATTTCTGAAAAGCAGTCCGGCGGATTCAAGTGAGACCGCTGCGGCCAATCGACGCGAGTCGATCGACAGGTCCTGAGAGAGGCGGAACTCATGGCTCAACAACAAATGGTAAAGGACGAGCGAAGCCTGGGCGACCTTTTCGGCGAGCTCGCTACGGAAACCGGCACGCTTATCCGTCAGGAAGTTTCGCTGGCGCAGGCCGAGCTAACACTAAAGGCGACCAAGGCCGGGAAGAATATTGGGTTTTTGGCGGTTGGCGGAGTAGTGGCTCACACGGCCATGCTCGCCATCGTTGCGGGAGTGATACTGCTACTCGCCCAGTTTATCTCCGCCTGGCTTGCCGCCTTGCTGGTCGGACTGGCAATCGGGCTAGTCGCCTATTTTTTAATTTCGTCGGCACTCGCGGAATTGAAGAAGACGGATCCCGTACCGCACGAAACGATTGAGAGTATCAAGGAGGATGCAGAATGGCTGAAGAAGGAAGTGAGTTAGAGAAACGCAAGACCGGCGAGGAGTTTTCGGTGGACGCGGCCGGAGCTGAGATGGCTGAAGAGCGACCGGAAGAGACGGAAGAGATCCGGGAACAGATCGTAGAGACCCGAAAGGAGATGGGTGAGACGATCGACGCGATACAAGATCGATTAAGCCTGTCAAACATCTCGGAACAGGTTTCAGAGAAAGTTAGCGAGGCGGTCGACGCAGCGAAGGGAGCGGCGTACGATGCGACTTTTGGAAAGGCGGTGACATTTATGAAAAGCGCAGGACAAGAATTATCAAAAACAGATCTGTTGAAAACAGTACAGCGTAATCCGTTGCCGCTGGTCCTTATCGGCGCTGGCGTCGGCTTGCTGGTATATAAGGCGGTAACTGACAGTAAGGCGCATAATCGCGATTACTCGACTGGCGGACGAGAGTATAAAGGTTCGGAAAGAACCAGGCGAGGCGACAGCGCGGCCGAGGCGACTGGTGGAAAACTTTCATCGGTCGGTGACACCGTCGCGAAAGGCGCCGCTTCTGCCTATGACAGCGCCGCGGAGAAAGCGGAAAGTGCTTATTCGGCAGTCGGCGATGCGGCCCGTCAGGCATATGACAAAGTGGGCGGGGCAGGCAACGCAGCCCGCCAGCAGTATGATCGTCAAATTAAGGAAAACCCGCTGGCCGTCGGCGCCGTTGCACTCGCCCTCGGTGCGGCAGTTGGATTTACGATACCTAGCACCCGCTACGAGAGCGATTTGATGGGCGATGCAAAACAGAATCTATTTGAAAAGGCGAAGACTGGAGCGTCGGATCTGATCGATAAGAGCAAGGAAGTTGCTCAGGAGGCCGGCCGGGCCGCTGGTGAACAGGCAAAAGCCGCGATTGCGGACGCCGCTAGCTAAAGCTATTTTTAGGAAAACATTTCGGCGAGACGTTTCAACGTCTCGCCTTTTTCATGTTTACTAATCTCACCGATCTTCTTCACCAACCGTTCGTTATCGACCACACGCAATTGGTCAAGGACGATCGAGCGCTCGCTATTCAACAGCCGGATCGCGATCCGTGTAGGATATTTCGTACTCTTGGTTGAAATAGGGGCAACGATCACAGAGCCGATGTGCCGATTCATCTCGTCGGGCGAAAGGACAACACATAACCGCGTATTCTTTGCCGTCGACGTCAGAACATCGTCGAGATTTAGAAGATACACCTCGAATCGTTTTACCATTGCCACCCGTTCTTATCGTAAGTGCTGGGGCCCGGCGCGTCCTCGAGTTCGCCGTCCTCACTGTCGGCCATCGATTTGAAAGCTTCGTCCCACCCCGCCCGCGGCCTTTGCGTGTTGCGAATAAATATCCCGTCCGGATGCATTTCCAAATCAACCTCGCCCGACATGCGGCTTTCTTCGAGCATAATTTTGGGGATTCGTATGCCCTGAGAATTTCCGATTTGGATAATCTGTGCTTTCATAATTACATCGTAATTACATACGGCCAGCTAGTCAAGAAATCGCTTCGATCCCGCCCATATATCGCCGAAGAATTTCCGGAATAAGTATGGAGCCGTCCGCCCGTTGATAATTCTCAAGTACCGCGATCCACGTCCGGCCTACGGCGAGACCGCTGCCGTTGAGTGTATGCACATACTCCGGCTTACCACCGCCGGCCCTCCGAAATCGGGTGTTCATCCGCCGGGCCTGGAAATCTCCGCAGTTTGAGCAGCTGGATATCTCGCGATAGGTTTTTTGGCTCGGTAGCCAGACCTCGATATCGTATGTCTTCCGTGCTCCAAAGCCCATATCGCCGGTCGAGAGCATCACCGTACGGTACGCCAACCCGAGAAGCTGTAAGATACGCTCGGCATCCGCCGTCAGCTTTTCGTGCTCGCTCTCAGATTCCTCGGGTACGCAGAGCTTAACCAGCTCAACTTTCTCAAATTGATGCTGCCGTATCAGCCCGCGAGTGTCGCGCCCGTAGCTTCCCGCTTCGCTGCGAAAACACGGCGAATATGCCGCGTACTTCTTGGGCAGTTCCGACGCGTCCAAAATCTCTTCGGAGTGGTAATTGGTGACCGGTACTTCCGCCGTTGGGATAAGTGCGAAACCGCGATCGTCCTTGATATGGAACAGGTCGGTCTCAAATTTCGGCAACTGGTTCGTTCCGAATAACGCCTGACGATTTACTAAAAACGGCGGCAGCGTTTCGGTGTAACCGTGCTCGCGAGTTTGGACGTCGAGCATAAAGTTGACCAATGCCCGCTCCAGGCGAGCGCCATCTCCATTGAGGATGGCAAAGCGCGAGCCGGCGATTTTCGTTGCTCTTTCGAGGTCGAGAATGCCAAGATTCTGCCCGAGGTCGACATGATCCTTTGGTTCGAAATCAAATTCTTTTGGTTCGCCCCAGCGGCGGATCTCAACATTCGCCGACTCGTCCGCACCAACGGGCACGTCGTCGGCGGGAATATTTGGCAGCCCGGCGAGCAGGTCGTACATTGCGGTGTCGGCGACATCCCGCTGTTGCTCGAGTTCTGACTGTGTTGTCTTTAGCCCCGCGATCTCTGCCTTCTTAGCTTCAGCACTGTCGATATCCCCGGCCTGCATCAGCGCGCCGATCTCTTTGCTGGCCGCGTTTCGCCTCTGATTGACGGCGTCCGCCTCGCCATTGACGCGGCGGCGCTCGGCATCGAGCTCGACAAACCTGTCAAGGGAACCCGCCGGGAAATTTCGGTTAATGAGCGCGGTTCGCACCGAATCAAAATTGCCCCTCACATAATTCGCGTCCAGCATTATTTCTTCCGTGCGTTGATCATCTCTATCGCTTTTACGATCCTGCGCACCCGCGTCTCCGGCTGCTTTGCTTCCTCGATGGCCCCGACATGCTCTTTTTTGTGGGTGTAGCTCAGTCGTTGCCACTCACCTTCCAGGCCTGCGTCGGCAATGGCGGCCTCGAAATCACTCGGCACCGTGACCGTACGTTCCTCTAAATCCTTCTCAATCGTAACTACAATGTTATCACCGGCTGCCACGCCCGCCGCTTCGCGAAAGACTTTCGGGATACCGAGCAGGTATTTTCCGCCCATACTGACGATCGATCCCCGATACTCGACTCCGTTGATCTCGGCCCTGACAGGCACCCTTTTGGCTCCGAACACGGCCTTGACATCAAGTGGTATCTCGATGCCGGTCGCGTTAAGCGTTACATGCTTAAACAGCCGCGTCTCGAATGTTTGTTTGTCGGCCATAATTAACCTAAAATCATATGTTTGCGTCGGGGCCTAAGACTCATTGAATTTAGCAAACATCAGTATGGCAAACAAGATTCGTAAAGCCGTTTTCCCTGCCGCCGGCCTCGGCACCAGGTTTCTACCCGCAACCAAATCGTCGCCGAAGGAGATGCTCCCGCTCGTCGATAAACCGCTGATTCAGTACGCCGTTGAGGAGGCCGTGGCCTGCGGCATCGAGTCCGTCCTCATCGTGACGGGACGCGACAAGAGTGCGATCGAAAATCATTTCGATATCTCGTACGAAATGGAAGAGGTGCTCGAGGAGCGCGGTAAAACCGAACTTTTGACGCAGGTGCGGGCCGTCGCCGACCTCGTGCGCGTGAGTTACACGCGGCAAAAGCAGGCCCTCGGGCTCGGTCACGCAATTTATCAGGCAAAGGATTTCGCGGGCGATCAACCGTTCGCGGCACTGCTCGCAGATGACATCGTAGATGCCGAAAAACCGGCCTTACAGCAGATGATCGAGGTATTCGAAAAGTACGATGCACCCGTCATCGGCACAATGCAGGTTGGGGGCGAAGCCATTTCCCGCTTTGGCGTCATCGATGCCGAAGAAGTCGAGCCTAATGTTTTCCGCATCCGGGACATGGTCGAGAAACCTGCCTTTGCGGATGCGCCATCGGATCTCGCGATCATCGGCCGATACATCTTTACTCCTGATATTTTCGACGCGATTGAGAAAACCGAGCCGGGCTCCGGCGGCGAGATTCAGATCACGGACGCAATGCGGATCCTGCTTAGAACTCGGCCACTCTATGCGGTCAAGCTGCAGGGACGTAGACACGATGCGGGCGACAAACTTGGCTTCCTGATCGCTACGGTCGAGCTTGCCCTCAAACGCGAAGATCTGGGCAACGATTTCCGCGAATATCTTAGGTCGCTCGATCTAGACCCGTAGTCCCTTCGTTTCTCTCAAACGATTCTGCGATCCCTAGTCGCGCTAAACGGCCGACGCAGACTATCGTTCGCCTAAACCCGCGGTATTGGATAAAATCTAGTGCGGAAAAGATTCAGAATGCCTCTTGCAACTATCGGCGAGGCCGTCAGCGACATTCGTGATGGCAAGTTGGTAATCATTGTCGACGACGAAGACCGTGAGAACGAGGGCGACCTTGTTTGCGCGGCCGAGAAAGTAACGCCTGCCATCATTAACTTTATGGCAGTCCACGGACGCGGCCTGATCTGTTTGCCGATGACTGAGGAACGCTGCGACGAGCTCCAGCTGTTTCCCCAGACGAGCCATAATACATCCAGCATGGGAACGGCGTTTACGACCTCGATCGAGGCCCGAGAGGGCGTGACGACGGGGATCTCTGCGGCCGACCGTGCAAAAACCATTCTCACTGCCGTCGATCCTGCCTCAGGTGCTGCCGACCTTGCCCGGCCGGGACATGTCTTCCCGTTGAGAGCAAAGCGCGGCGGTGTGCTCGTGCGCGTCGGTCAGACGGAGGCGAGCGTGGATATCGCCCGCCTCGCCGGGTTACGGCCGGCGGCGGTGATTTGCGAGATCATGAATGACGACGGCACGATGGCCCGTCTCGCTGAACTAGAACTATTTGCCGAAAAGCACAGAATGAAAATTGTTTCGGTGGCCGACCTGGTCAGGTACCGGATAGAAAAAGAAACCCTCGTGCGGCGCGTCGTCGAGACCGACCTGCCGACCCGGTTTGGCCAGTTTCGTGCGGTAATGTACGAGAATATTATCAATGGTGAAACGCACCTGGCTCTCGTAATGGGCGACGTTTCGAATGCAACCGAACCCGTGCTGGTACGCGTCCAAACGGAGAATGTAACCTTTGCCATGTTCGGGGCAACGCTCGGTGAGGCCTCGAATGCGGTTGAAGCCTCTCTCCATCAAATTTCAAATGCAGGCCGCGGTGCTCTCGTTTACCTTCGCCAGCGGGAAAATAATCTCGACCTCGTGAATCAGTTGAAGACATATCAGCTGATGCGGGACAAGAATCTCGATTTCCAGACGGCAAAGCGCGAAACTGGATACGGCAAGATCCATGACCACGGGATCGGGGCTCAGATCCTGAATGACCTCGGTATCGAGAAGATAAGGCTGCTGTCAAACCATCCGCCGCGCGTGAGCGCCTTGGACGCTTTTGGCCTTGAGATCGTGGAAACTGTGAAGTTGTAGTAAATGGCTGAGCAAGACGAAGTACAAAGTGCCGAGATCGATGAGTCGTCCGAGGCGGAGCGAGCGGTCTTTACGCGCCGGCGAATCCTGTTTGCGGGCGCCGCGGTTTCGATTCTGCTTATTCTCGTCGCGCTTCTGTCCGTTGTCTCGTATCGGTACGGCGTATTCGATGATTATATCAAGGACCAGTTCGTGGCCAAGATGGCCGATATCGGTATCGTCTTCGATGCCGACGTTTTCCGCGTGACTGTCGCCCCGCTGCGGCTTGAGTTAAAGAATGCGACCTTCAAAGACAAGTTGACGGGCGAAAAGCTCTTTTTCATTCGCGACGCCGACCTCGAACTCTCCGTAACCAATCTCTACGCATGGCAGCTCAGCCGCGATATCGCAATCGATAAGACCACCGTGAGCGGTGCAGAAGTTTGGGTTAAGTTCGACGAAAACGGCAACTCCAATTTTGCAAACCTCAAGCTGGTCGAGGACGAACGCGGCTCGGCGGTCAACTTTAAGTACGACACGACCGATTTCACACTGCGTGACAGCGTCGTACATTTTGGCGACCTGTCACGCCGCATCTCGGCCGACGCAAAGAATATTGTCTTCCTGCTCTCGCCCGAGAACAGGAGTGTCGCCGAGGGCGAGCGGCGATATAAATTCGACTTTTCATCTACGGAGTCGAGCTTTACCTATGACGAACGGGTGGTCGAGAAGATCGACATTCGTGCGAACGGAATCGCCGATAAAATGGGCGCCGAGCTCACGGGCCTTGAGTTGAAAACGCCCTTTGGAGAGACGACGCTGGCTGGGAAACTGGTTGACTGGGCCGCTCCGCGGTACGACTTTGACATTCAGTCGTCCGTCGACTTGACGCAGGCGACAACCATCCTGCCGCTCGGCACGGCGATCGTTGGCGTCGGTAATTTCAGCGGCAAGGTCACCGGCGAGGGCGAAAACTATAAAATAGTCGGCGAGATCGACTCTCAGAGCCTGCGGGCCGAGGGAATTTCTCTAAAAGGCGTGAACGTGAACGCAACCGTCGAGGGCTCTGGGACCACCTACGATGCCAACGGCACGGCCATCGCCGAGATGCTGACGTTTGATGACTTTCGCATCGATTTCCTTAAATTTGCCGGCAATGTCCGCGGGACGGGAACGGATTTCCGCTGGGTGGGCGACCTGCAGGCGGCGGCCGCAAAAACACCGGCACTCTCACTCGGGGGACTCTTTCTATCGGACGCGACAGCCGAGTTTAAAGATAGAGCAGTGACCGCCCAGGCCTCACGCGGACGCGCTCAGAGATTTGCGATCGGCGACAGAGTTTTTGCCGATTTGGCCGCACGCAATCTGCGCTTTTCGTTCAACGACAGTACCGTAAACTTGACCGCTCCCGGCGCCACCGCACGCTCGCTAACCACAAAAGAATTTAGCCTGCAGGGCGTTACGAGCGGAGCGCTCCGCGTACGTGACCGGAACGGCCGAACGGATGTCGGCGTAAGCGGGCTGCGGGCGGAGTCGGCGACGCTAAAGGACTCAAAACTGCGCAACGTTACTGCGAGCGAATTCCGCCTCACCGACCTCCCCAATTCGACCGAGATAGTCGCCCGAAACCTGCGGGCCGACCAGCTCGATAACAAGGGCACGCGGGTCACCGGAATACAATCACCTGAGATTACGGTACGCGACGCGGGTGTCGAAACACTTATTTACGCCGACAGACTTCGCGTTGCAAAGATCGACGCGGGTTCGGCCGTGCTCGGCACGCTAAACATCGCCGGTGTCCGGCTCTCCATCCGAAAGGGCCGCGTCGAGGGGCGTTCGAACGACATCGACGCGGGCAATGTTGCTCTCGCCAAAACTCGTGCTCTGCCGACCGGCGGTCAGCTCCAGGCCGTCAAGGTCGTTCGCCCGGTCTTTGTGCTTGAGCCGTCGGGCCGCTATCGCGTCACCGCCGACATGAGCGTGGGCGGCGGAGCCGTCGGCAGTATCTCGCTTGGTGCCGCCTCCGCAAAGGTCCAGGTGGAAAACAATCGCCTGCAGCTCGATCAGCTTACCGCCGCCGTTATGGATGGCTCGGTTAACGGCAACGCCGTCATCGGTCTCGACAACCGCACTCAGTCGCGAATAAATGCCGATTTCATTAACCTTGATATTGCCAAACTGCTCGCCCTGCAAACAGGTCGCATCGTGCCCGTCGAGGGCCAGACTAGCGGTCGGGCCGACCTTTCATTCACTGGCACAAACTTTACAAACGCGAGCGGCGAACTAAACGCCAGCATCACCGCAAATGCGGGCACCGCTGCCCGTGGATTTGTGCCGGTCAACGGCCAGATCGCGGTTCGTGCGGTTAACGGGCTTTTCAATATCGAGCAGGCCAACCTAGCGACCGAAAAATCGCGGCTCGACGCCAGCGGTCGCTTTGACCTGCGAACCGAGGACTCAAACCTGACCCTCGCATTGAAATCAACTGATGCCGGCGAGGTTGACCGTTTGGTGCGCGTGCTCGGCATTTCGCCTGCGATCGAGGAGCAGCTTGATTCGCTTCAGATACAGGCCGCGGGCAATCTGGCATTTAACGGGACGGTCACCGGCAATCTTTCTGACCCAATCGTAAGCGGACGTGCATCGCTTGATTCGCTGTCGCTCAGGGGCCGCGAAGTCGGCAGCATCTCGACCGACATCGCCGTCACGCCGGCAGGCACCGAATTAACAAACGGCAAACTCCAGGATCGTGCGGGCGGCAGTGCGGCATTTGCTGTAAACATCCCCACCGACGGAACCAATAACATCGCCATCGACGCGACGCTGACCAACATCAATGCGGGTAATCTCCTTGCGGCATTACCGATTGACCTGCCGGCCCAGATCGCCGATCTCAACGGCCAGACATCGGGAACCATCAAGATCTCCGGCCTACCCGACAACGCCCAGGGCGAGGTTAATCTTGCGGCCCAAAGCGGCGTCATCGCGGGCCAGGCGTTTGATGGCCTAAATGTAAAGGCTGTCTTCAACGGCACCCTCGTCAATCTCGAGCGGGCGGAAATGCGGATCGGGGCCGGGAAATTCACCGCCGCGGGCAATTTTGACCGCTCCACTGAGGCATTCAATCTCGATGTCGGCGGCACCGCGTTGCCGGTCGGGCTCCTTCTGGCGTTTTTGCCTGCGAAGGATTCGCTTCCCGTGGTGACGGGTGAGCTCGATTTTACGGCAAAGGCAATCGGGGAACTCGATCGGCCCGAGAGCTTTAACGTCAATTTCAGCGGCGTCTCGCAAAATGTCACGGTCAACAACAATGCTCTTGGCCAGGTAGTATTCAAAGGCGAGACCGTTAATCAGGTTTTGACAGCTGACCTGACGGCCATGCTCGGCGGCAATCCGCAGATCATCAATGCCTCGTTAAACTTTGGCAGCGACACCCTGCCGTTTACGGTCGCGACGCAGTTTAATCAAAGCCCGTTCGCCCCGTTTCTCGCCTTTATCCCGCAGGTCAAGGACATGCCGATATCGGGCACGGGCACCGGGCGGATCGAGTTTAGCGGCAATCTATCGCAGATCGACGCAACGGGCAAGCGCGTTTACTCGGCGGCTAATTTGAGCGGCCGTGCCGAGTTTTCACAGCTTGCACTGCAGATACAGGAAACGCCGCTCGTGGCCGCCGAGCCTGTCTTGATTACATTCAACACGCGGGAGATCAATTTTGAACGTGCGCGTTTCTCGGGCGGCGGCTCAAACGTGACCGTCTCAGGCATCAAGGCTTTATCGGACGACGCGAGCAACAGCCTCGCCATTGACGGGCGCGTCAATCTTAATCTGCTCAATCTGGTCGATGCTGACACGTTCTTTGCGGGCTTTGCCGACGCTTCGATTCGCCTGACGGGCCCCAACTCAACCGCTCGATTGATCGGTTCCGCAAACATTGTCAATGGCTCGGTTGCGACCTTTCTGGGCGCCGACAGCTTCAGGGTCGACCGCCTGCAGGCACGCATTATTTTTTCAACCAACCAGGTCGAGGTCGAGCAGGCTACCGGATTTCTCGGCGGCGGACGGTTCTCCGGCAGCGGCGGCGGCGTCCTGAACGGGTTGTCGATACAGCGATTTCGATTTGGCCTCGACGGCAAAAATGTCACGGTTCCCCTGCCCAAAGATTTTGTTACCACGGGTGACGCGCAGCTCGAGATTACGGGCATCAGGGCTACCGAGGCCAGCAACTTGCAACTTACGATTTCCGGACGTGTTGCCGCCCGCCGCACGCTTTACTCAAAGGACATTGATCTCGCCAGCCTGGTCAGCGGCCGGCGTGATGCGACCCTTTCGGGCGGCGGCTCGGCTAATCCGCCTCGCTTTGACCTTGTCATCGAGGGCCGCGATGCGCTGATCGTACGAAACAATATCGCCGATCTGACGGCTTCCGTTTCGCTTGCCCTGACGGGCGATGCCAATGAGCCGCGTATCTCGGGACGCATCACGGCCAGCAGCGGCACGATCCTGTTTCGCAAAGATCGCTATGTAGTCCAGCGCGGCGTGCTCGAGTTCCCGCCCGATACGGCTATCGACCCGATTATTAATCTGCAGGCCGAGTCCGAGATCGCGGGCTATCAGGTATTCGTAAATTTATCCGGCCCGCTCAAGGATTCTGAGCTGTTGACGGCCACCGTACGTTCGAGCCCGGCTTTACCGCAGGCCGACGTGGTCTCGCTCATTACGACGGGTAATCTGACAAATTCCGTCGGCGGAATACCGACGCTAGCGGCGACCGGTATCAATACCGCAGCAGAAATACTGACCGACGCGATCATTAATAACCCGGCCCGCAAGGCGACCGACCGCCTGTTTGGCCTTAACGTTTTTGAGATTGACCCGCTGATCTCGGGCCAACAGGCCAACCCCGGTGCGAGGCTGACGGTCGGCCGCCAGATAAACAACAACTTGCGCGTGACCTATTCGACAAATCTTTCGCAGGATCAGAATCAGATTCTCGCTCTCGAATATCGCGTTTCAAACCGCCTCTCCTTTGTCGCTCAATATGAGCAGCGGTCACTGAGCAATGTCACGCGCAATCGGGATAATTTCAGCTTTGAAGTGCGGTTTAGAAAACGCTTTTAGATTTCGAATCGATGCTAATGAAAAGGATCGCAGAAAAGTACCAGTGCGCTGAACTCGGCCGCCGGTTTGCGCGCGCCTTTTCGTGCGTCATCACTGCGATAGTATTTTCAGCTATATTTGCGTCGGCAGCGCACGCCCAAAACAAATTCGAAAAGCGCAGAATCGCAAAGACAAATATTGTAATTGCCGGGGCTGAGGCAACCGCACCTCTCATCGAGGAATATCGCATTATAATCCGCGAGGCTCTCGGCACGACATACTCGACGCCGAGGGTGCGCGACGCGATCGAGGCTCTCTATAATACCCGCCGCATCGACACAGTGACGGTCGCAGCCGCACAAGACGCCGATGGCGATGTCGAGCTGACTTTTAGCATCACGCGAAAAACCCAGGCCGAGCGGCTGTCCGTCGTAGTCGGCCCGAGTACGGGCGACCGCGTCACCGAACAGGAGCTTTTATTCAAGCTGAACCTGCTGACGCCCGGCACGGTCATCACCGAGCAGACGCTGCAAAACAACGCCGACGAGATACTCGACTATCTCCGCGAACGCGGATTCTACAAATCGACGGTCACCTATGAGCGCCAGCGTCTGTCGAGCGAGAGCGAGGTCGGCGTTACGTTTCGGGTTAATCCAAGCGACCAGACGACAGTGTCGAGCTTTGCGATTCGCATCGACGGGTACACCAAGCCGATCGATCCAAAATCCCTAAAACTAAAACCTGGCGGCGTATACTCCCGCGATCGCTTACAGGCCGACATTGCTAGAGTTCGCTCGCTGCTCAAAGCAGAAGATTTTCTCGCCCCGACTCTCAACGAAGAGCAGGTCGTCTACGACACCGATACAAACACCATCGCCGTTACGCTCACCGGCAAAGTTGGGCCCAAGGTAAAGGTAACCGTTGAAACCGAGCAAGAGACGGTAAGCGAGCGGACCCAAAACAGTCTGCTGCCGGTAAAACGCGACGGTACGCTCGACTTTGCGGCGATTGTCGAGGGCGGCCGGCGGTTGGAGAATTATTATCAGGAACGCGGCTATTTCTTTAATTCAGTCGCTCCTGTTTGCTCCGCGATCCCTCAGATTGTCGATACCGAGAATGCACCGATCGGCAACGACAGCCAGTTCCTCTGCGGGTTTCTGAGCGGCGAAGACCTGATGGGCCGTGAGGTAGAGGTGAAATACAAAGTGAATCTTGGCCGCCGTCTAAGGCTGACCGAGATCCGCATCGCCGGCACCAATCGGCTGCCGATCGAGGAAGTAAAGCCCGCCCTCGACACGCAGGAAGCGAACCTGCTCGGCATCGTGCCGCTGCTCGGCTACGGGCGCGGTTACACGAGCGCCGCGATACTGGAAGAAGACCAGGCAACTATCAAGGGCCTGATGGCCGAGCTCGGTTTTCGCGATGCGACCGTGGCCGTTAATCGAGGTGTGTCGCCTACCGGCGACGACCTCATCATCACCTTTCAGGTCGAGGAAAATCTGCCTTATTTGATAGATGAGATCGCATTTAGCGGAAACACGGCGGTCCCCACCGCTGACCTGCTGGCACAGATCCCTACGCTCTCTGGGCAATTCTACTCGCGTGCAAAGGAGCGCAATGCCGTACGCCGCATTCGCGAATACTATTCCAATCTCGGCTATTACGACGCCCGCGTCAGCTCGGTAATGACCGACAGCCTCGCACGCGGCGGCCAGAGCAAGGACGTAAGACTCGAATTTAAGATCGGCACCGAAGGCAAAAAGGTCCTCATCAATCGCTTGTTTATCGATGGCGTTCAAAAGACAAAGCCGTCCGCCGTCCGCCACGCCGTTACCTTAAAAGAGGGCGAGCTCCTGCGTGCCGCCGACATCTATTCGAGCGAGCAAAGCTTGTACGGCACTGACGCCTTTGACCGCGTGGAGATCAAACCGCGTCCCGCCGGCGAAGCCCCGACCGGCGAACGCCTCTCCGACGTCTTGGTAAGTGTCAGCGAACAGCCCGCCCGGCTCATCTCATACGGCGGCGGGTTTTCGACCGACCTCGGCCTGAGCGGTTTTTTTGATATTCGTCACGTCAATCTTTTTGGCAATCTCTGGCAGGGCGGCGCCCGTGTCAAGATGAGCCAACGCCAGCAGCTCGTACAGTTCGATTTTATCAATCCGCGATTTATCCGCGACGGCAACAAGCGCTTTGCCCCACTTACGCTTTCCCTGCAATACCAGCGGGACTCGACAGTGACGCGATTCTTTCGCTCGACCTTTGACCAGGGCACTTTTGGCATTGTCCAGAGGATCGATAGCAATGGCAATGCGATTGACGAATTCGGAGCGGAAACAGGCAGCCCGACGATCAATCGCCTGGCCTTCACCGCCGAGACGAGCCGTACGATCAGCCGCAAAAACCGCAGCATCCTGTTCCTGCGTTACCGGTTCGAAGACGTTCGTCTCTTCAAAATCGAAAGCCTGCTTATCAAAGAACTGCTGCGGCCCGATCAGCGTACGCGTATCTCAGGTTTTGGAGCGACCTTTGTCCGCGACACGCGGCGAAACTGCTCACGCCGCGACACGCTGCTCGAGCTTATCGCTCGCGGTGAGACGTCGCCCGAGTGCCGCTACAACGCCTCTGACCCGACCGACGGCCAGTACGTTACGGCCGATTACAACGTGTCTCTTCCCTTTCTCGGGGCCAACCGCGGCTTTCAAAAGTTTCAGGGCACTTACAATTTCTTTTACTCGTTCCCGCGTATCAAATACACCACCATCGCGGCCCGAGCGATCGTCGGCGTCGGCCATGTATTCTCGGGCGGTGACCGGTTTACGAGCACGCAGTTTCCCTCGCTCAACGGCCTGCTGCCGATCAGCGAAAGATTCTTTGGCGGCGGCTCAAACAATATTCGGGGCTTCGATTTTGAACAGGCCGGCCCGCGTGTCGTAGTCGTTCCCCAGGGGCAATTCCGCAACCGTCAGGGCGAACCCGTATTCCTTGACCCGTTCACGATACCCTTTGGCGGCAACGCCCTGGCCGTAATAAATATCGAGGCCCGCGTACCGTTTTCCGGCAACATCCGCGTCGTGCCGTTTTACGACGGCGGCAACGTATTTCGCAAAGCCACCGATGTTTTCCGCCGCCCCGTCCTGCCGCCAAACGATGTCGCCGAACAAAATCAAAGGGCCGCATTCACTCACACACTCGGCCTCGGCCTGAGAATTAAAACCCCCGTCGGCGGCGAATTCGCGGTCGACTACGGCCGCCTGCTAAATCCGCCAAGCTTCCTCATCCCCCAATCAGCCGGAGGCAACGCAATCTACCGCCTACCCTCAGGCCAGCTCCACTTTCGATTCTCGCAGGCGTTTTAGGAATTCCGCCCGGGTTTGTCTGATTACCGGCCGGTTTTACGCATTACTAGGTAGAGATCAGTGTTAGCGGGATAGGGCCCTTTTGAAACTAAAATGATTAATACGAAACGGAAGTCGGTAATTCTAGCGCTCGTCTTCGCGGCGACACTGTTAAGTGCAGTGTTTCCAGTGGTTAAGGGGTCAGTCGAGGCGATGGGAGCTATGGAAGATGCAGGGTTTGAGCCGAGTTTCAACTGTGCTACGGCGGCTTTTGGAGCCCCGGCGAACTTCCCGGCAGGTGATGGCCCCAACTCGGTTGTTACGGGAGACTTTAATGCTGACGGCCTATTAGATCTAGTCAACAGTAATGGTGCCGGCGACAGTGTCTCTGTCCTTCTCGGCGATGGGGCTGGAGGGTTCGGGGCCGCGACTAGTTTTGCGGTTGGCGACGGTCCGTTCGGTGTCACGACGGCCGATTTCAACGCGGACGGGAAGCTTGACATCGCAACGGCTAATTCGAATGCGAGCACCGTTTCGATTCTGCTGGGCAGCGGGACGGGCAGTTTTGGGGCGGCGGCTAATTATCCGGTAGACGCGGCGCCGTACTCGGTTATTTTTGCTGATTTCAATGCGGATGGAAAACTCGATCTGGCGACCTCCTCAACCGCCGTGTCGGTTGTGCTGGGAAATGGGATGGGCGGGTTTGGAGCTCCGACCAATCTACCAATGGGTCCCTCTCCTGACGACGTCATTTCGGGCGACTTCAACAACGACAGCATCCTCGATCTCGCGGCGCCGAGCAGCAATTCAAATCGCGTTGCAATATTTATCGGAAATGGCAGCGGCGGTTTCGCGGCGCCTGTTTTCTTAACTGTCGCGGGTGGACCCGTCGCCGTGAGAGCCTCCGATTTCAATGGCGACGGCAAGCTCGACCTCGCGACAGCGAATCGAACCTCGAATAGCGTGTCTATATTAATGGCCAACGGCACCGGCGGATTTGGAGCACCGACGAATATCGCGGCCGGCGGGTCGCCCGCATCTCTGGCAATCGGGGAGTTTAATGGCGACGCCATACTCGATCTTGCGGTCGTAAAGCCAGACTCCGATAACGTGTTGGTCCTGTTGGGCAGCGGTGCTAGCGGATTCACGGCACCAGCAAATTTCTCGGTCGGCGATTACCTGTTTCAGTCGCCACTGGCGACTTTGACGGCAATGGAAAGGTCGATCTAGTAACGGCGAATCTGGCGTCGGACAGCCTTTCCATTCTCCGCAACGTTTGTGGTGCGGCTACGCCCACGCCGACGCCCACCCAGACCGCGACGATCACGATCACGCCCACTCCGACGGCCACGGCTACGCCGACCCCGGGGACGACGCCTCCATACCAGATAAATATTGTCGGCCCAGCCGGCAGCGGAACTTTTGGCACGCAGGTCGCGAGCCTGCCGAATGGCAATTTTGTCGTGACGGACCCGGGGTATGACGCCCCCGGACCAATCTCAAACGTCGGGGCAGTCCATCTTTATGGTCCCAACGGCAACTTGATCAGCACGATGACTGGTACCAAGACCGGAGATTTCGCGGTGTCGCCCGTGACGGTACTGCCAAATGGGAATTATGTTGTCAGTATGCGGACCTGGGACAACGGCGCGGCGATAGACGCCGGGGCAGTTACTTTTTGCAGTAAAGCCACTGGAGTCTCCGGTCCGGTTTCAGCTTCAAACTCTTTGGTCGGCGGAACGACCAACGATGAGGTAGGCAACGGCCTGGTCGTGCTGCCAAATAGCAACTATGTGGTCCAGAGTCCCCGGTGGGCCAACGGGCCAATCCTCGGGGCAGGGGCCGTAACGTTCGGGAGCGGTACCACCGGCATCTCAGGCCCAGTAAGCGCTGCAAACTCTCTCGTCGGCACGAGGGCAGATGACTACATCGGAGATTTTTTCTCAAGTGGTGTGTTGGTACTGTCCAATGGCAACTATGTGGTCGGGAGTCCGGGTTGGAGTAACGGCGGGGCGAACGACGCAGGGGCGGTAACTTTTGGAGATGGGCTCAGCGGCATATCAGGACCGGTCACCGTCGCGAACTCGCTAATCGGTAGTGCTGCGGAGGATTATGTCGGCCGTCGACTAATGGCTTTAGCCACCGGCAATTACGTCGTCGGCAGTTCGCAGTGGAACCGCGGGGCAGTCACCGATGCCGGCGCGGCAACATTCGGCAGCGGGACGACGGGCATATCGGGACCGATAACAACGGCAAATTCGCTCATCGGCGCTACTGTCGGCGACGAGGTCGGCCAGAAATTAACGGCCTTAACAAACGGCAATTATGTCGTCGGCAGTCCGCTTTGGAACAACGGCACTGTGGCCGATGCCGGCGCAGCAACCTTTGGCAATGGCGCAAGCGGCATAACCGGACCAGTTGCGGGCGCAAATTCGCTCGTGGGCACCACCGCCGGCGATAGCGTCGGCGGCGAGGTAACTGTATTAACCAACGGCAATTATGTGGTGGGAAGTCGGCTTTGGAATAACGCTGGAATCGCCGATGTCGGTGCCGCTACCCTTGGAAACGGGACCACGGGCATTCTGGGGCCCGTAACAACGCTAAACTCGCTCGCTGGCACCACCGCAGGTGACGCGGTCGGGAACAAGATTTTCGCGTTAAAAAACGGCAATTATGTTGTGGCAAGCAAGGACTGGGATCGCGGCGCGATGGTGGACGCGGGAGCAGTGACTTTTGCCACTGGAACGGACGGAATTGTCGGCCCCGTGACCGCCAACAACTCATTGGTGGGTGTATCCGCAGGCGATTCCGTCGGCGGCGGCTTTGGCAACGGATACGGGGGTGGGAAAGTCGTCGCATTGGCCAACGGCAATTTCGTCGTTACCAGTCCGGATTGGAACAACGGGTCGACGGTCAACGCGGGTGCCGTTACATGGGCTAGTGGAACGAACGGTATTGCAGGACCAGTCACTGCATCGAATTCGCTTGTCGGATCATCTACAAACGACGGGGTAGGTGATAGTGCTCTTGCTCTGGTCAACGGTAATTACGTTATTTCTAGTCCGCATTGGAACCGGGGGGCGATAGGTGATGTTGGGGCGGCCACCTTTGGCGACGGGGCGATGGGAGTATCCGGGCCGGTCTCAGTTTCCAACTCTCTCGTCGGGTCGACCGGGGGCGATAGAGTCGGTGGCGGCATTGTGCCTCTCACAAATGGCAATTATGTAGTGGACAGTGGCTTTTGGGGAAACGGAACGACGGCCTACGCCGGAGCTGTAACCTTTGGCAACGGAACTAACGGCATATCAGGAACCGTCACCCCTGCGAATTCGCTGGTGGGCTCGCGGACCAACGATCAGGTCGGACGAACGACCGCACTTACAAACGGCAACTATGTTGTTCAAAGTACCTACTGGGACAACGGTTCGATAGCCAACGCGGGGGCCGTCACGCCGGGCGACGGGATGGCCGGCACGAGCGGCCCGATCTCGCCCGCCAACAGCGTGGTCGGAACGACCGCGACGGCGGGGGGCGGTAATCAGACCTTCGCCTTCGATTCCTTAAATAATCAAGTTGTCGTCGGCCGCCGCGCGGACAATATCGTAACGCTCGTCAGACTAGCCGCACCCGCAACAAGCGTAACCGTTACGGGGCTGGTCAGCACCCCCGATGGGCGCGGGCTCCGCAACGCGACGGTCATATTGACGGGCCCGACGGGGACTCGGCGTACCGTCCTCACGAGTTCTTTCGGTGCTTACACATTCAATGAAGTGTTGTCAGGAGCCACCTATACGGTTAGCGTAACTTCCAGGCGCTACCGGTTTGCGGCAAGGCAGGTCGCGGTCAATGGGAACCTATCCAACGTGGACTTTGTTGGTTTGGAATAGGCCGGCCAAGTGCAGTTGTCGGTTGTCGTGTTTACCCGAAATGACTGATTTTGCACATCTGTGGCACGTGCCATAAGTTGTGCTGGCAAGTACAGTGATCTCTGTTTAGGCCGATGCGGCGATGACGTGGCGCTCGTCTAGCTCGACGATGAAGGTGTCATTTACGACGGACTCTTCGCGTTGAAGTCTTGCAAGCTGTTTGCGGATTTGTTTTCGATTGTACATCGCTCGGTCGGCAGCTACTATCATTTGGTCGAACGTTTCGCCGTCCTCCGGGTAACCTGACGCTCCGAGACTAACGCCCACTTTCGCATAGCGGCCGCCGCCTGTGGGCAGCGAGAACTCAGCGACTGCGCGCTCGATTCGTTCGCAGAGTTCGACTACATCATCCGGTTCTGCATCGGGAATGAGGGCGACAAACTCATCGCCGCCATAGCGGGCGAGAAAATCATAATCCCGAAGCTGGCCAAGAATGACCCCGCCAATTTCCTTCAAAATCTCGTCGCCCATCTTGTGTCCAAAAGTGTCATTAACAGTCTTAAATCCGTCAAGATCGAGCATGAGAAGCTGGAAACTCGTACCGCCGCGACTCGCACGCGCGACCTCTTTGTCGAATTGAGCCTGCAGGCTGCGTGCATTGGGCAGACCGGTCATCGGGTCGGTCATGGCGTGGGTTTTCGCCTCGTCGTGCCGACACAGCTTGCCGATGGCGTCAGCGGCGATGTGAGAAATCGTCTCAAGCAGACGAATGTGCTCATCTCCGTATTTGTCTAGATCAAGGGAATATATCGTGACGGCGCCGATCAATTGCCCATCGTCGTTGATGAGCGGCATCGAGGCCATCGTGGAGTAGATGCCGCTAAGCTCGACCTGAGAGTAGGCGAAATCCAGATCGGGCTCGACGTTCCGAACCTTCTCGAGCGTCTTCAGGGCAAATCCGGTGGCACCCTGACCGACATTGACGCTTCGGCCTCGGAGCAATTCGGCATTTTCTCCAGTCACATACGCTGCCGCCGCCGATCTTTTTGTCGAATCGAGAAGATAAAGCGAGCAGGTATCGAACGGAACAAACTCCCTCACCTTTTTCGCAAAGATATCAAACGCCTCGCCAATGCTTTCAGACGAGCTGAATTCGCGCGCCAACTCATAGAGACTGAAAACTTCACGGTTAGCCAGCTTGATCTGATCGACGTAATTTTCCTTCCCTTCCAGCGCAGACGGAGCGAGGGCGTCGGTGTACGACAGCCCCTCTGCATCGATCTCGGCCTCGAGTGCCGTGAGATTGCGCAGCAGAACGTCGACCAAGACAGGGTCAAACCGTCGGCCGCATTCGGACTGAATAACCTGTCGGGCCCTTTCCCGGGAGAGAGCCGGACGGTTTGGCCTGGCCCCACGCAGCGTGTCAAATGCATCTGCAACCGAGAGGATTCGGGCCGTCAGCGGTATGTGTTCACCAGCTAGCCGCTCGGGGTAACCGGTGCCATCCCACCTTTCATGATGATATTTTACGGTTGGCACGACCGGCGTCTGAAAACCAACCTTCTCGAGAATTGAGGCTCCTACCAGGACGTGTATTTTTGTTTTTTCGAGCTCGGCGGGTGTTAATGCGCCTACTTTATTAAGAATATGGTCGGGCACGGCGAGCTTTCCGATATCGTGAAGCAGTGCGCCCGTCCGCAGAGCATCAATCTCGCTTTCGTCAAGCCCAAGGGATTTGCCGATTCCTACGGAATATATTTGGGTGCGCCGTACATGTCCGACACCGACGCCGTCCCGCGCGTCGATCGCGGACGCCAGAGCTTCGACCGTAGCAAGATGTATTCGGCTAGCCTCTGAGATTTCCAAGGTCTTCTGCTCGAGACGATGAACGTAAAAACGGCAGGCGAGATAGGCAGCAACCGCCGCGGGCACAACGACAAATCCGATCAGTAATCCAAAATACTCAAGCATAAGCCAAGCCACCGGAATGGCTGCGGCGACTGACGCCGGCCACACAAATTTCGCTGAGCATAGATTTTGTCGCGTGAAAAATGTCTTCATTACCGATTACCGAGCGGACGACCCAAAGTCTCCGCCCACGATTACGCCATACAATCGGCGTGCCATTACAAAACCGTGTAATTCGATAGAGTTGCGGAAAGATCGGCAGAGAACCATGTCATTCTGATTTATCAAAACGTCAAAATGACCGGAGCAGATGGTCTCTCAATAGCGGTCGTCATCTAGATCGTAGCTGCCAAACTCGTCCCGATCCGCGCGTTCGTCGGCTTCCGTTTCGTCTTTCAAATCGAGCTCGACTGGATCGAGCCCAACGACAGTCAGGCGTGAATGGCATTCATCGCACGATACGTCATCGCCTTGCACGATCTCCGCATCAACGAAAACTTCTTCACTGCATTCGGGACAAACGGATAGTGGCATTTTTTGGAATCTCGGCGGAATGGGGACCATCTCGCTAGCGGCCCGTATTAATTTAATTTAGCGTTAAATTTCTAACTTGGCAACATAAAACAGGAGACTCCCAGTGGATTCGAGTTTTGTGCCGGAGCAACAAAAAATATCTTTACTTAAACAATATTTATCCGGTACAATGAGTTTGGCATATCGCCGTTCCCACCGCCGCCCCTTCCACATCTCACGTTCCACAGATAAATCGCGTTCCGCAATCTCTCAATATGGATTCGAAGATCGGCCTACTCATCCAGCTTGCAGGTGTCGGATTAATTACCCTCCTGACCCTGTTTTTGCGGCGCTCGATTAAGATCGTCGCCCTCAAGCACTGGACCAACGCGTGGCTATTTCTGGCAGTCGCTCTTTTTTCCCTGCGTCTGGCATTCGGTTATGACCACTACTCTCTCCAGCTCTTCAGCATTTATTTTCTCACTGAGTATCTCTTCGGCTTCTTGCTAGTCGCTGGCTGCATCAGCCTCGTCGGTAATGGGGAGATGCGGATGCGGCATGAGGCCATCATCCTGCCGTTTATCGTCGTGGCATTTGGGCTGCCGTTTATCGGCAACGATTTTAATCTGATTTTTAATATTCACTCGCTGATCTTGTCCGGTTTTTTCGCCACGGCATTTGTGACGCTCTGCCGTGCCCGACTCGGAACCTTTGGGTGGAATGTGATGCTCGTCGCGCTGGGCCTACTAACCATCGATTTCTTCCAATATTTTGTGGTCTTCACTGCACGAAATTATATTGTCTTTGACGAAAGCTATCTGGCCTACAATCCGATCATCGATCTCGTACTGCAGATCATGCTTGGTTTCGGGATGGTTATCGTCTTGCTCGAGCATGTGCTAAACGACGTAAGAATTGCTAATGACAAACTAAGGGCGGCACATGAAAAGCTCGAGGAGCTCGCCCATGTCGACCCCTTGACCACGGCTCTCAATCGTCACGCTTTTCATGGTTACATTAAACGGCGGGGCGGCCAGAATCAGCCCGTGTCGGGGTGCGTCGGATTTTTTGATATTGACTACCTAAAAAGCGTCAACGACGTCCACGGGCACGCAGCCGGTGACATTGTGATTCGTGCCGTGGTGCGGGCTATCCGGGACGTTATTCGAGCCGAGGATTTGATATTTCGCTGGGGCGGCGACGAATTTTTTGTGCTGATGATTGGTTTTAGCGCCGATGAAGCGAGCGAGCGAATGATGCGGCTCGATCGCCTGCTGTCGGCCGTGCACATTGATGGTGTCCAGAACCCGATGGCAATCGGTGTTTCACGGGCGTTTGAGAATTTTGCAGATCTGGCCCATCTGGAAGCCACCATTGAGCGTGCCGACGCCGGCATGTATCAACAAAAGCTTGCCCGAAAGGCGAATTCGGAGGACGCAGCCCTCCCACAAAATCAACGTGGGGCCGAGGCAGCGGTCGAGATCGTCTAGCCTCCTACAGTTTATCGCGAAAGAATGCCGTCACCAGTGCCCATGCATCGGTGGCGGCAATTTCGTTGTAGACTTCCGATCGCGTGCTACTGAAAAAGTCAATATGGCGTTGTATTTGACGGAGTGGATTGGAGCTCAAATCGCTCGGCAAAATTCTCGAGAGTTAACGCCGCTTTAACATTCCGTTTACATGCAGTTAAGCCGGGACGCGTAGGCTTGTCGCTAAACACCCAGAGTTTACTTACAATTAACGTATCTACTATGCAGCAAACAATCCTGATCATCGAAGATGATGCGGACATTGCGGAGAGCTTGCATTACAACCTCAAGCGGGAAGGCTTCCGGTGCGTGGTTGCTGAATCGGGCGAGAAAGGCCTGCGTCTCGCTCTCGATGCAAGGGCACCGCCATCCCTCATCCTCCTTGACCTTATGCTGCCGGGAATGAGCGGCATGGAGCTCTGCCGTCGCCTGCGCCGCGAAGGATTGACTGAGAATACGCCGATCGTCATGCTGACAGCTAAAGCTGCTGAGGGCGACACGATTCTCGGCCTTGAAACAGGGGCGGACGATTATATTGTAAAACCGTTTTCTATCAAGGAGGTCGTCGCGCGGCTGCGTGCAGTCTTGCGCCGTGTTCAAAAAGAAAGTCCGCCGACGTACGGTGACGAAAAGCTTGCAGTGGATTTTGCTGACATGCGAGTGTCGTGCTCGGATCAGCCGGTTAAGCTCACGCGTAAAGAATTTGCGTTACTCGAACACTTGATCCAAAATTCTGGCCGGGTCGCCTCTCGTCAGCAACTGCTCGACAACGTTTGGGGTTATAGTTATTTTGGCGACACGCGCACTCTGGATGTGCATATTCGCAGACTAAGGCAAAAGCTGGACCTCTGCGGCGGGTGTATCGAAACTGTGGTCGGCGTCGGATATCGTTTTATCGGATGCAAGTGAGCCAAATTCAACAGGAAGTGGGTCCTCGACGCCCCTCCGGCAAGGGAGTGGCAGAGGCCGCCGTGATCGTCCAGACTATCCTGGACGCGGCACGCGAAGGTGTGATGGTCGTCGGTGCGGATATGCGTATCGCGTATTGCAATGTCCCGGCGGCCGTCGCTTTTGGCCGTGAAAACCTGAACCTCGAATCGCGAAGGCTGAGCGAGGTGATTCGCGATCTTGACCTGCATGAGGCATTTCGCCAGGCCCTCACCCGACAGACATCGTCGGACGTAACTCTCGAATTGCCGGTAGTCGACAGACGAAAATTCGACGTCCACGTCGCGCCGATCGAGCTGGGCGGCGAAAACCTAGCCATCGGCTTCTTCTATGAAACCACACAGATCGAGCGACTCGAGTCTATCCGACAGGAATTCCTCTCAAACATTTCCCATGAGCTTCGGACGCCGCTGACCTCGATACTCGCCTTTGTCGAAACGCTTGAGGATGGAGCGATACACGACCCCGATAACAACGGGCATTTTTTGAGCGTGATTCGGCGCAATGCCGAGCGAATGCATTGCCTCATCGCTGACATTCTGGAACTGTCAATGATCGAGTCAGGTAACGTCAAAATCACGATAAAATCCGTAATGCTCCAGGCAGCGGTCCGCGACGTCTTCGCCTCGCTCGGTGCCAAGGCGGCGGAGCGGCAGATTGACCTGCGAAACCTCGTCCCGGCAGACGCGCAGGTGTTCGCTGACACCGTTCGCCTGGAACAGATGCTCACAAACCTGATCGATAATGCCGTTAAATTTAACCGTCAGGGCGGCACCGTTTCAGTTGAGCACTTCCTTGCCGATGGGCGTGACGTGATCTCAATTACGGACACTGGCGAGGGGATTTTGCCTGAGCACGGCCAACGGATTTTTGAACGTTTCTATCGCGCTGACCGCTCGCGTTCGCGTGAGGTGGGCGGAACCGGTCTGGGCCTCGCCATCGTGAAACATCTCGCCCGTCTCCACGGCGGCGAGGTCGCCGTCACATCCGATCTCGGCTCTGGCACTACCTTCCGTATCGAATTACCTGCTTAATATTTCTAGGTTAACACCCGCGATTCTGTGGTATAATGTGGTTATATTGACCGACCAACCCTGCGCGCCGGCACCTCAATTTCGAGTGTGAACAGAAGCGCATCGCGTCGTCCTCAATTCCAATTGGAGGAAGCGGTCATGAACCTAACTATCGGTCAAAAGGTAGCGTATCCGAACCAAGGCGTTTGCCTAGTCGAAGCCCTTAAACAGCATACCGTCGGCGCTCAGTCCATGAGTGGTTACAGTCTAAGAGTCTTGGGAGATAATTCGACCATTTTTATTCCTGCTGCCAATGCGGACAGCGTGGGACTCCGTCCGTTGATTACTCGCTCGCAGTGTCGAAAGCTGATCGAAGAGCTTTCGGCGGACTTTGAGCCCGTATCGGGCGATTGGAAAACCAGGGCGAGGGAATTCACGGAGAAACTGCGGTCAGGTGATGTCTTTCTGGCAGCCGATGTGCTCAAGATGCTTACCTTCTTGAGCCATGAAAAGAAACTTTCCTTCCGCGAACAAACCTTATTGGAGCGCTCAAAGTTCCTAATCCTTTCGGAGATCACTAATACGTGCGCGCCAAGTCAAATTCCGCTGGAAAGTGAGATTGTCGCTCTTGTAGAATCAGCCTGCACGAAACACTCGCTGACCAATCAACGACCCGTGGTAGCGGTCGCCTGTTGAATCAGTAGGGATCTCGAGTCCGTCGGAAGCCTATACGAGTGCGGATTTCTGAAGCAGGCCGGGCCTCTTTCTATCAGGTCCATCGATGATCGCACTGTCCGGAATTCTCACAAAGATGGTAGTGCCACGCCCCGGCGCGGTCTCAATTTCAAGATTCCCTTTCAAGTGTCCGGCCCTCTCACGCATGCCGATTAAACCCATTGTTTTCTTGGCACTTGGCTTTGCATTCAAATCGAAGCCGATTCCGTCGTCTTCGATTATCAACGTTAGCTTTGAGTCCCGCTTTTCGAGTAGAACGCACACATTCTGCGCCTTGGCATACTTGTGAGCATTGTTGAGGGCTTCCTGGACGATTCTGTACAAGTTTATCTCGTAGTCCGCGGTAAGCCGTGTTGACTCGAATCCGGCCGCCCGAAACTCGGCGCGGACGGAGGAAAATCGGGACCATTCAGCGACAAACGTCGCCAGGGCGGCGCTCAGGCCGATATCATCGAGCACGGGTGGCCGCAGCTCCCATGCAAGAAAACCCACCTCCATGTCGAGCCGCTTTGCTAGCTCCTGTGTCGCCTCGAGCTCATCGCAGACAGGACCTTCGGTACAGAGCTTTCGTGCATTCTCGAGCTTCAATCGCAGAGCCGTGAGCTTCTGCCCCAGATCATCATGCAGATCGCGAGCGATACGCCGCCTTTCGTCTTCCTGGATCGTCACTATCTGCTTGAGCAAGCGGACGGATTCCTGCTCGACAAGGAGCCGTTTTGCACTTTCGGCCTCAAGATTCTCGTTTACCGTTTTTAGTTCGAGGGCGCGCGTCGTGACGCGATGCTCAAGTTCCTCCTGATAACGTATCAGCGCTTGTTCGTTTCGAAGTCGCTCGACCGCCAGCCAAGTCCTCTCGCCGATATTCTCCAGCAACATGACTTCTTCATCAGTCCACTTCCGCGGCTTGTCATCGCTCACCCAGAGCGATGCGACCCAGCGGCCACCGCGCATTAAAGGCACGCCTACGTACGCTCTCTCACCGCTCGCCGCATAAACTTTCGCATATAGGTCGGATGTTCGCGGGTCGGTTTGCGAGTCGATGTTGACCACGGTTTTGCCGGCCATCATGTCGGCCGTAGTCGCCGAACTATAATCCGAGATCTTGTGCTCGCCCGCGACCGATTTAGCACGACGACGATAATCGTGACGTACGGTCTCGACATCATTGTCGAGATCTATCTGATTAAAGAAAGCACGTCGCACATTCAGGCATTTACCGACGGCCTGAGAAACCGAGTGTGCGAGCTCATCCGCATTGTCACTTATGCGGGTTATTTCGCCAAGTCTGGCCATCAGTGCCAGCCTGCTTTCATCTGACTTGCGATCGGTGACGTCGCTGAATAGTACGGCGACGTGTCCATCCCCGGGATTACCCAAACGGAACGCGTCAACATCGAACCACCGACCTAAACCCGCCGCGTAGTCGACGAAACGAGCCGGAATTCCAGTAGTGGAAATGCTCCCGAGGGTTCGAAACCAATGCTCTTCGTGCTCGGGCGCAAACTCGCGAATCGTGCGGCCGACTGCATCGGTAAGACCGGTCTGTTTCGCAAAAGCCGGGTTTACTTCTAAAAACCGGTAATCAACGGGCTTTCTCCGTTCATCAAAGATCATTTCGATGATGCAGTAGCCCTGATCAATCGAATTAAAAAGGCTGCGGTACTTCTCCTCCGAGTTTCTGAGAGCGGAATTTGCACCCTCTAGCTCGGCAGTTCTAAGCCGGACTTTGCGTTCCAGCTCGTCGGCATTCCGTGCCTGCTGCATCGCGTACCTGAGGGTGCGCTCGAGAGTGATGGAATCAAATTCGCCTTTGACAAGATAATCCGAAGCACCTGCATCGAGGGCAGCGAGTGCTACCTCACGGTCGCCGGCACCGGTTAGCAGGATTAGCGGAGCCTTCGTCCCCGCAGAGACCGCCGCCTGAAGAAGTTGGATGCCATTGTTCTGTCCCAGGCGATAGTCGACGAGATACGCATCGTGGCCGAATTGTCCGATCGCGGCAAGGCCCGAAGCATAATCTTTTGCCCAATCGAGTTCGATCTTTCCGCCCGTCGTCTCGGCTAAAAGCTCTCTCGTCAGATAGTAGTCGTCCGGGTCATCCTCGACGAGGAGTACGCGAATGTTTTCGATATCCATCTCAGCCACCGTTTCCCTCACTGGGCAGTTCGACAATTTCAAGCCAGTATTTACCAAGAACGCGTACGACCTCGGCCATTCCGGCGAAGGTCACCGGTTTGGTGATGTAGGACGCAGCGGACAGGTCATACGTCTTGTAGATGTCCTCCTCAGCCTTTGACGTGGTGAGAATGACGACGCGAATATTTTTCAGTGCTGGATCCGCCTTGATCTCTTTGAGGGCCTCGCGGCCATCCATTTTCGGCATATTAAGATCGAGCAAAATGAGTCCCGGTCTCGGACTGCTCGTTGGATCTTCGTACCTTCCACGCCTCTTCAGATAGTCCAGCAGCTCGACACCATTCTCGACGAACCGTAAATCATTACGAAGACGGCTTTCCTCAAACGCCTCTTTGGTCATCATTCGGTCATCGGCATCATCGTCTGCCATTAAGATAGTGACCCGTTTTCCCTTTGTTTCGTTGTTCATTTTGTAATGTCGGGAGGCGACTGCACGACAGGCAAAGTCACGGTGAATATCGAGCCGCGGCCCGGTTTGCTCGAAGCCGTGATCGTACCGTCGTGGCGCTCGGCTATCTTGCGACAAATTGCAAGACCCATGCCGGTGCCTTCAAACTCCTGCCGTCCGTGCAGTCGCTGAAACACCTCAAATATGCGGTCTAGATATGTTTCCTCAAAGCCGATGCCATTGTCCTCGACCAGGATTTCGCAACGCTCCGGGTGGCCGTCTCCTGAGTTCAAAATTCGCGATTCGACAGTTACTAGAGGTTTTTCGTCAGGCCTATGAAATTTTAACCCATTTCCGACAAGATTTTGAAGCAATTGATACATCTGCAGTCTGTCAGCGTCAATCGTCGGCAGCGTTCCACTCCGCACCCTTCCCCCGGTTGTGTGCAGCCGTCCTTCCAAATCCGAGGTAACCTCCGTTAACACACTATTAAGATCGGTGGGGGCAAAAGCCTGGGCCTTTGTCGTAATGCGCGAAAAGTTCAGGAGTGAGTCGATCAGACTTCGCATTCGCGTCGCGGATGCGTTCATCCTGTCTACATACGCCCGACCCTGTTCGCCGAGCTGATCCCCAAATTTAGTTCCCAGTCGGTCTCCGAAAGTCTGTATTTTGCGGAGTGGTTCCTGCAGGTCGTGTGAGGCTACCGACGCGAACTGTTCAAGCTCCTGATTGCTCCTTTTCAGCGCTTGATTTACAAGATTGAGCTCGGCCGTGCGCTCCTCAACCCGCTGCTCAAGTGCATCGCGGGCAGCCTGCATCGCTCGCTCAGCCTGTTTCCGAACCGTGATGTCTCTCAGATAGGCAGTGAACTCGGGCATCCCACCCGTCTGGATTCTCGTAACCGAAAGTTCTACGGGTAGTTCGCTGCCATCTGACCTCACGGCGGTCAACTCGAGCCGGTTATCGATCACGGGGCCTTCGCCGGTGGATAAATATCCCGCAAGCCCGCGACGATGTGCATCGCGCATTTCCGGCGGAATGATGAGCTCGGCCAACTCTTTGCCTAAGACATCCTCGCGTCTGTAACCAAAAGTAGCCTCGGCAGCGGGGTTAAATTCTTTTACCATTCCCAGGTGATCCATGCTAACGATGCAGTCGAGAGCATTTTCGAACATTGCCGTCTTCCGCGCTTCGCTGACGGCCGTGGCACTTCCGGTCCACCAGAGTAGTGCAAGAAGAAGCAGTATCTCGGCTACCGTGGCTGCCGCGATCCCGAATGCCGGGTCATATAATCCAAAGGCCTCGCCAGCGTGTTGCAGCACGCCCAGCAAAACAGGAAAGACAACAATAGCGGGAACGAAGCGGCGAAGCATTTGCCCCGTGGTGGTGTTTGCATTGAGCAATCGCATCGGGCCCGCATTCCCAGTCTGCAGAATGAGAGCGAGAGCAACAGCTAATATATAACTAGCAGTTTGGAGAGCGATCACCGTCAACCGGGGACGCGTTGTCAGGCTTTGCGCCCCGATGGCGTATCCAAAAATCGACAACCCAGCAACGGCACCAGTAATAATTGCCAGCCCGGCGGCAGCGGTGTGAGTTTTTGTTGATTGAATCGCTCCCTTGTCGGACCGCGTTATCGAGAGTAGAAATATCGCAATGCCTATCAGTGTCCACGACGACGCCCCGGGCGCATTCATCTGTCCCGGCGTGATCACGCCCAGCCGGCCCCATTCCCTGTCAAACATTAGCAAGGTGTTTATTCTGAGATCGATCTCGGTGACGATTTGAAGAAGGGCTGTAACTCCGAGGGCCGCTACAAAAACCCCGAGCAGCATTGGTACCCGGGTAAAGCCGCTGCGTATCAACAGGACGGCGATAGAAGCCAGGACCACTGCGAGGGCGGCATTCGGCTGGATTGAGATACCATTGCCCACCCAGTCGGTAAGACGAGGGGCGTCGAGCGGCCAGCCGAGCAGTGAAATTACACCGCCGATGAGGGAATAGGCTACGAGCAGGCCTGCTAGCAAGCTAGGCCAGCCGGCCAACAGCTTGCTGCCAGATTTGATAGCGAAGTCACTTGCCATCCTGATCTACGCCTTAGTGTCTGCAAAAACGCACCGCGCCCGATTCCGACGCGAGGGCGTTCGAAAGTTTAGCAGCGGCAGGCTATGCCTTAGCATAGCTTGCACGCACGACAGTCTTAATATTGCCGCGAACGTGAAAATCGCCCTCAATCTCGACTCGATGCGGATCGCACGTGGCCACAAAGTCTTCGAGGATAATATTGATCACATGCTCGTGGAAGACCTTTATATCCCGAAACGCATTTATGTACATTTTCAGACTTTTTAGCTCAATGCACCGGCGGTTGGGCACATACTTCAGCCGAATTACCGCAAAATCCGGAAAGTCTGAAAACGGGCAGACGGCTGTAAATTCAGGTATCTCAAATTCGACCCAAATCTCACTGCCCGCGTAGTCGTACTCAAAGGTGTCGAGAGGAAACAGATCCATCTCCTCGCGGGGTGTCGAGCGTATGTCCAGGCCCTGATTATTGGCGGGCAGATTCAGTCTTTCGTCTAGCATATTGATAGTTTCGCGAACTCATCGTGCGAACGGATGCGAGATCGCTCACACCGTGGTCGTTCAATTTTCCCAACAAATTAATAAAAATATGGGCTGTCGCATGGGCGTCGGCCGCTGCACGGTGATGGTTGATCAGATCTATAGAGTAGTGTGCCGCGAGAGTTTTCAATTTGTGGTTCTCGACATCCGGCAAGAGTTTCCGCGAGAGACGCACAGTGCAGAGACAGGGATTCGCCATTTTGTAACCGCGGAATGCACGGCCGATTTCGTGATTTAGAAATCGCATGTCAAATCCTGAGTTGTGGGCGACGAGTACCGAATCACCGATGAAATTGAGGAAATCCGGTGCTAGATCTCGGAACACCGGGGCATCCGCCACCATTTCATTCGTAATATTCGTAAGCTGCGTAATAAAGGGCGGAATCGGCATTTCGGGATTCACAAGCGACTGAAATTCTTCTTTCACCTCACCATTTACCACACGATAGGCCCCGATCTCAGTGATCCTGCACGGCGGCGCCTTGGCACCAGTCGTCTCCAGGTCGAATACGACAAAACCAGTCTTAGCCAGCTCGAGGTGCTCATATGCGTCGTCGACGATCTCGACCATATCCCCTTTGAGCACGAGTCGCGTATCGCGTGAGATTAAATCCTGTACCAATAATCGGGCAAGATATGGATCAGGACGCCGTATCTTCATAACAAAATCCACTACGCTGACCGCCGACGCACTGCCGCCGAACGAACGCAGAAGTGCCACGGCCTCATTTATTAGCAATGATTCTGAGATTAAGTTAGGATACGGTGACACGTGGATTAGAGTAGCAAAATTCACTGTATTTATTCAGCACAGCACGACATGGACGACGTTTTACAGCACTTTCGCGACCGGGGAGCACTCCTCGAGGGGCACTTCATTTTGTCAAGCGGTTTGCACAGCCCAAAGTATTTGCAGTGTGCACTCGCGATCGAAAAGAGCGGAGATGCCACCAGCTACGGTGAGGCGATCGCGCGACATTTTCGTGACCATTCGATCCAGACAGTTGCGTCACCAGCGATCGGGGGCCTGGTCATCGGTTTCGCCGTCGCACAAGCACTCGGCACCCGATTCATTTGGACCGAGCGACAGGACGGGAAGATGACGCTTCGCCGTGGTTTTTCCGTCGACGCTGGCGAACGGATTCTGGTTGTCGAGGACGTCATTACGACCGGCGGGTCGACACGTGAGTGCATCGCGGCCCTGGAGATAAATGGCGGCGGCGTAGTGGCTGCGGCGTCGATCATCGACCGCTCAGATGGCACAGCCGATGTCGGGGTCGAGCGGATATCTCTCGCTCGATTGGCCATCCCGACATACCGGTCCGAAGATTGTCCGATGTGCGGACACGGGGACACCGCTGTCAAGCCCGGCAGCCGGAGCCTTAAATAGCATGCGGCAGATCTGCTTTTTGTCGATGGACGAACTCGGCAGCTTCGTCAGCGATGACGAGCTTGCCATCGCTCCGCTACGCGACTTGGGTTTTGCAGTGTCGACCCTTTCTTGGCGTCAGACGGAATTGGACTGGGGTGACTTCGAGGCTGTCATTATTCGAACCCCGTGGGACTATCAGACCGAACCACTTGCCTTTCTCGATGTCCTCACATCTATCGACCAATCGCCGGCCCGACTCGAAAATCCCCTCGATATCGTTCGTTGGAACTTGGATAAAGAATATCTGAGAGAAATGGACGAAAAGGGTGCCAGGATCGTCCCGACGATTTGGAACCCGCCGTCCGAGGTCTTGGAATTTGGTGCATGGCAGCGAGAGTTGGGGACAAGCGAGCTAATCATAAAGCCAACCGTTAGCGCCACCGCTGAACATACATACCGCCTGACCGGCCACGATCCGCAGATCGAAGCGGTCTTTTCCGAACGGCCGTTTATGGTACAGCCCTTTATGGCTCGGATCGTCGATGAAGGTGAATTCTCGCTTTTCTATTTCAACGGCGAATACAGTCATGCGATAAACAAGTCGCCCAAGATCAATGATTTTCGCGTGCAGGAAGAACACGGCGGCATCATCACGTCGGTCGAGCCGGACGAACAGCTGCATACCGTCGCCCGCGAGACCATCGCGATGATCGGACGCGATCTGCTCTATGCGCGAGTCGATTTCGTCCGTGATAACGGCGGCAACTATTGCCTGATGGAACTCGAGCTGATCGAACCCGCGCTCTACCTTCGCACGAATGCCGCCGCGCCCCAGCGATTTGCCTCCGCCGTGGCTGAAATGCTCCAATAATTTGCACTCTCTTTCCTATGAACTATCGCCTGCTGATCCAATATGACGGGACCGATTTTCACGGTTGGCAGGTCCAGGAAAACGACCGCACGATCCAAGGCGAACTTGAACGCGTGATCGGAATGCTCGCCGACCGCGAGGTCAGCGTCGCGGGTTCGGGCAGGACCGACGCCGGCGTACACGCCGAGGGACAGGTGGCCAACTTTCATCTTGATTCAGCCAGGTTCACCCCTGAGAAAATGAAGCACGCAATCAACGGCAATCTGTGGCGTGACATCAGGATAATGAAGGCCGAAGCGGCCGATGACGACTTTCACTCCCGGTTCTCGGCAAAAAGGAAAACGTACCTCTATCGCGTGGTCAACGCACCTGTAATGTCGCCTTTTTGGCGCCGGTTTGCCCATCACGAAACGCGTCCTCTCGACGTGGCGCGGATGAACCTGACGGCTCGTCTCTTCCTGGGTGAGCACGACTGGACGGCATTTGCTTCGGCCAAGTCAGACGGCGAAAGCCGCGTCCGAGATGTGCTCGATTTTACCGTCGAGTCGCGTTGGGATACGGCTGCAAACGGTGCAATGATTGAGTTTCGGATAACCGCGACAGGCTTTCTGCGATACATGGTCAGGTCGATTGTCGGGACGATGCTTGAGGTCGGTCGCGGTGACAAAGATAGTGATACAATTCAGTCGGCAATCGTCACGGGTGACCGTGATCTTGCTGGAAAGACCGCCTCGGCCCAAGGCCTGACACTACTGCGAGTCGACTATGAATAGGTGCTCAATCGCAGGTGGCCGCCTGCGTTAACCGGAGCAGGGCTGGCAGCCTGCGATCCGACCAGATGCTCATTTACCACCTTGTTTTACCCGAGGTATGGGCCGAAGTTGATACCGATATCTACCGGCCGGCGGATTTGCATACCGAGGGGTTCATTCATTGCAGTTTTGCCGATCAGCTGGACGCTGTGATTGAACGCTATTACGCCGACAAGCCGCGAGTAATCATTCTGGAGATCGAGACCGACCGATTGATGTCGCGAGTGATAAAAGAACCGTCCACGGCGAGCGAGATCTACCCTCACATCTACGGCCCGATAAACCGCCCAGCCATCGTTGCTGTGCGAGTAAGGAATCGAGCCTGATTGCGATGCATCCCAATTTTGTCGCCATAGTAGACCAAGGCTCTGCCGACGCCTCGTTGCTCAAGTCGATTGTCATCGAGCGACTGCCGCGCCACATCGCTGTAATCATGGATGGGAACGGGCGCTGGGCAAAGGCGCAGGGGCGCCCGCGCATCTTCGGCCATCGCGCCGGGGCGGCTTCCGTACGGGCGATAATCGATACGTGTACGCGGCTCGAGGTTAAGGCGGTCACGCTGTACGCATTTTCGACTGAAAATTGGAAGCGTCCGCGTACCGAGATTCGCGGTCTGATGTCGATGCTCAAGCGTTACATCCGCAGCGATCTCAAGGAGGTTCATAGCAACAACATCCGCTTTCAAGCCATCGGGCGTATCGAGGGCCTATTCGACGACGTCCGCGAAGAGATCGCCCGGGCCGAGCAGCTCACAGCTTCCAATACCGGTATGGTGATGAGTGTCGCCCTCAATTACGGCGGCCGCGCCGAAATCCTTGAGGCTGCCCGCCGTGCAGCTGAGCAGACATTGGCCTTAGGCAAGAGCCTCGATTTGTTAACCGAGGCCGATATCGAGCGAAATCTTTACACACACGGGCTGCCCGATGTCGATTTGCTCATCAGGACGAGCGGGGAGTTTCGAATCTCAAACTTTCTCCTATGGCAGCTTGCTTACAGCGAGATTTACGTCACGCCCACCCTGTTTCCCGACTTTCGGCGAACCGGGGTTTTGGAGGCAATCCTTGATTACCAGAAGCGCGAACGACGCTTCGGTGCGGTGGAGCCAAGTGTTGCGGCCACGGCGGAAACTAAGCTGCAAACCAACCGCTGATCGCTAGCTATGAAGACTCGCATCACCACTGCTCTCATCGCACTGCCGATCGTCATCGCCGCGATCGTTCTCCCGATTTACTTGCGTGAGGCGGTATGGCTCTTTGTCCTGCTCGGCGGGATTGCACTAGCTGCGGGACTCTTTGAGTTTTACTCACTGACAAAAAAGCTTGAACTCAAGGCAGATGCTGCCGTCGGCTACGTCGCTTCCGGAGTACTATTTACAGGATTTCTATTCGACGCACCGGCGAAAGGGCCCGAGCTGATGCTGGCGAGCGTTGCTCTAACCATCATTGCTATCCTTATCTCCCAAACGTTCCGGTTTCAAAAGGATTTCTCAAAGATGCTGACCGGGATTGGCGTGACACTCCTGGGGATTTTTTATGTTGTATTTCTCGGAGGTTATCTTATTGCGATCCGCGTCGGATTCGAGACGCAGGGCAATCTCTCGACCAAATTGCTCGGTTTCTTCTTCCTGGTAACATTCGGCTCCGATGCGGGGGCCTACTTTGCCGGGCGGGCTTTAGGTCGCCATAAGCTGGCCCCGACGGTATCCCCGGGCAAGACCGTCGAAGGCCTGCTTGGCGGGTTAGTTACCGCAGCCGCCCTCGCCGGGCTCTCGACATGGTGGTTCTTCCCGGAACTCCCATATGCATTCTCAATCCTGCTCGCAATTGTTATCGCGGCTCTGGGCGTCCTCGGCGATCTGGCTGAAAGCGCGATGAAGCGAGGAGCGGGAGCGAAAGACGCCGCCTCAATCCTGCCGGGCCACGGCGGCTTCCTCGACCGCCTCGATAGTTTGCTATTCGGTGCACCGATACTGTATTATTTTGCTCGGTTTTACTTCTAATGAACGCAGTTCGGTTTAACGATAATAATTGACAGGCGAGAGTGTTATCTATTTGACGCTCCGCCTTTCGTTTATCGCTAAAACGAAAGGCGTTTTTTAATTTACCTGCAAGACTTTTTATGCTCGATGTACTTGGAAATTTAGAGAGAACACACACGTGCGGTCAGCTTCGCGAGAGCCACGTTGGCGAGCACGTTGTGCTGATGGGATGGGTGGCAAAGAAGCGCGATTTTGGTGTTCTTACATTTATCGATCTGCGCGATCGAGACGGGCTTACGCAGATTGTTGTTAGCGAAGAGACGGCGGCCCCGGCTCACGCAAAGGCCAAACAGCTTCGCGGTGAGTTCGTAATTGCAGCGAAAGGCCAGGTGGTTCGGCGTAATGACGGCGCCCGCAATTCCAAACTATCCACGGGTGAGATCGAGGTCACGGTATCCGAGATCATCATTCTGAACGATGCGAAAGTGCCTCCGTTTCAACTTGAGGTTGCCGGATCGGAGAATCTGGCCGACGAATCTACACGGTTAAAATATCGATACCTCGACCTGCGGCGCCCGCAACTCCAGCAGAATCTTCGCATGCGTGCAAAAGCTGTAGCTGCTATCCGCGAGTATTTTGACACTCGCGACTTTATAGAGATCGAGACGCCGATTTTGCTTAAATCGACACCGGAAGGTGCTCGTGATTTCATCGTTCCGTCGCGTATCCACACAGGAAAGTTTTTTGCGCTTCCGCAGTCGCCCCAGATATTGAAACAGCTGACAATGATCGCCGGCTTTGATAGGTATTATCAGATCGCCCGCTGTTTTCGCGACGAAGACCTGAGGGCCGACCGCCAGCCGGAATTTACTCAGCTCGACATGGAAATGTCATTCCCCAACCGCGAGACGATCTATCGCGAAATGCAGGGAATGTTCAACCGTGTGCTGCGCTTGATCGATGTGGACCTCCCGGAAGAATGGCCGCGATTGACGTATGCCGAGGCAATGCGGCGGTATGGCTCGGACAAGCCGGATCTGCGGTTCGAGATGGAACTCATCGATCTCAGCGACGATTTACGCCAAACGGATTTCGCTCCATTTGCGGATACGTTGCGAACGGGCGGTGAGATCAAAGCTCTCGTCGCCACCGGCAAGGCCGATTATTCGCGAAAACAGACCGATGAGCTGCAGGAGTTTGCAAAACGATACGGTGCGGGAGCCCTCGCGTGGATCAAGGTTGGCGACGATACGACCTCGTCACTGTTGAAGGTGCTCGGTGAGGAAAAAATCGCCGAGCTCATCGCAACTTCAGCCGCCGAGAAAGGCGATGCTGTGCTGATCGTTGCGGGTAGGAAATCCGTCGTCGCGGCCTCCCTCGGTGCACTGCGTAATGAGATCGCCCGGCGGGAAAGCCTGATCGACCGCAGCCGATATGAGGCCCTGATCGTAACCGAATTCCCTATGTTCGAACACGACGAAGAAACTGATCGATATACAGCGGCACATCATCCCTTTACTTCGCCAATGGATGAGGACCTTGAGCTGTTTAGGACGGCCGTAAACGACGACAGGCAGCACCATTTGCTCGGCCAGGTCAGGGCAAAAGCCTACGATGCCGTCATCAACGGCTACGAGTGCGCCGGCGGCTCGATCAGGATTCATCAAAAGGATGTGCAGGCTCTGAATTTTAAGGCCTTAGGAATGACGCCCGAGTCGGCTCGGGAGCAGTTTGGCTTCTTCCTTGATGCACTGGAGTACGGCACGCCGCCCCACGGTGGTTTCGCCGCCGGCATCGAACGGACGTGCATGATCCTCTGCGGAACAGAGAACATCCGCGATGTCATGGCATTCCCAAAAACCGCGTCGGCACAGGACCTGATGATGGATTCCCCGGGAGAGGTCGATGCTGGGCAGTTGAGGGATTTGGGGATATCCACAGAACAATCCAGCTCCTAATATCGTAAAATCTGATTAATAATGCCGACGAAGTACGACACAAATCCGCTTGATGAGGACTTTCCGGAGCGAGTCAAAGCCGAAGCCGAGGCAGAGATGGCGACGCGTGCCCTGCCGAATTATGGGGCGGAAACGCGCGGATTTATGGGTCTGTCGGCAGAAGAGCAGACACGCCGTCTGGAAGCCGACCCGCTGGCCTATCAGGCACCATTTACCGGTCATGCCGTGCCCGCGGTATACGCTCCAAGTGCCATAGAGGGTGCATACGACCCGTCCGAACGTAAGGTGGATAAGATCGGCCTGCCCGAGAACATTTTAACGGCCGTACCGTACATTCCATGGTACCTCGGTCTCGTCGCGTCGCTGATCATCCTTCTAGTCGTTCCCAAACACGAAGCCAAGGTGAGATTCCATGCCGCCCAGGGCATGGCGGCACACTTGGGTATCTTTATTGTGTCGATGATACTGGGGATCATCGATGGCTTTTCGAATTTTGCAGCCGTTGGTTCGTTCTTTTTCAACCTCGTCACTTCCATCATGCTCGTTGTATTCGCTATCAAGGCTTGGAAGGGTAAGCCGGTGCACATTGAGTCTGTCGAGCCGCTCGCAAACTGGCTTGAGGAAAAGATCGGGCCGATCAAAACCTAGAGTAAAAACGAATGTACTGTTCCGGTTGCGGCACAGAGGTCGAAGCGGGCCTAAATTTTTGCAAGCGATGCGGCAACCGCGTCGGCGGCGCGGAGTCCAGTTCGGTGGCGGAAAACCTTTCTCGGTCACTTGGGTACATCGGCGGATTTGGACTTGTCGCCCTGATGATCGGGGCGTTTTTGCTGGTTAAAGCTAACGTGGCTCCCGAGGCTCTCGTCCTCATCTCCATTTTTTATCTCGCGACCCTATTTGGAATCTGCTTTCTCATACTTCGTCAAACGGCAGGCCTTTCGTCGGGCAATACAGTCCGTTCTGATAACCGTCAGCAGGATGCGGCGGCGGCATATCTGAAACCGGTTACGACGGCTCAGCTATCAGAGTCGGCCGACATCCCTATCGGCGTCACGGAACATACTACAAAAACCCTCGACGAAGTCCCGGTCCGTCGAAAGTAATAATATGTAGGCCCCCCGCTGCGGCCCGCAGTCAACGATAAGACAAGTGTAGCGCCTGCGACGATGAGCGTAACCGACCGTACCACAAAAAGCCTGGACAAGGTTTCGCGTTAAGAAGCCTCGGCGAGCGTGCCTCTCTCCTGACGGAGCTTGATCAGTGCCGTGATCGCCAAATACATCGCCAGAAGTATTAATGCCAGAGATGCGAGCCCGTTGACGAGCTTTACGTCAAAACCGACGGCGGCCGTAAGATTGCCGTACACCATCAAGGCCAACGCCCAAAAAGTGATGATGAGAACAAAAATCATCGGCAGCAAGGTAAATGCGATTCGCTTGCGGGCTTGATACAGCCACACGGTGATTGATAACAACGTCAGCGCCGCGAGCATTTGGTTGGAGGCACCAAAGAGGGTCCAGAAATCGAGATACGATCCGGGCCTGGCAAAGAAGATCAAAACGAAGGGTAGGGCAACAGTGACGAGCGTTCCGATAACGGCGCCGAGCTTGCCCGGAATTCCGAAAAGCTCTTGTACGATGTAGCGGCCGAGCCGCATGCAGACATCGAGCGTGTCAAAAACAAACGTTGAGAATGCCATCGCGCCAAAAGTAACGGCGAACGCCAAATTCTCAGTTCCGATCACGAGGCTCAGGAAATTACCGATGCCGTTACCGTAGATCTTTCCTGCCGACAGATTGCGTCCATCGGGCCCCACCAGCATGTCGCTCGCGGCTATCATCACCGTAACCAAGGCGATAAAAGCCACAAAGCCTTCCGCCAGCATAGCTCCGTATCCGACCGGCCTGACGTGAGACTCTTTATCGATCTGTTTCGAAGTCGTGCCTGAGCAGACGAGGCCATGAAACCCGGAACACGCTCCGCACGCTATCGTCACGAATAGGAATGGGAACAACATGCCCGTCATGCCGCCGACATCAAACGACTTAAAGGCCGGCTGCTGTATCGAATATCCCCCAAAGAAAACACCGATTACACCGACTACGATGGCCGCGTATAAAACAAACCCGCCAAGGTAGCCGCGAGGCTGCAACAGCGCCCACACCGGTACCAGCGACGCAAAAATACAATAGATAAGAATAAGCACCGACCAGGTGAGGTGGCCAAAGTTCAACACGTACGAAAACTGCGTGCCGATATAGGAAAGCGCGAACGTGGCCGGTACAAAGATTATGGTCGCGACCCACAGGGGTGGTCTTAGGTATCGCTCCACGAGACCGAGAAGGATCGACAGCCCGAGGTACATCACGCTGGCAATCGCGACGGCTCCGCCGGGATTAAACTCTGATTCACCCGCGAGAGCTTCATCGCCGGAGACAAATGTTCCCGCCGTAATGTCGGTGAAGGCGACGATAACGTAGACAAGGGCAATCCAGATAAAGCCCATCATTGCGCGGCCCGCCCCGACGCCCAGTTTTTCCTTTGTAATCTCTGCGATGGATTGGGCACCGTGGCGAACAGAGGACGCAAGAGCGCTGAAGTCGTGCACAGCTCCGATCAACACCACGCCAAGGGCAATCCATACGAGGCACGGCAGCCACCCAAACGCAAGGCACGCTATGATCGGCCCCGCAATCGGGCCGGCCGCCGCAATCGCGGAGAAATGCTGGCCGAAAAGGTAAAAGGGCTGCGTCGGAACAAAGTCCTCACCGTCATTGACGGCGTTGGCTGGGGTCTGACGCTCGTCGGTCAAGGAAAACTGCCTTGCGACCCAACGCCCGTAACCGAAGTAGCCAAACACGAGCCAGGCAAGAAAAATGATTGCGAGCAAGCTGAGCATACGAGAGTGCGAGTTTTTAGAGGGCGGTTAAATTTACTTTATTTGGCGCTCTCACGGCAAACCAGATTCTTGCTTGAAGCAATTTCGATGGAATGAGAAGCTACAGCTATGGACATCAATAACCTTTCTTTGCAGGAGAAGTATTCCCCGGACAGCATTTGTTTTGGCTGCGGGCCGACAAATGATAAGGGACTGCATATAAGGAGCTTTGCTGATGGCGATGAGGTCGTCGCCGAATGGCGAGCCGAGGAGCATCATCAGGCATTTCCGGGAATGCTCAATGGGGGCATCATCGGCGCTTTGCTTGACTGCCATTCCAATTGGACAGCGGCCTACTTCCTGATGAAGCGTGACACAAAGGACAAGCCGGATTGCACGGTAACCGCCGATTTTCACATCAATCTGCTCCGGCCAACGCCGAGTGACGCTCTGATCAAACTACGTGCAAGAGTTGTCGAGTCTAATGACAAACGGGCAACCGTCGAAGCTGAGCTTGTTGCGAATGAAAAAGTCTGTGCTACCTGCCGCGGCTCGTTCGTCGCGGTCGGCGAGGGCCACCCCGCGTATCACCGCTGGTAGATCTTGTGCACAGGCCTCGCACCCGGGGCTCTGGCCAATTGCTCACCAAATTCGGCCGTCAGGCCTAAGTCTTCCATCCACTTAACCTGTTCCGACATCAGCCGTGGTAAATGCATGACGTCCGAGAGTGCATAATCAATCAGCTCATCGGTCCAAACGCCATCCCAACGCCGATTGAATTTTGCCCGCTGTGATTTGTCGAGGTCGATGGCGAAGTATCGATAAAGAGTTTCGGCAAGGGAAGACGACTGCTTAGCGCCGCGTGTCAATACTCTTTCGGCGATCATCGTGTCGTAAACGTTGCTGACTCGGTAACCGTTTGCGTTTAGAAAGTCGAGATCAAATTTGGCATTGTGAAAGATCTTGATGATTGAGGTATCAGCCAGCACGGCGGCGAGAGGGCCGAGAGCCGTTCCCTCGCTGGTTGGTACGAGAACGTTAAATTCGCCGTCCGAAAACTGGACCGAAAAAAGACGGGCGTCGCGAGCCCCGAAGCCCGAGGTTTCGGTATCGCAGCCCAGTGCGCTGGCGGTGCTGAGCCGTGTCGCGGCCTCGTCCAGCTCATTCTGCGTGCGTGCGACTAGAATATCCACGGTCTAGATTGTAGATTAGTAGGCGTAAACGATCTAAACCCGATCTCTCTTGTCGCCTATGCTGGAACAGCTGAATGAAATCGAAGCACGCATCGTCGGAGCACTAGTCGAGAAACAATTGACGACGCCGGAATACTACCCGCTCACGTTAAACGCTCTTGTAAATGCTTGTAACCAAAAGACTAACCGCGACCCTGTAACGTCGCTCGACGAACAGGCGGTCACCGACGCCCTGGAGATTTTGCGAGACCGCAATTTGGTTTATGTGTTTTACGGCAGCACGAGTCGCGTGCCTAAGTATAAGCACATGTTGCCAAGCGTGTATGAGCTCGACCCGGCGGCAACCGCGGTGATCTGCGTATTGCTGCTCCGCGGTCCACAGACCCTCGGCGAGCTGCGCGGGCGGACTGACAGGCTGTATGATTTTTCGGGCCTGGGCGAGGTGCAGGAAACCCTCGACGGGCTTGCCCGTCGGGATGAACCGCTGATTGTTAAGCTCGATCGCCAGGCTGGCCAGAAGGAGGCCAGGTTCGCTCATCTTTTGAGCGGCGACATCGATATGGAGGCTCTGGCGGTATCAGCGTCGAATCATCGTCGTCCCAACACGGACAGCAGCGACGATCGCGTAGCAAAATTGGAACAAGAAATTGCAGGATTACGAGACGAGATGGAAGGCCTGAGAACGACCTTTGAAGAGTTTCGAAAACAATTTGAATAAGTACAAACACGCCCGCTTTGTGCGGGCGCTTCGGTGTTTTATTAGTTATCGTTCTTGCGACGGCGAACTCCGATTTTCATTTCCACCAACTGATCGACCGTAATTTTCGGTTCGGCTACTTTGGCCGCACGAATAAACTCGCGGTCGATATTAAAGATTCGAAACTTTACCACCTGTTCCGCCGAGAGATTGTCAAAGCCCTCGCTTTTCAATGTGTTCAACAGCTCCGGCGTCACCTTAAAAATGCGAAATTGGACGACATCCTCCGATGACAGATTATTAAACCCCGCCGCCTTTAGTTCACTAAGATATTCGGGCGTCACCTTAAAGATGCTGAATTTCACCATCTTTTCGAAGTCTTTCCCGCCGAATCCCATATCATTCATCTTTCGCACAAATTCTGCGTCGATCTTGAAAATGCGGGCCTTAACCAGATCTTCCATTTTGAGACCCTGATACCCGGACGCCTTCATCTCCGCCATAAACTTGGAATCGACCCTAAAGATCGCGGCTTTGAAAAGGTCCTCGACATCCAGCACACCTATATCGACCGATTTGAGGTCGTCGGCAAGAGCCGTGGTGACATTGATCAGGGCCGCCGAAAGGGCCTTACCGGAAACGCCTTCGTTGCTGTTAAACGAGCTGTTGGCGAAATCGAAACCTCGCGACTTCATCGCTGCCAGGTAGCTCGTGCTTGGGGTAAAGGTAAATGTGCCCGAACCTTTGCCGTTAGTAAACGTGCCTTGGCATTCAACCGTCCCAGCCTCGCGAACGAGACGGAAGCTCACGCTGCCGTTCTGCGCTTGTTCGCGAGTAAGTCCCTGCAGCTCCGAGAACGAAAAGTTTGATCCGTGACTATTCTTGCCGTTTGGCAGGCGCCGCTCAAAGGTAAGATGTATATCCTTGCCTTGACCCAAATTTATCCACTCCGGTGCCGAGTCAATGGCCTTTTTGGTCGACCAATCATCGGTACGCCACTCGCCCGTGATTGGCTCCTGAGCAATGATCACCAGCTTGCCGATGATTATGATGATGAAAAGTAAGCTGAAAAATGCGAAACCCTGGCGTTTTATATACTTCGACATTGAGAGAATCCTCCGATCATTCCGACGTTTCTATCGCAGATGATGCGTGTTACAGACGAGATACACCGCGACAACGGGATTTGTGACAGATGAGCGTGCACGCGAGCCGTATAAAGATGAAAAACCGGGCGTGATGATATCACGCCCGGTCGTCTAGCTTATCGAGGCTTAACTGTTACGGTCTTCGCTTAATCGGAGCGCTCTTAGCAGGAGCGGCAACCTTCTGAGGTGCCACGTTCTGCTCTTTCTTTAGCGAATCGATCAGCATCACGGCGTCGGCCTTGTATTTATGCGAGTCGGGTGCCGAGGCGGCAAACTTTCCTAGCAAATTCGAACCTTCCTGCAGCTTTTTCTTACCCTCTTCCTGCATGGGCTTATCATCAGTCGCCTTGCCGTTTTCCATATCGATGTAGCCGAGGTTTACCAGACCGAGGCCCGCACCAGCAAGGGCGTCCTGATCGTCCGGCGTCTTTTCAAGAATCGCCTTATACGATGCCACCGCGTTATCAAAATCGCCCGCAACGCGGTATAGGTCGGCCAGGTAAAGATTTGCCTTTGCTTTCTTAACCGGGTCTGTCTCCACCGAGATGTACTCAGGAATCAACGCTTTAGCGGCATCGATGATCGTCGGATCGACGCGTTCTGTCTCGACGCCCCGCTTGAATACATCGACGGCACCACGGAGTATGTTCAATTTTGTCGCATCAAAGTTTGCACGATCCGGAATTTCCGCGGCAGGCGCATTCTTCATCATGTTCCACGCTTTCAAATAGCCGTCGCCCGCATCCGCGAGATCTTTCTTCACCTTTCCAGCCGCGGCCACCTTCTCGGTGGCGTCAGTCGATTTGATCGTCGCATTGTGCGTATCAACGGCACGTGCGGTTAGAGCGATACCCCGATTGAGATAGAAAATAGGGGCCGTTCCCACAAAATCCGGATCTGCCGCGATTCCCTCGTCATATTTCGCGACCGCCAGGTCATAATTTTTTGCGTCGATCGCCTCCTTGCCTTCCTTGACCGCACGATTAGTTATCTCATTGACTCGATTAGCCCTATCGTTCTTCGACGTTACATCTTTTACCTGAGAGTCGTACTCGGCCTGGGCCTTCTTGATGGCGGCCTCGTTGCCGGCATTGGTGCCAGAGCCAGAGCTTTTTTGCGCAGCGAAGGCTTTCTTCGCCTCGTCTTCCGACCATCGCTTTCCGTCACCCTGGACGACCGTGATCAAGAGCTTTTCCTGGCCCGCTTTTACGTTAGCGAGAAAGTTCGGTGCAATACCCGGTCCGCTGACCGACAGAATAAAAGAGTAGCCAACTTGCAGGCCGGCAAACGCGAACTGGCCGTTCTTATCCGTTTTCGACGGAGGCGGACTGGCCTTGATATCCATTCGAAAAGCATCGACCGTTGCACCGGCCATTGGCGTACGAGTGCCGTCCGCTTTGAGCACCTCGACCGTCCCCGTGACGATCTGCGCCGACGCTGAAAAACCGGCGAGCAATAGAACTGCTCCGGCGAAAATGAGTGAAGACAATGACTTACGAAACATGCGATTCCTCCGATAATTTTAAACACGCTGCCAGCGAACTCTTGGATGCGATGCACGGCGGCGAAGTTTGTTATATTTAGTTCATTCTAAACCAAATGCCGGTAAAAGCGGAAGGCATTTGGACGCGAACGACCTGATGACCCTAGACACTGCAAATTACTATAACCTTAGCGCCGGCCCAGCGATCATGCCGCAAACCGTGCTGGAGCGTGCACGCGAGGAGATGCTATCGCCCGGCAGCAGCGTGATGGAGATCAGCCACCGGTCGGATCGATTTTTGGCAATCCTCGATGCGGCCGAGTCAGGTATTCGCGAGTTGCTGGGCGTGCCGCGGGGCTACCAGATACTGTTCCTGCAGGGCGGTGCCAGTCTTCAATTTGCAATGATTCCAATGAACTTCCTCGTTTCGAATCGCACCGCAGACTATGTCGTTACCGGTGCATGGGGAACGAAAGCCCTCGCTCAAGGGAAGTCCTTCGGTGAGGCGAGAGAAATATTTTCGACAGCCGAGACGGGTTTTCGCTCAATACCGAGGCAGGCTGAGCTGAATTTCGGCCCGAGCACGTCGTACGCCCATTACACATCTAACGAGACTATCGACGGGGTCGAGTTCAAGTACGATCTCGAGGGCGATGCCACGCCGGTTATCTGCGACGCGTCGTCGAATATCCTTTCAAAACCGATCAATATCGAGAAATACGCTCTCCTCTACGCGGGTGCGCAAAAAAATATCGGACCGAGCGGCGTCACGCTCGTGATCATCCGCGATGACATGATAGCCGCCGTACCGGCCGGCCTGTCTCCGATGTTAAGTTACCGCTCCATCGCCGAAAACCGCTCGATGTACAACACGCCCAATACTTGGGGTATTTATTTGATAAGCCTCGTCTGCGAGTGGTTGCGGGAGCAGGGAGGCCTCCCGTCGATGAAATCAAAGAACGAAAGAAAAGCGGCGGTAGTATATGACGCGATTGACCAAAGCGACGGCTTTTACCGTGGCCATGCGGAGCAGGGTGCACGCTCGATGATGAACGTTACGTTTCGGCTCGAATCGCAGGATCTCGAAACAGGCTTTGTGAAAGAGGCGGAAGCCGCTGGGTTTCACGGCCTGCAGGGTCATCGGTCTGTCGGGGGGATACGGGCGTCAATCTATAATGCTTTTCCGCACGAGGGATGCGTGGCACTGGCAGGATTCATGCAGTATTTCGCACAAAAAAACGGCTGATGGCGGCTCAGTTGGCGGAGAATTCGTTTAAGGCCTTGATCAGATCCGCTTCCTCACCTTCTCCCACCGTCCTCAGATCGAGCATTACCCGATCATTTACGATACGCGCGATAACGGCGGGATTCGAGCGACGAAGCCGCATTTCAATTTGTGCCGCACTAAGAGTTGCATGATTTATCGCGATTAGGGTAGTCATCAGCTCAACGCCTGGTGCGGCGCCACCGCCAACGGCCGACTTTCCCATGAGAGTCGAGAGTTCAAGGCCGTTCTTTAGCTTCCCTGCCCGCTCTAAAAATGACTGCGCTCGTAGTCCGAGCTCCTCCGGTGTGTGAGAAAGCATACGCAGCACGGGAATCTCATCAAACGCTTTGCCGGACCTGTGCGATTCCAATGTTGCCTCGAGGGCTGCGTAGGTGAGCTTGTCCACGCGGAGTGCACGGTATAGAGGGTGCTTTCGTAATGTCGCGACCATTTCGCGACGCCCCGCGATTATCCCCGCTTGCGGCCCACCGAGCAGTTTGTCCCCGCTAAACGTGACGACATCCACGCCGGCATCTATCGAGCGGCCGACAACAGGTTCATCAACCAGCCCAACAGCATCCAAATCCGTCAGGGCTCCAGATCCGATATCTTCGTAGATGAAGATATTCTTTCGGTGAGCAAGATCGGAAAGCTCTGCGAGAGATGGCGCCGCGGTGAAGCCCACAATCCTATAATTCGACGGGTGGACTCGCAGTATCAGCCGGGTTTTCTCATTTACCGCGGACTCGTAATCGGTTAGCTTCGTCCGATTTGTGGTCCCGACTTCGCGAAGCTGCGCTCCCGACTGAGTGAGCACATCCGGCACGCGGAAATCGCCGCCGATCTCGACCATCTCGCCGCGGGAGGTAATGACCTCACCGCCCTTCGCGAATACGGTCAATATAAACAACGCGGCTGCGGCGCAGTTGTTTACGACCAGCGCGTCCTCCGCACCAGTCAGTTCGGTGAGCATTCGCTCGACACGCTCCCCTCGCCTGCCGCGTTTGCCCTCAGCAACGTTGTATTCGAGGGTGCAATAACTGGAAGCTTCGGCGACAGCCCTTCGAGCCTTTTCAGAGAGCGAAGCCCGTCCCAGGTTGGTATGGATCACGACGCCAGTTGCATTAACGACGCGTCGGATACCTGATTGAGACTCTTCCTGCCAAATGTCGGCGAGACGTCGCTCGCAAATGTCGAGCGCCTCACGTTTGGTGACCTTCCGCTCGGGGTCCGCCATCAGTGCTCTACGCAGTTCGTCCAGCGAGATTCTCGTAAGCAGCGTCGCCTGAGCCTCACCCGACACTTTCACGAGCTCGCTGACGATCGTCGTGCGAAGCACTTCATCAACCGAGGGCAGGCTCCGCAGGTTAGATTCGGACGAGGCTGAACTTGCTTCGGGCATTGACCTATTCTAACGGAGAAAGCTGGAATTTGTTCGCGATTGAAGGTTTCTTCTACACGGCCCCTCCCGGGGCTTCCCCACCCGACATCCAACCCGCTGACACATTAACATGGCTATCGTAAATAAATTATATGGAAAGCTGCAGACGCAGAGAGATGAGGCGGTCGAGCTCGATCAGCAGCTCAAGCGTCTGGAGGACGACATACGCAAATTAAAAATCGATTTTGATATCTACTTTAACGGGGCGACCAAGCGTCCGCCGCTTGAGGCACGTGCGAGACTCGAATCGGTCATAAAACGGGTCGCTGACAACCGCAATCTGTCGTACGCGCAGCGATATCAATTTAATATGCTGGTGGCGCGCTTCACTTCCTATCGGGAGTTGTGGCGGCGGACTTTGAAATCGAAGGGCGAAGAATTGGTGTAAGAAAGATGCGAACCCGATCCAAAAAAGGGTTCCCTTTTCCGTTAAATGCGGGCTGTCTCAAGCAACCTTTGCGACATTTTCCGCCTGAGGGCCTTTGGGTCCATCGGTCACCTCAAATTCCACTTCCTCGCCTTGAATGAGGGTCTTGTATCCGTCGCCCGAGATCGAGCTGTAGTGGACAAAAATATCCTGTTCGCCAGGCTGCTCGATAAAACCGTAGCCCTTCGCGTTGTTAAACCATTTGACCTTGCCGATAGCCTTAGACATCACTGTTTTTAGCTCCTCCTGAACTTCTATTCCTTGTAAGATTCCCCTCGCATCACACACAATAATCGCTAGTCTGGGGTGGGTCCTAAACCTCAAGGACCGGCCCGCGTTTCGTCGCCCTGTATGTGGATTGTTGAAGCAGAATTTAATTCAACTTCGAGGGCCTGTCAAGATTGTCATCGCGATTTTTTCGCGGGCGGTCGAAAATTGACATGCTAGTGCCTTTGAAGCAAGATAAACGCGGCCTCAGGGCAGCTGGAATGGCTCTCGAATACGGAAAAAACTCGCTTCTTTCATACAACGAATATCTGCGTGTTCGCGAGCTCCTGCAATTACAGACGACGCTTTCCGATCCAATCAGTCACGACGAGTTACTCTTCATCCTCATCCATCAGACCTACGAGCTTTGGTTCAAACAGATCCTCCACGAGGTCGACGCGACAATCAAATGGATGGGCGAGGGGCGAGCCTTTCGCGCAAATCACAGCCTGCGAGCTGTCGTAGCGATCGAGAAGATATTAGTTACCCAAATTCACATCCTCGAGACAATGGCGCAAATCGGTTTCCTCGAGTTCCGCGATAAACTCAATCCGGCGAGCGGATTTCAATCAATGCAGTTTCGCGAGCTCGAATTTGTATCGGGACAGAAAAGCGAACGGATACTTGAAAATTTTCGTGACGATGAATTCGCTTATCCGCGACTCAAGGAAAGGTTTGAGAACGAAGGTTTGGATGCCACTTTCTGGTCGATGCTCGGCCGGGGCGGTTTCAAGGTTGATTCCCACGAGAGTCGGACTAATGCCATTGTAGAGATTCTCTCGCGTCCCGAGGACAACGCTGATTTCTTTGTAATGCAGGACCTCCTAATCGAGCACGATTCGAACATATCTCTATGGCGCTACCATCACGTACTGATGGTCGAGAGGATGCTTGGAATGAAACCCGGCACAGGCGGTTCCGAAGGCGTGGGATATCTGATGACTACGCTGACCAAGAAATTCTTTCCGGAAATCTGGGAGGCTCGGACGCATCTGAAGTTGTCTGATCCATCTTTTCAACCTGACTAAACAAAAACCGAGAACACCTCATTTGAGAACAATTTTCCGCGACGTGAAAGCTGCAATCTGCCGTCGCGCAAGACGATCAGCCCCTCACTCAAGAGTCGCTCGAATTCCTGGGCGAATTTTGTCTCAAGCCTAAGGCCATAACGTTTTTCGTAGTCGTCGAGGTCAATCCCGGCTTCCATTCTTAATCCTAAGAAAGCAAATTCGGAGGCAAGGTTGACCCTTTCACGCCAGTCTTCGGCTCCGCTCCCGTCTTCGATCCGCTCGACATATTTTGCCGTGTCGCGCTCATTGCTGTATCTCTGATATCCATCGAAAGAATGCGCCGAGACACCAAACCCATATACAGGGTCGAGGGCCCAATACTTAGAGTTGTGCCGCGACTCGTATCCCGGTCTGCAAAAATTGGAGATCTCGTATTGCTCGTAACCCGCGGCCGCCAGTCGGTCAAGCATAACCTCGTACATCTCGGCGGCAAGCTCGTCGTCAGGCACCGGCTGCCGCCCGCTCTTGACCTGTGCCGCCAGAGGCGTGCCGGAATGAATCTCTAACAGGTATAAAGAGATGTGCTCAGGCGAGAGACTGATTGCCTCGTCCAGATTCGACTCCCAGTCATCCATCGTCTGACTCGGCAGCCCCGCAATCAAGTCAAAGCTAACGTTAGCAAACCCCTCCGCACGCAGCATCGAGAAAGTGACCGTTGCATCTTTTGCGTCGTGCCCGCGCGCGAGTAACCGCAGGGATTGATCGTTAAACGTCTGCACGCCAAAGCTGGCCCGATTCACACCATGTGAGCGGTACCCTCTAAGGGATTCGGGCGTGACGGTGGCGGGGTTCATCTCCATCGTCACCTCGGCAGAAGGCGTAATATCATGCGTCAGGTTCACAACGTCAAGAATTTTTCCCGTCTGCACTGGGCTAAGAATGGAAGGTGTGCCGCCGCCAAAATAGATAGAGTCGACTACGGTGTCTCTGGTTACAACCGCTGTGAGCTCTCGACAAAGGGCCTCTACGTACCGCTCAACGCCGGCACTATCGCGGTAGATATCGGTCGCAAAGTCACAGTAAGAACAGCGGGACTTGCAGAATGGGATATGGAGATACAGGCCGGCAGGCATAAATCCTCGCCTACTCCGCCCGATAGGACAACTGATCTGACAGGGCATCGTCCCAGATCGCCTCGAGCTCGGCGACATCCATGTCAGCCAACGTATCGCCGGCGGCGGTGATTGCTAACGAGTTGCCGCCGACAGTGCCAATCAATTCGAAAGGACAATCGCCGACCAGCGACCGGAGTTCGTCGAGACTACCCGGGGGAAAACTTATCACGACCCGAGACGGCGTTTCACCGAATAGAAGAGCGTGAGAAGTAAGATCGCCTGCAAGCTGAATGCGAGCACCGACCCGCTCGCGGCCGAGTGACGAAAAGCAGCTCTCGGCGATCGCCACCGCAAGGCCGCCGTCCGAGCAATCATGTGCCGAACTTATCAAAGAGTGATCGACCAGCTTTAAGAGAGTTTGCTGAACGAGCACCTCCAGTTCGAGATCGAGGTTCGGAACCTCACCGTTTTCAATAATTTGGGCAGTTGTGAGGCCGGCGATTGTCTGCGCGTACTCACTGGCGGCCAAATCGTCTTCTGTGAGACCGAGGAGGCCGATGAGGTCACCCTCATGCTTAAAACCCGGAGTGATGATCCTTCGACTGTCCTCGATCAGGCCGACCATTCCGATGACCGGCGTGGGCAGAATACCGCGTCCGTCGGTTTCATTATAGAACGACACGTTCCCCGATACGACAGGTGTGCCTAATACCATACACGCCTCGGCTATGCCGTCGACCACTTCAGAAAAGCTCCACATCACCTCAGGCCGCTCCGGCGAGGCAAAGTTTAGACAGTTCGTGACGGCAATCGGCTTTGCCCCAACGCAGGCGACATTGCGCGCTGCCTCGGCCACGGACAGTTTAGCTCCCATTCGAGGATTGATCGCGGCGAATCTACCACTACCGTCGAGACACATCGCGACCGCCCTACGAGTCTCTTTAATGCGGATCACAGCGGCGTCGGCGCCGGGCGTGATGACCGTGTTCGTCCGCACCATCGTGTCGTACTGTTCGTAAACCCAGCGTTTTGAACAGATGTTGGGCGAGGCGAGCAGGCGTCGCAAAACGTCACCATTGTCCAAAGAGGACAAATTGGAGTCAACAGATAGAGTAATTTTTCCGCCCACTCGCGGTTCTGGACGCGCGGTTGGCGTCATTGGTCTCTCGTACTTGGGCGCCTCGTCGGTAAGAGCCAAGACGGGCAGGTCGGCTTTTATCTCGCCCTGGTGAATAATCCTGAGTCGGTCGCCCTCGACCACCCGACCGATAACCACGGCGTCGAGGTCCCATTTATTAAAGATTTCGACGACCTCTTTCTCATGCCCGCGACGAGCTACGATCAGCATCCGCTCCTGAGACTCGGACAGCATCATCTCGTAGGCTGTCATCCCGGTCTCGCGTTGCGGAACTTTTGTGAGGTCGATTTCGAGGCCGGTCCCCGCACGCGCGGCCATCTCGACCGACGAACTGGTAAGACCTGCGGCTCCCATATCCTGGATTCCCTCAATCGCCCCCGAACGCATCGCCTCGAGACATGCTTCGAGCAGTAATTTCTCGAGGAACGGGTCTCCGACTTGGACTGTAGGGCGTTTCTCAAGCGCCTCGTCGTCGAACTCGGCAGACGCCATTGTAGCTCCGTGAATCCCGTCGCGACCCGTTTTTGCGCCCGCATACAACACCGGATTTCCGATGCCGGTCGCCTTCCCGAAGAAAATCTTGTCTTTGCGGACGAGGCCAAGTGCGAATGCGTTTACAAGCGGGTTAAGGCTATACGATTCGTCAAAGACGACTTCACCGCCAACCGTCGGCACGCCGAAACAGTTGCCGTAATGCCCGATGCCCGCGACGCAGCCCCGGAGGATTGCCTTATTGCGAGCGTATACCCGTAAATCGTCCTCGCCTGCATTACTACTCGCCGTCAGCGGGCCAAACCGGAGCGAGTTCATTGCGGCTATCGGCCTGGCACCCATCGTGAAAACATCGCGAAGAATGCCTCCGACGCCGGTCGCCGCGCCCTGAAACGGTTCGATAAAGCTCGGATGATTATGCGATTCGACCTTGAACGCCACGCACCAGTCGTCTCCGATGTCGACCACACCTGCGTTCTCGCCCGGCGGCACAATCACGCGTTCTCCGGTCGTCGGCAATCGTTTCAGGTGGATGCGCGACGACTTGTATGAACAATGCTCAGACCACATCACGCTGAAAATGCCGAGCTCGGTCAGATTTGGCTCGCGGCCGAGGATGTCGATGATTCGACTGTATTCGTCGGTCGAAATCCCATGCTGTCCTACGATCTCAGGAGTGTTTAACGTTTCGTTCATCTTCAAAGGCGTTTCATGAGGGAAAACAAAACAGTCATTCTAACGTGTCTTCGTGATGATGTCGAAGGGAGACTCTAACTGGTCAAACGACGATAAATGGCTGGCATCCTTTCTGGAAGCGAGAGTACGTCATCAATGATTGTGTAGCCGACATCGCCGTAAAGATCCTTGAGCTCGCTCTCAGATTCGCGGTCGACCGTTATGCAAAACGGCGTTAGGCCCTGCGATTTTGCTTCAATTAGGGCTTCGCGGACGTCTTCACGAGCGTAACGCGCGTCTCCATAATCGTGATCGTAGGGCCGTCCGTCGGTGAGGATAATAAGCAGTTTTGTGCGTGCTTCCTGCCGCATCAACTTGTGCGCGGCATGGCGGATGGCGGCCCCGAGCCGTGTATTGTTTTGGAACGTTATACCGCCGATTCGCTGCTCGATATCCGCCGAATACTTTTCAGCAAAGTCCTTAATCACGTAAAACTTCACATTCCGTCGGCCCTCGCTTGTAAAGCCATAAATCGAGTAGACATCGCCCACCGCCTCGAGAGCCTCGCTCATAAGAACGAGTCCTTCCTTTTCAATTTCGATGATCCGCCGGCCAGGATGCGTGTATGGCTGAAGTGGATTGCGCGTGATGGTGCGGGCGGTCGAGGAGGACTGATCCAGTAGTATCGAGACCGCGACGTCGCGCTGTTTTCTCAATTTCTTTGTGTAAATATTTTCTGACGGCCGGCCCTCCGTCCGGCGGTCGATAACGAAGTCTACGAGAGCATTCAGGTCGTAATCTTCGCCATCTATCTCGCGATTTATGCGTGCCAGGTTTTCGGGTTTCATCAGCTGGAATTGGTGCCTGATCGACGAGATAACGCCGCGATAGCGTGATCGTGCAATCTCGACAAAATTGCGGTCTCCGCGCTTCACCTTCTTTTCAATCACTCGGCTCCAACCCACTCGATAGTCATTCAGCTCGCGGTCCCACTCATCATAGGCGAAGGCAACGTCATCCGCGTCGAGTGCCTGCTCAGGCATTTCGCTTTCCGACCAAGCCTCAGAACCGCTTAGATCGTCCGGCTCACCCTCGTCGTCGAGGCTGTTCCATGCATTGAAGAGATCTCGCAGGTCATGATCCGGCTTTCGTTTCTCACGTTTCACCTTGTCTTCGGTGACGGCCTCGAGAGAATTTTTATCGTCGTACGCAAACTCAGATTTCTTCTCCGGCGTCTCCGAATCCGCCTCAGGCGACTCCTGATTGCCGATGTTCTGAAACATCGAGTAGAGGCGGCTTGTCGCCATTAGCGAGTCGGCAACGGTAGGGAGGATGTCTCCGCGAGAAATAACAAATGTCTCGATCACTGACTCGATCTCGGAAACGACTTGTCCATAGAAAGAACGGGCGTCGTCCGTTGCCCCGCCGCACATCGTGATCTGAAACAGCAGCTCGGACGGTACCTGATACATTGGCAGGTCAAATATATACGGCCGACTCTGTCGCAGGTGTAACCTCAAAAGATCGAGGTCTCGCCGCAGGCCGCGATAACTCTGCCGTAGGCAGTAATCGATCCGGGCATTTTCCATTGTGCCGAAAATCTTCCGCGCCAGGTGCGGTTCGGGAAAGACGCCGAGAACCGCGCGATAATCTGCTTCGCCGGACAACTCTGCCTGCACAGCGGGCTCGGCAGGCGGCAGGGAGCGCTCGCTCTGGGAAACGGTGTCGATGTATCCTCCAAGCGAGAAAGCGTCGCGTTCGTCCTCCGTTGCGGAATAAAATTGATGCAGCTCAGAAAAGGCTGCCCGCAATTGGGGCGTTCCGCGTTCAAACGTGCCAAACTCGATCTGCCCGGCACCATGGGCCGCGAGGACCTTATACAAACGGAAGTCGGAATCATCGTCACCGAGTTCCGCGATCGATGACGGCAGATGAATCGTCTTGCCATCCCCGATCCTTGACCCGTCGGCAAAGCTGGGCAGGGGGGCGATTTCCACCTCATTGCCGGTCAGGGCTTCAATATAAATCCGAAGGATGGGCTGGACCGATTCGAGCGAAACGCCGCGAGGCATTTCGTGCAGCAGATCCTTCGACGCACGGGTTTCGAGGGCAAAGTAACTGCGTCGAGCCTTAGCTCCCTCGTTTGCCTGCGTTTTCAATCCAGACTCGATCCATGCTTCGTACTGCTCGATCGACACCGTTCGCAGGGCCTCGACACTTGATTTGAATGCCGCAAGGCCGCCCTCCGCATCGGACTCGGTGATCCGGGCCACCAGATGCAATACGCGCGAAATATCGGGCACGGTCGCGCGTTTCGACTTAGTTAATGATGTAAAGAACCGAGGCGTAGCACGGAGAAAGGAAATAAGCACGGCATTTCCATGTTGAGCGAAGGCCACAGCAACATGCTGCCAGTCAGCGAATGCGGCGGGTGAAGCCGCCAGTACGTCGGCACCTGCCGATAAAAAATTTTGTGCGACGCTGCCGCCATATTCGAGGAAATCGGCCGAGCTCTCCATCAGCCGTGTAGCGTTGCCCGCGTCGATCTTATCCAGAGATACAGGTAGAGAGCTCCACAGGTCGGCGGTCATTCCCCCGGTTCGCTCCGCAAATTTTGACGCCAGCGCCAACGCCGCGTCGGTCACCTTACTCCGATCATCGCCAAATCTCGCGAACGCGGCCTCGACCTCGGGTATGGCTTTTATAAAGTCCGCGCTATGCTTCGCCGACCGCTCCGCAATATCAACACCGAGGTTGAGGAGTGCCGTGAGGACCTTGCTATCAGCTACCACGGCAGCAATCCCGGGAATCGTATGGAATGTCTCGAGTGCCGTCGAGCTCGATAGAACAAGTTGACGTGTACAGATCTGAAAGGCGGCGGCACGCGCCGCACGCGGCACCTTTTTCAGTCCGCCTGCGCCGGCAGCAAAATAGTTGGCACCCGTTTCCGCACTGCCCATTGACAGCCGCCGGCCGAGCTCGCCCCATGCACGCAAATCATCGGCCGACAAGATTCGTGCTGCCGAGGGCACTGCTTCGACGAACTCCCGGCTCACACGCAAACTAACCCCGGCCAGGGCCGCGCTCGTTTCAAGTGCGGCCCGTTTCTTATCGGCCGGCAGCCGCCCAAGACGGCGCGCTAAATCGGCGAATGTAGGTTTGTCCGCATTTTCGGCCACTGATCAATCTTAACGGGAAGGGAAACGGAACCAAAAGACGAAACTAGTGATGATGGTCACCGACAACCTCATCGAGCTTGCTAATGTCGAGGAGCTTGGAAAACTGGTCAAAGTGGAACATCGTATCGTCCTTGCAGTGGTCGCAAAAGAACGTGACGTCCTCACCCAAATACATATCTTTTAGATGATAGGCGATAAAACAGCCGTAGCAACGCTGGATGCGTTTGCCGAATTCATTCAGGACCTCTGCTTCTTTTTCCATGACTAAACGACAAGCACCTGTGGACGGGGCAAGCACGAATGCTTGCCGCTCCAGCCTATTTGACTACACCGCGTTTCGAACTTTCGATGAAATCCACTAACAGATCGACCTCGGTATTTCCGCTGATCTCGTTACGGATTCGGGCCACCGCCTGCGTAGTATTGAGCTTTGCCGACAGCAATAAATGAAATGCGTGGGCGAGCATTTCTATCGTTTCCTTAGGGTACCCGCGGCGCTTCATCCCCAGCTTATTCAGGCTGTAGCATTTAGCGTGATTTCCCTGGATGATCGCGAATGGCATCGCATCTTTTACAACGACAGAATAACCGCCAACAAAGGCCTCGAGGCCAATGCGGCAGAATTGATGCACGCCCGAATAGGCTCCGACGCTTGCCCGGTCCGCGATCTCCACGTGGCCCGCAAGCGTCGCGGCGTTTGCCATGATTATTTCGTTGCCGAGCTGACAATCGTGGGCAACATGTGCCTGGGCCATCAGCAGATTGTCATTACCGATGCGCGTCGTACCACCGCCGCCAGCCGTGCCGCGGTGAATCGTGACAAATTCACGGATCTGATTTCGCTCACCTATCTCGGTACCCGTCGGCTCGCCCGCGTACTTGAGGTCCTGGGGTGCGAGACCAATTGATGCGAAGGGAAATACATGGGTAGCATCGCCTATCTTCGTGCGTCCGCCCACCACTACGTGCGACTCTAGTCGCACACCCGCGCCAAGTTTAACCTCCGGCCCAACCGTGCAGAAGGGTCCGATGTGACAGGCGTCGCCTAGAGACGCACCGTCCGCGACGATTGATGTGTCATGAAGAAAGGGGCTCATTTTCGGTCGTGCTGCTAGGCCGCGGGATCGGCGGGATGCGAGGGAGCCGCTATCGGGCGCGTAAGTATCACGACTAAGAAGACAACGGCGGTTAACAGACTTAGCAGCGGCGATACAGCCCCGGCGGCCGCGCTCGCGACGAGGCCCGCGATGCCGAGATTGCGGTGCCTGCGTCGAAATCCGAAAATCAGGGGAAGCAGTCCAAGTAAGAGACCCAATCCCATCCCGGCAAAAAGGATCAAGTAAAAATTGTCGTCATAAAACTGACGCATCTGTTCTGGCGTTAAGTCCATATCTATTTTGGCCGCTCGGCGATTATCGACAGGATGTCTGCTTCGGCTGTCACGTGCCCATCCACCGTAGCCACCCCATGCATCTTATTGACCCGATTGCCGACTCGGATGGCCGTCACCTCAAGCCGCAACGTATCGCCGGGCACAACGGGCCGGCGAAATCGAGCATTGTCAATCCCCGTGAAAAACGGAATACGTGTTGCACGGTCCTCAATCTCACGCAATGCCAATATCGCCCCGAGCTGTGCAAGGGCCTCGATCTGCAGAACGCCGGGCATCACCGGCGCTCCGGGAAAGTGGCCGGCGAAAAAATACTCGTTAGCCGTGACTTGCTTGATGCCGACGATACGTTTTAGCGCTTCGAGCTCTAGGACTCGATCGACGAGCAAAAAGGGGTATCGATGCGGCAGAATCTCCTGTATTGCAAACGAATCAAGTATCATCTCGTGCAGGTCTCGGATAGAGAAAGATAAGCTAAAAGCCGGCGAAAGGCAATTTCACCGGCTCCTGCATAGTTATCAGTATGTTCTCTATTATTTCGCCATTATCGTGACGGAACCGCCGCGGCGGTCGTTATCGGTCGTGCGTTATAAAACGTAATAAACTCCTTTGTAATGTCGTACTGCTCCGTAGCAAAGATCAGGAAGCCCTCACGGTCCTTCGAGGCATCAAAAACCAGCCCGTATCCCTTCTGCTTAATATAACCCGCTAAGGCCTGAAGAACGGCGGAATACTGGACGCCGACGACCTCGCTCTGACGCTTCTGCGCCACAGCATTGTAGTCGTCCTCTTTGTATTTGCCCTCGCGTTGGAGCCGTTCAAACTCGACGATCTTTGTCTGAGCCGCCCGCTCATCAACCGGAATTCCTTTTTGCACGTTGGTCCGAGCCGTCGCAATCTCGCTTTCCAGCACTTTCAGGCGGGAGACTAGCTGCGTTACATCGGCCCGTTTCGTCGCGAGCTCGGCATTTACTTGTTTGGTCGCCGCGACAATCCGTGTTATGCCGGCCTTTTCATCAAAGAACGCACCGGTGTTAACAATAACAATCCGCCCAGGTTGCGAGGTTGCGGATGGAGTAATCTGCGCAGTTGCAGCTACCGAAGCAGCCAGAATAATCAACAAACTTGACGAGATCAAAAGCGACATTTTCATTAATAAACTCCTTATCAAAACAGCGAACGGCCAGAAGAGGCGTGCTCCTCTGGCCGTCGGTATCCGCTGAGAATCGACCTTTACTTAGGTACCGCGGTCGTAGCTGTGGTAGCAGGCCGCGCGTTATAAAAGATAATAAACTCCTTTGTAAGATCAGCCGATGGATCGAGCACCAGAATCGCACTCGCATTAGCCAAAGCGGCGATGTCGAGCACTACCGAATAACCCTTCTGCTTGGCAAAATCCTGAATGGCCTTGCCGATATCCGCGGTGATCGGCCCAAGAACCTGACCCATACGTGCCTGGTAGGCAGCCTCAAACTCTTTCTTCTTAAATTCACCCTCGCGTTGGAGACGCTGGCCCTCGTCCTGCTTTGCGAGCAGTGTCTGCTGATTGACCGGGACGGCCGCATTGCCCTGCATCGCCTGAATTTCCTTGGCTAAGCTGGCTATCTTGGTCTGGAGCCCTTCGAGCTCGCTCACGCGCGGCTTGAATTCGCCGTCGAGGGCCTTGCTGGCCGCCACATAACGCGTGACGCCGCCTTTTTCACTCGCAAAACTCTGGGTATCGATCCAACCAATCTTTCCCGACGGCTGGGCCGCGGCCTGGCCGAAGGCCGTAACGGAGAAAACGGCCGCAAACACAATACTGAGGGTAAATCTGCTAACTCTTTTCATTATCGTAATAAACTCCTTAACTTTCCGGCGGGTCACGCCAGTGCTGAATAATTCGTACTTGCTTTGAAACTAGTTCCGCGGAAACTGTTGCTTTATCTTTCAAAAAAGATTCGCGGGCATAATCAAATCGGCGTGTAGCCGATAATTGCAATAACTTAAAACGTTCTGCCGACCGTAAATCGGAAACCGCTCCGCTTACCCGGCAGAAAGATGCCTGGCAGCTGTTCCGTAAAGCCAAATCGGCCATTCGGATTATAATAGTAAATCAATCGAAACGGCACATTCACGACAGGCACCTGCACGCGAAGCTCAGCACCGATGCTGGCCTTAAAATCTTTGAGCTTGCTGAACCTGGCATCGCCCACATTCAGCAGCGAATTTTGCTGCACCTCGCCCCGCAGGAAAAGCTGCTGGACCTGTGGCGACAAACTCGTGGGGCAGCCAAATCGATTACCACGACAAAACTCATTGATAAAGTCGGTCTTGGTCATCACGCGGCCTCGATAGTACAAGAGGCTGCCAAAGCTACTCTCCAGCGTCGGTGTATTTATCAGCCCAAGCGCGGTCAGACGCGAAGCTCCGAGGAAAACATCGTCGCCAAAAAACTCGCTGTTGATAACCTGCCGGCCGGCATTACGCAGATTGAAAACCGAGCCGATATCACCATAAAAAGCCATCGTCGCCGGGCCGAAGATAGGCAGCCGATACTCGACATTTGCCAGCAACTGAGTGTCACCGCCGATAAACCGGAAATTGCGGGAAAACAGTCCGGGATTTGCACCACCGATGCCCGTGAGCTGGCCAAGCGTCGCAATTTCCGCATTTCGCTCAGGCGGCAAACCCGTATTGGTATCTGCCGGCCCGGATGCGTTACGCGACACTACCACGTTGCGGCTTGTAATGTATGTATCGAAGGGAGCGACAGGACCGATAGAGCGCGACTGATAGCCCCGTATGTCATTCTCGCTGCCCAGATAGTACCGCTCATACGCAGGCACGCCGCCGACAAACGAAATCGAATTGGCTGAGCGTATCTTGTCGCTGATCGACCATGTGCCGATGGTGCCAGCCTGAAGACGGAAAGCGAGCACATGCGGATTCTTGCTCCGCGTATTCCGGACCGGTATGAACTGCGAATACGTCGCACTCGGCTGATAGGTTCGTACATCCCCGCCCAGGCCCGCAAACGCAATTGACATAGACAACGAACGACCGCTCAACGTATCGATCCCATTTGGCGCCGGCTGGCGCGTGTCGTACACGAACGTCCCGGTCACGCGGCTCGTCAGAATGTTTGGCTGCCGATAGATGACGGGGATCCGGGCCGCCGGGTCGGCCGAATCGTTGACCGCGGGGTCGGCAATGCTCGTCGCCGAAAACTGATATGAAAGCCCGACCCGCGAAAACTGCGTAAAGGCACGTTTTTTGAAAAACAGCTCCGAGAGCGGGGCGGTCATAAATACATTTGCACCATAGGTTGTCTGAGTGAAAAGATTGCTCTCATCGGTGGTGACAGTGCCTAGCGGGTTAAAGAGGTCGTCGAGCACGTCCTGATTCTGCGTCAGAAAGGTTCCCTCGCCAAAGAATCGATAGCGGCTTGCAAAGATCGAAAACCCGGCTGAAATAGGACGATCGCGAAAATACGGCTGCTGATAGGTAAACTGGAGGCTCTGCTGCCGGTTACCCGCCCCGAGGTTAAAAGAGAGCACTTCACCTGTGCCGGCCAGGTTATTGGTCGAATACTCGAGACCGAAAAATGTGCCGCCGATTCCCGACGCCCCGCCGTTGAAAGATATCTGCTGCCGGCCTTTCTCCTTGACCTTCACGATCAAATCGACATCGCCCTTCTCCTCGTCGGTACGGATCTCGACGTCCTGATCCTTGTCGAGCGGATCAAAATACTGGGTCTGGTTGAGGCGGGCAACTGAAATCTCGAGAAAATTCTGATTGTAGATGTCGCCTTCATTGATCAGGAACTCACGACGCATAACCTTGTCGCGAGTAAATGTGTTGCCGGTAAACTCCAGCCTTCGAAGCGTAAACTGCTTGCCTTCCTCGATTTTGATGACGATATCGACAATACCCTCGTTGGCATTGGCTGGATTGTCTTTAAATTCGGGATCGAACTCGGCTGTGTACTGAACAAAACCCTGACCGCCGTAAACCTTCTTGAGGTCTTCATACACGGCGTCGGACAGACGCTTGCCATCGGCGACCTCGCCTTTTTTCAGCCCCACATATCCGAGAATCTGCTGCTCGGAAAAGATCGAATTACCCTCGACCTTGAGCTCGCCGACGCGGAAAATTTTGCCCTCGGTGACAGGAACGACAATTTTAAGTGTATCGTCCTTGGATGTAAGAAGCGGCAGCGGAAGGAGTTTCAGTATGGGGAAACCGGTGCGCTTGTATCCAAGCCCGACAATAGTCGGCTCACCGATACGAGCCTGGAAATAGCCCTTCGACCACATATACGCCTTAACATTCTTCTGCAAATCGTATTCGAGCTTTCTCAGGTCAAGAATATCCTCGCCCTTAACGCGCGAAATGAGGCCTGTTTCTTTTACAAACGTGAGAGCACCGCGAAGCTCGCCGTCTTTGAAATTTTGATTTCCCTCAAAATCAATCTCGACAATTCGCGAGCGGTATCCCTGCTCGATGTCAAAGGTAACGGCAATCGATGTTGCCGAGACTTCCTCTTCCTTTACGGACACCTTAGCGTTAGGGAAACCTTTTGACGCGAGCATTTCCCGAAGGACGCGTGTTCCCGCCCGGGCCTTAACGGGATCGTATATCTGTTCTTTTGAGATTCCGACACGTTTCTCGCGAAACTCTTTCAAAATGTCCGACTCGGTGAGAGCCTTGGCCCCTTTAAACTGGAGATCGCGAATGATCGGCCACTCACGAACCTCAAAGATCACGTTAACGCCGCCGCGCACGCCGTCCTCGGTCAAAACGCGCGTCGCCGTCTTGTCAAAAAAATTGAGAGAAAGTAGCTCTTTCAGGTCGCGTTCGAGCGCCGCCGGGTCATAAACATCACCGGCGCGAGTCTTAACGTAATACAGCAGGTCCTCGTCGCGAAGACGGCGGTTGCCTTGGATATCAACACTCTCGACCACCTGCTGAACCGACCCAGCACGCGCGGTCTTCCCGATCGCACTCACACCGATTCGCGTGCCGGCTGAACCTGGCGCTGATGCCAAAACCAGCACCAAAAACCCTAGTGCGTAAAGATTCTTCATAAATGCGGAGCTTCCCCGGGTCTTCGCTATTCGAACAAAACGTAAAGACCTGGGAAAAGGATCAATAAAAACAACAACCCGGCGCCGGTGATCTGAGCAAGCAATAAGATTCACCCTCATACCGAGGAGTTGCCTTTCGACATACCGGCATTGCAAACTTACGAATTATACTAAGGAACCAAAAAAACGGAAAGGCGGGATGTGATACGCAGAGATGGATATCGAATCGCCGGGAGACTTCGTCAGAACGCTGTGTGTGCCCTCTGAGTCCACGTCTACGCGATCTGTGACAATTCTTTCTCAGCTGCTACCGGCTGCAGTGATCGAAACGCGAGACGGTCGCCGTCGGGAAAGATTTCAACCGTGCTATCCTCGGCCACCTCGCCCTGAATCAGGGCTTCTGAAAGCTCATCCTCAACATATTTCCGCAAAGCTCGCTTAAGCGGTCGGGCTCCGTAGCGTCGGTCCGCGCACGTTTTATCGATTAGCCACTGTCGCGCCTCGCCTGTCAAAACGATCGTCAGGCCGCGAGTCTTGATGATCCGGTTTAGTTCGCCGACCTGCAGATCGACGATCCGCGACAGATCCTCATCATTTAATTCATCGAAAATAATGATCTCGTCGAGCCGGTTAATAAATTCGGGAGCAAAGGCCTGCTTCACCTTCGACATCACTTCAGCCTCGCGTTTCACGCGTGATGAGTCCTCATTCACCTGAAACCCTAAGGTCGTCCGCTTTTGAATAACCCGGGCACCGAGATTTGAGGTCATGATAAAAATCGCGTGTTTACAGTCTACGGTCTGACCGCTCGAATCGGTTAAAACGCCGTCTTCAAAAACCTGGAGTAAAACGTTGAACAACTCGGGGTGAGCCTTTTCGACTTCGTCAAACAGGACGACGGCGTACGGCGATCGGCGGAGCTTCTCAGTCAGCTGCCCACCTTCCTCGTGACCGACATATCCGGGAGGCGAGCCGATAAACTTTGACACCGAATGCTTCTCCATGAATTCGCTCATATCAAAGCGAATTAGGGCGCGTTCCGAACCAAACAGGTACTCGGCGATCGAACGCGCAACCTCGGTCTTGCCGACGCCCGTCGGCCCGAGAAACAGGAACGATCCGACGGGCCTGCCCGGATTCTTCAATCCCGCACGCGAACGGCGTATGGCGCGCGCTAGTGCTGAAATCGCGGGGCGTTGCGAGACGATCCGCTCGTGCAAGGCCGCTTCTATAGTGAGTAATTTTTCCGCTTCCTGCTGCTTGACCGACGAAACCGGCACGCCCGTCCAGCGCGAAATGACCTCGTCCACATCATCCTTAGTAACCTCAACGGCAAAGAAAGAATCCTCAAGCGAACGCAGCTCGTATGAGATCAACTGCTCTTCGTTTGCCGCGGCCCGTTTCCAATTCTCGACCGTCTCCTTCCACGAAGGCTCGCCGCGGTTCTCATGTTGATAGCGGAGCTTGGCCCGCGCACCGGCCTCATCAAGTACATCAATCGCCTTGTCCGGCAAAAAGCGGTCGGGGATGTATCGATTTGACTGAGTGACGGCGGCCGCCAATGCCTCTTTGGTATATCTGAGCTGGTGAAACGCCTCGTATCGCTCGACGATACCTGAAATGATGTTGAGAGCTTCAGCCTCGGTAGGCGGCTCGATCTTAACGGACTGAAACCTTCGTTCGAGCGCACGGTCTTTCTCTATAGTCTTGCGAAACTCCGACGGGGTCGTAGCACCGATACACTGAATATCGCCGCGCGAGAGGGCCGGTTTTAGGATATTGGCCGCATCGAGCGTTCCTTCGGCCGAACCGGCGCCGACGAGCGTGTGAAGCTCGTCGATAAAGACGATATTTTCTTCGCTCTCTTTGAGCTCCGCCATTATCTTTTTCAGCCGCTCTTCGAACTGCCCGCGATATTTTGTTCCCGCGACGATCAGCGAGAGATCAAGCGAAAGAATTCTTTTGTTCTCGAGAAAAGACGGCACCGCACGGTCGACAATACGTTGCGCGAGACCCTCAACGATCGCCGTCTTGCCAACGCCGGATTCACCTATCAGCACTGGATTATTTTTTGTACGCCGGCACAAAATCTCGATAATCCGGGTAATCTCATTTTCACGGCCCACGAGCGGGTCGAGGCGTCCCTCGGCGGCATCGACTGTCAGATCACGCGTGAATTCGACTAGGCTTGGTGTCTTCGAATTCTCTTGTTTCGCCGCCATCACACCCGGCAGGCCGCCCTGTCGAGACATCTCGTCGCGGACATCGCCAAGGCGCAGACCATAACCGAACAGGATCTCGGCCGCGACACTCTTTTCCTCTCGAACAATACCAAGCAGCAAGTGCTCGGGCCCGATGTGTCGGTTCTTAAGCTGGCGACTTTCCTCGTTTGCGTAAAAGAGTATCTGTTTGGTTGCGGCGGAAAGGTGAAGCTCGGCGGACTGGGGTATGCGTTTCCTTAGCACGATCCGCTCCTCGACATCCCGGCGGATCGATTCAACGGTCAGAATGTGACGAAATGGGAAAAACCTTGCCGATAGTGTCTTATCCTCGCGCATCAGACCGAGCAAGATATGCTCGGGTGCGATGACCTGCGATCCATACTGGAGAGCCTCGTATCGGGCGAAAAAGACTACGCGACGCGATCTCTCCGTGTATCGTTCAAACATAGAATTCTGCCGTTCGATTCTTCGTCTCGTGAAAAGTATAACGAAAAACCGGGCGGGCGGCTCAGTTACTTCAAGGCGTTAGGAACAGTTATGGCTTCTGTAGATATAGTGGCAAAACACCCGTAGCTCCACAATAAAACGAATAAAGCAGGGAAATATCTCGTCACGGTCGTGAGTCCTTCGCTATCAATGGCTCATCGTCACCAGCGATCTCACGAACCAACACCTGATCCCGCTTGACTATGCCGCTGAGAAGCTGGCCGGCAGGGGCTAGCTCGACCCGCGAGGTCAAGACACGCGAGACGCGTTTGGGAAGAATTTTTGGGGCAAGGCCGGCAATGGAGTTGGCCAGAGAAACGATATCTCCGCCGCCAGCCCAGTGCTCGGTGATGACCGCATCGTCCGTCCGATTTATTAGCCGCAGCAGCGACAACGCGACGACATAGAGATCGTCAACCTGACCGATAAATGGCAATATATCGGGTATCAGGTCGATCGGCGAGATGACGTAGACGATGGCGCCGAGAAACAAGGCCTTGTCGGCAGTAGCCACCCGCGAGTCCTTTAACAGACGGCCAAGGAGCCTAACCAGGTTTGGCAGAAACATTAGAAACCCGCGCATCCGATCCTTCATTTCCGATTTTTGACGGCGTGGAATTTTGGTTTTTGCGATTGCACCTGTCATGTATTCTCCTTATTCGCTCGGCTGTTAGAGTCTAGAAAGTGCCGCCGGTTTGTGCAAGTTTCCCGTTTTTTGGTTGTATGTTAGATTCAAACCCGATGATCCTGCAACGAATTCGCGAGCGCGCTGCCACCGATCTACAGCACATTATCCTGCCCGAGGGCGAAGACCCCAGAACCGTCTTGGCCGCCTCAATCTGTGCGGCCGAGAGGCTTGCCCAAATCACAATTCTCGGTGACGAAGACAAGGTCAGAACCGCCGCGACCGCGGCCGGAGCGAGTCTCAACGGTGTGCAAATCCTCGACCACCGGAAGTCGGACGATTTTGCCAAGCTCGCCACTCTGTATCACCAGATGCGACGCGCAAAAGGCGTAACCCTGGAAGAGGCCGAAGAGACCGTTAAGGACCCGCTGTATTTTGGCAACCTGCTGGTGCGCGAGGGAAAGGCCGACGGCTCGGTTGCCGGGGCAACGAACACCACCGCTCATACGGTTGCCGCCGCTCTGCGATGTATCGGGGTACGAGCCGGTCTAAGCACCGTCTCGAGCTTTTTCCTGATGGTTGTGCCTGATAAGAGCTTTGGCGAAAAAGGGGCGATGATCTATGCGGATTGCGGCGTCGTGATAGATCCCGATGTAGGGCAGCTGGCCGAGATCGCCATCGCATCGGCCGAATCTTGCCATGCCCTGCTCGAGGTTGAGCCCCGGGTGGCGATGCTCTCGTTCTCGACAAAGGGCAGCTCCAAACACAAGCTGATCGACAAAATTATAGAAGCGACAAAAACTGTAAAGGTGCGATCGCCCGATCTCGCTATCGATGGGGAACTGCAGGCCGATGCGGCCTTAGTCAGATCGGTCGGAGACTCAAAAGCACCCGGGTCAAACGTTGCGGGCCGCGCCAATGTTTTAATATTCCCCAATCTGGACGCGGGTAACATCGCCTACAAACTCACCGAACGCCTCACCGGCGGCACTGCGATCGGCCCAATCTTGCAAGGCCTCGACCGCCCGTGCAACGACCTCTCACGCGGCTGTAAGGCCGAGGATATCGTTGACGCTGTCGCCATCACCGCCGTGCAATCACAAGCCCGTAAGCGTTCAATTGGATAAGCCCGAGCGCAGGCGATAAAGTTCAGAGGTTCCACGCCAAGCCGCTTCGCAGCCGTAAAATGGATCGCTCAAGGCCAAGCGTTTCAAAAACTGACAGCATCGATGGCCCGACCGCGGTGCCCGTCAGCAATGTGCGGGAACCATTCATTACCACGCCCAGTTTCGTCGCTCTTTCTTCAGTGAATTTTTTTACGACGGTTTCGATATTTTCTTCGGTAAATCGAAGGTTAAGCCCTTGCTCACGCGCGGCGTCTGCAAATTCAGTCTCAAATCTGTCGGCAAGCATCGGTAGCCACTCTCGCAATTCGGGAAATCTTGCCAGATTCTTGGCGACGGCCGTCGGGTCAAAATCATAGTCCTCGCTAAAATATGCACGACCCTGGGACGAAAAGTCTTTGAGGGTGAAAAACCGCTGACGGATGAGGTCAATCGTTTTTTCAAACCACGCACGGTCATCGTCGTCGTATTCTTCCCGCCAGAGCTTTGCCGATTTCAGCTCCACCCTAACGTGCGGCAAAAGGGCATCGAGCGGTAGCGTCCTGATGTACTCGGCGTTCATCCATTGGGCCTTGTCATCCGTCCAGCGGCGAGGGTCGTTTTCGGTGAAATTGAAGACCGCGTTTGAGCGGTGGATGCCCGCCAGTGAGAATTTTGTAATCAGGTCATCGAGTGTATAAATCTCCTGTTCCTCGCCAGCGGACCAGCCCAGGAGGGCAAGGAAATTTCGAAACGCCTCCGCGAGGAATCCCGCGTCTCGATAGGTTGTCATCGAGACGACTTCCCCGTGCTTACGTTTCGAAAGCTTCCCCTTGTTGGGTGCCATGATGAGGGGCAGGTGCGCGAATGTAGGCGGCTCTACACCGAGAGCCTCGTAGATCAGTATCTGTTTATGAGTATTGGTTAGATGGTCCTGCCCGCGGATAACGTGCGTGATTTTCATCTCGATGTCGTCGCAGATAACGGCGAGATTATAAAGCGGGTGACCATCGGACCTGAGCAAAACAAGGTCTTCGGTCTCGGCGTAATCTCTCTCCTGAAGACCATAAACTTCGTCTTCAAAGGCTGTCTTTCCGCTTTCAAGCACTTTCAGGCGTATCGCGAACGGCTCCCCGGACGTAGCTCGGGCCTCGCTTTCTGCCACCGGCAGATCGCGATACTCGTTATCGCGAATATTCTTTTCGCCCTGCCCCGCACGAGCCCGGTCCTTGATCGCGTCCTTTATGTTTAAGTCGGTGGGAGCGACCTTTGGCGTAAAGTCGCGATACGCCTTTCCCTCAGCCAGCAGCCGTTTGGCAACAGCACGATGCTTTTCCGCATTGTTAGACTGGAAAACTATTTCCTCGTCCGGCGCAAAGCCGAGCCACTCAAGCCCCTCTAGTATCGACTCGGTCGACTCCTCAGTCGACCTGGCAAGGTCGGTGTCTTCTATACGCAAAAGAAACTTCCCGCCCGTGTTGCGGGCGTAAAGATAGTTAAAAAGCGCGGTTCGTGCCGAGCCGATATGAAGATATCCAGTAGGCGAAGGGGCAAATCGAACTCTGACTGACATAGAGCACGATTTTAAGGTCGGCGGAGGAAAATAGCCAATAGCTATTGAGTCTGTGGGATAGGCCGAATGCGGCCGGTTAGAGTCGGGCCGCAAAGGAAAAGGCCGGAAATCAACGGGCGCTCTCGACCCAATGATCACCGACCAATAAAATGGCGGAGACGACAGGATTCGAACCTGTGGTAGTCTTTTGAACTACAACGATTTAGCAAACCGCCGCTTTCAGCCGCTCAGCCACGTCTCCAATCTGCCCGAATGAGGCAGGTTTCAATTCTAGCCACAAGGCAAACTTTGTCAAGGTTGCAGGCATCCTAGAGGTCAAGTACAGTTGCCGGTTAGGCTTGACATGTGTTGCGTTTTGCAACCAAAATACGTAAATTACTGATACTGCCGTTTGGAATGGGTTTTTCCGTTAAGATCAAACAACTATTTGCCGCCGTCGCCGTATCGCTGATTGCGATCTCGACGGTGACGGCTGGGTCATTGCCATCGGCGGCTCGGCCGGTCGAGTCGGCTGCAAACCTGGCAATAATCAGAGGCGTGGTCCGCGATGACGCGGGTTCACCGATCGCCGACGCATCGGTCGCCCTCTTTCGCAGCGGCAGCTCAAAGCTACTCAAGCAGGTCACCTCGAATCGAGATGGAAGTTTTGTCGCCCGGATCATGCCGGGTGTCTACACGATTCTGGCCGTCGCACAGGGGTTTAACCCTGCTACCGTTCAGAGTGTCGAGGTATCAGATTCGGCAGAATTAAACTACGGTTTCAAGCTCGAACGCTCGGGCAGCGGCAATACACTGCCGGAAAAACGAGTGGATCGCAACAGCTCAAAATGGCGTATTCGCGCCGCCCAGTCGCAGCGTTCGATCTATCAGAATCAAGAAGGTGACGCCCCGATCGTCGAGAAGGTAGCTGACGCTGAACCCGAAGTAACCACGGCCCGAAAAGGCCAAACTGTCGTCGAAACCTTCGCTACGGCCTCGGATGGCGGATCGGCCGCCGGGGTTAATTTTGCAACCCTTTTGCCTGTTAGTGAGAATTCCGACGTTGTCATTGCGGCTCAACTTGCGGCCGGTGCAAACTCTCCGAAGCGGATTGAAATCGCGGTTCGCACGAGTCCCTTTGACGGGCACCAGTTTCGTTTCAATAGCTCCGTCGGTAAGCTGGGTGCCCTCCGCAACCCTAGCGGTGAGAAAGCACTCGGACAGGTTTCGTTCCAGGCTCTCGACGAGTGGAAGATACGCGGCGGCGTGATTTTTGTCGTGGGTCTTGATTATTCCCGATTCCTCGGCGCGGGCGACGACTCGTCGCTCACCCCGCGGCTCGGCGTTCAGTACGACATTAATTCCAAGACACGTATTCGCTCAGCCTTTACAAGCCAGACGGAGGAACGTTCCTGGGCACAGGCAATCGATCTTGAGGGTCAGAGTATCGCATTCGTTGAGCCGATCTCCGTTGACGACTTTATTTTACAAGACGGCAAGCCTGTTTTGAACCGCAGCCGCCGGCTCGAGTTCGGCATTGAGCGGGTGATCGATCACAAATCCACCGTCGAGGCAAATGTTTTCCTCGATACATCGTTCAGTCGGGGTGTTGGCTTAAACGGTCTCGCATTCGACACGCTTGACGGCGATGGGTTCGGCGATTTCGTCGCGAACCACCAGGGAAAAACGCAAGGCGTGAGAGTTGTATACAACCGCCGTCTTAGCGGTATCCTTTCGACCTCCGTAGGGTATGCGTTTGGCAGCGGCCAAAAACTGTCCTCGGAAGCGATTACCGACCCGTCACGGATTTTTGAAACCGACCTTTTTCATTCGTTTTTTGGACAGGTTGCGGCGGATTTGAAATCTGGCACCAGCGTTCGTACGGTTTACCGCCTCTCGCCCGACGCCACCGTCTTTGCAATCGATCCCTTTAAAGGCCGCCTGGCAATATACGATCCCGGCCTCAGCGTAATGCTGACCCAAACGCTTCCCAGGTTTGGCCTGCCGTTTCGAGCTCAGGCCATGTTTGATGCTCGGAATCTTTTCGATTTCCAGACCGGCGTATTTGGTGAGGAGGGCAGCCTGACGCTCAACTCGCAGCGGCGCACTCTGCGTGGCGGTATCCAGGTTAGATTCTAGCTTTTACGAGATCGATTCGCTTGCAAAACTGTGCCGCTAGTTTTTACAGCGGCTTTTCTTGCGTCCAAATTCTCGGATAGTCGAGCAAAATCATGAATTCCTTTGCGGGGCGCAATGTATCCTAACATACTTATGACCGCCATTTTTATTGGAAATCACGCTCAAAATGGCAAACGGCGCCCGATCGCTCATTGGAACGTCGTTTGCGTTGTATGACTTACGGCAAAGTACGCCTCGCGTCAAATGAAGGAAAAGATGTTTACAAGTTGGAGCCTACTCTGGCTCCTGGCCTCGGTGCTATTCGTAGCCGCCGCTGCTCTCAACTTGTCTCAACGTGCTTTTCAGAACATGCCGCCCACCGACGGCGTGACGTGGACACAGCGAGCGGACGGTATTTACGCCGACAAGGTGACACCGGGCCTAGCGGCCTCGCGTGCCGGTATTTCCGTTGGCAGTCGTCTGATAGGCATTGGTTTTGACGAGGAAAAGGCTGAGGAAATCACTTCCGTAGCTGACCCTCAGATGTATCTCGAATCGGCGGGCGTCGGCGGTAATTTAACTTACTTTTTTCAGAAACCGCAATATTCGTCGGCCGATAATTTTTATATCGCCGATCTCCGCCGCATTGACCCCGTTTCCCGGTGGACGCCATCGATAATATTTCTCGCCATTGTCGGCGTTATCTGGCTGGGCGTAGGCGTTTTTGTGCTGTTCAAGCAGGGCAGCAGTTCGCCCTTTGTTCTACATTTCGCGACCGTCTGTCTGGCGGCTTTCGTGTTTCATTCGCTTCGTTCGATAGGAACCGGCCGCGACTTTGACCTGGCGGCAGACCTGCTCGACAATATCGCCCTCGCCTTGTTCGTCCCTCTTTTTGTCCATTTTTGCATTCGCTATCCGGTGCGGAGCGATTTGTTTTTCGCCGACCGTTGGAAAACATACGCCCTTTATGCTCCCGCCGCAGTCTTTTCGGTATTGCTTATCGTATTTTCGCTCGTGCCGCAGTTATTGGCCGAGTCTGGCATTGCCGCGGCCATGGCGGGATTTATCGACCGTACGGATCTCTTCGGCATTTTGTATACGGCGAATTTTGTACAGTTTGTAGTCGGTATTAGTGTCGGGGCGGCCATCCTTGTCTGGCGTGTTTTCAAGAGCGACCAGTCGATGGTTCGCCAGCGGCTGAAATGGACAATGTGGGGCACGATCGCGGCGATCACCCCGATTGTTCTTATGCAATTGGTCGAACGGTTCGCGATTCAAATTCCGGACGATAATTTCAGCACCGCGATTACCACCCTGCCGCTCGCGCTCATCCCGCTCAGCTTTGGACACTCGGTCGTACGCTATCGCCTGATGGACGTCGACGTTGTAGTGCGTCGCGCATTGGTTTATGCGATGACCACGGTCGCCATTGCAATGATGATCGGGGCCGTCGCCCTCGGACTGGTCTTCCTAGCGGTCGGTAACAGCCTTTCGACCACAGAGATCACTTTGCGGGCGATTATCGCAATTGTGGCGATGGGCGCGATCGTGATGCTCAGTGAGCCTCTCAAGAAGTATCTACAGGAGCGGGCGGACCGCTTCTTTTACGGCGAGCGGTACGACATGCGGCAAGGCCTGCTCGATTTTGGCAAGACCCTTTCGGCGACAACCGCCTTGGATCCTCTGATCGATGGCCTCATCGAGCGCCTCCGGCAGGTGCTCGATGTGCAGAAAGTTGCTGTTTTCATTGAGGATGACACGACGACTGAGAATTACCGCATCGCCAAGTCGGTCGGTATCAGCCCGAGCTATTCGATGCCGCCCGATTTTCGTACGATGATCCGTCAAAAGAGCGCGTTGACCGGTGTCGTGCGCGCCGATGAGATCGACGCCTCGGAAATCGAAATCGTCCCGACAGAGAACCGTCCCACCCGCCCCGGACACGTTCAAATGCCGCATCTGAGCAAGACTGTGGTCAGGCAGGAGCTGCACTATTATGTGCCGTGTGTGGCCGCCGGCAAGATGGTCGCCGTGATCGGGCTCGGACGGGCCAGCGACGGATCGCTCCTCTCGTCCGAAGATCTCGATATTCTCAAAACCGTGTCGGGCTATATAGCCGTCGCGATTGAAAACAGCCGTCTATACGGTCAACAAAAGCAGCATACGGAAGAACTTGCACTGCTCAAGGAATTTAATGAGTCGATCGTCGAATCGGTCAACGTCGGCCTGCTGGCCGTGGATGAATCGGGCCGTATCACCCGCTGCAATTCCCCTTTCGAGCAGATGATGGACCTGTCTCGCGAGGAGGTCGTCGGGCAGCTCGTTGAGGACGTTTTCGATGAAAGCTTTGCCCTCAACCTGGAAAACATTCTCGGCAAGTCGCGTTGGCATCTTACGGAGATCCGTAACGCCTACAAACTGCACACGTACGACAAGGCGGGCCGATCGCTCATCATCAATGTCGCTGTCGCACCGCTTCGTACGGTATCGAATCAGCAGACAGGTGCGATCATCGTTCTCGAAAACGTCTCGTCGCGCGTAAAGCTTGAGGAAACCCTGCAACAGAGTGAAAAACTGTCAAGCATCGGCCTGCTCGCGGCGGGTGTCGCTCACGAGGTAAACACGCCGCTAACAGGAGTCTCTAGTTACACACAGATGCTGCTGGGAATGATTCCCGAGACCGATCCGAAGCATGCGTTGCTCCAAAAAATGCAGCGGCAGACCGACCGTGCTTCAAATATCGTCGGCAACCTGCTGAATTTCTCGCGGACGGGAAATGCTGAAGAGTTTGTCGACATCGAGATCAACAAGCTTCTCGACGATACGCTGCAGCTCCTCGAGCCCCAGCTTCGCAAGTCGAATGTCGAGATCGTTAAAGATTATGAAGCTGATGCTCCACCAATATACGGTAGTGCCGGCAAGCTGCAGCAGGTATTCACAAATCTGATCCTCAACGCCCGCGACGCCATGTTCGACGGCGGTACGATCAAGCTCACAACCCGGGCTGATCAGGATGACAACTTGGTCGTCGAGGTTTCCGATACGGGCGAGGGTATACCACCCGATAATCTAAAGAAAGTGTTCGATCCGTTTTTCACGACCAAGGGTGTCGGTAACGGTACCGGCCTTGGGCTCGCCGTCTCGTATGGCATCATTCAAGAGCATGCGGGCACGATCGGGGTCACCAGCACCGTAGGCGAGGGCACCATATTTCGACTCGAGTTCCCTGCGTCGGAGCTCAGACAACGTCGTCTGGCTGTAAGTTGATCGGCGCGGCCGCTGGTAGGTGAACAATTTTCGATAGATAGATTGCGGTTAAGAGGGCTATCAGCATGATTCCCGCGGCCGTCCAGAAAGTCCTAACGAGGCTCGCCTCATCCACTTCCTGAACAGCGTTATTTAACAGGACCCCGCATAGCAGCGGTCCGACGACGCGTGCGAGGCTGGCGGACGACTGCAGGATGCCGAGCGCCCGGCCCTGCTCACTATCACCGACAATCTTTGACGCGAGGCTCGTCAATGCCGGAGAGGCAATCGAATTGCCAATCGCAAAGAACCCGACACCGGCGAGCAAGGCTAACAGTCCGCCCGAAACAGAGGTCACATAGGGCACAGCCACCAGGCTGAGAACCAACATCGCCGAGCCAAAAATTACCAGTTTTGCCTCACCAAACCGTTTGACCAGTCCGCCAAAGGCTACACCCTGCGTTACTGCCGCCAGCAAACCGACAAACCCAAGCAGGTACCCAGTCTCCGCCGCATCATAACCAAAATTGACGAGGGTAAAGTATGCAAACGACGTCGTCATCATCGAAAACGCCATTACGATTAGAAAGTAGTCGACCGCGATTGTTGCAAATCGAGGCTCGCGCAACGAGTTCATCAAGGCTGCCATCCGCCCTACGCGCGGATCCGGTGCGGAGTGTGAATCCGAGTGTTTCGACTCGGGCAGGATAAAATAGAGCAGAATAGCATTGACCAAACTAAGGGCCGCGGCAAATAGAAATGGTACGTGCATTCCAAACTGGCTTAGGATTCCCGCTAAAGCCGGACCGACAATAAACCCCAAACCGAACGCCATGCCGAATAAACCCATGCCCCGCGCCCGGTTTTCGCGGGTGGTGACGTCAGCGATATAGGCCTGTGCCGTCGCAAGGTTGCCACCGGTGACCCCGGCGATGATCCTGCCTACGTAGACCATCAGCAGGCTCCCCGCAAACCCGAGGATCAGGTAACCCACGCTCGAACCGAGAATCGTAAAAAACAGAACCGGCCTGCGTCCGAATTTATCCGACAGACTTCCCCAGATCGGAGCAAACAGGAACTGCATCAGCGAATAAACCGCCACCAACAACCCGATATCGAGCGGCGTCGCTCGAAACTCCTCTGCGTAAAATGTGAGAAGTGGGATGACGATCCCAAACCCGACTAGATCGATAAAGATCGTAACGAAGATGATGACGAGCGGAGGTGTAAAGAACTTGTCGTCAGTCTTCGTCGAATGGGACATAGGGCTTGAGCTTGACGCGGACGTAGAGATCGGGCAGCGGAATGGTCAAGTTGATCGACTGCAATTCCACGGTGTCGGAGGATTCGTTGAAATAATGCGTCATCCAACCGCCATTCGGCTGACGACGGTGAACTTCGGCCTTCATTTTATCCTGCTCGACGATCAAATACTCCTGGACACTTGCCATTGCCTGATAAAACAGTAATTTTTCCCGGCGGTCGATTCCCCGCGTCGAGGGCGAAGTTATTTCGATGATCAATATCGGTTCATTTCGAAAATGAGAATCGTCAGGATTTTCCTCACACGATACCAGCAAGTCAGGGTAATAGTAAACGGTTCTGGTCGCGCGAATCTTTATGTCCGAAGAAAACACCTCGCAGCGACTACCACGTAAGTTGGCGTTAAGGATACCCGCAAGGTCGAGTAGAATTCGATTATGGTTATCGCTTCCGCCCGCCATCTCATAGACTTCGCCGTCGATGTATTCATGCCGGATCGGGCTGATAATCTCGCCCGCCAGGTAATCCTCGACGCTCACCTTAGTCTTCATTTTCGGCACGCCCATAGGCTCAAAGTTTAGCAAATATTCGATTCGATAGTAGAATTATGCTTTGTGTTTACGTGACCGTTTTACACGGGGGTTTTTAATGACATGCGGTTAAAGTCGAATAGAATCAGCGTGCTGGCACTCGTTGTTGCCGGTTTAGTTTTTATGTATCAGGAAACACCGGCCCAGCGAAAACCACGGGCGACAAAGACGCCGGTAGTCGAGGTTAAAGCGGTTCCGGAGATTGCCTATTCGGTTTCGATGAGCAAACCGTGGACGCATCTGATCGAGGTCGAGATGCGCGTCAGCTGGTCGCAAATGCCCGATAAGATCGAGCTGAAGATGCCGGTCTGGACGCCTGGCAGCTATCTCATCCGTGAGTATGCGCGGCACGTGCAGGATTTCGCCGCGAAAACCGCTGACAGTGCCAACCTGGGTTGGAGAAAGATAAATAAGAACACCTGGCAGGTCGATTCAAAGGGCTTAAAGGAACTCGCCGTAACGTACCGGGTATATTCGAACGAGCTGACCGTTCGAACAAACGAACTGAACGACGAACATGCCTTCTGGAACAACGGAGCTCTCCTCTTCTTTATCAAAGACCAGCTTGCCGCGCCGTCGACCGTTAAGGTCAACCCGGCGGGCAACTGGAAGGTTGCGACCGGCTTGCCGCCTGTCGCGAACCAGACGAACACCTTCCGGGCTGAGAATTTTGATGTCCTTTACGACTCGCCCTTTGAGGTGAGCGACTTTAAAGAGATTAAATTTGAGGTCCAGGGCAAACCACACCGTTACGTAGTCACCGGCGAGGGCAACTATGACCTTCAGCGTCTCGCTACCGATACCGCCAAGATTATTGATGAAACGTTTAAGATTTTTGGCGAGATCCCCTATAACGATTATACGTTTATCCTGAATCTACGCGGGGGCGGCGGTCTCGAGCATCTCAATTCTACTGCACTCCAGGCGAGTCCGCTCGCATTCAAGAATGACACGCGTTACAAGAGTTTTCTGAGCCTCGTGGCTCATGAGTACTTTCACATCTGGAACGTAAAACGGCTCCGGCCTGACGTCCTCGGCCCTTTTGACTACGAAAACGAAAACTACACGAAGCTTCTATGGGTGGCCGAGGGAGCCACTGCCTACTACGAAGGCGTCCTGCTTCGCCGTGCCGGCCTTGTGACCGATAAGGAATTGCTCGCCACTAAGGCCGCGCAATTCAAGGCTCTGCAGGAGAGGCCGGGCCGTTTTGAAACGAGTCTCGAAGAAGCCAGCTTTGACGCCTGGATCAAGTATTATCGGCCCGATGCGAATGCGATAAACAATCAGATCTCGTATTACGACAAAGGCGAGACGGTCAACATGTTGCTCGACATCACGATTCGCACCGCTTCAGACGGTGCGAAATCCCTCGACGATGTCATGCGTTATCTGTACACAGAGTTTTTCAAGAAGAATAAGAATTTCACGCCCGAAGATTATCAGAAAGCGGCCGAGTTGATGGCAGGTAAAAGCCTCGACGAATTCTTTTCCGGATACGTGCGCGGCAAGCGGGAGATAGACTTTAACGGGATTCTGAATGGGATAGGCCTACAGCTCACGTCGAAGGAATCGGGACCAAATCGCGCATACCTGGGAGCCGACACAGTCGAAGAAAACGGACGGTTGACCATCCGCTCATTGCCTGCGGGCACGCCTGCCTATGACCAGGGGCTCGACTCCGGCGACCAGATTGTCGCGATTGATGGGTATCGCGCGAGCGCTACATTCTTATTAAGTTACCTCGTCGACAAAAAGCCGGGCGATGTCGTCAAGCTGTCCTTGTTCAGATTCGACAAGATGCGTGACATCTCGGTTACCCTCGGCAGCGATCCGCGTCGGACGTATGAGATCAGCAGAGTCGCGGAACCAAGCGAAGCGCAGCGTCGGCTATATCAACAGTATTTGAATGCTAATCTCTAGCCCGCTGCAACAACTCCGGGTGTCGGCCCTGCTGGCCTGCGTCGGCTTTATCGTGGGCTGCGGCGGCGATATTTTCCAGAAAAAGCCTGAGGCGGCGCCATCCGTAGGCTCAGTCGCCGCGGTGCGGCTTAACTTCAGGTACGAGCCTGACGTGCCCGCACCCAGTCTGGACGCGTCGAGGGTCGTCCAGGAGATCAATCCAGCGGTTCAAAGTGATTTTGACGCCAACCGCACATTCGAGCTGCTCGAGCGCACAATCCCCTCGCCCGACAAAAAACAGGTCGTCGCCGTTTACCGGCACATATCCGACATCTCGGCCGAGTACCGGCTCGATATGTACTCGCCGGATGGCCGGCTGCAGCGAAAAATGACGTCCGACGCGATGGCCGTCCATTTTCCCGACACGATCGTCTGGTCGCCCAATTCGGCTTCTCTTGCGTTTGTCGCCATGACTCGGGCCGCTCTTTCATTTGCCGCCTCTTCACCAGGCACTAGCGTAACGGTGACTCCGACCCCATTTCAAGAAACCGTGATCGACGCCGTGCCCGAGGGTGAGGCGACACCTACGCCGACGCCCGCGCCGGTTCCCACACCCGCCGCGCCAACGGGGATACTGACATTCCGGAGCGAGCAGATCTATCTGGCGAACGCGGATGGAGCCGGCGTCAAACCCGTGACCTCAAACGAGGGAATCATCTATTTTTATTACGTCTGGTCACCGGACAGCTCGATGTTGGTGGCACTCGCGGCCACGGCAAGCGAGTGGCGATATCGCGAGGTGATGTCTGAAAGCAAGGGCGAGATGATGGTGCCGGTCGGCCGGCTGCGAACGATCGAAAAGAATGGGCGGGAGCGGCGGCTCGACGATAATCAAACAGCCGTCAGGCCGGTTTGGTCGCCGGACTCAACCAAGGTGGCGGCTGCCTTTGAGAATCAAGTTCGGATTTACGACGCCACCGGTACCAATCCGACCCAGGCGGCGATTCCATTACGCAATCAGCTGCTCATCTCGTCTCAGATCTACGACCGTGAGCAGCAGCGGGCCGGCCAGAGTATCGATCCGAACTCAAATATTCCCGCACCCGTTCCCGATCAACCTTTATCAACGCTGCCAGACGTGAGCTCACTAGTCTCATTTAACCCTATAGTCGAGATTGCATGGACCGGCGAAGATTTGATCTATCTGCAAACCGCCTATTTGCGAAGAATGAAAAATGAGATCGACAACGTGCGCAGCTTCTCCCGCTGGCACCGTCTCGCTCTGACCGTGCAGCCCGCAGCCACGCCAAAACAGTAGGAGCCGCAATTAAACCATGAAGTACGAAAGCATAGGCGACATATTCTCGGCAAATCAAAAGTTTCGCGATGGCCTCGTCGGCACGCTCGGGGCGATTACGCCAGGGGAAGCATCTTTGCTCGCGCCCGCGGAAGGATGGACGATCCAGCAAATCGCTGAACACGTATCGATTGTCGACACCGGGATTGCCCGCATTTGCACGAAGCTCCTGGGAGACTCTCTTCCCCACGCCGAATCGTCAGCCGCGGGAGCTTTTTCGCTTTCCACCCAGTTTGGCACCCGGGCCGCGGAGATGGGTGGCTTGCGGGTGGAAGCTCCTGACCAGGTGAAACCGACCGGCAATGTATCTGTCGCCGACTCAATAAAAATCATTGAGGACAATCGGCATGCTTACGAAGCGATGCGTGCGGACTTTGAACACCTCGATTTCTCGGGTGCGACTTTTCCACACCCGTTCTTTGGACCGCTGACCGCCGGCGAATGGCTGGTCATGAGCGGACTGCATAAGTACCGTCATACAAAGCAAATCGCAAGCGTCGCAGAGAAAATCAGGAATGAAAAAATCCCCGGCCAGAAGGAGGGAAATCCGGCCGGGGACGAGACCTCAAACTGATCATCATTACAACGACTATCGGCAAGCTTGAAGTCCGTGAATAGGATGAACCCGTTCTATACCGCCGTTGTCCAAAAGTTTTCGAGACGCGTTCGAACGGGCAGTATCGCGGAGACGGGATGACGGTACGAATGATAAGCTGTCGTATTGGATCCGATAAGCATTTCTAACTGATATGGACAAGTTTCTCATTCGGGGCGGCAGGCCGCTGAGTGGCAGGGTGGAGATCGGAGGGGCCAAGAATTCCGCCCTTCCGTGCCTTGCCGCGACGCTGCTTTCTTCGGAAACAGTCACGCTGCATAACGTCCCCTACGTTAAGGACCTGATCACACAGCGACGTCTGCTGGAGGATCTCGGCGCGACCGTATTGACACCCGAACTGCGAACGCACAAGGTCACGGCGAAGAATATTGAAATATTCGAAGCTCCCTATCATCTTGTAAAGACGATGCGGGCGAGCGTTTTGGCACTCGGGCCGCTTCTCGGGCGATTTGGCCAGGCCAGGGTCAGCCTTCCCGGTGGCTGTGCTATCGGCACGCGGCCAATCGATCTGCATCTCAAGGCGTTCGAAAAGTTAGGCGCAAGTGTTTCGCTGGAATCCGGCGACGTAGTGGCTCGCGCTCCAAAAGGGCGCCTCGTCGGCAGCACAATCGATTTTGAAAAAATTACCGTGACCGGCACTGAGAACGTGATGATGGCGGCGGCACTGGCTAAAGGAAAAACTGTTATCAAAAATGCCGCGGAAGAACCTGAGATTGAAGACCTCGCGGATCTAATGAATGCGATGGGAGCCCGCATAAAAGGAGCTGGCACAGCGACCATCGAGATCGAGGGTGTCGAGGCGCTCGGCGGTGCTGAGCATACGATTATCCCGGACCGCATCGAGACCGGGACGTTCATCATTGCGGCCGCTATCACGGACGGCGAGCTCGAGATCAAAAGCTGCCGCCCGGAGCATCTCGTAGCCGTAATCAGCAAACTGCGGAAGTGCGGTGTTGAGATCCAAGAGTTAAACCCAACAACGCTGCTCGTAAGCCGCGGCACGGCCGGCCTGACAGCGGAGGACGTGACGACGGAGCCTCACCCAGACTTTCCGACCGACATGCAGGCCCAATATATGGCCCTGATGACCCAGGCCGCAGGCCGATCCGTCATTACCGAAACGATATTTGAAAATCGTTTCATGCACGCCTCGGAGCTTATTCGAATGGGAGCGAACATAGCGATTTCAGGTAACTCTGCCGCAGTGACCGGCACCACGAAGTTGATGGGCGCTCCGATTATCGCATCAGATCTACGTGCCTCTGCCTCACTCGTTCTCGCGGCTCTGTGCGCGGACGGGGAGACCCAGATCGACCGCGTCTATCATATCGACCGCGGCTATGAGCAGATCGTTAGGAAACTACAGGTGCTCGGTGCGGACATTTTGCGGATCCAGGATGGCATTTCCGAGTCCGCGCAAGGTTCGCCTTAATGAAAAAGCGTGTCGCGTGTCGATTAAGTATCTCGGCCGTCTATGGTCTAATATCCATAGATTATGTCTGCTGACGAGTGTATTTTTTGCAAAATTGGCGATGGCCGTATTCCGACGGCCAGGATATACGAAGACGAGGTTTGCATAGCTTTTAATGACCTCGAGCCCCAGGCTCCGAGGCATATTCTGATTATTCCCCGCGAGCATATCGCCTCCCTCGATAAAGCGCGGCCTGACCAGCGGGATGTGCTTGCCCACCTGCTAGCTGCCGCGGCGGGGATTGCGCGTGACGAGGATTTTGCGGAAGCCGGATATCGGGTCGTGATCAATACAAACGCGGACGGCGGACAGACGGTTTTTCATCTGCATGTCCATCTGTTAGCCGGGCGTAAAATGGTGTTTCCGCCAGGTTGAAGACGAACTCCGTAGGATGTACCTGATGAGATTGGGTCTTTCGATTTTTCTGGGAATTGTAGTCACCGCGGGCACGATTGGCTGTGGAGGCACAACCGTGCCCGATGCGACTCCGCAGACGCCGGCCGAACCTCCTGCAGCGTCGGCAGTTGATATCGCCTCGATCAGCGACCCGCAGGCAGCCCTCGCAGAAGGAAACCGTCTGCTCGACGAAAACCAGACGCAATCGGCGATCGATGCATATAAGCACGCCGTCGGTCTAAATCCTGACCTCGCCGACGCCCATTTCCAGCTAGGAATCGCGTACGAGTTATTGGCCTTGCAAAACGAACTGTCGGGCGTCGTGACCGAAAGTCCCGCTGCAAACGCGAAAGGCAAGGCACCGCGAAAAACTGATTCCGAAAAAGCCTTTGAAAAGGCGGTCGAGGCGTATGAAAAGCGAATCGACGCCGATCATAAAGACCATTCCGCGTACTTCAGCCTCGGTCGCACTTATGTCAAGCTGCTGAAGGATGCCGAAGCTGAAAAGGCATTCAAGCAAGCTGTAAAACTCAATCCCGACGACACGGAATATCAGACAGAACTCGGGTCGATCTTGATCGTGCTCGCCCAGTACGCCGAGGCGATTGGGCCGTTGAAAAAAGCAATCGAGCTGGACCCGGCTAACGCCCGAGCCGAGGATATGCTCGAAGACGCAAAGGCCGGCCGCCAGCGCATCGATTACGTCTCGAAAAATACGAACGCAAACCAGGCCGTGAATAAGGCCGTCAAACCCAGCTCTAGGGTTGCATCGAATTCGAATTCGAACTCTGTCCCGCTGCCCGCCGCCAACACGCGGCCTCGAGAGGTTCCAAAAAATCCAACGCCGCGACCGGCGAACAGGCCATAGAAGTGAGGCGTTGAGAGTTGGAGTGTTCCAGGTAAGAATCCGCTCGCGCCGGCAATCGCCAGCTTTCGACTCCCCGACAGCCACCCGACTGCTCGGCGGTGTATCAACTTGACATCTCTGCGCCGAAATTACACATTTATTCGTGACAATGACCGATTACACTGAACAATTGTCGATCGAACGGCGCCTAAGCATGCACGAAGCGCGTGAGGCGATCATCGATCGCCTCGCTCGAGATCTCCCCACCGATATCGACTTAGAGCGGTTTCTAAATGCAGTCGTATCCGAAGTCGGCCGAATGCTTCAGGCAGATCGATGTGACCTGCTTCAATTGAATGAGGGTAACCAACTGCGAATCAGCCACGAATGGCGGCGTGACAAGTCGGTCCCGAAGAGTTTGGGGACGACCATTCCATTCGACGCCGAGAAGCTGGTCGAGAGGTTCGACATTACAAAGCCTGTCCGCATCGACGACATCGCTAAAACCAAAGACGCTACACTAAAATTCTTCGCAAAGGCGCTCGATACCCGTTCGTTGTTGATTATCCCGATCCGGCTGAATGGCAATGTTCTGGGCCTGCTCGGCCTTCACGACACTCGCGAGCCGCGCCACTGGCTTGATGAGGAAGTCGCTTTCCTCGAATCGATCGCCCACCAACTCGCAATCGGCTATCAGTACACCAGCCTGTACGTCGCCCAGGAAAAGGAGACGCGCCGAACAAGTGCCCTACTCCAAATCGCGAACACCCTCAACTCACATTCGGATTTTAAGGAAGTGTCGGAGGTAGTGCTCGAGCGGGCCGTGAATCTCGTCGGTGCCGATTACGGAGCCCTAGGTGTGCTCGACGCTTCGGAAAAGCGCATCTCGCTCGCATCATTTAAGTCAGCCGAGGGAATCAAACTTGGCAAAATGCTCAAGCTCATTGAGCAGCATGATAAATCGCTGCCGGTCGATACGTTTGCCGCAATCGGCGAGCTGCTCCGCGACGGCAAGACGCTGAAACTCGCCGATTCTGAACTGCCGCTCGCTATCCGGATTTTCTTTAACACTCAATTACGCGGAAAAGCGGCCCTTATCACGCCGGTTAAGGTCGCGGGCCGATCATTTGGTCTGCTCGGATTTGTGTGGAGCCGCCAGAGCACGTTTGAAGACCACGACATCGCTCTCATCGAGGGAATCGCAGACCAGATCGGCACCGCTCTCGAGCGCGATCAGCTTTCGACGGAGGTGATGCGGCTCCGCAGCCAACTCCACGAGAAACACAGCGAAATAATCGGCCAGGCGCCGTCCATTCGTCGTGCAATCGAGCTCGGTCTCAACGTCGCCAGCACCTCGACGACCGTCCTGATTCTGGGCGAATCAGGTACCGGCAAAGAGCTGATGGCGAATCTCATCCATTACAACTCGCCGCGTGAGACAAAGCCGTTTATTAAAATTAACTGCGGTGCGATCCCCGAAACGCTGCTTGAGAGCGAGTTGTTTGGCCACGAAAAGGGAGCGTTTACCGATGCGCGATCACAGCGTCAGGGACGTTTTGAAGAGGCTAACGGCGGGTCGCTGTTTCTAGACGAAATCGGCGAGATGTCACAGTCTGCGCAAGTGAGGCTGCTCCGCGTCCTGCAGGACGGCGAATTCACACGCGTCGGCGGCAAACAAGTGATCAGGACCGATACGCGCGTGATCGCCGCAACAAACATTGATCTCGAGCGGGCCATCGAGGAAGGCGATTTCCGCCGTGACCTGTATTATCGGCTGTCTGTATTTCCCATTTCGCTGCCGCCGCTTCGCACCCGGGCTGAAGACATTCATCTGCTTGTTTTTCATTTCCTGGAAGAATACAAAAAACGATCCGGCCGGTTCATATCAGGAATCGACGAAGACGCGCTGCGTGCCCTCGTCAATTATTTGTGGCCGGGTAACGTCCGCGAGCTCGAAAACGCCATCGAGCGTGCCGTAATAATCGCCTCGGGCCGCCAGATCGAGCTCGATGACCTGCCTGACGCGATCAGGGCCAGTGCCGGGTTGCCAGTCACCCAGCCCGGTCAGGACCAAGGCGCCGTATGGAATGGTCCGGGAATGCACTTTGCTCTGCCGACACCCATGGATGAGATTGAGAAACAGGTCATTGAGGCAACGCTTGGTTTCACCGACGGCGACAAGTCTCGAGCCGCAAGGCTTCTGAATATCGGCCGAAAAACGCTTTACCGCAAACTCGAACAGTACAGCTCCAAATAAAATGGACGTAATTGTCGGCACGGCCGGCCATATCGATCACGGCAAAACGTCGCTGGTGCGTGCCCTGACCGGCATCGACGCCGACCGTCTACCCGAAGAAAAGCGACGTGGCATTACCATCGACTTGGGTTTCGCGGAAATGAGCGTTGGCGACACCCATTTCGGCTTTGTCGATGTGCCCGGCCACGAGCGCTTTGTAAAAAATATGCTCGCCGGTGCAAGCGGCATCGATATCGTCCTTCTAGTGGTCGCGGCGGATGAGGGCGTCATGCCTCAGACACGCGAACATTTTGAGATCTGCCGATTGCTCGGAGTAAAGGCAGGGATTATCGCTCTAACAAAATCAGACCTTGTCGATGAAGAAATTCTGGCATTGGCAAGGCTCGATGTCGCTGATCTCGTTGCCGGCTCATTCCTCGCCGACTCGCCCGTCGTCACAATTAGCACCAGAACCGGCAATGGCATCGAAGAGCTTAAACGCACGTTTCTCGACTTGAATACACGGGTGACGAGACGCGATAACCATCATGTGACGCGCCTCGCGATCGACCGCAGCTTTTCGATCAAGGGATTTGGTGCCGTGGTCACCGGGACGCTGTCCTCCGGTGAAATAGCCTACGACGATGAGATCTCATTGTTGCCCGAAAATCGGCTAGTCCGTGTTCGGGGCTTGCAGACGCACGGCCGTTCGGTCAAATCCGTCCGGGCGGGCCAGAGGGTGGCGGTGAACCTCGCCGGCATCGATTATTCACAGATCGAACGGGGAATGACACTGGTCGAAAACGGGACGCTCCTCCCAACATGGATCGTGGACAGCGAGGTCGAGGTGCTGCCGGCCGCTCCAAAAGGCCTCCGGTCGCGACAGCGAGTGCGTTTCCACCTCGGCACCTCAGAGGTGCTTGCCCGAGTGCGCATTCTCGACAAAAGCGGCGAGATCGAGGCCGGCGGTACGGGGTTAGCGCAACTGAGTTTTGAACAGCCAATCGTCGCAATACCCGGCGAGCGATTTATCATCCGAAGCTATTCACCGCAAATGACCATAGCTGGCGGGCGTATCGCAAACACGTTTGCGAGAAAGTATCGAGGCAATGAATTGCCGTTAATTCGTGCCCAGACCCAGGCTTTTCTCGACGCGACGGATGAGGAGAAGGTCGGGCTGCTGATCCGCGACGCAGGAAACCGCGGCATTACCTCTCGCGAACTCAATGCCGCTACCGGTTTGAACACGGGATACCTCGACCAATGTCTCGAAAGATTCCGCGAGGCGGGAAAAATTATCGCGGCGTCGGGGCGATTCCTGGGGGCGGCTTTTTTCGAGAAGCTGTTGGCTCAAACCGGCACGGCGGTCGCCGACTTTCACAATGCTGAACCGCTGGCGAAAGGCATTTCGCTCGAAGCGCTGCGCAAGGCTGTGTTTGCGCACCTCCCCGACCAGATCAGCCGGGCCGTCATCGATCATCTGCAATCCAGCGGCCTCCTCGTCGTCGAGCAGGACACGGTTCGCATAGCAGCCCGCAAGATGGAGCTATCGGCCGAGGAGACCGGTTTTATTGAAAGCCTATCAGCCATTTATCAACGCTGCGGGTTCGATGTGCCAAAGCTATCCGAGGCCATAGACGAAGCCCTTCGTGCATTCCCAGTCGATGCCGAACGCTCGAAAAAACTCATCCAACTCATGCTCAAATCAGGCAGACTGGCGAAGATCACCACCGAGATATATCTCGACGGCGATGTGCTGCACAACCTGATCGACCGGGTAAAGGGTTACGCCGACACAACCCCTGATCGTAAGATCGACGTGGCCAAATTCAAGGAGATCGCTGGTGTCTCGCGCAAATACGCGATTCCGCTTCTCGAGTATTTCGACCGTGAAAAGATCACTGCCCGAGTCGGGGACCATCGCGTTATACTCTGACAGTATGATCATCGGAATCGTGGCAATCTCGCAGAATTTCGCCATCGGAAGGGACGGCAAATTGCCCTGGCATTATTCCCGTGATCTCAAATTCTTTAAACGGACGACCGTGGGGCATGTCGTGGTGATGGGGTCGACTACATGGCAGTCGATCGCGAAACCGCTGCCCGGCCGATTGAACGTCGTCCTCAGCCGGTCGGATAAACTTGAACTACCGCCGGAGGTGATCAAGCTGTCAAATAAAGCCGCGGTCGCTGAGCTTTCAAAATATGTCAAAGGCGATATTTTCCTGATTGGCGGGGCAAAAACGTACAATGACCTCGCTGATCTGATCGATCAATGGATTGTCACTGATATCCCGCTCGAAATCCCGGACGCCGACACATTTATGCCCGCTGATTTCCTGGACGACTTTGCGGAAGTTGGGCGTGAACAGCTCGACGAGAATCTGATCGTCCGCACAATGCGACGCCGGACGGAGTGATGCTAAGATACTCGCAAATACTAACGGCGTGAGGTCAAACCTATGATGGGCGGACGAACCTGGAACGAGTGGATTGACGAATATTCCAAGAGCCACGAGCACCCGATAAATCGCCTCACCCACACCATCGGCATTCCGATGATCGCCGTCGCCATACTCCTCCTGCCGTTTTGTCTTTTGATTTCCAGACTGTGGATGCTCGCCCTCGGCCTATTCGTCCTGGGTTGGATTCTGCAGTTTATCGGCCACTATTTCGAGGGCAAGCCGCCTGAATTTATGCGCGATTACCGGTTCTTGTTCGTGGGGTTACGCTGGTGGGCGAAGAAAATGCGAGATCGTTGATGCCTTGATGTTTGTTTTTTGTGATGTTATGATGTTTTTATGAGAACCACTCTGACACTTGAGGATGAGGTCGTGGTCGGACTCAGGCGGATTCAAAGGAAGCGGCCCGACGCCTCGTTTAAGCAGATCGTTAATCAGGTCATGAAACGCGGACTGATTGCGGGAGGCGAAGTGGCGTCAAAACCTTTCAAGATCAGACCGCTCAAGAATGCCGGCCCAAAACCCGGGCTTAATTTTGACAAGATATGGGACCTGATCTCTGAGGTCGAGGGCGACTTTCACAAGTGATAGTGCTCGACGCTAATATTCTCATCTATGCATACATCGACGAACTGCCACAGCATGCCGACGCGGCGGCATGGCTGGAAGGCCTACTGCGGAAACAGACCGAATCTGTCGGACTCGCATGGATTGTGGTAAACGCTTTGCTACGTCTTTCTACAAGCCGTAGCGTGTTCAAGCATCCTTGGAAGGTTACCGAAGCGACGACACGAATCGACGAGCTGCTGGAGCATCCGATGGTGCAGCTCGTTCCGCCGGGAGAAAATCACTGGGCCATTTATTCCAGGCTGCTCCGCGAACTGAAAATTTCCGGCAATGTTGTGATGGATGCGCACCTTGCGGCAATCGCTATCCATCACGACGCGGCGGTGGCAAGTGCAGATAAAGATTTTAACCGATTTTCCGAATACCTTAAGATCCTCGATCCTCTGAAAAACTAGATGGCGGTACCTATAACACCGAGTAAAACAGCGAATCTCGACGAGCTTTGCATCAACACCATTCGCACGCTATCGCTCGATGCGGTGCAAACGGCGAACTCCGGGCATCCTGGTTTGCCGCTCGGTATGGCGCCCGCGGCATACGTTTTGTGGACAAAGTTTCTGCGTCACAACCCCCGAAACCCGAAATGGTTTAACCGTGACCGTTTTCTCCTGAGCGCGGGTCATGGGTCGATGCTGATCTATTCGCTGCTGCATCTGACCGGCTATGATCTGCCGCTCGACGAGCTTAAGAATTTTCGCCAGCTTCATTCGAAGACGCCGGGTCACCCGGAAAATACGCTGACGCCCGGCGTCGAGATCACGACCGGCCCGCTCGGGCAGGGATTTGCGAACGGTGTCGGTATGGGCATAGCGCAGGCGCATCTCGCCGCTAAATTTAACCGCAAGGGTTTTCCGATAATTGACCATCACATTTACTGTATCTGTTCGGACGGCGACCTGATGGAAGGCGTCAGTTACGAATCAGCCTCGCTCGCCGGGCATCTAGGTCTCGGCAACCTGATCTACCTATATGACGACAACAGAATAACCATCGACGGATCGACGGATTTGGCGTTCAGCGAGGACGTGACCAAGCGTTTTGAGTCGTGCGGCTGGGCAGTTTCTGAGGTCAATGACGGCAACGATTTAAAAGCAATAGAGAAAGCTATTAAGGCTGCGCAAAAAATCAAGAACAAGCCGAAATTGATTCGGATCAAGACCATTATCGGGTATGGAATGCCGAAACAGGGCACATCCAAGGCCCACTCCGACGCCCCCGGCCCCGAAGGCGTGGCGGAAACGAAACGGAACCTCGGCTGGCCCGAGGACAAACATTTCTTTATTCCAAAAGAGGCCCTTGCACGTTTTCGCGCGGCAGTTAAAACGGGTGCTGCGTTTGAAAAAGAATGGGACGCATCGGTAAAAAGATACGAGAAAGAATTCGGCGACCTCGGTAAGACTTTGAAGGAAACCCGCACGGGCAAGCTACCCCTTGGCTGGGAAAAATCGTTGCCGGCCTTTGATGCTGCCGAGGAGAAAGCCACCCGGGTTTTTAGCGGTGAGGTGATCAACGCACTCGCGGCCGCCGTGCCGCAGCTCATCGGCGGTTCTGGCGATCTGACGCCGTCAAACAATACCCAGATCAAAACTTCTGAGGACATCCAGGCAAAGGAGTTCGCTAATCGCAATATCCACTTCGGCATTCGCGAGCACGCGATGGGCGCGACCATGAACGGAATGGCGCTCTATGGCAGCGTCATTCCGTTTGGCGGGACGTTTCAGACGTTTTCGGATTACATGCGACCGGCGATTCGACTCGCCGCGCTGTCGCAGATTCAGGTTCTCTACGTTTTCACCCACGATTCGATCGGTCTCGGCGAAGATGGCCCAACGCATCAATCTGTCGAGCATCTGGCGGCGCTTCGAGCAATTCCCAATCTCGCTGTGATCCGTCCGTGTGACGCCCACGAGGTTCGCGAAGCATGGCGAGCCGCCCTAAACCGCGACAAAGGTCCGACCGCATTCGCCCTCTCACGCCAGAAAGTCGCCGTTATCGACCGCAAAAAATACGCGAGTGCTGACGGCCTCCACAAAGGTGCCTATGTTCTCGCCGAGGCCGAAACAAAGAACGGGAAACTCACATCGCCAAAACTCATTTTGATCGCGACCGGGTCAGAGGTCGGCCTCGCAATGGAAGCCCGCGAGCGACTTCAGACTGACGGCACGCCAACCCGCGTCGTCTCAATGCCGTGCTGGGAATTCTTCGACGCCCAGCCCCAGAAATATCGCGACGAGGTCCTGCCGCCACGCATCACGGCCCGCCTCGCCATCGAAGCCGGCGTCTCACAAGGCTGGCACAAATACGTCGGCTCAAGCGGCGACACCCTGACGGTCGACAAATTCGGAGCCTCCGCCCCGGCAGAGGATGTCTTTCGAGATTATGGGTTTACGATCGAGAATGTCGTTAGAATGGCTGTGAGTTTGGCCTGAGGTCATGCGGTTGCGAGCTCATCATCGCTCGTAAACATCGCGCCGATGCCCGATCTTTACAACGGTAACAATTAACTGTGTATTCTGAATTTCGTAAATGACGCGATAGACGCCCTGGCGTGCGCGATACCGTTCTTGGCCTGAGAGCTTTTCACATCCAGTCGCTCTAGGTTCTTCGGCCAATGCGTCGATTAGTTCAAGAATGCGTTTAATATCCGCTTTCGGTATCGGCCGGAGATCCTTGTACACAGACCGTTTGAAAACGATCTCATATTTTGCCATCGGCTTTTAGCTTTGCGAGTAGAGCTTCGTAGGTGACGACAGGTTCCTTCGCACGCTTGTCAAAGGAATCCAGATCCTCCTGATCCTCCCTCAGAGCGATGCGCAGCGATTCATTTACAATGTCAGAAATGGATCGGTTGGAATGAACCGATTTTAGCCGTATCGCATTGTGAAGCTCCGGCTCAAAATAGATAGTCGCTCTTTTTGACTGCAAGGCCATAGGGTTAATATAAACTATAACGTCTAAACGTCAAGACGTTTAGCTTGCGAGCTATGAACAAAGAACTTTTGATCGATCAATTTAACAAGTGTTACGACGAAAATGGCTGGTTTGTCGCGATTCGGAATGCGGTCGATGGAATGACGGCCGCCGAGGCAGCCTGGAAACCCGTCGGTGCTGATAACTCGGTGTGGCAGACGCTGAGTCACCTCACATTCTACAATTTCGCCTATGTCGAGCGGTTTAAGGGCGTCGATTACTGTTACGAGACCGATGACAACGATGCGACGTTTACGGCGGGCGGCACGGATGAAGAATGGGCGGCGGAAATCGAGAGATTTGACTTGGTAATGACGGAATTTCGTTCACTTATCGAATTCGCCGACGAGGCAAAGTTCGACCAACCGGTCTCCATGGAAAAACAAACGAAATGGGCCATTTTGATTGGCGAGATCAATGCCCACAATGCGTATCACGCGGGCCAGATTCTAATGCTCAGGAAACTGCAGGGTAGCTGGGACCGGGCGAAGGGCGTTTCCTAGGCGTGCGTAACAACGGAAATACCCGGATTAACGCGTATCGGAATGTAGTTAATTCGTGTCGGTCCGCCGGAATCCGTTGTATCAAAACAATTTCCGTATCGCCGTCCGCAGCCGGCCCACCACCTCGTTGCTAGCCGGCGTGTTCGCCGGATAGCTCACATTTGTATTCATCACCAGGATCGACGCAGTGCGTTTCGCCGGGTCAAAATCGATATAGCTGATAAACCCATTCTGGTCACCACCGTGGCCAAGATGCGTCTTGCCCATCGTTCGATCCATAAAGAATATCAATCCTATGTCGGTCGTAAAGCCACGGTTGCCGTTCGCATCTGTCTCGGCCTTTAATTGCGGCTTCCACATCTCGTCGAGCGATGAGCGTTTGAGAACGGTGTCATGGATTGAGCTTTTCGACTCATCGCCGACGAGGAAATTGACATATCTGACCATATCCGGCATCGGTGAATTCAGGCCGCTATTGGATACCGTGATGCCGGTGTTGACATCGAACCGGCCCTCGGTCCGCTTGCCGTCCTTCGCGTAATAAGAGTGCGAACGGTGTTTTACAAGATGAGGCGGCGTAGTGTCGAAATAGCTACGGTGCATCTCGAGCGGTTTAAAAATGTTCTTGTCGATGTAAACCTCATAGTCCTCTCCGGTGAGCTTTTCTATAATACGACCGAGAAAGATTATTCCCAGATTTGAGTAGCTGAATCTGCTGCCCGGTTTGAACAAAATCTCCGTAAAAGGAAACATCGCCTCAAGCTGCGAATACTCGGTCGGCTCAAACGGCTCCCAGCTTTCACCTTTATCCCATGGCCAGGTCGAGGCGCGAAAGCCCGCCGAGTGCGTCATTAGATGACGTATCGTGATCTCATCCATTGAGCCGTATTTGTTATGAATGCTGCGCAATTCCGGCAGGTATTTCGTCACGGCGTCATCCAGTTTTAACAGTCCGCGATCGCGCAGCTGCATTATCGCGATGCCTGTCAAGGGCTTGGTGTTTGACGCCCAATGATAGATAGTGTTCTCATCGACCTCCTGTTTTTTAGCGAGGTTCGCAAATCCGTATTGGTAATCGGCCGCGACACGATTTTCGCGGATCAAGCTAAAGCTGGCTCCGACCACGCCGGCGTGTTGCAACTCTGATTCAAAGAGCGATTTGAAATTCTTTTCCACCGCCTTTTGCGCGTTCATCGTAATCACCGCGACCATCAGAACAAATCCGGTCAAAGCCGCAAATCTCATTATTATCCTCGCTCGCTTGATTTCGAAGGGAAGCCAAAATCATAATAACCGCGCCACTAACTTGCAACCGCATGCGACGCACTCACTTTATCTTCGGGGTTCTGCTGTTTATCGTCTTCGCGATCACCGGCCGATACATGCGTGTCGACTTTCCGGATAAGGAAATCATCCCGCAAGATCTGCGTTTGCTCATGCGTTCGCGGCACATTTACATTCTCTTCTCCGCACTCATTCACCTCATGATCGGCGTCTACATGGTTTTGCGGCCGAGGCTGCTGCAAAAGGCAATTCAAATAACCGGTTCGGCCGTGCTCGGTATATCGAGCGTCGTCCTAGTCTGGGCTTGGTATGCCGAAACATATCAAACCGGCCAGTTTTCAAACGTCAGCCGCGAAGGCATTTACCTGTCGCTAACCGCCGTCGTTCTTCACATGATTGGCGGTTTTGAGCTGGACAGAAGAGACGAAGAGCTTGACAATTGATGCAACAGTGTGCTATCGTTGCAACAACGGTATTGTGTCGAACATCCAGCTATAAAGTACCCCGGAGCTGGAGTGATTTGGGACACGTGGGACAGCTGGGACACTTGGGACAGACGGGACAGTTGGGACAGCGGGCCGTCTTATATCTGATATATTAGCTGGGCATGACAGTTTACGATCAATTAACCGAGTCTAAACAGTTCGCGGCCCGCGTCATCGCCGACCACGCTCGCTCGACAGCGTTTGCGATCGCCGACGGTATTCTGCCCGGCAATGAGGGGCGTAATTACGTGCTGCGCAAGATAATGCGCCGCGCCATCTACCACGGGCGCGAGCATCTTGGTCTCACCGATTTATTTTTCTACAGGGTATGCGATGAGGTTGTCGATCGATTTCAGGGGGCCTTTCCTGAGCTTCTCGTACAGCGTGATTTCATCGGTAAGATGGTACGGCTTGAGGAGGAGCGGTTTGGAAATACGCTGACCGTCGGCCTCGGTCGCTTGAATGAATTTGGAATTTCGCCGTCTACGCCCAAGGATGACGATCTCTTTGCGTCGCTCGGAAAGCTCTATGACACATTTGGCACGCCGCGCGATCTGATCCGTGTGTTCCTCGAGGAAAAGGGGCTCGAGTTTGACGAAGAGGATTTCAGTGAGCGTTTTGACTATGCGCTAAAGGATCTTCAGCGTCAGTCCGGTGTCGGCCAGACTAATAGAAAAAGCGAGATCAGCCCGGTATATGCCGAACTGCTTGCCGAGGTCGGCACGAATGAGTTTCACGGCTACGACGTCACCCACATCGACGATGCAAAGGTAGTTGCGATCCTGGACGGCGAGAAGAAAATCGAGAACCTACAAGCCGGCCAGCAGGGCAGGCTCGTGCTTGATCGTACTCCGTTCTATGCCGAATCAGGCGGTCAGGTCGGGGACACGGGAAAGCTCGTCGGGCCTGATTTTACGGCTGCGGTGGCTGATACATACTCGCCTGTTGCTGGCTTGATCATCCATAAAATAACGGTCGAGGAAGGAACGGTTGAGCCGGGCGTCGTCGTTACGTCAACGGTCGATGCCGACCGGCGGGACGCGACTCGTCGGAACCATACGGCCACGCATCTGGTTCATGCTGCGCTGAAAGAAGTCTTGGGTTCGCACGTGAAGCAGGCCGGCTCGGTAGTCGCCCCCAATTTCCTGCGCTTTGATTTTACGCATTACCAGCCGATGACGGCCGAACAGCTCGAGGAGATCGAAGATCTTGTAAACCGCTATATCCTGCAGAATGAACCCGTTACTACGAATCTAATGGCGCTTGAGGAGGCGATGCAGAGCGGAGCGGTCGCTATGTTTGGCGAGAAGTACGGCGGCGAGGTGCGTGTATTGAGCGTCGGTGAGGGCGTATTTTCCAAGGAACTCTGCGGAGGCACGCACGTCCGCGCAACCGGCGATATCGGCTCGTTTAAGATCACCTCGGACGAGGCGATTGCCTCGGGCGTGCGACGGATCCGGGCGATCACGGGCCTCGACGCTTTCGCTCGGTTTCGCGACGACGAACGGCTGATCGACGCCTCGCTCGGTGCACTCAAAACGCAGCGCGACAATCTGCCGGCCGCCATCCAGCGTCTGCAGGACGAGCTCAAGAAAACACGTCGGGAGATGGATGAGCTAAAACTTAAGATTGCCACCGGCTCGATTGGCTCGGCCGACTCAAGCGGCGACGAGGCCCGCGACATCGGCGGTGTGCAGGTCCTGGCAAAGATCGTTGAGGGACTCGACGCAGGCGGTACGCGACAACTGTCGGACACACTTCTGGCCCGTCTCAAATCCGGCGTCGTCATCCTGGGCCGCAGCGATGAGGGCAAGGTTGGCATCATCGTACGTGTCTCCGACGATCTCACCGGCAAGGTGAAAGCGGGCGATATCATCCGCGAGATCGCTCCCATAGTAGGCGGACGCGGCGGTGGCAAAGCTGACATGGCCGAGGGCGGCGGCACCGAGCCTGCGAAATTGTCTGAGGCGATCGACGCGAGCTACAAGTTGATCGAAAAAATGCTGACGTGAGCAGTCCATTACCCCTAAAATCTGACGAAATCGTGTCGACCAATCCCGCGACCGGGGCCGAGGTTGGACGTGTCTCAGTGACCGCACTCGACGATGTCGTTGGAGCTGTTGCATTGTCGCGGGCGGCATTCCAGGATTGGAAAAAGCTGACATTTCATAGGCGTTCTGAGTACATCATGCGAGCCCGCGAAGTTATCCTTGCCGAAATGGACGAGATCGCCCGGTTGATATCAGACGAATCGGGCAAGCCGGTGGCGGAGGCTTTTTCGATGGAGATCGCGCCGGTGCTCGACCTGATGCAGTACTTCGCCCGGAACACGAAGAAGCTGCTGAAACCTTCGAAGATCGGGATCGGAGCCTACGGTCTGATGGGCCGCACCTCGCGCATTGTGTATCACCCGCTGGGCGTGATCGCGATCATACCGGCCTGGAATTATCCGTTTTCAATCCCGCTCGGAGAGTGTGTAATGGCACTAATGGCGGGTAACACGGTCGTGATAAAACCCTCTGAACTGACGCCGATGGTCGGCCTGAAGATCGGCGAGATCTTTGAGAAAGCTGGCTTGCCGGACGGGTGCGTGCAGATCGTAAGTGGCGGCGGTGAGACCGGGGCCGCTCTCGTCGACGCCGCGCCTGACAAGATAATGTTCACCGGCTCGGTCGCGACCGGTAAGCGAATCGCGGCAGCGGCGGCCAAGAATCTGACATCCGTGGTGCTCGAACTCGGCGGCAAGGACCCGATGATCGTCTTTGAAGACGCGAATCTCGACCTCGCGGCAGCGGGAGCGGTTTGGGGTGCCTTCTGTAATTCCGGCCAATCGTGCTCATCCGTAGAGCGGCTATACGTTCACGAATCGGTTTCTGAGGAGCTTACCCAGAAGATCCTCCGAAGAACCGGGGAATTGAAACAAGGCAGCGGCGACCACGCGGCAGTATCGATCGGAGCAATGTCATCGGAGCGGCAGGTAAAGATCGTGGAGGATCACGTCGAGGCATTTCTCCAGGCTGGGGCAAAAATCGAAACGGGTGGCCGCCGCCCCGATGTTTCGCTCTCGACGCCTTCTGTCGCAGGCAGCCAAAATCTCTTTTACGCTCCCACCGTCATTACGGGTGCGACGAACGAGATGCGTCCGATGCAGGAGGAAACGTTTGGGCCCACATTGCCGATAGCCGTTTTTAAGACCGAAGAAGAGGCTATCCAGCTCGCCAATGATAGTGAATTTGGCCTCACGGCCAGCGTGTGGACCCGCGACCTGACGAGAGGCCGGCGGGTTGCCGAGCAGATCGAGGCTGGGTCGGTTTGTATCAACGAGGTTCTTTACACCCACGGCATCGGCCAGACGCCGTGGGGCGGGTTTAAAAACTCAGGTCGCGGACGCACACACGGTCGCGAAGGTCTGATGGAGCTTGTCCAGCCACAGCACATCCACATCAATCGCCTTTCGCTGCTGCCAAACGCGTGGTGGATGCCCTATTCCGCAACAGCGGTCGAAACCTTTCGCCAGTTCGCAACAAAATTCGCGTCAGGCTCCATCATAAAAATGGCTAGCCTGATGCCGCAGCTATGGAAACGTATCGGCGAACTGCGACGGAAATAACTCCGATATCACGGTTCATTAGCTATTTTCAATGGACAAAAAAGCCGGGGCTTACAGCCCCGGCGATAGTAGTGCGATAGACCCGTAGGAAGTTAGGGTTTGATCTCAAAATCCCTCCAGCACGCGTCCGGATTGGAATACATCTCAAGCATCATCTCGGTGATGCGCGTTGCAGCGGCAGATGCCGAACGAGAATCTCCCTCCGGGAAGAGGATCTTGGCGATCTGGTCGCGGACGCCCTCGAGGTGGATGCGAGTGTTGCGATCTGCCGTTTTGACCATTGCCGCCCTTATCTGCACGTCCAGGGCACGCAGCTCGGAACGATAAAACGATCTCTCATCACCGCTCGTCACAAAGAGAGCACCAAAACCCGGCGGCAAGCCGGCGGGCGGAGGCGTTGCAGCCACATTGAGCTTTGTATTCGCGATGTCGAGATAAGCACGCTGCAGATTGCGTCGATATGGGTCGATCATCACCTTGGGGGTTCCGAGCTCGGTCCAAACGCCGCTCCGTACATCCGCCAGGAAATCGGCCGGCTGGTATGCCGCCATTCCATCGAGAGCCTGCTGCTCGATTAGGCGAGCAAACCGTGCACTTGAGAGCAAGCTGTTGAGCACGCTGTTCTGTGCATTGCGTACGCGATTCAAAGCTCCGATCGGCTCGATGCGACGAAGGATTTCCTTGTCGATCGCCCACATCGGTGTTGCAAACGCGTTGTCGTTGAGAAATCTTACTGCCTCTGACTGGCGTGCCTTTGGAATCAAGCTGAACCGAACGCCGCTCTGACCTATGTGCTTCTGCTGCGAATTGTATCCGCCGACGATAGCCGCGACGTGATTCATTTCGAGCGTCCATTGTCCCATCATTCGGCCATATAGCTCAGCCAAATCGTCGTATGGCTGGCCTTTGTCATTGGTAGTCGCGGGCACAAGCAGCTTGGCGACCCGCTTAAGATTGAGCAGTCCATAGCCCGTACTTCTGACCGCGTCGGCGTCGCCGACCGCCTCGGTCAGCTCACCCGGATCGCTCCCCGCCGAGCCCTCGGTCGAGAAACGAAGCCATGGCGTGTTGTCCTGGGCACGTGCCCACGAGTCGAGCGTAGCCAGTTCCTGATCGGGTGTCCGTGCTCCGGGGATCGGTTTATAGCCCCACATCGTTGCCCACTCGTCATAAGGCCCGATCCCGGGAACGAGATCGGCGACGTCAATGCCGTCCTCAGGCTGTGCGACATAGTTAAATCGGGAATAGTCCATCAAGGTCGGCGTGTGACCCATCTTCTTGACCCACGCCTTATTTCGGACGTTCTCGGCGGGATAGGTCGACGAGGCCTTCATGTTGTGCTGGAAGCCCAGCGTGTGCCCGACCTCGTGAGCGACCACGTATTCGAGCAGCGTGCCCATCAGGTCGTCGGGCATCGGCAGCTTTTGTGCACGCACGTCAAGCGGGGCCGCCTGCAGGAAATACCACGAACGCTGGAGGTTCATGATGTTGTGATAAAACTGGATGTCGGACTCGAGAATCTCACCTGTTCGCGGATCGTGAACGTGCGGACCCGAGGCATTTTCAATGGTCGACGGCAGCCAGCGGATAACCGAATAACGCGCGTCTTCCGCCGCAAATTCCGGATCTTCCTGACGGGTCGGCGTGCGTTTTGCGATGATGGCGTTCTTAAAGCCCGCCGCCTCAAAGGCCTTCTGCCATTTCTCGACGCCTTTGATCATATAAGGTATCCAGCGGGTAGGTGTCGCGGAATCGATGTAGTACACGATTGGCTTAACCGGCTCAGACATCTCGGCCGACGGGTCTTTCTTTTCGAGGCGCCAGCGTGTGATGAATCGTCTCTCCGGTGCTCGATGGTCATCCCGACCATAATCGAGTTTGCTGACCGAAAAATATCCGACGCGCTCGTCAAAAAGACGCGGCATCATCGGGTTGTCAGGCAGCTTGACCATGCTGTGATGGATCACAACTGTGGCACTACCCGGCCGCATGCCGCCTGCGGTCGCCGGATTAGCGGGCAGCCCCGGAGGCGGTGCGGCTCGGGTATAAGTGTGCGACGCCATCGCCTCGATATTTTCCGGATAGGGTGTGATGCGCTCAATAAACGATCGCGTCGCGTCGAGGGCAGTGGCGTTCAACCGCTGGCGTGCGCTGAACTCCATGATGTCGGTACTAAAAAGGCGCGTGACATCAATTACAGGTGCGTCGTCTTTGCCAAACGCCGCGACCGGAAAGGCCATCAGGATCGTGTCGTTATTCGACGCCTGCACCGCCTGTGAGATCGGAGTGGTCGAATCCGCGATGACGCTGTAGTCGATACTGCGTAGGAATATGCGGTTCTCGTTACGCTCCCAACGCACCACGCGATTGGCCAATGCCTGACCGCCGTAGCCGACGCCCAGCGTCGTCCGAGCGATCTGCGAAACCCACAGAAATTCCTTATTCAGCTGGGCCTTGGGAATCTCGTAAAAGAATTTATCCTTAACCTGATGGACCATGAACAGGCCTTTTTTCGACTTGGCATCTTTTGTGATCACCTTATCGTAGGACTGCGGTTCGCCGGTGGTTGGCGCTCCGGGTCGGGTCGGCCCCGCACCCGGATCCGGTGTCGGATCCTGAGCAAAGATCGGTGCGGCAAAACACAAGCACACCGATAGAAACAGAACTCTAAACGCGATTCCCTTCATTAAAACTTCCTCCGAAATGTACGATTTGAATTGACCTTTTGGCATTTATAGCATTTTTGGCCTCGCAAAAGCAATCGAAAACGTGTCTTCTGAGTTTAGAGGACGGGGCGGAAACGAATTAACTGTCGATTGATCTAGCTCTGAAATGCCGCGACCACGGGCGCATGGTCGCTCGGCTTTATCCAGCCCCGCGGCACGCGGTCGATCCAGCAATCTGTACACGACCCTGCCAATGCGGGTGACGTCCAAATGTGATCGATACGCAGGCCCTGATTCTTCTCAAACCCGTGATGAAACTGGTCCCACCACGAATACTCATCCGGCTCATCATTCATTTGTCGAAAGATGTCGACAAATCCCCACTTCTTTAGGTGATGTATCGCCTCCCGCTCCGGCTTTGTGAAATGCATCCTGTCCTTCCAATAGCGCACGTTCCAGACGTCCATTTCGTGCGGTGCGATGTTCAGGTCGCCGCATAGCAGGACCTTATCCGTTAACGAAAAGGTGTTATCGAAATAGGTCCGCAAGCGCATATACCAATCAAGCTTAAAAGCGAACTTGTCAGATCCAAATGCCGTCCCGTGCGGGGCATAAACATTTACAACGCGAATACCGCGAATGGTCGCGGCTATCAGTCTTTTTGGCGCGTCGACAGCATCATCGGAGAAATTTAGCTGAATGTCTGAGAGGGGATGTTGCGAAAGTATTGCTACGCCGTTGTAGGCCTTCTCGCCGAGGGTGGCGGTGTGCTCAAACCCGGCCGCTTGCAGTCTGCGAAGCGGAAACTTGGCATCAACGGTCTTTGTCTCTTGCAGGCATAGTACATCCGGATCATTGGCCGCGGACCATTCAACAACGTGGTCGAGCCGCGAAGCGATGCCGTTAATGTTCCAGGTAACTACTTTCACCCAACCTCCGCGGCCTACTGAAATTCCGCAATAACCGGGGTGTGATCGCTCGGCCTCTCAAGCGCCCGGGGCGATGTGTCGATCCAGCAGCCAGTGCATTTTGCGGTCAGCGACGCGCTCGTCCAGATATGGTCGATGCGCAGGCCATGGTTACGCGGCCACGATCCCGCCCGGTAATCCCACCAGGAGTATTCTCTGAGGTCGCCATTCTTTTCGCGAAAAAGATCAGTAAAACCCCATTGCTTTACATAATGGATCCCCGCACGCTCCGGCCGCGAAAAATGCAGCCGGCCCTCATAGGCGCCGACGTTCCAGACGTCGAGCTCGCCGGGTGCGACATTAAAATCACCGCAAAGCAGGACGTCGCCGGCCGCGTCGCACGCTGTGTCAAAATACGCACGCAGACGCTGCAGCCAGTCCAGCTTGAACGTGAATTTATCCGACCAGAGCTCCGAGCCATTTGGGATGTAGACGTTTACGATGCGAATGCCATTAACCGTCGCTGATAGAAAACGTTTCGGCGACTCGTCATCGTCATCGAGGTAGTTCTTTTGAACGTCTCCAATCGGCAGTTTCGATAAAATCGCAACGCCGTTGTACGATTTCTGGCCCATGAAAACGGACTCATAGCCGGCCTCCTTCAGAATCCCTTCCGGAAAATTCTCATCGACCGTTTTTGTTTCCTGTAAACAAACCACATCAGGCTCGGCCGTCCGCAGCCAGCCTATAAGCTGCGGCAGGCGGACGTTTATTGAATTTACGTTCCAGGTTGCGATCTTCATGAAATCCAGGTGCGCGAATGCTATCAAAAAGATCTAACCGAAAACTTACGTCATGCTGCCGGGCCCGAACTGTTCCGCTCCCAGAAGATCCCGTCTGAGTAGCCCTGTATGCGTCCGCCGATGTCGGCCGCATCGAGTCGCTTTTGAGCGAGCAGACAGAAAGACTCGTCGGATTCGATCAGGCTGAAATTGCGCCCCAGCTTTTTTGCCACTACGCCGGTCGTACCCGAGCCGGCAAACGGATCGAGAATCCAGTCCCCCGGATTGGTACTCGCCAAAATTGTCTTAGCGAGCAATTTTTCGGGCTTTTGCGTCGGGTGATCGGTATTCTCGGGCATTGACCAGAACGGTACGCTGATATCGGTCCAGATATTTGAAGGATGAGTGTCACGAAACTTGCCCGCGCCGGTGTCGACCCAATCCTTCGGCCTTCCGTTCTCCGTGTAGGGGGCAATGACCCGCCGGCGTTGTTTCACTGCTTCCAGATTAAATGTGTATTTATCGGAGACGGTAAAGAACCAGACATCTTCTGCGGCGTTTTTCCAATTGGCCTTTGCCCCGCGGCCTTTCTCGCGTTCCCATGTGATGCGGTTGCGCAGCGTGAAGTGCTTCGAACCAGCCATTTGTATCGCGGACGAGGAACGCCAGTCGCCGCAAATGTAAACAGACGCTCTCTCCGTGAGTAGCGGGCGGCAGAGGTTGAGCCAGGAGTCTAGCCATTCTGCGTATTTCTCTGTCGACGAACGGGCGAACCGCTCAACTCCGAAAACCTTGTCGAGGTTGTAAGGAGGATCGGCAAAAAGGAGGTCGAAGCGGCCAGTCGGCATACCCGGCAGCACCTCAAAAGCGTCGCCGCAGATCACCGTATTCGGCAGGATGCCGGACGTATCGCCGGGCTCGCGGCGGACAATCTTTTGCCAAAGCATTGGCGTCTCTTCCGGCTCGACAAGGAGTGTTCGATTTCGCGGCGCACGAGCTGCTGTTTCGGCGGGACGAACATTCATAAAATTGAACTCTACCACAGCCGCCTGGGCCGTTCTTCCCCGCCGGACAGGTTATCCGGCGATCCGCCGAGTGGCTCCGACCGAGCATTCGAGCCTGCCGGCGTCGAGTAACCTGTGCAATCTGAGCGGCCCAGAAGTTAGGCAGGATCGGAATCATGCTTGCCGGGGCCATTGCTTGACCCTTAAAATTCAGCGTGTTAGGCTTATATCTTTTGAGAATAGTGTCGGTTTTTCCCCTGTTTTAACTGCGAACGCGGCTTTTTAAGGACTATGCATCTGCTTCTATTTGCCGAGGCCATTCAGCTCTTTCCCGACGGAACACTTTTCATTCACGTCGGGCTGATCTTGCTGATGATTTTTGTGCTCAATCGCACTCTATATCGGCCGATAAATAATCTCCTGCATGCTCGCGAACGCAGTAAAGGCGGCCATGCCTCGGAGGCGGACGGGATTCTCGCTGATGTCGCAGGCAAGGAGATTCGATATACCAAAGAGATACTCGAGGCCCGCAGCGAAGGCTATTCACTGATCGAAAAAGAGCAAAAGGACGCTGCCGCCCTTCGCGAAAAGCAGATTGAGGCCGCAAAAGCAGAAACGGGTCAAAAACTGGAGAGCGGCCGGGCCGAAATCGAGCAGCAGGCCGCCGAGGCCCGTGCCGCTATCGGCACCGAAGCTGAAAAAATGGCCGATAGAATAACCGCGGGTATTCTGAAAGTTTAGTTTTCGAGTTTCGGCGTGCGCCGCAGCCTAAGACCGTAAATATGCTAGCGTTTCTGAACAACTTGCTCCTATTGCTCGCCGCATCCGGCGGCGCTGAGAGCGGCTTCACGAAGTTTTACAACAACTACTTTAATATCCCCGGCTTCGAGCTTTGGAAGTTTATCAATCTCGGTCTCTTTATCGCGATCATGGTTTACGTCGTTAAAAAACCCCTAACCGAGGTTTTCAAGGCGAAACGTGAACAGATCCGAGCCGAGTTAATAAAGGCTGAGGCAGAGAAACAGGCCGCCCTTGCAAAATTGACGGCGGCCGAAGCGAAGCTTGCCCAGCTTGAAACGGAAAAGGCCAGCTTGGTGCAGCGCGCCAGAGATGAGTCGGCCGCCGAATCAAAACGGCTCGCCGAACAAACGAGCCTCGATATCGAGCGGCTCGCACAGCAATCGGAGGCAGACCTTACACGTCTTTCCAAACAAACGCGTAACGAGCTTCGAAGGTTTTCCGCCCGTGAGAGCATTCGTTTGGCCGAAGACAAGTTGAAATCGCAACTTGACGCGGCAACTGACGCACGACTGGTGCGTGCCAGCATTGCGGAAATCGGAGGGCTGAATTAATGAGCTCCGCAACGATCGCCCGCCGTTATTCTGTTGCACTCGCCGATGTCGTTTTGACCTCGGGCGAGACCGACACCGTTAAATCGGAGCTCGCGGTGCTCAGCGATATGTTCGACACTAATTCGGAGCTCAAGACCGTATTTGCAAATCCCGCCATAACCCAGGCGAACAAAATACGCGTCCTCGACGACCTAATCGCCCGAGCGAAACCGTCAACGACGACGGCGAATTTCCTGAAGGTGCTGCTGCAGAACAACCGGGTCGCGGACATTGGCGCGATCAATAGCCGGTTTGCCGCTGTTTTAGAGGAACGCAGCGGTTCGGTCTCGGCCGAAATAACCTCTGCCCGCGAACTGCCTGACGCCGAACGTGCCGCCTTCGTGGAAAACCTGCAGAAAATCACAGGCAAACGCGTGACGGTCAATTACGCGATTGATCAAAGCATTATAGGCGGTGTGATAACCCGCATCGGCTCGACTGTCTACGACGGTTCAGTCAAGACCAAACTGGAGAATCTGAGAGAACAATTGACGAATGGATAATGGGCATTGGAAAGTGGAAAATGATTTCCCATTGTCCACTTTCCTATGTCCATTGAAAAAATATGGAATCTATAAAAGCAAACGAAATAAACGAGATCATTCGTGCGCAGATCGAGAATTTTGATGCCTCAATGACGGTTGACGAGGTCGGAACCGTAATCAAGGTCGGTGACGGCATCGCCGAAATCTATGGACTCGAAAAGGTCATGGCTGGGGAGTTACTCGAATTTCCCCACGGTGTCCGCGGCCTGGCTCTCAACCTCGAGGAAGACAAGGTCGGAGCCGTTCTGTTTGGCGATTTTCAAAAGATAAAAGAGGGCGACGAGGCAAAGCGCACGAGCCGTATCATGAGCGTGCCGGTCGGTGACGCGATGATCGGTCGGGTAGTCGATGCTCTCGGTAACCCGATCGATGACGCGGGCGAGATCATCACCGATACTTTTTATCCTGTCGAATCGATCGCCCCGGGCATCATCGACCGCCAGCCCGTGAAAGAGCCTCTTCAGACCGGCCTCAAGGCTATCGACTCAATGGTCCCGATCGGCCGCGGTCAGCGGGAGCTGATCATCGGCGACCGTCAGACGGGCAAGACGGCGGTCGCGATCGATACGATAATCAACCAGAAAGGCAAGGACGTGATCTGCGTTTATGTCGCCATCGGGCAAAAGGCTTCGACCGTCGCCCAGGTCCGTCAAAAGCTCGAGGAATTTGGAGCGATGGACTACACGATCATCGTCAACGCCTCGGCATCGGATCCGGCCGCCATGCAATTCCTGGCACCGTATTCAGGCTGCGCAATGGGCGAGTATTTCCGCGACAACGGCCGCCACGCCCTGACCATCTACGACGATCTGTCGAAACAGGCTGCTGCTTATCGGGAGATATCGCTCCTTCTCCGCCGTCCGCCCGGCCGCGAAGCATATCCCGGCGACGTCTTTTACTTACACTCACGGCTCCTCGAGCGTGCGGCAAAAATGTCGGATAAGAAGGGCGGCGGTTCACTAACTTCGCTGCCGATTATCGAAACACAGGCGGGCGACATCTCGGCCTATATCCCGACCAACGTGATCTCGATCACCGACGGCCAGATATTTCTTGAGAGCGACCTTTTCAACTCGGGCGTTCGCCCCGCGATCAATGTGGGCAACTCCGTTTCCCGGGTAGGCGGTGCGGCTCAGATCAAGGCCATGAAGCAGGTTGCGGGAACGCTGCGTATCGATCTGGCCCAGTATCGCGAGCTTGCAGCGTTTGCTCAGTTTGGCTCAGATCTCGACAAATCTACGCAGCAACAGCTCGAACGCGGAAAACGTTTGACCGAGATTCTGAAACAGCCCCAGTATGTGCCGATGGACGTGATCGAACAGGTCATCATCATCTGGACGGTAAGCAACGGCCAGGCCGACGACGTCGAGGTCGCCGATCTAAAACGCTTTGAAGAAGAGCTGCTCGAATTTCTTGAGACATCCCACCCGGGTGTCCTCAGCACGCTTCGCGAAAAGAAATCGATCGACGACGACCTGAAGGCGTCAATGAAGGAAGCGGTTGAGGATTTTAAAGCCACGCGTTGGGAAACGGCCGGAGCTGCGGCCGCGTAAGGAGTTGGTTAATAAGTGACAAGCTATGTACTTGTCACGTGAGGCGACGTAACTGTGACTGAATTATGGCAAGTCTTTTAGACATGCGTCGGCGTATTAAGTCGGTCAAGAATACGCAGCAGATCACCAAGGCGATGAAAATGGTCGCCGCGGCCAAATTGAAACGCGCGACCGATCGCGTGACCTCCGCTCGGCCGTATGCCGTCAAAATGAGCGAGGTCCTAGGGGATCTGAGCGGAAAGATCGCGGGCGAATTCTCGCACCCGCTGCTCGACGAGCGCGGCGACGATAAATATCTCGTGGTGCTGATCAGCGCGGACAAGGGACTTGCCGGTGCATTCAATGCGAACGTGATTAAGGCAACGCAGGCTTTTCTTCGGGATAATGAAGGTAAGGTCGATTCGATGATAGCCGTCGGGCGCAAGGGGCGAGATTTCTTCAAACGTAGGGAAACGCGTTTTGCAGACGAATACATTGGGCTCACGGGTTCCGGCCAGGTTGTCTATTCTGACGCGGTCGAGATCGCCCGGAAACTCATCGCCACCTTTACTGAGGACACAACGATCGATAAGGTTTTTGTCGTATTCACCGAGTTCAAGACTGTGCTTTCGCAAAAGCCGGTGATCGAGCAGCTTTTGCCGATTACCCGCGAGGGTGACGGCGGCGGTAACACGGAGACGGCCGGGTCGCAGGCCGAGTATATTTACGAACAGCCGCCAGCGGAGATATTTGGCCGCTTGTTACCAAAACAGGTCGAAACACAGATCTATCGCGGGATGCTCGAGTCGGTAGCCTCCGAGCAGGGTTCGCGAATGACCGCGATGGACTCGGCATCAAAGAACGCCGGCGAGCTTATCGATACGCTCACCCTCAACATGAACCGCATCCGGCAGGCGGCCATCACGAAAGAAATCATCGAGGTCGTCAGTGGCGCAGCAGCTGCATAATTGCTGATCGCAGTTCGAATTGAGGTTTCGGGTTTCGTTTTCTCGAATCTGGAATTTTTAATTGGGGCACGTTGTGCTTCGAGACCAGTTCGTTTATCCTTTGCTTTCTTTTACCCTTTCAACACTCTAAATCTCTCTGGAGGAACACTATGCTCGGAGCTATTGGCGGAATTCTCTACCTTGTTGGTCTGATCTGGATGGTTATTACTGCGGTCCAGACTGGAAAGGACACAACTGAAAAAGCTATTTGGGCCTTAGTCTGCTTTTTCTGCAGCCCTCTCGGCTCGATCATCTTTTACGTCGTCAAGCGACAGGGATTAATACCCCTTCTTCTAATGATCGTCGGCCTGGTGGTCGTGTTCCTGGGCGGCGGTTTCAATTATAGCTACAATATGGGCGGCGTCACCCCGTGACCTTTCGCTCGGAAGGCACTCGCCGGCGCGGAATGCTTACGGCATACGCGCCGCTTTTTATTTGGATCGCCCTGATTTTCTTTATGTCGAGCGATCAGGGTTCGATGCCGGCGACGTCGCGATTCATCCGGCCGCTGCTCGAATTTTTTTTCCCCGCCTCGTCCGAAGACACGCTTCAGTTCTATCACTTCTTGATTCGAAAGGCGGCCCACTTTTCCGCTTATGCGTTACTCGGTCTGCTGGCCGCTCGTGCATTGCTTTTCTCTAACTCCTCCCGGCGATGGCCTTGCCTCACGTTTGCAATCGTGTTGATTGTCGCCAGCCTCGACGAGCTGAATCAGAGTTTCAGTTCGGCCAGAAGCGGCTCGCCCTATGATGTATTGATCGATTGTGTCGGAGGCCTCTTTGCTATTGCGGCGGTGTGGCTCTATATGCGCAACGGAACGAAGGGAGCTAATACTTTGCCTGCCTGATTAACTCCGGGATAAGGACCGCCTCGGGAAGAGTAGGCCAATGGCGAACGGGCAATTCCCTTTTCATCGCCTTGATCTTTAAACGAAACGGATTGTAAATCGACCGGTAATACAGCAGCCAAAAATCTTCCATCTCATCCGCCGCGGGCGCACTCGACTTGGCCGCTGGCGGACTAAACGTTAGTTCTTGTTTATCCCAGTGTGCGCAGCCTTTTGGGGTAAAAATAGAAAACTTCATCTCGCCAAAACGACGCTCAAAAAAAGGCGTCGCCAGCTCGACGCAGAAATGATGAGGCTCATGCCACGCCCCATAAATCTCTTCCCCATCACACTCGATGCGGCGAAACCGCACAAAAGCATGAAATTTGTGAATGTCGCGGCGGACGGCTTTCGCCATTGCTTTAGCGTCGCGGACGTCGACGTCGGTCTCAATCTCGAGTAGATATTTCTCTTCGAACGCCAGACGGTAAAGCAAGCGATAGAGCAACGCCCAGCGCTCGGGGTCGTCGTAACACGCGACAAATTCCGCAAGCTTGATAAAGGCCTTCGGCACGGACAGTCCTCCGCCGTTGGAACGCCCGCCTTTCACCGTCTCAAACAGCCGTCCTTGAGCCCCTGGTGACCAGATGACATCGCCGGGGGTTACCCGCTGGCCCAACAGGTTCCGTGCAGCGGACCGCCAATCTTCAAATGTACTGTCAAAGTTGACCTGAAGCATGGCTAGATTTCACCAGTCACGGCAGTGGTCAGTCCCGCCGGAGCCGCAAATAACGGAATCTGCTCGTCGCGGCGGCGAAAGAGGCTGGGAAGTGCCGTACGGTCAAGTTTGAATACGTCGGGATTGTGGTCAGCAGTAATGATGAACCACTTCGCTCGCGACAGTGTCACGCGCAGCCGCCCGAGATCCTCGAGAGTGATACGGCGAAAGCGGCGTGCCTTTATGATGCGATCTACGTTGCGTACGCCGATTCCTGGTATGCGTAAAAGCAAACTTTTCGAGGCACGATTGATGTCGACCGGAAACAGCCCTCGATGCCGCAGAGCCCACGCAAGTTTCGGATCGTGCTCCAAATCGAGATTACCGCCGTCCAGGCCCTCCGTTACCTCGTGCGCCTTGAATCCGTACTTGCGAATCAGCCAGTCCGCCTCGTACAAACGATGTTCGCGCATCGGCGGCGTCTTTTGCTGAGGAAGATTGGGGTCCGTGAACTCCGCAGGCGAGAACGCCGAGTAATATACCCGTCGCAGCATAAATTTCTTATACAGCGACTCGGCCTTGGTCAAGATTGCTGTATCGGTCGACGCACTCGCTCCGACGACCAATTGGGTCGACTGCCCCGCCCTCGCAAAAGTCGATTTCGCTCCGCGATCCTTTGCGTCGTCAATGCCGCTTTTCACGTCGGCCATCGTATCCTCTATCTCTTTTAGTGTCTTCTCTGGCGCCAGTTGGTCCAGATCAGTCTGCACTGGCATTTCGATATTCGCACTCAGACGATCGGCGTACTTTCCCGCCTCGAGCAGCAATTCCTTTGACGCGCCGGGCGCCGCTTTTAGGTGAATGTACCCGCCAAACTGCTCCTCTTCGCGCAGCTTTTTGGCAACGAGCACGAGCTGCTCCATCGTATAATCGGCACTGCGGATGATGCCCGAGCTCAGGAATAATCCCTCAATATAGTTGCGTTTATAGAAATTGATCGTCAGCCGAACGACTTCCTCAGGTGTAAATCGCGCCCGCTGTACGTCAGACGACTTTCGGTTGATACAATACGAGCAATCCCATATACAGACATTGGTGAGAAGTAATTTGAGCAGCGAAACGCACCGCCCATCTGGAGTGTAGCTGTGGCAAATCCCCATCCCCTCAGTATTCCCGATCCCGCCCGGCGACCGCTCTCGGCGCGATCCGCTCGAAGCACACGAAGCGTCGTACTTAGCCGCATCTGCCAAAATTTCAAGCTTGCGTCGAAGTTCCATACGAGGATTGTATCATGTTGCATCGATGCAACACAAACTTGAGACCCATTTAGACCTCCGGATTGCTTGATCAGACTTCTTCCAAAATCCCGAACTTTGTGTCATATTTTAGCGTAAGTGTTGACGGGCTCAGGGGAGATAAATAATGAGTATTTTGGACAAGGTTAAAGAGGCGGCTTTGAACCAGTTTATTGAGGTTATCGAGTGGCTCGATGCCTCTCGCGATACGCTGCTTTACCGGTTTCCGGTGGCCGGGCAGGAGATAAAGAACGGCGCGCAGCTGATCGTACGTGAATCTCAAGCGGCCGTATTTGTCTTTGAGGGGCAGGTGGCGGATGTTTTTACGCCCGGCAAATACACCATCGATGGCGGCAACACGCCTATATTGTCTAAGTTCGGAGCCTGGAAATACGGCTTTAACTCGCCCTTCAAATCCGAGGTATATTTTGTCAATACAAAGCAGTTCACTGATATGAAGTGGGGCACGTCCAACCCGATCATGCTCCGCGATGCGGATTTTGGCATCGTACGCCTGCGTGCCTTTGGCGCGTATAGCATGCGCGTGGTCGACCCTAGCGAATTTATCAAGCAGATCGCCGGAACCAACGCTCAATTTCAAACCGAGGACATCGACGGCCAGCTGAAACGGGCGATTGTCACGGAATTCTCAGACGCCCTGGGCGAGCTCAAAATCCCCGCACTCGACCTGGCGGCACAATATAAGGAGATCGGTGAGCAGATACGCGGGATGATCAACGAAGACTTTAAGACGTACGGCCTCGAGGTCACAAAATTTTACGTCGAAAATGTCAGTCTGCCCCAAGAGGTTGAGGCCGCGATGGACAAGCGTGCATCGATGGGAGCGCTCGGTGACGTGCAGAAATATACACAGTTCCAAGCCGCCGATGCGCTACGTGACGCTGCCCAGAATGAAGGCGGCGGTGCCGGAATCGGCGCCGGCTTAGGTGCCGGGTTTGCCGTCGGCAATCAGATGGGCAATATTCTCGGCGGCAACATGGGCGGAGGCTCGGGCGGAGGAGGCGGACAGGCCTCGACCACGCCTTGCCCCTCGTGCGGCAAGGCAAACACCACCGGTACAAAGTTCTGCTCAGATTGCGGCGGCAAAATGGAAGTTGCCCAGGTCCCCTGTGTAAAGTGCGGTGCAAATCTGCGCGAGGGTGCTAAATTCTGCTCAGAATGCGGGTCAACCCAGGAAAAAGCAAAATGCTCGGGCTGCCAATATGAGCTCGCGCCGGGAGCTAAATTCTGCCCGGAGTGCGGCACGAAAACCGAGTCAGAGTCGCCTGCGTAGGCGGGTGGAAGTTATTTCGGTTCAGTCAATTTCCAGCGACCTAGCCGCCTGCTTACGCGGTCGGTATGAGAATTATGGCTATCAGCCCAGAACTTTTAGAAATCCTCCGCTGTCCTCAGTGTAAATCTGAAGTAAAGATCGATGACGCTCAGACGCGTCTGAAGTGTCAAAACGCTGACTGCTCGCTTGTCTATCCCATCCGCGACGAGATCCCTGTCATGCTGGTCGACGAGGCTACGGTCGAGAAATAGTTGTCAGCAGTTTTCTACGAGATGGCTGCTGCGGACACACCTCAAAATCAAATCAGCGACCCGACGATTAATTGGTCAGCCGTCAAGCGTGTCCTCGTAGTAAAGCTGCGCTCAATTGGCGACACCGTGCTCGCTACTCCATCGCTAATCGTTCTCAGGCGTTTTCTACCTGATGCTCAGATCGACATACTGCTGGAGGATTGGGTAGCCCCATTACTCGACGGTTTTGAGGCGGTCGATAACGTTATCCCGGTCTGTTCTGCCGCTACTGATCGGCTGCGGGTTGCGTGGCAAATCAGTCGGAATGGGTACGACGCCGCGTTTAACCTTCACGGCGGCACCACGGCAACCTTTTTCACGGCGGCCAGTCGAGCAAAGCACCGCGTCGGATTCGCGAGCTATCAATACTCATTTCTATACAACCACCTACTTTCATCCTCGGCCGATTTCTGGCAGCGGCGCATCACTCACTCCGCCGAACAGCAGCTCGCCCTGCTGGGCTTCGTCGGCGTTCCCGTTGACGACCAGCCCACAACTCGCCTCGCAGTGAGCGAAGCTGGTCGCACCGCCCGAGTAAGAATTCGAGCATCATTGGCCCCGTACGCCCTCATTCATCCATCGACCGCTTTCGCTACAAAGCAGTGGCCGACAGAGAATTTTGCCCAGGCCGTAGAACATCTGGCGGCACGAGGCATCGAGTCGGTCGCCATCGCCTCACCCAGCGAGACCGCCGTGCTCGACGAGCTAAACCGTAAATCCAGCGTGGCAATAACGACCTTCGACGACCTGACACTGCCCGAGATCACGGCTCTCGCCTCGCAAGCCAAGATCTTTATCGGCAACGACTCCGGCATTGCCCATATTGCGGCCGCCGTCGGCACGCCAACAGTCGTCATCTTCGGCTCGTCAAATCGAAATCACTGGCGTCCTTGGACAGACGCTCCGAATGAGATCGTTTTCAACGAATTCGCATGCCAACCCTGTGCGGGATATGAATGCAAGGTCTTTGGCGAGCCGCGATGTATTCTCACCGTTACGCCGGAATCGGTCTTCGCCGCCATCAATAAAGTCTTGGCAAATACCCCCGCAAGACACTCGGGGATACCGCGGCGTTCCTGATTTTCAACTTTCATTCTATAATCGAACACGGCGTGCTGGGGTGGCGGAATTGGTAGACGCCCAGGACTTAAAATCCTGTGCCCTTAGGGGCGTACGGGTTCGATTCCCGTCCCCAGTACCACTTTTGATGGAAAACTAAGAGTGTAAAATGGAAAATTCTCGTCTCGCGCTTCGCGCCCTTCTCGTTTTATTCGTCCTTACATTTCCAGTGTTCGCTTGGGCAAACCCTGAGAACGGGCGATGGCAGCGGCAGGCCCGCGACGTAACGATCACGCGTGATGATTGGGGCATTGCTCATGTGGTAGGCAAGACGGATGCGGACGCCGTATTCGGGATGATCTACGCCCAGGCTGAGGATGATTTTAATCGGATTGAGACCAACTATCTCAACTCGCTCGGCCGGTTGGCCGAGGCGGAGGGCGAAGGGGCGATCTGGAGCGACCTCAGGCAACGGCTCTTCATGAATGAAGACGAGCTAAAAAAAGACTACGAACGCAGCCCGACCTCGCTCAAAGAGCTGATGAATGCTTGGGCCGATGGGCTAAATTACTACCTGTCAACACATCCGCAGACCAAACCGCGGGTGATTACAAGATTTGAGCCTTGGATGCCGCTCTCATTCAGCGAGGGCAGCATCGGCGGTGACATCGAGACGATCAACATTGCCCGGCTGCGGGAGTTTTACGGCGGTGCCAAGGCCACTGCAATGGAACTGACGGAGTATGACACGTCGCTTGAGCCAACAGGCTCAAACGGCATTGCGATCGCCCCGCAGCTTACCAGAAACAAAAACGCGCTTCTTCTGATAAACCCACACACGTCATTCTTTTTCCGGTCCGAGCTGCAAATGACGAGCGGCGAAGGCCTGAACGCGTACGGCGCGGCAACCTGGGGTCAGTTTTTTATCTATCAGGGCTTTAACGATCGGCTCGGCTGGATGCACACATCCGGATCTGTTGACGCGATCGATCATTTTAACGAGACTGTCATCAAGCGTGGCGACAGCTACGTCTACGAATTTGGCCGTGAACGCCGGCCCATAACTACAAAGGCAGTCACGCTAAAACACAAAACGCCGACGGGTATGGGGTCGCGGACGTTTGCCACTTATCGCACACACCACGGACCCGTGATCGCCGAAGTAGACGGCAAGTGGCAGACCGTATCGCTCATGCACAAGCCTGTCGAAGCACTGATGCAGTCGTACGGACGTACGCGTGCTAAAAACTTTGACGAATTTAAGAAGGTGATGGAGCTTAATGCAAATTCGTCAAACAACACCCTTTATGCCGACGCCGACGGCAATATCGCGTACTTTCATGTGAACTACGTGCCTCGTCGCGACTCGCGGTTTGATTGGTCAAAGCCGGTCGACGGCAGCAATCCCGCGGCTGATCACAAGGGCACACACACCTTTGCCGAGCTGCCTAACCTCCGCAATCCGGCCACCGGCTGGGTGTTCAACACAAACAATAATCCGTGGTCGGCAGCCGGATCGGCGAGCCTCAAAGCGGCGAGCTATCCCCGTTATGTCGATGTCGGTACCGAGAATGCCCGCGGTCTGCATGCGATTCGCTTGCTCGAAAACAAACGCGATTTCACGCTCGAAAAATTGCTGGCGGCGGCGTATGACAGCTATCTGCCGTGGTTTGAAAAGACCGTTCCCGCTCTCGTCAGCTCATGGGATAAACTGCCCGCGGGCGATGCTCGCAGGGCTCGTCTTGCCGATCAGATAGCGGTCTTGAAATCATGGGACACACGCTGGGCCGCAGATTCCGTGGCGACGTCGCTCGCCGTATTCTGGGCCGAGGATCTGGTGCGAAAAATCTCGACTGAATCTCGACGGATGCAGATCACGAACGAAGCCTACGTCGCCCAGCATGCTTCGCCCGAACAGCTTCTGATGTCGCTCACCGCCGCCTCCGATCGCTTGACCTCCGACTTTGGCAAATGGCGGACACCGTGGGGTGAGATCAATCGCTTTCAGCGTTTGACAGGCGACATCGTTCATCCATTCGATGACGCCGCTCCGAGTATTCCAGTTGCGTTTACCTCAGGCAATTGGGGTTCGCTTGCCTCGTTCGGAGCGGCACCTCGCAACGGGACAAAAAAATACTACGGCACGAGCGGCAACAGCTTTGTCGCGGTTGTAGAGTTTGGCAAACAGGTCAAAGCCAAGGCCGTCACCGCCGGCGGCGAGAGCGGCGACCCGCGATCAAAACACTTCAACGACCAAGCGACCCGCTATGCTACCGGCAATCTCCGCGACGTTTATTTTTACCCGTCGCAACTCAAAGGCCACACCGAGCGTGTATACCGTCCGGGGAACTAGACGGTAAAACCCATCTCCCCACAGGCGGGGTTGATTATTATTGCTAACCGACAGCTCAATGGAACAAGGACATTGAACTGCTGATTCGACGTTAGAAATTCACACGCCGCAACTTTCTTCTCAACGTTTTTCCGATTCCGCAGGTATAGGTGAGTGTAAGTGAAAGCTTGCAGCACGGATGCCGGCCGCGGATGGCCGTTTATGACCTTGGCCGAAACATTACACTTACACACCGCCACAGTGCCGGCCCGGGACGAGCTGGCCGACCTTGTCCAGCGGGCTGTGGACGGCGATCGAGAGGCTTTTGACAAGGTGATGATCGAGACGCAGAAACGCGTTATGTCGGTCGCGTGGCGGATGCTCGGTGACGAAGCCGACGCCCGCGATGCCGCCCAGGAAACTTTTTTACGTGTCTACAAATACCTCGGCCGGTTCGATGTCACGAAAGACTTCAACGCGTGGCTTTACGGCATCACGATCAATGCCTGCCGCGACCTAGCGAGCAAACGAAAGTATCACGAGCCGATAGAGTATGAGGATGAGATTTACACAAACGGGTCTGACGCCGAGCAAGCGTCGCTCCAATCGCAGCAGCGGGAGATGATCGCCCGTGCCCTCCGCGGCCTGCCTGAGAAGGAGCGTGCGGCCGTCGTGCTCCGCGACATCGAGGGCATGTCGACCGACGAAGTGGCAAAGGTTTTGAAATCCACACCGACTACCGTGCGGTCACAAATTAGTACCGCCCGCCGGAAGATCAAGCTCTATTGCGACCGTCATGCGGGCCGCTATCAAACAGGAGGAACACGATGAACTGCACAGAGATAGATGAGCTGATGCCGCTATTCGTCGGAGGCGATCTCGACGCCGGCGAGCATGTATCTGTCGCGTCGCATCTTGTCGCGTGTTCCGAATGCCGCGTGTGTGAGGGCCATTACCGCGACACGATGCTGATGATAGCGACCCAGGACGCACCGCAATTTAGCGACGCCGTCTACGCCGGCATGAGAGCGCGAGTGCTAAGCGAGATCGATGCGCACAAACCATCTTTGCTGGCTGGCTTCGCTGCCCTCGTCCGTCCGCATGCGAAACTCGCGATCGCCTCAGTGCTGATCCTCTTAGCTGCAACTATCCTTCTAAATCGCCTCGGCACCGTGTCAGAACCTCCAGGAGCGGTAGCGACTCGGCTTCTGTCGGCGCCGATTGTACCCGACCTCCTGTCAGAACCGGGAGCGTTACGGACAGGGCTCCGGCGGGCGGTCCCGTCCAACACGCGACCGACTCAGACGACGGTGGGACGCCCGAGCGAACGCCGCCCGGCGGCTAGCAGGCGCCGCCGCGAGCGTTCCATATATACGACAAGTACGGCCATTACGCCCGACGCAGCAGCCGTCGCGGCACTCTCGCCCGGCACAACAGAGGCTCAGCCGCCGATGCGCGTCGAAATGCAGACAAAGGATCCCAACATTCGAATCATCTGGTTTTCCAAGTCGTTAGATTAATCACTTTCGGGAGAAATAATATGCGTTTACCAAAATACTTCACCATCGCAGCTTGCCTATTGATATTCACGGTCGCGGCATCGGCACAGACGCCTGCTCCTGCCCCGGCCGACAACTATGTCACCGAAAAAGGTTTTAAGAGCCGTGTTTTCCAGGTCAAGAGCCGTGACGCCGACAGCCTCTCACGCGTGCTTCGCGCGCTCGGCAGCGGTTTTAAGGGAGCGTCGATCACGTCTAATGCCGAATTTCGCACGCTGACCGTCCGCGACTTTCCGGAGAATATCGCCGCTATCGAAGAGGCCCTCACCCGCCTTGACACACCGGCCGCTCCTCGCCCAAACATCGAGCTCCACGTCCACGTCCTGCTCGCGTCACGCACCGGTGAGACGGGAGCCGCACAGATACCGGCCGAGCTCAAAGACGTGCTCACTCAGCTCCGCGATACCTTTAATTACAAGAGTTTTGAGATCGCCACCTCGGTCAACCAACGCCTTACAGAAACCGACCGCGGTTTAAATAACGGCGGCAGTGCCCGCATCACGAAAACCACCGCAACGGGGGCTCCCGACTTTCACCTGCTCAACTACACCTACTCGATCGGCGGTGTCTCGCTGACCAATACACCCGGGTCAACCGCATCGAGCATCCAGATGAACGAATTTTCATTCTCCGCCACCGTTCCCAACACAAACCTCGGAGCCCGCGTTAGCACCGCCCTAAACCTCCGCGACGGCGAGAAAGTAGTAGTAGGCACAGCTGCCTTCGAAGACCGAGCCCTAATAGTCGTCCTCACGGCTAGACTGATTAAGTAAGTAGCTCCGATCTCGCCCCGACCAGAAAAGTGACCCTGATTAAGCTGAATAAAAACGGGACAGTCAGGGAAGGCGGGTTCACCCCCGCTCTTCTATCAGAAAAAGGAACGGGCGTAAACGACCATTTCTGATTGCCCTATTCGTTGTCTCTGGCTGCGCGGATAATCCTACTCCAGCCCAACAAAATCGACATTGCTCAAATCACCTGAAAGGCTGACCGACCGCTGAGCAAATCGATAGCGCCTGGAATCTACTCGCACCGTGTAAGTCTCGCCAATCAGCAGATCATCAAATGAATAGGAACCAAATGAGCTGGTCGTCACCATCCGAGGCAAACCCTGACTATTTGTCAAAACAACCGAAGCATTCCGCAGCCCACGCCCGTCCGGAGTCCGAACGGTCCCGCTCACAGCAACCGATAAACGGCCCGCCGTTATTGAGTAAAACGGTTATCTTGTTGTGGCCACACCGATGTTGGTGTAGAACGAATAGCCTCCGCCATTATAAGCCCGAACTCTAAACCGGTACGCCTTTTTTGATAACAGGCCGCCGCTTGAATACGTTCTCACATCTGCACCCACCGTTCCGACCTGGACAAAGTTGGTACAGGTGGGGCCTTGACATCTTTCGATTGCGAAGCCTGTCTCATTGGTTATGCTCTCGCTCCAGGTAAGATTGATCCGCGAGCTTGTCGACGCTGCCGCCGCTAATCCCATCGGGGATGCGCTTGGACTTGAATCGGAAACAGCCATCATAGCCGCGGTTAGATCACCGTTTAAGGCATTACGCGCTTGGGCCGCTATTCCGGCGGCCATCAACGTGTCGCCTACCAGAACGCCGTCACCGACGAGAACGCCATCGCCTACGAGTACGCCGTCGCCGATCAGCACACCGTCAGCCAACCGTACGCCGTCGCCAACAAGGACGCCGCAACTCATAAACCGGAGACCGTCACCCACCAAAACACCGTTGCCCGTCAGGATGTGGTCGCCGACCAAAACGCCGTCACCGACCAATACTCCGTCACCGACAAGCACGCCGTTGGTCACCACTACGCCGTCGCCAACGAGGACCCCAAGGTTATAGATGGGTTGGTAACCGGCGATCAGCGATGATCCGGCCAGGTATGTATAACCCGCGATAAAGCCTTGTGCCCATGTAAATGTCTGCCCGCTAATCGTGCTCTCGGGGGCGGGAGCCGCCGCGGTTAGCATTGGGGTGCCTAACGCGGTCGAGGTGTTGAGGTCCTGGCGGACGACCGCGGCAAGGCGGACGGCTCCGTCGGTATTCAATTTACCTGCTCCCTGTTCGAAACTGTTCGCGAGGTTAACGGTTTGCGCCGTATACCCTAGCAGCATTTTGACCAGATTAGGCGTAAGGGCCGGATTGGCCTGCTTCATCAAGGCAACTGTGCCAGCCACCGCCGGAGTCGCCATCGATGTTCCGGAGAGATACATTTGATCCCTTTCGGGGGAACCGGATACGTTCACATCCAGCGTTGGTTCGTTGGTCACGAGAGTGTTGGACGTGTTGCCGCCGAGGTTCGACTGAGCGCTGACTACTTTATTGCCCGGTGCCACCAGGTCCGGTTTGACCAGGTTATCGAAATGCTTGATGCCTGCGGTATCGGCGTAGAAGGATCGAGTCGGGCCGCGCGAGCTGTACGTGGCCATGATGTCATCAGAACGCGCGTCCGTACCATAAGTATTTATCGAACCGACCGTTATCGCCGACGGTTCGTTGCCGGGCGAATGAATTTGGCCGTAGATTTTGTTTCCGCTGCCGTCTTTGCCTTCGTTTCCGGCCGCAGCGACGACTACGATTCCGGTATCGACGAGCTTACGAACTGCGATGCAGAGAGGATCGAGAGTGTAGGTGTCGACGGCGTTTCCGCCGAGGCTCAGGTTGACGACCTTCATATTGTAGGTCGCGTTCGCGCGGTTTGTGTAGATCCAGTCGAGGGCGGCCAGGATGCCGCTGATCGAACCCGATCCATTCCCGTTCAATACCCGCAGGTTGATTATTCTGGCGTTCGGGGCAATTCCTTCATATTGACCATTGGAGACGGAACCGTTGCCCGCCGCGATGGCGGCGACATGGGTTCCGTGACCGTAAGGATCGTCGGTACGGTTTTCCCCGGTGAAATCCTGACTGTAGAGGACCCGGCTGACACCCGACGCATCCCTCAAGTTATAGTGAGCGGCGTCAAGGCCCGAATCGACGATAACGATTCCAACACCGGTGCCGTCGAGCGGATTTGTCGAACCATTCAGACTACGAATGCCGTCCGTACCCGTCGTCGTTGTTAGGTGGCCGAGCGTCTTGACCCTGTCGTCAAGCGTCATAAATTCCACATCCGAGCGGCCGGAGACAGCGTCGATATCCTGCTTCTTTATCCTGTAAACCTTGAACGCAAAGTTCGTAAAACCTTTCTTCAGCGACGCACCCCTTAGGCTAAGCTCGCTGGTCAAGCTGCTCGTCCAGACGGCCGTGGGCTTTACGATGACGTCAATAAAGTCTGTCGACTGCACCAGTGTCATCTGCCGCTTCAGCTTTTCGCTCTTCTTCTGTTTCGGAGCGCCACTGATCGGGTGGATCGCAATGAAAGCAAATAGCGCTAGCATCGCCACCCCGGTTGTAAAACTCTTTAATGTTGGTATCCGCATATCTGTAATCACCTGCATCATCGTGCCCGCACTTCGGGTCGCAAGCACTATGGCAAGGCTTGTGCCACCGAGCCGCGGGCACGCCAAAGGCAATAAACATGGGTGTGCGAAGGATTTCCGCGCAGGATTACGCGCAGGCGATTCGTTCGATCTGACCGAATGATAGCTCAAACTGAACGATAGCTTTGCCGATGGAGAGGCGCGTGCTCACAAGTAAGGGCGATACCTCCAATCTGGGTGTATCGCCCTTGCCACCCCGCTCGGAGGTGCCCCGGCGGGGGCCCGGTTCGTGCGCGCCTTGCGCCTCTGTCAGCTTCCGGTCGCCGTTCGGGAAGCCTTTCATCATCTTCGACGCATTAGCGTCGGCATGAATTTAGCCGTGGGTTTTAACCCACGGAAGGTGTAAAAAATGTGCCGTTGCCGCGTCGCGGCAATTGAATATCCAAAGGCGGGTTGTTCAGGCGTCGCAGAGATATCAGATTCCCAAAATATCAACCAATTCCTGGACGGCGGCGGCGGATTTTTGTAGGGCTGTGCGTTCTTCGTTTGTGAGGCTGATTTCGATTATTTGTTCTATTCCGTTGCGGCCTAGCTTTACGGGGACGCCTACGAAGAGATTTGAGATGCCGTACTCGCCTTCGAGGAAGACGGCGCAGGGTAGGATTTTCTTTTTGTCTTTGAGGATGGCCTCGGTCATCTCGACAGCGCCTAGAGACGGTGCGTAGTAGGCCGAGCCGGTCTTTAGCAGGCCGACTATTTCGGCTCCGCCGTTCGCGGTACGCTGGATGATGGCGTCGAGCTTGTCTTTGGCGATCAGCTCGGTGACCGGGATGCCTGCACAGGTCGAGTAACGCGGCAGCGGCACCATCGTGTCGCCGTGGCCGCCGAGCACAAAGGCCGTGACGTTTTCGACGCTGCAATTCAATTCCTCAGCGAGAAAGCAGCGCATGCGGGCGCTGTCGAGCACGCCCGCCATACCCATCACGCGGTTTTTCGGAAAGCCGGATTTGCGAAAAGCGACCTGCGTCATCGCGTCGAGCGGGTTTGAGACGACGATGATGATCGTGTCGGGGCTGTATTTGGCCACCTGCTCGGTGACCTGTGTGACGATGTCGCTGTTTGTCTTGAGCAGGTCGTCGCGGCTCATGCCCGGCTTACGCGGCAGGCCGGCGGTGATGATCACCACATCGGAATCCTTAGTTTCCTCGTAACTGTTTGCGCCGACCAGCTTTACGTCAAAACCGTCAATAGGTGCGGCCTGGGCCAGATCGAGACATTTGCCCTGCGGCGTTCCTTCGACGATATCGACAAGGACGACATCGGCTAGCTCTTTCGACGCGATCCAGTGAGCGGCGGTGGCACCGACATTGCCGGCTCCGACAACAGTTACTTTATTTCTACCTGCGGGCATTTTTATACCTTCCTGTTTATTAAGTTACGCGTAATTCGAATGCCGTATTTTCGCATAGTTGACGATGGACGGCAAAAGAAACGAGAATGTGAGACTGGTTTTAAGACAAGGCCCCGTCGGGTGCGAGCGGGCGCCGAGGAATTCGATAAATGAGAGCTATTCGTGTTGGGCTGACGTTTTTTTTCGTCTGTGGTTTGACCGCCTCGACGGCGTTTCCGCAGATCAATCCGGCCGCGGTCTCAGGCAAACGACATAGGCGAATCGTTATCAGAAACGCAATCGTCGTCGACGGCAGCGGCAAGCCGGCTTCCGGTCCGTATGACATCGTCGTCGAGGGCGACACGATCAGGCAGGTGCAGAGCATCGATCCCGTGGCTGCGAAAGAAGGCCGAGCCAGACGCCCGGAAAAGGGCGATGTCGAGATCGATGCGGCCGGCAAATATGTACTGCCCGGGCTGATCAATCTGCACGGCCACACGCACGACGAACGCGGCGGCAAGCCGCAGCCCGTCGAGTACAACATGAAGCTCTGGCTCGCCTGCGGCATCACGACTGTACGCGATGTTGGGGCCGGCAAAAAGACGCTTGCGTGGCGAGAGCAGAGCGCGAGCGGCAGCATTGTCAGCCCGCGACTATTTGCTTACGGTGTATTTCAGGGCGCCGCAACGGGCAGCGCTGAGGCGGCCCGCGCCCGCGTTCGGCAACTTAAGGCCGAAGGCTATGACGGTATAAAGCTTTTCGGCATCGACCGCGACCTGATGGCTCCGATGATGGACGAGGCGAAAAAAATGGGCATGCGTGTCGCCCATCACACCGGCGTCGAGGAGACCAACATCTGGGACGACATCAAATTTGGCACGACCAGCATCGAGCATTGGTACGGCATCCCGGATGGGGCGATCGAGGCCGGACGGCAAAATTTCCCGAGCGACTATAACTACAACGACGAGGTCGATCGGTTTCGCTATGCCGGGCGTTTGTGGCGTGAGGCGAACTGGGAAAAGCTGACCAAGATCTTTGACGCGATGGTCGAGAACAACGTCGCGTGGAACCCGACGCTCGACATCTACGACGCATCACGCGACCTGCAGCGGGCGCAGACCAACCCGGCATTCGCCGATTACCTGCACCCCGTTTTAGAAGAATACTTTCGTCCGAACCCCGCCAATCACGGCTCATATTTCATCGGCTGGACATCGACCGACGAGACGTTTTGGAAGGAAAACTACCGCATTTGGATGAAGGCATTGTACGAATTTGAGCGGCGCGGCGGGATGATCGGCGTTGGCGAGGATGCTGGGTTTATCTATCAGATGTACGGGTTTGGGTTGATACGTGAGCTGGAGCTGCATCAAGAAGCCGGGTTTCATCCGCTCAAGGTCATCCAGCACGCGACGAGCAACAACGCCCGGATCATGGGCCAGGAGTCGAGCCTGGGCCGAATCCGCGTTGGCTACAAGGCGGACTTGATCGTGGTCAACGGTAATCCGCTCGAGAATTTTAAGGTGCTGTATCCGACCGGTGTGGATGAAATCCGCGACGGCAAGGCGCTAAAAACCGGCGGCGTCGAGTGGACGATAAAGGATGGCATCCCGTACCACGCTCCGTCCCTCGCCAATGAGGTCAAAGCATTGGTCAGGTCGGCGCGGATGCCGGCGGGCATTCTCCGGCCAAATTAACCGCACCTTTAAAATACGAAAAAGCCCGGCATGCTCTCCCCTTCACGCCGGGCTTTTTGTATTGGCCTTGCGACCCGAGGGCCACGCGTCCAAACTTGAGATGAATGTTTTCAATAATCGAGAACGGGCAGTACCACGTCTTTTTTTAGCTCGATTTCAAACTCCTCGCCCTTACCGAGGCGGGCGTCCTTACCCTTTCTAAGTAAAGCAATCGCCGTGCCACTCGCGGCTCCGATCCCCGAGCCGATTCTCGCGCCACGCGGCGACCTGGCCGCACCAACGGCAGCACCCGCCGCCAGCCCGCCAAATATACTCAAAACAGTAAATCGCCGCCGTGTTTCGTCGCGGCCCTCGACCGAGATACTGGCCGCAATAGGTCGCGGCTTACCCGAAATCGTCAGTGTCTCGAATACAAGCTCGAGCCGCCCGTCATGCCCTCGCGTGGCCGCACGCTCGACCGCAACCACTCTTGCGGCGATCTGCGTTCCGACAGGCACCATTACCTCATCGCGAATGCGGACAGGTGCATTGACCGACGCAATAAACGTGTCGTTCGCAGTCGCCACCCGCGAGCTGAGCTCGGCGTCGAGCGTGAGCTTGATCCGCGTGCCGGCGGGCAGCCTATATATTGTGTCGGGTTGAGCGAAACCGGCGTTAGCCGCAAGGGTGAGTGAAAACGCAGCGGTCAATAGGGTCAAAGCTTTTCGGCGCATCGATAACCTCCGTAATGATATGTACGAGATGCCTCTATGATGCACGAAATGGGGAACGAGTGGAGAATTCGAATGCGGAAATCTACTGCACTACGGGCATGACGCTGCCTATAGTCAAGGATGCGAACTCCGATCCCGCGTTCTAGTCTTATTGCAAAATCGGATGCCCGCCGCCCTGGCTGTGATCGCGGGTTGCCATGTAGCGGCGACGGTCGTTGTGATAGAGGATGAGGTGCTCGCCCTCAAACCGAACGACTTCCGCGACCCGGTTAAAATCACGCGTATGCTCCCCGATTATAAACGACGCCGGCTCATTGGCGATCACCATTCCCGCGACATATATGTAGCCGCCCTTGTCATAAATCGACCCGGTATACTGGGCTGAGCCTACCGCAATGTCAGGCGAATATTCGCCCGCCGCATTCGTTTGACGGTCAGCCCGCCCGATGTAGATCGAATAATCCGCGTAGTTTAGCTTGCTCCTGTAACCATGGCGGCGTGCAATCGCAAAGAGGTCGGTGAGCCCGCGATCGATCGCATTCAGCATCCCGACGCTCGGCCGCTTTACGCCATAGACGTTAGCTCCACGTGCGGTGCGGCCAGCTACCGTGAACCGGTCACCGGTGTATCGCTGAGCTTCGCCGAGCGCGGGAGTGCTCTGCCCGCTTACATCTTGTCCCGCGGCGAAAAAGACCGCGGCGAAAATAGCAAATATTGAAAATCTAATCATGATTCTAAGACCTCTCCGCCGTCATAACCGCAAGTTTAATGCCATAGCGGAAAAAATGGACATCCGTTAAGACCGTCAATGTGATCATACCGCTCGACCGCAGCCGTTCGATCTGACCGATCCAACCATTCACCCTGACCGGCTCGAGGGGCCTCGCATTAAAATTCTCGACAGCTAAACCCAATCATATCTTCACTTACTGCTGTGGCACGCCTGTTGAATTAGAAGACGCGACCGGCAAAGCGCCGTGAATTTTCCAGCCCCGGAAATTGGAGCCCGTTATGACGATGATCGAAACCACATTAAGCAAACGAATAGCCGCACTGGCACTTATTCTGTCGTTTGCATTTTCCAATGCTCTCGCGATCGGTTCGGCCGCGTCGTCCGCTGTCAAAAACAGTGCGGCAACTGCGGCATATACAACCGATCTGACGCGGCTCGGACGCGAAAGACGTCTGCGGGAGAATGCAGCATTTGAGGATGAGACCGCGCGTCTTATTAAAGTGCTGAATGAACGCAGCGGACGTCAGCCGGTGATTGTCACCGACGACAAGGCCGTGTCCGAAACGCTCGTCGAGCAGCTTGCTTTTCAGATTGCAGGGGGTGCCGTTCCCGCAAATATCGCAGGGAAGACGATCCTCAAGCTCGAAACCGCCGCGTTGTTCTCAAATAACCGTACGCAGGCCGACCTCGCAAAGGCCATCGACGCAATCGTCGCCGATGTCGCCGCCTCAAAGGGTGAGACGATTCTCTTCATCGACGAACTCACAAATCTCGTTGGCAGCAATGCCGCGCTCAGCAAGCTCTTCGCAGGTATTGCGGATCGCCGCGTCGCCGTCATCGGTGCATCGACGGCCGCCGCCTATGCGGACCGGATCGCCTCGCAGCCTTCGTATGCAAGTTACTTTCAGTCATTCGCGACCACCCCGGGCCTAACTTCTTCCGATAAGAAACAAAGTCGCGACGACGACTCGGACGGATTTCGCGGTGACAATATCTCGCCCGACTTGCGAAAGATGATGGCGAAAGACAAGACCGGCAAAAACCGGGTCGACGCCATCCTGCAAGCAAAGGATGTCAATAATTCGGCACTACAGACGCTGCTACACACCGGCCGGGCGACCGTCGCCGGTCGTATCGGCACGAGCGATACGCTGATCGTCAATCTTCCGCTGTCTGCACTCCAAGCACTCTCGTCGAGCGGCCTGATCAACTATATTTCGCCGGATCGTGAAACAGGATCGATGGGACATGTAGAGGATGCAACCGGGGCTTCAGCTATGCGTTCGCAGGCTGGTAACAACATGCGCCCGGCCTATACACTCGACGGCTCGGGAATTGGAATCGCTATCGTCGACTCAGGCGTCTATGCGAATCACAACGGTTTTAAGAATTACGGACTTTCACGTGTCGTGGCGAATCTCGATTTTTCGGCTACGCCGGTACCTTCGCCGTCGCCCTCACCCGTGAGCTCGCCCACGCCGTACGCCTCGCCTTCACCGACGGGATCTGCGTCGCCATATGGTTCGCCGACCCCGTATGGCTCGCCATCAGGTTCGCCGACGCCGTACGCGTCGCCTTCCGGCTCGCCGTCGCCTAATCCATCAGCCTCGCCGTCGCCGGCTCCCAGTTATTCGCCAACACCGTATCCGACATATTCGCCATCGCCTTCACCCACTCCATGGGGGATGCCTAATGCGGACAAATACGGCCACGGAACACACGTCGCCGGTCTCGCCGCGGGCAACTCGACATCTAATGGCGGTGCGTATCGCGGTGTAGCACCGATGGCCAATATCGTCAGCGTTAAAGTTTTGGGCAATGACGGAAAGGGCACGACGGCATCACTGCTTAATGGCCTCGACTGGATCCTGGCGAACCGCTTGATGCACAACATCCGCGTTGTCAACCTTAGCATTGGCAGCGACGCAGTCGATTCGTACACGAACGATCCCGTCTGCCTCAAGGTCAAGGAACTAGCTAATGCAGGTATCGTGGTCGTGGCGGCCGCCGGGAACCTCGGCAAAGGCTCCGACGGCCAAAAGACATACGGTCGCATCCATAGCCCGGGCAACAGCCCATATGCGATCACGGTCGGTGCAACAAACACGCTCGGCACCACAAGCCGCTCTGACGATTCGGTCACCACATACAGCTCACGCGGACCTTCGCGCAGTTACTTTACGACTTCAGATGGATACCGTGTATATGACAATCTGATCAAGCCGGATATCGCGGCACCGGGCAACAAACTCGTGTCGTACAAAGCTTCTAATAACGAAATGTCACGTTCGAACCCATCGCTTAATGTTGCATCGCAGCCAGGCGAGGGCGCGGCTGACGCAATGATGTACATGAGCGGCACATCCATGTCCGCACCAATCGTGTCGGGCGCGGCCGCACTGCTCCTCGAGGTCAATCCAAACCTGACGCCCGGCATGGTTAAAATGCTGCTGCAGTACACGGCCCAGCCGATAAATGGAGCAAACAGCTTTGAGCAGGGCGCCGGGCAGATCAATCTTGATGGAGCCATCCGCCTCGCCAGCTCGCTGCGGACTGACATGATGTTCATCAACCAATGGCTGGGCTCACCAATGGTCGGCGAGGGTTGGACGATGCCGACGACTAACTCGACGATCGGCGGCAGCCAGTTTAATTGGGCGAAGATCATCACGGGCGACCATACTTACATGAGCGGCCAAAATCTGGTGTCACAGTTCCAGAATGTTTACAGCTCTAACAACACCTTCGGCACCGGGGTCACCTTTGGCGACGGCACTTTTGCCCTTGATACCAACAACTACTACACCACCGGACTCGCCGTTCACCGAAACATAAACTACAGCAACGGCGGCGCCCTCGGCAGCGGCTCGATCTGGCTAGCATACGGAGTCCTGGTCGGTGACGGCGTCCTCGTAGGCGACGGAGTCTTAGTAGGCGATGGCGTCCTCGTAGGCGACGGAGTCCTGGTAGGCGATGGCGTTCTGGTAGGAGATGGTGTCCTGGTAGGCGATGGTGTCCTGGTCGGTGATGGCGTCCTGGTTGGCGACGGTGTCCTGGTGGGCGATGGAGTCTTGGTCGGCGACCACGTCAACGGCGACAACACCCCGTGTATGCAGTAGGTCACCGACAAAACCAATCCTATATCTTCTGACTAAGGGCCGGCAACGGCCCATTTTTTTGTTTTAAATGTGTGCGTAATCGACGCCAGTTTGGGGCGAGGTGAGGCTGAAATCATCTTTTCCGATCGGCAACCATTTGAACCTATTTTTGCCTTCCTTGGCTGTCCCTGCGGCTTCGCAGGGATAGCCCTCTGATCTCATCCGAGCTTTTCCGCATACACACACAGATCCTAAGACCCGCGGCGGCGGCCCACACGTCATCCTGACCGATAAGGTCATTCAAGCTGACATGGCGTGACCAATACGTGAGAGGAGTAAAATCCTGTAACACTCGCGTTTGCAACGTTTAACTCTCTGGTACGCTACTTGAATACATAGTTCCGAACGGCAAGCGCCGTAGACTATCCGCCCCCTACGAGGAGTGACTATTATGAAGATCTCAGTTTTTGGATTTGCGGCGACCCGGCGAATTGCCTCGATGGCAATTGTCACCTCGTTCGTATTCTCAAATGTTTTTGCTGCCGGAATGCCTGGCGATACCCACAAGGCTATCGCGACGAGCTCGGCAACGGCGAAATATACCACCGATTTGACGCAGCTTGGCCGTAATGGAAGACTGCGGGAAAACCTAAGCTTTGAGAGCGAGACGGCTCGTCTCGTCAAAGTGTTAGTGGAAGGTGGTGTTCGTCAGCCCGTGATCGTCGGTGAGGACCGCGAGGTCCAGGAGACGATCGTCGAACAGGTCGCCCTGCTTCTCGCAAAGGGAACGGTACCGGCAAAGCTTGCCGGTAAAACGATCCTAAAGCTCGAGACAGCGGTGTTGTTTTCCAATTCTCGCTCGGAATCGGAAGCCGCACAGTCAATCAATGCGATCGTTAGTGATGTGATCGCATCGAAAGGTCAGACAATCCTGTTTATTGACGAACTGACCAACCTCGTCGGCCGCAGCTCGGCAGCGGGCACGCAGCTCCTGAACGGCGTAACTGAAGGACGCCTCGTCATAATCGGCGGCAGCTCGGCCGCCGCTTATGATGAGCGCATCGAGAATGACGCTGAGGTAGCCGCGTATTTCACCGGCATCACCGTCAAAAGCCAGCATATCGGCTCGGCCTCTGCTGCCGACATGGTAGAGAATGAAGACGGATTTCGTGGCGACAACATCTCGCCCGACCTTCGCACAATGATGGCAAAAGATCCTAGCGGCAAAACCCGTGTGGATGTCATCCTGCAGGCCAAAGATGCTGACAATGCTGCTTTCAGGGCGATGCTGGCCGACGGACAGGTTAGCATCGAGGACCGCATCGGCAACAGCGATACGCTGGTCGCCAATGCTTCGCTTTCCGCTCTCGCAACCCTTTCAACAAGCGGCCTGATCAACTATGTCTCGCCCGACCGCGAAATGGTTACGACCGGCCACGTTGAAGACTCGACGGGTGCATCGCAAATGCGTTCACAGCCCGCGATCGGCACGCGACCCGCCTACACATTGGACGGAACCGGCATCGGCGTCGCCGTGGTCGACTCGGGCATTTATGCTGCTCACAACGGTTTTAAGAACGGTACCACGTCGCGTATCGTAGCAAACGTCAATTTTACTAACACCAATATTGCGGACACCAACGATGCTTTTGGACACGGCTCACATGTGGCCGGACTCGCCGGCGGAACATCGACCGTGAACGCCGGTGCCTACCGCGGTGTCGCTACAGGAGCGAACATCATCAGTGTTAAGGTGCTGGACAACGCCGGGCTCGGTCGGACGTCATGGCTGCTCAGTGGTCTTAACTGGATACTGGCCAATCGAGTCGCGCACAATATCAAGGTCGTCAACCTCAGCCTCGGTACGACGGCGGTTGATACCTACACAAATGATCCGGTGTGCGTTAAGGTCAAAGAACTCGCAACTGCGGGCGTAACTGTCATAGCAGCCGCGGGAAACCTCGGAAAGAACCTGTCCGGCGCAAAAACTTATGGCCGCATCCACTCGCCAGGCAATAGCCCGTACGCGATCACGGTCGGCGCCAGCAATTCGCTGGCTACGGCTTCCACGGCGGACGATTCGATGGCTACCTACAGCTCACGCGGGCCAACCCGCAGCTTCTTCAAAACCACGACCGGCATGACCGTTTTTGATAATCTCATGAAGCCGGATCTCGTCGCACCGGGTAACCGCCTGGCGTCAAATAAGTCAGCAAACAACCTGCTTTCACGTTCCTATGCGGCCCTCAACCTGGACACCACGAACACATCCGATTCAATGATGTACCTGAGCGGCACGTCAATGTCCGCCCCGGTCGTCGCAGGTGCTGCCGCACTCCTACTCGAGGTGAATCCAAACCTGACGCCCGGCATGATCAAGCTGTTGCTCCAGTACACGGCGCGGCCGATCGCCGGGGCCAACACACTCGAACAGGGCGCAGGCCAGCTCAACCTCGAGGGAGCAGTGCGGCTCGCACGTTCGCTTAGGACAGACGTTGACTTTAACACGCTGACCAAAGGTGCTCCGACCGTGCCGGCTGGCTGGGTTATGCCGACGCCAACGACCGTAATCGGCGGCAATACATTCGGGTGGTCACAGCTCATTACGGGTGACCATACGTTCATGACCGGTGCCAATCTCGTGTCTCAGTTCCAAATGGTATACAAACGCGACAAACGGTTTGGCGAGGGCGTCAACTTTGCCGCGGGAGCGTTCACGCTCAATACAACCACTTTCTATTCACTGAGTTTGATGGTCAACAGACAGGTCAAAATCAGTAACGGCACGGCTCTCGGCGGCGGCTCCATCTGGGCCTCGTATGGCGAAACTACTGGCAACGGAGTTCTCGTTGGTGACGGGGTATTAGTCGGCGACGGAGTCCTTGTCGGGGATGGCGTATTGGTCGGTGACGGCGTCCTGGTGGGAGACGGTGTACTTGTAGGCGACGGAGTCTTGGTCGGTGACGGCGTCCTGATTAGCGACGGCGTCCTGGTCGGTGACGGCGTCCTGGTCGGTGACGGCGTCTTGATATCAGACAGCATAATCTTCGGAGATAATTCTCCTGCTATGCAGTAGGAGTGAATCTCATAAAAAAGGAGGACAAAATGATGCTGCAACTTCATACACAACCAACCATTGGCCAATGCGTCGCTCTGCGTAATCGGGCGGGCTCGGATGCATCTCAAGCACTGCTTGACGCAAACACGCAGGAAGTTCTCGCGTTTCTCGCTCTGCGACCAGTACATACTGTGGTTATGACGAGCCTGATCCGCGACAACGGACTAGTGAGCGACCTGAACCGCGGAAAATTCTTCGGCTGCCGTGATGCTGAAGGTATTTTGGAGGGCGTTGCACTGATCGGACATTCTACGCTGATCGAGGCTCGTTCTGAGCGAGCATTGCGCTCACTAGCCCTCGCGGCCAGATCGTCCGAGACGCCGATTCATCTCGTCATGTCGAGCGAGGACCACGCGACTCGCTTCTGGGATATCGCAGGCAATGGCCAGGCACCTCGCCTCTCCTGTGTCGAGAACCTGTTTGAGGCCGCGTTTCCTTTTCCCGTTAAGCAAGCCAATCAACTGCGAAAGGCTCGGCCGAATGAGATATTGCAGGTCGCCGAAGCTCAGGCCGAGGTTGCCTTTATCGAATCGGGAGTCGATCCCCTGGTCCGAGACCGCGAGGGTTTTCTCAGCCGGGTGGCAAGGCGGATCGAACAGGGTCGCGTCTACGTCAAATTTGACGGAGACACCCTTGTCTTCAAGGCCGATGTGATTGCTATTACGGATCAAACGGCCTATCTCGAAGGCATATATACGGCACCTGCATACCGCGGACAAGGCATCGGCCCACGCTGCCTTTCAAACCTCACCGTTGACTTACTATCCGATGTCTCGAACGTCTGTATGCTCAGCAATGAAAACTTCGATTCCGCACATCGCAGTTTTGAGCGGGCTGGCTACCGTCAGACGGGCAAGTGCACTACTTTGTTTGTTTAGCCGCAGAAAGTAGTGGACAAACCGGTTAAACTTGGTTGATAATGTAGGAGGCCGCGACCCAGCAGCCTCCTACTCTGATTTACACGTCGCTGATCGATCCCCTGCCAGCCGAACAATCTCACTCACAACCGACTTCCCCCCCTCCGATTCCGCCGAATTGGAACGAACAATGAAAAAGACGCAGTTCTCACCCAAATACATCGCAGCCGTCATCGCGGCGGGCGCGGCGTGTGTGGGCCTGGCTCTGCTAAACATTGATATCGGCCGCGTGGACGTGTATCTGATTCTATTGTCTATCTTCACCCTGGCCGTCGGCTCCCGGGTAACTATACAGATTCCGAGGTTCAAATCGCATGTGTCGGTCTCTGACACGTTCATCTTTCTCGTGCTCCTTTTGTACGGCGGCGAATTTGCAGTAATCCTCGCGGCAACGGATGCCGTTTTCTCGTCGTGGCGGTTTTGTAACAAGAAACTGACCGTCTTCTTCAACGCCGGAACGATGGCGATTTCCACGAGTGCGGTTGTCTTGGTACTTGGAAGCTTCGGGTTTCACGGTCCAATCCAATTTCATGGAGCCGGCTTGCAGCAGCAGGATTTCGTCATCGCACTATCTTTAATCGCTCTGACGCAGTTCCTGGTCAATACATCTCTTGCCTCAATTCACGATTCGCTGAAAGGTTCGATCCCGCTTTGGGAAACGTGGAAGAATAAGTACATTTGGACGTTTCTTTCCTATTTTATCGGAGCGGCCGGCGCCGGTGTGATGGTGCAGGTCTCGGACGCGCTGGGCCTGGGTGTGATCGCCGCAACTCTTCCCGTGATTTTCTTCGTTTTCTTCTCATATCGGATGTACTTGAAAAATGTTGAGATCAGTATCCAACATGCAGAGCAGGCCGAACAATACGCGAAGATTCTCGAAACCCAGTCCGACGCCCTCCGCGAATCCGAAGAGCGGTTTCGAAGTGCGTTCAACTATGCACCGATCGGAATTGGACTTGTGTCGCCCGATGGCACATGGATCAAGGCCAACCATGCGTTAAGTGAGATATTGGGATACTCAGAGACCGAATTCCTTGCCACTGATTTTCAGTCGATGACGTTACCCGACGACTTGGGTCGATCACTCGTGCAGGTACATGAGTTGCTGGCTGGCAGAATCGCGAATTGCCAGATGGAGCAGCGTTACCTCCACAAGACCGGCCGCGTGGTATGGACCTCGTGGAGCGTTTCGGCAGCCAATGACGTCAAATCGAAACAGCCTAATCTTATTTTTCAGATACAGGATATTACCGACAAAAAGAGCGCCGAAGAGAAGCTCCAGCACGAGGCGACGCATGACGCACTGACTGGCCTGCCGAATCGTCCTGTTTTCATGAACCGCCTGACAGACGCTCTGGAAAAGACACATTCGCTGCGTGATTACCGCGTAAGCGTCCTGTTTATCGACCTCGATCGGTTTAAGTACGTCAACGACAGTCTGGGCCATTTGATCGGAGACGAATTGTTGAAGGAGATCGCGTTGCGTCTCCGAGACTGCATGCGTCCGACCGACCTGGTTGCCCGCCTCGGCGGCGATGAATTTACGATTCTGGTCGAGGGACGATACGACACGCGCGAGGTTACGCGCATCGCCGAGCGGATACAGCATAAGTTCAGTATTCCGTTTGATCTGAAGGGGCACGAGGTTTATAGCTCGGCGAGCATAGGCATACTACACGCGTCGGATCAGCATTTGTTGTCGGAGGACGTGATGCGCGACGCGGACACCGCGATGTACCAGGCAAAACGGGCCGGCAAGGCTCGACACGAGATATTTGACGAGGAGATGCACAAAGCCGCCAAGGAGACCCTCACGCTAGAGACAGACCTGCGACGCGCCGTTGAGCGCGAAGAAATCGAAGTCTATTACCAACCAATCTATTCACTCCAAACAGGCGAGGTGGAATGCCTGGAATCGCTGGCCAGATGGGAGCATCCCGAGCTCGGACCGATCTCGCCGGCTAAATTCATACCGCTAGCCGAGGAAATTGGTTTAATCGATCGTCTGTGCGAACAGGTCCTTCGCCGTTCCTGCCGCGACGTCAGTGCGATCTACCAAACTCTGCCGGTTGAAGAACACTTTTCCATCAGCGTCAATCTTTCCTGCCGTCAGTTTGGACAGGATGCCTTGTCGACAAACATTCAGAACATTCTCACCGAGACAGGGTTTTCGCCCCGCAATCTCAAACTCGAGATTACGGAATCCGTGTTTTTCGAACACCAGGAGCGCGCCGTCGCCATGCTCGACGAGCTGCGGGCGGCCGGAATTGAAATTAATATTGACGATTTTGGAACAGGCTACTCTAACCTCGGCTATCTGAAGAAACTGCCGATAACTTCTCTTAAGATCGACCGTTCCTTTGTTGCGATGATTGATGAGGAGGGTGGAAATGATGAGATTGTGCGTGCAATCATTACGCTTGCACGCAACCTGGGCCTCACGGTCGTCGCCGAGGGAATTGAGACTGACGCTCAACTCGCACTTCTTCGCAAACTAGGTTGCGAAAGCGGCCAAGGCTTCCTGTTTGCCGAGCCGATGCCCTTGGCCGAGCTCCAGCAATTCGTGGCAAAAAGCTCGCTTCCGATGCTCCCGCCGATTGGCCGAGACGATGTCTCTACCCTCACTTCGCTCCAATAGAACAATCCCGCGGCAACCCGTGCGGTTGACGGATACACGTGCGAGGGTGAACAATAGTTCACGTAAACGATGTACCGCCGCCCAAAATTTTTAGAAGCTCTTATCGAGATCAGGCGCGAAATGGCCGAGGCGGCCGGCCATAACGTCGAAGCCTACGCCGAAATGATAAGGCTCGGACATCCGCCACCGACGAGGCCCTCTCCGCCTGCCGATCACAATCTGGACACGCGCGTGGACGAGATGGGCCGCGAGCGTCTGGTCGGACTCCGTCGTCGTTGAGCCGCGTCGATGATTCGATACCTAATTTCCTGCTCGATAATCGTTGCCGTAATCCTGGCTTCGGCCGCATTCTTTTCCCCCTCATACTGGGTCCATCGGTACGACGAACTGATCGCCCGTCAAGCTCGTGTTTACCGCCTCGATGAAAACCTTGTCTGGAGCCTGATTCACGAAGAAACGTATTTTAGGGCCTGGAAAATCGGCGCGGATGCTGAGGTAGGCTTGATGCAGGTGACGCCGGCTGTCGCACGGGAGTGGGCCGGTGAAACGGGCCTAAAGCTGCTCGAAAGACAAACCGCGGATAACGTTAATGAGTTCCTGATCGATCCCGAACGCAACATTCAGGTAGGCTGCTGGTACCTGGAAAAAATCCGCGAGCCATATCGCGGCCGGCCCGCCGAGACGGCGATGATGCTTGCCGCGTATAACGCCGGCCCGAGCCGTGTCGAAGAATGGGCCCGCGGTGCGGATCCGGCAGACCTCACCGAAAGTCAGTTCGTCGACCGCATCGGCATAGCATCCACCAAGAGCTACGTGACATCAATCCTCGCCCGCTATCGACAAACGCAAGCCCGTCAATAGATGAATCTCCTATACGCAAATCACGTTTTGCCGATCACGTCCGCGCCGATCGAACGGGGAGCGATCGCCCTCGACTTAGATCGGATAGTTGCGGTGGGCAAACAGTCGGCGTTGGCGGAGCTATTCCCAGATGCCGTCGTCGAGGATTTTGGAAACGCCGCGATCACGCCGGGTTTAGTTAATTGCCATTCCCATCTCGAGGTCACCTCGATGCGCGGGAAGCTTGATGACGTCGAAGATGATTTCTCGGCATGGCTGCTGCGATTGAATGAGATCAGGAGCAGCCTCTCCGAGGCGGAGATCCGAGCCGCCGCGGTCGCGGGTGCCATCGAGGGAGCGCGGGCCGGTGTGACCTGTTTTGGTGACATCGGGCGTCACGGCGTGGCCGGCTTTGAAGCTCTGAAAGATACCGGCCTGCGCGGGATTCTATATCACGAAACCGAGTTTTCGCCCGAGGACAAGACGGCGGATGAGGACTTTGAGAAGCTCATAAGAAAATTTGAAAACCTCCGCCGGACGGAGACCGCACTTGTAAAAGTCGGCCTATCGCCCCACTCGCCCTACACGGTCGGGCCGCGTCTGCTTAGCCTCATTGCCGAATATTCGATAAGTAACGGCGTGCCGGTTTCGATTCATGCGGGCGAGTCGCAGGCCGAGGAAGAACTTCTAAATCACGGAACCGGTTTCTTTCGCGGAGTTTACGAAAAATACGACGTTGCATGGGCCAGCCCAATGTGCTCGCCAATAGAATATCTCGAGCGTACAGGCTTGCTCGCCGCCCGGCCGCTGCTTGCTCACTGCGTTTGCTTATCGAGCGATGACATCAAAAAAGTCGCGGCAGGCGGGGCCTCAATCGCACACTGCCCCAAATCGAACGCTAAGTTCGGCCACGGCTATGCACCGTTTGAGGCCTTTCTGGACAGCGGCATAGCCGTCGGCCTTGGCAGTGATTCGGTCGCGAGCAATAACCTGTGCGACATCGTGGAGGAGGCGAGGTTCGCCGTACTATCGGCCCGTAACCGTGCGGGGTCGAGGCGATTTATCTCTGCGGGCGAGGCGCTGGAAACCGCCACGCTTGGCGGGGCCAGAGCGATGGGTCTCGACCATCTCATCGGCTCACTCGAGGCCGGAAAACAGGCCGACCTGGCCGTATTCTCCCTAGACCATCCAGCAATCGAGCCGCTCGGCGATATCGAATCCGCACTCATCTTCTCGGCCAGCGGCCGCGACTGTATAAGAACGATCGTCGCGGGCCGCGAGATTAATACGCAGTCTTAATCCTGAGCGGCGTCGGACCGCAGGCACCCTGGCCTGCAAACGCCGGTTCCTCCGGCGTGACGGCGTTTGGTATTCCTAACCGTGCATTATCCGCAGCGCCGTCAGCGTCCGGACGGACGCTGACGGCAAGGGTGCCTGCGTTCCGTCGAGGTCAGCGAGTGCCGGATGAGAGAGCGGCGTCCATTTCGGTTCGAAGCTGAACCGGAGTCCATTCGTTTCGCGGCAGAATGCGCGCGACCTTGCCGTCGGGGGTGATGACGGCGGTGCGCAGCGAATGATTGATCTGGGTTTTGTCCGCCTGGTCGACCTCGTAACGGAGGCCGAAAAAATCGGCGATCTTGCGAACCTCGCTGTCTGTGCCGACGGCGAGAGTCCAGACGCCAAGCTCGGTCGAGCCCTTGCCGAGATAGCCCAGGCCATATGAGCGCAGCTTTGCCGGTGTATCATTCCCCGGGTCAAAGGAGATTGATAGCAGCGCGTATTTATCCTTTAGGGCCGAGTCCTTGTTGAGCTCGTTGGCGAGGTCGCTAAAATTTGTCGACATCCGAATACAGTACTCGGGCAGCGGGCAGCGGGCGTAGATAAACGTAATCGCGAGGGCCTTGCCCTGAAAGCTCTTTATAGTAATCTTTTTCCCGTCTTGGTTGGTGAGAGTAAAATCCGGCACGTCGCGTCCGATTTGCGCGTAGTTCTCGTTGATCGGCGGCTCGCTTTGGCCGGCGGCCGCGTTTGCGACGATGCCGATATTCTCAAGCCAAAAGGGATCTTTGGCAGTGCTGTCGACAACCAGCTCGGCCCTGATGTCGGCCCCGGGCTTGAGCTCACCCCAGACCCAATCGGCCCGGATGGGAAAGTCCATCGTCATCGCATCCATAAACCCGTCGATCTTTTCATGCTCGATCTGCGCGCGCTTGGCCGCCACGTCGACCGTAACGACTCTGCCTTTCATCGAATAACGTTGCTCGGTCGATTTGTTGCCGGACTGACTGGACCCGCAACCGATAAGAAAGACAGATAGAGCTAGGACTGTCGAGAGCCTGAACATATGTAGCGATCTTAACAAATGGAGGAGAAAAGTGGACATGGCGCGGTGCACAAACGACGCGGTGGCATCACACATGGGATTTCGCTTCTTTTGTTCTTTGAAACCCCGTGCCTTTTCCCTTCTGATCCGTGTTACCATCCGACTTTATGCCGGCTCGGATTTTAAGCGGGAAATCGATCGCGGACGAGATTAAGCTTGAGGTGGAGGCAAATGTTGCAGACCTGCGCGAGGTGCATGGGTTTTCGCCCTGCCTGATCGTCGTGCGTGTGGGCGAGGATGAGGCGTCGGCTGTGTATGTCGCGAGCAAGGTGCGGACGTCCGCGGAGCTTGGAATCATTTCCGAGCACCGGCATCTGGACGCGGCCACCACGCAGGACGAGTTGATTGCCCTCATCCGCGAGCTCAATTCGCGAGAGGACGTGGATGGAATTCTCGTCCAGTTGCCACTGCCGAAACACATCGATGAGCGCGAGATTCTGGAGCTGATCAATCCGGAAAAGGATGTCGACGGCTTTCATCCGATCAACTCGGGCCGACTGATGCAGGGATACGAGGCGCTCACGCCCTGTACGCCGGCGGGGGTGATCGAAATTCTGAAACGGTCTGGAATTGAAATTGCCGGCCATCACGCCGTGGTCGTCGGCCGCAGCAACATCGTCGGCAAACCGCTGTCGATGCTGCTGCTCAAGGAAAACGCGACCGTCACAATTTGTCATTCACGGACAAAAGATCTGGCATCGATCACGCGGTCGGCCGATATCCTGGTCGCCGCGATCGGCCGTGCCGGATTCATCACGGCCGAGCACATCGGCGACGGGTCTACCGTGATCGACGTCGGGATCAATAAAGTGTCACACACCGCCGCGGCCCGCGGACTATTTCCTGACAGCGAGATCGAAAAGCGTATCGCGGCCATCGCCTCACGCGGGTTTACGCTGGTCGGCGACGTAAATGCTCGTGACGCCATGGAGCGTGCCGCCAATTTCACGCCCGTGCCCGGCGGCGTCGGCCTGCTTACGGTCGCCATGCTAATAAAAAATACGGTGACGGCGAGTAAGATGAGAAGGAAATTAGGTTAGCCGCAAAAAGGCACCATCTCCACCTTCTTACGGCAATAAACAATCTTATGAATTTTGAAGAATATCAGTCCCAGGCATCGCAGACGGCGCTTTATCCGAGGCGGCTTTCTAATCTGGAGTACCCGACGCTCGGCCTGGCCGGTGAGGCGGGCGAGGTGGCCAATATCGTGAAAAAGATTCAACGCGACCACGGCGGCGTGATCAATGACGACACGCGGCTTAAAATGCAGGACGAACTCGGCGACGTTTTGTGGTACATCTCTGCCTGTGCGGATGAGCTCGGGCTAACACTCGACGAGATAGCCGGCTTTAACGTCAACAAGCTCGCCAAGCGTCACGGACGCTGATCACAGGTGCTAGAAGTCGGCCTCACAGGATCAATCGCGGTCGGGAAAACGTTTGTCGCCGACACTCTTCGTGAGCTCGGCTGCCACGTGCTCGACGCAGACCAGACCTCGCGCGACGTCGTCGCGAAAAACACCGACGGGCTCGCCGAGATTGTCCGCGAATTCGGTACCGACGTTCTGGCGGCGGACGGCGGGCTCGACCGAAAGCGGCTCGGATTAATAGTGTTTGCGGACGAGACAAAGCGAAAACTTCTCAATTCAATCGTGCATCCAAAAGTTATAGAGGCACAGGACGCTTGGATCGGGCAGCGTGTGGCCGACGACCCAGACGGCATCGCCGTCATTGACGCGGCCCTGATGATTGAGTCCGGGGGCTACCGCCGATTTGCGAAAATAATTGTCGTATGGTGCGAAAGCACGATACAATTCGACCGGCTCGTCGCCCGCGACGGCTTGAACCCCGCTGAGGCAAGGATGCGAATCGCCGCACAGATGCCGCAAGAGGAAAAGAAATCGTATTCGGACTATTTAGTTGACACGAGCCTGGGTTTTGCGGAGGCGAGAAGACAGACCGAGGCAGTTTTTGCTCAGTTGAAAGGAATTTGTTGAAGGCAATCAAATATTCCCGGTATAAATTCGCGGTCCGCAGGCCGCTATTTTTTACCGCGCTCGTTAGCGGCCTCCTTTTAGGCGGCTGTACCGAGCTCGAACGGCCAAGGGTTGAGCCGTTCTACGCCGTAAGTGTGCCGCCCCCGACACAGGAGCTGCGCTGGAGCAATGGTGCCCTGCCCAAGTCGTTTGACCCGGCGCGTGCCGCCGCCGCACCCGAAACCGACGTCGTTCAAGCCGTCTACGAGGGCCTTACCAGCCTCGATAGCCGCACGCTAAGTGAGGCTCCCGCTGCCGCCGAGCGTTGGGAATCGAGCAGCGATCTTCGAACCTGGACGTTTCATCTCAGGCGTGACCTCCGCTGGTCAAATGGCGAAAGGGTGACCGCGCGTGATTTTGTGAGGTCATGGAAACGCCTCGCCTCTCTAGGTGACAAGGTTCCAAACCGATATCTCTACAGAAACATCGCCGGTCTTGGAAACGCTAAGGACAGTTCTGCGGAACCGCGAGATCTGCCGTCAGACATGCCCGCTGAGCGACCCGATCCGGTACGGCTAGACGGCACGCCCTCCCAACCGGTCGAACCGGGCGAAGCGGCTGTGGGCCTAACCACCACGCCGCCGGTTTTCCAGGACACTGATCCGCCGCCGCCGCTCAAACACGTTTCGCCGTCGATCGGCGTTCAGACAATCGATGACGCGACGCTGCGGGTGACCCTGGTGAAACCCGACCGCGACTTTGCGAGACTCGTCTCGAATTCCCTTTTCCGTCCAGTTTATGGCTCGGGTGCGAATTTTGACAGCGAACCCCTTGATATCAAAATTGTGACCAACGGCCCGTTTCGCGTGGCGGCGATCGCCGAGGACGGATTAACCTTGGAGCGTTCGTCAAATTATTGGAACGCGGCCGCGGTCAAACTTGATCGGGTACAACTCATCGCTGGCAAATCGTCTGAAGCGGCGCTCGACGCCTATCGCCGCGGCGAGGTCGACCTGGTAACGAACACATCGTTTGAACCACTCGCGTTGAAACTGCTCGCACCGTATGAGGACTTCCGCAAGGCGACGCACAATGCGTTGAACTTTTACGAATTCAATATTACGCGGCCGCCGTTTACGGATCGCCGTGTCCGCGAGGCCCTCGCGATCGCAATCGACCGCGGCAAGCTTGCCGACAGCGAGCTCGAGGGGGCGATGCGTCCGGCCTACGCTCTTTTCCCGGACGCCGAAGCGAGCCAAAAACTTACCTTCGACGTCGAGCGTGCACGCGACCTGCTCGCGAACGCAGGTTACCCGCTTGGTGGCGGATTCCCGCGCCTACGCCTCATCATTAATCGCAACAATGCCCAGCAGCGGGTAGCACGTTCAGTTGCTAAGATGTGGAAACAGGGGCTTGGAATTGAAACCGATATCATTGTCAAAGAACCGGGTGAGGTGGACGCGGCGAGACGATCGGGCGATTTCGAGATTTTGCGGCGAGGGATTGTTTTGCCGACGAATGACGAATTGATAAACCTTACGGCGATTCTTGGCGATCGCTTTCTAGCCCGTACGGACGCGGACGAGGCGTCGCGAGTAACGGGCCCGAGCGATGTGGACATCGCGGAGACTGCTGCCGAGCAAGCAGAACAAATCTCGATTCCTACCCATCGAGACGCGATGTATGACCTCCACGTGATTCCGCTCTACTTCCCGATCTCATATTCGCTGGTCAAGCCCTATGTGCTTGAATATGAGATCAGCTCTCTCGACGCAGTGTCGCTAATCGGCATGAGTATCGACAGCACTTGGCGACCTAAGCCGCAAAACCCTTAGACACTTCTTAACGTGCCAGATCGCAGCTCCACAATCCTTTCCGTCCGCAATTTGTCAACACATTTGCCGGTCGCGGGCGGCGTAGTGCGAGCGGTTTCGGATCTGTCGTTTGATTTGAAGAAGGGCGAGATCTTAGGCATCGTCGGCGAATCCGGCAGCGGCAAATCAATGACGGCAACGTCACTGATGCGGCTCAACACAGTCGACTCAAGCGGGGAGGTTATCTTCGACGGCCGGGATGTGCTCAAACTCACTCGCCGAGAAGTGCAACGGATCCGTGGGCGTCGGATGGCAATGGTGTTCCAGGACCCGTTCCTCTCGCTTAATCCTTATCTAAAGGTTTCGCGGCAGCTTACGGAGATCACTCGACTTCATCTCGGGCATTCACGCGGTGAGGCCTCGCGGCATGCGGCGGCAATGCTCGAGGCGGTCGGCATCCCGGATGCGACCCGTCGCCTCGATTCCTATCCACACGAATTTTCGGGCGGTATGCGACAGCGGCTAATGATCGCGATGGCCCTCAGCTGCGACCCCGAATTGCTCATCGCCGATGAACCGACCACCGCTCTCGACGTGACCATACAGGCGCAGATCGTCGATCTGATTAAGGACCTCACAGCACGTCGCGGGACGAGCGTCATCCTGATCACACACGATCTGGGCGTGGTCGCGGGGATGGCCGACACGACTGTCGTAATGTATGCCGGCCGCATATTTGAAAAGGCCCCTGCGGCCGAACTCTTCTCCCGCCCTGCAAACCCTTACACCGAGGGCCTGCTCAAATGCGTGCCGGACCCGACATCGACCCTTCGCGGCGAACTGCACCAGATCCCCGGCCAGCCGCCGAACCTCGCCAAACTCCCGGTCGGCTGCCCGTTTGCTCCTCGCTGTTATCGAGCCGAAGACATCTGCCGCGAGCAGTTTCCGCCTATGGTTGCGATTAATGCGGAGCACACGTCGCTCTGTCACTTTGCCTCGGATGTGTACTCGTCCCCTGTCGCCGGGAAAGGAAGTGACGCGGATTGGATGGAAAAAGGACGGGGTTTTCACGGACCTAACTAATTTAAGGGTTCTTGCCCGCGTCGTATCAGTTTAGTTTCCGCGTGATCAGCGTTCTATTTTAGCTTGATGTTAGTGAACTCAGACAATCTCATCTCGATCCGCGACCTAAAGGTGCATTACCCTGTCTCGGCCGGCGTTTTCGCCGCGTCCAAGACCGTAAAGGCGGTCGACGGTGTGACGCTTGATATCACAAGAGGCGAGACGCTTGGGTTAGTTGGGGAGTCGGGCTGTGGGAAATCGACGCTTGGCCGTGCCATCTTGAGACTGACGGAGGCGACAAGCGGAGCTGTGTTCCACGGCGACAAGAATATATTTGCACTCACGAAAGACGAGATGCGGCGGGCGCGCAGCGATCTCCAGATAATTTTTCAGGATCCCTACGCCAGCCTGAATCCGCGGATGACGGCGGACGAAATCATTGCCGAGCCCTTAAGAACTTTTGGCACGCATGATAAGGCTGGCCTTGCGGAGGCCGTCAATGAACTTATGGATGCGGTCGGCCTCGATCGGGAACTAAAATTGCGGCGTCCGAGTGACTTTTCGGGTGGACAGCGGCAGCGCATCGGCATCGCGCGCGCGCTGGCCGTCGGGCCGGAGTTTATAGTTGCGGACGAACCGATTTCCGCGCTGGACGTGTCTATCGGGGCACAGATCATGAATCTGCTGCGGCGGCTGCAGACCGAGCGAGGCCTGACCTATCTTTTCATCTCGCATGATCTGCGTGCCGTGGGGCATATCTCAGACCGCGTCGCGGTGATGTACCTCGGGCGGATCGTCGAACTTGCGCTCAGCCGCCAGCTCTATTCCGGCCCGCTGATGCCGTATACAAAAGCCCTCGTCTCAGCGATACCGAGTACCAATCCGGAGGCCGAAAGAAACAGGGTGCGAATCGTGCTAAAAGGCGATCTGCCATCGCCGATCGACCCGCCGACGGGATGTCACTTCCACACACGTTGCCCCTTCGCGATCGCCGAATGCTCGGCGGTTGTACCTGAGCTCCGCGAGATAAGGGCAGGCCATTTCGCGGCATGTATTCGGATCAGCCATGACCGCCCAAACATTGAGCAGAACGATGGACTCGGTGCTCTTGAAGTATAAGGATTGGGCGCGCTGAAAAAGGCTGCCACTGGCGACAGCCTTTAACCACGATTGAATTTTACCATGCGGCGGGCAGGCCCGCGGCTTAACGGATCTCAATCAAAATCGACTAGCCATTGGCCGCACGATTGTTCTCAGTATTTCTCAAAGCTTTGACGCGGTTGTGTGCTGCTTGCACGGCCTGTGCCTGCTGCCCGATCACATCCGACACGTTGGCCGGCAGGTTCTTTTTCTGCGCGTCGCCGTATGCTTCTTTGGCGTAATCTTCGCCACGCTCGCATTCGTTTAGGATTGCTTCCTCATCCTTGCCCGTTACAGCGGACTTGATGTTGATCCAGCCGCGGTGAACCGCGCCGGCCACGCTGCCGGTCGTCTCCGGGTCGCCGCCCAGATTTCGAATAAGGCCCTGGAGGACGCCGACGAACTCTGAACGCTGCTGCGAAAACTCGTAGAACACTGTTTTCAGCTCAGAACGCTCGACGCCCTCGGCCGCATCCTTAAAGCCGTCCTGGCCGTCCTTGCAGATTTCGACCAATCCGTTGAGACACGAGATCACGTCGTCGTTCGACTCGGTCGTATTTGCCGTGTCATTCATCGTCGCGTCTTCGATAATAGGTTTTGTTGCTTCGTAATCGTTAATCATATTATTCCTCCGTCTAATCCTGTGATCGATTAGAACATCATCTAGTTTATCTAGTAGCAGCCCCGGAATCCGTATGCTACCAGACACAGTATCGACTGCCCGCAACGTTCCATTTTAATGAAAATCGCGGCTGATTAGACATTTGTGGGATGTGAACGAATCATGGTAGATGAACAGATTGTGGCCTGCACACTTCAGCTGTGCTGTCATTGGCCCTCGGGCAGTGGTAGATGAATAACGAGCGTACCAGTATTGATGCCCGAGCGGTCGACAGCGTCGCGTCAGCGACTGGGCTGGCAGTTGCCGTCGTCGATTCTGCAGGCCGCCAAGTGGCGGTCGCAAATAATAACTCGATCTGCGCCAGCCTTAATCCTTCAGACGATTTTTCCCCGGAGTGTGCGGAGTATTGCGGCCGGGCCGTTGAAATGACGGCGAATGCCGGCGAGCCCGCCAGTTATGAGTGCCACGCGGGGCTCGAGTGTCGCGCCGTCAGGATCGGGCCGGATGCGGCTGTGGTCGTTGGCCGCACATTCCTAAAATCCGAAAACTATCGATCCGCGACTAAACGGGCTATCGACGGCGACTGGAGCCAGTACTCGCCAGCCGCATTCTTTGAGAATATTCTCTTATCCGGCTCGGCGGCCGTCCTGGACAAAGCGGCTGAGGCCGCCCTCAGGATCCCGCCGCCGCCGCCGGGAAACCTAGCGGAGCCACAGATCCCTACGCCGAAGCGACCCGGAATCCCGGTCTCCGAACGGCTAACCGGTCTCGTGGCCCGGTTTAATCGCGATACAAGTAAACGGTCGGCCGTTAACCCGGATCCTGAACAACCGGTCGCGGTACCCCTTGATTCAGCGGCTCCGAAACAGGTTGGGCCTGATGTGGTCGCGCCGGAGCCGGAGAGCCGCGGGGCACAGGCACAGGCGTGGCGATCATTTTTTAGCTCGCTGCTCAAAACCGATTACGGGCAGGCAACGGATTCTATTCTGGAATTTCTCGCGTCGCAGTTTGAGCTGAAATCCCTGATGTGGCTCGACCGCAGCGGCGACCGGCTGGCGGCGACCGCGGGTTTTGGCGACCTAAAAAATCGGCGGCTGCAGCTTGGCATGGCCGCGAGCGACGCACGATTGATCGATGCGCTGCGGAGTGAAATGCCCTTTGAGCTCGGCGAGCGTAAACGGGACGATGCAGCGGCTAGGAAGATGCACTTGTTCCCGATCGGGGTAGGCGATGAAGTGTCTGCGGCCATCGCGGTGCTTGACGAGATGCCCGATGACGCCGTGAAGCGGCAGATCGCACGTACCGCCCTGTCGATCGCGCCGCAGATCGAGATTCTCCGCCTGCGGAGCGCGGTGAACAAAAGCGAAACGCTGTCGACAGCCGTGCGTCGATTTGGCGAGAATTTGAAACGGATCGACGCCGACGACCTTTGGTTGCGACTGACGCAGAACGCGGCCGAAATGCTGCGTGCGGAGCGGGCGTCACTGCTGATCTACGATGAGAAGTCCGACGCCCTGGCGATGAAGGCCCTCGTCGGCGCAAAGTCGATGCCCGGTGAGGGAGAGGCGATCGGACAGCGTGTCGCGATGCATGTCTTTCAAAAGAGCCTTCCGGTGGCCGTTGCCGATGTCCGGAAGACAAGCCTGCCGCCCGCGCCCGCGGACCGCGAGTACAAGACTTTTTCCTTTCTAAGCTGTCCCATCGCCATCAGCGGACGCACCATCGGCGTTATGAATTTTGCCGACCGGGCCTGCGGCCTGGCCTTCGATAAAAACTCTCTCGAACTCTTTCTCGCTATCGCACCGCAGCTCGCGGTAGCCGTCGATCGTGCGTTTCTGAAGGAAATGGCCGGAAAGTTTGAACAGCTTTCGGTCACTGATGCTCTGACCGGTTTGCTCAATCGGCGATACATGGAGGCACGTCTGACGGAGGAAGTGAAACGCTCAAACCGGCACGGTTTTCCGATGAGCTTTATGATGCTCGACGTCGACAACTTTAAATCTTACAACGATGCTTTTGGTCATCCGGCAGGTGACGAGGCCCTGAAGATCGTCTCCGGTGTGATCCGCGATACCTTGCGCGGCGCCGACGTCGCCGCGCGGTTTGGCGGCGAGGAATTTGCGATCCTGCTGCCGCAGACAACCGGCGACGAAGCATCGACCATCGCCGAACGCATTCGCCGCAATATCGAGCACGCGAAATTTGCCCATCGGCGTGTGACGACCAGCATCGGCGTGGCGAGCTGTTCGGCCGCTCTTTGCGTCTCGGCCGATCTCATCTCCGCCGCCGATCAGGCCCTATACGAGGCCAAGCGGAGCGGGCGAAACCGGGTGCTGGCATTTGAAGAAATGGCAGCAAGCAGCGTGGGTTCGGCGGCAAATTAAATGAAACCCGTTTCGAAGATTCTCTCACTTGCCGCCAATTTCATCGGTCGCGATGCCGAACTCGACCGGCTGCTGCGTCACGCGCAAGGCGGGCCCGGCGGCATCACTGTGCTTGCCGCACCCGGTGCCGGGGCGTCGGAGCTGCTGCTGCAAACCTTTGACCGGCTGTTTGTCGACAATCTTGGGGTTATTCCATTTTATTTCGAGCTGAGCAATCGCGACGTGAATACCAAGGCCGCGGCCCGACGTTTCGCGCACGAGTTTCTGACTCATGCGATGGCTTATCGCCGTCAGGATCCCGGAATTATCGCGTCGGCGCCCGGTCTCTACGAGCTTGCGGAACTGAGCCCGGCCGAGGACGCTCGATGGGTCGACCGCTTTATCGCAGCAATTAACATTGCCGACGGAGACCGCCAGGCTTCGATTCGCCACTCTTTGAGTTTGCCGCTCCGAGCCGCGGCCGCGGGCGTTCGAGCTTTGGTGATGATCGATAACCTTTCGGCGGCGGCCGACATGGTCGACGGTGAGCATTTTGTTGCCGAGCTGCGTGCCGTGTTTGCCCACGGCAATATGCCTTTTGTCGTAGCCGGATATCGCCGTGACGTATTCAAGACGATGCCTTTTGATCCGATGCATCTGGAAAACTTGACCACCGGCGACGCCGGTCGCCTCGTCGACACTCTCGCTGCAAGCAGTGGTGTTCCAGTGAATGACGAAACCCGCGACCTGATCGCGGTGCAGATTGGCGGGAATGCCGCGCATATCGCTGCCCTAATCACGTCAGCGGGCGCAAAGGGAATCTCTCTGGACAACTTTGAACGGGTTGAACAGGCCTATGGTGACGAAATATTTGGGGGACGAATCTCGCGAAATTTTGATTCCGTGCTGGATCGGATCGAGGCCGACGCGATTGCCCAAGCCAAAATCGTCAAGATAATCGGTGTCGCCGCCGCAGCGAATGGCGGGGCAATAAGTCGCGAGTATTTTGTCGAGGCGGCTGGAATCGATCAGCTCTCACTTAACCGTCTACACGTACATGAGTTCGTGAATGTCGATGCGGACACGGTGACGTTTGACGCCGATAATATTCCGTTGTCTGACTACATAGCGGGTCGCGACCGCACTACGCAAGGATCGAGGGCGCTTGCCGTCGGAAACGCGACCGCCCGCTATATTAAGCGAGCCCCGTCATTGATGGCCCGCACCTATCGCCGCTCGACCGCAATCGGCCTGCGCGAGCTGATGATGTGTTTTGACGGCCAGTTAGTCCCGGAGGCGGTGCTCGATTACCGCGTGTTTCGTGAGGAGTTTAAGGGTGCGAGTGACCATGCGATCCTGGACGCTGCAAACGGGAGCGGAGAAATATTGCTGCCGCGTATCGTCTTTGCCGCCCACGCGAATGCCTTTTATCCGCACCTGGCGGAGATGTGTGACCCCGAACGCTCAGCGATCGCCCTCGGATTCGCCAGTGACGATACCGACGTAGCGTGGATCGCCGCCGAGATCGAGTCAAAGCTGGAAGTGGGCGCCGAGCTCGCTGGGTTTTGGTGCGACCGTCTGGAGATGACGGCGCTTAACTGCAATTTTGCAAACTACAAGATATGGCTCATCGCCCCAGAGGGTTTTGACGACGCGGCAGCGGATGAGCTAGCGAGCCGCGGTGCGATCGGTTCGAGCCGCAGACAAGCCTCTCTGCTTGCTGGTCTGGTTGGCTCCGGGTCAACCGCTGCGGCGGAGGCAGAACAGTATGAGTTGACCCTGCCAATGTCGAATTCCACGGAGCTGATCGCCGCCCGCGCGGTCGAGGACGTGGCCAGGCGGCACGGATTCGATCAGAAAGCCGTTAACCAGATAAAAACCGCTGTCGTCGAGGCATTCATCAACGCCGCCGAGCATAGCATGAGTCCCGACGGACGTATCAGCCAAAAATTTGCATTCGCTGACAATCGATTAACCATCACCTTGCGAAATCGCGGCATTCGCCTTCTCGACAAACGTGGGGCCGTGTCGGAGGAAACGCGTCGCGGGTGGGGACTAAAACTCATCGAGAACCTGATGGATGAGGTGACCGTCGGCCAGACCGACGACGGCACGGAAATATCGATGGTAAAGATACTGGATACCCCGCAGAAGGCGCGTACATCGAATAGCGGTTGAGACTCATCTTAAGAGAGCCCCACATTTGGGGCGTTGAAAAAGGGTTGGGAATCGGACCGAAAGATGTGTTATTCTTACAAAGCGTCGCTTTCCCGTGCCACGAAAGCCTACCCACCGCACCCGTCAAATCTCAAATCAATGACTGGATTTTCCCGAAAAACGCTTCGCTGCCTTCTTGTCTCTGCTTGTTGCTATGCTCTGGCCGCGACGGCCTACGCACAGGGTGACAAGTCGCCGATGATGCAGGAAATTCAGGTCGTGCGCGAACGGTACTCGAATGCCGTGCCCATGCCGACCCCGCTGGTGACTAAGACCGGGAGTTCGCAGGCCCTGATTCCCAATGCGAGCGGTATCAGGACGCTTTTTCCGGTACTCGCGGATGTGCAGATACCTGGCTACTCGGGCGTGCTTATCGAATCGCTCGACGGAGGCGTCGTGCTCGAAAGCAATGCAGGAGCTTCGTTCAACCCAGCGTCGAACACCAAAGTCGCAACAGCTTTTGCAGTGCTCAAGACGTTTGGCCCCGAATATAGATTTCGAACGGACGTTTACACCGACGGTGCAGTTGACCGCACGACCGGTGTTCTCACAGGCAATGTATATGTTTCGGGCAAAGATCCGATTTTTGGGTTTCAGCACGCTGTCTCGCTTGCTCACGAACTGAATCGCATGGGCATCCGTTCGGTGATAGGCGACCTCATCGTCACTGATAATTTCGTAATGAATTACTCCGGTTCGCCGGTCGCCTCGGGCCAGGCATTGCTGGCGACCATCAACGCCTCAAAGCGAAGCCCGGTCGCCACTCGCGTGTGGCTTAACCACCTATCCTATTCCGGCAAGCACACCCAGGTGCAGGGCGTGCCGAGCGTTACATTCTCAGGTGCCGCATACGCGCAGCCCATACCGAGCAGTCTCACGCAGCTCTTTTATCACGAATCGACACAGATGCGCGAGATCTTGAAAGCCACGCTTTGCTACTCGAATAATTTTCTTTCCGAGCGTCTCGGCGATCTGGTTGGCGGCCCCTACGCGGTTGCCCGGCTTACACATCAATTTGCAAATATTCCGCCCCACGAGCTCTCACTGCAGACATCGAGCGGGCTTGGATTTAACCGCGTAACGCCTAACGCGATGATGAAATTGCTCAGGGCCCTGCGCGCTGACCTTGCAAAATACAAGATGACTTTTGCCGACATCATGCCGGTCGCCGGTATCGATAAAGGCACACTCGAGGGACGGTTCGACGCGGACTTTTCACGTGGCAGCGTCGTGGGCAAGACCGGAACACTTGGCAACACGGACGGCGGCGTTTCCGCTCTCGCCGGCGAAGTAAACACTCGGAACGGTCGACTGCTCTTTGTGATTCTTAACCAACGCGGCAGTGTCTCGCGGTTTCGATCTTTCCAAAATTATTTTGTCTCCCTCGTCCAGGGCCAATTTGGCGGGGCCGTTCCGATGGCGTATGACGCCCTGTCACTCGAAGCCCGACTGGCTAAATCCAGGGTGGTAAGCCCGACCGCGCAAATGAAGGCCGAGGAATAAACTTTCCAGGTCATCGATGATCGATCAAGAAGCACTTCGGTGCTTCTTTCTATTTTCAAGCCCGGGCGTGAGATAATTCCCGCCTTAGGATGACCCCTGAAAATGACATCGATCAGCCGGTTGCGAAAGAGCCAGAGTCGCTGACCGGCCCCGAAACCGGGCAGATCGTCGAGGCAGAAGTCTCGCAGCGAAGCGTCGCCAGGTCGGCGGGTGTCGTATCGATCGCGGTCATGTTTTCCCGCGTTTTGGGGCTGGTGCGCGAGACGCTGTTCGCCAAGTATTTTGGAGCGGGATTTCTTTACGACGCCTTTATTGTCGGTTTTCGCATTCCCAACCTCCTGCGTGATCTTTTTGCCGAGGGAGCTCTCTCGACTGCCTTCGTTAAAGTTTTTACCGATTACCAGATAAAGAATAACGAAAAGGAGGCCTGGCGGCTGGCGAGCCTGATCTTTAACGGCCTCGCGGTCGTCTTGAGCGTGATATGTATCGCGGGCATTTTTCTCTCGCCATATTTTGTCGAGCTGATCACGTACAACTATCTAGGCGACCCCAACCACTACTACCCGCCCGAAAAAGCTGCATTGGCAACCCTGCTGATGCAGATAATGTTTCCGTTCATCCTGCTCGTCGCCCTCGCGGCTCTCGCGATGGGTGTGCTCAATACGAAGGGCCGCTTTGGCATTCCGGCGTCAGCGTCGACCGCGTTTAATGTAGTCTCGATCATCGTCGGCCTCGGCCTCGCTTTCTGGCTGAGCGGCGGTGTGTGGGAACGCTCGAATGACAAACTGACGATTCCGGCCGACGCAGCACAGTGGGCGATTATCGGGATGTCGATCGGCACGCTGCTCGGCGGTGCGGCCCAGCTATTGATCCAAGTCCCGTCGCTGTTCAAGGTCGGATTTAGGTTCTCACTAGATTTGAGCTTTCGGGATGAAGGCGTTCGGCGGGTGATGCGTCTGATGGGACCGGCAATCATCGGCACCGGGGCAATCCAGGTCAAGGTTTTGGTCGACACTATCGTCGCATCCGGCATCGACGGCGGCGCTTCGTGGCTTAATTACGCGTTTCGCCTGATGCAGTTGCCAATTGGGGTGTTTGGCGTCGCCATCGGCACGGCCGCGATCCCGACACTATCGCGGCTCGCCGCCGAAGGAAAATTCGACACATTTCGCTCGACGCTGTCCGGCGCGATGAGGCTTGTTTTCCTGCTTGCGATTCCATCCGCCTTTGGGTTAATTGTCCTCGGTGAGCCGATCGTGAGCCTGGTATATCAACGCGGCAAATTCGACGGATTTGATACGGACATGACCGCCTGGGCACTGGCTGCATACTCGATCGGGCTCGCCGCCTACGCCGCGATCAAAGTCGTGTCGCCTGCATTCTTTGCTCTCGATGACGCAAAAACGCCGATGTATATCAGCGTCGCGTCGATCCTCGTGCACGTCCCGACAAGTTTTGGAATGATGATGCTGCTCTCAAACGTCGGCGTCTCGCCGGAACGGCCGAACGGCTTCGGCCACGTCGGCGTCGCCCTTGCAACCTCGGTGGTGGCCACGGTCAACTTTTTCGTGATGACGTATTTTATGCGGCGAAAGATCGACCGGATAAACGGACGGGAGATCGCCGGGGCGGTGGTAAAGATCGTAATCGCCTCTGTCGCGATGTCCGCGGCGGCATATCTCGTGTACATCTTGTTGGCAAGACAGTTTGCCGACAAGACATTGGTCATCCAGCTGATCGAGGCCCTTGTACCGATCGCCGTCGGCGGAGCGGTGTTTTTAGCCGCATCAAAAATTCTAAGGATCAGCGAGCTCGAGAAAATATTCAAGAGTTTGTCCGCAAGGCTCAGGCAATCCTAGGCGCCTCCGGAAACCGATGATCAAAAGCTTTCAAAATATACTGCCGGAAATCCACGAATCAGCCTTCGTCGCTGACGACGCGATCGTCATCGGCAATGTGGTTATAGGAGCGGATGCGAGCATCTGGTTTGGCTCGATACTCCGCGGCGATGTGAATTACATCCGGATCGGAGCGAGCACTAACATCCAGGACGCGACGGTGATCCATGTAAGTTCAAAAACGCACCCAACCATTTTAGAGGAGCGGATAACGGTTGGCCACCGCGTCACCCTGCACGGGTGCCACATCGAGAGCGGCTGCCTCATCGGGATGGGTTCGATCTTGATGGACGGCGTACGGGTGGGTGCGGATTCCCTCGTCGGGGCAGGCTCGCTGCTCACACCGGGTACGCAGATTCCGCCCCGATCACTCGTTCTCGGCTCGCCGGCACGTGTCAAACGTGAGCTAACCGATGACGAACTTGCCTCGCTCGATAAATCCTGGCGAAACTATGTCGAACTCAAGGCACGATACCTAACAGTCGATTAATCCTGCGGCTCGGCCGCCGCTTCACGCGTCATCCGCTGCCTACCGTGTATTCCTCAAACTCCGTGATGCGATAGACTAACTACGATGGCATCCACCAAACCAGCCCGAGGCATGCGCGATTTTCTGCCCGCCGACGTGCGCAAACGCGATTACGTGATCGGTATCATAAAGGCTGTTTACGAGAGCTACGGCTATGAGCCGCTCGAGACACCTGCTATTGAAAATCTGGAAACATTGACCGGCAAGTATGGCGAAGAAGGCGGCCAGCTGATGTTCAAGATTTTAAAACGAGGCGAAAAGCTGAAAGAGAGTCGCGAGTCTTCGGAGGATGATGGTGAAGCCGCGGTAGCTGATTCGCAGCTTGCCGACCTCGCTCTGCGTTATGACCTAACCGTGCCGCTTGCACGCGTTTTTGCCAATAACAAAAACGAACTCCCAAAATTCTTCAAACGCTATCAGATCCAACCCGTATGGCGTGCTGACCGGCCCGCCCGCGGCCGGTTTCGTGAATTTTATCAATGCGACGCGGATGCGATCGGGTCAGCTTCTATGCTCGTTGAGGGCGAGCTGATCGCCGCGGTGAGCGAGATCCTGCGACGGCTCGGCTTTGACGACTTTGTCGTGCGCATCAACCATCGTGAGGTCTTGTCGGACATTCTCGACACGGCCGGGGTCCCCTCGCACCTGCACGCGGATGCCCTTGTCTCAATCGATAAATTTGACAAGATCGGTGTCGACGGTGTGGCCGAGGAGCTCGCAACGCGTGGCGTTTCCGAAGCCTCAGCCACGTTGCTGATGGAGATATTTGCTACCACGCAGGAAATACTCAACGGCGAGGGCGATGTGAACCGTACGATCGTTGCCAACCTTATCAATATTGTCAGCAACGAGGTGCTCGCCGAGCTCGGCCAGATCGTAAAATTCGCGGGCAACGCGTCGTCCGTCATCATCGACCCCAGTCTCGCGCGCGGGCTTTCGTATTACACCGGGGCGATTATGGAGGTTAATGTCCCCGATCTCGCGGGCAGCCTCGCTGGCGGCGGGCGTTATGACGGGCTGATAGGCATGTTTGGCAAGGAGCAGGTTCCGGCGTGTGGTTTCTCGCTAGGCCTCGAGCGTATTCTTGTCGTAATGGAAGAACGCGGCATGTTTCCGCCTGAAATTGCAGCTTCCGCGGCCGCGGACGTGTTGGTGACGATCTGGGACGAAGAGGGCCTTGGCGAATCAATCAAACTGGCCGCGGGTCTGCGAAAACAGGGCCTGCGCGTCACTGTCTATCCCGAGCCTGACAAGTTGGGCAAGCAGATGAAATATGCGGACGCGATCAAAGTTCCTTTCGTCTGTGTTCTGGGCGAGAACGAGGTCGCAGCCGGAAAGGTCACGCTAAAAGACCTGACGTCGGGCGAACAGATTCTTCTCGACCCGGCCGCCGTGTCGGCCGCGATCCGCAAGGCCTTAGCCGCGTAGCTGATAGCGCGGGCCGATAGCGGTTGGTTGCCCGTACATGCTATCCTTAATAGCTCGTTATGAAGGCCATTTCCATCCTCGGCTCCACCGGCTCGATCGGCTGCAACACCTTGAAAGTCATAGAACATCTCGGCGATTTTCGTGTCGTCGCGATGGCTGCCGGGCGCAATATGACGAGGTTTGCCGAGCAGGTCGCCGTTGTCAAACCGGACCTAGCGTCATGCTCGACTGAAGATTGTGCAGAGGAGCTGCAGAGGGAGCTGCATCGCCTGAATGCTGACGAGCCTACCATCATGACCGGCGAGGCCGGCCTCGTTGCCGTGGCCACGCATGAGCGGTCGGGTACGGTCGTTTCGGCCACGGTTGGTGCGGTCGGATTTGTACCGACACTGCGAGCAATAGAGGCCGGAAAACGGGTCGCCTTGGCAAATAAGGAGACTCTTGTGATGGCGGGCGAGCTGATGATGGCGGCCGCTGAAAAGTCGGGTGCCGAAATTCTGCCCGTTGACAGTGAGCATAATGCTATTCACCAGTGTTTGCGGGGCGAGAAACGCTCAGAGGTCAAACGCCTCATCCTCACGGCCTCGGGTGGGCCGTTCAGAGGAAGATCCGATGACGAGTTGGCCTCGGCGACACGCGAACTGGCGCTGGCCCATCCTAACTGGGACATGGGCGACAAAATCACTATCGACTCGGCGACCCTCATGAACAAGGGGTTTGAGGTGATCGAGGCGAAGTGGTTATTTGGAATCGAGGTCGAGCAGATATCTGTCGTTGTCCATCCCCAATCGATTATTCATTCGATGATCGAGTTGAACGACGGCTCGATCATCGCCCAAATGGGTGTCACCGATATGCGTCACGCGATTCAGTACGCTCTGACATACCCTGACCGTCGCGATAATTCGCTTGCCCCGCTCGATCTTGCCTCAATCGGACGGCTTGATTTCGAAGAGCCGGATAGGGAGCGCTTTCCCTGTCTCGGCCTTGCATACGACGCCATTCGAGCCGGCGGGACGACGCCGGCCGTCCTAAATGCATCAAACGAGGTTGCCGTGCAGGCCTTCCTGGAGGGCATGATCGGCTTTGCGGACATAGCCGCGATCAATCGACGCGTCATCGCAGAGCACGACTCGCGGCCCGCGGACTCCCTCGAGGTGATCCTCGGAGCTGATAGCTGGGCTCGGGGCACTGCTATAATGAATTTACACGCGAGCTCGGCGGCTATGCTCGCCACATGAGACCAAGCTTCCGATTTGTGTAAACGCGGGATTCGCTCACCACTCATAGTAATTTAATGCCAGATATTTTAATTGCAATTTTAGCTATCCTCTTCGTACTCGGCGTGGCGATCAACATCCATGAACTCGGGCACTTTATTGTCGCTAAGCTTTTTGGAATGCGGGTTGAGGCGTATTCATTTTTTGGGCTTGGGCCGCGAGTGGTCGGTGTGAAGATCGGGCACACGGATTATCGGATCTCGGCGATTCCTCTTGGTGCGTACGTGAAACTTTACGGCGACGAAGGTGCGGGACCGCTCGAGGCAAAAGACTCGACAAGCGAGCCCGTACCGGCGTCGGAGCTGTACGAACTGCGTCCTCGGTGGCAGAAGTTCCTGGTAATGCTCGGCGGGCCGTTTATGAATATTGTACTCGCGTTGTCGATACCGTTTGCCATAGCTTTGATCTATGGCGTGCCGGCCGACCCGCCGCCGATTGTCGGCATCGTAAAGCCGGACGGTGCCGCGGCCAAGGCGGGCATCAGTGTGGGCGACCGCGTCGTTGCCTTTGACGGGGTTGATAATCCCTCGTGGGATCGTATCCGCGATGATGCTCTGCTTGTACCGGAAAAATCCATCCCGCTTACCGTCGAGCGCGGCGGCCAGCGGCTTGCCCTGACGATCGTGCCGACTAAGGTGACAGAAAACGGCCAGTCGGGCGGTATTCTGGATATGTCACCCGATACCGGCACGGAGCCGGTCGTTGTTGGGAGCATCAATAGTTCGATGCCGGCCGCCCAGTCGGACTTGCGACAAGGTGACCTGATACTGTCGATCAACGACAAGCCCGTCAGAAATCGCGAAGAGATGGCCGCTTTTATCGGTGAGGCGAAAGATCAACCAATAAAGCTCAAGATAACCCGCGACGGAACGACAAAGGACGTGACGACAAGCGCAGTCGAGCAAGACGGTGTATGGCGTATCGGAATCGGCTTCGATTCATCAATGTCGACTAACCGAGAGGCCGTCGGCGTCGGTGGCGCACTGGCGGCGTCGGTCGATCAGAATTTGAGAATCCTCCGCCTGACGGGTAAGGCCCTCGGCCAGGTAGGTACCGGCGAACGCTCGGCTCGCGACACGGTTTCGGGCCCGATCGGCATCGGCCAGGCGATCATCGCCGCGGTCTTCTCCAGCGGTTTCTTTGGCCTATTGTCCATACTCACCTACATTAGCTTGAGTCTCGGCGTCATGAATTTGCTGCCAATTCCGATGCTTGACGGCGGGCAGATCATGGTGCTGGGCATCGAGAAAGTCCTCTCGTGGTTTGGACGTACCCTGTCGATGGTCGCTCGGGAGCGTATTCAACTCACGGGGCTCGCGCTCGTAATGCTGCTGATGGTGACCGTGATTTTCTTTGACGTTTCGAGGTTGCTTGGAAGATAGATGTCAAAGCCCGCGTGCGAGCAGGCTTCCACATTCGAAATGCATCCCGCAAATTTAGCAAATGGCTCGAATCACTAAGGCGGTTAAAGTTCGTGACATCCAGATCGGTGGCGGTGCGCCCGTCGTTGTTCAGTCGATGACGAAGACGGACACGACGGATGTCGATGCGACGATTCGTCAGATCGAGGAGATGGTTGTCGCGGGCTGTGAGCTCGTGCGGATCGCCGTGCCTGATGACGACGCAGCGGCCGCAATGCACGAGATTCGCAAGCGCACTGATGTTCCTATCGTTGCGGACATTCATTTTCACTACAAGCTCGCTCTAAAGGCCCTTGACGCCGGCATCGATAAATTAAGATTAAATCCCGGCAACATAGGCTCGATAGACCGCGTGCGCGAGGTCGTGCGTGCTGCCGAGGCTCGTAAGGTGCCGATTAGAATCGGTGTAAACGGCGGCTCGCTTGAGAAAGATCTATTAAAGAAATACGGCACAGCGACGCCCGAGGCAATTGTCGAGTCGGGACTGCGGCATATCCGCATCCTTGAGGATCTCGGATTCAGCGACATCATTATTTCGCTTAAAGCTTCTGACGTTAACCGTACGGTCGCCGCATACCGGTTAATGGCCGCGCAGGTCGATTATCCGCTACATCTCGGCGTGACTGAGGCTGGGACGCCGTTTGGCGGCACGATCAAGTCGGCCATCGGCATCGGGATGTTATTGCATGAGGGGATTGGCGACACGATCCGTGTGAGCCTTGCAGCGGAACCTCAAGAGGAAGTACGCGTCGGCTGGGAAATCCTAAAATCTCTCGAACTCAGAAAACGCGGCGTGACGGTCGTCGCCTGCCCGACATGTGGTCGGCTCGATATCGATAATTTTGTCGAGATCGTCACGGAGGTCGAGCGTCGCCTTGCCCACGTGGAAGAGCCGCTGCATCTCTCCATAATGGGCTGCGCCGTCAATGGCCCGGGTGAAGCTCACGATTCGCAGCTCGGCATCACCTTTGGCCGCAACGTCGGCATGATCTTCAAGGACGGCGTGCCAATGCGCCGAGTCGCGGGCGAGGATATCGTCGAAGAATTTGTCAAGGAAGTCGAGATACTCAGGCGGGAAGGCGCGGCCGCCAAATCGCTCATTGAAGAACCGCAGCTTGTGCAGATCACCTAGAACCGCTATCAGGGAAACAATATCGTCAGCGGCCAAACGGGAACGTTCCTAAGCACTCCGAAACAGATTAGGATGACGACGAACGCCGACAGAACCTTTGGATAGGTCGGCCACATCGGTAAAGCGCGCCCGCGTAGAGCCAGGAGCGCGAGCGACACCACAACCCATGTAAAGACGACTGCCCAGACAGGCAGCAGCAGATTAAAATCGAGCGCCGGCACAATATCGCCGTGAAAGAGGGCATGGAATCCACGTGTCAACCCGCATCCCGGACACGCAAATCCAGTCAGGGTGAGCAGCGGGCACGGTGGGAAAAATCCAGCCTTTGTAGGATCATTCAACGCGACAAAAACGGACCCGCCGAGGATCGTCAGTACGCCCGCGGCCGCAAGGAAACGGGATGAAAGCGAGGCAACGACACTGTCACTCTCCGCAGTTTTCTCGACCGGTTTCATTTTAGATCGTGCGGAATTTTGCGTGAGAGTTCGCCGATCTCGCGGCGAAGTTCGCGTTCGTCGATCTCCGCAGTCACGCGATACTTTGCCAGCGTAGCGATCCCGGACAGCACCAGCGCCGAGACGTCGTCCGGTGCAGAGGCTGCGTAAGTCGGCAGTTCATCGAGCGCTTTTTGCATCGCCGCCCGATCTGTTTTCGCACCCGCCATTGTCCAAAATGTTATCCGCCTCAACGCCATCGACGTCTCAAAGCGCCAGCGGTCGGCTTTGCCGAGCTTCGTTTTGATCGCGGCTATGACCTCGGCCATGACTTTCTGCCGGGTTTCAAACGTCACACCCGGCTCGTCGAGGGTCAAAAGCTTCGTCTTTTCCGCGGCGAAATCACCTGAAAGAATCTGGGCGACGGGCCCGAGCGAAATATTGTCAAACTGGATTGTCGACTCGATCGCCGTGCCAAATCGCGCCCAGTTCACCGCCGAGACAACAAAAGTGTACAGCAAGATGCCTTCGTATTTCACAGGGCGGCCATTCTGCATCTGCGGCTTAAATTTCGATGTCGAGGCGGCGAGCTCGGCAGCGTCTTTGAGCATCGGATGGCAGCTCAACGAACAGACAGCCGATATCACATTTCCGCTCTCATCCACTACAACCCTTAAAGAAACCGCCGCCCCATCGGCACCAACGGTTGCCGCACCCGCAGGAAAGGCCGGTTTGACGAGCGTGACAGCCAGGCCGTTGATGTCCGGCACACTAATCCGTTCCCCGACGGGTGCCGTCTGACCGATCAAAGAGACCGACAGCGTAAAAAGCAGCAGTATGAGTAGAGTGACTCGCATAAATATATCTTAACGCAGCACTAACCAGTCATCGAAATAAACAAAGCATCGGCGGCGACCTTGCGATTTATATTTACGATGAGATTCTCACGAATCGTGTCGATCTCGGCGTGCCAGCGCATAAAGTCAGCACTGCGGCCGGTGGCGGCGAGATCGAGGAGCCGATCGGCGAGGTCGGCGTTGACCAAGGCTGCCGTTTCGCCGCCGACCCGCACCGACCAGACGTCGTGTATCAGCGTCTGCAGCGTGTCCAGATTGTCTTCAAATGCGTCCTTATTCTTCGCGTCGTTCATCTCCTCGGCAATACGCAGCAACGCGGCGACATCGCCGGTTTGGATTGCATTTGTCAGAACCGCCAGCATCCGGTCGCGTGCTATGCGAAACTTCTCGACATTGATCGAGACCGCGCGGCCGATACTTCCCCTCGCGAGCCGTGCGGCAAGGCGGGCCTCGTCAGGGCTGAAGGCCCGCTGCTCGATCAGATACTTTTCGATCTCACCCGTTTCGACCGGTGCAAAGCGAAGTGTCTGGCAACGAGATCTGATCGTCGGCAGCAGTGAGTCAGGCCGCGATGTGATCAGAAAGATATGTGTCGTTGCGGCTGGTTCCTCCAGCGTCTTGAGCAGGGCATTTGACGCGGCATCATTCATCTTCTCGGCGTCGTCAACTATAAAAAACCGCGCCGGCGCCTCGTATGGCCGATAGTTTGCCTCTGATTCGAGATGTCGAATCGCGTCGACCAGGATATTTCGGTTGTAAGGGATCACGCTGCCGACATCGATGTGATCACTGAATATGACACGCTTGTGGGCTTCCTTGTCGTCAGATTTCGGCAACGTTGTCGAGCTAGCCCGCGAGCACGCTGCACATACGCCGCATGCCTCGCCGCCGTCAGTCTTGCCGACACAAACAAATGTCTTTGCCAACTCGAGGGCAAACTGGCGTTTGCCGACACCGTCATCGCCGGCGAACAACAGCGAATTTGGCACGCGATTCTTCGCGATTAGGCGTTTTAGTGTGAGTTTGACTGTGTCGTTTCCGACCAGAGTGCTAAACATTACAAGATTTCCGAGGAGACGATTCGCTTTACCGCGGTGTGGATCTCGTCGATCGCCCCTGATCCGTCGACCACGCGAAAGCGCTTGGGTTCACATGCCGCGATCGTTAGATACGAGGCCCTGACCCGGTCGTAAAATTCGGCGTCTTCCCGATCCATACGGTTACGCATCGTTTCGCTTTCGTCCCGCTCCGCCATACGGGTCATAGCCATCTCTACCGGTATATCAAAAAAAAGGGTTAGGTCAGGTTTGAGGCCGCCTGTGGCTAGGTCGATGATCTGATTCACGCTTTCGACTGAAAATCCGCGGCCAGCGCCCTGATAAGCAAACGTGGCGTCCGCGAAGCGGTCGGAGATAACGATCTTGCCCTGCGCAAGAGCGGGTCGGATTAAAAACTCGACGTGTTGGGCTCGATCTGCGGCAAACGACAGAAGCTCAGCCATAGGTGCGACCGTTTCTTCGCTCTCGAGAAAGGCTTTCCGGAGGCTGCGTCCAAGCGGAGTGCCGCCGGGTTCTCGAGTCTCGACCACCTCAGCTCCCGAGGAGCGCAAGTGTGCGGCCAGCATGCGTAACTGCGTAGACTTGCCGCTGCCGTCTATTCCCTCAAAGGTTATAAATCTTCCGCTCAAGATGGGGGCTCGGGTGTGGGCGGACGCCGCTCCTGCGAAATCGATGATATTGCGTGTTTAAAAATGAGCACGTCCGGCCCTCCCACATCGAGCAGAACCGAAAATTTGTCAAAACTCTTTATCCGACCGGCTAGCGTGGCACCTTGCAGGAGGTGAATGACAACCGTCGTGCGCTCGCGACGGGCCGAGTTCAAAAACGCGTCCTGGATGTTCTGCGCGGCCTGCTTTTCCATTTGCTGTATCCCTCAATTCAAGCAAAATACGAATTTGAGTATAGCAGAACATCGAACGCACCCATGTTAAATTGTCCGTAGATGAGCCAAAAGCCGATGCCGAACCTCGGCGTCTGTGCCAAAGCCCTCCAGCCATATGGCATCGGTTTCGCGCCGAAACCATGTGAGTTGCCGTTTCGCATAGTTTCGGACGTCCTGCTGTGCTTTCTCCAATGCCGATTCGAGCGTTCGTTCGCCACGCAGATACTCGCACACGCGTCGATATGCGTGGGCGCCGAGGGCGTTCGTGTCGTCTGGAACACCGGAAGCACGGAGTCTTTCGACTTCGTCGACGAGGCCATTAGCAAAATGTTCCTCCGTTCGCCGGTTTATCTTATGATACAGCTCGTCCCGCGGCGGATTGAGCACGAAAAGCTTAATGCGCCGGGCAAATTCCGGAGCCTTGACACGATTTTGCCGCTCGCTCGAAAGCCGAGAGCCGGTCTGAAAATATACCTCCAGGGCACGGATTGATCGCACGTAATCGCGTAGTTCGATTGACGCCGCGGCCGCAGGATCAACGCGTTTTAGAAGTCGATGCAGGTACTCGGCACCTCGATGTGCGTGAATACCCTGCAGCCGCCGACGGAGATTTTCGTCGGTGGCAGGGCCGACAAAGAGCGGCTCGCGCAGCGTACGGAGGTAAAATCCCGTACCGCCGACCAAAATCGGCGTCCGGCCCCGCGACTCGATGTCGAGAATCGCCGCAGTCGCATCGCCGGCCCAATCCATCGCGTTGTAGTTTGTGCGCGGATCGACGTAATCGATCAGGTGGTGCGGCACACCGCACCGCTCAGTGGCGGTGGGCTTTGCCGTCGCGATCTCGATGCCCCGGTATATTTGGACCGAATCGAAATTGACAATCTCGCCACCGAGGTACAAAGCTACCTCGACCGCAAGCGAGGTTTTACCCGATGCGGTCGGGCCGGAGATCGCTAAAATATCTCTCTCAGAGGTTGGACGGCTCATCGCTGACGACGAGGTTAGCATAGACGATTCGTGGAACGCCCGCTCCGCGGGAGGACAAATCAGCCTCAATTTGGATATCATCGAGGTGAGTTCCCCGCTCTATTTTCCCGGGTCAACGAGTTCTTATGAAAAATTCAGCCGCGGTCATTCTTGCATATATGCTGGTGCTGGTTGTGGGCGTTCACGCGCAAACTGACCGGGATTATGCTAAATACGTAAATCCCTTAATCGGCACGCAGAAGATGGGGCACACTTATCCCGGTGCAACCGTACCCTTCGGCTCCGTTCAACTCTCGCCTGACACCGACGAGCAGCCGCATAATATTAACGGCAAATATAACAAGGACGCGTATAAATACTGCGCCGGCTATCAATACGACGACCGCGAGATCGTTGGTTTCTCGCACACGCATTTCAGCGGCACCGGCCACTCGGACCTTGGCGATTTCCTGATAATGCCTTCGGTCGGGCCGCTTCAGCTTGAGCCCGGTAAGAAGGGTGATCCGAAGAGCGGTTTCCGCTCGCGGTTCTCGCACCAACGCGAAAAGGCCGAGGCCGGATCGTATGAGGTGATTCTCGAGGACGACAATATCCTCGCCGAGATGACCGCCACGACCCGAGTCGGATTTCACCAGTACACCTTTCCGAAATCCGACAACGCCCACATTATCCTCGACCTAATGCACGGTATTTACAATTACGACGATAAGAACGTATGGACCTTTGTGCGAGTAGAGAACGACCGGACAATCGTCGGCTACCGACAGACGAACGGTTGGGCCCGCACGCGGACCGTGTATTTTGCGATGGAATTTTCCAAACCGTTCGCCTCGTATGGGTTTCGTGAGTTCGGCGAGCAGGATTATCGGGGATTCTGGCGAAAGTTTGACCAGACAAAGAATTTCCCCGAAATGGCCGGTAAACAGTTGCGGGCTTATTTCGATTTCAAGACCGGGGCGGATGAGAAGATAAAGATCAAATTTTCGCTCTCGCCTGTCTCAACCAACGGTGCGTTGGCCAACCTGAGGGCTGAGATCCCGGACTGGGATTTCGAACGCGTGAAGGCCGAGGCTCGCGCCGCCTGGAATAAGGAACTGTCAAAGATCGCGGTTACCATGCTCGACGACGGCGAGATGACCAATTTCTACACGGCGATGTACCACGCCTTCTTATCACCGACCGTGTACATGGACACGGACGGCCGTTACAAAGGCATCGATCAAAATGTGCACGAGGCCCGCCTCGCTCCTGTCAGAACCGGGAACGATAGTGACCAGGGAACTCCCATACGGGCGATGCGGCGAACAGTTCGTAAATACCCGGTCACTCCCGTTCCCGGTTCTGACCGGGCATTCACCAACTACACTACCTTCTCCCTTTGGGACACATATCGTGCGCTGCATCCGCTCCTTAACTTGGTCCAACCGTCGCGCAACCGGGATATGATCCGCTCGATGCAGGCCCACTACGATCAGAGCGTACACAAGATGCTGCCGGTCTGGTCGCATTACGCAAATGAAAACTGGTGCATGATCGGCTATCACAGCGTCTCCGTGATTGCCGACGCAATAGTAGCGGGGAATCTGGTGGGGCCCGAGGCCCTACGGGCACTCGAATCGTCGGCGCAGACAGCGAGAACGAAATACTATGACGGGCTCGAGTTTTATATAAATTTGGGCTACGTCCCGGAGGACAAGAATTCGTCGTCGGTTTCAAAAACCCTGGAATACGCGTACGACGATTGGGCGATCGCCCAAGCTGCGAAAAAGCTCGGCCGCGCGGCGATTCATGACGAGTTTATCAAGCGCTCGCAGAACTGGCGGAACGTCTACGATGTCAAAAGCGGCTTTATGCGTCCCCGATTGAGCGACGGCAAATTCCGCGATAAGTTTGATGTCCTCTCAACGCACGACCAGGGATTTATCGAGGGCAATGCCTGGAATTACAGTCTCTACGTGCCGCACGATCCGGCGGCGATGATCGAGACTATGGGCGGGAAGGTCAAATTTACAAGGTACATGGATGAGCTTTTTACCATGCACCTGCCCGACAAATACTTTGCAGAGACCGAAGACATCACCCGCGAGGGCATCATCGGTAATTACGTGCACGGTAACGAGCCGGCCCACCACGCCGCTTACCTCTATAACTGGACGGACGAGCCCTGGAAAACCCAGGAACGCGTCCGAATGATCCTGAAAAACCAATACCGTCCGACACCCGACGGCCTCGGCGGTAATGACGATTGCGGCCAGATGTCGGCGTGGTATCTGTTCTCAGCGCTCGGTTTCTATCCCGTCGCACCCGGCTCGGGCGAATACGCACTCGGCAGCCCGCTGGTGAAAACAGCTGCATTGAGGCTCGAGAACGGTCGGACGCTAATCGTTGAGGCCCGCAATCAGAGCGAACAAAATGTCTATGTTAAGTCGGTGTCGATAAACGGAAGAAGGCTTGACCGCAGGCATCTGACTCACCGCGAGCTCACGGCGGGCGGCAAGATCGTGTTCGAGATGAGCGGCGAAAAGAACAGGTAAAACCGCGCCGCCGCAAAGATAGCGATTAGAATCAAAAGAATAATGGCCCCGAGCACCTGTTGTCGGTTGAGTTTCATTTCGCGTCAAACAGTAACACGGGATTAATCTTAAACTGCAGCATCTTGGCCGTCTCGCGGCCGCCGTCGCCACCCTTACGCTGCATCGTGATACGGCCGATCTTTAGATTGCCGGCCCGGGTGATCTCGATCTTGCCATCGCCAAAGAATTTTATCGCCTCATCATCCGTTTTGATAATCCAACGGGTTTTCTCGGTCGCCTTAAAGGCAACCATCATCCACCCGGCTGCATGGACACCGTCTCCGGCGAAAAGGTCTGACACGATTTCAGCCCGATTCGCCGCGAAAAAATCTATGACAGACTTTTGCGTCACCGCGTCGAACTCGTTTAGATACATTCGCTTTGGATGGCGCCCCTTCACCGTTGGCGGAACCTCGCCGACGAACAACTTCAACGCCGATTGGACCTCGCTCGGCATTCGCCACTTCTTTGCGTACGTCGCCAGCCAGCGTTTGTCGATCTGATTAAACCCATTCGGGCTCGATACAAGCTTGATCGAAATCCCCTCGCGCATCTCTCTCAACACATTTGCGTCTTGGCGGCTTTGCGGGAAAAATTTGATTCTGACCTCTACATCCGCCTTCTCGCCGTGTGGTTTCCTGGCCACGACGCTCTCAACACCGCCGATATCATAACCCATCGCCGCCAGCCAACCGCGTGCGTCGGCATCGGTCCGCCAAGCGTTAAACTTATCCCGAATCTCATCCTCATTCTTAAAGCCATTCTTAGCCGTATTCGACCCGAGCACGACCGCCGCCGCCGATGTCTGCGCCCAACTGTGGGAGCCGAGAAGTAAGGCAATAACCAGCGCAAATACAACTCTGCCTTTCGTATACCGCATTATTTTTTGACTCAACCTACCATCTCCGCCGGATGCCGTTTGTCGTAAAACAAAATATACCGCTTGATAAAATTATGATAAGTATCCTCTGTGCGATGACTCAAATGCCCGGCCCTGGCAACCGCCCTAACCTGATCGAGTAATTTTACTTTCTCTGGCATAAAAATCTTTTGCAGGCTCCCTAATTTCCGATATATTCAGTCCGAATATAGAATGCTTATGCCGAATCGTTCTTCATAATACACAACATCCGTGACTTATGCCGAACCATTCCGCATAAGAAGTCTATTTTGACGATTGGCCGGAATAATTCCGCTCAATCATTAGTTAGCTGTTTGTTACATTGTGAATTCAAATTTTGAGGAATTGAAAGATGCGTGTTTTATCTAAACCTTTTATTTTATTAACTGTTTGCGTATGGTTGACCGCTTTCTGTAATGTTGCTTGTGGGCAATCTCAAACTACCGTCCCCACAGATAAGCAAATTTCAAACCAAACAAGCAAACCAACGTCGCCTAGAGAATTGCTCGCTACTCAACCAGACTTCGTTGCTGATGAAATTCTTTTTAGTGCTGAAAAACGTGGCAGTTTGGGTTTTGCTTCTGGACATCGGCTAGTTTTCAAAAAAGCCAAAAAGGACGAGTATTATCGGCTCGATACAGGAGTTGTCGTAGTTTACACCGATGCGGGCAACCGTTCGTTTAAGTATGACGCAAAACGAAAGAAGCTAGAACTAGATACTGAACCCGATGCCAAAGAAGACTGGTATGAAGGTGCTGACAACCCTTTGTTCTTTTCCAAAAAACAAGGCGTTAAGTTTGAAGTTGTCGGAACGGAAAAAATACAAGAACACGACTGCACAAAAATCAGAGCTACAAAAGAAGGCGCAATAGCTGAAGATGGCGAGACAGAAGAAGTTTATTTTTACGTTGCCAAAGACCTAAAGAATCTTGTTCTAGCAACGGAAATACTGCTTCCAAACAGACGAACTTCCTATGTTTTAACAAATGTTTCTTTCAACGTGCCTGCCGCTCTTTTTAAGGACGTAGCTGCTAAGACCACAAACAGCTAACAATTCAATGGACGTGAGGGCGAAACAGCGACTTTCTTTTAACGGTGTCTTTTTACCCTAAACTTGTGCGGTGGCGGTTTCGCCCCACGTCATCTCAAGCGTTAGTACGCCCGCGTCAGTTCGACGCCGGTGTAGTAGTGTTTGATTATCGCATCGTATTTTACGCCCATTTTCGCTAGCCCGAAGGCGCCGTATTGGCACATCCCGACTCCGTGGCCCCAGCCTCGGCCGGTGAACGTGTAGTTCGTCACGTGGTTTCCCGCATAGCTTTTATTCATCACAAATAGCTGCTCGGGCAGGCGCAGCGCCGAGCGAATCTTGCCGCCTTTTAGCGTCTTTATTCCATTCGAACCAACTATCTCTAGCTCGATGGGGCGGCGCGAATAGCCGACCTTTTTGACATTGATGTCGTAGAGAGTGCCGATGCCTTTTACATATCGCGACAGGCGCGACTGCATGTCGGATGCTGACCCGGATTTGTTCCAGTAAACCCACGGCGACATACGCTCGGCTGTCGTCGGCGTATCTATCGGTTTGATTTCGAGATATACAACTGCACCGGTGGCATCTGTCCTGAATGCGATCTGCTCTCCGCCGACGATTGCGGCCTCACGCACCGGGTACATCGTGCCGCCAAATTCGCGGAATAAAAACACATCTGGCCGCACGGTCATCTGACGCTCGGTCTTGCCTACTCTCAAGACGAGTTTGCCGTCGAGTGTAGGTTTGGCGACTGCCGTCTCAAAGGTCGGCATCCATTTTCGCTTCACGTATATTTGACGGATCAGTCGAAGCATTCTCGCACGCGTATAATGCCGGTTTGGCCTGATTGTCATATCCGGATTGACCGACAGGTAGCCGTCTCGCATCAGCATCGCGACTTCTGCACGGCGTTGCTGAGGAATCTCAGCCGCGTCATCCATCGTCAGCAGGTAATTAATGTCGGACTCGGTCAGGAGCGTATCGGCGCTTCCCGGCGTATATATTAGGCCTGACAGTACATGTGCAAGCTCAAGGGGTCTTGCCGTGTCCTTTGTTACATTCGGATACGTCTTGCCGAGTTTGCCCGCTAGCTGGTTTAGCCAATTAGACATTTCGCCCTCGCTCGGTACGGCGTCGAACCAATCGTCATTCATGTTTGCGGTCGTCAGGGTAAATCCGTTGACCGCGAGCTGTGACATCAGCCGAACGAGCTCGAGGTTTGATTCGTCGCGCAGCTTTGAGCTTTGCCTGACTGTTTTTATCAGAAACGGCTCGAAATGCGCACGGCCCTCAAGCGAACACTCGACGCCGCGTAGATACGGCTCAGCCTTGTCAAAAATGTTCTCGCTATTCTCGGTGCGTCCGCCGCAGGTCGAGGTGTAGAATGCTGTGATCGGCTTTCCCTGATAAGTGGCGACCTGGCCGCGGGTTTCATTCACCGCCTGCGTTCCCATTTTTGTCTCGATCGACACGCCCTTATAGACCTGTGACCAGACGGTCGGCACCATGTCGAAACCCTTCTGGCCATAGGTGCCGATGTTTGCCACCGCGTAGGTGCGGGCGGCGACCGCCTGCGCCTTTTGTGCCTCTATCGCGGGCAAGCCTAGCTCGCTTGGCACCACGCCCAACAAATATTCCTCGAGCGGAACGACATTGACGACCGAGAGGCTGCCTCGCGAATTTACAAAAACCTCGAGCTTACCGCGATAGGCTTTACCATTTAACCGCACAGGATTCGTCCGCTCATTTACCGAGCCAAAGGCGACGGATTTGAGAGACGAATAACTCGCTGAGGCTCCGGCGTTGACGATAACCTCACGCAGATTAGGGTCCACCGGGCCAGTGACCGTAGCATTCGTCGATCCCGTCGTACGCACCAGGCTACGCACCTCGCTCTTGCCCGCGGCCTTTAGCTGCTGGCTGAGTGCGACGGCGTCGGCGGATACTATCGTCGTTTTCTCGGTAACGACGACAGCGTCGTCAAAATCTTTCTCTTCAAGTTTTGCTTTCAGGGCGAGGGCATCTTCACTGGTTGGTTTTACTGATCCGACCCAGACTCTCCACGTATTCGTCGAGGTGTTGACGCTCACGAGTGCCGTCTCGCCGAGGGTTGCGCGAATATCTTTAGCAAGTTCGTTAGCATCGGCCTGCGTCGGCAGATTTTGAAACTCGATACGATAGTTCTCGATCTCGGGCGGTCGATAAGCCCGGGCCGACACGGTCACGCGATTGGTCGCCAGCATCCTTGCCGACTCGTCGGGACTTACAGCAATCAGCGAGGAATCACCCGTCGTAATGCTAACCGAGCCCGCATTAGTCGCGAGACCGATGCGGATTAGCGGCTCGGCGGCGAGAAGCGAATATTTGTATTCGCCATCGGCGTCAGCCGTGGAAATGGAGAGCAGAGCGAGTGCGGCAGCGAAAACGAACGAGCGACTATTCATAATGTTAGTCCCGTTGCGGGGCGGCCGGCTTTATTTCTCCAGCGCATTAAAGATGAACCCAAAGGTGCCAAAGGTTTGCCCGCGATGCTGTGGGCGAAATGCAAAGAGGACGATTTTGCCCTTGCCGTAGCTCGTCTCGGCGAGTGCGGTCTTACCATTCAAAAACTTTTCGCCAAGCATCCAGCCTGACATGAGGGCCTCTTTAACCGCGTATCGCGCGACCGTGTTCACCTTTCGTTCGTCCGTGATCTCGTAGGCGGAACTCGTTGAGAAATATGCCGCGACATGGTCGCGAAAGCCGCGGGCGATCGAATGGCTGGTGTCCACATCCAGCTTAACGACCGAACCCGGGTTGTAAAATTCACTGCGCTTCAACCCCGTGAGCACATTTTTTATGGGTAGGTTAAATTTCTTAATAACCAATTCACACGAATCGTCAAAGCAGATCAGGGTGCCGCCTGCGGCGACGAATTTCTTCAAGTTTTCAGCGCCGGCGTCGCCGATGCCGCCGGTGAACTCGGCTGGATATCGTTCCGCATTCAGCCCGCGAAGGACTGTCGTCTCGCTGCCCGCGGGCAGAATGAGAGCGTCAAGTCCGAAATTGCCCGAGCGAACATCGCTGTCCGAGACAGAGCGAAACGGTATTTGATAAGTATCAAGCACGAGTCGCGTCCAGCCCTCGTCCATCGAGCTTGTAAAACCTCTATACAGTCCGATCCGCGGGTTCGATCGGAGTGGGTTGGCTATCTTGGCAAAGGGTCCTGCCTGGGGCTGTAAGTTCATTACGGCCCGTGCCTGATTTATGTTTTCGACCCATTTTAATGTGTGTCGATCGCGATCAAAATCGCGTATCTGCCACACCGTTTCCGACTCGACTCCCATCTGCATCGGCAACGTCCAGCCGGCGACGTCGTAGGGCTGCTCGGCCTCGCCCGCGGCGTTCCGCCTGTCGGGGTAGACCTGCGTTTCAAAAAGGCTGAGGATATTATTTTTCTGCGGTTGATTTACAAAGATGAGAAAACTGCCGAGCGGCATCTCATGGTAATCGACGGCATCTTTTGCGTGTTTGACGTAGAGTTCATTGGTCAATTGATGCACCTCGACGCCCTGGGCCATCAGTATCTCGAGAAACCTGGATACGACAGGTGCATTAGACGCGCCGCCGGTGACGATATAGGCCTGCGGTTCATTGGGAAGCGGCGATAAGTTCGCCCGGCCCATATCGTAAAAATTTCGAAGGTATCGCGTACGAAATTTTGCGGCCATGCCTAAGAGGCCCCGAGACGCTATCATCTCTATCTGAGCAACGTCGGCAGGTCGCCAAAGACCGCCGTTCCACGCGTCGGGGAAGTTTGTCGCCGTCTCAAGTACCGATGCGAGACCCCGTGATCCACGGCCGCGTTTCAATGCGTCGAGCGTGACGGTGACGGGCGACATCAGGTTTGCACTGGCCGCCTCGCTTAATATCCCAATTGAGTTGTGAAAGTACGGTGCGGAGCGAAAGCCGCCGTGCCACCACGTGTCGTACGTCGAGTTGGTCGCAACGCCGGCGATGTTCCTAGCCTGAAGGTCGGCCGCCATTTTGTAACCTATCAAGCCAACCTCGCGTAGAATCGACGGCGCGACACGGGGATTTGGCGGGTCAAAAAATGGCGGAATGATAAAACGCGGCCCGTTCGGGCCCTGCTGATGAACGTCGTAAACGATCTGCGGAAACCACTCTTTCCAATATAGTTTCGTGATCGCCTGAGTTTCGACGAGGTTGAGCATAAACCAGTCACGGTTGTTGTCGTGGCCGGCATAGTGATGATAAAGCTCGAGGGGCGATGTGCCCTCGCTCTTAGTTCCGAGCGTTTTGCGGTACCAGTCGGCGACGATATCAATGCCATCCGGATTCGGCGACGGTATGAGCAGTAAAATCGTGTTGTCGAGAATCTCCTTAGTCTCGCCGTCGTTTGCCGTCGCGAGCTCATAGGCGAGGTTCATCGACATTTGCGACGCGACGATCTCGGTGGAGTGAATCGAACACGATATCGACACAATGGTCTTTCCGTTCTTTATCAGTTCGCCGAGCTCGCTCTCATTTCCGACGGTGCGCGGATCAGCAAGCCGTGCACTAATACGCCGGTATTTTTCGAGGTTCTTGATATTGTCCGATGAGGAAATAAACGCAACGATCAGCGGTTTACCGTTTGTCGTCTTGCCGATCTCGCGAACCGCGACCCTGTTGCTCGCCTTGTCGAGCTTTGCAAAATAGTCGGTAATCTGACGCCAGTCGGCGATTGTCTTATCATCGGTCGGCTGAAACCCGAGCACCGATCTCGGGCTCGGTACCTGACCGACAATCCCGAGAGAAGAAAGTAGAATTAAACCGACGGCGAATACAATTGGCGAGAGTTGGGCAGGCAACACGCTTGATCGTCTGATCGGTTTCTTAGTCATTCGGTGCTTTCGCTAATCCTGTTGCTGCGAAAAAAACTGTTGCCCTTGATAATCTCGGCGGACATCGAAACACTGACAATTCTAGCAAATCACCGTTGGACGGAAAACTCGGATGAGTTCTGAGCTGACCATACGGCCACATATAGAAAGAGCGAGCGGATCCATCTAGATCGACTCACTCTTTGTTTCCGGCTCGCAACCATTAACTATTCCGGTTTCTTAGGCGTGGGCGACGGTGTCGGATCTGGGACGTCATCGAGTATTCGGACCTCGCTCCGGCCTAGCTTGTAGCCCGAGAACTTTACCCGTACCCGCAGCTTGACCACGCTGCCGTTATCGAAAACGAGCTCGTCGTCAGAGCGGGCATCGGACGGGAACCAGTACTTTCCATCCACTTGCTCGCGAATTGTCTCCACAACCGGAAATTTATTCACCTTGGTTTCAGGCACCGCCTTGCCTCTGGATTTGACGATCATTAGATCCTCAGTATCTACCCAGATTCGGCCCGTAAATAGGCGAAGCTTTGACTTCTTGGGGTCGGGAACTACCTTCGGCGTCACCTCAAAGACATAGAGGTCGAGTTCGTCGACCTTCTCGACGCCGATATAAGTGAAATTGTACTGAGGAACGGCGGACGGCTCGATTGCAAATGGGTTCACGCCGCCGAGATCTTCCAAATCTTCGGGCGAGACGAATCCGGGCGGCGTCGTCGCGACCGGTGCATAGATGATCCTTTCGCTTCGCACACCTTCCGCTGTCAAGGTGAGAAGCGAATTGCGGGTGTAATTACCCGCGATCTGGCCGCCCAGCCCGATGATGCTGATCGAGGCGTTCCGATTAAACACATAGTTTGTCAGCGCCTGTCGAAAATCGCCTTCGTTTGCTGCGACTTTTTTGATAATCCGATCAATATCAGCGGCCGTCAGATCACGCTTTACGATATTCGAATTCTGGGCCGACACACCGACAACCAGGCACGCCGCAAACAACAAAAATAAAGTAATCTTTCTCATCTTTTCCTTTTTGACCGAGATCAGTGGATAGATGCGATACGGGCGCAAAACGTTGACAGTCGTCTTTCGCGGGGCGGGTTGCGTTATTCGACAAAGTCAACCTGTACTTCGTGTGGAATGATGCCGGCCTCGTGTCCCTCGGCGAGTAAACGCCTGACAGACTCGCGGCCGCGCTCACCGTAATCGAGCGTGAGATCATTGACCCACATCGCGACAAATCGGTCAGCGAGCTCGGGCTGCATATCGCGTGCAAACTGCATGGCGTAGGCAAGCGCGTCTTCGCGGTTCTCCATCGAATAGACGATGCTGGCGTGCAGATGTTTTGAGACCTTGCTAATAAGATCTTCGCCCAAGTCTCGGCGGATGACGTTGCCGCCCATCGGCAGCGGTAGGCCGGTCTTTTCATGCCACCATTCTCCGAGGTCGAGCACCTTGTGCAGGCCGAGCTGGTTGTAAAAAAGCTGGCCCTCGTGAATAAGCAGCCCCGCGTCGGCGTCGCCGCGTTTGACGGCATCTATGATATCGTCAAACGGCACGACGATGTGCTTGAAATGTTTGTTATAAATGCGGAGAGCCAGGTAGGCACTCGTCAGCTCCCCGGGAACCGCAATCGTCATTTCCCCGATCTCGCCAGCCTCACGCGGTTCGTTTGTGACCAGAATCGGGCCATATTTATCGCCGATGCTCGCCCCATGCGGCAGCAGCGCATATATGTCCGCGACGTACGAATAGGCGTGGAACGATATCGCCGTCACGTCAAAAACGCCGTTTTTGGCGTCCTCGTTAAGCGTCTGGATGTCTTTGAGGGTGTGCTCAAACTTTAATCCGTCAGTCTCGAGCTTATTGGTCGCGAGTCCGTAGAACATAAATGCGTCATCTGAATCGGGTGAATGAGCAACAGATATAACGCGGGGATAGGGAGTTTTTTCAGCCGGTACTGCCATAACTAGGTGCGGGAAGAGAAGACATTGGTGTCGTAGAAAACCTTAATTCTACCGTTTTCGGCGTGTTTGGCAAACAAGGTTAAGAGTTCGGCAACCATCACCGTATAGATATTGTCTGTGACGGACGGCATGTATGATGACGAGAGCATCCGGCCCTTTAACCCGTCGAAATCGAGTTCCTGTACATTCTCAAACGTTACTCTATCGACCTCCGTGTCCGTAAAGCTTTTCACCGATGCCTCGTCAATTTTATCGTGCCTGACGGCAGCGTAGTCTGTCGCATACTTTAGTAGAAATGCTTCGTAGTCGACGAGAAACGGAGTTGAATAGAGTTGACGCTCGTTCCAAATAATGACGATATGCCCGCCCGATCTTACAATCCGCTGGAATTCTTTTTTCGTATTCGTGGGGTCAAACCAGTGAAAGGCCTGAGCAGCGACGACCATATCGACAGACGCGTCCGATAGGGTCGTTGCCTCAGACGTTCCATCTATCGGGGTAAACTTTGGAAAGCCCGTTAAAAATCTAATTGCCGCCGTGCGCATCGAATCGTTTGGCTCGACGCCGATGACAGCGTTGCCATTTTCGAGAAAAATCCGCGACGAGATCCCAGTGCCGCAGCCTATATCGGCGACAATCGAATCGTTGGTAAGCACGCCCGCGACGGTGAGGTAATCAATAACGGCGCTTGGATAGCCAGGCCGGTATTTTATGTAATTCTCAACTCGATTTGAAAATCTGGCGATTGAATCGATCATGGGGCACAGTGGCGAGGCGAGGCGAAGCCATCCGCTCAACCAGGCGGTACTGACAGTTCGTCGCCTGTCCACTGGGTTTTTTTCGAGTGTGGAATATCGAATTGATCGAGGATGCGATAACAGAGATGTTCGATGAGCTCATCAATCGACTTTGGCCGATGATAAAAACCCGGGCTCGCCGGCATGATCGTCGCCCCGGCGTGGGTTAGGCGAAGCATATTTTCGAGATGTATTGCATTGTACGGCGTTTCGCGCGGAACGAGGACGAGGCGGCGGCGTTCCTTTAAGCACACGTCCGCCGCGCGGTGAATAAGGTTCGTTCCGGCACCTGAGGCGATCGCCCCGATCGTACCCATCGAGCAGGGCACGATGATCATTCCCGCCTGTTTATTTGAACCTGACGAGGGTTTGGCGGCAAAATTATCGAGCCGCCAGTGCCTAATCAGTCGCGATTCCGCGGGCAGCCCGAGCCATTCGTTGATTTGCGTGGCATCGGTTATACTCGCTCCCATTTCAACTTTTGCCACGACAGCTGCGGTATCGGATATAATAAGATTGACGGTGTCGACGACACCACTTTCGGCGATGAGCCGCAATGTCCGATGAGCGTAAATCGTGCCCGAGGCACCGGTGATCGCGAGGGTTAACTCCATAGGTGACCTGTCGATTTTAGCCTTTGGGGCATAGGTAATAAAGTGTGTGAAGACCTTTACTACTCGACGACCATGCGACTATAACGTACAACCACAAGTTATTTGAGCCTCTCTAACCAAGTCGACGCGAGACTTCCGCCCGGTGATACGCGTTTGTGGGGAAATATGCGACATTTTCGATTCATACCTTTCGTTATTATCTCATTCCTTATTTCTGTCGCCGCCCCATTGGCGCAGACCGCCCCTGCTAGCCCAAAGATAATAACCGGTAAAAATCCCGTGATCATCATCCCCGGCATTTCCGGCTCGACGATGGTGAATCCCGCGACAAAAAAGACCTCATGGTTTAGCGTACGCCGTGATAAGGACGACGATCTGCGCTTGCCGATGACGTCCGCGATTTTGACGGAGAATCGCGACACGCTGGTCGCAACTGACATCATCCGCGAGGTCTCTCTGCCAGTGTTGCCTGATGTCGAGGTCTATCAAACCCTAATCGACGCGCTCGTAGCTCGGGGTTATACCGAGGCAAAGTGGGACAGCCCGGTCGCAGCCGACGTCTTTTATGTTTTCCCATACGATTGGCGAAGAGATAACGTCGAGACGGCCCAGCTCTTATTTAAGAAGATCACTGAGGCCAAGAAGACGCTGAAACGCGCCGACGTAAAGTTCGACATTATCGCCCACTCGATGGGAGGGCTGATTGCGCGATACGTGGCTATGTACGGGGCGGCGGATCTACCCGTTGGTGTGGCACGCCCAACCTGGGCAGGTGCTGCTCACCTGAACAAATTGATGATGTTCGGGACGCCGAATGAAGGATCGTTTGACTCTCTGGAGGCGATCATCGACGGTCTTCCAATCGTTTCTGAACGCAAGCTGCCTTTTGTTGACGATTTTCGACCCGAGGACGTTTTGACGACTCCCGCCGCCTTTCAGCTTATTCCGCACCAGTCATCCGCTAGATTTCTGGACCAAAATCTGCGGCCGATCAGGGTCGATTTTTACAATCCCGAGACTTGGATCAAATATGGCTGGGGCGCCATTGGCGACCCCAAATTCCTCAGTAAGCTAAAGGACGCGGATCAGCTCGCCCTGCTCAATACCGATATCAAACCGGTTCGCCCCGCTAAGGACGCGTCGAAAGACGATCTGATTTTGTCAGAAACCACCTACGCCCAGGTTCGTGCGTATTTTGCGACGGTACTTAGCCGTGCAGACCGATTTCACCGAGCTCTCGACGCGCCGACCGCCAAATCGCCCGTTCAGCTTTACGCGTTCGGCGGTAATTGCGCTCCGACGCTCGATGCGGTTGTTCTAATTCAGAATGAAAAAAAGGGTAAGTGGCAGACGCTCTTTAAAGCGCGTGATATAAAGGGCGTGGGCGGAAGGGAAATTAAGAAAGACGCGGTGAAAGCCGCGATGTTCGCAGTCGGCGACGGCCGCGTAACAAAGCGCTCGCTGCTGGCGGAAACGCCTATCGGCAAGGATAAAGGACCAAAGCTCAAGACGATTTTTCCGGTGACATCGTCATTCTTCGCCTGCGGAACGCACTTCAGGCTATTTCTCGAAAAGCCGATTCAGGACAGCTTCCTGAGTGCTCTGATTGTGGAGAAAACCAATCAACCTTAGGGTTTTACGCGATCTGATGGTTCGGTCTCAATCGGGAGCCGGCCGGGACCCAGCTCCTTTATGATTGCATCGGCATGCGGCATCTCGCGTGTTAGCGCACAGGCGTGAGTACGCCTCTCGCCCGGCCCGCCTGTCGCGAAGACTAAATAGCTGCTCCCGGTCTTAAAATTGTACTCGCAACTATTGCCCTGTGTAATACCGTCGTTCCTTTTCAGGTTTCCGGTGACAAGAAAAGCGTTCGACGTGAAATCGCCTTTCCACCATCGGTCGACATCAAACTTTACGACCATCGTTTCATAGCCTTCTTTAATCCATTTCTCCGAACGATCAAGATCGTGTTGCATGAGCGGTATTCCTTTTCGATACTCAGTTCCAGTCACCTTGCCCGAGAAGACCGTCGACGAATTCATCGACGCAGATAGCACAATAGCCTCAATTTTTTCATTCGGCATGCCCACACAACCGCAGGCATAAATGTTTGCGGACATCAGACCTAGGATAACCGCAATAAAGATGACGAATCTGCGTAGATTTTGAAACAGCATTGGACAGTCTCCTTCACGGATTCAATAAAACATACAGCCGGTCGGCCCACTCCGAGCGGGCGTTTTTTAAGATTTCGTAATGAACCATCGCCTGGTCGCGATTGCCTGTTTTGAGGTACGCACGGCCAAGGTTGTAGCGGGCTTTTTCGAGGTCAGGGTTGTATGAGACGGCGTTGTTGAGCGGCTCGATTGCTTCCTCGGCTTTGCCGGATTCTAGAAGGCTTTCGCCGAGATTGTTGTAAGTTTTTGCGTCGGGCTTGTAGGTCTTTAGCTGGTCAAAGACGGTCGCGGCCTCAGCGAATCTACGCTGCTTGAAAAGCACCAATCCGAGGCCCTCGATGGATTTGGCGTGGTCAGGCCGCAGAGCGATCACTCGGCGATACGCGAGGATCTCTTCGTCCGGGCGATTGAGCTTACCGAGCGTCAGGCCAAGAGCATACTGAGTATCGGGCTCATCGTCATCGAGCTTTATCGCTTGGCGGTAGGCATTTAGCGCTTCCGAATATTGGCCAAGTGCGAAGCTCGAAGCACCGATATTGACGTGGGTTGCGGCCCATTCGGGCCGGAGCTTGGCGGCCTGCCGCGACGCTTTTAAAGCGTCCGAGTGTCTGCCCAGAATCCCCAGGCTATAACCCAGCTGATACCAGGCCTCGGCATAACCAGCCTCCGCCTCCACCGCCTTTTCAAAATACGGCACCGCCCGCGAATAATCGTCACGCGACATCTGGGCGAGGCCTTGCGAATAGAGCCGCTCGGCTGCCGATCGCTTGTTCTTTTGCGTCTCGGAGAGCAATGCAGAAAATGTCTGAACCTCGCTGATCTTGAGCTGTAAAATACGCTCGGCGGGCACGGCAAAGTTTAGATTCTGTCCCTCCGCCGCCTGCAGCGTCGCCACACCGATCACCTGACCGGCCATGTTGACCACCGGCGAACCCGATGACCCGGGCGAGATAGACGCCGTGATTTGAATGATCTTGCCATAGCCCGAGATCTCGCGGACGGCGGAGACAATTCCATTGGAAACCGAGCCCTCAAGGCCATATGGATTGCCAACCACCACGATCGACTCGCCCTCCTGCGGCACCGCCCGTACAATAGGCAGCGCCACGGCCAAGGCACGCGGCACGTCTACCTGAAGCAATGCCAGATCGCCCTCGCCGTCTATCGCCAGCACACCGCGGACCGCAAACTTTTTACCATCAACGAGATGGATCTCGGCCCGGGTCGAGCGCTCGATGACGTGTCGATTTGTAATCACGCGGTCCGCCGCGATAAAAAAGCCGCTGCCGCGAGAGACGGTATTTCCCTTTGCGTCAAAGGTCTCGATCGCGACCGCCGATGGCTTGATACGTTTTACGAGCTCAGGCAAAAAATCCTGAGCCGCTGACCCCCCCGCCAAAGCGAAGAACACGATCAAAACCATCGAGCTGAGCGGAAACAACCTCATTTGGATCAGATGCCGATAACGCCGTAATTATATGTCGCCTTCGGACTATCTCCAACTTTTCTTGGAGGCACGAGAGTCCTTTCGGGTCGCTTTGTGTGATTCTTAGTCTGCCCCACATCAGGAAGCGAAACGACTAATCGCGCGAATCGACACGAAACAGTTCGGAATTCGATTAAGCATTCGCCATAAGCTAAGATTCTTATTTTGGAGACTTATGAAAATCGCAATTGCGGCCGACCACGCCGGTTTTGAAGAGAAGGAACAGCTTAAGAGGACGCTCGATGAAATCGGAGTTGAGTATGCCGATATGGGCACGGATTCGTGCGACTCGGTCGATTATCCCGATTTTGCCCACAAGGTCGGTGAGGCCGTCGCGGCCGGACAATACGATCAGGGCCTGTTGATATGCGGCTCCGGTACCGGAATGGCCATTGCGGCGAATAAGGTCCATGGCATTCGGGCAGCCGTCGCCTGGAGCCCCGAGATCGCCCGCCTCGCCCGTGAGCACAACGATGCAAACGTGCTGGCGCTGTCCGCCCGATTTACAAATGCCGACGAGCGCTCCGCCATTGTAAAGGCCTGGTTCGAGGCTGATTTTGACGGCGGCCGGCATGGCACAAGAGTCAATAAGATCGAGAATTAATATGACAAAGATTTTGGCGATTCCCGCCAGCTTTCGCGAGCATTCTTACAATAAGCGAGTGTTGAACGTAGCGGCCGAGGGCGCGCGGAGCGCCGGTGCTGAAGTCACAGTCCTGGATCTCCGCGATTATCCGCTGCCAATTTATGACGCCGATATGCAGGCGGACGGAGCATTTGACGAGAATGCCTATCGGCTGCAGGACATTATGCGCGACCACGACGCCTTCCTGATCGCCTCGCCTGAATACAACGGAACGATCCCGGGCGGCTTCAAGAATATGATCGACTGGACATCGCGGGCAAATGACCGCTATGGAATGTACGAGTCGGTGAAAGGAAAGACGGCGGCCCTAATCACGGCGTCTCCGGGCCAATTTGGCGGGCTGCGCTGCCTGTCTCACTTGCGCGCCATGTTTACGATAATGGGCGTCACCGTTTTACCAAACGAAATCGCCGTTCCCGCGGTTTTTCAGAAATTCGACGGTGATGGCACTGATATGACGGATGAAAAGACCAAAGCCCAACTCGAGGCTCTGGGTGCAGCTCTGGCTGCCGCGGTCGCAACCTCACCTCGGGCGTAACCGATGCCGTATATTTACTCGGACGGACCGCTCATCTCCTCGGGCGAGACATCTCGCGTGTGGGTCGCAAAGCCCCAAATGTGGCCAAACGGGTCTTTGAATCGGCCTAGCCGATCGCCGTAAAATTGATCTTCGACAGGCTTTAGCACTTCTAGTCCCTCGGCGACCGCCTTCTCACAAAAGCTGTCCACGTCATCTACATAAACCAGCAGGCTGATCGGTGTGCCGCCGATCGTCTGTGGGCTAAGCATTCCCGTCTCAGGATGCTCGTCCGCCAGCATGATAATTACCCGGTCCGCGATTTTCATCTCGGCATGCCCCACCTTGCCCGCCTCGCCAAGCCGGAACATCTCAACCGCATCAAAGGCACGTGTGTAGAAATCTATCGCGGCCTCGGCGTTCTTACAGATCAGGTGCGGCGTGGCTCCCTCGTACCCTGCGGGCACGGGATTGATTCCAGCGTTCATTCGATTTTGCTCCTTAAATTGCGCTCTCAAATCTAAGCAACACTGACGGCCGAAGTCAAAAGTGGAAATTCTCACCGCAATTGCTAAGATTTATATAAATCTTGACAGAACAGAAACCGACACCACGACGCTCGCGGCAGCGTCTCCATACTATTGACGCGGCCACCGGCGAAAGACACGCCAGCTGGCTCGAGCTGTTCTTTGACCTGGTTTTCGTGCTCGCGGTCGCGAAGGTCGCGGCATTACCACCAAGAAAATCATCCGTTGATCGCCTCGCTGGAGGAGGAAGAAAACTGGGCATGGTGCTACTCCGACGAACGATTTGTGCCGCTCGAGCAGCCGACTGGAAAACTAGATATATAGCGACTAAGATAACCCAAAGCGGCGAACTGCAAGCACCTCTCACAGATCAAAACGGTCACACCGAGCGCCGATGGTTGCGTGGGGATACTGCTATCCGGACGACATGTTTTCGAGGAATTGAAACAGGAGATTGAATAAAATGGCGACAAGCGCTGAATGGCATGAAGACTATGACAAAATGAGCGAAGCCTCGCGAAACTTTTCGCGGGCTATAAAATCCGTCCAGGAAGAATTGGAAGCGGTCGATTGGTACAACCAGCGAGCCGAGCAAACGAGCGATGAACAACTAAAGAGAATTCTCGAACACAACCGCGACGAAGAAATCGAACACGCCGTAATGGCGCTCGAATGGCTTCGCCGATGCACTCCAAAATTCGACGAGCATATGAAAACTTACCTGTTTACTGAGGGCGACATTCTGGAGATCGAGGAGAAAGCGTGAATAGTCTCGCAGCGGCCGGGAACGCAGGCTCCCTAGCCCTGCAAGCGTCCGAAAGGACGCTGACGGTCGTGGTAAGAGTTCATGTTTGAGATTCCACGCGCCTACGCCGCGAAAGGCGACGGAGTTGCAGGCAAGGTGACCTGCGTTCCGACGGGATCAGCGTTCCTTATAAATAGCCCCGTTTTTCATTACAAAAATCGTGCTCTCCATACGTTTGATGTCCGTCAGCGGATTACCGCTGACGGCAACGATATCGGCGATCTTGCCGGCGGTAAGCGAGCCGTGGGTTTTTTCTAAACCTAGCAGTTTCGCCGCGTTAATCGTGCCCGCGGAGATGGCGTCGATGGGTCGCATTCCGCCCCATTCGACCATGAGAGTAAACTCCCTCCCGTTCGTCCCGTGCGGGATAACGCCGGCGTCGGTGCCGAGTGCGATCGGGACGCGATTGGCAACCGCAATACGAATCCCGCGACGCATCGCCGTCGCGGCCGCGAGGGCCTTTTCCTTTCGATTGCCTTTAAGAAAATCGCTCTTCGCGAGCAGTTCGACCGCCTCGCCGGCCATCAAGGTCGGGACGAGGTAGGTTCCCTTGGAGGCCATTAACTTCGCCCCCTCTTCGTCGAGAAATGAGCCGTGTTCGATCGACGCCACTCCGGCACGCGTCGCGATTTTGATGCCCTCGGTGCCGTGTGCGTGGGCGGCGACTTTGCGACCGAGCTTCTCGGCCTCATCGACCATCGCCTTTAACTCCTCAAAGGTGTATTGCGATGTGCCGACAGCAGCCATTCCCTCGCTCAAAACACCCGCCGTCGCACAGGTCTTGATAACGTCGGCACCGTATTTGACCTGATAACGAACGGCAGCACGAACCTGTTCCGGGCCGTCGGCGATGCCGTTTCGGATGCTGCCGTCGATGAGTCCGGGTTTATAGCCATTCTCGTCGCAGTGGCCACCCGTGATACCAAGGCTGTGCCCGGCCGCGATTACTCTCGGACCGACCACGAATCCGTCATTTATCGCCTTGCGAAGAGCAAAGTCATCAAAATTGTCGGCGCCCAGATTCCTGATCGTCGTAAAGCCGGCCATCAGCGTCTTCCGCGCATTCTCGACCGAAAGAATCGCTCCGAACGATCCATAGTCACGAACCGCCGCATTCGCCCCTTCCGGATCGCCAAGCGTCCTCCCGCTGATATGCGTGTGCAGATCGAAAAATCCCGGCATCAGGGTCGCGTCGCCGAGATCGATCAACCGCGCTCCCGCCGGTACCGTCACCCGGTCACTGGAGCCGACGGCCGTTATCTTGTCATCGGTTATGACGATGACACCATTCCTGATCGCCGCGGCTCCTGTACCATCGATGATCTGGGCGGCCTTGATCGCGACAACTCCAGAACCCTTCCGCTCGCCCGGGGCTCCGAGCTGGGCCGCGGCCGAAAAGGCACATAGGGCAATAGTTAAAAATATGTTGAGATATTTCATGGGTTTTTTCGCTGCCTGGAATGAGCGAATTGTACATTGTAAATTATTATTACTACTGTTCGCATTCGGCAAGTTAATTTAGGAAATGATCGATCTTCGCAGCGATACGGTAACAAAACCCTCGGATAAGATGCGGGCCGCGATGGCCGCGGCTGAGGTGGGTGACGACGTTTTTGGTGAGGACCCGACGGTTAATCGTCTGCAGGAACGCGCCTGCGAGATATTCCAAAAAGAATCTGCATTGTGGGTACCGAGCGGCTGTATGGGCAACCAGATCGCCGTCAAGATTCACACCCGGCCCGGCCAGGAGATCGTAATCGAGGAACGCGGCCACATCCTGAACTACGAGCTCGGCGCGGCCGCCCTCCTCTCAGGCGTGACTATAAGGCCGGTGAAGAGTGGGGACGGTTCGGGCCACCTGACGTGGGACGAGATTAAGCCCGCACTCCGCATTGCGCCGCCGTATTACCAGGCCGCGACGGGCCTCATCTGCCTCGAAAATACACACAATTTTGCCGGCGGCAGCGTAATGACTGCCGAACACTGTGAGAACGTCTGCATTAGAGCGCACGACGTCAGCCTGCCCGTCCATATGGACGGAGCCCGGATTTTCAACGCCTCCGTCGCCCTCGACACGCCCGTTGCCGACCTGACCCGACACTGCGACTCGGTAATGTTCACGCTGTCAAAAGCCCTCGGCGCTCCCGCAGGCTCTGTCGTACTCGGCAGCAAGGATTTCATCGCCGAGGCACGCGTATGGCGCAAGCTCCTCGGTGGGGGAATGCGGCAAATTGGAATTCTCGCGGCGGCCGGCTTGATCGCCCTCGAAGAGGGTCCCGCGTGGTTACAACAAGATCACGATAATGCAAGGGCACTCGCTCAGGGCCTTAGTCAGGTCGACGGCGTGTCGCTATCGATTGAGCGGATTGTAACGAACATCGTCATCTTTAATATTTCCGGCACCGGTCGAGGCTCATCGGAGATCGTTTCGAGGCTGCGAGATAACGGCGTCATTGCCATTGGATTTGGCGATGACGTTAGGATGGTCACGCATCTTGACGTCGATAGTGCGGATGTCGACGAGGCTCTCGCTGCAATCGGACTTGCCTGTGGTCGAGGCTGAAAATGGGTCAGCAAGATGAACATTGAACAACTCCGAAAATTCTGCCTCGCCTTTCCGGGTTCAACAGAGGATGTAAAGTGGGGCAGCGACTTGTGCTTTAGCGTGGGGGCCAAGATGTTTTGCGTGACGAGTGCTGACTCAAACGAGGGCGGCGTATCGTTCAAATGCACGCCCGAGAAATTTGACGAGCTAACGGAACGCGACGGCATCGCACCTGCCGCGTATGTCGGCAGGTATAAGTGGGTTCGCATCTCACGCCCGGATGCGCTTACCGGCACCGAGCTTAAAGTCCTGATCGAGAATTCGTACAAACTGGTTCGCGACAAACTGCCCGCCAGGCTCCGCCCGTAAACGTTTCACAAACTTAGCTTCGATTTAATGCACGCGAAACCGGCCGGTAACGTTTCGTTCATCGGGCCGCGCCTAAACTCCTTCTTTCACATATAGCCAAAAAGTTATTTTCAAGCGGCGCGTTTATACCAACACGTCTGCCTGGCGATAAGCCTGATCCAAGCCAACTGATTGAGAGGACCTATGAATACCAAATCTATCTGTACGATGCGCATAATAAGTATTTTCTTCATGTTCTTGCTCGCCGTTACAAGCGCCAGCGGGCAGTCCGAGTCGGCAACCTTGCTCGGCACGGTTCGCGACGCTAACGGTGCTGTGCTGCCCAATGCAAAGCTCACGCTGCGGAACGCCGCGAAGGGATTTAATGCCGATGGTATGACCGACCAGAATGGCGATTACCACTTTTCAAATGTAAAGATCGGCAATTATCAGCTGGTCGTCGAGGCGAGCGGGTTCGGCCGAACGATTGCCGAAAATATTAATCTGACGGTAAATGCCCGTCAGCGAGCAGATTTTGCTCTTCAGGTCGCGGGTGCATCCGAGACGGTAACCGTAACCGGTGCGGCCGATCTTCTCGAATCCGATTCCAGCGACCGCGGTCAGGTTGTGCGAGCCCAGCAGATCGTCGCTCTGCCGCTCAACGGACGCTCATATGCAAATTTAGCGTTGCTCGCCCCGGGTGTCCGCGAATCTCACACTAACAGCTCAATCGGCGGCGGCGGTCGCGAGGCGGCCTTCAACGTCAATGGCATGCGAGCGACAGTAAATAACTTTCTATTAGACGGAATCGACAACAACGCGTATGGAACGAGCAACCAGAGTTTCTCGAGCCAGGTCGTACAAGTTTCACCCGATGCAATCGCTGAGTTTAAGGTCCAGACCAACACCTATAGTGCAGAGTTTGGCCGATCGGGCGGCGCGATCATCAACGCCACGTACCGAACAGGTTCTAACCAGTTTCACGGCGCCGCGTGGGAATTTCACCGTAACACTGTTCTCAATGCGACAGGGTTTTTCAAACCGGTTAGCGGAACCAAGCCGCCGCTGATTCGAAATCAGTTCGGCTTTACATTTGGCGGCCCGATCATTCGCGATCGAACGTTTTTCTTTGGCGACTATGAAGGTTTTCGCCAGGTGCAGAAAAATCTGGTGTTTTCGACAATTCCGACGCTTGCCCAACGCGGCGGAATTCTCGGCGTGAGCGTTCGCAACCCGCTGACGGGCATCACATATGCTGCCGGAACGCAGATACCGCTGACACCATTCGCACAAAAGGTGCTTAATGAACTACCCGTGCCTACCACGTCAGGTTCGTCGAATAACTACTCGGAGCTGGTTCAGAATCAACAGTTTAACGACAAATACAACATCCGCATCGATCACCAGATGAACGATTCATTTAACATCTTTGGCCGATGGAGCTATCGCAAATCGAATGCATTTGAGGGCCCAAATATTCCGGGCCCGTCCGGCAGCAATCAGAATGGGTTTATCGATATTCTGAACAAACAGTTTGTCCTCGGCGGAACGTATGCTTTTAAGAATTCGTCGGTGCTCGACCTGCGTTTTGCTCGGTCAAGGATTGACGCCGGCAAACGGCCCCCGCTCACCGGCGGGCCGAGCGTCCTAGAGCTGTATGGAATCACGGGTCTACCCACCGATCCGCTGGTTACCGGCGGACTGACTACGCAAACGATCGGCGGCATCTCACAGCTTGGCCGACAAGCGACGAATCCGCAGTTTCAAAATCCGGAGAATTATGACTTCAGGGCAAGCTATGGCTTCCTCTTTGGGCGCCATAGCTTTAAGGCGGGTTATGAATACCTGCGAGTTAATACGGCGGTGCAGGATACAAATCCGCTGATGGGTCTCGATACGTACTCGGGCCAGTTTAGTAGGCCCACGGGCGCCACTCCGAATAATCAATATAATCTTGCCGACTTTTATTTCGGCCTGCGAAGCCAGTACGAATTGGCGACGCTGACCATCGCACAGATGCAGCAGCGTTTTCATTTTACCTATCTGCAGGATGATCTTAAGGTTAATCAAAGGCTAACCCTAAATCTCGGCCTGCGATACGAGTTCGGCTCGCCCTATACCGAGGCCCAGAATCGTCTGTCGAATTACGATCCTGTCTCAAACAGCATTCTGCTGGCGAAAGACGGTTCGCTGTATGATCGAGCCCTCGTGGATCCCGACTACAACAACTTTGGCCCGCGGATCGGTTTCGCTTACAAACTCTTTGACAAAACCGTACTGCGGGGCGGATACGGCCTTGCTTATGTCTATCTAAACCGACTAGGAAGTGCGGACATACTCGGCACGAACTTTCCCATCGTCACTAGAGCTGCGGTCGCCCAAGGTGCTCCGGACCCGGTGCTGAATCCGCTGTGTGCCGGCAACGCTTTCGCAACAGGCTGTTTTCGCACCACTCAGCAGGGCTATCCGACCAGTGGACTGCCCAATAATGTGACTCTCTACGTTCCACGCGATAAACCGACCACCAGCATTCAAAACTGGCAGTTTTCAATCCAGCAAGAGATTGGCGCCGGAATGCTGCTTGATGTCGCGTATGTCGGAAACAAGGTCCGCGACTCGGTGCTGCTCGCCGACCTCAACCAGGCGCGACCGCTGACGCAGGCCGAGGCGGCACTGCCGGGGGCGCAGCAGCCGTCACTGCAAGCCCGACGTCCGATCGCCGGCTTTGGATCTATATCGGCCGTCCTGCCCGAAGGGTTTTCGACCTACAACGCCCTACAGGTAAAACTCGAGCGAAGATTTTCACGCGGGCTATACCTGCTAAATTCGTTTACGTTTTCAAAGGCTCTCGACAATGGCTCGCAGGTGCTTGAGGAGCCAAACGGTAATACTGGCACGCCGCAGGACATCAATAACTTCCAAGGCGACAAGGGGATCGGTGCGTACGATCAGCCGTTTAATAACACGACCAGCTTTGTGTATGAGCTGCCATTTGGCCGCGGCCGGGCATTTGGCGGAGATATCAACCGGGTGGTCGACACATTGCTAGGCGGCTGGACGATCAACGGTATTAATACGATGACCAGCGGACAGCCGATAAACTTCCGCTACGGGCCGTCGCCGGTGACAAATAACCTGCCGTCATTCCTCGGCGGTGTTGCTCTTAGGCCAAATGCAAGCTGTGACCCGGTCAATCGAGACGAACGGCCGAACCCGACACGCGACTACTTCCTGCCCGTGGGACAATGTCTGACGCGGCCGCCGGTTTTTGCGCCATTTGGCTCGGCCGGTCGCAACTTAGCGAGGAGCGACCGCTACTTCAACCTCGACCTTGGGCTGCATAAACAGTTCAAACTGCCGATCACGGACGACACGCGGATCGATTTCCGGGCCGAGTTTTTCAATATCTTTAATCGGACAAACTTCCAGGCGGCCAACTCTGACATTACAAGTGCTAATTTCGGCGTGATCAACAGCACCTTCCCGGCACGTCAGATTCAGCTGGCGCTAAAATTAACTTTTTGAGGTAGTAGACGTGGCGGAGAAAGACAGATAATAGTTAAGCCGTATTTGTCCCCCCGCCGGTACCGTTTCCAATTGAGGTAATATGAAAATAGCGATTCTTCTTATAGTCCTTCTAGCGGCTACTGTAATCGACGCAGGCGGTCAGACGCCACGCCCATTTTCTATCGAGGGGCATCGCGGCGCTCGCGGCTGGGTGCCCGAGAACACTATACCTTCATTCAAGAAGGCCCTCGACATGGGTGCCGACACCCTGGAGCTTGATGTCGTGGTTTCGAAAGACGGCAAGCTCGTCGTTTCGCACGAGCCGTGGTTCGCAGCGTCGATTTCTCTCGACAAAGACGGTAAGCCCATCACGCCCGAGACGCAAAAGAGTCACAACATTTACAAGATGACCTACGCCGAGATTGCCGCCTACGACGTAGGAAGCATCGGCAATAAGGATTATCCGCAGCAGGTCAAGATGAAGGTGGCCAAGCCGCTGCTGCCTGACCTTTTCAGAGAGATCGCCGCCTACGTCCGAAAAAATAAACTTGCCTCGCCGCGATACAACATCGAGATTAAATCTAGTCCGGAGGGAGATAACTCTTATCATCCGCCGCCGGCAATATTCGCGAAAATGGTGCTGGACGCAGTAATCACCGCCCGGCTCGAAAAAAAGGTGATCATCCAAGCGTTTGACGAACGGCCGCTGCAGCACCTTAGAAAGCTCAATGCAAAAATACCGCTCGCTCTGCTGGTGAGCAACAAGGACGGTGTCGAAAAGAATCTTGCCCGACTTGGGTTTGACCCGGACACCTACAGCCCTCACTTTTCGCTAATCGATGTCGAAACAGTGGCGAGCATCCATTCACGCGGTATGAAAATCATCCCGTGGACGGTCAACGAGATTGCAGATCTCGAGCGAATGAAAACTTTCGATCTGGATGGCATCATCACGGATTATCCGGATCGTGCCGTCCGGATCTTCAAAAAATAGATCCACCTTTGGCCATTAAGCGATCCGGCTGTCGATGATCTCGGCAGCCGGTTTTACACTTATTGAGTTCAATAAAATTGCGGTAACCTCACGCCTGACAATCGCAATATTTCCGGTAGAATGTATCAAATGATAATCGCTATCGACGGTCCATCCGGTGCCGGGAAATCTACGCTTGGCAAGATGCTTGCGAAAAAGCTCGATCTGCTTTATTTAGATACGGGTGCCATGTACCGCGCCGCCGCCCTGGCCGTAAAGCGTGCCGGTATCGATATTAACGAAACTACAAATATCGCTGAAATCGCCCATCTTGCTGAGACGGCAAAGATCGAGCTTGTAGGTGCTCCTGATGCGATGAAGGTATTTCTCGATGGCGAGGACGTATCCGTCGAGATCCGGACGCTCGAGTCGGCACAGGCGGCGTCGCGGGTATCCACGATCTCCGAGGTACGCAAAATCATGGTTGATCATCAACGCGCCATCGGCGAGGCGGCATCGGCGGGCTGTGTGCTCGAGGGTCGCGATATTGGGAGCGTTGTTTTCCCCGACGCGGATATAAAGTTTTTCCTGACCGCTACGCCCGAGGCGCGCGCCCGACGCCGCCACACCGAGGACCAATCAAAAGGCCGGCTAGCGACCTACGAGCAAACGCTCGCAGAGATCAACGAGCGGGACGAGCGCGACGTCTCACGTGCCGACTCGCCCCTCACGATTGCCGACGACGCCGTAGTAATAGATACCAGCGAGCTGGACTTGTCAGAAGTTTTCGAACAAATGCTGGCGGTTGTTCGTGAAGGAAAGCATGCGACTGCTTAGACCGACCTGGAAGAATGAAGCTATTTGGCAAGTCATATTTGCGTTGGCTCCGATAGCGCTCGGCTTAGCATTTCTCCTGTTCTTATTGAGCGTTCGCGTGGTTCAAATGGTCATCGGACATTTGTTTGACTAAAAACCGCACACTAGCTAACATTGGGGTTTGCTCTTTGTATGCTCCCGTAGCTCAGTTGGATAGAGCGACGGCCTTCTAAGCCGTAGGTCGCACGTTCGAGCCGTGCCGGGGGTAAGATCGATTTTGGATTTTGGATTGCCGATTTTGGATTGAAAGATTCAATCGGAAATCCAAAATCTAAAATCCAAAATCAAAATGGCGGCTATAGTTCAGTTGGTTAGAACGCCTGATTGTGGTTCAGGAGGTCGTGGGTTCGAGCCCCACTAGCCGCCCCATTTTCCTTACCCAGTTGCACTTCTGTGCATCTGCTCTGCCAACCATCTGTGGTTTTAGCGCGTCAAAAGCGGTGGTATCATAACTATCCGTATATTTCAGACCGCACGAATTGTTGACGCGGGCGGCTGGGTGCTTAATTAATGATAAAGATATTGACGCGTTTTAATAAAGTCTTTGCGACCGCGCTGATGCTGTCGATGCTGGCCGTCTCGGCCATGGCCCAGGCCAGCCTGCGTAAGAGCATGGATTACGACGCTGACGGGCTGGCAGACTTTACGATTTTTCGTCCGGCGAACAATTTCTGGTATATCGCCCGCTCAGGCGGCGGTGTTACTGCCCAGCCGTGGGGAATTGCTAGCCAGGATTACATGGCACCCGGTGACTATGACGGTGATGGGAAGGCAGACATAGCTGTTTTCCGCAACACGACTGGCACGTGGTATATCATCAATAGCAGGGATTCCGCCGTCAGAATAGTGCAGTTTGGCATCACCGGTGATGAGCCGGTCGCCCGCGATTACGATGGCGACGGAAAGACAGATATTGCCGTGGCTCGCCGCGCCGGCGGCACGATCACGTGGTTCGTACTGCGAAGCCTTGACGGGAATGGAACTGCATTTCAGTGGGGACAGCAAACCGATTTTTCCGCACCGGGCGATTATGATGGCGATGGCAAATTCGATTACGCCGTCCACCGACCGGCCACGACGCCGACTGGTCAGGCCGTTTATTACATCAATAACAGCCGTGACGGCAGTGTGCGGATCGCGCCGTGGGGCATCTCCACAGATCTGGTCGTTCCCGGCGACTATGACGGCGACAACAAGAGCGACCTCGCGGTGATGCGTGAGGGAGCGAAACCGACCGACCCGCTCGTCTGGTACGTTTTGCTGAGCCGGAATTCGACCGCTCTCGTTCGGCAATACGGACTCACCGGCGAGGACCTCAATGCTCAAGGCGACTATGACGGCGACGGAAAGACAGATATCGCCGTCTGGCGTAATACCACTGGCCTCTATTACTGGCTGCGAAGCCGCGATGAGGTGACCAATGTTTTCCAGTGGGGATCGCCGAACGATTATCCGATTGCTAGCTACGACACGCACTAAGGATATCGAAACGAATCCAGAGGCCGGTGATATCAATCGCCGGTCTTTTTTGTTTATTGCGGCCCATTGTAGTAGGTTTTCACTATCGGCATGCTCAACGTTGAAGAGGCCATCAGCGCTTCATTTTCTAGTAAAACCATTGCAATCATCGGTGACTTGGTGGCCGACCAGTTCCTTAATGGCACCATCTCCCGTGTCTCGCGCGAGGCTCCCGTTTTTATCCTGCGGCACGACATGACCACCACCCAGCCGGGGGCCGCGGCGAATGCGGCGGCGAACGTGGCCTCTCTCGGCGGTAATCCGATACTGATCGGCACGGTGGGCAGCGACGCGACGGGCGACCTTTTGCTCCGAAGTCTTAGGGAAACCGGCGTTGCCCTCGACAGCATCGTGCCGTCCTCTGATATCACTACGACGGCAAAGGTACGTGTGCTTGCCGGTCAGCACTATGCCGCCCGTCAGCAGGTAATCCGCATCGATTATGAAAATTCAGTGAAGTTGCCCGAAACGGTGCGTGCGACCTTGAGAAGAAAGCTGGCGGACGTCGCTGACACGCTTCACGCTATCGTTGTGTCCGATTACAATTACGGTGCTGTCTTTGATGAAATATTTCAGGATGCGCGGGCAATCAGCGAGCGGAGGCAAATTCCCCTAATCGTTGATTCCCGGTACCGGCTGGCTGATCTTGCCCATGCCACCACGGCTACGCCAAACCGTGAGGAAGTGGCCGAAATACTCGGAGAAAACTTTTCGCACGCCGACTGTGAAGCCCTGCGCACGCGTCTCCGATTTACTGCGCTCGTCGTCACGAACGGAAACGAGGGCATGACCCTATTCGAGGAGGGACGTCCGCCTCACAATATCGACGCGATCGGCCCCAAAGAACCGGTCGATGTGACTGGTGCGGGCGACACGGTCATCGCGGCGTATGCACTCGGCCTTGGGTCCGGACTCGATTTTGCCGAGGCAGCAAATCTCGCTAATCACGCGGGCGGACTGGTTGTAATGAAGAAAGGTACCGCGACCGTCACTTCCAATGAGCTCGCTGAGTCGGTCGCCGCCCTCCGTGATTCTGTCACCTCGACTCGGGCGGGCTAACTATTATGGGAGAGCACTCCGCGCCGATTTTGTCTGAAGCAGAAGTCGCCGAGGCAGCAGCTAATGCTCGCGATGCGGGCAAGCAGATTGTATTGGCGAATGGATGCTTTGACCTGCTTCATGTCGGCCACCTGCGGTATTTGTCAGGGGCTAAAGCGGCCGGCGATTTTCTGGTCGTCGCCATAAACAGCGACCGCCAGGCAAGGGCTCTCAAGGGTGCGGGGCGGCCGACCGTGTGCGAAGAGGAGCGGGCGGAGCTCGTGGCGGCCCTTCGACCCGTGGATGCCGTCACCGTTTTTGACGAACCGACCGTCGCGCAATTGATCCGTCGTATACGGCCGGATTTCCATGCTAAAGGCACCGATTACACTACCGAATCGGTGCCAGAGCGTGACATTGTCCGCGAGTGTGGTGGAACTGTGATAATTGTGGGCGACCCAAAGGACCACTCGTCGACCGATTTGATCGGGGCACGGGATTAAACTTCTTACAGGCCGGCAACCGCCGCCAAAGTATCAATGTGGGCTTCGCGGACCAAAGGTGACCTGGCGATCGAGGTTTGGGAAAAACTTGATTGTGAAAGCGTCGGCAGACCTGAGATTGAGGCCATAAGGGCGGCAATCGAAGGTGAGTTTGGCCCCGCTGCAGTCGACTCGCCGATGGTCATTGCCCGGCTGCTGGCAGACGAGGGAGCGGAACTTCGACATTCGGAAATACTTGAGCTGTATGTGACGCTCGCCCAGGACAGGCCGTACGACGCGGCTTTTCGCAATATTGTGCAAATAGGAAATCTTGAGGAGACCGCCGCCAGCATTAGAAACCTTGAGAGTCTTCGTCAAAACTATCTTGCAAACAATGATCCCGAGGGGCTGCGCCTGGTGCGCGCTGCCGGGATCCGGGCAAAGGCCGAGCTAACCGCACGCGCGGAGAAAAAGGGCGGTGACGCGGCCTTTAGACTGAGATCACAGGAAAGCAGCCACTGGTTTAGCGTCTGGCTGCAAACGCCAGCGATTTTTGATAGTTGGCTCGATCTACGTCGAGAGTCACCGGAATTCCAAGAGAAGTTTTGCACCTCTTCATAGCACTGCACGCCTGAAAATGCGACGATTCTACGCCTCAGCCTCACAATTTAGCGGCAATTCGATCGAACTCGATGCTGATGAAACGCGACATCTGCGTGACGTTCTGCGCCTGACCTCCGGAGACAATGTCTCGGTATTCAACGGCACGGGCCAGGAATTTGAATGCAGTATCTTAGAAATAGGAAAACGCACGGCTCGCCTCGTGCTGGTGGGCGAGATCCCGGCCGCCTCGCCCGAATCGCCACTTGATATTACGATCGCGCCGACGGTTTTGAACGGCGACCGATACGACCTGATAGTCCAGAAGGCGGTCGAGCTCGGGGTTACGACGCTGGTTCCGCTGATAACCATTCGCTGCGAGATGAAGGCGGCCGACGCCGGCCGACGCCTCTCGCGGTGGCGACGCATCGCCCTCGAGGCAACAAAGCAATCTGGGCGGGCTAAGATTATGGAGATTGTAGAGCCCCAGACTCTCGATCGTGGCCTCGCAGACGCCGAGAAATCCACCGCTATTCTATTTTCTGAGCGCGACGGCGCCAACCTCCCACAAAAGCTGAATGGCAAAACAATAACCGCCTTTTATGGACCAAAAGGCGGCTGGGATGACTCCGAATTGGATCTCGCTCGGTCGCTCGGGGTGAGCATCGTCACACTCCGTGGTCGAATCCTCCGGGCCGAAACAGCCTCGATTGCGATTACGGCTATCTTGCAGCACCGTTTTGGCGATCTCAATTAACGCCCTAAAAAACTGCCGTGCTCCGCGCCCGGTAGTAGGCGTCGCCCCGCTGTTTCATCTTTGCTTTCTGGCCAAGAGCGTTGATGAACGCGAGCAGCATTTCTTTATCTTCGAATTTGAAATTCGCCGTACCCTTTACTTCAACTTCGGGGTCGTCAAACTGCATTATTAAAAATTTCGTGCGTTTTGACAGCAGCCCGGCCAAGCCGGCGCCCGGCAGCGGCAGACGGCTGACTACGTTGCCGGTCGTCGATGTGCCCACTTTTGAATCCGGGTAGATAACGATCAGGGCGCTGTAAGGAACAGCGAACATCTCCCGACCATCCTTGCGATAGAAAACGACGCGCTCGTTAATATCGTCAAACTTCAGTGAACCCTTTTCCGTGTCGCTCTGGCCAAAAAGCCCACCTTCATACCGTGCCTCGTACGCGGGCCGCGTCGAGACCGGCTCAGGAGCCTTATCAACCGGGCGAGGCTGTGCGAATGTCGCCAGTGAGCATGCACACAGCACAACAAACAGAAATAACTTCTTCATAAATCACGACCTTTAAACAGAATGGACAGTTGCCGTAGGCATTTAATAGACGCCGGATGCTCGACGAAAGTTGTTAGCCAACTGCAGAAACTTTCTCCTCCACTTCGTACTTTGAGAGGCGCTCTTTGGCGATTTGCACGTATTCAGCTGAGATCTCAGACCCGATCCACTGCCGCCCCAAGAGCCGCGAAACCTTGGCCGTGGTACCGCTCCCCATAAAACAGTCGTAAATCAAATCGCCCTCATTTGTCCATGTGGCGATCTGGTCGGCGACCAGCTGTTCCGGGAAGATGGCAGGGTGTGAAAACGCAATCTTGTCGCGCGAGGACGAGGTTCCGACATTATAATAGAATATCTCGCTGTCGCCATAGTAGAAGATGTTATCCACCTTCCGCACTTTTGGTGCGATGTGGTCGTGGGCAAGATCGTTTCGTCCAACTTTAGTGATTCGAAATGACTTAAAGGCCTTTTCCTGTTTAATCTCCTGAGTGATCGGATTAAAAGTTTTCGGCTGGCCTTTAGCAAAGCAAAACATGTACTCAAAACACTGACGATACCGCTTACCGCAGTCGCTCGGAATCGGGTTATTCTTCGCGTAAATCATCGTGTCGTGTACGCGAAAACCCGCCGCCTTGAATGTGATTGCGTGTCCAAAACTCGTGAGACTTTCATCTCCGTTCAAAGTTCGGTCGCCGACCACCCATATCACGACACCGCCAGGCTTTGTCTTCTCGTACAGGCTCGCCGCGATCTCCTCCACCGGCAGCACATAGCCGTTGTAATCACGCAGGTCGTCGTATGGAGGGCTCGTAATAGTCATATCGATCACGTCGCCCGGCATTCTCTTAAGGGTTTCCAGACAGTTTTCGGTGTAGATTTTCCCCAACTCCATAACTACTGCGGCCACTTGGCCAGGAACTGCGCGATAAAGCCTCCCGCCGGTTTCTCTGCCTCATTCTCCAGAAAATCACGAAAGAGGTCCTGCTCCATAACATATTCTTCCTCGGCCATTTTGCCGCAGAAATGCACGAGCCTGAGCCAGACGAGGTACGTATTGAGCACGTCGATCTGATTGTACTCAACGATCTTTGTGACTTCGCGATTGAGCCATAGGTCGGTCACCTGGTCGCCCTTGACGTCGATCTTTCCGGGCAGACCGAGGACTTTTGCAAATTCATCGAGCCGCGGCGTCATCTGCGGCACTTTGAAAAGCTTCATCATATCGAGATGGTCCTCGTTGTCCCACCGGCGAAAATAGTCGCTTCCCTCCCAGGGTTTATCGGGCCGTTTGCAAAACTCGGGAGCGCTGATTTCGTGAATCATACCTCGTTGAATTAGCACCTGCATATCCGAGTCGGCCGAGTTGTAACCCACCAATTGCGGGCATTTTCTGCCCAGGATATACAGAAAGCGCTCGATGATGGCGGCCTCGTCTACAACTTCATCCTCGCCGAGGGGTAACTCCGGTAATGAATTTAAAGTGAATTCCGTAATTCGCTCGCCATCGCGATATACAGATTTGCGCGACAAATACGCTATCGAAACCACGCGAGAGAACATGTACTTAAGAAAGGGGCGCGGGTTGGTAGCGATGTCGTACTGTCGCGACGATTCCCAAAGTTTCCCCATAGCCTCGATCTCGGTCACATCTTCTGCGAGGTCAAAAAGCCTACGCGAGGAGGCAGCGTCCGGGACCCATTCGAGGTCAAAAAAAAGCGCGAGTTCTGGAAGGGAATTCTTTAGCATTCAATTCGTTTAGAATCCTTGTCTGTTGGGCCTCGATTACCGAAGAATATTATACCCGCCCCGCGTCCGCCGCGCCTACGCACCATAACGGCAGCCTCGGGCCGATTTCGTGTGTGTCGCGGGGGCCAGTACCTGGGTATACGTTCGTAACTGTTGCAAACATTGTGATTTCGGTTTTCTGGCACAATGCTTGCGAATAAAGGGGCAGTATGAAGGCTCAAAAGGTTAGAACAAGGAGAGAGATCATGATTAAGAAATATTTCGCTACGTTTATGATGGTCGCGATGATGGGTGTTATCGTGCCGCTGGCTACGACCGAAGTTGCAGCGCAGACGCGCTATTACAATAGCCGAACCCGAACCTACACCACATACAAACGACCTAATGTTTATAGGCGACATCGCAAAGCCTTTAACCTCGGTATCGGAACCGGTGTCGGTGCTCTGGTCGGCGGTTTGCTCGGCGGCAAGAAAGGTTTGGTAATCGGCGGACTGGCCGGCGCTGGCGGCGGCGCGTTGGTAACACACAAGCAGAGGCCGAAGAATTATACCCGCTACTATCGCAGGTACTAAGACGATTTTGTTATGTCGATCGGAACGCCCCGAGGTCACACATCTCGGGGCGTTTTTTGTGATCATACGCTCACGCACGAAATCGTGGGCCATCAACATCGGCGCATCGACCGCCGCGGGTACCATTACTGGAGCACGGATCGGCGGTAAAAAAGGAGCTCCGATCGGGGCTGGCAGGGGTGTCGCCGCGGGTGCGATCGTCACGGCCAAACAGAGCCCGAGAAATTATCCAAAGTATTATCGTCGTAACTAACCGGCGATCGATTCGAGATCCTCTATGCCTCGGAGCACTTCGTTCCGGGGCATTTTTCCGTTTTGATCAGAGCTGTAGAGTGCGAGCCGCCGCTCAAACGCATCTCGCACGAGCCGAACGTCCGCGAGAAACTTCGGCAATTCCTCGAGCCGCAAAGCCTGCGGCCCATCGACCAGCGCTACGCTCGGGTTGGGATGAAAATCGACAAGCACCATATTCGCACCGGCGATCACGCCCTGGGCCGTTACATGCATGATGTCGAGAATATTGTCAGAGCTGCGAAAGCGCCCGCCAACCGAGTGCGAAGGGTCTATGCAAACGGGCATCCGCGTTAGACGTTTGACCGCGGGAATATGCGCGAAATCGACCATGTTCCGATGCGGATCGCCGATATTGGTCTTCATTCCGCGAAGGCCAAAGACCACCTTTTGATTGCCTTCGCTCGCGAGATATTCGGCCGCGTGGAGCGATTCGTCAAGCGTTATACCAAAGCCGCGTTTGAGCAGCACCGGAAACGCCTGCTGCCGGCCGACGATCTTTAACAATTCAAAATTCTGCGTGTTCCGCGTTCCTATCTGCAGCATCACGCCGGTCGGCCTTCCCGTTGTCTCTAGCGCCGCGCTGATCTCATCCACGTGTGATTCGTGCGTGACCTCCATCGCGATCACCTTGATCCCGTACTTTCCGGCGAGTTCAAATACATACTGCAGGCAGTACTTGCCGTGTCCCTGGAATGAATACGGGCTGGTTCGCGGTTTATATGCGCCCATTCGCGTGCAGACCTGGCCCTCTCTCTTGAGCGCTTTCATCATCGCCTCGACGCTCGCCGGCGAATCGACCGCGCACAGGCCGGCGAAAACATTTAGGTTGCACTGGCCAAACTTTACACCGTTGTACGTAAACTCCGACGGACGCGTATCGCCCTTGTGTCGGCCCAAGATGCGATATTCCTCGGAAACACGCACCGCGTGATCAACGCCCGGGAACGAGCGCATCTCGTCGAGTGACAGCGCGGCCGTGTTGCCGATCAGATAGATCTCGGTCAGCAGTTGCTTGCTGCCCTGCACGGTATGGACGCGATATTCGATGTTGGCGAGATTGGTGAGATGCTCGACGATCCGCTTGTACTCACGGGTCTCGGCGTCGATGTTTGGTTTGAGCAATAGGATCATAACTTACACTTCATGATCGGCCGGCAAATGCACGGTCGAATATCGGCCGAGGAAACGAACGGCCTCTGTCTGTTCCGCGATCTCATCGAGTGCTCCCCGCAATTCGGCCTCGATCGGAGGCGCCTGCAGGTCCAGGTAAAAATTGAATTCACCCGGCGATTCTCGTATCGGCAAACTTTCGATCTTAGAGAGGTCGATGCCTCGGCGAACGAACGGCCTGAGCGCCGCATGAAGAGCTCCCGGCTGGTGCTTGAGCCTAACAACGAGAGAAATTTTGCTGCCTTCTGTCGCGTTCGCATCGGCCGACAATAAAGCAAATCGCGTGTAATTCTCGGCGTGGTCCTCAATGTGTTCGCGAATGATCGTGCCGCCATAAATTGCCGCAGCCCTTCGCCCGCCGATGCCCGCACGCGTCACGTCGGCGCTCTCGACCGCACGCCGGACGCTGCCCGCCGTGTCATCCGACGAGACACGTTGAAGATGAGGATGAGCGGCAAAAAAGCGAGTGCATTGCGCCAGTGCGGCCGGATGCGATTCGACAGTTTCAAGCGTTTCGAGCGTCGCCCCCTCGTAGCCGATCAAAAAATGCGACACCGGCAGCACGATCTCGCCGACGATCGTGAGGTCGCTCGCCAGCAGCAGATCGACGCACCGGCGGACCGAGCCGATCAGGCTGTTCTCAAGCGGTGTTACGATCAGATCGGCCTTGCCGCTATCGATCGCCGCAAACAGGTCCTCGAACGTAGGACAGGAAACCGTTTCGCATCCATCACCGAGAATTCCCAAGGCGGCTACTTCGCTAAACGTCCCGGCTTCGCCCAAAAACGCGACCCGAGCTTTGCCGTCGATCCGTCCGCCCGACTTTAGTTCCGTTTTGTCCGATTGAGTTCTAAATGTACGCTGCTGCAAGTGCAGTGATTCGTCGATGATCCGCTGAAAGATATTCACAATGCTCTGGTCATCAAACGGCCCGGTGTTGACCGCGCTCAACCGTGCGAGCACGTCCCTCTCGCGGCCCGGATCGCACAGCGACGTATCGATCTTCGCTTTTGCCTCGCCGACCTGGAGAGCGATCTCGGCCCGCCGGTTCACAAGCCTCAGCAGCTCACTATCTATCGCGTCGATCTCGGCACGCGGGTCTTCAATTTTTCGCTCGGTTGAATCCATCCGTCTCCCAAATCAAAAAGGCCACCATCCGATCCAGATGGTGACCCTTGGCGTCTCTCACGCAAAAGCATATCACCACCCCAGGTCGGGGAAGCCTCCAAAATAGTTAAAAGACGCAAAAGCACCCTGCTTCCGCGTCCGTTTAGCTGAAAATCTGTTCGATCTGCTCATCATCCGTGCCTATCTGTACTTGAACCTTATTACAGCTAGACTCTGGGTGTCAATAACTTTTTCCAGCCGCCGCTCCGGCTGCTCTTCGAAAGGCGAGTATTTCATTTTCGTGAACTATCCATTCTAACTCAAAAACACCAATTTCATTCGAATCTCGAATCTCATATTCGAAATCTCAAATTCAAATTTGAAATTTCAGATCTCAAATTTGGAACTCGTCCCAAAGCGGACGATCAATAGGCATAAGTATTCGCCGTGATCAGTACATCCGCGATACGCTGCCGCGCCGCAATGGCATTGATCGGCGAATTGTTCTTTGTAAACCGCTTGAGAGCGACCAGCAGCGTGCGGCCCTCATCGCCCTCGGCGATCGCCGCTATGGTGTTTTTTGCATTTGCCTCGACACGCTGGATGGCGTCATTGCAGTAGACCGACGCCATATCGACATAGTTAGAGGCCGCGTCGTCGCCATTTGCGTCGGCATATTTTTTGGCACGCAGGATCGCCGTCTCCATCTGGTAGGCGTCCATGATAATGTCGGCGCAGTTGATGAGCACTTCCTGTTGCTCGGCGAGCTGCATCGTGTATTTCTGCGCCGCCGTTCCGAGCACCATCAAGGCGGTTTTCTTTGCGTTATTTGCGAGCTTTGTCTCGGCGGCGAGGAGGTCTGTGTTCTCGTCGAAAGACATTTGCGGATTGAGAATCTCGTCCTGGAGAGCCTTTGCCGCCTGGAGCAGGCCGAGCTTGCCCTTCATCGCCCGCTTCATCAACTGGCCGGGGATGAGCAGTCGATTGATCTCATTAGTGCCCTCAAAAATTCGATTGATACGCGAGTCGCGATACGCCTTTTCAGCCGGGTAATCCGCCGAATACCCGTAGCCGCCATATATCTGCACCATCTCATCGACCACATAATCAAGCGCCTCGCTGCACGCTACCTTGTTGATCGAAGATTCGACCGCGTACTCCTCGATAGATTGCAGCTTGGTAGCGTTGTCCGTGCCATCGCCGATCAGAGCGTCGATCATTCCGACCGTCCGATAAGTGATCGACTCCGCCACCCAGGTTCGGATCGCCATCTCAGCTAGCTTGTGTTTAATGGCGCCAAATGACGAAATCGGCTTACCAAACTGATGCCGCTCGTTTGCGTAGCGGACCGCCTCATGTATCGCGAGTTTTGCGCCCCCGGTGACTGACGCTCCCAACTTAAATCGGCCGACGTTGAGAACGTTAAAGGCAATCTTTGCGCCGTCCCCTACATTCCCGATCAAGTTGCCGACCGGGATTTTTGCGTCGGAAAGGATTACCGCAGTTGTTGACGAAGATTTGATCCCCATCTTATGCTCCTCGGCACCGGGGCGACAATTGTCCGACCGCGGAACGAGGAAGGCCGAGAATTTCTCTTTTTCACCATCTACCTTGGCAAATACGATGTAGACATCGGCAAATCCGCCGTTGGTGATCCACATCTTTTCGCCGTTGAGAGTGTAATGCTCGCCGTCGTCTGACAATCGGGCAACGCATTTTGCGCCCAAGGCGTCAGAGCCCGAGCCCGACTCGGTAAGGCAATATGCCGAGACGACCTCGCCCGAGATGATTTTTGGAATCCATTCCTGCTTGAGCTCGTCCGATCCCCAGTAAAGAATAGGAAGCAAGCCAATAGAGGTTTGAGCTCCATAAGACGCACCAAACCCACTGCTCCGGCCGACCATTTCGGCGATGATCGCACCGGCCGTTTGGTCAAGCTCCATGCCGCCATAGGATTCCGGAATATTTGCGCCCAGCAAACCAAGCTCGCCCGCCTTTTTCAAAAGGTCACGGGCGATATCCCAACTATGTTTGTCAAGGGCGGGCAGATTTGGAACGACCTCGTTGTCGATGTACTGCCGGCACGTCTCGCCGATCATCCGGTGCTCGTCGGTAAAATCCTCAGGCGTAAAGATCTCGGTCGTTTCCGAGATCAAAAACTCGCCGCCTTTCATGTATTCTTTTTGCATTTGTGCTTCCATAATATTCCCTCGCCGTCTCCGCTACATGTGTCCGCTGAAAATTGCAGCGGTGGCATTTCCTATCCGCACCTGAATGAGCACTCATTCATTCTCTACATATTTAGCATCTCGCTCGTTGTCTACAATGTAACTAAGGAGGCTAAGACCGCAGTCAGAAACCTAAACCGAGACTGGGCCGATTCGGTGAATCCGCCCATATTCGTTTGCGTGTCGCAACCGCAGGTCGTATAGGTCGACCGCTTGCTGCATTCGCAGCCAAACTTCAGGCGACATACCCAACGCCAACCCGATTCGATTTGCTAGATCGACGGTCAACTTAGAACGTTCGTTCAAAAGCTGACTAACGGTTCGCGTAGAAACGCCCAAAGTTTGTGCAAATTCCACCCGATTTAATCCGACCGCGGGCAATGTGTCTTCCCTGAGAATAGCTCCGGGGTGGGTTGGCCTTCGGCTGATCTTGCTGCTCATGAATTACCTCAATGATAATCTTCCAAGTTTATGTCCACGGCGTCTCCGTCGACAAACTTAAATGTTAAACGAAAGTTCTTATTAACTTTCATCGCCCAAACGCCGGCTAGCTCACCTTTTAACCCATGCAATTCGTATCCCGGAAAGTTTAATTGTTCCGGGAAATCAGCCTGATTAATCGCATCCATTTGGCGGAGCAATTTCGGGCAAAAATCGGAAGAAATCCGCTTCGTTCTTCCAGTTTCGAACAATTCCCGCAGACCTCTATGCCTGAAAGATTTTATCATAAGGAACTACGGCATTCGTTCAAATATCCCGGCCGCGCCCATACCGCCGCCCACGCACATTGTGACCATTCCGTAACGGGCGTTCCGGCGTTTCATTTCCTGCAGGATCGTGGCTGTCAATTTGGCACCGGTGCATCCTAGCGGATGACCGAGCGCGACCGCGCCGCCATTGACATTCACCTTTGCAGGATCCATTTCAAGCATCTTCATTACCGACAGGCCCTGGGCCGCAAATGCTTCGTTTAGCTCGATGATGTCGATCTGATCGAGCGTCAAGCCGGCCATTTTCAGCGCTTTCGGAATGGCATAAACGGGACCGATGCCCATTTCTTCGGGCAGACATCCGGCGGTTGCAAATGATACAAACCGGGCCAGCGGTTTGATCCCTAGCTCATTCGCCTTGTCCATCGACATCACGACAGCGGCCGCGGCCCCGTCGGACATTTGCGACGAATTTCCGGCTGTCACCGTTCCCTTGACATGAAAAACGGGCTTGAGCTTTGCAAATCCTTCGGCGCTCGCGTCAAAACGCGGGCCCTCATCCGTGTCGAAAACGACCTCTTTACGTCGAACGCGGCCCTGCTCGTCCTGCTCGTCGACCAGCACACTAAATGGCACTATTTCATCCTTGAACCGTCCACCTTTAATTGCTGCTGCAGCTTTCTGGTGCGAGGAGAGTGAGAATTCGTCAGCCTGCTCGCGTGTAATTTCATATTTGCGCGCAAGGTTCTCGGCCGTCAGGCCCATATTCAGGTAATAATCAGGATAGCTGTCCACGAGCGCCGGGTTTGGCCGCAAAACATTGCCGCCCATCGGTATCATCGACATCGTCTCAAGCCCGCCAGCCACTATCACATCCGCGCCGCCAGTTGCGATCCGGTCCGCCGCAAGAGCAATCGTTTGCAGTCCGGATGAGCAATAACGATTCACGGTCATCGCCGAAGTCTCGACCGGCAGGCCAGCCGCGATCATCGCAGTCCGTGCGACATTCATCCCCTGTTCGGCCTCAGGGAAGGCGCAGCCCATGATCACGTCCTCGATGTGCGATTTATCCAGACCCTCGACCCGGTTTACCGCTTCTCTAATCGCCGCCGCGCCCAGATCGTCGGGCCGCGTGTTTTTCAAGGTTCCCTTCGGCGCCTTCCCTACAGCCGTTCGCACGGCCGATACTATTACTGCTTCTTTCATAAATTTTTCGGAGTCATCTCGTCGACTTCGGTCATCGAGCGCCTTCGCATCTCTGCCTGCTCGAGCACGAGTACCTCGCACCTTTGATCAAATGTCGATCTTAATAACTCATCGGATAGCTCACCACAAATCCGTAGCCGCTCCGAGATTGCTTGGGCTGACAAATCCACTTTTTCCATGTAACCACCGCTCCGTGCGTCCAAGCAGCGTCTCCATCTATTTGGCCTGTTTATAAACCTTGCCGTTGCGCATTACAAAGACTACGTTCTTTACCGTTTCGATCTTCTCGAGCGGATTGTCGCGAACGGCCACAATGTCGGCACGCATGCCCGGTTTGATCCCCCCGCGAAATTTCTCGATTCCGAAGAGTTTCGCCGGATTGGTGGTTAATGCCTGGAGAATCGTCACCGCGGGAATGCCGGTCATCTTCCACTCGTCAACGGTGTCGATCGAGAGCTTGCCGCGAGGCAGGTCTTTTGTGTCGAAGATTACGTCCGGCCCAAAGGCAAGCGTCACACCCGCCTTGTGAGCACGCCGAACCGGGTCGATGAACCACTCGTCGTTGTTTTTCTTTAGCGAGCCGGGACGGCCACCGGCCGCAGCGTCAGCCTCGGTGAACGGCGTAGGAACTATGACGATATTGTTTTTTTTAGCGATCGCCAGCGCCTCGTCGGTGATTTCGACCGCGTGCTCTATCGAATCGACACCGGCCTTGGCTGCATTCAGCGCGCCGGCGGCCGTCCAGGCGTGGGCGGCAAGCTTTACTCCGGCAAGATGCGCCTCCTCGATCGCGGTCTTGATGTCGTCTACAGAGTAGATATACCGCTGGTCGTCGACGACGAGCTTGATCATCGTCGCGCCGTAATGGAGGTTTTGCCTGACCGCCTTTTTTATCTCATCTCGTGTATCGGCGTAGAAATACTCGGGCTCGCCGAGATTTTGCTTATCAGGCTGAAGCCCGAATTGTCCTCCGTACGGAGCAATGATTCGCCCAGCCGTAATCAGCGACGGCCCGTCAATCAGGCCTTCGCTGATCGCCCGCCGCACTTCAACGCACGCATAATTGCCCTCATTACCGACGTCGCGAACGGTCGTAAAACCGTATTCAAGCATCGACCGGGCATTGACCGCTCCCTGGATGGCCCGTTTTGCGTTTGAATCGCGCAGAGTGGTGATGTAATAGCTGTTCGCATCACGCTTATGCACCATATTCATGCATAGGTGCGTGTGCGCGTCCATCATGCCGGGAATCACCGTCAGCGCTAAAAGATCGATTACCGTGGCACCGGCCGGAATCCTGACATCCGGCCCGACAGCCTTGATATCGGTGCCTTCGATCAGGATGATCTGATTCGCCTCGACCCTGCCGGTCTCGGGATTTACCAGCTTTCCTGCACGAATCGCGGTGACCTGCCCCGATAGATTAACGGCCGAGACCAAAAATATGGCCGCCAAAAGGATAATTGTTTTTCTCATACCGCCTCCGCGCGATTCTTAATCATCTTGAGCATTTCCATCCGTATCAGACCGCTAAATGGCTGGATAAAAATCCAGTACCGGCCAAAGCTGCGGCGACCGTCGTCGTCAAAACATCTGATGCGGGTCTCGGTCGTTAGCCGCGTACCGGCCCCCGCATCTGCGACCGAAAAATTCCACACTGCTTTGGCATACCCCGCGGTCTTAAACATCTTGAATTTTGCCGCGTCCGTTTTTAGCAAGCCGCCGCCGAGGGTCCAAAACCTGCCGACGAGCCCAATCACCATTTCCTTATTTATCACTTCGCCGAGTAACTCAAACTTAAACCTGTTCAAGTCTCGCAGCCTCAGGTGGCCTCCCGACATTCCTCTAAGACGCATCAGCCCGTAAATAATGAACGACTCGCCAAAATCAACCTCGTTTGCGGCACGGTAGACATCGGCCGGTGCCGCGTCGATGGATATCGCATGAGTTTCAACGAAATCATGCTCGGGTAGAAAATTGTCTATGAGCATTTCGAATACCTGAAGCACGAAACCAAATGATCATTGACCATCCCGGTGGCCTGCATGTGGGCGTACATAATTGTCGAGCCGACGAATTTGAAACCGCGTCTTCTCAAATCTTTGCTTATGGCGTCTGACACCCTCGAAGTGGCCGGAACCTGTGCCGCCTCTTCCCAAGCGTTCTTGATCGGCGTGCCCTCAACAAAATCCCAGATGTATTTATCGAATGACCCGAACTCGTCCTGCACTTTCAAAATTTCTCGTGCGTTGGCGATGGCGGACGCGATCTTCAAGCGATTTCGGATAATGCCTGCGTTTTGCAGGAGCTCAGACACTTTCCTGTCCTTATACGCAGCTACTCGCTGAATCTCAAAGTTATCAAAAGCTGTCCGGTAATTTTCGCGCTTTCTCAAGATCGTGTCCCAGCTCAGGCCCGCCTGTGCACCTTCGAGTACGATGAATTCGAACAGCTTCTGATCATCATGAACAGGTGAACCCCATTCCTCATCGTGATACTTGATCGCAAGATCATTCTTTGGCCATCCGCAGCGTTTCATTCGCTCCCCGGAAATCCCGTCGCCGCCATTACGCGTTTTGCCTGCCGAACATGCCGCTTTGAGTGCTCGACCAGAACCGTCAGGGCGTCGTCAAGCTTGTAAGTGAAAACCCTTAAAAACGGTGAGGTGACGACAGTTTTCTCTCGGTCCACGCCGTCACAAGCCTCGACCTTTTTATTCACCCCCGCAATCTCACTTGCAAATTCTTCCACTATTCCGCTGTCAACATTACTCGGCGGGACGATCCGTTGGGTAGGCGCCTTTGCCTTCTTCGAATCTTCGCTCACCGCGCCCACCAGAAAGCGACCGGCCCATCCAGAGAACGGCGAGTAGTTTTCCCAGAACGAATTCTGTCTCGTACCGCTCGCCAGCTTTTCAAATTCTGCGTCGAATTCGTGATTCGTCTTGATGACGTGATCGAGACACTGCGCCACGCTCCAGCTCTTTTCCGCCGGTTTCCAGTTGAGCTGATCGACGTTGAGCGAGCCAAACGAATCTCGGACGTCGTCAGCTATAGCTGTCATGTCGGAAGTAATGTCTGTTATCCGATTATCCATAGGCCACCTCCAAATGCTACTCGGTCGTGAAGTCCTAGTTCCTCAATGGCTTGCCCGTCTTCAGCATCGCGGCAATCCTTTCCTGAGTTTTACGCTCGCCACAAAGCGAGAGAAATGCTTCGCGTTCAAGGTCAAGCAGGTATCGCTCGCTGACTTGAGTCTTATGATTCAGATCTCCGCCGCTCATTACGCGGGCAAGCTTTTGGCCGATCAACAGGTCGTGATCCGATATGAATCCACCCTGTTTCATCATATGCAGAGCAAGTTTCATCGCGGCCTGGGCCGACTCACCAAGCGCCGTGATGTCTGTACGCTCAACCGGCTGGACGTAACCGGCCGCCGCGAGATTTAATACCTCTTGCTTGGCGTCCGCAATGAGGCGGTCGCCGTTCATCGAGATCGAGTCGCTGTCGCGGAGCAAGCCCCACGATCGAGCTTCTTGCGCCGAGGTCGCCACCTTGCCCATGCCGAGAAGCTCGAATGATTTCTTGAGAAATGCGAGCGGATCGGCATCCGGAGCCTTCGCAGCGGCATCCATCGCTCGCATCGTCATCTCTTTGGTGCCGCCGCCCGCAGGGATCAATCCGACTCCCACCTCGACGAGTCCAATGTATGTCTCGGCCGCGGCACGGGTTTTATCACCGTGCATCGATATCTCGCAGCCACCGCCGAGAGTGAGGCCATAGGGCGCCGTGACGACAGGCTTTGGCGAGTACCGGAGCCGCATCACCGCGTTTTGCAGGGCACGAATCATCATATTGATGTCGTCCCACTCTTCCTCCTGCGCTGCAAGGAGCAGCAGCATAATGTTGGCGCCCGCCGAGAAATTTCCACCCTGATTGCCGACGACCAGCCCAACGTGGTTCTTCTCGACCTCATCGAGCGCAAAATTCATCATCGAGACGCTGTCGCCGCCGATCGAGTTCATTTTGGAATGAAATTCAAGACAGGCGATGCCGTCGCCGATGTCGATCAGCGACGCGCCGGGATTCGATTTGATGACGCCAGTACGCTCTTTTATCGATTTGAGAACGAGCACTCCCGGCCGCTCGGGTACGGGCCTATATTCGCCGGCGGCCAGATCGTAAAACGACCGTTCGCCCATTTCATTCTTGTAAAAAGATGTCGCGCCGGCCGCCAGCATTTTCTCGACGCTCGGCGGAACGATATGGCCCTCGCTTCGCATTCGTTCGACAGATTCAGTAACACCTACTGCGTCCCAGGATTCAAAAACACCGATCTCCCAGCCAAAACCCCATTTGATCGCGTTATCGATCTCGACAATCGTATCGGCGATCTCGGGAATTCGATTGGCGGAATAACGGAACGTGCGCGACATCGTCTTCCAAAGAAAATCTGCAACCCGATCATCGCCCCAGACCAGTGACTTGATACGTTTTGGCAAGTCGTCGATCTGCTTCGCGGTGTCGAGTGAGGGAAATTTCGTTTTCTCTTGCGGCTTGTATTCGAACGTTTTCAGATCGAGTTCCAAAATCTGCCGTTTACCTTCCGCGTCCGTCGATTTTTTGTAAAAGCCGCCCTTCGTTTTGTCACCAAGCAACTTCTTCTCAAGCATTTTCTCGATCACATCCGGCACGAGAAAGACATCGCGGTCTTCATCTTCCGGAACCGCCGGATGCAGGTTTTTATTTACATGCGCGAGCACATCGATCCCCACAAGGTCGCTCGTGCGAAACGTCGCGGATGATGCGTGGCCAATAGCTTTACCAGTGATCTGATCGATCTCGGTCGGGGTAAAGCCTTTGTCGATCATCTCGTGAACGGTGGCCATCATCGCGAACGTGCCGATGCGATTGGCGATAAAGTTCGGCCGGTCCTTGGCCGCGACAACGCCCTTGCCAAGCCGCTGATCCAGAAAACCCGAGACAGCACAGGCGACCTCGCCGCTCGTTTTTGTCCCCGGAATGACCTCGACGAGTTTCATGTAGCGAGGCGGATTAAAAAAGTGAACGCCGACAAAATGCGATTTGAAGTCGTCCGAGAAAGGCTCGGCAATCGCATCGATCGGTATGCCGCTCGTATTTGAGGCGATGACCGCGCCCGCTTTACGATGCTTGTCGACCTCCGAGAAAAGCTTGTGCTTGATATCGAGGTCTTCAACCACAGCCTCGATTACGAAATCACAGTCCTTGATCTTTTCCAGGTCAGTCGTAAAGTTTCCGACGGAAATTAGATGTGCGTTATCACCGAGCATAAAAGGCGCCGGCTTTAGCTTTTTTGCTGCCTCAAAAAGACTGGTGACAATCCGGTTTTGCACCTGCATCGAGTCGAGCGGGGCGCTCCTTGCCGCTTCGTCGGCGGTCAGCTCCGTTGGGGCAATATCGAGCAGCAGCGTCGGTATGCCGGCATTTGCGAGGTGCGCGGCGATCCCGGCACCCATGGTTCCCGCTCCAAGCACGGCGGCTTTTCGAATGTTCATTGTTTCAGTGGTAGTAAAATCTAATCAATCAAGACTTTATCATACTGAATGAATGCTCATTCATCAAGCGGATCTTAGTGCGGTTGTTTGGCAGGTTACCGACTTTTAACGCGTCGCCCGCCGCTTTTCCTTGACATCTAAACGTCTGTAGGATGATAATTCTCACGACCAAACAAAATATTTCGGATCGCCTGTGCAACTGCTCGACCTCAACCTCTCTGCGTCGCGGGCATCCGACCAAAATGGAGAATAATTGATGTTTAGAAAGATATTCTTTGTCGTGTCGGTGTCTTTGTTTTTGAGCACCGCCTCCTATGCCCAGGCCGGATCGGCCACCGCGCCGGTGGCTGCGCCTACGCCGGCGGCCGCGAAAGCCCCAAAGGCTGCCGCTTTTCGTCCTACCAAAGATCAGGTCAGGCAAGGCCAGACAATGCTAAAGGACAAGAAGCTATATGTCGGAGAGCCCAGCGGAGTGTATAACGATCCGACGCGGGCCGCGATCAAAACCTTTCAAAAGGATAATGGCCTGGATCCGAACGGAAAGTTTGACAGACTGACGCTCGAGAAGATGAGTATCGCTCTTACCGACAATCAAAAAGGAATTGCTGCGAGTCCGGCTGCGCCAAAGGCCGCCAAGTCGACTATGGCAACGCCCGCGATACCAGCGAGCGGCGGCGGCCCCAAGAAACCGGCTCCATTCCAGGCAACCGAAGATCAGATTATGGCCCTTCAGAAAATACTAAAAGATGCTGGGATGTACAGCGGTGACGTGAACGGCGAAAGAAGCGATGTCCTGAAAGGCGGAGTGAAGAAATATCAGGAAGCCAATAAACTTAAAGTGACCGGCGGAATAAATGCCGCGACGCTCGACAAGATGAGTATCGCATTGACGGACGGTCAAAAGGCGAATGTCGCCGCTCAGGCCGCCTACGACGCCGCGACAAAAAAGAACTAACATCGCTGGTGACAACCCTTTTTAAGGCCGATGATAGGTTTCATCGGCCTTTTTCTTTATGATATTTGCATGAAGATTCTGATCTCCTTTCTTATCATTCTCACCGGCATTTCGTCCGCATTTTCGCAATCCCCGACGCAACAGGCGCGAATCGCGGATGAAATTCGGGGAGTGATGACCGCGCAATCTGCGGCGTGGAACCGCGGTGATATCGAGGGGTTTATGAAAGGCTATTGGCGCTCGGACAGGCTGATCTTCGTATCCGGTGTCCGCGTAACACGTGGATGGCAGCCCACGCTCGAGATGTATCGGAAAAGCTATGACACGCGTGCAAAAATGGGCACCCTCACGTTTTCCGATCTCGAGTTTCACATCCTGTCGCCGGGCGCGGCGGTTGTTCTCGGCAGTTGGGCACTCAAACGCGAAAAGGACGAACCGAACGGGAAATTTACATTAACCTTCAAAAAGCTGGGCCGAAACTGGCGGATTGTGATCGACCATACGAGTTAATCATTGGGTAGTGCGCTCTATATTACAGAGGCGGCAATCCGGCGTGGAGTACGATTCATTTGCAACGTCAACCATGCACACGCGCCGCATACGGAGGAACTAGATGGCAGGTACCACCACAGAATCGATCGAGAAACTAAAGGAATTAATAGAGGGCATCGATTTTTGTATGCTGACGACAGTCGACGGAGGAGTGCTGCGCAGCCGGCCGATGTCGACGCAGGAGTTCGAATCTGATGGCGACCTTTGGTTCTTTACCAGTGACGACACGCACAAGGTCGATGAGATCGTGAAAGATGGCCGGGTAAACGTCGCCTATTCGCAGCCGGACAAAGATCGATACGTGTCGGTCTCGGGTCGTGGCGAAATCTCAAAGGATCGTGCCAAGATAGAGGAGCTCTGGAGCCCCGTTTTAAAGGCTTGGTTCCCCAAGGGACTCGACGATCCGCATCTTTGCCTGATGAAAGTGTCGGTTGAACAGGCTGAATACTGGGACACGCCATCGGGCAAAATAGTGCAGCTGGTCGGATTTGTGAAAGCCCTCGTCACGGGCAAAGAGATGCAGCCGGGCGAGAACGAGACGATCGAGTTCGGGACTCCCAACTGACTGTACGAAGAGAAAACGGGGCGATGATTCCAAAAGAAAGAAGCTGTCTGAAAAAGGTTTCAGACAGCCTTTTTAGTGTGATGGAGGGTTTATTCCTGTCCGAAGAAGTCAATGTTGCTCAGCGAGCTGTTTATTGACTCCGAGCGAGCCGAGAATCGGTATCGTCTGCTCCGGACCGCAACGGTATAGTCACCTGCCGGAATATCGCTAAACTGATAAAAACCGAACGACGATGTCGTGACCGTTTGTGCAAAACTGGCATTACTCATCGAAACGACAGCGTTTCGCAATCCGCGGCCGTCTGGCGTCGTCACACCTCCGCCCACCGAGAATGTCGGGATAGCGAGGGGCATTTGCCAAATGCCGCGGCCGTGCGTAGCGATTCTCAGCGTGCGGCTCGTCGGCTGGATTGCCATATCAAACACCGCAACACGCGGGAGGCCTGTACCGAGCGGTGCCCAGATCGTACCCGAATTAAATGACGCGTAAACGCCGATATCGGTTCCGGCGTAAAGGTTGGTCGGGTTAGCAGGATCGATCACAAATGCGCTGACCGGCACCTGAGGCAACCCGCTCGAGACGCCGGTCCACGTCGGCTGAGCGGCAGACAAATTCGTTGATCTATAGACGCCATTCACGCCAAAATTTGCGAGTGTCACATAGGCTGTGTCTGAGTTCTGCGGGTCGATAGCAATACGTCCAATAAAGCCTGGCGACGGAACCTGATTTAGCGGGTCCATGTCGGTCATGACCGCGGATCCCGTGGTCGTGCCCCACAAAGCTCCGTTGGAGAGGCCGACAATTCTTACATTGTCGTCTTGCGGCGAAATACCAATAGCACTGATAGGCACATTTGCCTGGATGGGTGCCTGGCTGACGACCGTATGTGTTGTACCGCTGTCCGCCGAGCGGTATAAGCGGTCAGAGCCGAAATAGACTGAATTTGGAGCGCCCGGCCCTTGCTCGAGCGGTGCGTAGAACAAGATGGTTGGGTCGCAGCCTATCCCATGATTGGGCGAGGAGCCAAAGCATCCCCGAGTGAGCCAGCTGCCGGTGCTGGCAGCTCGCGTCACATAACCGACCTGGCTGCCCCCACGAGTGAAGTAGGCATGATACATCCGAACGTTTGCCGTGTTTACGGCATTTTGATCGATCGAGGCAAAGCCGCCGTCGCCGCCATCAACCCGAAGCCAATTGCCCGCCGAGTCGTAATAATGTGTACCGTTATCCTGAGTTCCGCCGATTGTAAAATTGGCATCGGTGGGATGGACGGCGAGGCTCATAAACTGTGTCGCGCTAAAGGTCGAATTATTTAGCGATGTCCAGTCGATCCCGGCAAGGGCCTGCACATCGTTAGTTCGATAAATGCCGCCGTCCGAGCCAAAATAGACAATTGAGGGATTAGACGGAGCGACCGCAATAACGTGCGAATCAACGTGCAAGCCGCGGGCGGTCAAGGCATTTGGCGTGAAAATCGTACCGCTCGTTATCGAGCGGCCGAAAGCTAGGGTCGGCGAACCGGCTAAATATACATTTGCCGCGTTGCTTGGATCAACCGCCACGGCAATGTCGTAAAAGCATTGCGGGGTGCAGAAATCGTTATCGATTTGCTGGGTCCATGTCGCCCCGCCATCCACTGACTTGAGTAAACGTCCGCCGAGATTCCCTACCGCGGCGTAAAACGTCGCATTGTCATCGCCCGCGGGATGAATCGCGGCAAATTCGCCGGTCAGTTCGCTGGTCGAGGTGGCATTAAAAATTTCCGTTTGAGAAAACGTAACCGTCGCGGGATCAGCGTTCAGAGCATTGGTCGAGCGATACAGCCCACCCGCTCCACCGCTGGCGATCACATTCGCCAGAAGAATATCTGCGTTCGACGGATCAATCGCGATATCGCGAACACTTGCGTTTCCATTATCAATCAAGCCGGTCAACTTGGAGAAAGTGGCGTTGGCCGATTGGGCATTTGTCGATCTGAAAAGTCCCCGGGACGGGAGAAGGTTGTAGCTCGCGCCGCCCCGACCTCCAACGCCCGAGGTTGATGCCACAAATATCGTATTGGGGTCGGTCGGATGCACCATGATGTTGCCGATGCCGCGTCCCGTCAAGACATCGTTATTTAAGCCATCGCGATTAAACGGCCCAGAGAGCGTCGCCACCGTGCTTGGATTATCGATCCGATAAACGCCGACGCCAAAAAAGCAAGAACCGCAAAAACCCGGCTCCCCAGTGCCGACATAGAGAACTTCAGGATTTGACGGTGCAAGAGCGAGTGCGCCGATAGCGAGTGAAAGCGCGCTATCCATCAGCGGCGTCCAACTTGTACCCCCATTTGTCGAGCGATAGAGCCCGCCCTGTGCAGTACCGACGTAGACAATATCCGGATTGGTGGGGTGAACTGCGATCGAAAGCACACGTCCGCTCGCCGTGGTCACCGGTGCGGTGCCGACCTGAGCATTAGGAATTGGGGCTGGACCGATCGGGGTCCAGGCAGCAAGCAAAGAGTCACGCTGCCGTGAGCGCGGCAGGCTCAGACGACTGCGCTCCTGTTTTTCAAGCCTATCAATCGCCTTCGGACGGGCTTGCGGATCAAGTTCAAATTCATTATTGATACCGCGCTTCATCTCAGAACCGCTTGCGCGCATCAGGTGAAACTCCTCACGGCTCACTCCTGCCTTTAAGTGCGATGGGATATCGGGATTGTCGTAATCAAGATTCAGAAATTCAGCGCCGGCACGCAGCACGTTTCCCCAGCCCAGCACAAAACCCGCCAGGACCACGGCCGCAAATATTAATACGATAAGCTTTTTCATTAAAATTTCCTCAAACTAAAGCGTTCACTCATCGCGGGGTATGCGCTGTCGATAAGCAGCTATTGGCATTTTATCATAAGAACCTATCGGTTTCACCTATAGATAGTGTCTTTCCTAGCGAACTCGATTCGCGAGAGGCATCCAAAACACGCTGGACCCGGAGCCCGTCTTCAAAAGTTGCAGCCTCATCGACCTGATTACGCCCATTTCGAATCGCATCGATGATTGACGGTGCAAAAGACATAAAGCCTCGCGAAAATCCGGTGTCCGCAACACCGTCGACCGGAGCGCCGAGATCGACTGCGATTTCGATAAACCCGGTATCGCCGGTCTTTGCCAGAAACACCTCGCCGCGATGGTCGACACGGAGCGTACCCTCCGGCCCGTAGAATTCGACCCGGTTTCGAAAGCCCGGAGACTCGGTCATCGAGATTGAAACGAGGCCAGTCGCACCCGACACCAGGTCACTATCATCAAATCTGAGGATCATGTTTGCCTGATCGTCAGCGGTGACGGCGCGGACCGTTCCTGATTTATCCGCACGTTCGCGAATATGGGCATGCAGCTGACAAAATACCTCGGTCACCGCGGCGCCCAGAAACCAGTGGAAAGAATCGATGATGTGCGAGCCAATCGCGCCGAGCGCGCCGCCGCCCATTTCGGCGTCGGACCACCAGTTCCACGGGATCGCGGGATCGCCGCGATGCGGCGCCTGAAATATCGCCTTAGCGTGACGCACTTCGCCGATCGCGCCTTTTCCCAGCATCTCGCGGGCAACCCGTCGGCCGGGCAGGAAGCGCAGCTCGTGATCGATTATCGCGAGCCGGGATGAGAGCCTCGCCGCGTCGGCCATCTCCTCAGCTTCCGCTACGTTCATCGCCATTGGCTTCTCGCACAAGACGTGTTTGCCGTGCTCCAGGGCAAACAGGACCATCTCGCGATGAAGCTTCGGTGGAGTCGTGATGCATACAAGATGGACATCGACATGAAGTGCCGTCTCGCGCCAGTCGTCACTAAAGTGGCCGATGCCAAATTCCTCGGCCGTCCCGCGTGCATTTTCAAGGCTTGCACTGGCCACAGACACAATCTCGGCATTTGGACATGTACGAAAAGCGGGTATCTGCACCCGCCGCGCGAAACCGGTGCCGATTACGCCGATACCGACCTTGTTATCCATTCTTTTCATTTCAGCATTCGGTAAGAGTAAGAAACAAAAAGCCGCCCCCCTGTCGGGACGGCTTCCTGTTTAAAAACTATCTGTCTCGTCTAATCGACGTGCAGGGCGAGCTCTCCATTTGGCCGTCGAACACCACGGTTGCCGGTCTTTAAGAATCGCTCGTAGCCATCCTTATCCGCACCCGACAGGCTTAGGATGTGGGCTCCCACGAGAAACCTCTCGGTGGATATATGTACGCCTACTTTTTCGTACCGCCGGCCCATGGCACGTAGGAACACCTTGCCGCAAGGCAAATCGAGCTCGACATTCAAGGTTCGATCATGGCCGACCAGATATTTTTCCTTCAAACGGATAGATGGCACGAGAAACCCGATTCCTGTGCGGCTGATATCGACCGTTTCGCCCAGAATGCACGCATTTCTCGCAACCTCGCGGGCAAGTTCGGTGTTGACCTCAGGATCAAACCAAATCTTGACGGGCGCCGTATGGCGGCGTCGTGATGGGACCATGCTCTCGGACAGAGAGCGGTTAAAACGGCTGATCAGCTCGCGTATCATGATTTTTGGGGCCTGAATCGAACGACAGGAATTCTAGATTATACAACACTTTCTCCAAAAATTCAATCGCCTGTGGAAAACTCTATGTTAAATTTTCACACTAACGTATTGGCTTGCCGCCCAGATCATTGCTTGTAATACGGGAGAGCCCTTTCGGGTCGGGTTCGAGTCGGAAAGATAGTTTTCCGGTTTTGCCATACACGGCCGGCGTCGCGGTCGCGAAATATGTCTTTTTATCCGCCGAAAGACTGAGTATGTAGTTGTAGCCCGTCGATTCGCTCGTCTTAATATCCGGCGGCAGAAGGCCGGCCGTGACGAGCGTCTGCATCTCGGCATAAAGCCCCGCATTTTGTACGGAATGGGCAAGCTCGGCTTTTGAAATGCGCTCAAGCATCTGACGGGCTTCTTCCTGCTTGACGTCAATCTTTAGACTGTAGAAGTAATTCTTGCCTTCCTTTTTTATCCGGGCCTCGGTCGTCTCATCGGCTGAGAGTATTACCCAGACGTCTCCATCCTTACGCAGATTAATCTTTTGCAGCTCGCTTTCATCACTGTCTGTGCTAGGCAATACCGCTGTGACGGTCGCCTTGTTATTGGTGACGATCTCCCCGTTTATCTCTATCACCTCGGGCACAAGACTAGCGACGTGCGAAAAATCGATCGCGAACTCGTTTAGCTCCCCATCGGTCAAACCTTCGATTGCGAGGCGCATGTTGGTCAGGTGCAGGGCCTCTCGGATCTTGTTGTCGCGAAGGTGCTTGTAAAAAACGCGAACGGTGTCCGCCGGACCGTTTGGCTCGATAGGAATCGTTGCGCCTTTCGGCTCCGAGTTAATCGCAAGGAATTTATCAGAAGCGGCGTTTGCCCGCACGCTATTTGCTGAGGTCGAGGGCTCAGCCACGTTACAACCAGCCCACAACGAAAGGCCGAGCGTCATCACGGTGAGAGTAAAAAACCTATTGAGTGCAGGAGCAAAGACCATGACATTTAACTACGGACTGTAACGCTTAGTCAGCGGAGAGGATGCCTGGGAGAAGAAAAAGGCGACACGCTAAATGTCATTATAGCGTGTCGCCCGAGAATGTAAAACATTTTTTTCTATCGTTACAAATCGCCTTCCTTGACCTCCGAGGCGGCTGACGCCTCGGCAGTCAATCGGTCATCTGAATTGCCCGCCATGAGCTTTTCACGGCCGACGAGGTAGAGAATGACGCAGATCACGAGGAATGGAAGAGCGCCAAGCCACCACGACTGATCGGTCGCAAACATGGCTTGGGCAAAGAACGGATTAGATTCCTTGGCCCACGTCGTTGTAGCGGTTTGAATAGCGCTCAGCGTCGGCAGAACGGCAAAGATAGCGATAAGGATGCCAGCGATCGCGGCTCCCGCAATATATCCCGACGCCATCAGCACACCATGCGATTTATCAGTCTCAGCGACGATCTCCTCTTCTGTAAGATTTCGCGCGGCCAGTTTTCGCTTGAGATAAACATCCACCAGCTTTCTCACCACGCCTCCGACAAATATCGGGGCACTCGTCGCGATCGGCAGATACAATCCGACCGCGAACGCCAGCGACGGCACCCCGACGATCTCGAGCATTATCGCGATCATCGCCCCGATCAGCACGAGCCCCCAGGGCAGGTCCTGACCGAGAACGCCCTTGATGATATAGCTCATCAACGTCGCTTTTGGCGCGTCATAACGCGTAAGCTTGTTGCCCTGGGCGTCCTCTTTGATGACGCCGTTGATGGCGGGATCGACGAGATATGCGGGCTGACCCTGAGTGTTGATCAGGTACTTGCCGATTTGGCCCGCTTTGGGATCGGTGTTCTGCCAGACGCGATACGGAGCGGTGTCGGTAGCGAATTCGCCACCCTTAATAGTCTCGCTCTTAAACTGGCCGCCGTCACGAAACAGTTTGTCCTCGGTCACGGTAAAGCCGGCCGGAAATGTCGCCTGGTCGACCCGCTGATAATAGGTCCCGCCATCATTTAAGTACAAGAGCAGCGGCCCGAGCACGAGTGCCGACGCAAGCGCACCGACCAAAATAGCGATCTGCTGTTTCTTTGGCGTGCCGCCGACCCAGAACCCCGTTTTGAGATCCTGTGAAGTCGTGCCGCCATTTGACGCGGCGATACAGACGATGCCGCCGATCGATAGAGCAGTGACGAAATATGGATCGGAGGCCGTCCAGCCGAGCAGCAGAAAGACGAGACAGGTAAACAAAAGGGTCGCGACCGTCATGCCCGAAATCGGGTTTGACGACGAGCCGACCTCGCCTGTCAGCCGCGATGAGACGGTGACAAAAAGAAAGCCGAGGATCAGGATCAAGAGCGCACCGAGAATGGACACGAGCGGATTGTCGAATAGAAACAGGCCTAGTGACGGCGACAGCATAATCGCCGCGAGCAGAATGATCGCACCGACGATGACGTACTTCATCGACAGGTCTTGATCGGTGCGCGGTCGGGCCTCATTACCCTCGCTCGACGACCCGCGAAGATCGGCGAGCCCGGACTTGAGCCCGCTCCAAATGGTCGGCAGCGAGCGAACAAGTGAGATAATTCCAGCAGCCGTGACCGCGCCGGCTCCGATGTAAAGAATGTATTCGCCGCGAATCTGCCCGGGCGACATATCGGCGACATTTTTGCCAATCGCGGGTGCGATCGGCGATGTTGCAAGCGAGCCAAAAAACTTGATCAGCGGGATCAAAATCAAATACGACAAAATGCCGCCGCCGAGCATTATGGCCGAGATATATGGGCCGATGATGTATCCGACGCCGAGCAGGGCCGGATTGTTTTCCAAATGGATTGAGCCGCCGCGTAGGACGTTATCGGGCAGGTCTTTGCCCGGCTCCGGGTTCCATGCACTAAAAACGTCCATTACCGACTTATAAATAAAGCCGAGCCCAAAACCGGCTGCGATTATCTTGCCGCGATGGAGAACCTCGGAATCGGTGGACACGTCACCGCCGCCCTCGGTCGCCGCATCGCGCGACTCACGCGACGCACCGGCGATCAGGACCTGGGCACACGCCGTGCCTTCGGGATACTTTAGGATTCCGTGCTGGTCTTTGATCAACGCACGGCGGAGCGGGATCATCATCAAAATTCCCAGCAAACCGCCAAGAACCGCTACAAGCGTCACCCGCCAGATATCTAGATCAAAGCCGAGAATCAAAATCGCCGGCATTGTCACACCGACGCCAAAGGCAATGGACTCGCCGGCCGACCCCGCCGTCTGCATCACATTTGCCTCAAGAATCGTCGCGTCGCGCATCCCGGTCTTCGACAGCAGCCGAAACAAGGTAATCGCTATCACTGCCACCGGAATCGACGCCGACACTGTCAAACCGGTCTTCAAAACCAGGTACAGCGACGAGGCGCCAAAGATGATGCCAAGCAGTGTACCGACGATCAGCGGCAGCGGCGTCAGCTCGCGCAGCCGCGATGCGTCGGGTATAAACGGACGAAAGTTTTCGAGAAACGGATTCTTCATAGGACGCTGTGTGCCTCCAAATTCGAGATGCTGTTTGAGGAAAGGTCTGAGGGGAATTTACAGCGTATTGATCAAAAACGCAACGAAAAAGCTATCGGGGATCAGCTTTGTAATCGTTCACGAATCCAGGCGGCGAGTTCCTCTTCAGAAAGCGAGCCGTCAGCGAGAGCCAGGAAGGTGAGGTACTTATTCTCGGAGGTCGCATCGAGGCGGGCACCGTTTAAGATCAGGAAAGTACGCGTGGCAACCAGCGCCGCGCGTTTGTTTCCATCTATGAATGGGTGGTTCTTAGCTATTCCGAATCCGTATGCGGCAGCAAGTCGAGCGATGTCGGAATCGGGCTCATATGCCTCGACGTTTCTCGGCCTAGCGAGGGCCGACTCCAGCAATCCGAGATCGCGCACACCATCATCACCGCCATGCTCCGCGATCTGGCGTTTATGCATCGCCAGCACCGCGTCAAGCCTAAGCCATCTCATTGTGCTAATTTTCGCAGAACGTCGCGATCCTCGCGCATCACCTGCTCGGCTATTGTCAACTGCTCATCTACCTCGGCGTCGTACTGACTCAGCTCGAAGCCATTTGGCGTTTCCACCGCGTAGAGGATATCTCCCTTTCCGACCCGCAAAAGTCCAAGCATATCCTTTGGCAAGATAACACCGACTGAGCTCCCGATGGTTGTAAGTTTCAATTTCTTGGTCATGCGGCCATTATAATAGAAGTTATACAACTTCTACAAATAAAACTCGTGCGCGGGGGGGGGCGTGCTAATTTATACTCAGTATAAATATGAGGATTACCAAGCCTATTTCTGCATTTCTGCAGCTTTGCGGGATCATCGCTCTAACTGCATTTATCTCTGTCGCTCAAACGGCTCCGAGCCCGAAAGACGTTCTCGGTTTCACGCCCGGCGATGACCGCAAGCTGGCAAGCTGGGCGAGCATTGTCGATTATTTTCAAAAACTCGACAAGGCCTCCGACCGCATGATTTTTCAGGAAATCGGCAAGTCGACAATGGGCGCGCCTTTTGTTTACGCGACCATCAGCTCGCCTGAGAATCTGCGTCAGCTCAAAAAATTTGAACAGATAAACGCCAAACTCGCCGACCCGCGAAAGATCGCCGGAACGCAGGCACCCTTGCCCGCACCGAGCATTAGCTCGGCCGCTGTACAGCGATTAGTAAAGCAGGGCAAAACGATTGTCCTCATCACTTGCGGCGTCCATTCGACCGAGGTCGGCTCGACACTTTCGTCGATGCTAATCGCGCACCGGCTAGCCTCGAGCGACGAGCCTGAGATACAAAACATTCTCAAGAATACGATTATCCTGCTCGTCCCTTCGCTGAACCCGGACGGCGTCGATATCGTCAAAAATTGGTACGACAAAACGCTCGGCACGCCCTACGAAGGCACCGAGCCGCCCGAGCTTTATCACAAATACGTCGGCCACGATAACAACCGCGATTGGTATGCATTTACGCAGGTCGAGACGCAGCTCACGGTCGATAAGATTCACAACGTCTGGCACCCGCAGATCGTCCATGACATCCACCAGCAGGGCCAAAACGGCGCACGCCTCTTCCTGCCGCCGTACATGGCGCCCGTCGAACCAAACGTGCCAAAGCAAATCGTCGAAGGCTACACCGAACTCGGCAACGCCATGGCCGCCGACCTACGCAAACGCGGTCTCGAAGGCATTACCACCAATACCACCTACGACGCATGGACACCCGCCCGAGCCTATTCCCACTACCACGGCGGCGTCAGAATCCTAAGTGAAACCGCCTCCGCAAAGCTCGCCACGCCGATCACCGTAAAATTCGAAGACCTCCGCGGCGCCTCCGGTGGCCTCGACGCAAAAGTCGCCTCACCAAACTTCGGCCCGGTCTGGAAAGGCGGCGAATGGAAACTCCGCAACATCACCGACTACATGACCACCGCCGCGTTCAGCTTGCTTAACCACGCCGCCGACAATCGCGAGAAATGGCTGTCGAAATTTTATGAGATCGGGAAGGAGGCGGTGCGGCGGAGGAAAGACGGGGAGCTATACGCCTACGTCTTTCCCGAACCGGGGTTCGACGATATTGAAAAGCTCGGAGTCCGAGAAGACTCAAGTGCCGATTCTCGACACGACAAACTTATCTCGACACTCACTGCCGGCGGCGTTGAATTCGTGTCGCCGCCCGATCTAATCATCGCTGGCAAAAAATATCCCGAAGGATCGAAGGTCTTGCGAATGGATCAACCCTACGGTTCCTTCGCTAAGGCCCTTCTTGAAAACCAAAAATATCCAGACTTGCTTGACGCGAGTGGAAACCCAATTGCGCCATACGACGTTACCGCACACACCCTTTCTCTGTTGATGAATGTCGACAAAGAAGATGTGTATAAACCGTTTACTTACACCCAGCCCACAAGTGGCAGAAATATCGGACGAGGATCTGGTTCCGCTTCAAGCAGTCCTCCTCGATATGTAATCTTCCGGTCGCACCATCCCTCGATGGATGAAGGATGGACTCGATGGCTATTTCGCCAGCCAGGCGGTTACAAAGTAGGTTACGAGCGTTCCGTTGAGAGCATTGGCAATCGCGAAATTCTGAACAAGACTGGCGATCGGGACTTCGATGGGAAGAGAACAAACACGATCATCTTCCCCGACCAATCCGCAAATCAAATCCTCAACGGCTACGCAAAAGGCTCGATGCCGGATGAATACACGGGCGGCGTTGGGAAGGAAGGCGTCGAGAATCTGAAGAAATTTGTCGAGGCCGGCGGCACGCTTGTTTTTTTGAACCGTGCCTCGAATTTCGCCATCGAGCAGTTCAACCTGCCCGTCCGTGATGTGACCAAAGACATGCCGCGAAAGGATTTCTTCATCCCCGGCTCGATCCTCCGCACCGAGCTCGACCTAACCCACCCGATCGCCAAGGGAATGCCCAAGGAATCCATCGCCTGGTTCGAAAACTCGCCCGCGTTCGAGATCCAGACCGACCCGCTCGCGTCAACAAAGAACGTCCGGATCATCGCGAGCTACCCGACCGATCCGAAAAACGTCCTCCTCTCCGGCTGGGCGCTCGGGGCCGAAATGATCGCGGGCAAGGGCGCGCTTGTCGAGGTCAAAATGGGCAAAGGCAAGATTGTGCTTTTCGGCTTTCGCCCGCAATACCGCGGGCAATCACTGGCGACCTTCCCACTCCTCTTTAATGCCATAGGAAACTAAGTTGCACACATGCAACATTTGACTACGCATGCAACATGATGTAATAATGAACGCGGCCGCCGAAGAATCGGCGGCCACTTGATGTTTGACAATTTCGATCCTTCGGCGGTAATCGCTTAGGAGCGTAGCAGACTGTCCCAAAATCCTTCAAAAATGTCCCGAAAATGCCTGAAAGCGGTGCTATTAAAAACTCCGGGCATTGGTCATCCCGACCGTAAGTGTGGCAGATGTTGAGTTTAGCTTGCCCCGCCGGGTACCGGCATATGATTTGGGACAGTTGGGACACCTGGGACAGCGGGGACAGGTGGGACAGCTGGGACAGTTTAAGAATAGCGGCGATCGACCTTAAGACGGGTGGTTCACCGATGACCAGCGTGCTAGTCTCTATTCCTTGCTCATGAAGGAAGACATCAGAGAAACACGTCTCGATAACGGACTGGTCGTCCTGACCGACCGTATGGAAGGCGTGCGTTCGGCGACGCTTGGTTTCTTTTTTCGTGTCGGGTCGCGGCATGAGCCTGACGAGCTGAACGGTATTTCGCATTTTATCGAGCACACGGTTTTTAAGGGGACGGCTCGCAGAAGTGCTCTCGATATTGCGATTGAACAAGATCGGCTCGGCGGGAATCTCGATGCCTTCACGTCGCACGAAGAAACGGGTTTTGCGATTAAGGTAATCGACGATCAATTGCCAAAAGCTTTCGATCTGATCGCCGATATGCTCGTGAATCCTCGTTTTGACGACGCCGATCTGAAATCGGAGCAACGGGTGATCATCGAAGAGATGAAGATGATCGACGACTCGCCTGAGGAGATGCTCGGCGATATTTTCAACACCGGGTTTTTTCCTGACCATCCGCTTGGGATGTCTATCGCGGGTACGCCGGCAACGGTTCGGTCGTTTGATGGCGCCGTTACGAGAAAGTATTTTCGGGCGGCTTTCAACGCTTCTAACCTTGTAATCGCCGCAGCGGGGAATGTCGAGCACTCGGAGCTGGTCAAGCTAGCAATGGCTGCGTTCGTCACGCCGGAGGAACCGGCGTTTGCGGGCAAGGGTGCCCGCGTTCCGGCCGCTGCCGCACCGTTTATCGTCAAACAACGAGCCGACCTCGAGCAGGCTCACCTCATCATCGCTACGCCATTCGTCACTGCGGTCGACGAGCGTCGATACGCCGCCGACCTGCTCGCAAATATCATCGGCGGCGGAACGTCGAGCCGTCTGTGGCAGAAAATACGCGAGGAACACGGGCTTGCATACAGCGTCGGAGCCTCGGCCGCGATTTATCAGGATTGCGGAGTGTTTTCGATATCGGCGGGCACGTCTCCTGATCAGGTTCGCGAGGTCATCGATCTCTCCATCGCCGAAATGCGAGACATTGTTAAAAACGGCGTTACGCAGTACGAACTCGACCTCGCCAAACAGCAATCACGCTCGTCCATCCTGCTCAGCCTCGAAGATTCGGCGTCTCGTGCCGCCGCCCTCGCGCAATCAGAGCTAGTCCACGGTCGCCAGATCAGTGTCGAAGAGACGCTGGCAAAGATCGACGCGGTGACGACCGCTGAAATTCACGCCCTCGCCCGCGAATACTTTCAGTCGGACAAGGTAGCCTTTGCGGCCCTCGGCGATATCAGCCCGACTGACATCGATCGTGGAACTCTGGCCATTAGCTCCTAGCTGTCAACTATTCGTACTGCAGCGGGTCGTCCACGCCGGCTTGCCTGAATCCACGCAGCCTCAGAGCACATGAATCGCAGGTGCCGCACGCAAGCGTCTCGCTGCGGTAACACGACCACGTAAGATGCAGCGGTGCTCCGAGACCGATCCCTTTCGCCACGATTTCGGCTTTTGAAAGGTCGATGAGCGGCGTGCGAATTTCGATCTGCGTATCGGGACGTGTGCCGGTATCTATAGTTTGTTGAAATGCGGCGTAAAACTCTGGTCGGCAGTCGGGATAGCCGCTTGAATCTTCGGCGACGGCACCGATGTAGATCGCCGTTGCGCCGACTACTTCGGCCCAACTGACGGCAATCGAGAGCATGTTTGCATTGCGAAACGGGACATAGCTCGACGGGATTTCCTTAGATTCAAGATCGGCCTCAGCGACCGTAATGGTGGTATCCGTCAGGGACGAGCCGCCAATCTTCGCTAGGTATTCGATAGAGGCGTCGAGACGTTTTTCGACATTGTAATGATCGGCAATATCGTTAAAAGCCTTGCGTTCGCGAGCCTCGGTCCGCTGGCCGTACGAGACATGGAGAAAGGCAATCTTGTCTGATTCACGCTCCGCAATTGCCGCCGTCACGCAGCTGTCCATTCCGCCTGAGATAAGAATTATTGCGGATTCGCGATCAGAAAGCGTATTCATAGGCCGTTTACGACACGTCTTATTCCGTCCTTGATTAGATTGACATTAAAATTGATCAATAGGCCGAGCCGTCGATCGGTCAATCGTAAATATGTGCGAAGCTGCTTTGCATGAACCGGAGCGATCGCCTCCACCGATTTCACTTCGACGATAACTGTTTACAATTAGGCCGGCACGGAAGCCCATCTCAAGATGCACCTCCTCATACACAACCGGAATCGCCTGCTGGATAACAACATTGAGTCCTCGCTTGGTCAATTCATACGCGAGAACTTTCTCGTAAACCGATTCAAGCAAACCGGGTCCGAGCTGCGTGTGAATCTTAAAAGCGGCGTCCACGATAATCCTTGCGATGTCGTTTTCGTGCATCGGGAAGATTTTCCCGCAAAGACGCAAAGGCGCCAAGCGGAGCAGGTCGAGCTTAGCGGCGATCCTTTCCTTCTTCTTTGCAGCTTTGCGGCAAATTTCTGTGCTGCTGCTGCTAGGAACAATGACCCGCTTAAACGCCGCGGGCATCGGCGCCCCAGATGTATTTGTGAAGCTGCAAATTTAGCCGAACTTTTAAATCGCTTTTGGCCACATGGTCCGCGATCTCCGCCAGATTTTCGATGCCGTGAATGGGCGAGATAAGAATCTCTTTTGCACGTAGGGCTAGGGCGTACTTCTCGATCACCCCACGGGCGAAATGCCAGTCCGATAGGTCGGCGATGACAAATTTTACTTCATCTCTTTCCCGTCGCAGGCGATCCAAATTTGGCCAGTGATTTCGCGCAGCCTCGCCCGAAGCAGGGCATTTAATGTCGAGGATTATCGATGCCCGGGGGTCCACATCTGCAGTCGAGATGTACCCGCCGGTCTCAATGAGAACTTCGTAATCGAGGTCGCACAGGGCAGTGATAAATGGAAAGACATTCTTCTGGGCGAGCGGCTCCCCACCGGTGACCTCGACGAGATTGCAGCCGAATTCGGCGAGCCGTGCGAGTATCTCGTCAAAGCCTTTATGCTCGCCGCCGGTGAACGTATATTCACTGTCACACCAGCGGCACCTCATCGGGCAGCCGGTTAGGCGCACAAATGAGCACGGTCGGCCCGCGTGAGACGACTCACCCTGGATAGATAGGAATAGCTCGGTAATGCGCAGGTTCATCGATTGTTGCCCATCTAGATTTTACGGTAAACTCACGATAAACATGCGAGAACAACTAAAGAAATTTATCGAGCAGATGGATGATGACTCGGTTGCGATCATCCCGGCCGCACACGAGGCGCGACGGAGTTATGACACCGAGTACAAATTTCGGCAGGATTCCGATTTTTGGTACCTGACCGGATTTCCCGAACCGGACGCGGTCGCGGTGATAACTCCCGGCGCCAAGAGGCCTTATACGCTCTATGTGCGTCCGCGAAATCTGGAGATGGAGACATGGTACGGGCGGCGCCAGGGCGTCGAGGGAGCCGAGAAGAATTTCGGCGTGGACAAGGCCCACTCGATCGATAAATTCTCTGGCGATCTCGCAAAGCATCTTAATGGCCGCGAGAAACTCTATTATCGCTTTGCCGTGGATAGCGTTCTCGATCTAAAGATTCTCGAGTATTTTACGGAGCAGCGTGTTCGGCGTCTGAAATCGGCTTACCCGCCGCATATCATTATCGATCCTGCGCCGATTATCGGAGGCATGCGTCTGCACAAATCGGCTGACGAGGTTGAGCTGATGCAAAAGGCGGCCGACATCGCCGGCGAAGCCCACGTGCTCGCGATGAGAAGTGTAAAACCCGGGATGAACGAGGGCCAGGTCGAGTCTCTGATGGAATCGTATATGCGGCATCACGGTGCGGCCGGTGTTGCCTATAATTCAATCATCGGCGGCGGCGCTAACGCGACGATACTGCATTATGTCGAGAACAATGCGCCGCTCAACGACGGAGACTTGATCCTGATCGACGCCGGTGCCGAGTATCAGGGCTATGCGTCGGACATCACGCGAACGTTTCCAATAAATGGCAAATACACGCCGGCACAACGCGAAGTCTATGATGTGGTACTTGACGCTCAGGAGCAGTGCATCGAGTATACGAAGGCGGGCAACAGATGGAAGGACCGGCACGAGTTCTCTGTTGAGCTTCTGACCGAGGGAATGAAAAAACTCGGGTTGCTAAAGGGCAAGACCAAGGAACTGATCAAGAAAAAATCGTACATGAAGTATTACATGCACGGCGTCGGCCATTATCTCGGCCTGGACGTTCACGATGCTGGGCGGTATTACGACGATCACAAAGCAAAGACGTCGAAAACCTTTGCACCCGGGATGGTGCTCACCGTCGAGCCGGGCTTATACATCCCGCCCAACGACAAATCGGCCCCCTCAAAATACCGCGGAATCGGCATCCGGATCGAAGATGACGTCCTTGTTACCGAAGACGGCAATCGAAACCTGACCTTGGCCGTCCCAAAAGACCCCGACGAAATTGAGGCGATAATGCAGAAATCCTCACGTCGGGCCCGAGCTTGAAAACCACGATGATGACGTTCGACCAAATTGGACAAAACCTCCCCGCCCTGCTTATCAGCCTGTTTGTATGCGTGCTTTTCGTGCAATCGAGTCTCGATAAGGTCTTTGACTGGAAGGGGAATTTGGCGTGGCTGACCGGCCACTTTGAAAAAACATTTCTCGCACCCGGAGTTCCGGTTATGTTGGCGATGATAACCGTGATGGAGGCCGTGACGGGGGCATTGGCGGGCGCCGGGATTATCTACTATGTCATGACCGGCTCACTCTTACCGATATTCTTGGCCGGCTTTGTCGGCGCGTTGTCGCTGATAGCCCTCTTTTTCGGTCAGCGAGTCGCAAAAGATTATCCGGGGGCCGCCGTTCTCGTCCCCTACTTCCTGCTCCAGATCGTACTGATATATCTTACGAATCCCCATCACGCGCACTAAATGCCAGCATTAGTGACCGAGATGCGGACGGTTGCGAATCGGGCAGGGCCTATCCTCCCTCCCTTTCCGCCCATCCGTCGCGGATCGGGCCGCGGGCTTAAGTCTTCGAGCCTGAACTCGTAACCGAAAGCCGATGCGGTGAACGGCTTGACGGCCGAATTGAGCTCAAGGGTTTTTTCGCCGCGACCGCGTTTTGAAATCACCACCTTGATCTTCGCATTGCCCTCCCAGATGCAGCTTGTGTCAATCGGACATCGTGAATCCTCAGCTACTAATACAAATCGGACGCTCAATTTGCCGCCCGTCAGAAATTTTTGCTGCCCGATCCGCAGGGTAACAGTCCTCGATGGTGTCGCGGATGCTGCCAATACGAACGACAAAATAACAACGAGTGTGAAAAAAAATCTTTTCATATCGGCTCCGTTGGACCCGTCTGTCCGATATAAGAACGGAAGGACGCGGCGGAAATTGCAGCGAATCGTCTAGGCAGCAACCGACGTGCCCGCGTTGATTTTTTCCTCGATGGCTCGAGCAAATTCGTTTGTCTTAGCAGTGCCGCCGAGGTCGCGAGTGATAGTCTTACCGTCCACGAACACTTCTAAAAGAGCCTTTTCGAGCCGCTCGGCCGCATCCCGCTCGTCAAGGTAACGGAGCATTTCAATAGCCGACAACATCAGCGCCGTAGGATTGGCAATGCCTTGTCCGGCGATGTCGGGCGCCGACCCGTGGACGGCCTCAAAAACGGCTCCGAGCTCCCCGATATTGGCCCCAGGCGCAAGACCAAGCCCGCCGATGAGGCCCGCGCAGAGATCCGAGACAATATCGCCGTAAAGGTTTTCCATCACCATCACATCAAATTGCTCGGGCCGCATTACGAGCTGCATGCAGCAGTTGTCGATGATTTTGTCATCAGCCTCGATCGCGGGAAATTCCTTAGCCATGTTGTAGAAACATTCAAGAAACAAGCCGTCCGAGAGCTTCATGATGTTGGCTTTATGGACGGCGGTCACTTTTTTTCGATTGTTGTCACGGGCAAATTCAAATGCATAGCGAGCAATTCGTGTTGACGCCTTTTCAGTGATTATCTTCAGGCTCTCGACGACACCCGGGACGACGACATGCTCAAGCCCGGCATACAAGTCTTCAGTATTCTCTCGGACTATGACGAGGTCCAGGCCGGGGTAACGGGCCTTTATCCCCGGCAAAGTCTTGATAGGCCGGACGTTTGCATACAGATCAAGCACCTTGCGCAGGCCTACGTTAACTGACGTAAAGCCCTTGCCGACCGGCGTCATTATTGGCCCCTTGAGCGCTACCTTGTTGCGACGCATCGCCTCGATGGCGGCGTCAGGCAGCGTGCTGCCGTACTTTTCGAGCGCCTGTGCACCCAGAATCTGCGACTCCCAGGCGATATCCACGCCGGTCGCCTCAATCACGCGGACGGTCGCCGCCACGATCTCGGGGCCGATACCGTCGCCCGGGATGAGAGTGATTGTATGTTTCATAATTGCTGATATTTTACGCCATCGCCGCCCGAGGCAACAATTGCCCGACGCATGCGATTGAATTCGGCCGATAAGCACCCGAGCCCTTATAATTTGCGTTTGTGCGGGTTCCGCGATCATGAAGTGTGACGTATTAATTATTGGCGGGGGCGTGATCGGACTCAGTGTGGCTCGCGAGCTGCATAGGCGTGGTGCGGGGACGATTACGATTGTTGAAAGGGGCGTCTGCGGTACTGAATCGTCATGGGCTGCAGCCGGGATGCTCGGACCTCAGGCAGAGACAGATGACTTCGGCACTTTTTTTGACCTCTGCAGGCAATCTCGGGACATGTACGCGGGCTTTGCAGGCGGCCTCGAAGAAGAAACGGGAGTCGGGGTAGATCTTGATCAGACGGGGACACTTTCGCTCGCTTTTACAGATGCCGACCAGGAAAGGCTGGTTGAACGGTTCCAACTGCATTCGGACGCCGGCTTTGAAGTCGAGATGTTATCCGCAGGCGAAGTGCTCCGGCTGGAGCCGGATGTTGCCGCGTCTGCACGCATGGGTTTGAATTTCAAGGGTGACTGGCAGGTCGATAACCGAAAGGTGCTTCAGGCTTTAAGACGTTATGCTGATAACAATCGCATCGAGATCCGCGAGAATGTGAGAGTTAACCGGCTTCTCATGAATCGAGGTGTGGTGATCGGAGCTGAGACTGATCATGGCAGATTACTGACAGATCAAACGGTGCTTGCAACCGGTGCCTGGACCTCACTCATCAAAATGGGGCAGGCGGATTTTTCATTCGTTGTCGAGCCCGTACGTGGACAAGCAATCGCGTTTCGGCCGACCGGCCTTCGCTTGCATCACGTTGTTTACAGCCCGCGTGGATACGTCGTTCCGCGAGCGGATGGGCGAGTTCTGGCCGGTTCAACGACCGAAAATGTCGGTTTTGATAAGGGTTTAACGCAAGATGCGGCTGATGCTCTGAGCGGAATGGCAATTGAGATTCTACCTGGGCTTTCAGGCCTGGACGTCACCGAACATTGGGCCGGTCTGCGTCCGCGTGCGCCGGATGGACTGCCTGTACTTGGCAAGATCGCGGGCCTTAGTAATCTCATCGTTGCCACCGCCCATTATCGAAACGGGATACTCCTGGCCCCGCTTACCGCGAAAGTCGTTGCGGATACTATACTGAAAACCCCGGGTGAGCACGCGGTCAACGATTTCTCGCCCGACCGGTTTGTGCGACCCTGATAGGCTGTCGAACTAGTTTATGCCGTATTTCTTCTTTGTAATTATTCTTTCAACAGCAATTCTCGGTGCTGCTCAAGCCCGTCGGGTGCCGCCGTCTGCACAATCGGGGCCGGTTGAGTCTGCATCCACGTCCGATATCTCCGTCAAACAAATGTTCACGGAGGTTAATGGCTATATTCGGGCAAAGGGCACGGAGTTTGACGCAAAGAAAATCCAGTTTAGCGACCGATTATTTGCCCAGGCAAAACTCGAGCAGCGGTCGTTGGCCGCGCGTTACGCGGCGACCGCCGCCGTGCGTAAGAGTCTGTCAGGAGATGACTACTACTATCTCGGAATGCTCCATTGGATCGCAGATAATCTGGAGGGTACCGTCGAAAACCTTAGGCGATTTATTGCCGGCGATGATGCGGCGATTGAGCGCCGTCAGACGGCGCGTTCAATCGCAGCCGTCGTCCTCGCAAAGCAAAAGAAACTTAATGAGGCGGAGGCACTGCTTGCTGACTATCTTAAATCAGAGCCGACGAAGCTGACCGAGCGAGCGCGAGTCGAGGGCGAACTGGCCAAGGCGTATCAGTCAAGGAAAGACTTTTCCAGGATGGCACCGCATGCTGAGGAGAGTTATAGGGCCGCGAAGGCGTTGCTGAAGGATGCCGCGTCACGCTCGCGCGGGCTGGACGAGATACTCGACGCGGGAATGCTGGTGTACGAGGCGTTTCGCGACGGCGGTGAGCAGCAAAAGGCTGATGACGCACTCGACGATATGCGCGTCACGGCCGCCTCGGTCGAATCACCGAGCTTTTATTATTACGCCGTCGACCAAAAGATCAAATACCTCATCGAGACCGGGCGAAAGCCTGCGGCTCTGGAGTTCTACGCTGCGTCGATGGGCGGAGCGGCTAAAGATTTTCCAGTTAAAACCGCCGCTAATGATGTCGTCACACGGCTCAAGAAGCGTGAAAAGCATTATAAATTGCTCGGCGAGTCTCCGCCGGCATTGCCGCCCGCCGACAAATGGTTTCCCGGGGCCCCAAAGACGCTTGCCGACTATCGTGGAAAGGTTCTATTGCTCGATTTCTGGGCAATCTGGTGCGGGCCGTGCTTCGAGGCCTTTCCCTCGTTGATCGAGTGGCATCAGGATTTTAAGGGTGAGGGCTTTGAGATACTTGGCATTACTCGCTATTACGAGGTGGTCAACGGACTGCCCGCCGATAATCCGAGCGAGATCCAGTTTCTCAAACAGTTTCGGGAGCGAGAGAGATTACCCTATGATTTTGTGGTCGGCAAGGATCAAACCACGCAGTTGCTTTATGGCGCGACCGCCCTTCCGACTGCGGTTTTGATCGATAGGAAAGGAGTTGTACGATACATCGAGCCCGGCACGAGCTCGACGCGGCTGGCGCAAATGCGAGAGATGATTGTTAAGCTACTGGCAGAAAAGTGAGCGATGGGCAACGAAACAAGCGGTCATAAAAAGACGAAACCTAAAGCCCAGGACTTCTACGACCGCATTGCCGACGTTCACCATTTGGCGATGAAGGTGAATGGTTATCGGTCGTCCGTGGCCAAGTATCTGAAGTCTCTCGACATCGAGATCGGCCCAGATTCGCTCGTACTCGACGCCGGCAGCGGAACGGGCATCATCACCCTGGCCTTTCACGCTACAGGATTCAAACCTAAACGGATTGTCGCTCTCGACCTCTCGATGAAATCGCTGAAGGTAGCTCGCGAAGAGTTTTCGAAGCAAAAGCGGCGTGCGAAATTGACCGAGCTTATCCAGAGCAACGTGCTCAAAATGCCGTTTGGCAACGCGACGTTTGACCTTGTCCTGACGTGCGGGGTGCTCGAGTATACGCCCTTGGACGAGGGGCTGAACGAGCTCTCACGGGTTCTGAAACCAGGCGGTCGCCTGGTGCTCGTGCCGGTTAAGCCCTCGATCGTTGGATCGGTACTCGAGCTGCTTTACAACTTTAAACTCCATCCGGCCGAAAAAGTACGGAAAGCAGCGTCCAAATATTTTCACATTCTCGATGATTACGAATTTCCGATAACGGAGCCGATTGGCTGGTCGAAGATGATTTTCCTGCTCGAGAAAAAGTAAACGAGGGCCGGCAGGCGGCGCGTCAGCGGTCCCTCGTTGCCTCATCGACTCTTTCCGAATAGACTCGAAGAAGATGAACTTCCACGACAATATCCTCGATCTCATCGGCCGCACCCCGCTCGTCAGGATCAATAACCTAACAAAACAGCACAAAATTAAGGCGCCGATCTACGCAAAGATGGAGAGTCTGAATCCCGGATATTCGGTTAAGGACCGGATCGGTGTGTCGATGATCGATTGGGCTGAGAAAGAGGGCGTCCTGAAAAAGGGCGGGACAATAATTGAGGCGACCTCCGGAAATACGGGTATCGGCCTCGCGTTGGTTGCCGCTGTCCGCGGATATAAGACCATATTTGTTTTGACCGAAAAAGTCTCCGTTGAGAAAATGCGGTACCTCAAGAGTCTTGGCTCAGATATCGTCGTGTGTCCGGCGGCGGCAAAGCACGGCACGCCCGATCATTACGTTGAGACAGCCAAGCGGATCGCGAACGAGACGCCAAATTCGTTTTACCCTGACCAGTACAATCACCCCGCAAATCCCCAAGCTCATTACCTGACGACGGGGCCGGAAATCTGGGAGGACACCGAAGGAACGATAACGCATTTCGTCTCGGGCGTCGGAACCGGCGGCACGATCAGCGGCACCGGCCGGTACTTAAAAGAGAAAGACCCAAAGATCAAAATCATCGGAGCCGACCCGTACGGTTCGATCTTTAAGACCTATAAGGAGTCGGGCCGCGTGCCCGAGGCCACGCCCTATCTCGTTGAGGGCATCGGTCAGTCACTGCCCGTCGGGAATGCCAACATGGCTGTGATAGACGAGATCATCAACGTCACCGACCGCGAGTCGTTCGAGTTCGCCCGCGAGCTCTCTCGACGCGAGGGCATCTTTTGTGGCGGCTCCACCGGGACGAATTTTGCCGGAGCTCTCAAAATTGCTAAAGACCTTGACGAAAGTGCTCTCATTGTTTTCATCGTCTGCGACACCGGCGAGCACTATTTGAGCAAGTTCCACTCAGACGAGTGGATGAAAGAAAAACTCCTGCTTGAGCCTCAGCGAATCACCGCGGGCCTCATCGCGGAAACAAAAAATGGCACTTCACCAACGGAATTGATCTCGGTCGCACCTCATGAGACCGTCAGCGAGGCCCTCGCCCGTATGAGCGAAAATGGGGTGACGCAGATCCCAGTCATTGAAAACCATCTGTCGGTAGGCAGCATCCGCGAGAGCCACATCCTCGGACTGCTGATCAAAGACCGTGATCTGCTCGATGGCAAGGTAGGAGATGTAATGGACAAGAGCTTTCCGGTCGTCGAGGTCGACGCAAGTCTCGCTGAGATCAAAAACAAGCTGGCCAAGTCACCCGCCGTACTGATCGAGGATTTTAAACGCATCACCGCCATCATCACCCGGTCCGATGTTTTGGATATCTAGACAGGTCGACGGCGTGGGCCGGAACGCGGGCAACCTGCCGGCAAGACGCGGGTGGCGTCTTACGACTCGATGATCCGCGTAGATCGCGCCGGCGAAACCGGCGTTGCACGTAAGTGTGCTTGCCGCTCCAGTCAGGGATGCGTCATTTCTTCGGGCTTGACGAGCCGATCAAAGTCTTCCCCGGACAACAAGTCGAGTTCGAGAGCGGCGTTGCGCAGGGAGCTTCCCTTTTTATGGGCGTGCTTGGCAATCTTCGCTGCGTTATCGTAACCCACGTGTTGATTTAGAGCGGTTACCAGCATTAGCGAATCGTTGAGATATTCATCGATCTGTTCGTGATTCAGCTCTATTCCGTCAATGCAGTAATCGACAAAGCCGTGACATGCGTCGTGGATTAATCGAACGCTGTGCAGGAAATTGTGAATCATCACAGGCTTAAAAACGTTTAGCTCAAAATTGCCCTGCGAACCCGCAAACCCAATCGCTGCGTCATTTCCAAACACCTGAACGGCAACCATTGTCATCGCTTCTGACTGCGTCGGGTTGACCTTGCCCGGCATGATCGACGAGCCGGGTTCATTCTCGGGCAAAGAAATTTCGCCTAGCCCGCAACGCGGACCCGACGCAAGCCAGCGAATGTCGTTAGCGATTTTCATCAGACTTGCCGCAAGCGTTTTCAACGCGCCCGAGGCGAAAACGACCTCGTCATGCGCACTCAGTGCGGCAAATTTGTCGGGATGCGACTTGAATTGGAGGCCCGTCAGTTCCGCGATCTTCGCCGCGGCGCGCTCGGCCCATTCCGGGTGAGAGTTGAGTCCAGTGCCGACCGCCGTGCCGCCGATCGCAAGGTCGAGCAACCCGGGCAGCACCATCTTTAATCTTTCTACGTCGCGGTCGATCAGATTTGCCCAACCGTTAAATTCCTGCGAAACGGTTACCGGCGTCGCATCCTGCAAATGGGTGCGGCCGATTTTGACGACTCCCTCAAACTCTTTCGCTTTCGCCTTTATGGCGTCGCTTACCCCCTTCACTGTGGGGATTAGCGCCGTCAGACGCTCTGCCGCCGCTATGTACATCGCGGTCGGAAATGTGTCGTTCGAGGACTGCGATTTATTGACGTCGTCGTTTGGATGGATCGGCAACTTAGAACCCATCTCGCCACCGGCTATCTCGATCGCTCGATTCGAGATTACTTCGTTGGCATTCATATTTGTCTGCGTACCCGAGCCTGTCTGCCACACACGAAGCGGAAAATGCGCGTCGAGCCTGCCGTCGATCACCTCGTCGGCGGCTTGGACGATCAGCCCTAATTTATCATCCGGCAATTTGTCTAGATCGTTATTAACAATCGCCGCCGCCTTTTTAAGTACGCCCAATGCACGAATAACCTCGCGTGGCATCACATCAAATCCGATGTCAAAATGCCTCAACGACCGCTCGGTCTGCGCACCCCAGTACTTATCGCTTGCGACCGCGATCTCGCCCATCGAATCAGTTTCTATCCGTGTCTCCATATGACGATTTTACCATGCACAAATAAAGCCCGCCGAATTCTCCGGCGGCCCTCTGACACTAGACTAGGACCGCTTACATTGTTTTTTGATCGGTAGTAGGCAGCCCGGCGACGCTCCACGCAGCCGTCCCGCCGGTTACGTTGTACAGCTCACTGAATCCGACGCTTTCCAAAATGCTCGTCGCGATGGATGAGCGATAGCCGCCCTGGCAGATAACATAGGTTGGCGCCGCGGGGTCGAGGCCGTCGAGGCCAGTGGCGAGGTCGGTTAAGGGACGACTTTCGGCCCCGTCGGCGTGACCGCCGGCGTATTCACCGGTACGACGAACATCGATGAACTGCGCATTCCGTCCGGATCGGAGATAATCGTTTGCGTATGATGGGTCGACTTGAGGCGTCAAATTCTGGTCCCCAATGTAATCGCAGAACAGGACGAAACCGATAACGTTTTCGTGTCCGACGCGGGCGAGACGCATGACGGCCTCATCAACCTGGTCGGCGCTTTCAGCGACGAGCGCAAGCGGCGCATCGATCACCAGCATTGTGCCGGCCCACGAAGCGAATTGGCCACCGAGGCCAATGTTTATCGAACCAGGAACATGCCCCCGGCCATAGTCGGCAGCTGATCTGACATCGATTATCACTCCTGAAAAATCGGCCAGTTCCTGCGAAGACATCGTCAGCGGCCGCGATAATTCATCGAGTGACCGCGGCCCGGCCAGATTCTTCGCCACGCTATGCGAAAAGTATCGAGGCGCCTCAGTCTGTTCGGCCGCGACAATCTTTACAAATTCGTCCTGGGTCATCGGCTGAAGCGCATAGTTAGATCTGCGCTGCTCGCCGAGAGTGGACCAAGTCTCTTTGGACATATTCTTACCGCAGAGACTGCCGGCCCCGTGGGCAGGATAAATTTCGGCGTCGTCTGGCAGCGGCAAGATCTTTTCGTAAATCGAATCGTAAAGCATCGCCGCCATTTCATCCGCCGTAAACCCTGCTGATCCGATAAGGTCTGGCCGTCCCACATCGCCGATAAACAGCGTGTCGCCGGTAAATACTTTGAGCGGAGCTCGCACCCGCTCGTCTGCCCGTTCATCATTCGTTCGAAGATCGGCGTCGGAACACCCGTCCTCGGCAATTACGCAAATGCCTTCGGGCGTGTGCCCGGGCGTCTCGCGAAATGTGAGCTTAATCGTGCCGACACCGAGTACGCCGCCGTCGCGCACTTTCAGAGTCGGAAACTTAGTGTCCGCCTTCTCGCCATAAATAATCTGAGCACCGGTTTTCGCTGCGAGCTCGGTGTGCCCGCTGACAAAATCCGCGTGCAAATGCGTTTCTATAACGTATTTGATTTTTTGCCCATTTGCCGCGGCCTCGGCGATATACTGCTCAACGTCTCGCTGCGGATCGATCACCGCCGACTCGCCGTCGGAACCGAGGTAATACGACGCATGAGAGAGACATCCGAGATAAAATTGCCTGAAATTCATAGTCGATCAAAAGGGAATCGGTATGTCGGTCGGTGCTCCCGATGCTTTCCACGCCGTCCAACCGCCGTCCATTGACAGGACGTTTGTATATCCCATTCTTTGAAGCATATCGGCCGAGAGAGCCGAGCGGTAACCGCCGCCGCAGTACAGAATAATCTCCGACGACTTGTCCGGCATCGCCGTAACAATGTCGCGCTCGATAATCCCGCGGCCCATGTGCCGGGCACCTTCTGCGTGGCCTTGTGCAAATTCGTTATCCTCACGAACGTCGATGAGCGTCGCGCCGTCGGTTACTCGCCGCCGAGCTTCGGCGACATCGCACTCTGTGACACGGGTCTTTGCATCCGCGACTATTTCGAGAAACTCGTTCGAGTGATTCATATCTCTTAATAATACACCCTGCGAAGCGCGAAATCGCCATCGTTCGCGGGCGGTTTTTGTCTGTCTCGGCTCGCATCGGTATAATCAGGGATCGTGTTGAGAATCAGATTTTAAGAGGAAACTACTGTGGCAGAACAATTTGACGTTTGTATTATCGGCTCGGGTCCAGGCGGATATGTCGCGGCTGTGCGGGCCGGGCAGCTCGGTCTTAAGGTGGCTATCGTCGAAAAAGAAAAAGACGCCCGCCTAGGCGGCACGTGCGGTTTGCGCGGTTGCATCCCGACAAAAGCCCTACTAAACGCTGCACATTTATATGAGAAAGCCGCTCATTTTGAGAACTTTGGCCTGAAGGTTGAAGGTCTATCATTCGACTGGGCGGGCGTGCAGAAATACAAATCAGACGTCGTCGCAAAGAACTCCGCGGGCGTGACCTATCTGATGAAAAAGAACAAGGCCTCCATTTTTAATGGCTTTGGCAAGATAGTCGGCAAGGGAAAGGTCGAGATCGCTCTCGACGGCGGTAAGAAGGAAACGATTGAAGCTAAGAACATCATTATCGCCACCGGGTCTGTCGTACGACCGATCCCCGGTTTTGAAACGGATGGAAAACAGGTCGTCAATTCCGATCACATTCTCGAACTCACGCAGGTTCCCAAATCGATGATCGTAATGGGTTCCGGTGCCGTCGGTGTTGAGTTTGCAAGTGTTTACGCTCGCTTCGGCTGTGACACAACCGTTGTGGAGCTGCTCGACCGAATCGTACCGATCGAGGATGCCGACGTCTCCAAGGAGCTGCTCCGAAGTTTCAAAAAGCAAGGCATTAAATGCGAAACCGGCGTCAAACTCGACAAACTTGAGAAATCAAAAACGGGCATTAAGGTTTCAGGCAAGAATGGCAAGGGTACTGATGTCACCCTCGAGGCTGAAATGCTGCTCGTCGCCGTGGGTCGCATGCCGATGATCGAAGGCCTCGGACTAGAGAACACAAAGGTCGCCGTAAACCCGCGAGGCACAATCAAGGTCAACGAATATTGCGAGACCGACGAGCCGAACGTCTTTGCCATCGGCGATTGCATTGACACCGCCTGGCTCGCCCATCTTGCCTCAAAAGAAGGCATCTTGGTTGTCGAAAAGATCGCCGGCAAGAAAGTCGAGCCGATCAACCAAAATCTCGTCCCCAACTGCACCTACTGCGACCCAGAAGTCGCGAGCGTCGGCCTGACCGAAGCTAAAGCCAAGGAAGCCGGGTACGACGTGAAGGTCGGCAAATTCCCTTTCTCAGCGTCAGGTAAAGCCCGCATTCTCGGCGAAACCGACGGCTTCGTTAAGGTTGTCTCTGAAAAGAAATACGACGAGGTTCTCGGCGTCCACATCATCGGCCCCCACGCCACCGAACTCCTGGCCGAAGCCTGCGTCGCAATGGCCCTCGAAACGACATCCGACGAATTAGGCCGCATAATGCACGCCCACCCGACCGTCAGCGAAAGCGTCATGGAAGCCGCGGAAGGTGTGCATGATTTGACGATTCACATGTAGTTGGAGCTAGGTATAAGACTAATTCTTTACGTAATAACCCTGTCGAGACCTTAATCGCAACCCCGGTCGATTTTGCAGACCGACATCGAGCTTTACGTATTTATTGAGCGGAAAGTCGGATTCGGAATAATATTGGATTAGGTATTGAGCTCGGAGCTCAGCTGCGAGTTGGCTGAAGATTTGATCGAGCATTTCGCTGTTTTGCCGAACGTTATTCGCATTCTGATAGGCGTCCTTGCTCTCAACTTGGCGAAATTTTGGTAGAAAAGCGCCGCCGCCGGTGACATCGGCAAATCTCTGCATATTCTCCTGTCCGAATACGCTCATTTTATTAAGCATGTATGAGCTCCCCGCGGGATTTACTGAATAAAAGACCGTGTCCGCATCCTGAAGCAGCTTTATCACTCGCAGCCGTTCTGCGGCCGCGGCTGAATTTCGGTTAGCTACCGTGAGTTGATAGAGGCTTTTCGAATCGATCGTGTTTACATTGACCTTTTTATATCCGTCTTGAATTGCTTTTGCAATGCGGTCACTATTGGTATCCTCGCCGTCAGAAATCACTAAAATGACACGCCGCGAGGCTTGCGGAGCATTACGTTTGAGATACTCGGTTGCAGTCGCGACCGAGTCGTAAAACGCTGTAAAGCCCTTGGTAGGAGCAATTGTTTGGAGAGCTGCCGCCGAACGCTCAGCAGTGTCGCGTGGTGAGATCATCACCGGCCTGCCGCTGATCAGGAAAACCGACGCACGATCTTCAGCCCGCATCACGCCTCTGAGAAATTTCGCCGCGGTGTCGACCTGAAACCTAAACATCGAGTCGGTGCTGGCGGATACGTCGAATAGAATGGCGATCTCGAGCGGAACCTTATCTGCAGCACTGACGCCCTCAAGTGTGACCGCGCGGCCCTCTTCCAGAATGCGAAAGTCCTGACCGGTGAGCCCCGCAACTGGCAATCCTTTAGCATCGGTTACCGACACCGGGACAACAATAAGCCTTGAATCTACTCGTATCACATCGCCATCGTCCGAAGGTCGCGGCGTAGGCGTCTGTGCGGCCCCCGTCGTTACGAACGCGAAAAACAAAATTATCAAACACAAGCCGCTGAGCTGGTTTCTCTGCATTGCCCTTCTCCCGTGTGGTGGCTATCGAGACAAATCGAGGGCACCGAAAAGGAGACGTTCCGACGTCGCCGATTCGAGTGCCCTCTTTTGTGAAACGAACAAGCTATTCGTTATCGTTCGAGGTCGATTTAACCTCGACGTTTTGATTGATGCCGCGGCTGACGAGGAGTTTTACCTCGACGCGGCGGTTCTGTTCGCGACCCTCGCGGGTGGTGTTATCGGCGACTGCCTGCAGTTCGCCAAAACCATACGACGTGCTCATTCTGCGTAGGGGAATATTGTGGTTTTCGATCAAGTATTCCTTTACAGCCTGTGCTCGGCGATCGCTGAGTGATTTATTTTTCTGTGTGCTGCCGTCGGCGGATGCAAAGCCCGTGACCTCGATGGCATAGCCTTTCAGCGTCAGTGCGGCAGTTGCAACCTGGTCAAGCGAAGCCTTTGCCTCCGGCGAAAGTACGGCACTGTTGAGCTTAAAGTTAACGGTCGCGGTGGTCTGCACCACGTAATCATCGAGCTGGGTGATCCGCTGATTGGTCGCGTTTACACCCGCAACAGCAGCATCAGCTGTGTCCTGCGCGGCCTTGGCACCGCCCTTCGCAGCATTCGAAATGGCCATCAGCTCATCGATCTGGCCCGAGATACGCTCGGCGTTCTGTTCGGCGGCAGAAAGGCGATCCTCAGCTGGCGTAACGCGTGTGTCGATTGCCTGTGCGGTCTGCAGATTGCCCTTATCAAATCGAACTTTGTTTACGGAAACTTTTCCCGTCGAATCGCCGCGGCCTTCGACTTCGAGCGTCGCCCCGCGAACGAGAGACGTCACCGGAAAGCTATCACCGCCAAAAAAGGCTTTATTCTTAATACTGGCATTTGATTCGATAACGACACGCGTATCGACGCCGACGGAATCGCGAATCACGAGCGTGTTCGCATCATCCTTGGCCACCACAATACCTTTGATCTTATATTTCTGACCGCTAACCGCGGATCGTACCTGAGCATTTTGGGCAAACGCGCCGACAAAGCTCATCGCAACGGTAAGAAGCAAAATTGAAATCTTTTTATACATAGTGAGTCCCCCTGTAGTTTGATGTTTTGGATGGAGCTGCCTATTAAGAGACGCGGGCAGCATAGGTGAGGTTGTCAAAAAAGTCTGAACGGCCGGAAAACTTTCTGCCGATAAACCCTGGTACGCGAATAATTATAGGGAATTAAGCGCGGGCTTGCCAAGACTTTTCCAAATTCAAAGCCTGGATGCAGATTCGGCCCTTGTGATCGACTCCATTCACTTTTACACGCTGGGGAAACGAAAAGGATGCATTTTCCCTTGCCCTAGTCTATTCATCGATCGTAAACGGAGCAGCTTCGAGGTAGCCTTTCATAAAGGCGAGAAACTTTTCGGCATCGGCCCCGTCAACGACACGGTGGTCATAAGTCAAAGCAAAATAAGCCATTTGGCGTACTGCCACATAGTCATCGCCGTCGGGTGAGGTGAGCACCTTTGCGCGTTTCTCGATCGTGCCGACACAGAGGATAGCAACCTGCGGTTGATTGATGATGGGAGTCCCGAACAGCCCGCCAAACACGCCCGGATTCGTGATGGTAAAGGTGCCGCCCTGCACCTCGTCGGGTTTGAGCCGCTTTGTACGGGCGCGGTCGGCCAAGTCATTTGCCGTAGTCGCGAGTTGCGCCAGGGTGAGGAGGTCCGCATTCCTCAGAACCGGCACGATCAGGCCCCAGTCCAGGGCGACCGCCATTCCCAGATTGATATCGCCTTTATATACAATCTGGTCGCCGTCGACCTGGGAATTAACTATCCGATGCTCGCGAATCGACGCCGCGACCGCTTGAAAGATAAACGGCATGAACGTCAGCTTGGTCCCGAATCGATCTTGAAAAGCCGCCTGATTTGACGTGCGGAATTTCGCGACATTCGTCATGTCGATCTCATAGACACTAGTTACATGAGCTGACGTCTGCTTAGAAAACGTCATGTGCTCGGCGATCTTGGTCCGCATCAGCGACATCTTCTCGATACGGTCGCCAGCAGAGGCCGTAACGCGGGGTGCCGCGTACTCGACCTTAGGTTTCGCAGTCGGTGACGGGCTTTGGACGGCCGATGGCATCGCTGATTTCGAAATGAGATCCTGCGGCCTGAGTGCTGCCCCGGTTTCAATAAACGACATTATGTCCGAACGGGTAACCCGTCCGTTGATGCCGGTGCCGGGTATTCGGGTGATGTCGATGCCGTGCTCCTTAGCGATGTTTCGAACCAGCGGGCTCGATTTTGTTCGTCGCAGATCGTCAACCGTTTTGTTACCGTTGGGCCCTCCGTTCGTGGCGGCCGGCCGCGTGGGCAGCGTCGGCGGGACTGGCGCAGGCGGGGCGGCGTTGGCCATTGAACCGTTTCCAGCGTCAGCCAGCGTGGTAGGCGGTTCTTTAGCACTATTGCCCGGCTGAGCGCTTCCGGGGGCACCTACGAGAGCTAACACTGCTCCTACTTCGACCGTCTCTCCTTCCTGAACATTGATCGCAAGCAGCTTTCCAGCCGCGGGCGAGGGCACTTCGGCATCGACCTTATCGGTCGAGACTTCCAATAGCGGCTCGTCCTTTGCGATGTCGTCGCCTACCGCTTTGAGCCACTTCGAGACTGTTCCTTCGGTAATCGATTCGCCCATCTGGGGCATGACGACTTCTTCAGATTTTGAATTCTGGCTGCTAGGTTGTTGAATTTCGGGTTCCAAGACAGGCCCGCCAATTGCGGTCGGTTCGGCGGGCAAGCCCGCTTCTGGACGGCCATTGTCGCCATCGGTCTGTAACTGTTGAGTATTGACTGCTGACTCCCGACCGCCGCCTGCCGGCTCTTGACTCGAGACTTTTGACTCTCCTTCATCCCCGACCACGGCGACAACCGTTCCTACCTCGACCGTCTCGCCTTCCTGAGTACGGATTTCCAGCAGAATGCCCGGCCCGGGGCTTGGTACCTCGGCATCGACCTTGTCGGTTGAAATCTCGAGTATCGGTTCGTCCTTTTCGATTCGGTCGCCGACCTTTTTCAGCCATTTTGAAACGGTCCCCTCGGTTATCGACTCGCCCATCTGGGGCATCACCACTTCAACGCTCATATCTTCTCCAAATGCTTAACCTTAATAGAATACAAGATGCATCCTTATTCGCGAAAAAGTCGGGCAGCCCTGTGCTGGGTCGCAGGAACGCGCCAGCTAGGCCAATTCGGCCTTTTGTCTCACACGTTTAATGAGGGCGTCCAAATCGGTAACGCCGTTCGGAATGACGAAGGGTTTGCTGCCACGGACGATGACCGTACCGTCGTCGTGGACGTCAACTACGTCTGACCAGAGCGCGGATTGCTTTTTGTATGCGATGCCATTCTCGTAAACTTGCACGACGTGACGCCTTTGCATTACCCAGCTAAACATCGTAAGCAGGTAAACGATCAAAAAAGCCGTTGATAGCAGGAAGTAAAGTATGTTTTGACGAGCATAGAAAACCAGCAGCATCGCCAGAAAGAATATGAACGACAACACGGCGATGAATACCGCCCTCTGCAGCTGTGCGGCTGCGAGACCGTGGACGGCGGTAAGGCGGCCGAGCGATTTCGTATCTGAGGCAGGCATCGGGATTCGATCAAAAGTAAATTTTAGCAGACTACCCGCATCATAATTGCTCGCATGCCGCCGCTTTTGCGGTAAAATATGAGGCCTGTGGTGATAAAAATTAAACTACCTGCCAAACGTAATTAGAATGATGAAAAAGATCTCGATTTCTGTACTTTTCTTAGCTGTCTCGAGTATTTCTAGTCTCGCGCAGTCTGCGATGACACCGGCCGATTACGATAGGGCGGCGAGGATGCTGGCATTTGGAACCGGACCACTCGTCGACCGGATGGGCGTGCGGCCCACCTTTTTGCCCGATGGCAGGTTTTGGTATCGCGTGCTGACGCCGACGGGCAGCGAATTCGTCATCATTAACCCCAGCGACGGGTCGCGTAAGGCTGCGCCGAAGCTCGCTGATCTAGGCGTTACCGCGACACCACCCGCGAGCGGCGGCCGGTTCGGCGGCGGCGGCGGGAACGCAATTGCGTCACCTGACGGCAAGAAAGCTGTCTTCATTAAAGAGTGGAATCTCTGGCTTCGGGATGTCCCAGCCGGTAAGGAAACTCAGCTGACAACCGATGGTGTCAAGGACTTTGGCTACGCAACCGACAACGCCGGCTGGACGCACAGCGATCGGGCAATTGTTCTGTGGTCGCCGGATTCGAAGAAGGTCGCGACCTTTCAACAGGATCAGCGGAATGTCAGCGATATGTATCTCGTGACCACAAATGTCGGAGCGCCGAAGCTCGACGCGTGGAAATACCCGCTGCCGCAGGACAAAGACATCATTAAGATCCACCGAGTAATCATCGATGTCGATACGGCGACGACGACGCGGCTTAAGATTGGGCCCGACGACCGCCGGGGCACGCTCTGCGACGACATCTCGTGCTCGGGCGGGTTTGATGATAACGAATGGAGCCCGGACGCGACCAAGCTGGCCTTTGTATCCAGCACTCGCGACCACAAGAACGCGAAGTTTCGCATTGCGGATGTAGCGACGGGCGATGTCCGCGAGGTTTTTGAGGAAACATCGAAAACACAATACGAATCGGGCCAGGGAGCGATCAACTGGAAATATTTACCCGCGACAAACGAGGCGATCTGGTACTCGGAACGCGACGATTGGGGCCATCTTTACATGTATGACCTCGCCAGTGGTCAGGTGAAATATCAGATCACGAAAGGTGACTTTGTCGTCACCCGGATTCTCAAAAAAGACGATGCGACCCGCACGATTTATTTCGAGGCGAATGGGCGAGAAAAGGGACGCGACCCATATTACAACCATCTCTACCGGATCGGCTATGACGGCAAAAACCTTGCCTTACTTACGCCGGAGGACGGCAATCACCAAGTCGCATGGTCGCCCGATGGTCGGTATTTTGTCGATTCGTATTCCAAGATCGATATGCCGCCGACCGTGGTCCTGCGAGACGCCAGCGGCAAGTTGATCGTTGAGATCGAGAAAGCGGATATCGCGCGCCTGAGAGCCGCCGGCTGGAAACCTGCTACACCGGTCACCGTTAAGTCTCGCGACGCAAAATGGGATCTCTACGGCGTGATGTTTGCGCCGACCAATCTAGACCCGGCGAAAAAGTACCCGATCATCAACTACATCTATCCCGGACCGCAGGGCGGCGGTGTGGGCGGACGCGGATTCTCGGCGTCACGCGGCGACCATCAGGCCCTCGCCGAATTAGGTTTCGTCGTCGTCATTATCGATGGCAGCTGCAATCCCGACCGCTCAAAGTCTTTTCATGACGCCTGCTATGGCAACATGGCGGACAATACACTTGAGGATCAGATATCGGGTATCAGGCAGCTGGCCGCGAAGCATCCGTATATGGATCTGACTCGCGTCGGTGTCTGGGGCCACTCGGGCGGCGGTTATGCGACCGCGGCGGCGATGTTTCGTTATCCTGATTTTTATAAGGTTGGTATCTCGGAATCAGGAAATCATGACAACCGCAATTACGAGGACGACTGGGGCGAACGATATATTGGCCTGATGATGGGCCCGGACGGCAAGCCGACAACCGCGGTCGACGACAGCAAGGTCAAGTCAAACTATACTGACCAAGCCAATCAAAACTTTGCCAAGAACCTAAAAGGCAAGTTGCTGCTCGCCCACGGCGCAATGGATGACAACGTGCCGGTATCAAATACATATTTGGTCGTTGATGCCCTGGTTAAGGCAAACAAGGATTTTGACTTGATCATTTTCCCCAATGCCCGGCACGGTTTCGGTTCAGCGAGTATGTACATGACCCGCCGCCGTTGGGACTACTTTGTCAAGCATCTACTCGGGGTGGAACCGCCAAAGGAGTATGAGATCAAAACGCGCCTCGACCCGAGAATGGCCCAGTAAATCGACTGAGAAATGGCGGCTTGACGATTGGGCCGCCGGTTTTTTTGAGGCAGATTAGACGGCGACGGTGATCAAACCTCGCCAGCACTCTATCGTCCTGCGCAGTCTGGAATGATCTTCAAACATTCTGGAATCAAGCATCGCCCCTTCGAGAGTCGAAAAAAAGGTGATAGCGAGGTCGGACGCGTCCGCCTCGAATCGAAACACTCCGTCGCGTCGCCCTTTATCCAAGATGGCGGCCAGCCACTCCTCGTTTTCTCCGAAAAATAGCCTGACTTCTCTGCGGATATTCTCGGGCAACGTCTCATAATCCGACGCCAGCATTCCGCATAGGCAAATTCTTCCGCCGGATTCCATCGTCGCTACAAACTCGGCACAGTATCTCTCGAGACACTCGGCCGGATTGGAGCATTCGGTCCTAATCTTCTCCAGCACGCCGTTAAACCGCACGCGATAACGTCGAACCACTTCCTCCCCGAGGTCATTCTTGGTGGGAAAATGGTGATGAATGCTCGCTGTTGAAATACCGACCGTAGTCGCAAGCTGCCCGTAACTAAACGCGTTAAATCCACGCACTTGAATCACATCCTGGGCAGCGTCCAAAAGCTTTTCGTAGGTGGCTGTCGGCGGCATGATGTCTCAATCATACGCCCTTATTCAGCGCCCGTACAGACCGGGGCGTTGCGACGTGGTCTTGACTAAATGTATAACAGGATACAGACTATCTACTAATTAGTAGATTACTGTGTAATCACAGACGTTTCTAAAGTTTAGGAAAGGGAGGGAAAGGTTTTATGCCGATGCAAACACTTACGCTTAACAAGCACACACTGGTCAAATTGACCGTTCTAACGGTCTTCGTGTCTTTGGCGGTACTCTTTCTGATTAACGCATCCGAAGAAACGGCAGCGCAGCGTCAAGAGGCCTCGAATGGCCCGGCCGACCAGGGGCCGGCGTTTCCGGTGGAAATGGGTAATGCCGCAAACGGCCGCGAGGTGTTTCGGTTTGAGACCTTTGGCAACGAAGGTTTCTGGACGGACGCCGTTCGCGTCCCGAAAGGCGTTGTCGATTCCAAGCTCACTCCTTTAAAGGCGTTGCAGGTCGGCCTCAGCGTTGATGTCGATGCACTGGACGGGGCGACGAAGCAGGCGGTGGCAGCCGAACTGCGTAAGGATCCGACGGGCGCGACCTCAAAACTCTTTAACGATCCAAAGACAACCATCAAGCTGATCAACGCCAACGCGGTGATCGGCATGGTTGTCAAAGACACCAATCGAGACGGCCGCCTCGATGTCGGGGCCGGTGACAAGGTCGGCGTCAGTTGCGCACTTTGCCACACGATCACCGACGGCTCGGTGTTAAATCTGCCTCGCGGCGGCTCGATCGGAAGCAGGCGCGACGGGATGACAAATCACTTCCTCAATGTCGGGGCGATCTTTGCGACCGCAGCCAACACGCGTGCCTTGTATCCGGTCGCACAGCTTCAGCTAACCGCAAACAAGGGCAAGACGCTCGGCCGTGCTCCGAAGGGTCTAACGGAAAAATCATCGGAAAAAGACATCGATGCATATTTTTCGAATCCCAATTTTTACCCGGTCGGAATGTTTGACGACTCGATAGATGGCAACGGCGACCCGATGCACACGACGCCGCTGTTCGAACAGGATCTGGCGGCACCCTATGGCAGCGAGGGCGCGATCGCCAAGCTCGATAACTTTAGCAATCTCGTCTACACCGCCTTGTTTGATCAAACCGCCATCACCACACCCGGCGGACGGGCGTTGCTGAACAAACTTGGCGGGGCCGCAGGCAACGAGATCGTCGACGATTACATAAAGATTCTAAAAGATACCAAGGTGACCGGGTATCCGTACGTCCAGGCGGCGCCGCACCCGCAGCCGGGCAGCGAAGACGCCCCCGGCGGCGTGCGTGTGGACAACACAAAGTTGCTCGATCTGAACGCATATCTTTCCTCGTTAACCGCGCCGCCCGGCGAACAAGGTAATGCCACAGCAGTCGCCCGTGGTCGCGACGCATTCCGAACGATCGGGTGTACACAATGCCATAACGTCGATCAGACAAAGCGCGTTCCGTCTTTCGTCGTCCCGATGAAGACGATCTTTCCGGGTGACAATCCGGTGACGCTCGCACAGCGCATGCCGCCGTTGAACCCGGTCCTGGACACGCCAAATTACTTTTTTGACGATAAAATGGCCGTCTTTAATGCGAGTATTTTCCGCGGCGATATACGCGGTGTGGTGATGCCGCTGCTGCTCGATCTCGCACGCAAACCGGTTTTCCTCCACGACGACTCGGTGCCGACGCTGAATGTGCTGTTTGACCCGGCCCGCGGAGCAAATGCACCGCACGCGGTGTATATAAACGACATGCGGCAACGCGAAGATGTCATCGCATTTTTGCGTAGTCTCTAGGCAGAAAAATGGAGCGGAATTTGAGCTACGGCAGATCGAACGGTCGAGTCTGTCGTGGCTCATCTTTTGTAAAGAGCGAGCTGACGAGGGTATGGGTCGGCGGAAGCTCGCGTGCGGTTTCGGTCATTACTCTTTGAAGTTCGAAGACGGTCTCGCCGGCTCGCCCGACATCGTCCGGCGTGAGTTTGAGCGTAAGTTTGCCCTCGCTGCTCGGTATCTCAGCGAGGAGTGCGAAAGATTTCAGCCGAATCTCGATCTTGGCAAATCGCCTCATCACACCTTTTTTGAACTTGATATCGAGGATCTCGCCGATTGGCAGACGGGTTTCCTTTACGCCGTTTGAGATCAGGCCAAAGAGTTTCGATTCGAATTCGAGCACGATGCCGGCGGACGAGAATTTTGCCACCCCGTTGACCGACGTGAGGCCATGTGCACTTTCAGTCTTGAACGGGATGCTGATGAAGGTCGACATATCTTTGATACGTAAACCGAGGCCGGATATGTTCCGGCGACTGCGCTTTATAGGTCTTTTGCACGCGTCTCGGTCTCGGGTGAATTATTCTCGATCTCGATTTCGTCCTTCTTTTCCTTCTCGCTCACAAACGAGAGCAGGGTAAGGGCTACCGAGACTACGGCGACCGCGAGACCGTAATACAACGTCTCCAAAGCACTTTCGGATTGCAGCAGCTTCTGGACAAATTTTACTGTCATCACGGGCACCAGCACAACGCCGAACTTCGCCTTCAATTCCCCTAGATTCTTGACCGTCATCCAGTCGGGCACCGACAGATCTCCGATAAACAGCTCGTAGATGCTGACAGAAATCACGATGAGGGCGATGGCGACCAGAAAGCTGTCGAGACTATCGAACAGCATATATAGGGCCGGCGAATTTGCTGACAGATCGGTCGTCGTGATCTGGACGAGTTTTACGGTCTTAACGACGCCGATGAAGATAGCGGCGAGTGCGCCCACCTGTAACCCGACGACCGCAAACAGGGCCAAATAACGAGATTTTTCAATCAACCATTTCATAAAGACCGAACGCCGGCGCCTGGCCAGCCCGTCACTCCGACACAAGCCCTCGATGGCGAGCCGACGATTTGTAGATTCCGTACAAACTAACCAAAAGCCAGGAGAACTCCATCAAGAAAGCCGACAAATTAAATTGATACCATAGTGAAAAGAGTATCATCGCCGCGCCGACCGCATTCATCAGCGAATAAGCCGGATGCTCGCTACGCAGCCGCTCGATCTGCAGCAAGACGTATGCGATGAGCACCGTCGCAACTCCGAGCGTGCCGATGATGTCGTACCAGGCGAAGTTCATTTCATCTTAACGACGACGCCAGCAGCCCCAACCGCCCAGACAGCACGCGGCCCTTTCGCCGCAACGGCGTTTAAACTTTCAGCCCCGTGATCTTTCCACACAAGAGCGTAGTTCGTTGTCGAATTGCTACCAGTCGGTCCAACGACGAGAATCTTGTCGCCGATAAATGTTACCCCTGATCGATACCCAAACCATTGGTTACCCACCATCCAGGTCAATCCGCCGTCGCTGGTAGTCGCCCACGTTCTTGATTCGCGGTTAGGATTCTCGTAGTCGCCCCCAACAATGATTCCATGCCGCGCGTTTCGCATTGCAATCGAAAAAATCCCGCTGCCCGCCGTCCCTTTTACGATCGGCGTATTGGCCACCGTCCACGTTTGCCCGCGGTCGATTGAGCGAAACACTCTGGCGTCCATCCCGCCCGACACGATAAAAGCATTAGACACGCCCTGTGTGATCAGGCACGTTCCGCTCGCGGCAAAGGCAGCCTCGCCATCTTTTGCGGCCGGCATATTGTTTGTCACGATCGGCTTCCAATTCGCACCGCCGTCGGCCGTCGAGATCAGAACATAATGCCCATCGACGGGGTCGCTCATCGCGATGCAGTTAGCGCGATCCCAACACGCAATAGCGTCAAAGAACGCCTTCGCGTTCGTATTCTGAAACTGCAGCGTCCAATTCTTTCCGCCATCTATCGTCTTGTAAATCCGCGAAGTCTCACCATCGCCGATACTCAAAACAAACGCCGTCTTCGCATCAAACGCTTCGATGTCGCGAAAATCGAGCTTCTCTGCACCGGGAACCATAATCACGCCCCAAGTTTTACCCCCGTCAATCGTGCGAATAACAGTCCCGCCTGTCCCGCTCGCCCAGACGACTTTTTCGTTAACAACCGAGAGCCCGCGAAATGCCGCCGTCGTATTTACGGTCTGTTTTACCCATTGAGCAACGGCCGGAGAAGCGATTGCCAGCAACAGAACTGATAGGATAAATTGCCTCATAAAACCTCTCCGGGATAAATGATAAGTTATAGGTGAAAGGTGATAAGTCAGACCTCGTACTTTGCACCTATCACTTTTTACTTATTTCGAAGACCCTTTATCAATAAACCATTCTAGCCTTGACCGTGCCGTTAATATCCTTGAGGATCTCAAATGCCTCGGTTGATATTCCCGAATCGACATCGAGAATCACATAGCCAATGTCTTCGTTTGTCTTGAGATACTGGCCGGTGATGTTTATGTTGCGGGCCGATAAGCGGGAATTTATTTCGCCCAACACGCCCGGGATGTTCTTGTGAATGTGCAGGATGCGGTGCGTCGAGGCTTGGGGCGGCAGGCTGACCTCGGGCACGGTGTGCGAACCTTCGCTGGCTCCGAGTTCGAGGTATTTGATGAGCTTTGCGGTTACGTCAAGGCCGATGTTGGCCTGTGCTTCCTCGGTCGAGCCGCCGATATGCGGTGTCAGAATTACGTTTGGCAGATTTTGTAGATTGCTGGCGAACGCGTCCCCATTCCTTTCGGGCTCATTAGGAAAGACATCCACCGCGGCCCCGCCAAGCCTGCCATCTTCGAGTGCGACCTTGAGCGCTTCAAGATCAACCACGTCGCCGCGACTGTAATTGAGCAGAATGCTCCCGGGCTTCATCTTAGCGAGTGCGGCGGCGTCAATCATACTTTGCGTCGTCACGTCAGACGGCACGTGGAGAGAGACGATGTCAGAACTCTTTAGCAGTTCATCAAATTCGCGGATCTGTTTGGCATTCCCGTGGGGCAGCTTGGTTGCGATATCAAAATATACAACGTGCATTCCGAGCGCCTCGGCCATTATCGAAAGCTGCGAGCCGATATTGCCGTAACCGATAATGCCAAGAGTCTTTCCGCGGAGCTCATAGCTCCCCTTCGAGTCCTTTAACCACTCGCCGCGATGGGCCGCCGCGTTCTTATCCGGAATGCGGCGTATCAGCATTACGCATAGCCCGATGATTAATTCGGCGACCGAACGCGTGTTGGCGTGCGGTGCATTAAAGACAGCAATACCCTTCTCGGTAGCTGTCTTGAGATCGACCTGATTGACGCCGATACAGAAGGCGCCGATAGCGAGCAACTTGTCCGCGGCGGCGATGACTTTTGCCGTGATCTGGGTTTTTGACCGGATGCCGAGCAAATGCACGCCCGCTACCGCCTCGATCAATTCGGCCTCGCTCAGAGCACCGTTTATGCGTTCAATATCGGCGTAACCGCTTGCTGTAAAATCGCTGAACGCGGAGTCGGCGATACTCTCGAGCAGCAATATCTTTATCTTTGTCCGCGGATAAGATGTGGGTTGTGGGCGCATTGCGGACGGGGATTATTTTTCGAGCAGAAGAGTCAATTGCCTTTCGATGATCTTACTCTGCTCGGCGGCGGCCAGACGACGCTCGGTCGCAACGGAGTTGCCGAGGCGTGCACTGCAGATTGACGCTACCTCGCCTGCGGATTTTTCACCCGGTTCGACGACAAACTCGAATCCAAATTTATTCCTGTAGAGCTCCTTCGCCTTATTGAAGTCGTCGCCCTGCGTGTCGGCGTCGACATTGATTTCGCATCGCGCTAATGCCTCAAGCCGATCCGGCATCGCGATTGTAGACCACACATTCTCAGCTGCAGCAAACACATCTTCGATCATCGCAAATGGTCGTTTGCGCTCCATCCGGCGTGACCACTCGCGCGAACGGCAGCAGCGAAGCAACGCCGCATTCGCCGCGTCGGCATCAAGACCGTTAAGCCACGCCAGATTTTTGTAAACTTGTACGCCCAGCACTTTTGTCACATTTTAACGTATGTCGATGATTATCCTAACCTCGATGCCATTGACACCTACATTATACGCAAAGGCAAATTTGTCAGATTCATTAAACGAAAACATAATAGGCGGGATAAATGAGATTTCCGAGAGCCAGCGGCATTCTACTGCACCCGACATCGCTGCCGGGCGCCTTTGGTATCGGCGATTTTGGCTCGGAGGCGCGAGCATTCGTCGATTTCCTCGCCGAGGCTGGTCAGTCGTACTGGCAAATCCTGCCTGTCAGCCCCACCGGTTACGGCAACTCGCCATACTCGGCCCTGTCGGCATTTGCTGGGAACACGCTGCTTATTTCGCCGGGCCTGTTGGTCGCAGACGGCCTGATCGACGGTGAGCGACTGGGAGCGGACCGGCAAGATAATCACTCGCACGCGGATTTTGGATTTGCATACGAATGGAAACGGAAAACACTGCGCGATGCGTTTTCAGCGTTTTCCGCAGATTCCGATTCGCCTCTCGTTGAGGAGTTTCATTATTTCCGTCGCGAGAACAGCTGGTGGCTCGATGATTACGCGCTTTATCGGGCGATTACCCACGACCGCGATCATCAGCCGTGGTTTGAGTGGCCTGACGAATTGCGCCGCAGCGATCCTGAGGCCCTCACTTTCGTCCGGTCGGAACTTAATCGCGAGATCGAAACAGAACAATTTTCACAGTACTTGTTTTATCGCCAGTGGCTGAACCTAAAGAACTATGCAAATGAGCGGGGCATAAAAATTATTGGCGACATTCCGATTTTTGTAGCTCTCGATTCGGCAGATGTCTGGTGCAATCAGGACAAATTTAAGCTAAACGCCGATGGCACACCGCGAGTCGTCGCCGGCACGCCGCCCGACTCATTCTCATCGACAGGGCAGCGCTGGGGCAATCCGATTTACGACTGGGAGGCGATGATGCGAGATAATTTCGGCTGGTGGACGGCGCGGATGGCCCATTCGCTCAGGACGCTAGATATCGTCCGACTCGATCATTTCATCGGCTTCGTGCGTAATTGGGAGGTGCCGGGCGATCAACCGACCGCCGCGAACGGCCAATGGCAAGACGTACCCGGACGCGAACTTTTTTACATTCTTAGAGACCGTATCGGCGATCTGCCGGTAATCGTCGAGGACCTCGGCGAGATGACGCCCGCCGTTGAGTCGCTGCGTGATGACCTCGGTTTTCCCGGAATGCGTATCCTGAATTACGCCTTTGGCGGTGACGCGGCGAGCCGCGACCTGCCGCATAGCTATGTTCAAAGCTGCGTCGCCTATACCGGCACGCACGACAATGACACGACCGCCGGCTGGTACAAATCGGCTCCAAAGCACGTCAAGGATCACTGCAAAACGTACCTCGGCATATCGGGCCGCGACATACACTGGGGGATGATCCGAGCCGCTTCCGCGTCGATCGCCGACACTGTAATCATACCCGCTCAGGATCTGCTCGGGCTTGGTAGCGAGGCCCGTATGAACAAGCCCGCAACCACTGATGGAAATTGGTCGTGGCGTCTCCGCGAGGACGAGTTGAACGCGGGTTTGGCGATACAGCTGCGAGAAGTGACACAATTGTACGGCCGATAATCGTAATGGCTGTTAGTTATCGGCTAATGCGTAATGCCGCCGGGACATACGGAATGTTTGACTTGACGGTCTATTTGCCGTAAAACTTTACCTGCTTCAAACACAATTCGACACTTTGTAGCTCGCTTCTATGGCATCTAATCTGGTCTCGATTCAGCGACGTGGTTTTGGCCAGACGATGCGCAAAGATAACTGGTGGGTTGCTCCTGCGCTTACTTTTATCGGGCTGGGTGCATTCGTCGTTTATTCAACGTGGGCGGCATTTCAGGGCAATAATTATTTTTTCGACGGCGGCGGTGCTCATTATCTTTCGCCGTTTTATTCGCCGGAAATTTTTGGCGCTACGCCGCATGCCATGTTCGGCGTAAAGCCGCCGTGGATTCCCGATTGGGTGCCGTTTTCGCCGGCACTCCTGGTGCTGTGGGCACCCGGCGGATTCCGGTTCACGTGCTATTACTATCGCGGTGCATATTACAAGGCGATGTGGGCCGACCCGGTCGCCTGCGCCGTCGGCGAGCCGCGTTCCGGCTATCGCGGCGAACGCAGATTCCCGCTCGTGCTGCAAAACATACATCGTTACTTTTTGTATCTCGCGCTCATTTTCCTGGTCTTTCTCGTTTATGACGCATGGAAGGCACTGTGGTTTGTGGGCACGGACGGCCGCGAGCATTTTGGCGTCGGTGTCGGCTCTCTGATACTTACGGCAAATTTTATCTGCCTCGGCCTGTACACATTCAGCTGCCACTCACTGCGACATCTAGTCGGCGGCGCTTGGGACGTCCTCTCAAACAAACCCGTCCGCAAAAAAGCCCATGAATGCGCGAGCGCCCTGAATAAGCGGCACATGCTCTTTGCGTGGATTAGTTTGTTTGTCGTCGGATTTTCGGATATCTACGTTCGAATGCTGTCGATGGGGATTTGGACCGACTGGCGTCTATTTTAGCCAGTTGGCAGTTATGAACCGGCATAGTTCACATCAATGACTGACTACCCAACATTTGAACACGACGTTCTAGTCATCGGTGCCGGTGGCGCTGGGCTTCGGGCGGCTATTGAGGCATCTGGCGCGGGCGTTAGTGTAGGGCTTGTGTGCAAATCGCTGCTGGGCAAGGCCCATACGGTGATGGCCGAGGGCGGGATGGCGGCGGCGTTGGGGAATGTTGATGATCGGGATAATTGGAAGGTACATTTCTCCGACACGATGCGCGGCGGTCAGTATATTAATAACTGGCGGATGGCCGAGCTTCACGCTAAAGAAGCGCCGGAACGAGTGAGAGAACTAGAGGCTTGGGGGGCTGTGTTTGATCGAACCAAAGACGGCAAGATACTTCAGCGAAATTTTGGCGGGCATCGGTATCCTCGTCTCGCGCACGTCGGTGATCGCACGGGGCTTGAGCTGATTAGAACATTGCAGGATCACGGCGTCCACCAGGGAATCGAGGTCTATATGGAGGTCACGGTGCTTTCGCTTTTGAAAGACGGCGACCGTGTGGTGGGCTGCCTTGCCTATGAGCGCGAGCACGGGCGTTTCCGCATCTTCAAATGCAAAGCGCTAATTCTTGCGACCGGCGGCGTCGGGCGTGCATTTAAGATCACCAGCAACAGCTGGGAAGGCACGGGCGATGGTCACGCCTTGGCGTACGACGCCGGCGCCGAGCTGATCGATATGGAATTCGTTCAGTTTCACCCGACCGGTATGGTCTGGCCGCCGAGCGTTCGCGGCATTCTGGTCACCGAGGGCGTCCGCGGCGAGGGCGGGATCTTGAAAAACAGCGAGGGCGAGCGGTTTATGTTTAACGACATACCCGCCAACTACAAAGATCAGACCGCGAGCGATATCGAAGAAGGCTGGCGTTACACGCAGGGCGACAAATCGGCCAATCGTCCGCCCGAGCTTCTCACTCGCGACCATGTCGCCCGCTGCATAAATCGTGAGGTCAAAGCCGGCCGCGGTTCGCCCCACGGCGGTGTCTATCTCGACATCGCATGGATCAAGGAAAAACTGCCAAACGCAGCCGAGCATATAAAGAAAAAACTGCCGTCGATGTATCACCAGTTCATTCAACTGGCGAATCTAGACATTACGACGACGCCGATGGAGGTCGGGCCGACGACGCATTACATCATGGGCGGCATCCGAGTGGACGCCGACACCCAAGCCTCTACCGTTCCGGGGCTGTTCGCCGCCGGCGAATGTGCTGCAGGTATTAATGGGGCAAACCGGCTTGGTGGAAATTCGCTATCAGACCTGATTGTATTTGGAAAACGAGCTGGAGAGTACGCGGCGCAGTTTGCGAAGGAGAACGGCTCTGGCACCATCGATCAGTCGCAAGTCGAATCTGCTGCCATGGCGGCGCTCGAGCCGTTCGCACGCGAGGGCGGCGAGAATCCGTACACCATCCAGCACGACCTACAGGAAATGATGCAAGAGAACGTCGGCATCGTTCGCACGCACGACGAAATGATTGAGGCTCTGAACGGGCTGGATCTGTTGAGAAATCGCGCGGCCCGGGCCTACTCGCCCGGCAATGTCGATTTCAACCCAGGCTGGCACACCGCACTTGATCTGCACAATTTGCTGATCGTCTCCGAAGCGATCACGCGAGCCGCTCTCGAACGCAAAGAAAGCCGCGGCGGCCAATTCCGCGACGACTTTCCGGACAAGGATCCGGAGTATGCAAAGTTTAACTTTGCACTAAAGAAATCCGACACCGGCGCCATGGAAATCAGCCGCGTCCCGCTGCCCGAAATGCCAGACGAATTAAAACGCGTGATCGAGGAGAACGAGTGAATAGACCTAAAGGCGTGAGAGCATCACCGATAAATATCTCGACGATTGCCGACAGTGACTACCGTGATGATCACGTTTCTATCGTCGATTGCGTAAACAATTCGATAGTTGCCGGTGCGGACGCGAAAAAAACCATTGAGCGAGCCACGGAGAGCTTTAGAACCTTTGGGTCGAGGATCTTTAGAGAGGCTTTCGGCGAGGTCTATGACTTTTCGACGAGCAACGGCAGGAAGTTTCTTTATCTGGCGCTCGGCCGCAGAGAGGATTACAACCGTGTAACCGATCATAGACCAAGCTCGGTCTTAAGCTCGGCGAGGGGTCTCACTTTTCCGGTCTTTGCGAATTCTGTGAGTGCCTTTTTCACGTTTTGGGCGTCGGCGGCGTCCTCCCGCTCGGCGGCGGATAGACGACTTTTCTGTATCCGTATAGCTGAGAGCTCAAGTGCACTGAGAATTTGATCGGCGAGCTTTCGATCCTCCACCAGGTATCGACGCCTTGTTTTCGTAGGAACTTGAATAGTGATCTCGCCCATTTCGAGAGGATTATAGCATAGGAATTTATGCAGCAGGTAACTTTCAGTATCAGACGCGGCGGGCGTGAGGGTGGCGAGATGGTCGACTATCAGACCGAAGTCACCGAGGGTATGGTCGTGCTTGATGCCGTGCATCAGATCCAGGCGGAGTCGGCTAGCGACCTTGCGTGCCGGTGGAACTGTAAGGCAGGTAAATGCGGTTCGTGCTCGGCTGAGATCAATGGGCTGCCCAAGCTGCTGTGCATGACGCGGCTCGACACCATTGACACCAGCGAGCCAGTGACGATCGAGCCGATGCGTGCGTTTCCGCCCGTCAAGGATCTAATAGCGGATGTGTCGTGGAATTTTGAAGTAAAGAAAAAGATCAAGAAATTTAATCCAAGGCCGCCCGACGCTGAAGACGGCACATGGCGGATGCAGCAGTCGGACATTGACCGCGTCCAGGAATTTCGTAAATGTATCGAGTGTTTCCTCTGCCAGGATGTTTGCCACGTGCTGCGTGATCACGTGAAGCATGATGAATTTATCGGCCCGCGTTTTCTCGTCTATGCGGCCGCGCTCGAAATGCACCCGCTCGATGTCGAAAATCGCACCGAAGATCTAAAAGATATGCACGGCATCGGCTATTGCAATATTACAAAGTGCTGCACCAAGGTGTGTCCTGAACACATCACCATCACCGATAACGCGATCATTCCGCTCAAAGAACGCGTCGTTGATGAACATTACGATCCGATCGGAAAATTGGTAAAACTGTTCCGCAAAAAATGAAGTACTCAGCGGAAGATTGGGCTATCAAACGAGATAAAGGATTGCCGCGCTTCCTGATGTTTGACGGCATCCTGATGACAGGCGGACCGTTCGCGGTAGTAATGCAGGTCGTTGGTTATTTTCTCTTTGGCGATCAATACGAAAGCTTTGGCGGGTATTTCAGCGCGTCAAAGACCTGGATCACATTCTTTTTCCATGCGACTATTTTTGGACTTATAATGGGATTTATAAATTGGCGGCGAAACGAAAAAATGCACGTGGGTGTATAGGCGTATCTAATGTTCGACTTAAAACCATTGTCAAAAGAGGCGATACCCGCCGCGCTAGAAAAGGCCAATCGCTATCGGCTGCTCAACGAGCCCGGTGCGGCCGAGAGCATCTACCTCGATATCTTGTCCGTCGAATCTGATAATCAGGAAGCCTTGCGAAACATCGTGCTGGCGATGAGCGATCGTTTTGGCAAAGACTATGCAATCGGCGACGCCCGCATTACCGAGTACATAGTGCGGATCAAAAGCGATTACGAACGTACGTATTACACGGGCATCATGTACGAGCGGCGCGCCAAGGCCGCTCTCATCAAAGACGGCGTCGGCTCATACGAAATGTTTCGCCAGGCGATGGATTGTTTCGAAACCGCTGAGGCGATGCGCCCCAAGGCAAACGACGATGCGATTCTTAGATGGAATGGATGCGCGCGGATAATCTCACGCAACCATCTCGCGCCTCGCGATATGCCGCATGACTTTTTGGAGTAGCGGTTGGAATCCTTGCTGTTCTGTGCGATATTTGTGTCGCATCATAAGTTTCCCTCAGACACTGTTTCAATTTAGGAGAAAAATCTATGGCTGGAAAGTTTGAGATCAAAGCCGGCAGAACCGGAAAATTTCGCTTTAATCTTAAGGCGAGCAACGGACAGACCATCTTGACGAGCGAGGCATACGACTCACGGCAGGCGGCCGTCAAGGGCATCGAATCGGTGCGCAAAAATGCGACGAACGACGGCCGTTTTGAACGGAAAACGGGCAAGGACGGGATGCCATTTTTTGTCTTGAAGGCCGCCAATGGTGAGCCCATCGGCAGGAGCGAGATGTATAAGACTAAGTCGTCGATGGAAGGCGGCATCTCATCCGTCACAAAAAACGCGGCGACAGCAGTGGTAGCCGACGCCAAAGCGTAAATCTTGTCTTTAGGAGTTTGACGCGCGGTGCGAGGGCGTAACAGCCAACTCTTGTGTTACGCTCCCGCCCCGCGCGCACCGGCCCTGGCATTCGATAACAGTTTATGTCGCGAACAATTCTCGGCGTCGAACGCATTCTTTCCGCCAAATCCGGAGCGCTCGCCGGCCAACGCGTTGGTCTCGTGTGTAATCCCGCGTCAGTCTTGCCCGATACCTTCCAACATGTCGCGGACGCATTCGAACGTCATGACGGAATCAATTTGACAACGCTTTACGGCCCGCAGCATGGCATACGCGGCGATGTTCAGTACAACATGATCGAGACGCCGCACGTGCGCGACACGCGCACCGGCAAGATGGTGTACTCGCTCTACTCCGAGACGCGCGTCCCGACCGACGAGATGTGTCGCGACATCGACACATTTGTCGTCGACCTGCAGGATGTCGGCTGCCGCATCTACACCTACACCTACACGATGGCGAACTGCATGATCGCCGCCGCAAAATTTGGCAAACGAGTCGTGGTCTGCGACCGCCCAAATCCGATCACGGGGCTTCATGTCGAGGGCAACGTCACCGAAAAAGAATTCACATCGTTTGTAGGGCAATACGAACTGCCGACGCGCCCCGGAATGACGATCGGCGAGATGGCCAAAATGTTCAACGACCATTTTGGCATCGGCTGCGAGCTTGAAGTCATCGAAATGGAAGAGTGGGAAAGGGAGATGTGGTTTGAGGACACAGGCCTGCCGTGGGTCATCCCGTCGCCAAACATCCCGACCGTCGACACCTGCGTCGTCTTCCCCGCGACGGTTCACCTCGAGGGCACCGAACTGAGCGAAGGCCGCGGCACCACAAAACCGTTCGAGCTGAACGGGGCGCCCTACATCGACGCTCATGCCTGGGCCGAGGCTCTGAACGCCTTCGACTTTCCCGGCGTTAAATTTCGCCACGCCTACTTCGAGCCGAGCTTCTCAGAGTTCGCCGGCCAAACTTGCGCCGGCGTCCAGCTCCACGTCACCAACCGCGAAACCTTCACCCCCGTCATCGTGGGCATCGCAATGGTAAAGACCGCCTATGAAATGTACCCCGACGATTTTGAGTGGCGGCGGAACGCATACGAGTATGAATTTGACAAGAACCCGTTCGATATCGTGTGCGGCACGGATAAGATCCGGGAAGCGATCGAATCCAGAGAGGCGTTAGACACAATTCAAGGCGCGTGGGTGCCGCGACTTGATGAGTTCACATCCGTTAGGGATAACTATCTGCTTTACTAGCCAATGCAGTTCGATTTTTCTAACGTCCCAACAAGTAAACCCACAGCTGAACGTTTGCCTAAAACCAGCTCTTCCTACCGCCCAGCAATCCACCGAGAACACCCCTGACGAGTTTTGTTCCCACGGAGCGGGCGATACTCGTTGTGGCGGACCGGACGGCGCTTTTGCCAATCGACTCTAGCAGCGTGTCGGGCTTGCGGGCCTCCGCCCGTTCGGCTTTCTCTGCCTCCTTCTGAATTCGTTCGGCGGCTTTCGCGTCGGTCGCAGCTTGTTGTTGGGCGGCTCGCTCGTTTACCTTTGCAGTCAGGAGTTCGAACGCGGACTCGCGGTCAATAGCATTTTCATAGGCGCCGGCGACGAGCGAATTCGCGATCAAGGACGAACGCTGTTCGGCAGTGATCGGACCGATGTGACCGACTGGCGGAACGACAAATGCGCGTTCGACCATCGTCGGGACGCCTTTTTCATCCAGCGTCGAGATGAGCACCTCGCCGACGCCGAGTTCGGTAATCGTCTTTTCGGTATCGACCTTTGGATTTTCGCGGAAACTGGAAGCAGCGGCGCGAACTCCTTTCTGCTCCTGCGGCGTATAGGCTCGCAGGGCGTGCTGGATGCGATTGCTAAGTTGCGCGAGAACCTTCTCCGGGATGTCCGCGGGATTCTGCGTGACAAAATAGACGCCGACGCCCTTTGACCTGATCAGCCGCACGACTTGCTCGACCTTTTCTACGAGCGCCGTGGGGGCGTCACTAAAGAGCAGGTGCGCTTCGTCAAAGAAAAAGACGAGCTTTGGCTTCTCGAGATCGCCCGCCTCGGGCAGCGATTCAAAGAGTTCGCTCAGCAGCCATAGTAGAAAGGTCGAGTAGAGCTTTGGCGAATTTACGAGCTCATCGGCGGCGAGCAGATTCAAAACGCCTTTGCCTCCGACCGTCTGCATAAAATCATCGAGCTTTACAGCCGGCTCGCCAAAAAACGTCGCGCCGCCCTGCTGCTCGAGCTGCAAAAGCCCGCGCTGAATCGCGCCCACCGACGCGGTCGAGACGTTGCCATAGGCCAGCGTGAGTTCGGCCGCATTCTCACCGACCCACCGCATCAGCGACTGCAGATCTTTCAGATCGAGCAGCAGCATTCCGTTGTCATCGGCGTATTTGAACGCGATCACAAGAACGCCTTCCTGGGTTTCATTCAATTGCAGTAGCCGTGCAAGCAGCAGCGGCCCCATCTCGGAAACGGTCGCGCGAAGCGGATGTCCCTGCTTGCCAAAAACGTCCCAGACGGTCGCCGGAAAACCCTCAAACGCCGGCGTGATGCCAAGCAGCTGGTTGCGTGCGTCGATCTTTGGATTCCCGCCGCCCGGCTGCGTCACGCCCGAAAGGTCGCCCTTGATATCGCCCATAAACACGGGAACGCCGCGGGCACTAAAGCCCTCGGCCAGGCGCTGCAGCGTGACCGTCTTACCCGTGCCGGTCGCACCGGTTATCACGCCATGCCGATTCGCCATCTGCGCCAGAAGGTGAAATTCACCCGCATCGTTTTTTGCTACGAGAATTGGTTCAGTCATAAGTCAATTGTCGGCAGTCAGTTGTTAGTTGTCGGCCAGATCAGAGCGTTTCTCTGACCACTGCCAACTGTTTTAAGAAGTCGCGTGAGCGTGGTCGCTCTCGGACTTGTCGCAGTTAAACATCCAGTTGATGCCAAATTTATCCGTCAGCATTCCAAATCGCTCAGCCCAAAATGTCTCGGCCATCGGCATCGTAATCTTGCCGCCGTCGGCCATTCGGGTAAACATCGACTCGGCTCCCGCAGGGTCATTTGAACTATATGCGAGCGAGATGTTATTCCCGACGTGCAATGGAAAGTCGCCGTTAGAAGGATTGTCAGACGCCATCAACTCCGTCTCGCCAAACCTCAGCGTGCAGTGCATTACCTGGTCGTCGGGTCCCATGCCTTTCATCGGCGAATCGCCGTAACGCTGTACGTATAGGATCTCGCCGCCGAGTGCTTCCTTGTAAAAATTTATCGCCTCGTCGCAGTTTCCATTAAAGCTGATATACGGCTGTACGCCTGTCTTGCCCATGTCCTTTTCCTCCGTTAGCAATTCTCGTATTTCCAATTCCGCGACTTGCCCTCGGCAAGCCATTCGATCGTCGTAGCGAGACGTTTATCGCGTGTCGCATCACTTTTTGCGTCGGCGATCCACTCTGCGTAATCCTTTTTCTTGGAATAAGGAAAGCTATCGAATGTCGCGGACGCGCTCTTGCTCTTTCCGAGAGCTGCCAGCAGGACATCCGGCACGACAAGCTCCTTTTTCTCGGGTCTCGGTCGCGAGGCTTTTATCCCCTGCTCATTCAGCTTCATCGCATCCTGAATGAGTTTTATCATCGTGGCCTCATCAGGCAGATCACTAATCGAAGTGATACGGCCAAAGCTGCCCATCGCCACTTTCTCGGCCGGAAACGCGTCCTGTTCCAGCAGCGACTGCTTCCAAAATCCAAAGGCACAGTGGGCCCTAAACGAGGCCATGCTGCACATGATGCCTTTGTAATCGAAGTGCGGAAAGCTCCATTTTTTTGTCTCGGTCACGTCCGGGCAGGCCGTATGGACAAGTGAGCGAATATGGCTGAGGATGGGTTTGGCAAACTCCTCGGCACTCTCGATATAGCTGTCGATATAAGGGTCAATGGTTGGCACTCTAACCTCCGAGATTTGATGTGAGCGAATTATACACGATTCTCTTTTCGTATAACCAATTTTAGACCCGACCATTTATTATCGACCGCACACACCTTTATATCGACGAGACCGAGCGGCAAGGCTGCGTCCCGAATGGTGTCCTCGGTAATCTCGGTCGGTAATTTGGCGGCCTTTTTATACCACGAGACCCATATCGCTCCATCCGCTCTGATCACATTGCGAAGGTCGGAGAGCTTGGAAAAGAGTTCGTCCCGGCTATTAGTAAAAAGATGGATGAGATCCGGCCTCCCCGCCGGCATATCAGCGATGATCTTGATATCGTACGGATCGCCGAGCAGCGACGAATAACCGTCGGGTGCATTGAGCGTCAGTACTGTATAGCCGCTTTTAATCCCTAATTTTGTAACTAAGGGCGTGTCTGAATAACCGGTGGCCATGTGTATAAGCTGCGTTAACGGTCGTCGATCATCTCGTCGCGCCGATTTGAGCTGACCGATAGCGTATTCACCCCACAATTCTAACTCAATGGTGACTTATCCTCTCGTTTACCGCTCGACCTTTTTTGGCCAAATAGACGAAGTGCCTTATAATCAGCAGTTTTGTATCGTCATTAGATTTCTGCACGTTTCAGCATACGAATACGCTGCCCGTGGCAAATCAAGAGAGAACAACATGAATAGCTACGTAATTTATATGGTGCCCGCTCTCGGGATTTTGGGGCTGGTGGTAATGGCGTTTAAGTCGGCGTGGGTCACGAAGCAGGACGCGGGCGACGCGAACATGCAGGAGCTCGCCGGTTATATAGCCGACGGAGCGATGGCGTTCTTAAAAGCCGAGTGGAAGGTCCTGAGCATATTCGTATTATTCACCTCGGCATTGCTCGCATATTCGGGAACGATCCACGAGGTGAATGGCCGGGAAATTCACTCGAGCTGGGTCATCGCGATCGCCTTCATCATCGGGGCTGTGTTTAGCGCAACTGCCGGATATATCGGGATGCGCGTTGCCACAAAGGCAAACGTCCGTACGACGCAAGCCGCTCGCACGAGCCTGAAACAGGCCCTGAAGGTGTCATTTACGGGCGGGACGGTGATGGGTCTGGGCGTCGCCGGTTTGGCGGTTTTGGGCCTGGGCGGCCTGTTCATCGTTTTTCTCGCCATGTTCGCGGGACTAGGCGCTAATCAGGTACGCACCGCGATCGAGGTGCTGACGGGTTTCTCGCTTGGTGCTGAGTCGATCGCCCTTTTTGCCCGCGTTGGCGGCGGTATCTATACAAAAGCAGCTGATGTTGGCGCCGATCTCGTGGGTAAAGTCGAGGCGGGTATTCCTGAAGACGACGTTCGAAATCCGGCCACAATTGCGGATAACGTGGGCGACAACGTGGGCGACGTGGCGGGCATGGGTGCCGACCTTTTTGGCTCGTACGTTGCTACGATTTTGGCAACGATGGTGCTCGGGCAGGAGATCAAGGTCAATGACGCATTCGGCGGCATGTCGCCGATTCTGCTGCCTATGGTGATTTGTGGGCTCGGAATTGTTTTCTCGATCGTAGGCACCTGGTTCGTCACGATCAAGGATGATAAATCGAGTGTTCAGAATGCTTTGAACATCGGTAATTGGGCGTCCATGCTGCTTACGGTGGTCGCATCCTACTTTGTCGTGATGTGGATGCTGCCCGAGGGTCAGATCGCGCTTCGCAACACGAGTTTCAATAAAAACGGTGTTTTCGCGGCCATTGTGGTCGGAACGGTCGTCGGAGCGATCATGAGCATCGTCACCGAATATTACACCGCGATGGGTAAAAAGCCCGTCAACTCGATCATTCAACAGTCATCGACCGGCCACGCGACAAACATCATCGCGGGATTGGCGGTCGGTATGAAATCGACGGTGATTCCCATTCTGACATTGGCCGGCGGTATCATCGCCTCGTATTATTTTGCGGGGCTGTACGGCGTGGCAATCGCGGCCGCGGGAATGATGGCGACCACCGCGATGCAGCTTGCGATCGACGCTTTTGGGCCAATCGCGGATAATGCTGGCGGCATCGCCGAGATGAGCCAACTGCCGCCTGAGGTGCGAGAGCGAACGGACAATCTTGACGCTGTGGGAAACACGACGGCCGCGACAGGAAAGGGTTTTGCAATCGCGTCAGCCGCGCTTACATCACTTGCACTATTTGCTGCATTTGTCGGAATCGCCGGCATCGATCGGATCGACATTTATAAAGCTCCGGTTCTCGCGGGCCTTTTTGTCGGTGGGATGATCCCTTTTATTTTCTCGGCCCTGTGCATTCAGGCCGTGGGTAGAGCCGCGATGGATATGGTGCAGGAAGTTCGGCGTCAATTCCGCGAGATTCCGGGCATCATGGAATACAAAGCGAAGCCGGAGTATGACAAATGCGTAGCGATTTCGACCAAAGCCTCATTGCGCGAAATGATGATGCCCGGCGCAATTGCTCTTATCACGCCAGTACTCGTCGGTTTTACAATGGGACCGGAAGTCTTGGGCGGGCTGCTGGCGGGCGTTACGGTCTCCGGCGTGCTGATGGGAATTTTTCAGTCTAACGCAGGCGGTGCATGGGACAATGCCAAAAAGTCATTCGAAAAAGGCGTCGAGATCAACGGCGAGATGGTCTACAAAGGATCAGAACCGCACAAGGCATCGGTAACAGGCGACACGGTAGGCGACCCGTTCAAAGACACGTCAGGCCCGTCGATGAATATCCTCATCAAACTAATGTCCATCGTATCGCTCGTAATCGCGCCTTATATTTACGGGATCGGGCAGTAGAGTTAACTAGAAACTGCAAGGGGAAAGGCGCGACTCGTTGCGGCCTTTCCATTCTCAATTCTCAATTCTCAATTCCCTCACCTGGCCCCTCGCCCGACGGTGGTCGTCCTGTTCATATCGAGCAGCAGCACGCCGTCAGGGTCAAAATCGGCCCCGTCAAAGAGCAAAGTCTCGCGCGGCTCTATCCTAAAGTTATGGCAAAATGCCGCGGCCGACACCCGCATATACGACCCCTTGCTGTGCCGCTTCACCGGAAAGGCATTTCGCTTTCGTATGTCCGCGGGCTTCATACCGATCACCCGCCTGTTACCCTCAAACATCAACTCCACCGCGTGCGGAGCGCCCAACGCGATATACGCCGGCCCATTCAAGTAAATCACACACTGAGGCGACAAAGTAACCCGCGCCTCAACCGACGCCCTAGCCCGATAAGGCTCCCCCTCAAACACCGACCACTGCATCTTCATAATCTAATTTCCGTCTCCTGTGTGAATTTTTTAGCCAGTCGTCCGTAGCTAGTACATTGTACCATATATGCAACAACATTGCGACGCTATTCGACATCACAATCCGGAGTCCGCCGATTCAACACGGCGGCCGGGCCGGACAATGGTTAGGTCTTACCGTTTGTCTCGAACAACGCGTCCAATTGTGCGTTCGTAGTTAATCCTGTCGCGGATCTTCGAATGGAATTGTCGCTAAAATCAAGTCGAACATAGTTGCCGGTCGTGCCGCGTTTCCGAATCAGTTGAATTCGTCCAAAGTTGAGGCCGTGTTTTCCGGCGAATTTCGCGAGGCCAATCGCCTTTAAAATATTATCGGACCGACTTGGGTCGTGGGGTTCCAAAATATCGAACTGATATCCACCTGAAATTTCCCGCACTACTACCAAGTCTGGAAACATGGGTTTCCAAACGCCCGCGATCTCATAAGGAATCTCAAGCGACCATGATTTCCTTGGCTCGTTACGGAGCCAACCAACCACGTCGGACCTTAACAATTCCATTTGCACAACCTCGCGCTCCCAGGGGCCGAGGTCTGCACGAAACTTGCCGTCGCCTTCTACGAATAAATGTTTGGCGTACTCGGATGCGCCCAAGCTACGCTTGAAATCAATTACCTCGGGCAATCGCCATGGAATATCTTTTGGATCTTTAGCTGCAAGACGAAGTCGCTCATAGGCATTTTTGCGTTGCTCCTTCGAGCGAGCAATTGCCGGCCTGAAGTTCGCGTACATCTCGTCAAATTGATCTTCCGCAAATTTCTCGATCTCATCAATGCCGACAGAATTGTTGGCCAAAACAAGAGTTTCGACCTTCACATCGTGGGCTTCACGGTCGCCTTGAGATTTCCAGTACTCAATATGAAGACCATTCCCAAAAGTTCGTCCTGCCTGGGCAAAATGCCTATCGATATCCGCAGATGCTGCGTCGACAATGTAGCCGTTCGCTTTATTCGAGGCGTCCGTTCCGTATTCGAGAGCGATCCGCTCGATCTCAACTCCCGTAAACCGCTCCGCATGACTTGCCAATTCTCCAGACTCACGAAGTCGAGCAATCTCGGACTGCATCTTCGAAAGGATCCCGCCTTTCGTCTGATTCAAAAGCTCAACGTCTACTCCGTCGCGGGTCAATCCACCGCTCAATGCCATTAAACGACGCAGAGAACTTTGCTTGCGCACTGCGTCGACGCGGTATGTTGGCAACTTCTCAAAGGCGGCGAAAATGTGGTCAAGACCCGGACGACGGTTTAATGCAACAAGCTCTTTGCTCGACCCAACTTCGGTCGGAGGCACGTCTTCATCAATCTTAAGATCGTTAATGATCGCTTCGACTGCGGTTTTGTCAAAATGCGGAAGATATAAATGCACATCGTTCAGGGAAGCATCCGACGCTATGCGTCGAGCAAGCGGTGAGCGAACCATTCGGCCTAAGAGCTGCGCGATGTAGGTATGGTCTTGTGCTCCGCGAAATGACATCATCACTTCAGCTCGCGGGCAATCCCAACCAGTAGACAGGCTCATCTTGAATAATACGACTCTAATGGAACTGTCATCTTGAATACGCGATGCTTCGACACGCCGGATTCTACGTCCAGCAACTTCAAAGTCTCCTGCGTCGTTAAAGGTATGAGCAATCTCGCCGACGCGCAGCTGTCGTCCGAGAGCTCTTTCGATGGTTGCAACAATTGAACTGAGGTCGGTTCGACTCGGATTCTTATCTGCTGTGGCGTCCTCAACCTGTATTACGAGAATGGGAGAAACTATTGGCTCATCCTCTTTTGTACAATAAGCCGTCCATTTCTTTTCCACGTCCTTCCAAGTATTTGCCGCTTCGGCTAGCAATGTCATTTCCGCCTGGGCGCCGGCTCGCGGAAAATCGATCAGCACCCTGTCTTTCAGAAGGCCGGAAACGCGAACACTTTCTCGATCTACTGGCACCTTGTAAACCGTATGCGGAGCTCCAGCAATAAGGTCGTCAAATCGTCTGGGTGTCGCAGACATTCCGATAACGAGCGGCATTCGGCTGAGTCCATCGGCTGGGCTGCCCAAAATGAACTTCTGCATGATCGTCTGTGCCTCGGCCGCTCCTCGACCGCGCATGCCGCGATGAGCCTCGTCGATAACGACATAGAAGCGATCTGGAATGGCCTTCGCGGTGTTAGTTAATGTTTGCCAAATTGGAAATTGTCGATTATCGCCTTTGACAGTCAAAAGCTTATCGCTTCCAAGCTTTTGGGTGTTCATGAAATAGATATTGCCGCCTGCAAATATTTCGCTATCAAATGAATTGTCGATAGTTACAAGTTGGCCGGTTCGAATGCGGTCGGATTTTTCCTCGATCTTCAGGCGGGTTTGCTCATTTAGCTCCGGCATATCCGAAAGCCACAAAATAACCGCATCAGGCTGGGCGGAAAACTCTGCGTCGCCAAAAAAGATATTTTCAAATAACGCGGTCATAACAACCGTCTTTCCCGCGCCCGTAGGTGCCGAGAAAGAAATTGCGCGTGGCCTATCAATCGAAGCCGCTACCCTTGCTTCGGAAATGTTGACCTGAAGATCGCTCAGCGCGTCTTTTTGAAAATCAAAAAGCCCAACTCTCATCCAAGCTCTCCTCTATTGATCATAAAGTTTTCCAAATAGTCCCGGTAAAGCTGGATAACATTCGGCGCCGCAATTTCACTCGCCATCTCATGAAACGCATCTTCTGAATCTGTTACAAGGAATACATGAGTAAGGTCGTTTCGGCTTTCAATTGCAGTCAGGAATTCTCGATACTTTGACTCGTCAACTAGGACAGCAAATGGATTCTTATCTGGGATCAACATTGCCGGAATATCCATGCTCCTGGGTAGCTCAGGCACCGCGCCGATAGCACCGGCACGGAGCCAAAGCAACGCCAGTATTTCATGAAATTGACGGCCCAGAGCGACGTTATTCTTGTCGAGAAAATCTAACTTGAAATAGGCCAGGTTTGCAGCGAAGCCTTTTCGCATCGGCCGCTTTTTTTCTTCAACGATAATCTGAGGGCCGAGCAGTTCGTTGATCCGCGCTTTTAGAACGTCGAAATGCGCCTTTCTCGACGTAGCGATAAAGAAACGGAATATGTGTTCTTGCCCTTCCAATTCGTCTAGCCAGCTATCTGCACTGGCCGGATCGAACAGCACGCTTGCATCATGGTCTTCGCTGACGATGAATGGACATGTTTCTTTGACAAGAGTTTGCGGAAGGCCGTCAATCATGGAAACGAGCTGCTTTTTCATTGCCACATTACGTAGTGTCTCTTGTTCGAAAAAGCCAATATGTGTGAAAGACCGGGGCTTTTCACGGTCAACTGTCGTACCAGCCAAGTATTCCCCACCCAGTTGGGTGCCATCATCACGCGTTCCGTGAATGGTGAACTTACTGCGCGGCCAGGTAACAGACCGACAGATGCCTAGAGCTTCCCATTCTTCCTCGCCGGGTTGTAAGCCTCGCGCGGTCAAGCCAGCCGCTTCTTCGATTGAGACTTCGTTGTTGGTTACTAAAATAGAGCGCCGTTGGCCGCCATCCGCAGCGTTAAGCAGATTGACCGCGGTGAGCGTAGTGCCGCTGCCGGCGAAGAAATCAACGATAAGTGCCTTGGGGTTGTTTTCTACATAGAAGCGAACGACATCGCGTACTGCATAAATACTCTTCGGAAACGGAAATCTTCTTCCAGGCAAGATATCTCCAAGTAGTCGAGACCCATACTGAGTCGCATCGTGTCCAGTAATTCGCCATTGGCTGCCTGGAACCGCCATCACAAATGAGGAATCATTATCCTCAACACGAAGTGACCCATCATCTGCTATGCCTTCTTGCTGAAATTCGCCGCGTTGTATCTTAGCGTACTCACCGTCCTTCAGGATGTATATCGTAAAGCCACGAATTGGATTTCCGCCGACTTTGACGCGGCCCTGTTTGATACGGTCCTTGAGCGTGTTTGGAGCCCATTGCCAGTTGCCCGCTGAACCATCTTTTCGGATCGGTAAAACAGGTGTAAGACCCGAAATGCCCTCTGCGTTAGATTGGCCTTTGGGAAGCGCCGAACCAATTTGGTCAATCCGGCGAGTGTTTGGATCGACGTAAATCGGGTAAAAGCAGCCGGGCGAATGACTTCTCTCAGCATTCGTTCCTGAACGTCGAAGCAAGTCCCAGCGAATCTTTCCCGTATGTGTCCGTCCCTTGCTTGAAACCCACTCGCGCGGCAAATGTAATCGGCTTGGGGCCGCACTACCAAGCATAACCACGAAGATGTATTCATCACTCCTTCCAAATCCATTGGCACGAGCGACGTTTGCGGGATTGATCATCGTGCTCACCATCTGGATTCGAGCTTCCGGAAATACCTGTTCAAGCAGCATCCCGAGATGCAGGTACTCTTTCTCATCAATCGTGACAATCAACACCGAGGTATCTCGGTTCAACAACCGCTTCGCAATCCTTAGCCGACGCTTCATGAAAGCTAGCCACTTACTGTGTCGCCATCCGTCGTTCCCGTCAACATAATCGTTGTTATATTTCCAATCACGCGCTCCGCTGTTATACGGCGGATCAATGTAAATACAATCGACCTGTCCCGCGTAAAGGTATTCGAGAAGTTGAAGTGCGTGATAGTTGTCGGCTTCGATTAGTGTGTGCCACGGCGAATCATCCGAACCATTCTTGACTCGATCCATAGGAACGAGCGAAGGAAAGATCGGTTCGCCAAATTGAAGGACGACGACTAGATCGGTAGCGGGAATGTGGCGTTCCTCGCTCGTACGACGGTTTACACATCTAGCTGCTTTGCCCACAACCGAAATGACCCGCCAGACATTAGCGATATCATCGCCCCGAATTGCGACGGTCGAGCCTTTGCGAATCTTTTCAGAATAAAGCGGTGTAAGCTCCGGCAGGTGATCTTCAAATACAAGACCGAACGTCTTTTCGTCAGTCAGTTTCTTGACCTCTGCGCCTAAACGTTCGCGCAATGTTTTGTCTTCGATTTGGGCTATAAGGCCATCGAGTGCTGCCAATGGACGTCTCCTAAATGAATGGAATATCGGTTGACCGATTGTGTCCCCACAATTCTATTTACACTCCGAAAAAACCGCAAGGGAGGAGGTGGACGGGTACTCGGAGTTCAGCTTTGTGAAAAACGAGAATAACAACGGCGACGACGGAGATGAAATGGCGACGGTGACGGTGGGGATTGACGATGAGACGGTGGGCGGCGGCGGGGCGGAAAAGCGGTCCGGAATAGAGGTGTTTTGGTCAGTTTTGGCGCGGTTTTTGTACGGTTTTGGGCCGTTTTTGATGCGTTTTGTGGCGGTTTGCGAGCAAAAACGGGCGGGTCTGTGGCTGTAAGTGCTTACAGATGAAAGGTTTAAGACTAAGTGACAGTGTTTGCGGCGTCCACCCGAGTGGTTTCTATGCGTCAATCCTAGTTCTCGTCGTTATCCATAAGGGGTTTTCGCGTTTGTTTTCTGTATGAACCGTCGACTTGAGCCGACGACCTACTATGTCTCGCTTTTCGCCATTAGATCAGTGAACCTTTCAAATAGATATTCGGAATCATGCGGGCCGGGGGCGGATTCGGGATGATACTGGACCGAGAAAACGGGCAGCGTTTTGTGGCGGAGGCCGGCGACGGTTTGGTCGTTTAGGTTGATGTGGGTCACCTCGACATCGGCCGGCAAGCTATCGGCATTGACCGCGAACCCGTGGTTGTGGGCGGTGATTTCGATCTTGCCGGTGGTCAGGTCCTTGATCGGCTGGTTGCCGCCGCGGTGGCCAAATTTTAGCTTGTAGGTGGTGCCGCCAAAGGCCTCGCCGAGCAATTGGTGACCGAGGCAGATGCCGAATATAGGCGTTTTGCTTGCTGTGAGTTTCCTGATCTCTTCTACAACCGTCGTCATCGAAGCCGGGTCGCCCGGGCCGTTTGAAAGAAATATTCCGTCAGGCTCAAGGGCCAAAACCGCATCCGCCGAGGTGCTGGCGGGAACTACCGTTACCCGACAGCCCGACTTTGCAAATTCTCGAAGCGAGTTGGTCTTAACCCCAAAATCAAAGGCGACTATGTGATATTTCTCAATGCCTGCGGCTTCAAACGCGTAGTTTGCACTAGCCGAAACGGTGCTCGCGAGCTCACGATTATCCATTTTCGGCGAAGCCAGTACTTTTTTCAGCAGTGATGTTTCGTCAAGATCGACGGTTGAGATCGCAGAGCGCATCGCACCTTTATCCCGAATGTGACGGACGAGCGCCCGCGTATCGATGTGCTCAATACCCACGATTTCGTTCTTTATCAGATACTGCTGCAGGGTGGTCGTGGCCCGGTAATTCGAGGCGATCCGGCTGGCCTCTCGCACTACAAAACCCTCAACCCACGGCCTTCGCGATTCATTATCGTCTTCATTTATCCCATAGTTCCCGATCTGCGGATATGTCATCGCGACGATCTGGCCGGCATAGCTTGGGTCGGTCAAAATCTCCTGGTAACCCGACATCGACGTATTAAATACGATCTCGCCATAGGCCTCTCCCTCGGCGCCAAAAGACGCACCATGAAAGGTGCGTCCGTCCTCAAGAATCAAAATCGCCTTTGTATTCAGACTCATCGCGAAGTGTTACCTTTCTTCGGCTCGGAGATCCTGTTTATTTGTCGGTGCTGCGGGTACGGCGTTGTCGTACTCGCCATGCTCCAGAAAGCCAATGCTCGATGGTTTCCAATATCGAAAGAAGGCCTTCCCATAGATATACTTCTCAGGGACGAGACCCCAATATCGCGAGTCTGACGAATTGTCCCGATTATCGCCCATCACGAAATAGTGGTGGTCCTCGACCTTTTTCGTCATCGGCGGCGGCTGTGATTGTGTGTGCTCGTCATCCAGATAGGCCTCAGTCAGCTGTTTGCCATCTACGTAAACCTTGCCGTTGCGGAGCTCGACCGTCTCGCCGGGCAAGCCGATGACGCGTTTAACATAAGACTTGTCCGGGTCATTGGGGAACCAGAACACAACGATATCGCCGCGCTCGATATGGCCCCAGCTTACGCTCTGGAACTTATAGTAAACAAGTTTGTTCACCAGCAAACGCTCGCCATCATGCAGCTGAGGCAGCATCGAGGTTCCCTCTACCACGACGGGCTGGACGAAAAACACCCCAAATAGTATGAATACTATTACGATCAAAAAAATATCCCGAACGAGCTTAAAGCCTTCTGACCAAAGGCCTTGTCGCGTTTCGCGTGCGGGGTAGCTAATCTCAATATCACGATCATCGCTGGCAGCGATAAAGCCGAAGTCAGGTTGGTTTTTACGACCGAGATCGAACATAATCGGGTCAATCAAATGATGGGTGCAGAGCACCGCGTTAGAATCAGGCGCACATCGCCAACCTTAGATAATCAGTCCTGGGGCTTGCGTTGTCAATGAAATCCAATGATTTATGAATGAAGCGATCCGACGACTCTTTCCAGCGGTCAGCAACTACACCTACCTCAACAGCGCCTCGGTGTCGCCGATTCCGACAACTGCAATTGATGCAGTAAATCGCCAACTAAACGATGCGGCGAATAGCGGCTCTTTACATTTCGATGAGTGGATCGCCACCAAGCATCGTGCCCGTGCATTGATCGCCGAGATGCTCGGGGTTGCGGCCGACGGCGTCGCGTTCATGCGCAATACCTCAGACGGCTTTGCATCGATTGCCAACGGCCTCAACTGGAGATCTGGCGATAATATAGTAAGTTTCGAACGCGAGTTTCCGTCCAATTTCTATGCGTGGCGACGCGTCCGCGACGAATTTGATGTAGAGTTGCGTCTTTGTCCCGAACGCGACGGCCGGATAGATATTGATACGCTTATCGCAATGATTGATCCGCGAACCAGGATCGTCGCCCTCAGTTCTGTTCAATACGCCTCCGGTTTCAAGGCGGACCTCGAACGCATCGGCCGCGCCGCTCGCTCGCACGACGCGTTGTTTTGCGTCGATGTCATTCAGGGCCTCGGCGCCGCACCTTACGATCTGCCCGCTCAATTCGTAGATGTCGCCTGCGGTGCAAGCCACAAATGGCTGTGTGCACCCGAGGGCTGCGGTTACATCTACCTATCGGATCGAGCCCGCGAGCGCGTAGCTCCGACATCGGTAGGCTGGATCAGCGTCGAGACACCATGGGATTTTGAAGATCGCGAACAGCCATTTAAATCAACGGCCCTCGCATGGGAAAGCGGCACCGGTGCTGCCGCCCTGTTTTACGGCCTCGAGGCAAGCCTAAGTCTAATAAAAAAAGTTGGTATTGAAAGAATTGAAAAACATTTGAGCGAACTCACTGACCAGCTAGTCGAGGGTCTGGCGGGGCTTGATTATGAACTGGTGAGTTCGAGGCGGGAAGACGAAAAATCGGCAATCGTCTGCATCAAACACCGCGGCGGCCTGGCGGCCAACGAAATTGCCGCGCGGCTCGAGCGCGAGGGAAACATCGTGAGTCCACGCGGGGACCGCATCCGTATCGCGCCCCATTTATACAATAATGCTGGCGACATCGCCGCCTTTTTAACCGCACTTCCTTAGGCTTTTGGCGAAACGAAGTTCTTTTTCAACCCCTGCCAGACGTCGGAATACTCGTGCTGCAGCTCTGCAGTCTCCATCGCAAACTTTGTCGGACGGATGATATATCGCGACTCGAACATAAACGCCAGCGTGCCTTCGAGTTTTTGCGGCTTGAGATCGGCGCTCGACGCCTTTTCGTATGCGTCGAGATCGGGGCCGTGGGCTGACATTTGGTTGTGAAGCGAGCCGCCACCGGGGACAAAGCCTTCCTCCTTGGCGTCGTAGGCGCCATAAATGAGGCCCATATATTCGCTCATCGTATTGCGGTGATACCACGGCGGGCGGAACGTGTCTTCGGCGACGAGCCAGCGGTCTGGAAAGATGACAAAATCGCAATTCGCCGTGCCCGCGAGATCGCTTGGCGAGGTCAAAACGGTAAATATAGACGGGTCGGGATGATCGAACGAGACCGAGCCGATGGTATTAAATCGCCGCAGATCATAACGATACGGAGCGTAGTTGCCATGCCACGCGACGACATCCAGCGGGGAATGATCTGTCTCACACGCCCATAAATTCCCGCCAAATTTGGCCACGATCTCGCACTTGCCATCGCGGTCTTCGTACCACGCAACCGGCGTTTCAAAATCGCGCGGATTCGCCAGTCCATTCGCCCCGATCGGCCCAAGATCAGGCAGGCGAAACTGCTGGCCGAAATTTTCACAGATATAGCCGCGAGCTCTTAGCTCCCCTCCCGTCTTAGGAGGGGTGGCGGCCGTTTCGGCTGAAGGGGTGATGGCTGACGGAGCGTTTGAATCTTCGTTATCTGAAGTAACGTCCCCCGCGATCTCGACCTGGAACTTCAGCCCACGCGGAATCACCGCAATCTGGCCGGGCCCGACCCGCAGCACGCCCAACTCAGTCAAAATTCCGAGCCTTCCCATCTCCGGCACGATCAGCATCTCGCCATCGGCATTGTAAAAATATCGGTCGCCCATGCCCGTGTTGCAAGCATAGATATGCACCGCCATTCCAACTTGTGCAAAACTGTCGCCGTTCCCCGCAATCGTCGTGATCCCGTCAATAAAATCAGTCGGCTCGGTCGGCACGGGAAACGCGTCCCAACGGAGTTGGTTCGGTGTGACGGAAAGATCGTCGAATCTGCCTACCCAGCCTTTATTGTCTACCTGAGTGAACGGCTTGTGCAGAACACTCGGGCGGATGCGATATGTCCACGTGCGCTTATTCGTCGCCCGCGGTGCGGTAAACGCCGTCCCCGAAAACTGCTCGGCATACAGCCCATGCGGCGCTTTCTGTGGCGAATTTTGCCCGACCGGCAAAGCACTTTCCACCGCCTCAGTTGCAAATTCGTTTCCGAAACCTGTTTTATAGGTAAGGTTCATAAGAAAATTACGGACAGATTAGCCCAGATGGACACAGATTTCGTGAGCAACTAGGGTCGGCTGAAAACGGCGCCGTGCGGAATGCCGCGGCCGCTCTTACCGTGGGGCCACTCTTCGCGGTCAAAGGTGATTCCCGGTTTTGTCGCTTTTTTTTCATTGAACGTTTCGTCCACGCTGAGTTTGCCCGTTTTACTATTGATCCTTACGATCAGCAGGCTGCTGTTCAGGGTACCTTTGCCGCCGCTCACGACGATTCGGTTGCCGTTTGGTTCAAGAGCGATCCAATGCGGTTTATCCGTTTTTTCAAACGTCAAACGGCTTACTTCAGCCGGTTTCGACGGATTTGAGACGTCGAGACTGACGAGGGCATTTGACGCGGGTACAGTTGCTATCCAATAATTTCCTGCGACGACTGGCAGTGCACAATCATCGCCGCCAAACGTATGTATAAAATCTGCTGTTGGGTCGTTGCTCGTGAGTCCGGAAAGTTTATACAGACCGCATGAGAAGGTCGAAACGAGTACCGTTTTTCCATCCGCCAGAATACGCGGTTCTGCCGGATCGACCCCAAACGCGCCTTTCAGATAGATCGACTTTATAAGCTTGAAATCTGAGTACCGCCAAACTTGCACGACGTGACTGGGTTTTTTCGCGTCCATGTCGGCACTCGTGACAACGACGCGGTCGATTTTTGGAAGGACGGCAAGGCTGTACGGACGAATAAATTTCTCGACCGTGGGATCGGCGGCATCGGAAATTCGGAGAACTCGGCCCTTCGGATCCAGCTCGGCCAAAGCACCGGGCGCCGCGTTACCATGGCCTTTCATCTGAAATGTAGTCAGAACATTGCCGTTCGGGTGCCGGACAAAGCTGTGCGGATGCATGTATTCACCAGCCTCGTGAAATGACCCCAGAAGCTTAGGATTTAACGGAGAAGATAGATCAAAGCGGAAAGTTTGCCCGGCACCAAAGCCGTTCGCGAAGAGCACGCCGTCTTTTGGCATCTCGTGTTCCGTATGGTGGGGAATTGTTCCTGTTACACCCACAGGCAGGGTCTTTAGAATCTCACCGTAAGTTTTTGATTCGGGCCGCACATCAACGATGGCTAGAAAGTCCGACTGTTCCCTATCCGCGTCGGCGACCCAAACAAAAAGGTAAGAACTCGGTGCCATCTTACTCTTCACCTGACCGTTGACTGATAGACAGCAGAATACCGCCAAGCAGAAACCAGTTGCGATGGGTGTCCACAATCTTTCTTTCATTTATTCAGTCCCAAGGATGTCCATAGACGTACACACGGATAAATCAACCTATATCTGTGTGCATCTGTGGCTAAAAACCCTTAAAGATTTCCACGTCTTCGCTGTTCTTCCTCGATCGAGACAAACAACGCCTTAAAATTGCCTTTGCCAAACCCCTTACACCCTTTGCGTTGGAGGATTTCGTAGAAGACGGTCGGGCGATCTTCGACGGGTTTGGTGAAGATCTGGAGCAGATAGCCTTCTTCGTCGCGGTCGACGAGGATGCCGAGTTTTTTGAGGCTGTTGATGTCTTCGTCAATGTCGCCGACGCGTGATGGGAGTTCGGCGTAATAGCTGTCGGGGACTGTTAAGAATTCGACGCCGTTCTCGGCGAGTTTGGCAACTGTCGAGCGGATATCGCGGCACAGCAGCGCGATGTGCTGGGCACCGGCGGAGCGGTAAAAATCGATGTATTCCTGGATCTGTGATTTGCCCTTTTTGCTCTCGGCGGGTTCGTTGATTGGGAATTTAATATTGTGGCCGCCATCGCTCATTACGATCGACATGAGGGCTGAATACTCGGTAGAGATGTCCTTGTCGTCAAAGGTTATGTAACGGAAGAATCCAAGTACATCACGGTAAAAATCGCACCAGTATTCCATCTTACCAAGCTCGACGTTGCCGACGATATGATCAACCATCATGATTCCCGAGGGGTCGCCTTCGACTTTTTGTTCAACAAAACCGGGAAGGAAGATGCCGTTATAAGCAGGGTTAATCACGTCAGTACCACCTGCGGTAGCGGGCGGCATCATGCTGCCGATGGATCCGCTTCCGTTACCTTGCGCACCCTCACTACCGTTCGGGTTTCCGCCTTTGCTCGCGTGCGGGCTGCCATCGTCGTATGAGATCAACGAATGTATCGTGTCCCCGTAAGTGCCGATCGCGGCGTGGCGTGCAGTCCCGTTCTCATCCGTCATATCATGCGGCTCGAGGACCGGTCTCGCACCACGTCGCACCGCTTCGTTAAACGCCTGATCGGCATCCTCGACATAAAAGGCAATGTCACGAACGCCATCACCGTGCTGCTTGATATGCTCGGCGGCCGGATGCTCCGGCGACATCGGCGTCGTCAGCACAAAATTGATATTCACCTGCCGCATCAGGTAGCTCGTTACCTCGCGGTTACCCGTCTCAAGCCCCGAATACCCAGCCCGCGAAAAACCAAACGCCTTGCGATAATAAAACTCCGCCTGCTTCGCATTACCAACGTAAAATTCGACGTGGTGGATCTTTTTTAGTCCTAATGGATTTTGTGTCGTCATGATTGGCCTAATTTTTATTCGAATCCTAATTTATCTAAATCGATTTGATAAATTTTATCCGTCATATTCAGAGCGGATTGAAAACGCACGTCAGAACCTCGGCTTATTACCAACCCAACGGTGTTTTTAGCGTTTCGAATATGCCGTTTCACCCAACCAACATAGTTACTTATCTGTCCGAATGTATTTTCGCTTGCTCGTACATTCTTTAGTTCGATCACCACATAACGATTCTCTGTTATATCAAAACAAAGCAAATCAATTCGACCGCCGTTTCCTTTGCAGACATATTGTCGACCATTAAATCCGTGCTTTTCGAGTGAGCAAATTTCCAAATCGAAATCGAATTTTTTAAGTTTAGACAGATCTTGGGATAATTCTTCTTCAAGTTGTTCTTCAAGTATGATGCTTGACGAAACTTCCGTTTTTTCGATCTTTGATAGAAAGGTTTTGTAGCCACGATTTCGTTCACTCAGCAGAGTATTCAAACGCCTCCAGTGAGGAGGCGGAATCTCATAAACGCGCTTTTGAAAGTTGCCGCGATACGCTCCCCAATCTTGTATGTATGGATTATCCCTCAAATCTTGAAGCGTAATCGGGTTGTTGAATTTGTAAAGGAACTTATCATTGCATCCGTAGTCCCAGCCCCAAGACGATGCAATCTCGTCATCGGCAATTGAATAAGCATCAGTTGCCGCCTGAATTAAATAACCTAAATCTTTTTTTAAGTTAGAACGATATAGGAGAATTAGGTCTCCTTTCTTTGTGTCTCTGTGACAAGTCCACCATCCTTCATTGTCTAGTTTATTTTTTGGGTCTAAGTCGGCTCGTTCGTTTCCCATCTCGTCCAGATAGCTTCTCTGATCCGCGACCCAAACCCAATACCTACGATGTCGATTTGCTTCATCAGGAAATGATTTCATACTAATGCCTTCGGCTTCATCTATCAGTTTCTAAAGATTCCGGTCATTCTTGTTAGAAAAAAAAGAAAAATCGAAGCTGTTTTCTACAATAGCTTTGAACCGAATGCCATTATCGTTCGGATAAGCCTTGCGGTGGTCAAACTGAGACTGCGTGATTTTATCCGGAATCCTTTCAGGAAACGCTTCACAACTTAATCCAGTCTGCTTTTCGGTATCGAAATGCTTGCAATATAAGCACATTGGAACTCTGAAGGTACTCATTCTCCGTCTCCCACGTCAGTCAAGTCTGAAAATGCCGAAAATTCTAGTCATACCGCATACGAAGGGCCAACCCTTATGGGATCGACCACCTACAACTTGATCGATTCGCCCAATTGTCGGAGCATTGGCGAATAATTTTATCCGTGCCGAGCCGTTTCATATTGTTTCAAATTGACCTGTAGGGCGTTCCAACGTCCTTATCTCTTTCGCTCAAGCCGCCTGTACGCTTAGCCTCGCGCCATTTCTGCCATTTTGACGGGATCGGGCGGCCGCCATTTGACGCGCGAATAGCGAGCAGTTCGTAATATCTCTCTTGCAGATCGACGAGCCTGGCGATCTTTTCGTCCAGCGGGAGCGAGCGGAGATAAGCTCGCGACATAGATTTCCTTGCGGCCAAACTCTCTGTAGAAAGATCACTTTTCATTGGAAAATCTCCATTTCTCCGCTTCCCATTTTACCAGTAATCCGTGACGGTTAAGAATATTGTTCAATTTCTCATAATCGAGGATGTCGGCATCGACGAACATCCCGATCTTTTGATAGTCTTTAGGCCTTCCTGCAAGGAGCCACATCGCAACCAGATGTTCGCGGTCGATAACCTTGGCCTCAAGATGACCTATCGTCAGCCCATCAGCATTCTCAATCGCCGCCGACCAGAGGGGGTTTTCGCTCGACTCGACAAATTGAACGAGCCAGCCGTCAATGTTGATGAATTCATGGTCAAACGTGAAGCCCTTTGTTTTGGCGAAATCGTATAGCTTTTTCAGGCTTAGGACGGGTCCGGTCTGCTTTTCTTTGAAAAAAAAGAAAATGTCCAGATCAATGGTCGAGATCGGCTCGGAATGTAATATTGCCGCAAACGCTCCGCCGATCGCATAGTCCTTAAGGATTCCCGCCTCATGCATTTCCCTCAAAGCAGTTAGAACCCTCTCAATATTGGTTGACGACATGAAATTCCTTTAACACACGAACCCCGTCGCTACCGCTCCCGGTTCTGACTAAAAACTCTCAATATATTTCCGCGTCACCTCTTTCAACTCCGCGTACGATGGGATGACATAAAGGATCGGCTGCATGTCACTGTAGTCGTAGGTGGTGTTGATGACCCCTTCGAGATCGAATGGGCGGCGTTCGACGCTGTCGGTGAAGGCGTGTTCGAGTTCGCCGTAGCTGGAGAGCAGGCCGGCGCCGTACGCTTTGATTTCGCGTTCGTGCTCGACCATCCCGTATTCGACCGTGAACCAGTAGAGGCGGCCGAGTTCTTCTAGTTGCTGATCGGTCGCGATACGGGCGCCGTGGCCGATGAATTGGGAAAAGTCGGCAAAATTTGGATTTGTGAACATCGGAATGTGACCGATGGCCTCGTGGACTATGTCGGGCTCTGGCGTGTATTCCGGCCGCGAGTGATGACGGATGTACTGCGTGGACAACATCGTGCGGTATGACAGCCAGCTCAAAAACCCGCGTGTTTCGACCAAGCCTTCGATCGGCGCGAGCCGAAATCCAGTCAACTCTTTCAGGCGGCGATTTAGCTCCGAGAGTTGCGGTATTCGGTCGTTCGAAAAGCCCAAATCGCGTTTTGCTTTCAAATAAAAGGGGCTGGCGTGTTTTTGATGTAATTCTTCGAGCCGCCCGGCGACGTGGCGCCAGATGCTCTGCTCGTTTTCGTTGTAGTCTACATCGGTAATTTGGCCGGTATCTCGAAACTGTTTCGCGAGGCTCGCAATGTAATCACGGCGCGTCCGATAGGCCTCATCAGTTGCACCGGGATGGTCAAGCTTGAGTTCGTTAATGTCTTCAAACTCCATATCGCCAAACTCAGGCAAATCGCTGTCGGCGACAGCAAAGTTGGCGATCTCGGGTGGTGTCGGGATGTGCGTCGCGGCGGTCTCGGTAAGCATTGCAAAAGCTCCTTGCATATTAATCACTTAGCTCGGTAAGAATCATCATATTTTAATTGAATTTCCGATACTTCTGAATGACAATTGTGAGTACTTTCCCGACGTTTACCTTAGATATTATGTTTTAAAGGGTCGATTGGCATACAAAAAACACGGAGGACGCAAAACCACACGATGATTGACAAAATAGACCGTAGAATATTGACAGAGCTTCAACTAGATGCGCGGGTTAGCTATGCTGAGCTCGGAAGGCGGGTCGGCCTAACGACGCCTGCGGTCATCGAACGCGTGCGCAAGCTCGAGGATGCTCGAATTATCGTCGGATATCGTGCCCAGATCGATCCGGCGCGAGTCGGCCTGCCCATCACTGCGTTCGTGCGAATGAGCATCACAGGTGTCGACTATAGCCACATTATCGATGTGGCGGTCGAATCAGACGAGATACTTGAGTGTCACCGCGGGACCGGGGGCGATTCTTTCATTCTCAAGGTCGCGGTGGCCTCGGTCGAGCACTTGCAAGAGGTGATCGACAAGCTCACGCCATACGGCATTACAACAACCGCGATCGTCCTATCGTCGCCCGTTAAATGGAAGCAAGTGAAAATCTAAAAGCGGATATCAAGGCCAAGCGGGGCGGGCTGTTGACTCGCCGGCCATATCTGGCGGAGTAAATTGTGTCGCCAGCCCCTTGCGGCGGCGTTTTTCGGCGTACATCGCCGTGTCGGCCTCGGCGATAAGGCTTTCAAATGCTCGATCGTCTTCCGGGTTCAGCGGCGCGATTCCGATGCTGCATGCGATTTGATACGGCTTGTCGCTGCCGGCATTATACTCATTTATCCGGTCGTAAATTCGTTCGGTTATAACGTCGGCATTCTCGTCGCGGGAACCGATCGTCAGGATGACAAATTCGTCTCCGCCCCAGCGGGCCACCAGATCGGCGTCGCGAAGCGCCGACTTGATAATCCTGGCAACGCCGACGATCGCGTCCGAACCGGCCGTGTGCCCGTAAACATCATTTATCTTCTTCAGCCCGTCTAAGTCCGCAAACATCAGCGTTACGCCACGGGCTGTACGGTCACTGCGCTCAAGTTTTAGCTGCTGCTCAGCCATAGCCAGAAAACCGCGACGGTTATACAGTCCGGTTAGGTCGTCGGTGAGCGACAGGCTTTTCATCTGTTCTCGCGCATTTATGAGCTCGGTCACATCCTGTGCGTGACCAATAATGTAGGGCTCTTTGCCCGGCTGCGATACCAGAATGCAGTGATATTTCCACATCACCTGACGACCGCTCTTGGCTTGTAGCGGCAATATACCGTCGGCGAGGCCTTGGGATGCGATCGTTCGTAAAAATGTACTTACGCCTGCCTGATGCTCAGGCGCTAGAAACTCCGCAAGGTTTCGGCCGACAATCTCGTCGAGCCCGTATTCGAGAGAACGCATCGTTGCCGGATTGACAGTGGTTATTCTTCCCTCAAGATCGTGTATGCACATCATGCCTTGGCTGTAGTCAAACAGCTCGCGAAAACGCTCTTCTTTTTCGATCAGCTCTACCTCGATTGCTCTCCGCCGCCTATCTGTTTTGTGAACACGTTTACTGCAGTAGAGGATGATGCCGACCATCAAAACCACACATGTAAACATCGATATCGCCGTGCCGAAGCCGGTGTCGTACAACCCAGAGTTCTGGCCTGCTACGCGCAACCAGCCGATAAGCGTGGGAATCAGTATTACCGGCGGCAATAGCCGTCTGGCGGCCATCCCGCCGAGGCTGTCTGCGGTCAGTAGCCGAACAATCGAGCTGCTCTGATTGGCAGCTATAAGACCTATAGCCAAAACGAAAAATAGGGCGACCGCGTGGACGGGTATGCCGTTATAACGAGTAACGCCGTAGAGCTGATCGGCGCCGTAGACATAACCAAGCGCCGCGCCAAAGGCGACTGTCAATATCAGCAACGCAAGACCCTCGCTGATCCGGCGCACCGGTCTGCGACCGCTCAACGCCACAAGACTAACGCCCAAGACCATAAAATTAAAAGCCGTTACGAGGGGAAGCTGGTCGCTTTGGCTGTTGTCCGCTGCGGTCACCAGCGGGCCGTCGGGGACGATACGCGTGCCAGTCAGATACTCGGCGAGTGTGACCGACCCGATGAGCCCGACAAACATCCCGCAGATCGAGCTCGTAGCTTTGCGCGGGCCGCCTTTGAGAAATAACAACAAGCCAGTGGAAGCAACCGCGAAGCCAAGGGCCGTATTCGGCATCATCGTTGGAATTGCCTCAAAAAGCCCTTTCAGCGGCCCGGCATCAACCCACGACGCCAACATCGCGACCGATGCAACGGAAAGCGCAGCAATCGAGCATCCAATGGCGATGCGCATTCTGCCCGAAACTTGTCTGGACTTTAAGGACACGGAGATTGGTGAAACAGCAGCTTGGACGGGGGCTTGATGATACCCGCTACCGGACGCGGGAGCCTGTAAAACAATGTTAGCACACTCTTGGATCGTTCAGAAGAAAATTTCGCGGGTTATCGCCATGTTGTTGCATCAGAAAAGACGGCTTCGAGTCGTAAATATTCAGCGTGTCTGCTGTAGCGAGCCGATTACGGGTTCTCGCTTAGCCCGACTCAAAACCACAGAGGAGCAATCCTAATAAAGCTCCGGTTCGCCTGGAGGGCGGGTTTTCCACCGGCGGTGAATCCAGATCCACTGATCTGGAAACTGGCGGATCACTTTTTCCGTCTCGCTTACGCAGCGGGCCGTAATCTCCTCAATGTCTTTTCTCCGATCACCGCTCTCCGGCGGGTGGATCATCGCGCCGTGGACGGTCGAGTACCTTTTCTCTTCCTCATTCCACATTGCGAACATCGGTACGATCACCGCATTTGCACGGATCGCCAGCATTGCGATACCCGTCGCGGTACACGCCGGTATCCCAAAGAAGGGTACGAAGACACCCTCTTTCGGGTGCGAGTTAACGTCTGCGAGGATGCCGACTGTGCCGCCAGATCGCAACGCACGGAGTATTGGCACCGCAGAATTTGTTTTGTCGATTTGCCGGTTTCCTAGTCGCGTTCGGATCGAGAGCACGAGGCGCTCGATCCGAGGATTGTCCATCCGGCGGGCGAGAAATGCGAGCGGCTCAAAGAACACCGGATATGAGAAAGCCTGCAACTCCCAGTTGCCGAGGTGACCACCAAGGATGATCCGACCGCGTCCGTTGACCTTTGTTCTTTCGTAGGCCGCAGCAAATTCGTCTTGGGGGCGATACTCTATCAGACCTCTCATGTTTGAGGCGTCGAGACTGCCAAAGTGGCTTACGACCGCCATCACCCGGCCCAGGTTGCGAAAAGCCCGCTTTAATATGCCCGTTCTCTCCGCATCACTTTTCTCCGGAAATGCCAGCTCGAGATTGATGTTCCCGACCCTCCGGAGCTTTCCGAGGGCGTGAAATGCGAGCGAGCCGGCGGTCATACCCGTCCACATCGCGGTCCGGAGTGGCAACAAACTCAAGGCGCCCAGAACGGCCCTCACCGCTGCGTATTCGATCCAAATCTGTGTCGTCGTTTTCTTCGCCATCGCCGGGCACACTTTACAAAGCTTTGCTCCACTCTATCGGTATCATACGGCCTGTTTCCGTGCCCGTAAAACGCTTACAAAAGTCTTACAATCAGTATCTTACAGAGTTGGTAAGGTTATTGATGAGGGAAACGCTCAGGTCGATTACCTGTTCATCGAAGTTATGGAAAACGTATTAGAATTTGAACCGTCGCAATCGGGAAAGTATCGCTGGAACACAATATTTTTTGTTGCCGCGTTTCACGTGCTCGCCGTAGCTGGCATTGCGACGATGAGCGTCAATAACTTTATCGCGGCCTTTATCTGCTGGTGGGTGGCCGGCAGTTGGGGCGTGGGGCTTGGTTACCACCGGTTACTAACGCATCGCGGGTTTACTACTTCGCGTTGGCTGATGAGGTTTATGGCGACTTGTGCGACCGCGGCTCTTCAGAGCGGACCGATTACCTGGGTTACCACTCATCGCATCCATCACGCGTTTACCGATCAGCCAAAAGACCCTCACAGCCCGCGTGACGGGACGTATTGGGCGCATATTGGATGGATATTCCAAGGGTCGGCTCAGGTTCATTCCGAAGCAGTGATGCAGCGGTACTCACCTGATCTAATGAAGGACCCGTACCTGCGATTTCTCGATAAGTATTATTACGTCACAACGATAATCGTGGCCGCAATCCTGCTGGCGGTCGGCGGATGGACGATGGTTCTCGGCGCCGTCTTTCTTCGTACGGTGATGGGCTGGCATTTTACGTGGCTTGTAAATTCAGCCACGCATCTGTGGGGCTCGCGCAGATTTGACACGCGCGACGATTCCCGGAACAACGGTCTTGTTGCGCTCGTCACCTTTGGTGAAGGTTGGCACAATAACCATCACGCGTTTCCCCGTTCAGCGAGACACGGCTTGACGTGGAGAGAGTTTGACGTCAACTGGGTTCAGCTTCGCTTCCTGGAAATGATTGGCCTCGTCGATAACGTCTACGCATACGATCTGGAGACGGAAAGTGAAGCTCCGAGAGAGCAGCGTTTGGCAGCATAGGGGCTATTTGGTCGGACGGTTTAGAACGGAAAATGGAAAAGGAATTTTCCATTTTCCGTTTTCCATTTTACCCTCAGAGAAAGCATGCGACGCCGCAAAACCGCAATATTCTTTCTCATTCTCGGCATCAGCCTGTCCGGGCTCGCGATTGCGCTCAATATTGGGTGGATTTTGCTCAGTTTTCGCGAGGTGGCACTGCTCGTATTCGGCGTAATCTTTTTTGCACTCATTATTACGGGTTTGATTCTTAACACGGTGTTTTTGGTACGAGAAATCAGGCGGAACGAGCAGCACGACGCGTTTCTCAACGCCGTCACCCACGAGCTAAAGACACCGATAGCATCGATCAAGCTTTACCTCGAAACTCTCAAAGCACGTGAACTAACTCCCGAGAAACGGCAGGAATTCTACGACATTATTCTCGCTGACAATGATCGGCTGCTCGCCACGGTCGAGCAGGTGTTGCAAGCTGGCCGTACACGCGAAAAGAACCGAGTGATGAACTTATCGGAGGTCAATCTCAGCGTATTGATCGGCGAGACGATCACGACCGTAATTGGACAGCAGCATCTGGACGCCACGGCGATCAGGTTCAGCCAGCCTGACGAGGGGTTGCGTGTGCTCGGCGATCGCGATGAGCTGCAAACAGCGGTGAAGAATCTGCTCGACAATGCGATCAAGTATTCTCCCGAGGAAGTCCGGATCTCTGTCCGCCTAAAGAGTTCCGGCTCGAAGAAGGCAGACATCGTGGTGCGCGACCACGGAATCGGCGTGGCCGCCGCCGATTTGAAACGAATCTTTAAGCGGTTTTACCGGGTTCCGAGCCGCGCTGGCGCAGCTGCGAAGGGTAGCGGACTCGGCCTCGCAATCGTCCGCTCGATAGTCGAAAAGCACGGAGGTTCGGTCACTGCGTCGAGTAAAGGCGCGGGTCAAGGTACAACCTTTCTGATGCGATTGCCCCGTCTCTAACTCCGAGGCGCTCGAATCCGCGATTTATGAAGATCCTTATCGTCGAAGACGAACAACATCTGGCTGAAGGGTTACGATTCAATCTCGAGGCCGAGGGGTACTCGGCCCAGATCGTCGGGGACGGCGCAGCAGCTCTGGAATGCGTGCGACGCGAGAGCTTTGACGCGGTGGTGCTGGACGTGATGCTCCCGGATGTTGACGGATTTACGATCGCCCGGACGATGCGTGACGCGGGCGATTACACGCCGATCTTGATGCTGACCGCGATGGGCCGTCCGGAGGATGTACTCGAAGGATTTGCCGCCGGGACCGACGACTATCTGGCCAAACCATTTGATCTAAATATTTTCCTGGCTCGGCTTGGCGGCTTATTGAGGCGACAAAAGTGGGTGAGCTCCGACCGGCGCGAGATGACCAGCCTGGGTCAAATGGACGTAAATGGGCGCCTCATCGACTTTGACAATCTTGTGTTGAAGAACGGTGAGGAGCTAGTTCAACTGACGCTGATGGAGACAAAACTGCTCCGGTATCTTATCGAGAATGAAGGTAAACCAGTCTCGCGCAAAGCTATCCTAGAAGAGGTGTGGCTGCTACAGGAAGATACCGATACGCGCGCGATCGACAATTTTATCGTCCGTCTGCGCAAGCATCTCGAAGACGAACCGAACAACCCAAAGATTGTTCAGACGGTCAGGGGCGTCGGCTACAGGTTCGTTCGCGGCTCCGCATAATTCTGCCTCGCGATCACCTTTACATTCTCGCGCCAATTCTCGTGCAGCTCGAAACGCCACAGCTCGATTTCAGGCGATAGAGAGCGCGCGAAGAATTCAAAGTCGCGATGGAAGCTCCATGCCGGAGCGGCAACGTATATCAAAGCGGGCTTATCCAGGATTTCAAGTCCGTCAAAGAGATTTGCGGCCGCGAGAATGCCGCGGCGACGCTGCAGCTCGACCTTTCGCCAATAGTCGGCGGCCTGAAAGACGCTCTCGCGGTCGGGCTGTGTTTTCAGCTCGATGATAACGAGGCGGCCATCGCGTCTGAGGGCGAGCAGGTCGATTTTGGCGCGTGCGGAGCGGAACTGATGATAGATCGGCGAAAGGATGAGGTTAGAGTCGAGGAGGGCGATGTCGCGGCGAAGGATGGATTCGAGCCACGCCTCGGGCGCGGCCCGGTAGAACTCGTGCCGCGTGTTGGTTGAGAATGGCAAACGATACTGCTCCAGTTCGTCAACGAGAGCGACCACCTCCTTCCATCTCGATTGCTCGAGCGGCCGACGGTGCCCACCGACACCAACCCAGGCTTTCTCCTGGCCCATCATCCTCCGAACGCGGGCGAATGGCAGGCCGGCAAACCGCAGCGTCTCGCCCTGCCGAGATCGCACAATGTCGATCTGGCCCGGTGCGAGCGACACGATCCTCCGTGCGGTTTCACTAACTTCGACCGTATCCGAGAGTGTGATCTTTGGCGCCTTTTCGCGCCAGAGGTCACGGAATCTCTGTGGTGGCAGCAGGACGAGCTTGGGCGGATCCGTTTTCCGCCTTATCTCAGCTACCGTTATCTTACTTTGCCACCGGGTGTTAAGCAGTGCATGCAGGTGTTGAGCATTCCTCGCTTGCGGACGCTCGCAAACGATTACGATTTCGTTCACCGGCTTGTTTCTCCGCATACCCAATTTTTCGACCCAAAGGATAGCTGCGGTAAAGATTGTCTCAACTGTGAGCGAACCGACTACGTCACCGATAGCCGCCATCGGACGCCGATCACCGGTTTCGAAATCGATCTGGGCAAACCGGCCATTTTCCGCATTGAGTGCCCCACGGCCGAGTTTCGATCCGGCGAATTTAGCTTTGACAAGATCAGCCATCTGCCCTGCCTTGATCAGGCGTGCCAGTTCCACCTCGGCTGTCAGCTCCGCGATGGCCACCCGCGGTACGAGCCGCATCGTTTCACGTTTTTGCGAGAAAGCGCCGGCCACGTCAATTGCGATCTCGCCATCGACGTTCGCAAAGCTATTGATCCTCCACGTGTGAAAACCCTCATCGTCGAGAAACCCGAAATGCGCTTTTTCCCCCGTTCCGCCGACGTCGATCTCGTCTTGATTTAGCGAAAAACTCCGGGCGGCATTGCGAATCAGCAGCCACTCATGATGGCCGCCGATCAGTTCGCGAAGCTCGTTAGTAGCTACCATTTATATTGGGTCGAAAAGTATCGCATCATTGCCGCCGTCCAGTCGGAATAACCTTTTTCCGAAGGGTGGATACCATCCGCAAAAAAGCCCTCGAGCGTGACATCGGCGGGTTGCGGATAATAAAAGACCCGATCCATATTCGCCGTAAACTCCCGAATATTAGCATCGTGCATCCGTGATAGTTTCCATAAGATCGACTTTACCGGCTCGGGCATAATCGGCGAGAGGATGATCATAGGGCAGTTGGATATGAAGATCACGGCCTCAGGATTCTTGTCCCGAAGGATGCCTAGCAACTCGGTCATATCCAGCCGCCATTTGACCGGACTAGTGAGCTTCATCACGTCGTTGCCGCCCAGACCGACGAGGATGTAATCGAAATCGCTGTCCGGCATCTCCGGAAGCAGCTCGTCGATCGTCCGACGTGCTGTCACGCCATTTTTTCCGATTACCTGCCATGCGACCGGTCGGCCGATGTGCCCGCCCAGCTCTTTTGCAAACTGCCCCGCAAGGGCATGTTCGTGGTTGCGGGCCCCGAGGCCCGCTACGGTCGATTCGCCGATCACAAACAGACGTGCTGCATCATTGCCAACGCCATAAAACCCCGACCTATCTCCGGCGGCATCCGGCAGAATGCCGACCTTCCATCGCGTGATCTGCCCCTGCAGCAGCAGTAGTGGTGCAAGCGGTGCAATGACGGCGGCACCCGCATAGAATTGCCGCTGCCATCGAGTGAGATTTCTTGTGTCCCGGGCCATCTGTTTGCTTATGCTAAAATTTAGAGACTTACGATATTTTGTCAAACGCGTGCGGCCGGATGTATTCCGTTCACCGCTCTTTTTATTTGAGATGGATGATTTTGCCACGGACATCGTTATTACCGACGAGCATCGGTCTTACGCACGGGACACGCTCGCGAACCTGCCGTTTGCACAATTGATCGGTATGAAGTTCGTCGATCTGCAGCTCGATACAGCCGTGATAAAGATCGAAATGCGCGAGGACCTTCGCCAGCCGAGCGGCGTCCTGCACGGAGGCGTGACGGCGACGCTGATCGACACGGCGATGGCTTTCGCCGTGCGAACGCGGCTGCCGATAGACGTGGCCACGGCGACGATCGATCTGACCGTGCATTACCTGCGCCCGCATACGGGCGGGACGTTCACCTGCACGGCAAAGATCGTACGGGCGGGCAAACGCATTTTTACCGTCGCGGCCGACGTCGAGAACGAGGACGGCAAGCTGATCGCAACGGCTCTTTCGACTTACACGAGAGTCTGAATGGAACAACTCCGCAAATTCGCCAAATATTTCGCACCTTATAAGGGCACCTTAGCCCTCGGCATCGGCTGCATTCTGGTGTCGATGGCGTTCGGCCTGTTCGTCCCGTATATGGTTGGTCAAGCCGTGGACGACCTCGGACAGGAAATAACTTGGGACAAAATCGTTTATTACCCGCTCGTAATTCTCGGTATAAGTCTGATGAGCGGGATATTTCTTTTTCTGCAGCGGCGCCTGATCATTAACACGTCGCGGCATATCGAATTCGACATGCGCCAAGATTTTTACGCCTCGCTTGTCGATCAACCGCTCGAGTATTTTCACGCCAACCGAGTCGGGGATCTGATGGCTCGAGCGACCAATGACCTCGGGGCGATCCGTCAGATCGTCGGGCCGATGATCTTGTATACGTTCCAGGCCGTTTTCGCTCTCGCCATCGCGCTGCCGATCATGCTCGGTATCTCGGTCAAGCTGACGTTGCTCATGCTCATCCCGCTGCCTCTCGTGACGATCACTGTCAAATTTTTGGGGGCGCAAATCCACAAGCGGTTTGAAAAAATTCAGGAATTCTTTTCCGACATTACAGCCCGTGCACAGGAGAACCTGACAGGCGTTCGCGTTGTGCGTGCCTACGCTCAGGAAGACGCGGAGATCGAGCAGTTTCAGGTCCTCAATCGTGAATACGCCGCGCAGAACCTACGCCTTGTAAAGTATGCAGCGGCAATGCGCCCGCTATTGTTCTTCTTTATCGGTTTGGGATTTGTGGTTATCGTCGCGGTCGGCGTGCCGATGGCCGTCCGGAGTGAGATCACGGCGGGCGATTTCACCGCGTTCATTCTCTATCTCCAGCGGATGGTTTGGTATCTGATCGCGCTCGGGTATGTCGTCAATCTATATCAACGTGGTACGGCGAGTCTCAAGCGATTTAATGTAATTCTTAACGCGATTCCGGCGATCGGCGACGACAAAACCGCTCGCGAGCAACCCGCCATTACCGGCGAGATCGAATTTCGTCGTCTCACTTTCGCCTATAATGGTAAGCCCGTGCTCCACGCCATCGACCTACGCATTAGGCCCGGTCAGACCGTGGCCTTTGTCGGCAAAACAGGCAGCGGAAAGTCAACTCTGATGAGTCTTATCCCGCGACTCCTCGACGCCGCCGATCAATCAATATTAATCGATGGAAAACCCGCGCGCGAGTATCCGCTGTCTCAGTTGCGCAGATCGATCGGCTTTGTACCGCAGGAAACTTTTCTATTCAGCGACACGCTAGCGGCGAATATCGCATTTGGCGTTCGGTCAGAACCCCCTGCGTCAGGGGGTGAAACGAAGACGGCCCCGATCAATCCGCCCGCTCACGCGGCCGGTTCGGGTGAGAAGATTACGGTCGAACAAGCCGCGCAGATCGCTGGCCTCGCCGATGACATTGCGGGGTTTCCCGGCAAGTACGAGCAGCTCGTCGGCGAACGCGGCATAACCCTCTCAGGCGGGCAAAAGCAACGGACCGCGATCGCTCGGGCGGTAATGCGCGATCCACGAATCCTGATCCTCGACGACGCACTCTCCGCGGTCGATACCTACACTGAAGAAAAAATCCTGAATAACCTACGCGAAGTCCGCGAAAATCGCACCACGCTGATCGTCTCGCACCGCGTCTCGACAATCCGCGACGCCGATCTGATCTGCGTGATGGAAGACGGTCGCATCATCGAACGCGGCACCCACGACGAGCTGATCGCCCACGACGGCGAATACGCCGATCTCTACCGACGACAGCTACTCGAAGAGGAGATTGACGCGACCGCATGACCGTTGCCGCCTTGGCCGAAACGGCGCAAAAGAAAAAACGCCCTGGCTTTCAGCCGGGCGCTTTTTATTCCGAGTTGAATGATTGGCTACTGAGCGGATGAAATCTGGACTGTTCTGCGGCCGAATTTTCGTGCCTCGGAGCAGCTTGGAACCCAGATATCTATCTTCCTACCTTTGATCTTGCCGCCCGTGTCCGACACCAGGTAGCTGCCGTTATAGGCACCGCCGTTTACTGTGACGCGCGAGCCGAGCTTTAGAACGCGAGGATCAGCGGCGATGATGCCGCGGCGAACGCCGTGGCCCATTGCCGTGCGGCCTGAAAGGCAATATGCTGTCGCGGTAAATGCCCCGCGGCTCGCTCCGGCTCCTACCGCCTTCACCGATCCGGTCGTCTTGACCAGCTTCTTCTCATCGTCGGCAGAGATAGGGTCTGCTGAAATATCAATCGTGTTAACTAAATTATTATTAAAATTATCCGAAATATTATTTTCAATTGGGTCCGGCGCATAATTCGCCTGGTGGGTCGTCGTATCTGCACTGTTGGCGTAGACAATCGCTACGCACATTACGGTAAGCAGCATCGCGAGGGCACCTCTTACAAAATCCTTCATCTATAAAATCTCCATGTTATTCGACCCCGCCTAAACGCAAAAATAGTGTTTGAGATCTGGCTCATCCGTCACTACGAGCATTTAACGAAGACTGGTTCGGACGATGAATTCGCCCTGTTCCCTTGCCAGCAGGTGGCCGGGACGTCTGACAAGATTAGCAGGTATGATGGCCTATGGCAACCAGTGGGATAGCCGCAAGCCCTTATGATATATGCAATTATTGTGATCTAAGACGTTTATGGCGACATCGCGGGTGTCCAATCGGTCCCACATTGTTGGACACGGCGCGTGGCATTACGGTATATTCGCGTGGAACGTCCGGCCGATCCTGGACCCCTAAAAACCGGGAGGAACAAAAATATGAACGAAAGACGCCAGGGAGCGCGCCATGTGATCTCATTTCCCATCCGCGTCCGCTGGAAGGATGAGAGCGGAAACGAAGTCGTGCAGGAAGGCCTAACGGAGAATGTCGGCCCACATGGCACTCTCATTTATCTGCCCCGTTCGCTGCCGCTCGTCGGCGGCAAAGTTCATTTGACCGTGACTGAAAATCCGGACGATGAAGTCTCGGTAACAGCCGAGGTCATCCGCCTGGAACGCAACGCCGCCCACCCACAGGCCGCACTGCATCTAACCGAAAACCTGCGAGAGTGGAAAAAGAAGGTCTGGGAAGTCGCCGGTGTAACGCTCGCAGCTCAGCCGGCGGAGGACGTGGATGATTGGTAAATAAGCTTCGGCACTCGATTTTCCGCGTTCTGTTGAATTAGCCCCTTACGCTGACCGCTGATTGGGTGATGGCTGATGGCAAAACATGAAAATTCTCGTACTCGGCGCCGGACGCATGGGCCACGGCGCCGTTTTTGATTTAATCCACAACTCACCGGCCGTCGAGGCGGTCACGGTCGCCGATTTTGATTTGTCTAAAGCGGAGGCGGTCGCGACCTCGGTAGGCACCTCGCGTGTCACGCCGGGTCAGATTGACGCCGCACTTTACAATGATGTCGTGGAGCTGATGCGCGGCCACGACGCTGTTATCTCGTGTGTCAACTACTGGCATAACGTATCGCTGTCAAAAGCGGCGATTGAGGTAAAAGCTAACTTCTGCGACCTGGGCGGCAACAATTACGTCGTAGACGAGCAACTCGCCCTCGACGCCGAGGCAAAGGCAGCAGGTATAAATATTATCCCCGACTGCGGTCTCGCACCGGGAATGGTATCGATCCTGGCCATGCATGGGGCTGCAAAATTCGACTCACTCGATGAGATCCACATCCGCGTGGGCGGTCTGCCGCAAAAACCCCAACCTCCGCTTGATTACCAGCTCGTTTTCTCCGTCGAGGGCCTAATAAACGAGTACGTTGAGACTGCCCGCGTAATCCGCGATGGCAAGATAACAACCGTCCCCTCGATGACTGAGCTCGAATCGCTTTCATTCGCGGAGATTGATCGACCTCTCGAAGCCTTTCAAACAAGCGGCGGGACGTCGACCCTGCCTGATACCTTTCTCGGCAAGATTCGCGAGCTGGATTACAAAACCATCCGCTACGCGGGCCACTGCGACAAATTCAAAACGATGATCGATCTTGGACTCTGCTCAAGCGAGGAAATTGTTCTGTCAGAGCCTGGAGCGGCTGGGACCTCGTTTCGTCCGCGTAAACTATTTGGAGAATTGCTGCAAACGCACCTCCAAGCGGACGATCCGGATTATGTGCTGATAAGGCTCGAATTTTTAGGTACCACCGATGGCGCCCGAAAGCGACTCCGGTACGACATTGTCGACAAACAAGACGAAACGACCGGCATGAGCGCAATGATGCGGACGACGGCCTTCCCGGCCTCAATAATCGCGCAGATGATGGCCGCCGGCGACGTCGTATCCCGCGGAGCCACGCCGCAGGAAAAGGCGATCGATCCGAAATCGTTTGTCGAAGAGCTGGGGAAACGAACAATCCAAATCGATATGACGCCGTCCGCCTGAACGCATCTTGGACGTACGCTAGCTAATCTCGCTTCACTTACTCCAAAGCGAGGACCTGTATGTTCTCGACACTGGCGGTCAGCTGCATCGAAGTAGATGCGAACCTATATCGACTAGATCGGGCTGACACCGTGTAGTTCCGGCCAGACGTAAGATTGTCGAAGCTGAAGTAACCGAATGATGTGGTCGTCACGCTCCGCCGGGTACCGTCCTCAGCCGTCAGGGTGACAATCACGTTGCGAATGCCGAGCTGAGCCGTTGTTACCACCCGCCCCGAGATCGACAGAAAAGCCGGCGTCGGAGTCGGCGTTGCCGTCTGCGTAGCGGTTGGAGTGGCCGTCGCGGTAGGCGTAGGGGTCGGCGTCGAGCACGGATTGAATGTCGAATTGCTATTCCGCGGGTTCGGCGTTCCGAGGCTAAAGTCGCTTGCATTATCGTCCGTATCAGAACATCCGTTATCTTTTCGTAGCGCGGCTCTACTGACGCTCAAGCCGCTTACCGGTCCGCTACCCTCAAAGCAGTTGGTAGATCCAAATCCAACGAAATCGAGCAGATCTGGCGTCATCAGTGGGCAACTAGCAAATATGCTGTTATCGCGTCTCTCGCCCGCTAGTGCCAACTTGCCTGAGAAGGCAAAGAATGAACTCACGGAAGGGGTCAGGGAGGCGTCCAAATCCGGCTGTGGCAGGCTCAGGCCGACACTGCCGCCGCTACCCATCCTGATCAATAGATATTGGCCAGGCTGTATGACAAGGCCCTGCGAATTACCGCCGCCAAAACTGCGATCAATGGGATTTGACCCTAAGCCCAACGCGACTGCATACGAATGCGTTCTGACCGGTGACGCGCTCCGATTGAATATCTCGACGTAGCTGTTGCGATACGTTGCCCCGGAGGTTCCGCCGCCGCCATAGATTTGACTGATCACGAGATCACCCGGCGATGCCGGAACCGGAGGAGGCGGAGGAGGCGTCGGAGGAGGCGTAGGCGTCGGTGTTGGTGTTGGGGTAGGTGTCGGCGTTGGCGATGCTGGAATGTCGCGTATCTTAGTGACAAAGGCATCCTGCGGCCCATGCCCATAGAAAGTGTGCATTGAATTAACCGTGGGGAAATTCAGCGAGTCAGTATCTCCTGTGACGTAGGCATCGCCCGCCAAATCGACGGCGACCGCGAGACCGAATTCGCCGCCCGATCCTCCCAGAAATGTTGAATAGGCAAACGACGATCCTATTTCGGTGATCTTGGTAACGAAAGCATCGCCCCGCCCGTAAATACCCATTCCACCAAACGTTGGCTGAACAGCATTGGCAGTCGGAAAATTTATCGACCTCGTGTGTCCGGTGACGTGAGCTCTCCCCTGAGCATCCACCGCAATGCCATATCCCGAGTCCTCACTATCGCCGCCGAGGTACGTCGAATATCCAAGGGCAGAACCCGCTGCGTTGAGCTTTGTAACGAAGGCGTCGGGCAAGCAGCACTCCCCGCGTATGGATGGTTGTATCGCGTTGCTTGTAGGAAAGTCGGAGGATTTCGTATCTCCGGTTACATAAGCATTGCCGGCGGGATCAATCGCGATCCCGCGGCCATAATCTTCATTGCTGCCCCCCAGATAGGTTGAGTAAACCAGAGCCGATCCGGTAGCGTTGACCTTCGTTACAAAACTGTCCGGCTGGCTAAAGCCTGCCCTCGTCGGTTGAATCGGACCGGCCGTCGGAAAATTTGTCGAGCTCGTAAAGCCTGTGATATAAGCATTCCCCTCGGAGTCCACGGCGATATCCGCACCGGCTTCGTCGGTGTTACCCCCTAGAAACGTTGAGTAAACCAGCGATGAACCAGTCGCATCGATCTTGGTCACAAACGCGTCAGCGGCGCTGCCTATCGTTCGCTGAAAGGCGCCAGTCGTAACCGGAAAATTTGTCCCCTGTGTAAAGCCTGTCACAAAGCAATTCCCGTCTGCGTCTGCCGCAATGCCTCGACCGCTACTCACACTGCCCAGAAATGTGGAAAAGACGAGTGCAGACCCAGACGAGTCGATCTTTGTGATAAACGCGCCTACATTATCTCCGGGACCATTCGTGGCCTGAATTGCATTAAATATCGGAAAGTCGTCCGAAGTCGTATATCCGGTGAGGTAAGCGTTTCCCTGCGTATCTACGGCGATCTTATTGCCTTGTTCGCTACCGCTGCCGCCGAGATATGTGGAATAGATCAAACCAGTGCCAGCCGGGCTAATTTTTGACACGAAAACGTCGCCGTACCCGCCCGCCATTGAGCCTTGGATCGGATTGACCGTTGGAAAGTCGCTCGCCCGCGTGTATCCGGTCACATAAGCGTTGCCAGCGGAGTCCACCGCTATGCTGTAGGCGGAGTCCTCGCCCGGCGCCCCATGGTAGGTTGAGTAGACAAGCACGGGATCGATAACCAGCGGCTGCGACCGATCGTACTCCCCGATCTCAAAGCCCACCTGCTCTCCTCGTTCGATAGCATACCGGCTTGAAATTTCCTGCCGCCCATCGGCGAGTTCCTGATAGACGATAGGCCTGAGCTGCCGCACAATTTGGTCGCCGGTGTCGATCAGTAGATCGCCGGTTTCCTCTTCGACCTGAATCGAATCTGCACCTGCGAAACCGAGGGCGATTTGCCGATAGTCGGCGCCGGGAGCAACAATAAAGTCATACTCAAGCTGCTGCTGATTGCCGTAGTAGGCGATGTCGATGCCTGGATAGACTTCGTTGTAGCGGACCCTGTCGTAGATCGGTACACCAGTGCGCCATTCGGCTGGGTCGGTGCCGAGGAAGTAGTTAACTTTACCCGGCAGCTCGCTCTGGCTGTTGGCTTGTGCATTCGGGTCGGCTCCGACGAGCTTCATTCGGAGTACCGACGGCAGACTAACTTTCGGCATTGCCTTGTCGATATCTGCACTATCGATCGCAATGCGATGGTGGTCAATTCGCGGCGGCTCATCAGCGCTTCGATTCGGAGATAGGGAAAATACCGCTTCATCCGGCTTTAAGAAAAGGCTATAGCCGACGCCTCGTGCGACGAAATCGAATTCGCCTCTAGCCCGGTCGCGATTAGATTCGAAACTCATTTCGATCTGCCCATACGACTCGTTCATCACCGACTCAGATATGCCAGCCGCTTGCGATTGGGGCAAGAGACCTGCGGAAGGGTTGGTGCCTCGGTACTGAAGTAGAACCGAGCCAACCAGGACCAGCCCTCCTAGCAACAGTCCTAGTCTTTTGGCTTTGGATCTTGAGTACACCATTTGACAAACTCCTCGCTTAATCAAACGATAGCTTCTAAAAAATGATATGTCACTAAAAAAGACCGGTCACAACGACCGGCCTATCTTACGAGTTCAGCTCTCGAGCGAGACTTCTAGACGCCCATGAGTCGCGGATTCGCCTTTTTGCCGAGCAGTTTCTGCAATTTGAGCCGGGCCTTGTGCAGCTGCGATTTGGAAGTTCCGACTGAGCAGCCGAGGATTCTTGCGACCTCTTCGTGTTCATAGCCCTCGACATCGTGCAGGACGAAAACATTTTTGTAACCGTTCGGAAGTTGCTCGATCGCGTTATCGAGAGCGATCTTGTCGACGATCCGCATTTTGTCAGGATTCGCCGTTCCCGTTACGGGCTGATCCGGAGTGTCACCTTCCTCAGTCGTCTTTTCAAACTTAACCGAGCGTTTGCGAAAGTGCATTAATACCTGGTTAACAGTCATCCTATGCAGCCAAGTCGTAAAGGCCGAATCTCCGCGAAAGCTGCCGATTTTGCGATAGAGCTGGATAAACACATCCTGTGTCAGATCCTCAGCCTCAGAGGTGCTTTGCAGCATACGAAGACAGATCGAATAGACACGCCGGTGGTGGCGGTTATAGACCTCTTCAAAGGCAGCCATGTCGCCGCGCCCGGCCGCCTGTGTCAGATCAAAGTCCTTGGCCTTGCTGAGGTCGACAACCGGTGCCGCACCCGCAAACTGTACCGTGTCCGCCCCTATTCCCTGCTCACTATGAAATACCGGAAAGTCTAATGTTTCAGTAGTCATTTTTCATTCCCCCCAGAATGTATATATTCAATTCGCGTGCCAAACGGCGATCCGACTACGTCGTCTCGTCTGCAACGTCTAAAATCGGCATTTGTTCGATTTTCTGGACATATCTGTATATTCGAGTAACATCCAAGATAAGATTCACGTGTCAAAACGTATGGCTTATGACGAAATGCGTAATTGCACGCGGATACGTCTTTCAGGGACGTTAAGAGGCTCTCGAATGCTTTCAAAGACACGCCGAATGGCGAGAAGACTGAGATCCCGTGGACGAAGGGCCGTTATCCGTCCAACCATACTGTTTCGGTCATTTAACATGTTCATTTTCACGCCAATTCTCGCCCTTTCTATTGCTACAGTATCCTTGTTCGCGCAAAATCAAGGTTCGATACCGTACAAAAGCCAGGAGGTATCGGATTTGGACGGTATACCGGTACTGATCAAGCATCTGCCGAACTGGGAGGGAAATCGCTCTCAAACCGTATTTGCAACTGACTCGACCGGCCTAAGAACCGCCTTGAGCGATCGGCCAATCGTTGATCTGATCGACTTTACCGCCGGCACCGAGGCAGTTACCGCTCCTTATGACGCAGGAAGGCTGCTAATTATCGAGTACACGTCGCCCCAGGCTTCAGTAGAGGCGGATAATGCCATAAAGACGTATCTGGATGCGTCGGGCGAACCGACAACCATCTATCGTCGAATCGGTAATTACAACGCGCTGGTTTTCGACGTCAAAGATGCCGCCGCAGCAAATACTCTCCTCGACGAAATCAAATACGAAAAGCAAGTCCAGTGGCTGGGTGACAATCCATTCATCATTTCCGCCGAGCGAGCGTTTGTGCTTACGACCGCCGATATCTTTCTCTCGACCGCCGTAGTAATTGTTGGCGGTATGTCGGGCGCGATTCTTGTGGGAATCTTCGCCGGCTTCATCTTTTACATCTTTAGAGATGGCAAACGTTCAAAATTGCGAGAATTCAGCGACGCCGGCGGCATGACCAGGCTTAATCTTGACGGCTTTGGCGGGGATGTTCTCCCGAAAAGATTGCTGAAAGACTAGGATTCCAAGCGAGGCTAGCTTCTCGAGGTTTACCGGGCGCACACAGATCATGTGTAGAAACATCAAGACGCTTTTCAACTTTGACCCGCCGGCGACGGACGATGAGGTAAACGCTTCCGCTATACAGTTTGTCAGAAAATTATCCGGCTTCAGTAAGCCCTCGCAGGCAAACGAGCAAGCATTCAATCTTGCCGTCGAGCGTGTTTCCGCGGCCGCTCAGGAAATGCTCGATACACTTGTATCCAATGCTCACCCCCGGGATCGCGCGGTTGAGGCCGAACGTGCGAAACTGAGGTCTGCGAAAAGATTTGGATAAAGAAAAAGGGGGAATCTTATGACAGGTTATATTTCCGATATCGAAAGGAAAACGTTAGAAAACAGCAACTTTCGCGAGGTATTGTTCACCGGTCCGCACAGCCAGCTGGTTGTCATGTCGATCGAGCCGGGCGATGAGATCGGGCTTGAGACCCATGACGGTATAGACCAGTTCATACGGGTCGAGGCGGGTCAGGGACGCCCGATATTAAATGGCGAGGAGCATGACCTGGCCGACGGCTCAGCCGTCGTCATCCCGTCCGGCACCGAGCACAATATTGTTAACGTCTCCGAAAGCGAGTCGCTAAAGCTCTATTCCGTCTATTCACCGCCAGAACATCCCGACGGAACAATAAACAAAGACAAGGACGAGGCGCTCGAATACGAGAAGGAACATCACGGTTGATTGCTGGTAGGGGATGTCGACAGAGCCACTAGAATCGAAATTCTTAGCCACACCTGAAAAAGGCGAGGTTTCGTCGATCCTTCTGCTTCCGGAAGACGCAACCCACATATTCGTTCTCGGCCACGGTGCAAGTTCGAATATGCGAACGCCGATGCTTACGACAATCGCCGCGAACCTGGCCGCTCACGGTATTGCTACCTTCCGGTATAACTTCCCATACTCTGAGAAGGGCGGTGGGCGTAACTCACAGGCCACCTGTACAGCGACGATTCGTTCTGCTGCCGCCGCGGCCCGCGAGGCGGTACCCAATCTACCGCTTCTCGCCGGCGGACATTCTTTTAGCGGGCGGATGACATCAACGGCCCAGGCAGAGGCCCCGCTTGACGGAGTCAAGGGCCTCGTGTTCTTTTCATTCCCTCTGCACCCCGCTGGCGAGCCCGCCACGAAGCGGGCCGATCACCTCGCCGACGTTTCTATACCGATGCTTTTCCTGAGCGGTACGCGTGACGCGTTGGCTGAACTAGATCTGCTAGAGCCGGTCGTTGACGGTCTCGGTAAACGTGCGACTCTTCGCCTCGTCGATACGGCTGACCACAGTTTCAAGATTCTCAAGAGAACTCGCAAGAGCGACGAGGAGGTCTTCGTTGAACTCGCACGCAACGTGAGGGAATGGGCGAAACGCTTGAGTTAAGTTGACAACCTCGATTGTCCTGATGTTAGGTGCAGGAACATTAAAACCCTCTACGATTCCGAGCCGCCCGCGACGACCCATGAGGTGAATGCGTCCTCAAATCGAGAGCGCGTTCGGCCGGTAGAGACGCGAGAAATCTTATCGCTGACGCACACAGATGAACAAGGGAGAGAAATAGTCTGGATTTGTGCTAATCGGTGATCACCCTATGAATAAGCCTCAAATACTTGATCTCATCAATCGCGGACGCACCGATCTCGTTTTCGATCTTCTGGCCCTGCCTGACTGGAGAGACGTTCTGCATGAGGGCGATTTCAAGCCGATGCAGTGGTTTGTGTATTACAACGACACGACCGCTCTAAAGGCGGTGCTCGCGGCCGGCGGCGACCTTAGCAGTATCGATCTGAATGCAGAGCTGGGTCACGCCTCGTTCTTCGGGCATTGGAAAGTTGTCGACTTCTTGATAAAACACGGTGCGGACGTCAACCATAAGAAGACCGACACGGGCGAGACTCCGCTGCACAGCGCAATTTGCAAAGCCGGTCGTCCATATTTCCTCTACGTCATCAAATTGCTTGTCGAGAATGGAGCCGACGTGAATGCCAAAACGGTTCCGGGCGGCGAGTCGAGCTCGTTTATGCGCGACGTTAGAACAAAAGGCGAGACGCCACTGCATCGTGCTGCGGCCTATGGCGACGAAGCGATGATCGAGTATTTGCTCGAACACGGAGCGGACAGAGAGGCTCGCGACGCCCACGGCAGCTCGCCAATCTCATGGGCCAGCGAACACCTGCGCCCCGGCTCGATCTTGCATCTACTCTCGTTCGAAGGGCAATCTGTTGGCGAAAATTCCCGCACGTCCATCACCAGCGACCACGGGTGCGGCTGGGGAAACGGCATGGAGCGAAAGTTTATCGGAGATTATTTGACGGCGAGTGATAACTATGGCGAATGATAGAAAAATAGTCCATACGCGACATGTCCTAGCCGTCAAGGATCTGGCGGTCGAGACCGATTATTACATCAACAAACTCGGCTTTGAACGCGACTTCACAGCACCTGGTTGGGAGTTTCTCTCATTCGGTGAGTTCAAGGTGATGCTCGGCGAATGTTCCCATGCAACGCTTGCCCGCGACACGGGCGACCACTCCTATTTTGCGCACGTCATGGTGGAGAACATCGATGAAGTCAATGCAGAATTCAAGGCGAACGGTGCTGAGTTTACCCAGAACATTGCGAATAAACCGTGGGGAATTCGAGAATTCAGCGTATCCACACCGGACGGGCATCGCCTAACGTACGGCCAGATTATTGAGGACAAACACTAGGAATGACTAGTGAAGCGATTAAGCAGCGAATTTACTCCATCGATCTGCTACGCGGCATCGTGATGATGATCATGTTGCTTGATCACACCCGCGAGTTTGTTCACGCCGGTGCATTAACATCAGATCCGACCAACCCTGAGACGACAACCGTGCCGATCTTCTTTACCCGTTGGATCACGCATTTCTGTGCACCGGCGTTCGTCTTTCTGTCGGGCGTCAGCATTTATCTGCAAAAGTCATACGGCAAGAGCAACCGCGAGCTAGCGTGGTTTCTCGTCACACGCGGGCTATGGCTTGTCTTGCTCGAGTTTACGGTGGTCCGCCTTGGCATTGTGTTTAATCTCGATTATTCATTCTTTGGTTTGGCGCAGGTGATTTGGGTGATCGGTGTCTCGATGATCATCATGGCCGCGGTCATATATTTGCCGCTCAGAATTACCGGCGTAGTCAGCGTTGCGACGATTGTTCTGCATAACTTGCTCGACGGCTTCGCGGCTCCTCTTAACATCGCTTTCGGCGGCACTCCACCGCCAACCGGAGGTCAGATACTTTGGTTTGTCCTGCATCAACAAGCGTTTATCCCGCTCCCCGGCGATTCAATGATTCTTATGGGCTATCCACTGATTCCGTGGGTGGCTGTGATGGCCGCCGGGTATGCATTTGGACCAGTTTATAATTGGAGCTCCGATGTCCGGCAAAGATGGATCCTGATAGGTGGTGCGGCCATGACTGCATTGTTTGTCATTCTGAGATTGATCAACATCTATGGTGACCCGGTCCCTTGGCGCTTTTACGACAATGCGGCAGCGACGGTCCTGTCATTTTTTAACGTGTCAAAGTATCCGCCCTCGCTTTTATTTTTGTTGATGACGCTTGGGCCTTCGCTGATTGTACTGGCAATCGCGGAGCGTGTTGACGGGCGGGCCGTGTGGCAGCGAGTCGCGATCACCTTTGGCCGGGTGCCGATGTTTTACTACATTCTGCAGTGGTTCACGGCCCACGGATTTGGTGTCGTGCTCGGTTTGATCGCCGGAAAAGATGTCGGTTATCTATTCCTCAGCATCATAGCGATGGGGCAGTCAGCTCCGCCGGATTACGGCTTTTCCCTCGCCGTCACATATGGCGCGTGGATAGCGGGGCTCGTCCTCCTCTATCCGCTGTGCGTGTGGTGGGGGAAACTGAAGCAACGTAAAAAACACTGGATCTTTAGCTATATTTAACAGCAACGAAAAAGCGGCGTACTCAATAAGAATACGCCGCTCTTTTCTTTCGAAATGGTGGAGCTAGATTGCTCTAACCCCAGTTTTATTATTTATCATAATATCACCCCCTGCAGGCTTATTATCTGCAAATCTCCAGGGCTCCGTCAAGCGTTTTCTCTCGGTAAATCAAAACTGAATGGTCATTCCATCTCGCTTTCATCTATATCGAAGTTCGCGTACACCTTCTGGACGTCGTCGTTGTCGTCAATGGCCTCGTAGAGTTTTAGCATCGTCTGGGCGTCGTGGCCGGTGAGAGCGATGTAGTTTTGCGGGATCATAGACACCTCAGCCGCCTGGGCCTCGATTCCCGCCGATTTTAGAGCCTCAGACACTGCATCAAAGGCATCGGGGGCGGTGTAAATCTCAAACACATCACCTTCGTCCTGCATATCATCGGCCCCAGCTTCGATCGCTATTTCAAACAGCTCGTCTTCACTCTTCGCGGCCTTGTCTACAACGAGATATCCTTTTTTATCAAACATCCACGCCACCGATCCGGCTTCACCGAGATTCCCGCCGTTTTTCGAGAATATGTGCCGCAGTTCGGCCACCGTCCGATTGCGGTTGTCAGTCATGGTTTCGACCAAAACGGCCACGCCGTTTGGGCCGTAACCTTCGTAGGTGATCTCATCATACGCGACGCCCTCGAGCTGGCCCGTACCGCGTTTGATCGCCCGGTCGATGGTGTCATTTGGCATGTTGAGCCCTTTGGCATCGGTCACGGCCTTGCGAAGCCTTGCATTGGAGTCGACGTCGCCGCTCCCGCCAGTTCGGGCAGCGACGGTGATCTCTTTGATCAGCTTAGTAAAGATCTTGCCGCGTTTTGCATCAAGCGCACCTTTTTTGTGCTTGATTGTGTGCCACTTTGAGTGTCCTGACATTTATTATTGTCCTTACATGATAATGCACACGCCTTACCGGTAGTGTGTCTGGCCCAACAGACGGGCCAGTGTTGCAATGTGCAAACGCCGCCCTCGTTTTAACTGAAGGTGAAAATATAGCACGCTGCTTTTTGCCGGGCAAAAAGTGATGAAACTAACTGCCCCACTGCACTTCGCGGATGCCTCGCTCATCGCGCAGGATATTATGTATCAAATCACAAAGGCGTGCGCGAGATGGGGAGTCTTTTGGGCCAAAGAACTTGAACTTGCGAGGTTTATCGATGGTTATGACCCACTCGGCGTAGTCCGCATCGACCGACTTAGCACCAAGATCAAAACCTAGTACGAAGCTCTCTCCGTCAACCGTAACGTGGTCCGACCAGCCCGTTTCGGTTCGCACCGGTTTAGCGAAAACAAATTCACTACCGTTTGATCGGGTGACGATCCATTCGGCCAGATCGCCCCCAAAGTGGTTGCCGCCCGCCTCAGTCGAGCTATCCGGTTGACTTTCAAACAGGCCCGACATGAAAGTAATCTGGTTTTTCATTTATCCTCTCCTGAAAATGCGTAGCCGACAGGCCTTTAACCTGATACGTTTATTCCCTGGTGTCTCACCCGTCTAGTTCCTCACAAAGATATTCAGCACGATCGATTGCAGGAAACTAATCAGAAGCAGGACCAGCATTGCGGACAAATCAAACATGCCAACCGGTGGAATCAGGCGCTGGACCGGCACCATGATCGGGTCGGTGACCCGCATCACGAAAGCCAGGAATGTCTTTCGCGTAAAAACAAACCACGAGGCCAGGAAGCGTAGAAATATGAACAAGACGAGTATGCTCAAGATGCCGTAGATCACGAATCCGAGCACCACTTTGGGATTTCCCGCAGAGACCCCCGCGCTAAGGCCGTCAATCACGAAGAGCGTGTTACTGATGATCTGCATAGCGAAGAATGTCAGCACCAACCCGACAAACAGCGTAAGCAGGGGTGCGAGGCGGGTATCGATCCGGTACATCGCAAAGAATCGTGCTGCCGGATACACCCATTTCTCAGTTAGCTTACGCACCTTAAAACCAAACCGGCCGATTTTTCCGAACGGATTCGGATCGGTATAGCTAAAGATCATCCGCACGAGGAGGATCAGGGCAAACACCCCAAAGAGTGCCCACGCAGCGAGGAATATCCATGGATATATGAGGGTCGTCAGCATACTACGGATCAGGGCTTCAGCCGAATTAGGCCCGCCCTGGTGTCTCGGAAACCAGCCTCACGATAGAACTTTTCTAAATGCGGCTCAAAATCGACGTGCAGCCACTTAGGGCCGCGCCGCCGCGTCTCGGCAATAGCACGTTCAACCAGACCACGGCCGAGTCCTATGCGCCGATAGTCCCTGTGTACGGCAGTATCAAGCAAAAATGCGTGCTCCCCGCCATCCCACGCGATGTTAACAAAACCGATCAACATCTCACGGCGATAAGCCGCGACGTATGTCAGGCTATGAGAAAGCACGGGCAGCAGATCAACCCAAATGTGGGCGTCCCAGACGGCTTCGAAAAGCGTGTTTAGCTCGTCGCTCGTAATGGAGGGATGAATCCTATAGTCGATCTCGCTTGGCATCATCCCTTGTACTCGCGCTCTCCAAAAATGGCGGTGCCGACACGAACGACCGTCGCACCTTCTTCGATTGCAGCTTCGAAATCATGACTCATCCCCATAGATAGGTCACCGCAGCCACCCTCGGCAAAGGCGTCGTCCGCAGCCAATTGGTCTCGCAAATTCCTTAACCGCACAAAATACGGCCGACTCGTATCAGGATCGTCAGCATACGGTGGCAGAACCATCAGGCCATCGAAGCGAAGGTGCTTGCAATCGCCAAGGTAAACTGCGAGCTCGGGCAGGTCGGCCTCTGATATGCCCGACTTGGTCGTTTCCCCAGCCAGGTCAACCTGTGCAAATACAGACAAGTTCGGGCGGCCTTCCTCAACGCAAAGGCGTTCGAGCCGGGTCGCTAGATCGACCGAATCCACGGATTGGATCACGTCAAAAAGCTGCACCGCCCGACGGGCCTTATTAGACTGGAGATGACCTATTAGATGCCATTCCGCGCTTGTTGGGCCTAGCAAAGCAATCTTGCCTTCAGCCTCCTGGATCTTGTTCTCGCCAAAGGCAGCTACACCCGCGGCGATGGCCGTCCCGACTGACTCTGCGGGATGGGTCTTGCTGACCGCCACGAGCCTCACCGTTTCAGCGTCGCGACCAGCACGTGCGGACGCCTGGGCGATGCGCTCGCGTACGTACTGCAGGTTCGCGATGATGTCCGCGTGCATAACTAAGAATATAACAGAGATGCCGAGGGCGAAGATCAATGCCGCCACCCCTCCGGACGTTCGTCTTGAATTTGGAACCTCGAATTAGTATCCTCAAAAGTTCGACGCGTGCGGACGTGGCGGAACTGGTAGACGCGCAGGTCTCAGAAGCCTGTTGCCGCGAGGCAGTGGAAGTTCGATTCTTCTCGTCCGCACCACAGATTAGTAGTGAGTGAAGAGTCGGGAGTCAGAGAGAGTTAAAGCGACTCTTTGGCTCCCGATGCATTTTTATGGAGACGATTGCGGCCGATTTTGTCGAGAGCATCAAGCGTCACCAGAGCGCTTTCGGTCTTTCGCTCGACCCGGCGCCTATCCAACAGCTAGCCGATTACTACAGTTTAATCCAGCTGCATAATCCGCTCTTGCATCTGGTCGGGCCTTGCTCGGCTGAAGAATTCGCCATTCGCCACATTCTCGAATCGCTCACGCTGCTCAAACATTTGCCTATTAATGCTACGCTTGCCGATGTCGGTGCCGGAGCCGGGCTGCCGTCCATACCGTGTCTGCTAGTGCGCGTGGACCTGCGTGCGGTGCTTATCGAATCGAAAGCCAAGAAGACTGCATTTCTGGAAGTATCAGCCCGCGAACTCGGTATCACTGATCGTGTATCCATTATCAATCGTCAATTCGAAGAGAGCGATGCAGCGGAATCACGATATGTTACCTGCCGGGCTCTTGATAAGTTTTCCGACAAACTCCCACGTTTGCTGCGGTGGGCGGGGCCGCGAACACTGTGGCTATTTGGCGGCGAAAACCTGCATGCGGCGCTCGAGGCGAACGGCGTGCAATTCGTCAGTGAGCTAATGCCGATGTCGGAGCGCCGCTTTCTCTTCGTTATCGACCGCGGGGCGAGTGGGCGGATTTAAACCTCGAACCAAACAAATGCGGTTTTGGCATACATCGCGTCGGAAAATCTCGCTCGAGCGTCCACTCGTGATGGCGATCCTCAATGTCACGCCGGACAGCTTTTCCGACGGCGGCGAGGCCGTTTCCGTTGATGACGCACTGCGAAAAGCGGAGCAGATGATCGCCGATGGCGCGGACATCATTGATATCGGTGGTGAATCGACGCGGCCTGGCAGTACGCAGATCGACCCGGAAACGGAACTCCACAGAACACTGCCCGTCGTTACCGAGATCGCGAAACGTTTTGACACGCCCATCTCCGTCGATACGACAAAATCCGTCGTCGCCCGCGCGTTAGTCGACAACGGCGCCGAAATCATAAACGATATCTCGGGCCTCAGGTGGGATGCGCGAATCGCGGACATCGCCGCGCAGTCCGGTGCCGGTCTCGTTCTAATGCATTCACGCGGCTATTTCGAAACGATGCACAGCCAACCGCCTGTGGATGACATTCTTGCCGAGGTTGGGGAAGGCCTGACCCGCTCCATTGCTACTGCAAAAAAATGGGGTGTGTCGGACGACCAGATCGTACTCGACATCGGCAGCGGATTTGCAAAAACGCTCGATCAGAACCTATCGCTCATCGCAAACCTTGACCAATTGATAAGGCAACTGTCGCCCTTTCCAATACTCGTTGGAGTCTCGCGGAAATCGTTCATCGGGAAAATTCTCAACGACGCACCGCCGGAAGATCGCCTCATCGGTTCGCTTGTACTGGCTGCGACAGCCTGCTTGAAAGGGGCCATGATCGTTCGGGTTCATGATGTAAAGGAAACGGTTGATGCACTGCGGACCGCCGTTGCATTGGGTGATTGGTTACCTGACGAATAGTTGTGTCAAAATCAGACTATGCGACTGCGATTTTTGTGCGTCATTATTTTGGTCGTTGCAGTAACGGGCTTTACCGATTGCTATAAACCTGTCACCAACTCCGGGCTGCCCAAGAACATAAAGGTGGTCGCGGTACCGGCGTTTCAGTTTGAGGCCCGGGGCCTGAGATATAGGGTCGAGTCGCGGTTTACCGAGGCCGTCACGCGCGAGATCATACGCCGCGGCAACGGGTTGAAAGTTCAGGGGTCGCGCGAGGGCGCCGACGCCGTGCTCGAGGGCACTATTCGCGATTTCAGTTTTTCGGGTGTACTGCTCGATCGCGACGGTCGTGCGCGCGTCTATGAGGTCACGGTCGTAACCGCCGTGACCATCCGCAGCGTGCCGGACAACAAGATCCTTTACGACAATCAAAACTTTATCTTCCGCGACTCTTTCGAATTCACATCCGACCCGCGATCATTCTTCAACGAAGAAGACCCGGCCGTAGAGCGCATGGCCCGAGCCTTTGCCGAGTCTGCCGTCTCTGCATTTGTTAATGGAATGGGAGTTAAGGAACCGAAGTAGTAATTGCCGCAATAAGGCGCAAGATAACGCAGAGGACGACCGAACTTTTTATGGTCTTTTCACGCGACGATTTACGAAACCAGCTTAGACGGCGTGAGATTGCACCCGTTTATTTGCTGTTTGGGGCTGAGACGCATTTGCGTGATTTGGCGGCAAAGACTATTGCGGACCGATCGTTTGGCGAGAGCGATTTCCGGGATTTTAATGATGCTGAGTTTTCTCTTAACACAGAAGGGAATCTCGAGCGGGCTCTAGCGGCCGCCGAGCAGCTGCCGATGATGTCGTCGCGCCGTGTTATAAGGATTACCGATGTTCGCGTCTCGGCGACAGGTCTTCGAGACACGGTGACCGAGGCACATGAATCGACCTTGTCAGCATATTTTGCTGATCCAGCGCCCCATGCGGTCGTCATCTTCGTCGCCGATGAGCTGAATGGCGTTCGGAAGATGGGCAAGTTTTTTCGCGAAAAGACGACTGCGGTTGAATTTGCGGCTCTCGATGACCGCCAGCTCAGCGAGTGGGCACGTGCAAAATTTGGGGATGCGGAGACCCAGATCGCTGAGCGTTTACTGCGACTGTTGATCCAGAGAGTTGGCCCCGATGTACGGCGTCTGAATAACGAGATTCAGAAGCTGGCGGCCGGAGCGATGCCGCAGAGAGTGGTCAATGCCGAACTGATCGAGCAACTGGTTCCAAATACTCGAGAGATAGAAAATTTCGATCTCACTAAACATCTGGTCGCTGCCCGTGGGGCCCAAGCTCTGACCGTACTCAAAAAGATCCTGGACAACGGCACTGAACCACTCGCCCTGCTCGGCCTAATTTCGTACAACTACCGCCGGCTGCTGATGGTGAAGGACCTGATGTCCAGGGGCGTGGATCGAGGTGAAGTCTCGCGGGTGGTGAAATTGCGTTATGGCGACCAAGAGAGTTTCATCGCCGCCGCTCGTCGAGCCACATCTGCATCGCTCAAGCGGGCTATCACACGGATCGCCGACACTGACCTCGCGATAAAGACTTCGAGAGGCGGAGGCGGCCCGGCAGGCGCAAGAATGCAAATCGAAATGCTCGTATGCGAGCTCGCTACCCTTTAAACTACTCGGGACTAAGAATTAGATCGGCGCGACGCCGGACACTTTATTGAAGTGATTATACAGATCGTTGTAATCGCCGACTGCACGACTGATTATCAGTCCCAATTGGTCTATATCTTTAGTATTTACGACCATATTCAGATTTCTTAGAAATGCATCGTGCGCGTTCATCGTGACCACAGTATCCTCGAGGGAGATGAGGAAAAGTCTCCTGCGCTCGGAGGAATACATAGAGTTGGCCTTCTGTTGAATCACGGCGGCTCCGCCAAGCTCAGCGGCGAAATCGGGTGAGAACATGAGTATTTCTGTCTTGCCGTCACGCAGGCGCTCGTTGGCTTGGGCCGGTGTCTGGGCAACGTAAACCTTGAAGCCGGCTTTGGCGAGCACTCTCGCGGCCTCATCTGCTTTCTCGCCAAGACAGAGGAGCACGCGGCGAGGTTTTTCGTCGTCATCTTCGGTGGCGGCGACCGCTCTGTCAGTTTGCAATGCCGCCATCAGCGATTTTAGAGCGTTGTTGATTTGAAAATCGTTTTCTTTTGCGGCAAAAGTCTCAGCTCCATCTGCCGTAGCGGCCGCAGCCTGGCTTGCGGCGAGTTGGTCGACTGTCGAGAGCCCTTTACCCGATGCGTCTTTTTGCACGCGCAGTAGATTTTGGCATCGCGGACAGCGAACCGAAAAGTTGCCGCTCGGAATCTTCGATTCGTCGAGCTGTAATGAGACGGAACAATTGTCGCAGCGGATAATCATAGGATTTAAGAGTCTAGAGTCTAAAGCCGTGAGTTTGAGGGGTTGGGGTTAGAAGTTCCTGAGACCCCAGACTCATTATTCGATCATATTCAAGACCGAATCGGGATTCTCTACCGGCGGTGGTGGGGCCATTGGTTGAATCATTGATTTGGGCCGATGGGCATTAGCGTAGTCCTCAGTCGATGAGAGACCCTTGAGCTGGAGCAGGAGATTGTTCTTGTTCGTGGCGAAGGACAATCCGTCGTCCTTCGTTATCTTGTCGCGGCTGATCAGGTCGAGAATAACAGAGTCAAAATCCTGCATTCCATCGATCTCGCCGTCGCGGATAGCGTCGAGGAGCGATTTTCCCTCGGTCTCACCCCTCTCGATATACTCGCGCGTCCGGGGGTTGGACTTCAGGACCTCGACGGCGGCCACACGGCCTTTCCCGTCCGAAGTCGGAATCAGGCGTTGAGAGACGATAAATCGAAACGTCTGTGCGAGACGTGTTCGAATGATCCGTTCTTCATTTTTCGGATACAGGCCGATGATGCGGTCGATTGTTTTAGACGCGTCGATAGTATGCAGTGTCGAAAGTACGAGGTGGCCCGTCTCAGCCGCCTCTAATGCGATCTCGGCTGTCTCGAGGTCCCGCATCTCACCCACCAGAATCACCTTTGGCGCCTGACGCAGGGCGGCCCGTAAGGCTGAGGCAAAATCCTTGGTGTCCGCTCCGACTTCCCTTTGGTTTATCGTGCTCTTTTTGTGGGAATGAAGAAACTCTATCGGATCTTCGATAGTGACAATGTGATAGGCCTTTGTTTCGTTGATTCGGTCAATGATAGCGGCAAGCGTCGACGTCTTTCCCGAACCGGTCGGGCCGGTCAGCAAGACAACTCCATTGCGAATTTCGGCGACCTCAGCAAGAACTGACGGCAGCCCCAGACCCTCAAAACTCGGTATTTCGTGCGGAATCACTCGCATTACTATTGAGTATGAGTTTCGCTGCTGAAAGATATTCACGCGGAACCGGCATTTACCCGGCAAGGCATAACTAAGGTCAGCCGTTCGAGTTTTATACAATTGGGCCGCCGCGTCCGGATTGTCGCGCATTAGCGACATCGCGATCGTCTCGGTTTGATAGGGGCTTAGTTTCCCAAGACCGATCGGTGACGCAGGGTAAAGCACGCCGTTGATCTCGACCTGCGGCTTTTGGTTCGCAGAAAAATTCAGGTCGCTTACCTTCTCGGAGACGAGAAGCATCTGTTCAATAATCGGCGCGACGTCAAGCAGGCTCATGGGTGTGGAATTAGCTCCTGAAAGGGTTTGGCGAGTATGCGGGACTGAGGAGGTTCGATGTGCGGAACTATGGAAAGTGCTCTGGTTCCGCCTCAAATATTATCAATCATCCTGACTGGACAATGCAAGTAAATTTTTAATCCTGTTTAACGGTTAACCACGCTGTGCGGATGCGGTGCTTAAAAAATCCCGCATACGTATCTCAATCTCCGTTGGCGTCGAGAGAATATCGCTAATGACTGCGACCGAGTCCGCTCCGGCATCGAAAACACTTTCGAGAGTAATCCGAGTCACGCCACCGATGGCGACGAGCGGCAAATCACCGACGATCCGGCGAACCTCTCGTAAATTATCGAGGCCAATAACGGGGTCAGGCCTGAGTTTCGACGAGGTGGGAAAGATCGGGCCAATTGCAAGATAGTCGATAGGCATGGAGACCGCTTCGCGGGCCTGCTCGACAGAGTGAGTCGAGTAGCCGATGATTGCCTGCTCGCCAAGCAGTCGCCTCGCCTCGGCCGGCGGCAAATCCTCTTGACCTAGATGGAGTCCGTCAGCACGCAAAGCAAGCGCAATGTCCGCGCGGTCATTGATAATGATCTTGACATCATGCTGACGAGCGATTTTCAGTGCGTTGGTGGCGTCGGCAAAGAATTGGCGAGGAGTGGCGGTCTTGTCGCGAAGCTGAATGAGCCGGGCTCCGCCCGCAATTAGTCGCTCAACCTGTTCGGCGTGCGTCAACCCGCTGACACGCGTGTCCGTGATCGGGTAAATTCGTGGAATTTTGTAGCTCAACGTTTAAACTTTAAATCACAGCAACGCCTTCATCATGAGAAAGCAGTCTTCACCGTTGCTGTAATACTTGCCGATGCGCTGAACTACTGTGAAGCCCGACTTGCGGTAAAGGCGGTGGGCGTCGATATTGCCGACCCTGACCTCGAGCATTACCGTTGACACACCTCGCAGGCGAAGTGCTGACTCGAGGTGATCAAGCAGTCGGCGGGCGATGCCGCGGCCACGGTGTTCCGGTGCGACCCCAATCGTCGTGATGTGGGCCGCATCGTTGTCTTTCACCATCACAAACGCAAATCCCACCATCTCGCCCGTCGGGGTTATTATTCGATAGCTGAGAGTCCTTGGTTCGTTGAGTAGGTATTCAAAGGTATATTTTGTGTAGTTATCGCCCCGTCTAAAGCATCGCAGATTTAGTCGCAGCACCTCCGGCAGATGATCGAGCGTTAGGGGATGAAGTTCGTAGACGCACAAAGGCGCCGGCACGACGACCTCCGGCTCCGTAAACACCATTGGTACAAAAAAGCTCCTAATTGTCTCGAGCACAGCCATCGGCTAAATCAATTCAACTCTGTAACCCCCGCGACTTTGTAACTAGACTATCAACATGCAGTCGCCATAGCTGTAAAACCGGTATCCGTCGGCGACTGCGTGGCGGTATGCACTCATTATAAGTTCGTGTCCGCCGAAAGTTGAAGTGAGGACAAGGAGCGAGCTTTTTGGCAAATGAAAATTTGTAAGCAGGGCATCTACCGCGCGAAAGGTGTGACCGGGCGTAATTGTGACGTCTGCCGAATATGAACCAGCTACAAACTCGTCTCGCCCGGCGAGATTGGCTTCCAGTGCCCGAGTGGTGGTCGTACCGACGGCCACGATGCGTCGCCCAGCCAGCTTTGCCTGATTCAATGACTCAACCGTTTCTGCCGTGATCGAATACTGTTCAGGCGAGACTCGGTGGGCGGCCAGATTTTCAACTCGGACGGGTTCGAATGTGCCATATCCGACATGGAGCGTGATTTCCACGATTCCTATTCCTTTTTCGGCGATCCGGGCAAGTACGTCGGGCGTAAAATGCAGCCCTGCGGTCGGGGCCGCAATTGCTCCCCGTTCACTTGCGAACACAGTTTGATACCGGTCGCGGTCGGTGTCGACCGCTGCCGCATCGCGCTTTATGTACGGCGGAAGCGGCGTTTTGCCGATCACGTCCAGTAGTGGGTATAGATCGCGTCCGCCAGTGTCAATCCGGATAAGAACTCGACCCGCGTCTGTCTTACCTAGGACCTCGGCGGAAACATTATCTTCGAAATAGAGATACTTTCCGGGATATAGGCGTTTCGCTGGCCGGGCGAGCGTTTCCCACACATTACCGGTCTCGGATATGAGAAATATCTCGACGCGGCCGCCATTCTCCGTAGTGCCGATCAGCCTGGCAGGGAATACTTTGGTGTTATTGATCACCAGAAGATCTGTTGGGTGCAATAGACCCGGCAACTCGCCGAACTGTCTGTCGGCATGTTGTCGCGCTGTTCGATTCACAACCAACAGTCGTGATGCATCGCGCTGCACGAGCGGCTCCTGAGCAATCAACTCGTCAGGTAAATCGAATCCGAAGTCTGAAAGCTGCATCTAACAATTAGGCGGCGAGCAAAATGCTTGTACGCATAGCTAAAACGAAATACAATCGATTATACAGGGCTTTATCGTGGTATTTTGAAATCTGCATTCCGGATGAGTGTTTTAGTGACAGCGCATGGGCATCTTTAATGTCGCCAAAACCGACCAGCTAGAGGAGGATCGTATGAAAACAAATAAATTTAAAACCTACTCGCTCTCCATTCTTTTTTTGATCGCTTTAACCGCAGTGGGCTCTCTAAGCGTATTGGCCCAGGGCCGGTATGCCAAAACTTACAGTAAGTCGACCGTCGGAGGCTACATTACGCGACTGGAGAGGAGCAGCAACACGTTCCGCCGCCAGTTTGACCAGGCCATGGATCGAAGCAATATCGACGGCACGGATGACGAGGACCGCTATAACCGGATCGTCAGAGACTACGAAAACTCCCTAGACGAGCTGCGAAGCGATTTCAACCGTCAACGCAACTGGTGGGACAGTCGTATGAACGTTGAAGAAATGCTCCGGTACGCACGGCCCGTGAACGATATGATGACGTCGCTGCCATTTGGCCGAAATCTCGAAACACAGTGGCGAGCGATGCGCAATGATATCAACAAGGTTGCCGACACCTATGACCTGCCAGGCCTTGCCGGCGGTGGATGGAACGGCGGCGGTTGGAATGGCGGCGGTAATGACGGAGGCGGTTGGAATGGCAACGGTCAGATGTCTACACCGCCCAGCTGGGCGCAGGGTACCTTTACCTCAACCAATATTTCGGGATACACAATGACCGTCGACCGTTCAGGTCGGATCACTCTCGTGGGCCCGGAACGCACTTCGTATGGCCGCTGGAACCGGGGCACGATATATATCGATAACGTGGCCTATCCGGCCTCACGCAACGGCAGCGGAATGCGAGCCTACGACCGGTCGACTGGCCGGTACACTGAATATTCAAGGAATGGATATGCGGATGGTGGCGGTTGGAATGGCGACGGTAATGATGGCGGCGGCTGGAACGGCAGCGGACAGATGTCGACTCCGCCAAGCTGGGCACAGGGTAACTTTACCTCCTCGAACGTTGGCGGATACACGATGACCGTCGATCGCAGCGGCCGCATCACGCTCTCCGGGCCGGAAGGCACTTCTTACGGTCGCTGGTATCAGAACTCGATCCACATCAACAATACCTCGTATCCGGCGTCGCGAAGCGGCAGCGGAATGCGAGCCTATGATCGCTCGACTGGCCGTTACACGGATTACTCGAGAAATGGCTACTCCGGCGGCGGCAACGATGGCGGCGGCTGGAACAACGACACTGGTCAAATGAGCACTCCGCCGACGTGGGCGCAAGGGACGTTTTATTCGGAGAACATCCCGGGATACACGATGACCATTAATCGCAACGGTCAGGTCACACTGTACGGACCCGACCAGAGCTCAACCGGACGCTGGTATCAGGGCTCCGTCTATATCAACAACGTTGTCTATCCGGTCTCGAGGGTCGATAACGGCATGAGCGCCCGCGACCAGAGCACCGGAATGTCGACGATCTATCGTCGTAGGTAAACCCTGCAGAAAATTGAATGAGTAAGGCCGGGTCGACGTCGACCCGGCCCTTTTTTCGTCTGTAAAGATGGTACCGAGGGTCGGAGTCGAACCGACATGGGCGTTAAGCCCGCCAGATTTTGAGTCTGGTGCGTATACCAATTTCGCCACCCCGGCCTAGTGCAGAATTTATGATGATAAGTTCCATGATTCGCGAGGTCAAGACTCGCTGCAGAACCCCTCGCGTCACAGTGGACGAAGCTGCGGGCGATGCGCACGCGGTTTTGCCCGGCTCAAACCGGTATCAATATCTCAACCGTAATCCTGCGTTTGGCTTCGTCTAAAAACCGCTCGATCGCGGCGGCGATTTTTTGCTGGGTTATTTCTTCGCGAATCTCGACGCGTTTTTCATCCAGCGGCGGTAATAAGAGCCCTGGCGAGCGCCGGCGAAAATCGGCCGTGAACGTGTCGGTGTAAAACTTTTTTTCCTCGTCGGCGGTCACAACGACAAACGATGCAAATCTGAAATCAACGTATTTTTCGATGGCGACGCGCTGTGAGATCAGATTCTCAAACGCGGGGTCCTTCACCGATTCAAAGCCCACCTGTTTCAGACGCACTTCAAAAGCCCCAGATGAAGGAAAAAATGCGAGCGTTTCAGCAATTTTATCGGCAGTCTCTCGCTCCGACGGCGCCGCACGAGGCAGTCGCCGAGATTCCAGAGCGAAAAGCCGCTGATTAATAAGGGTCTGGAGTGCTCGATTGAGATCCTCCGATTTCGGGTTCTCTACTTGAATGCCGGGCTGCAGGGCAAGCTGCCACAAGAGGTCAGAATAGGTGATCAATTCACTCCGAACTCCATCGCCGACCACAGCCACCGTCTTGTCGACCACTTCCTGGGCGGCCAGAGAGAGCGTTGAGAACAAAACCACGACAAAAATTGCCGCCCACCACGGTTTCACTACCTTTGTGCTGCGAATGCCCATAACCCTAACAATTCTTAACTTCGCTTTCTTTCATGTCAACCAAACGACTCGGACATCGCTCGATTGTTTAATCTGTTGACAGATTGTTGTAAATTGTTTTTAATTACTAAGGAAGCTTCCGTGCTGTCTAACTATCGCTTGCCTGCCTTATTGTACGTTTAATTTTCCTTTCGCAACCTCATTAACCGTTCCGCCGCCAGACCGCCGTTGATGCAACCATCTCAATCGTTAAAAAAAGACACAGGTCCGGTAACCCCATTTCCTGCGGGCGTCGGCCCTTCGCACGAGCTCCGGTTCATATCCGAGCTCGGGCGCAGTCTTTTGTTTACCGTTCACCCAAAAAAAGTGGCGAGCCGCGTTGCCGAGGCCGTGCTGCAAGGAGTAGATGCGGGCGTCTGTGTCTTTGTTGCCGAGCTTAAAAGTATCGGGCTGATTAGCTGTACGTACTCGTCCGCCGGCGAAATGGACGAAAGCTGTCTGAAACGCAGCCGCCTCGAAAAATGGCTGGCTTTTATGCCCCCGCAAGTAGGTTACACCGAGACTTCCGCAAGTGAATTTATGATTGAGGGCGACACGCACTCGATCGAATATGTTTCTCCGCTGCACATCGACGGAGAGATCAAAGGCGCGATTGTAGTCGGTTTCGCGAGTGAAGACGATTTTACCGAGCGTAAGATGCGGCTTATCGAGGCCGCGACGCAGATGGCGGCGATGAGCGTAAATCTCTCCGCACACTACGAGGTAACGCTTAACACCTCGATAAACGAAGCCCGCGAGGAGCATCGCAAATTTACGGAATCTGTGCTCGACGCCTTGCCCGTGTCTCTATATGTCGTCGATCGTGACTACCGTGTCGTGACCTGGAACCGGCATCGCGAGGTCGGCGAACAGGGCATCCCGCGTGATATGGCCATCGGCCGCGACGTCTTTAGTGTGCTCGAAAAATATCCGCAAGGTCGGCTGCGAGAGGAATTTGAGCGAGCGTTTCGGACAGGAAGAATTGAGCGGATAGAGCAGCAGACCGTTGCCGACGACGGCTCGACGCGTCACTGGATGGTCAGCAAAGTTCCAATGCGTGATGGCGATGGCGGCGACGTCACCCACGTCATAACGGTTGGCGAGGATGTAACCGCACGTGTTGAGGCAATTCACGCGATCAATCGGGCGGAAAAACTTGCGGCCGTCGGAAGGCTTGCGGCCGGCATCGTCCATGAGATCAACAATCCGCTGGCGACTATTGCGGCCTGTGCTGAGGCTCTCGAACAACGGGTGGAAGAGGGAGCCTTTGAGGCCTCGGAATCCGCCGATGACCTGGCCGAATACTTGGGGTTGATAAAAAGCGAGGCCTTTCGCTGCAAAACCATCACGACCGATCTGCTCGATTTTAGCCGCATTCGCGCGGGCGAGCGTTCGCCGCTCGATGCCGGCGACATAGTCCGATCCGCCGCCAATCTCATCTCGCATCAAAAGCGCGGTTGCGGTATCGCGCAGGAGATCGAAATTGAGCCCGGCCTGCCCATGGTCAGCGCCGATGGCGGTCAAATGCAACAAGCTGTCATCGCCCTCGCGACAAACGCGATCGACTCAATGCCCGACGGCGGCACGCTGACGTTCCGGGTTGCCCTGAGAGGGAACCGCATAGTCATCGAAATCGAGGACACAGGCGCCGGTATCCCGCAGGAGAATATGTCGAAAATTTACGAGCCGTTTTTCACCACTAAAGAAGTCGGCAAAGGCACAGGCCTCGGCCTCGCAGTGTGCTACGGCATCGTCTCAGAACACGGCGGCCGTCTAAGCGTCCGCTCAACCGTCGGGAAGGGAACCACGTTTTCGATTTTTCTCCCGGCCCAAAGTCAGAACCGAGAGCAGTAGCGACCGGATTCCTGATCTTTCACCGTGTAAACCCGTCGAAGAATCCGGTCGTTACGGCCCCCGGTTCCGACAAAAACGTTATGCCTAAACTGTTAGTCGTCGACGACGAAAAAAACCTAAGACTCGTTGTACAAAAGGAAATGACCCGGCAGGGCCATGAGGTCGAGTGTGCGGAGGATGGCGAGACCGCGTGGTCGATGCTCGAAGAGCAGGATTTTGACGTCTTGCTCTGCGACATCAATATGCCGCGACTCGACGGGATGGGTCTGCTTCGCCGCATACGCGAGCGTTGCCAGAATCCGCCGGAAATGATCATGCTAACAGGTCAAGCCACCGTCGAATCCGCAATCGAGGCGATGAAGCTGGGGGCCTATGACTATTTGACCAAGCCGTATCGCATCGGAGAACTCTCTGCCCTCGTCACAGCTGCCTCGGAAAAACAGCAGCTAAAGGTCGACAATCAACGCCTGCGTGCCCAGATTGCCCGAACGACGGGCGGGTCACTGCCCGAGATCGTCGCTGAGTCCCACCAGATGAAGGAGGTTCTCAGGCTCGTCCACCGGGTCGCGCCGAGCGATACCTCGGTTCTAATCACCGGTGAATCAGGCGTTGGTAAGGAATTAATCGCCCAGGCCGTTCACCGGCTAAGCAGCCGGAGTGACAAACCATTTATCGATCTAAACTGCGCGGCACTGCAGGACACCTTGCTTGAGAGCGAGCTCTTTGGCCATGAGGCCGGGGCATTCTCGGGTGCAAAAACACGCAAACTCGGTCTGTTTGAGATAGCCGACGGTGGGACGCTTTTTCTCGATGAGGTGATGGAGATGCCGATGCAGCTCCAGTCAAAACTGCTGCGGGCGCTCGAGACGCGGACTTTTTTCCGCGTCGGCGGGGTAAAAAAAGTCGAGGTTGACGTGCGTTTGGTTGCCGCGACCAACCGTCAGAAAGCTCAGGCAATTGCCGAGGGCACGTTCCGTTCGGATTTGCTCTATCGCATCAACAGTTTTGAGATCGTCGTGCCGCCGCTGCGAGAACGCCGCGAGGACATCGAGCCGACGGCGAGGCATCTGCTATATAAACTTGCAGGCGCGCACGCGCCCGAAATGTCGCCGGCCGCAATTGAGGCCCTCGTTGCCTTTAACTGGTCCGGCAACGTGCGCCAACTTCGCAACTGTCTCGAACGTGCTGTATTACTGGCCGACAACGCGATGATTACGCCACGCGAGCTGCCGCCCGAGATTGCTTTCCGTCTTGAGACACCGAGCGTGTCTGTCAGCTACAACGCATCGTCGAATGGCGGTCAGACTTTATTCCAGAACTCTGCGCCTTCTGCTAACCTGCGTGATGTCGAGCGTCAACAGATCATCGGTGCTCTCGAGAAAACAAACTGGCACCGCGGCAAAACCGCCGAGCTCCTTGGAATTTCCCCGTCGACACTATACCGCCGGCTGCGCGAATACGGTTTGGAAGTAAGGTGAGCCGGAACGCAGGCACCCTTGCCTGCCACGCCGGTTCCTCCGGCGTAGTAGTCCGTAATAATCCCGCTCCGTCAGACACTATTGCGTCTTGCAGGCAAGGGTGCCTGCGCTGTGTCCCGTGTCCCAGCATGTCCCAGACCTCGCTGGGACAGGGAAGCCACTCAACCGTAAGGACTTAGCGTCGCGATTACCTCAAATTCGTTAAATTTTCAAACAACATTCCTGCAACATACGTTGCATATCTGATACAGTGTATCATATATGTCAACCCTGGAACGGCAGACGCAAATTTAGACTAGCTGGAAAAGAATCGAAGGGTATAAATGCGGACGGGCGAGGACTTGCAAACGATTGCACAGGGTTGGTTGACAGATATCCATTATCGCAATATCTTGTGAGTGCACTGGTATCCCGAAGATCTTAATTAGCGAGGTTTCCCATGACCAAACTACGCTTCGCGAAGCGTTTTTTCTTGTTGGCGGTTTGCGCCGTTGCGTTTCCCTTTCAAGCGAATGCCCAAAACGCGGTCTTTGTCGATAACTTCGCGGTCGGCGGCACGTCTTATCACTATGTGAATGGATCAGGAACTGTCGTTCAACCTGGAACGCAAGTCTATATCACCACCAAGTTTCAGCTGCTCCGCCACCCCGAGCGTATCCTGATGCACTCTGGAGCCACAGTGGTGACAGCGGACGCCAACGGTCGATGGCAAACTGAGATGCCGTGCTACATAGATTCAACGGGTTTCTACACAAGCTATTTTGAGTCACATGCGTATGTCGTGGGTGTTTCCGGCGACCAATCGAGCGTCGGCGGCGGAACTAGCTGCAGCTATCCATACGATAACTTCGCAAATTCGTTGGTAACTAATTCGACTTCGACTGAAGCCGACCGGCAAAATCTCGGTGAATCTTGTAGTACTGATGTGGGCAGACCGGTCAATGTTACTAACGGCAACATGTGGCTGCGGCAGACGGATTATTCTCTTCCCGGCATTGGGGAAGCCCTTCGAATCGACAGGATTTATAATAGCTCACTACAAACGGCTGGGTTGTTCGGCGTCGGCTGGCGTGCGGAATATGACGCCACGGTTTCGATTTCAAATAACGACCTTTTGACCCTCAGGTCGGGCAATGGCCGCTACATGTACTTTGGTGGGATCGGGAGCAATACTTATGTTTCCGCGAGCGCAGGTATTTATGGGCAGTTTATTAAAAATGCGGACAGCACCTATACCGTCACGTTTAAGGATGGCCGTGTTCAGCATTTCGATTCGGCCGGCAAACTTGCATGGCTGCGTGACCGGAACGCCAATCAGACGACACTGAATTACAATGGCAGCGGCATTCTGACAAGCGTAACCGACGCGGTGGGCCGCATCCTGACACTAACATACGAAACAAACGGAGCGGTATCTCAGATCAGCGACGCTTTGGGGACGATAGCGGATTACGAGTATTATCCGGGCACATCGTTGCTCAAAACCGTTACTTACCCCGATGGATCAAAGCACAAATTCGAATACACCGATATCGTGATCGGCGGCGCAACAAAAACTTTCCTCACCACCGCTCGCGACGCCCTCGATAATATTCTTGAGACACATGCCTATGATTCTGCGGGCCGAGCCACCACATCGGCGGTCGCTGGCGACGTTGAATCCTACACTCTCGATTACACCAATGCAAACGCGTCGCTTCCTTACACTACGGTGACGGACGGGCTGGGGCGCGTCTCTAAGTATTATTTTGATCGGTCGAAGGGCCGCGCGGTCGTTACAAAGACAGAAGGGCTTTGCGGATGCGGAAGTTCGGGAACAGAGGCGACAGAATACCAGTATGATGGACGCTTGAACCTCGTTAAAACAACAGATGCACTTTTAAACGAGACAACGTATGCTTATAACAGTACGAATGATCCGCTTACGATTATCGATCCATTGGGCACGCAAACTTTCACGCACGATTCCTTCGGCCAAGTCCTGACACACACGGACAGGATGAGCGGCGTGACGACCAATACGTATGATTCTGCGGGAAATCTGTTGACGACCACCGACCCGCTAAGTAAGACCACCGAATATACATACACGTCGACAGGACTGCTCGATACGGTCGAGGACGCAAACGGAAATATTACCGATTACGACTACGATACGTCAGGTCGTTTGACCCAGATAACCGACGCCAACAATAAGGAAACCGACTTCGCGTACAACGCCCGGGCACGGGTGACGAGCGTGACAAACGCGTTGAATCAGGCGACCGCATTCGAATACGACGATAAGGATCGCCTCAACAAGATCATCTATCCCGACACAAATGACGTGAACATCGAGTACGATCTGGCGGGTCGCCGGACATCGCTTACGGATGAGCTTAATAATGAAACGATGTTTTCTTACGACGACGCTTATCGCCTTACCGGCATTACAGACGCACTGAATCACACGACGGGTATTGGCTACGACGCGATGTCGAATAAGACCTCGCAGACCGATGCTCTCGGCAATGTCACCAACTTTGAATACGACGATTTTGATCGTTTGAAGAAGATCAAATACCCGGTTCCCAGTCCGGGCGCTACTCCGCGTCTTGAAGAGAGCTTTACCTACGACAAACTGGGCAATATCAAGACAAATGTCGACACCGGCGGACGCACGACGAGCTACGAGTACGATAATGTCACCCGCTTGATCAAGATCACCGATGCCCTGTCGAACGAGACGCAGTTCACATACAATGCCCGTTCTCAGAGAACCAAAGTCAAAGATGAGCTAAACCAGGAATACGATTTTGCCTACGATGCACTCGGGCGTATATTGACGCAGGCCCGCGGCGGGACGACGATGACGTTTACTTACGACGCCGTCGGCAACCGCATCACCCGCAAGGATTACAACGGCGAGGACACGACATATACCTATGACGATCTCAACCGGCTGACGGCAATCGCATATACGGGAGCTTCTGGCGAAAACGCGAGCTACACATACGACGACCTCTCGAGGCCGCGGACGGCCGTAAATGCCGCCGGGACGGTTACATTTACTTACGACAATCGCGGAAGACTGGTGACCGAAGAAGACGTTTTCGGGAATGACATTGAGTACGTTTACGACGCGGCGGGCAATCGAACGGCACTGAAGATCGCCGGTCTCAATTATACGGCCTACGGTTACGATAGTGCAGACCGGCTGATTACTTTGACATCCTCGATCGACTCGGCGCAGGTCGGTTTTGTATATGACAATGCCAACCGCTTAACGGCCCGAACATATCCAAACGGCGTCACGACCACTTACGAATACGACGGCATGTCAAGATTGAAGCGGCTTAAGGATGCCACCTTAACCGCAACACTCTTTGACCGGCAATACAGCTACAGCGCCGCAAACCAGATCAGCCAGATCGCGGACCTGACGCAGACCAGAAACTTTGCGTACGACATTATCGACCGGCTGACGGCCGTCACGAACCCGACTGCGACAAGTGAAAGTTATACTTTTGATGGAGTGGGCAACCGAACGGCCTCCCATCTCAGTTCGTCCTATACCTACTCTGGTTTCAACAAATTAACGAGCACGAACTCGGCGACGTACAGCTACAACTCAAATGGCGCCATGACCGGAAAGACTGCAACCGGCGATAGCTGGACGTACGATCTCGACCGCGAAAGTCGTCTTACGAAAGCCACAAAGTCCACGGGCGACTTTGCCCGTTACAAATACGATGCGCTTGGCAGACGAATAACGCGGGAAAAGCAAACACCGCCGGTCTTGCCGTTGCTGCTGCCTACGCTCGAAACAACCAACTTCGTCCATGACGGAATGGATGTCATCCAGGATCGCAATGGCATGGGGTTGGTGACGGCAAGCTACCTAAATGGCCCCGGGATTGACAACAAACTAAGACAAACCGTCAACGGACAAACACAGTATTTTCTGGCGGACCATTTAGGAAGCACAAACGGACTGACTAATGTCTTAGGCAATCTCACATCATCAACAAACTACGATTCCTTCGGAAACGCGACAAACGGGAACTTCCCGACTAGGTACCAGTACACTGGGCGTGAGTTGGACGGGGATACAGGTTTGATGTATTACCGCGCGAGATTCTACGACCCCGTTCTTGGAAGGTTTATTTCCGAAGACCCGATAGGGTTTGGCGGCGGTGACGTTAATCTTTATGGTTATGTTCAGAATTCGCCAGTTCGTCGCAATGATCCCTTAGGTCTACAGGAAACTGATGTAATTATACTCAACGCACCCCCCTTCAAGCCACACTACCCATTTGGTGCTTACGACACTGGAACGAACGCCGAACGTAAACATTTTGAGATTCCTCGGAAGATTTACGATGCGTACGGAGGCGCGTACAGGCACTGCGTTTCGGCATGTGTCCTTGGCAAGAGATATGGATTTATCGGTCGAATAGCCATCCGAATATGGGACTGGCGACACGAGAATCCAAATGACCCTACAGGAGAGAGTCAAAATGACATGAATGGAGAGCAGAACGGTCTAAGCTGTGCGGCTAGCTCAGACGGGGACGAGAGTGTCTGTGAATACAAGTGTTTGAACCTTTATCCCTGAGAAATTGTTATGAACAAGAGGGGGGTTTTTGTATTAGGTGTTGCAATACTAGTTGCTGTGGGGTGTTTTGTTGTTTACAAAGAGATACAAAAAGCAGATTCGGTCGCTTTTGACTCCTGTGTGCGTTCAATCCACCGCAAGGTGGCCGAAGACCGACAATTGGCGCTTCCACATTCTGAAGATTGGACTTATCTTTCAGATAGTGAGCTTCGAAGTTTCGAGGAACGCCAGCTTTTCGGAGACTGTCATCAGTTGCGATCAAATAAGCTTGTCGATATTTGGGGTGAGAAGATCCGTATAGTTTACCGAAACAACCCCGACTCGACTACTGAATTCCGTGTGTGGTCGAAAGGGGCTGATAAGGTGGCGGGAACTCAAGATGATATTATCTCGCCGTCCAGTTCCCTTGAATCCGTAAAGCACCTCTCGCAAATTGAACCTTGAATACATACAAAGGGAAGAACGGGGTCATCTATGAAGCAACTGTGTTAAAAGTCAAACTTAAGAATGATCAAAATGCCATAGAGAGTTGTTGTGGGTCATAGCATTAAGTATGACAAGGAGTTTTCTCGCACATGCTATGAGTGCGACCTTTTTTAGCTTGCCGCGGATGCAGAGAGACTGATAATAGGCCTTGATGACGGGTTGAATCTTGAGAAAGATTGAGAGAAAGATTGAGGGTCAGACACTGCGATTCTGCGATTTTAGTCGGCGTGGCTTTGAAAGAGGTTTTCTGAGTGGGCCGATTTTTCGCTTTCCCTCCGCCCGGCCATCGTCGTAAAATCTCCCCGAAGGTACCCGAATATTGCAGAATCGAAGGTCTGACCCAGTTCTCAGTTCACAGAAATTCGATTGCCGCCCCGAAGACGAAGAAGATGCGCAGACGAAGAAGATGGGAAGATGGGGTCAGGGAAGATGGGGTCAGGCCTCCGATATTGCAATTCTCCTTCGGTAAGTCGCGTCGTTATTGTACTATATGGGTAATCATGGCGAGGAAATTGCGAATCGAGATCGAGGACGGGCTTTATCATGTGATAGCGCGCGGGAATGGGCGGCAGGCAATCTTTCATGATGACGAAAAAAGGAAGAACGGGGTCAGGCCGGCGACTCTGCGATATTTTGGCCATCTCGGATGATTCTACGCCGATGGCGGTGCGGATCGGAAGGGAAAAATCCTAGAGGTTGTTATAGCAAAAAGCGGATGCGATTACCTCGCATCCGCTTTTTTTGTTCAAGAGCAAATCGTTTTAGGCCGTCGCCGGTGTCGGCGGCAGGATGGGCTTTTTGAATGGGTTGTTTGACTCTTCTACCGTCTCGGTCGTGCCCTGGTTATTATTATCGGTCGATGGCGAACTGTCGCCGTCAAGCGGGAGGCCGGCGACGACTCGCCGAATCTGGACGCTGTCGAGCGTCTCATATTCGAGCAGAGCCTCGGCGAGGCGAATCAGGGCTTCGCGATTGTCCTCGATTATGGTCTGGGCGCGTTTGTACTCGCCCTGGATGATCTTTTGCACTTCCTGGTCGATCTTGATCGCTGTGTCTTCGGAATAATCGCGATGCTGCGAGATTTCGCGGCCGAGGAATATCTGCTCTTCCTTCTTTCCAAAGGTCAGCGGTCCGAGATCGGACATACCATATTCACACACCATCGAGCGGGCGATTTCCGTCGCTTTTTCGATATCGTTTGACGCGCCCGTGGTAATGCTGCCGATAAAAACATCCTCGGCGATGCGTCCGCCCATCGACATCGCAATGTTGCCGAGCAGGTATTCCTTGGTCGCGCTCAGTCGATCTTTCTCCGGCAGATACATCGTGACACCGAGGGCCATTCCGCGAGGGATGATCGTGACCTTATGCACCGGATCGACGCCCGGAACCTTTAGGCCGACCAGCGTATGGCCCGCTTCGTGATAGGCGGTAATCTTTTTCTCGTCGTCGGAGATGACCATCGACTTACGCTCGGCACCCATCATCACCTTGTCTTTGGCGATCTCAAAATCGCTCATTCCGACGACCTTTTTATTGTAACGAGCGGCGTTTAGTGCGGCCTCGTTAACAATATTGGCCAGATCCGCACCGGTAAATCCGGGTGTGCCGCGGGCGATTACATTTATATCGACCGCCTCATCGAGCGGGATCTTTCGTGTGTGTACTTTTAAGATACCCTCGCGACCCCGAACGTCCGGTCGGCCGACGACGACACGCCGGTCAAAGCGGCCGGGACGCAGAAGTGCGGGGTCAAGCACGTCGGGTCGGTTAGTCGATGCGACGAGTATTACGCCGTCGTTCGACTCGAAACCATCCATTTCGACAAGCAGTTGATTGAGCGTCTGCTCGCGTTCGTCATGTCCTCCGCCAAGTCCGGCACCGCGGTGACGGCCGACGGCATCGATCTCGTCAATGAAAATGATGCACGGAGCATTCTTCTTGCCCTGCTCAAACAGATCGCGGACGCGCGAAGCGCCGACGCCGACAAACATTTCAACAAAATCCGAGCCGGAGATCGAAAAGAAAGGAACATTGGCTTCACCGGCAACGGCCTTGGCGAGTAATGTCTTACCTGTTCCGGGAGGGCCCACCATCAGTACGCCCTTTGGAATTTTGCCGCCGAGCTTTTGAAATTTTTGCGGGTCTTTCAGAAACTCAATAATTTCCTGCAGTTCTTCCTTGGCCTCGTCGACGCCCGCCACGTCCTTGAACGAGATCCGTTTTTGCTGATTATTGAGAAGCTTCGCCTTGGACTTGCCAAAGCTCATCGCTTTGTTACCGCCCGCCTGCATCTGCCGCAAGGTAAAGGCGAGGAAACCCATAAGAAGTATAAACGGCAGGGCATTGATCAGAACGAGCCAGCCCAGGCCGCTCGACGCCGCTTCTTCAGACGTGGCAATGGCGCTCGTGGGATTTACCTTATTAAACTCATCGATCTTTTTGAGCAGCATCTCACGAGTCGGTTCGCTGCCGATTATCGTGAGAAACTTGTTGCCGTTCTGATCGGTAAACTCCACCGCCGACTGTTTAAAGGAAGCCTGCTTAAAGTCTTTGTTCTCAATGCGCGATGTAGCTGCGTCGATATTTAGCTCGGCCGCCGGCTTGGTTTGTCTGGTCTGCAAATACCAAACAAACACGAGAGCGCTCGAGATGATCATCAACCACAAAAGAACCTGTTTTGCCTTAGAACTCAATTTATAGCCTCCGGATCAGCCCGCCAACCAGGCCCGAGCCTTTCTCATTCAACGTCATTTGATGAGCCAGTGAGCGGGCGCGTTGTGCCCTATCCTGCTCTTAGCCGCCCGCCAAAACGTCAACTTTTGATTCTAGTTGGGAGTCGGTCTTTTATCAACCTTTCGTTTCCTCATATAACAGTTGTCCGCCCGTCTTCACAACCCTACCACCGGGCAGTTCCGCGATCCGCCCGCTCTTCGGGCTTAAAATCAAACGAGCTACTGCCTCTATATGTTTCAGTGTCAATCGCCTCGTATTTCCCCGACGGCGGGCCAACCACGACCTAACGGTATCGCGCAGCGCAGCCTCGCTTAGCATTTTAACATCGGTGATCGCCAGCCCGTCGCCCGCAATCAGGTGATCAGCGGGGCGCGAGTCATCACAGAATCGCTGCATCAGCGCAGCCGTATTCGACAATACCTCAACGATATTCGGATTCATATCCTCGAGCAGCGGCAGCAGAATCTTGCGAATGCGAACCCGCTTAAACGCCGTGTCTTCATTCATAGTGTCGTATCGGTATTCGACGCCCGAATCACGGCAAAAGGCTTCCGTGTCGATTCGTTTCGCCCACCTGAGCAGCGGACGGGCGAGGTGCACGGGAGTCGAGGAGAAAGGGAGTTGGGGAGTAGGAGAGTCGGGGAGTGGAGGAGTGGGGAAGTAGGGGAGTGCTTTGCCATCGACATCTGAGGCACCTACATTCGTCAACTCGCCCACTCCGCCGCCCTCTGGTTCCATCACGCGCCGGCTCCTCGACTCCTCGACTCCTCCACTCTTCAATTCCCGAATGGCCTGCATTCCGCTCAAACCCTTAACCCCGCTGCCGCGCAGCAAATTGAGCAAAAACGTCTCCGCCTGGTCGTTGACGGTATGGCCGGTCAGCACGGCAAATGCCTTCACATTAACGGCCGTCGCGCTCAGAAACGAATATCTTGCATCGCGGGCATTCTGCTCGAGATTCCCCACCGCCGCTGGGCCGGCCGTCCCGACCGCCAATTCAACCCCGAGTCGCACTGCCAACTCACGCACAAATTGCTCATCAGCACCACTCTCGCCATCACGCAGCCGATGATTAAAATGCGCCGCTACAATCCGGTGTTCAAGCTTCCCGCGTTCACGCAAATCACAAAGCCCAAGCAGTAAACTAACCGAATCAGCCCCGCCCGAAACCCCGACAACCACCGTCTCGCCCGCCGCCGCCAATTCCAGCCGCCTCCATTCCGTAATCAGGTTACGGGTAAATGTGTGCATTTTTGGATTATAAACGGCTTGACAATATTTGGGGGGCGGGCGTAGTATTTGCGCGAACTGTGTTTGACGTCTCCACCTCAACACCGCACAGTATGGACGGCCGAATCTTCCGCATTATTGAAATTATCTCCCAATCAATGGGACAGCCGTGGACTGTGTCGAAAATGGCCGATCTCGTCCAAGTGTCCGTGCCTCATTTTCAATCACTGTTTAAAATGGCAGCTGGCAAAACCCCGATGCAGTACCTTCACACGTTACGACTTGAGAAGACGCATGAGGTGCTCAGCGATCCACTTTGCTTCCTGCAGATCAACGAAGTTGCGGGTCAGGTAGGGCTGAGCAACGAGAGTCATTTTGCCAGGGATTTCAAGGAGATGTTTGGGCGTACTCCAACACAATTCCGCAATGAAGTCCGGGAGCAGTACCAGCGAAAGGATCGAAAAGAACAGAAATCAGATTCTTAGCCTCTAGATAGTACAATCGCCCACGCAATAATCATTGCCACGCATCGCTTCTTTCCCTCATAATTCTTTAGTCACAACCACGGATCTATAACTACAGTCTAGGAGTCAGCTCAACATGGGTGTCAATTCCAGCACACGACCGTTTGAAAACGCGTCCCGGATATTAGAGATGGGCTCAAATTTGGCCATCGTTCTGATAGCGGTGCTGCTCGGGTATTTTCTAGTATCCCGGTATATATTGGCATCGGCTCCACCCGTACCCGCCGCCCAGGTTGAGAGCGTTCAGCCTGGCACCAAACTTCCGGCGATCGACGTTGGTTGGGAAAAAAGCGATAAGAATATCCTGCTGGTTCTCTCGACCGCCTGCAAATATTGCACGGAAAGCCTGCCCTTTTACAAGAAGCTTAGTGAAAGCAAGGCTGGAGACACGAGATTGATCGTCGCCTTTGCTCAAGATCGCAACGAAGCGGCTCAGTATCTCGCGACAAAGCAGGTCGCTGTCGACGAGATTCTCGAGGCCCCTCCCAACCAATTCAATGTTCGAGGAACGCCGACGCTGCTCGTCGTTGATGGCCAGGGCATCGTCCAAGAAGTGTGGGCGGGAAAACTGCCCCCGGAAAAAGAAAACGAGATACTGGCCCGGCTCAACGGCGGGAGCTCGGCCAAATAAATCTATCGGCGCCGATTCTGGTTTTTTAGAAACGTGCAGGAGGAAATGTATGAGAAGAAAATTATGGTGGTCACTTTCTCGCAAATGGACAATAATTGCTTTATTGTGCGTGGGCGTGTACATATTTGGATATGGCGACGCGACAGTGAGGAGTGTTGCAGCAGCACCGTGTTACGAAGAATGCGATAGTAATCTAAATTATTGCCGTGACCAGTGCGGAGACGAGTGCGCTGAAAGCTCGACAAATCATACGTGCGGCAGCTGCATCATAGCCTGCCAAAACCAGTGGTTGAATTGCATGAGCTATGCTGTCTCATGCCAAGGTGAAACGGTCAATCCAGGTCGATGTTCCACTGTATTCGATAGATATTGTCCCAAGGACCTCTATGGTTGGGCGGATTGTACGACAAATCCCAACAGTAATTATTATCACTATTCAACCCAATGCTCCGTGCTTGGACACGAAGACTGGCAATGCGTAAACTGTCCCGCGAATAATAATTACACTTGTGAGAATCCAAATCACTTGCCACCGTGTCCTTAGGGGGTATTTGCCAGGGGAAATTCATGCGTGGCCAGCTAAACGGATTGATTCTATTCGCTCTGATTTGTTTTGGGGGCGTGGAGGCCGTTCTCAGCCAAGAGCCATCTGATTCTTTAAGAGTTCAGACAAACTTTGTATCCGTCCCGGTATCGGTTACGGATCGTGACGGCCGAGGTATTCGAGTACTTCGGTCGTCCGATTTCAAGATTTTCGAAAACGGAATCGAGCAGCAGCCGATCATCTTTGAGCCCACCAATAGTCCATTCACAGTTATGTTGCTAGTTGATGTGAGTGGATCAATGTCCACTTATATGAGCCACGTAGGCAAGGCTCTGGATACGTTTATCGAGCGTTTGAGGCCCGATGATACGTTCACGGTCGCATTCTTCTCTTCTCAATCCACCTTGCACATCAGGATTCCACTCACAAAAAAACGTGATTATCGCTATCTGGAACCCGAACAACCGAAAACTTCCGCGCGGGGCCGCGGTTCGTCATTTACGATGACTCTGGACGCGGTCGATAATGCGATCAAGTATATGAGTTTGATAAAAGGTCGGCGGGCGATCGTTCTTTTTGGAGATGCCGATCCTTCGGGTCGACACGCCAGTGTCGCGAGCAATTTGAGGAACGCCGAAGAGCAGGAAGCAGTTTTTTACACCGTTCGCTATGGCGAATACCCCGGCGCCTGTATTCAGACGACGAGCGATCTAGCCCTGCGGTCGCAATCGATAAGCCCGGACGATGAAATTGTTACGAAGGCTGATCTCCGAAATCTAGGTCATCAAGGATGCCATTACCGAAAGAATGAGATTCCAAAACTCATCCGCGCCGTCGATGCGCACTTCATGGGTCTCGCCGAAAAAACTGGAGGACGAGGCTATAAAATCAACGAAATTTCTGATTTGTCCGCGACTTTCTCGCAGATCGTATCCGAATTAGGCCAGCAGTATTTAATTGGATACGAACCGCACGAACCCGCAAGGCCAGGGGAAAGGCGAAAGATTACGGTGAAGGTAAACATCCCAAACGCGGTCGTCCGGGCGAGACGAGAAGTCGTTTTTACGTCGCCGAAATAGAGGGAGCGTCGCGAAACCCGATTTCGGCAATAAACGCGCCTCATGCAGGATCGAATATTGCGCTCGACAACAACGGCATTTGACACCTTAGGAAATTATAAAATTACCCGGGAAGTCATTGTAAAAACGGAGAAGTGGATAAAGTCTCGCGATCAGCGGAAGTAGGTCTTCGTCGGAATGATTACGTACATAGGTGTGACCTGAGATATGCAATCTCTGTAGGCAAGCCGGGGTCGAGGCTGGAATATTGAAATCTCCGAATCTGGTGGGCTGGAGTCAAGTGCACTTTTCTCGTTTAGTCGTGCTTTGCACGAAATGACTGCTTTTGCGGATGTGTGGCACGTGCCACAAATGTTGTGGAACAGATCGGCGGACTGCATTCAAGAACTGAAAGCGGCTTTTTTCTGCAGCAGTATCGTTATCCGGGAAGTACAAACAAGCTTGCCTTTGTCGTTTGTGATCTCGATGGCCCAGACGCTCATGGTGCGGCCCGGGTAGATTGGTTTGGCTTCAATAGTAATAATGCCTTTGCTAACTGAGCGCAGGTGGTTGGCGTTGATCTCGATGCCGACGGGCGTTACATTGCTCAGGTCTGCCGCTGCGACCACGCCTATTGACGCGGCTGTCTCGCATAGATAGAGCGACACACCACCATTCATTATGCCGGTGTATTGATGCACGCTCGGTGTGACCTCCATCGTCATCACGACACGTTCGGGCGTCGCAACCTCGATTTGCACGCCGAGGAATTGCATCAGGTCGGCATTTGCCGTTTGGGCGATTAGTTCTGACTTGTCCATTGCAGTCTTAGCAGTATATCTTGATGAAATGAAAAGTCAGATATTGATCGTTACGACCCTCTGTATTGCGGTGATGACGACCGCCGCACAAAACGACGCGCTAAAAATTCCAGCCGAGGTCGCTCCATTTGTTGAGGTAGGTACAAAGGCAATCGCCATCGAATCAGCGGACCTGAATAACGACGGCAGCCGGGATTTTATCCTCGTGCTCGAGAAAGAAAAACCTGCGCTTGGCAAGTACGATCTGCCCGAGCGAAGCCGACCGCTGCTGATCCTTACTCGCGCGGCTGACGGTAAGCTTGCTCTCGCCGCTCGTAATGAGCTGGTGGTTTTATGCAAAGAGTGCGGCGGCGTTTTTGGCGACCCATTTGAGGGAGTGCGGGCCGGGCGCGGCACATTTACGGTTGATCATTACGGCGGGAGTAACTGGCGATGGAAGATTGCCTACCGGTTTAATTACTCTCGTCGGGACAAGACATGGCAGCTCGTACGCGTTGACAATCTGAGCTATCACACCTCTAACCCAAACAAAATGAAAACCGAGATCGAAACCCCGCCGCGGCACTTTGGCAAGGTGGGAATCACGGAGTTTGACCCCGAGACGTACTCAAAGAAAAAGAAGAGCACCGAATAGCAAGGGCTATTTTTTACCGGCCGACTTGGCGAAATAGCCTTGTCGATGCGTGACCTTTACCTTGTCTTTCTGTAGCTGCTGATTCGCGAGCTGTATTTCGATCTTCCTATACGAACCGTCGCGAGCCGCATTTGTCGGCTCGTAAGCGAGTAAATATTGTGACCGCATCTCGTCCTGAATTTGTTTGAACGCCTCGCGAAGCTCCGCCTCATCTTTCGGATAATAGGCACGACCACCGGTCCGCTCAGAAATTTTATTAAGTGACCCGCGGTCAACGCCGCTGTAAAAATTATCGCCAATGCCAATCGAGTAAATAATCGCTTCAGATCTGAGTGCCGCCTGCACAGCCTCATCGAGTTTCTTCTTACCAAATGTATTGACGCCATCTGATAAAAGGACTATCGCGCGCCGGGTGCTTTCCGGCGCGGGGCCGAGTATTTCGTCCGACGTTACCCAGATCGCATCCCAGATCGCGGTTGAGCCCGCCACCGCCGATGCATCACCCGAGATCGGAGGTGTGCCGGTCATGACGCCGCCGCCAATATATCCGGCCGGCGGTACAAATCTCACTCTCTCCACTGCCCGGCGAAGCCTGGGCATGTTGTTCGTCATCCCCTGCTCGAGAGTCGACTCACCCGTAAACGAAATTATGGCCACCTCGTCCTTTGCCGGTCGGACGACCGTCTCTATGAACGTAATGGCCGCAGCTTTTTCCTCCGGCAGCGTGCGTTCCTGCGAGCCGCTAGTGTCGATCAATATTGCCAGGCTGAGCGGCAGATCGACCTGCCGGGCGAACGCAACAACTGCCTGCTCCTGCCCGTTCTCAAAAATTTTGATGTCCTGCTTCGTCAGCGAGGTCAGCAGGCGGCGATTCCGATCCTGGGCCGTGAACAGGACATTTACGACCTCGCTATCCACCTTGATAACCTCAGGGTCCTCAATGTCAGGCGGCGTGGGCGTGGGCGTGGCAGCCTTCACAGATGCGGGATTGGGCATCGTCTGCTGGGCGTCAACCGCCCATACGCCGGCCAGCCACACAAGCGAGAGTACCGTCGTCAAAGCTGTAAGAATTCTTTTCCTCGTAAACATCGCTGCCGCTCCTACTTCAAATTGTCTCGTACCTGGCGATAGCTCGACTTGGTACGGACCTTGTATTTATCGCTCTTTGATTTGTCCGCGAGCCTCACCGTGACCTTTCGCTCGCGTCCGTCGTAGTTCTGATTTGCAGGGCGATAGGTGATTAGATACTGAGAGCGGAGCTCCTTAGAGATACGGGTGAACGCATTTTCCAGCTCGAGCATATCGCCCGTGAAAAATGCCTCGCCACCGGTCGCTTCACAGAGCTGGGTAAGAAATTTATCGCCCTTATCTTTGACGGTTCCGGCCTCGACACCGGGCACAGAACCGAGGAATCCGGCCTTGGTCGAGATACCAAATATTGTCGTCTCCGTTCGCTGGGCGATGTCGATGGCATCGGACAGCTCAGCCCGGCTAAACGTGTCGTCGCCGTCAGTAATTATAACAATGACGCGCCGGCCGGGTACATTCCGCAATTTCTCATCCGTGAATTGCCAGACCGCGTCATACAGAGCTGTCTGCGATCCGGGCTTTTTGACTTTATCGACCGCCTTATCGAGGATGTCGTGCTTATCGGTGAAATCCTGTACAAGGTTGACCTCGTGATCAAAGGTCATAAACGCGCCCTTGTCTTTCCGGATGCGCACGACCGTATAAAGAAAGTCTTTTGCGGCCCGCTTTGAAAACGCCAGCTTTCCCGCCGCCGACGGCGATGTGTCCATCAGCACACCGACAAACACAGGCGGATTGGTCTTCTCGTCTGAAAAGAATGTCACCTCTTGCTGAACTCCGTCCTCAAATACCAGAAAATCGCCTCGAGTCAGGCCGCTTATGAGCTCTTTCTTCTGACTTACCGTCACAGGCAGGCGCACCTCAAAGATCTTAGTCGCGCCCGTGTCGTCGACAATCGGCGGGGTAGGCGACGGGGTAGTCTGCCCGGCAACAGCCGCTGCGAGGGCGAGCAGCACCGCAGCACAGGTAAAAAGATTTCGAATCGGTCGGTACATAGATTTGCTTGAGAAACGCATTGTTTTCGATGCTACGCTCGGTCGGGCTGTTGCCCCCGTCCGGCGTGAAACGGCGAGTATAGCAGAATTCCCACGCGTTGCCTGAAGACCCAAAATGGTTGAGAATCGACGGGTGGCAAGCGTGGATAAACACATATTCAGGGAATATGACATACGCGGAATCGTCGGCACGCAGCTTACCGATGAAGCCGTCGCAACTGTGTCGCGTGCGATCGGCACTTACCTTCGGCGGCATGGTGCCAATAAGATCGCGGTCGGATGTGACGCCCGCGACAGCTCGCCGCGATTTCTGCAATTGATCACAGCCGGTTTGAACGCAAGCGGCTGCAACGTCGTGGACATCGGCATGGTCCCGACGCCCGTTCTCTATCAAACCTTATTTACAAAGGACGTAGACGGCGGCGTGATGATCACCGGGTCGCACAATCCGGCGGATCACAACGGATTCAAAGTATGCCTGGGACGTGATGCCCTTTTTGGCGAGCAGATTCGCGAGATTGGCGAGATAGCCGCGACCGGCGCCTTTGGAACTGGCGGCGGAAGCCGGGAAAACCTCAACGTCCTCGACGATTATAAACGAGACATCGCGGCAGGCATCTCCCTCGGGCCGCGTCGCCTGAGGGTAGTGGTCGACGCGGGCAATGGAATGGGCGGCATAACTGCCGTTCCGATATACCGCGAGCTAGGCATGGACGTGATCGAGCTCTACACGGACCCCGACCCGACCTTCCCAAACCATCACGCTGACCCGACAGTTGAGGAAAACCTCCAAGACCTGATCGCCGCCGTCAAAGAAAACAAGGCCGATCTCGGCATCGCCTTCGACGGCGACGGCGACCGCATCGGGATCGTCGATGAGACGGGCCGCATTATCTGGGGCGACGTGCTGACGATTCTGTTCGCGCGATCCGTCCTCGCCGCAAATCCCGGCGCCACGGTCATCGGCGAGGTGAAATGCTCACAGACCCTATTTGACGAGATCGAACGCCTAGGCGGCACGCCGATAATGTCCAAAGCCGGCCACTCTATCATCAAGGCAAAAATGAAAGAAACCGGCGCGCTACTAGCGGGCGAAATGAGCGGCCACATATTCTTCGCCGACCGCTTCTACGGCTTCGATGACGCCTGCTACGCCGGCGTTCGCCTCATTGAGATACTCTCGAAGACGGATCGGCCGCTATCGGCACTGCTATCGGAAATTCCCGAGAGATTTTCAACGCCCGAGCTACGGGTCGCATGCCCAGACGCAATCAAGTTCGATGTAGTCGCCCAAATAGCAAGTCACTTCGCCCGAGATCACCAAGTAAATACGACAGACGGGGCGCGGATCACCTACCCACATGGCTGGGGCCTCGTCCGCCCGTCAAATACTCAGGCGATAATTGTAATGAGATTCGAGGCGGATACCGACGAACACTTACAGGCTATTAAGAGCGCGGTTACAACCGCGGTGAATGATCTAATATCAAAAACAGGCTAGCTCTCGTTCACCTTCAGCACGGCGAGAAATGCCTCCTGGGGGATTTCCACCCGGCCGACCTTTTTCATTCGTTTTTTGCCTTCTTTTTGTTTTTCGAGCAGTTTTCGTTTGCGCGAGATGTCGCCGCCGTAGCATTTTGCTATGACGTTTTTGCCCATGGCTTTGACGGTTTCGCGGGCGATTACCTTGTTGCCGATGGCGGCCTGGATGGCTACCTCGAACATCTGGCGCGGGATAAGCTCTTTCATTTTGGCGGTGAGCAGCCGGCCTTTTGCTGTGGCAGTGTCGGCGTGGAGGATGAGCGAGAGAGCGTCGACCGGCTCGCCTGAGACGAGGACGTCGAGCTTGACGAGCTTGCTGACCTGGTAGCCCGACAAGTGGTAATCGAGCGACGCATAGCCTTTTGAAACGGATTTTAGGCGATCGTAAAAGTCGAGCACAATCTCGTTAAGCGGCAACTCGTAAACGAGCATCACGCGGTTTGAGGTGATGTATTCAAACTTTAATTGCACGCCGCGTTTTTCATCCAGCAGCGGCAGAATGCCGCCGAGGAATTCGTCATTTGTGAGTATTGTCGCCTCGATAAAGGGCTCTTCGATCTTTACGATGCGGCCTGTGTCGGGCATCTTTGAGGGCGAATCGATCTCGGCGACTTCGCCGTCGGTAGTGGTCACGCGATAGCGTACGCCGGGTGCGGTCGTTATCAGTTCCAGATTAAATTCGCGCTCAAGACGCTCCTGGATAATCTCCATGTGGAGCAGGCCAAGGAAGCCGCAGCGGAAGCCGAACCCGAGGGCCGTCGAGGATTCCGGCTCGAAGAAAAAGGACGCGTCGTTAAGCCGCAGCTTTTCCATCGCATCTCGCAAGTCTTCGTATTGGGCCGAGTCGATTGGGTAAAGGCCGGCGAAAACCATCGGCTTCACTTCCTGAAATCCAGGCAGAGCCTCGGTCACCGGCCGTGCCGCGTCCGTGATGGTATCGCCAATCTGCACGTCGGCGACCGTTTTAATTGAGGCGGTCAGAAACCCGACCTCACCGGGCCCGAGCTCACCGATGGGCGTCGGACGCGGTCGGTTGACCCCAATAGTTTCGACCAGATATTCACGGCCAGTGTTAAAGAATCTGATCTTGGTGCCTTTCTTTAGCGTGCCGTCGATAACCCGAAACAGCACGATCACGCCGCGATACGAGTCGTACCAACTGTCAAATATCAGAGCCTTGAGCGGTGCATTCTTGTCGCCCTTTGGCGGCGGAACTTTTGCAACGACTGCCTCCAAAACTTCCTCGATACCGATACCCGTCTTTGCCGACGTCAGCACCGCTTCGCTGGCGTCGAGCCCGATAATGCTTTCAATTTGCTCTCTGATCCGGTCGGGTTCGGCCGAGGGCAGATCGATTTTATTTAGGACAGGGATCAGCTCGAGATCATTTTCGATTGCAAGATAGGTGTTTGCCAGGGTCTGCGCCTCGACCCCTTGTGATGCATCGACGATCAGCAGAGCGCCCTCGCATGCGGAGAGCGACCGAGAAACTTCATAGGAAAAATCCACGTGCCCGGGCGTGTCGATGAGATTCAACACGTACTGTTTTCCGTCTTTCGCTTTGTAATCTAGTCTGACCGCGTGGGCTTTGATAGTAATGCCGCGCTCCCGCTCGAGGTCCATATCGTCGAGCAGCTGGGCCTCCATATCGCGCTCGGCGACTGCTCCCGTTATCTGGAGCAGCCGGTCGGCGAGCGTCGATTTGCCATGATCAATATGGGCAATGATGGAGAAATTTCTAATCAGGTCGATTTGCATACACTGCTCGGGGGCACGGGAAATCAAATATATAAGAGTATCAAACTGGCCGACAACCGACATAACTCCAAGCGGATTTCGCTTTGGGACTGCAAGAGGGGACGTTAGATGATTTGTGCGTCCGTGGCTATAATCGACAATTCACGGGAGTCCATCGATTGCATCACGAACTCATTCTCATCCTCGATTTTGGTTCTCAATATACGCAACTGATCGCTCGGCGAGTCCGCGAGCAGGGCGTCTATTGCGAGATCCATCCCTTCCATTTAGGCGTCGACGCGATCAATGCAAAACATCCGAAAGGCGTGATCTTGTCGGGCGGCCCGTCGAGCGTAACCGACGAGGATGCGCCGCGAGTCGCTGAGGATTTTTTTGCACGCATCGGGGTTCCCATCCTGGGTATTTGCTACGGCATGCAGTTGGTTGCCGCGGATATGGGCGGTGCCAGCGAGCCGGCAGCCAGACGCGAGTACGGGCATGCGCGGCTGCAGGTTTTGAGCGGTGACACGGCGCTATTTAACGAGTTGCCCTTTGAGCTGGATGTTTGGATGAGCCATGGCGACCACGTCACGCGGCTGCCCGATGGGTTTAAAACAACCGCGACCACTGGCGATGTCATTACCGCGATTGAAAACCGGGAACGAGGCATTTACTGCGTTCAGTTTCATCCCGAGGTTGCGCACACTCCACTCGGCAAAGAGATACTGCGCAATTTCTTGTTTGGAATTTGCGGGTGCAGGGGCGACTGGACGCCTGCTCAGTTTATCCGCGAAGAGGTCGAAGCAATTCGCAACACCGTCGGCCCCGACGACCGAGTCATTTGCGGCCTAAGCGGCGGCGTGGATTCGACCGTTGCCGCGGCCCTCGTGCGTGAGGCGATCGGCGATCGACAGACGTGTATTTTCGTCAACAACGGTCTTCTCCGAGCTTCGGAATTTGAGGATACTCTTCGTTTATATGAGAGCAGCCTAAATCTAAATGTCCGCGGCGTCGATGCATCAGACGATTTTTACGCGGCCCTTGAGGGTGTTGTCGATCCGGAGAAAAAACGGAAGATCATCGGCGGGAAATTTATAGATGTATTCGAGGCGGAGGCAAAGACAGTCGGCGATGCGAAATGGCTCGTCCAGGGAACGCTCTACCCGGATGTGATCGAGTCGGTCAGTCTCCGCGGTGCCTCGGTGACGATAAAATCGCACCACAATGTCGGCGGCCTGCCTGAGAAAATGAATTTGAAACTGATCGAGCCTCTCCGCGAACTCTTCAAAGACGAGGTGCGGCTGATAGGAAAAGATCTCGGCATTCCGTACGAAATCCTGCAGCGTCACCCTTTTCCGGGCCCGGGCCTGGGCGTGCGAATCCTTGGCGATATAACGCCGGATAAGGTGGAGCTGCTGCAAAAGGCAGATCTGATATTTATCGAAGAGCTGAAAACCAGCGGACTGTATAGGGATGTCTGGCAGGCGTTCGCCGTGCTGCTTCCCGTACAGTCGGTCGGCGTCATGGGCGATTTTCGTACCTATGAAAAGACTGTGGTCTTGCGCGCGGTCACCGCGACTGACGGTATGACAGCAGATTGGGCGAGACTCCCTCACGAATTCCTCGCGGCCGTCTCGTCGCGAATCACATCAGAGGTTCGCGGCATCAATCGCGTCGTCTACGACATCTCAAGCAAACCGCCGAGCACGATCGAGTGGGAATAAATTCTTTGCATTTAGACGTTTTTGGGTAAGAATAGATTTATGACGGACGAGGGTAAATTGATCGCTCAAATCCACAGTCTGCCTGAAGCTCTCAAGGCCGAGGTGGCGAGGTTCATTGATCGTATCTCCACGATGGATCCGGTTGACGGTAATCCCGCCAAGCGTCGTCGGCCAAGGGCGGGGAGTGACCCGGGGTTGTTTAAAATGTCTCCTAATTTTGATGATCCCATCGAGGGTTTTGAGAAATATAGGTGATGCGCATCCTTGTCGATACGCATACATTTATTTGGTACACAGGGGTTAGATCTCGCCTCAGCAGTCAAATTATCGATCTGATCGAGTCTGATGAAACCGATATCGAACTTAGTATCGTCAGCCTGTGGGAAATCGCGATCAAGAATTCGCTCGGCCGACTCGAAATAGAAAATGGCTTTGATAGTCTGCCAAGCGTGCTTGAGCGATATGCAATAGATATTCTTCCAGTTTCATTCCTTCACACCTCTCATCAAAACCGGCTTCCGTTTCATCATAAGGACCCGTTCGACCGCATGATCGCCGCTCAGGCTTTGGTGGAGGGTATCGATCTGGTTAGCGATGATGGCGAGATGGACCCATACTTCCGCGACTCTGGAGTAAAACGGATTTGGTAGATTCCGCTGCGATTGTTGAGTTTCAGGATGTCGGGTATTCCATCCACGGCGTCGGGATAGTCCATGAGCTTAATCTCGACGTAAGCCGCGGAGAGGTACTGGTATTGCTCGGCGCTTCGGGCTGCGGCAAGACGACGACACTCAAGTTAATCAATCGCCTGATCGAGCCCACAAGCGGCGAGGTGCGGGTCGAGGGTAGATCGACACGGGAGTGGGATGCGATAGCGCTTCGGCGACGGATCGGGTACGTTTTGCAGGATGGCGGACTGTTTCCGCATATGACGGTTCGCGAAAATGTGGGTTTGGCGATGACCTTAGCGGATGCGGCGCCGTCAAAGGTATTGCGCCGTACCGATGAAATGCTCGATCTCGTCGGGCTCAGTCCCCGCGAGTTTGCGACGCGATTCCCTCATGAACTATCGGGCGGCCAGCGCCAGCGAGTCGGCGTAGCTCGCGCGCTTGCCTCGGACCCCGATTTGCTTCTCCTCGATGAGCCATTCGGAGCGCTCGACGCCATCACGCGAAGGCGTCTACAGGTCGAATTCGCAAAACTCGTTCGCGATCTAGGCAAGACCACCGTCTTCGTCACACACGACCTGCACGAGGCAATGACACTTGGGACGCGGATCGCGTTAATGGACAAAGGGCAGATCGTACTGACAGAAGCTCCTGAGAGTTTCGCGGTGGCCGAGTTGCCGCTCGCAAGGGCTTATCTGGATACGATAAATCTGTGAGTTTCCTCGAATTCATTTCACAGAACTGGCTCGAGATCCTCGCTCTCACCCGCGAGCATATCCTTCTCGTTTTCCTTTCGACCGGATTTGCCGTACTCGCCGGTTTGCCACTTGGTGTTTTGTTGACGCGGGTCAGGTCGCTGCAAGGCCCGGTGCTGACCTTTGCCAACGTCATGCAGACAGTGCCCAGCCTGGCGCTGTTTGGGTTGCTGATTCCGCTGCCCTTTATCGGCGGCATCGGTGCCAGAACGGCGATTATTGCTCTCGCCTTGTATGCTTTGCTGCCGGTCATTCGCAATACTGTGACCGGAATTCTCGGCATCGATGCAAAAATTCGCGAAGCCGCCATAGCAATGGGAATGACCGGTTGGCAGCGTTTGCGGTGGGTGGAGCTGCCGCTCGCGGCTCCCGTTATTCTCACCGGCATCAGGGTCGCGGTCGTTATATCGGTCGGTGTAGCCACGGTCGCCGCAGCTGTTGGAGCAGGCGGATTAGGGACATACATCTTTCGCGGGCTGAGGCAGAATGATAACAATCTACTGATCGCGGGTGCCGCCGCTTCTGCAATACTCGCACTGCTATGTGATTTTGCGCTCGGCCAGTTTGAAAAGTCTTACGCCATCGGTGAACGCTCGGCCAAGACCCGACGGGTCGCCGGATTTAGCATTATCGCCTTCCTGGCGCTTCTGTCTGCGTTCAGCCTGATCACAAATTCCAACTCTGGAATTTCTGGCGGCAAACCGGAAAAGCGAATCGTCGTTGGTTCCAAAGACTTTACCGAGTCAATAATACTCTCCGAGATTCTCTCACAAATGCTTGAGCGGCAAGGCGTTGCGGTCACGCGGCAATTTGAGCTAGGCGGAAACCTCGCACATGACGGTTTGCTGTCTGGGCAGATTGACGTTTATGCGGAATACACCGGCACGGCGTTTACGGCTATTCTCAAACATCCCCCGCTCACCGACCCGGTAGCGGTTTACGAACAAACTAAACGCGAGTATTTACAGAAATTCAACCTGGTTTTGAGCCCGTCGCTCGGCTTCTCGAATGACTTTGCGATCCTCGTGCGGGGAGATGTCGCCCGGCGCAATAACCTAAAAACTATCTCCGACGCAGTCCCGGATGCGAGCTCCTGGCAGGCGGGGTTTGGTCAGGACTTTATGTCGCGCTCGGATGGATACGCGGGATTCTCCAAAGCGTACGGATTTAAGTTTGACCGGCAGCCGCGTGAAATGGACCTTTCGCTTACCTACCGTGCCCTCGCTGCGGGTGAGCTCGATATCATCGCAGGAAACTCGACCGACGGCCTGATCGCGACGCTCGACCTCTTTCAACTCGAGGATGACAAGCGGTACTTTCCGCCGTACCAAGCCGTTTATGTCGCACGCGGGGCCTCGTCTCCGATTTTGGCTGATTGCTGGGCCAGTCTGGCAGGAGCAATCTCGACCGACGATATGCGGCGGCTTAACTACGAGGTTGACGGCAACCGGCGGCCGGCCGCACAGGTCGCGAAAAAATGGATTGACGATCGATATAAATCCTTTACCGTCGAAGACACAACCCCCTCAATAAAACGTCTTGCAACTTTCCCGTAAATATTGTAGTCTTAGTAGTTTGGTAAATTCCGTATCTCATCATCGACGGTAAGATCGCCCCAAATGTTGGGTCGACTAGGATAGTTCGAGACACGGTCTGTTTATAACTGTTAGAAGCGGCGGGCTTAAGTGCCTGCCCCTCGAACGAGGTTCCTTCCTTGCTACCGTTACACTGAAGATCACTCCGCGTTAGAACTTCTTATTACATCCCGAAGAAAATTGTTCGGAACCCGTTTTGCAGGTGCTTTTGTTTGCCTGCCGGACGGCACCCGGTTTTAACTGTAAGTTAACCTGGGCGTACGCGAACCCTTCTTCAGTAGATATAGATTTTAGATAGAAAATGAATTTTAGCGATTTAGGCTTGCTGCCGATGTATTCGGACAAGTGCGAGCAACTGGGTTACACAGAGCCGACACCCATTCAGAAAAAGGCAATTCCCGTCGTCCTCGAGGGCGGCGACATCATGGCTTGTGCCGAGACCGGCACGGGCAAGACGGCGGCATTTTTGCTGCCAATTCTGCAGATGCTCGGCGATAACAAGAGTAAGCCGGGCACCCGCGTGCTGGTGCTCTCGCCGACGCGTGAGCTTGCAAATCAGACCGAGGCAGCATGCCGCGAGTTTGCACCGAGGGGTATTAGCTGCACCGCGATAATCGGCGGCGCTGGTTATAACAAACAGATCGCCGCCCTCAAAAAGGGTGCAAATATTATTATTGCGACGCCCGGTCGCCTGATCGACTTTATGGACCAGGGCCTGATTAATTTCAGCGGCCTGACTCACCTCGTGCTCGATGAAGCCGATCGAATGCTGGACATGGGCTTTTTGCCATCGATCAAGCGGATTATTAAAGTGATTCCCGCTAAACGGCAGACACTCTTCTTCTCCGCGACGATGGGTGCCGATATCGAGCATATCGCGTACTCAATACTCAAGGATCCGACTTTGGTCGAGGTCAGCCCGCGCGGCAGGCCAACCCACCTGATCGAACAAACTGCATATCCGGTTGCGCAGCAGTCAAAAATGCCGCTGCTCCTTGATCTGCTCGACAAAGAAGATTTCGATCGTGTGCTCGTCTTTACACGCACCAAACGCGGTGCGGACCGAATCGCACACATCCTGGAAAAACGCGATCACAAATCAAACCGTATCCACGGCGATCGATCGCAGGCCCAGCGTGAATCTGCTCTGCGTGCCTTCAAAATGGGCCAGACCAATGTGCTGGTCGCGACCGACGTTGCGGCCCGCGGCATCGACATCGACTCGGTATCGCACGTAATCAATTACGACATCCCCGAGGCACCCGAGGACTACGTTCACCGTATCGGCCGCACGGGCCGTGCCGGTAACAAGGGGCGCGCAATCACCCTTTTCACCCTCGCCGAGGAGAGCTCAATGCGTGCGATCGAAAAGCTCACGGGCGAAAAGGTTGAGCGAGTTTTTCTTCCTGATTTTGGGGGTCACAATTTTGCTGAGACCAAGGCTGTCAAGCCGTTTCAGCCCAAGAAAACGTTCAGGTCGTTTGGCCGAAAACGTCGGTAAGAAATTACCAAAAGGAGAATTATGATAAAAGCAATAGCTTACGCAGTTGATGATTCGGTCGAGATGTTATGCCCGGCCTGTGACATCGAGCAGAATCACAAGGTTCAGACCGTCACCAAACAGGGCAAGATTACTAAGGCGACCTGCGAGGCCTGCGAAACGGTCAGTACCTTTGCCCGCGGAGTCAAAACATCGGTCTCGATGGGCAGCGGTAAAAACGCGTCGCCCTACGACCGCATGCGTAAATATCGCAAAGGCCAGGCGATGAGCCACGATAAATTCGGTCGGGGCGAGGTCACCGCGGTGATTGAACCGCAAAAGATCGATGTCCTTTTCGGCGACCAGACCCGCCGACTGATACACGCACAGAGCTAGAGAGTCCGCGTTTTCGTTCGCTCGAAGAGTCGAGCGTTTAAAATAAATATGAGGCTGTCTGAGAATGAAGTTCTTCGCCGTCTTTGGTTGTGCTCCAAAATAAAAGAGGTCGTCTTTTCAGACAGCCTCTTTTTTCTGGGATACGCTCACATTAGCGTATCTGGTGAGTAACCTCTATACGCCAACCTTTCTTATTTGATGATCGTTCCGATAATTACACCGGTCGGCGGACGATCATCTACAGCTTCGGCGGTGACGAAGAGGCCGAAATCCTTCAACGCTGTTTCGGTTTGAATTTGCGCCTCGTTGCGCTGCCCCGTGTTGACTACCTGCCCAAGACGCACGAACTTATTGTCGGGCGAGACAGCCCACACAACATAAATTTTGCCAGCAGGCGCTTCTTTCAATTCATGAAAACGCATCTTGATCGTCGTCGGCCCGTCCTTACGCGGTTCCAGATAGACGTTCGCGCGCGTACCGGTCATTTCGCCGCTGAACTTGATCTTCACCTCGGAGTCTGTGCCACGCCGAAAACCCGGAATACCGAGCATCGGCACGTTGTAAGCGGAAGTATCGCCTCCAGTGGTTGTGGCTTTCACCTTTTCCGCGACCATCGCGCCATCGCGTTCGCCGCTCTGTGAAACCGGTACTACGGCGAAGCCCTGAGGCACTGAGCTTCGCAGTAAAATCTGAGAAGTCGGCGCAATGGTAGTCAAATTCGCTTCCGGCGACAGCACTAGCATAAACTTGTCGAGCGGCGTTTTAACGCTCAAAGTTCCGATACCGCCGTTGACCGTAACAGGCCCGAGCGTGGTGACTCTGCCCATCGGATCAACCGCATAGAGGTTGTAGCTGTTTACGTCGCCAGTCAGACCCGTCACATCTAAATTGATGATTGTGTCCACACCCTGACGCATGATACGCGCCCTCCCGGACGCACCGGGCAGCATCGTCGTCGGCGTCAGATCAACGATCACTTCCTTATTCGCCGGATACTCGATCACTGTCCAGGAACCGTCCGGATTCTGCGTAGCTTTCGTTGTTTTGGTGGTTACTGTTGTTGTTGTCTTAGTGTCCTGCGCGATGGCTGAACCGCCCGCTGCCAAAGCGGCGGCAAGTCCCGCTACCATGCAAAGAATGTATTTTTTGTACATCATCTTATCCCCCGTGTATATTTTGTAAAACTCAACCTAGGATACGGCAAAACGTTTGACCATAACCTATGAGAACACTTTACCATGCCCCAAAAACATGGTAAAGCCATTTATTCCCCGTCAGAGGGCAAAGGGCTTAGCATAAACTCCAAAAAATGATCATAAAACGCTTAACCGCCGCCTTTCAAGCTAAATCTGAGGTAATTAAAAAGACCGCCTTTTCAGACGGCCTGTTTTTATTTTACCGAACCGGCCAATAGTCATTTTCGGCCACTCTTGAAGAGCAATCCGAGAATCAGCCCGACTGCGGCTGAGATCAGGATAGTCTGACCCGGCTTCTGACGAGCAAATTCCTTTGCGTCCTCTACAAGTTCTTTCGGCTCCTTACTCGAGAGTTCCTTAAATTTATCGCCAGCCTGCGCAAATTTTTCATTGGCAAACTCCCGCGCCTGACCAGCCGCGTCCTGAATTTTTTGACCGTACTCCTGTGCCTGCATCTTTATATCTCCCAAAAACTCGTCCGTTCCCACTTTATCCGTGAACGGTTCGTCCCCAACGCGTGTTAAACCGCGCTCAAGCTCCAATTCGGCTTTTTTCACCTCTGTTTCAAACTCCGACATATTTCTATTCCCTCCTGGTCTAACTTCTGGCAGTTTTTTCGATGTATCGATCCCGCCGTTAGTTTGAAACGAATTTTCCAGCAAAAAGTTCGCTTTGATTGGTTTGTTCGCGACATCCGATTTATTCAACGAAATTGACAAGAATTCGATTGACACGCCATTACTTAAAATGAGATGCTGAGCGGAGTAAGCACTTACTTACTTAAGAGGCACTATTTGATCGACAGACTTTTCAATTGTGAACCAGCGGGTCGGATGACAGGCGATGCCCGGCGTGAACAGATACTGCAGACGGCGGTTAGCCTGTTTTCTCAACGCGGATTCAAGGGGACCACCACCAAAGAAATTGCCCGGGTCGCCGGTGTTTCAGAGGCAATGGTTTTTCGCCATTTCGCCAGCAAGGACGAATTGTACGGCGCGATTCTCCATGAGAAAGGATGCAAAGACGGGCCCGACAAATTCCCTTGGGAGGAGAATCAGGAGCTCATCGCGGCGGCGCAGGCGAAAGACGACTTTGCCGTTTTCTACCACATCGCGTTAGACGCGATGGCCAAACACCAGTCCGATGTCAGCTTTATGCGGCTGCTGTTTTACAGCGCATTAGAGGAGCATGAGCTGGCCGAGCGGTTCTTTAATGAGTTTATATCGCGCGTCTACGATTACATTGGCGGCTATATCGCGATGCGTCAGCAGGATGGTGTATTTCGAGAAATGAACCCTCGTATTGCGGTGAGGGCATTTCTTGGAATGCTGATTCATCACTCGTTGAACAACATTTTGTGGGACAAACGCAGGACGCTCCTCGATATCTCGAACGAGGAGGCGGCAACTAATTTTGCCCAAATCTTGCTAAACGGCATCAAGGCGGAGGCGTAGGGGCCGATGATTATGACGAATCTCAAACTGCCGATTCTGTTTCTACTCACAGCGATCGCATCAGCGTGCGGCGGCTCGAGCGCTAATACGGCCAATTCGAATGCGAATGCCCGGACGACGACAATCGATGTGTCGACCGCGCAGGCGGTGATGAAACCCATTCCCACATACTTTGAGGCGACGGGTAACCTTGCCGGTGACGCCCAGACGGATGTCGCACCGGCCGTAAGCGGCAAGATCGTGGCCGTTAATTTTGATGTCGGCAGCTATGTCGAAAAGGGCAGCGTGATGATACGGCTCGACGATCGCGATGCTCGAATTCGGGTCGAACAAGCCCAGGCCCAGGCGGAGCAGCAGCGAAAGGCTGTTGGACAGGCGATCGCCAGCCTGCGTCAAACGCAAGTTAGGCTTGGCGTGAAAGATGGAGAAACATTCGACATAGAGACGTTTTCGCAGGTTAAATCCGTCCGGGCCAATTTGGTTGCCGCGGATAAGGAGCTCTCACGTGCTGAACGACTCCATGCCACCGGCGATCTCTCGCGGCAGATACTCGAACAGCGGCGTGCCCAGCGTGATGCTTTGCTGGGCCAACTCGATGAGGCACGCTCAAATGCCGCAGTGGCAGTGCGTGCGATTAACACGGCGGAGGCGGGCGTGGCGTCAGCACGCGCGGCCGTGCAAACGGCTGAAACGCAGATCGACCAAGCGCGCAAAGCGGTTATTGATACCGTGGTTTATGCGCCGATTAGCGGATACATTGCAGAACGCACAGCTGACCTCGGCGAGTTCATAAGCCCGAGCGCGCCGAATGCGAAGATTGCGACCATCGTGCGTACAGGCACCTTGAGGTTGAGGATTGATGTACCTGAGGCGTCGATAGGAAAGGTGACGGTTGGCCAGGGTATTTCGCTGCAGACGAGTGCCTACCCCGAACGCAATTTTGCCGGCACGGTCGCCCGAATCCTGCCTAGCGTAAACACGACCGCCCGAACCTTAACGGTTGAGGCCGAGGTGCCGAATGGCGAAGGTCTGCTCAAGCCGGGCCAGTTTGCCACTGTACGCATCACGCAGTCGCAACCCGAAAACGCGGTGATGATTCCCGCGGCCGCAGTCAGAACGGATAACGATCTTAATAAAGTTTTCATAATCAAGGATGGTGCCGCCCGGGAGGTACTAGTTCAGCTTGGCCTGCTCGAAAACGACTTGATACAGGTAAAGCAGGGCGTCGCGGAGGGCGAGATAGTCGCGACGAGCAACCTCAACGAGCTCATCGACGGGATTTTTGTTAGAGCCAATTAGGAGCTGGGAACTATGCAGTGGCTGGCTGAAGTTTGTGTCAAACGCCCGGTGTTTGCGACGATGTTGATCTTGTCGCTCGTTGTGGTCGGCGCTTTCTCGTTTCTCTCGCTCGGCGTGGATCTGTTTCCAAAAATCGATTTTCCGACGATAACGATTACGGTAATAAATCCCGGTGCGTCGCCGCAGGAAGTCGAGACGGAGATCACCGAAAAGATTGAGGAGGCGGTCAACACGATCAGCGGTATTGACGAGCTGCGCTCGACTTCGATTGAGGGTATCTCCCAGATTTTCGTTCAATTCATTCTGGAAAAAGATGTAAATGTCGCGGCCCAGGAAGTAGAGAACCGCGTCCAAACGGTGGTTCCTAATCTTCCCGAAACGGCCAAGCAGCCGACCGTACAGAAACTCGACACTGACGCGACGCCTGTTCTACGGATATCGATTTCGGCGCCGATTAACCTGCGCGAGGTGACTGAGGTCGCTCGAAATAAGGTCAAAGAAAGAATCGAATCGGTCAATGGCGTCGGCCAGGTGACAATCATCGGCGGCCGCGAAAGGCAGATTAATGTCTGGGTGGATCCTGACAAGATGCGCTCATACAGCGTCACGGCGGGTGAGGTATCGCAGGCGTTACGCATACAGAATCAGGAATTCCCGTCGGGTCGCATTGACGAGGGCCAGACCGAGACAGCAGTCCGCACAGTCGGCAAGATCAAGCGGCCGGAGGAATTCGGAAACGTCGTAGTCGCAACGCGCGGCACTTATCCGGTAAAAGTTAACGATCTCGGGTATGTCGAGGACGGAGCTCAGGAACTGCGTTCCGAGGCTCGCCTTAACGGGCTTCCCGCGGTGACTCTAATCGTCTCTAAACAATCCGGTCAAAACACTGTCGCCGTCGCACGCGAGGTTAAGGAACGCCTTGCCGAGATCGAGCCCACGCTGCCAAAGAATTTCCAGATGCGGATCATCGGCGACAACTCGATCTTTATTGAGAATTCGCTAAATGCGATCGAAGAACATTTGATCGTCGGCTCGATTCTGGCAGCGATCGTCGTCTTTCTTTTCCTTTGGAATTTTCGCGCGACTTTTATCGCCGCCCTGGCGATTCCGACCTCGATTATTTCTACATTTGGGCTGATGTACGCGATGGGCTATACGCTCAACTCGATCACGATGCTGTCACTCACCCTGATGGTCGGAATCGTGATAGACGACGCCATCGTTGTGCTTGAGAACATCTATCGGTTTGTTGAGGAAAAAGGACTAAATCCCTTTCAAGCTGCGATCGAGGGCACGCGTGAGATTGGTCTGGCGGTATTGGCCACCACGCTCAGCCTGATGGCCGTTTTCGTTCCCATCGGTTTTATGCAGGGCATCGTCGGCCGGTTTATGTCGAGCTTTGGCCTGACCGCATCGTTCGCCGTACTCGTATCCCTGATCGTCTCCTTTACCTTAACGCCGATGCTCGCCGCGCGGCTGATCAAGAAAAAGAGAGTCAAAAGTCGCGAGTCGGGAGTCGGTACCCCGGGGGAAAGTAGTACCACCGCTGAGATCGTCGGCGACCCCGTGGTCTCGACCCCGCCGACCAAAGACTCAAGACTCGAGACTGACGACTCAAAATATACCGGTTGGTTCCGTTCCGTCGACCGGGCTTACACATTCCTGCTCAGGTTCTCGATGGCCCATCGATGGATCATTGTATCGCTTTGCGTGCTCGTTTTCCTCGCGATTGTCCCGCTGTTTATGTTTGTCGGTAAGAACTTTTTGCCGGTTGACGACCAGTCGCAGTTTGAGATCACGGTGCGCGTGCCCGAGGGCTCGAGCATCGGTGCCAGCTCGCAGGTTTTTGAGCGGATCGCAGCCGAGATTAGAAAAACGCCTGGCGTGACCGACACGCTGGCGACCGTCGGCGGCGGCCAGCAGCAGGTGGTTAACGCGGGAACGATTTACGTAAAGCTCGCCGATATAGCCGACCGCGAACTGTCGCAGGAGCAGATGATGGACGACGCGCGCGAGGTACTCAAAAAGTTTCCCGATATCCGTGCCGGCGTGCAGCAGGTTGCGGCCTTTTCGGGCGGCGGCTTTCGAAACGCCAACGTCCAGTTTTTGATCGCGGGGCCGGACCTAAAGAAGCTGGAGGAGTTTTCCAACAAGATTATCGAGCGGATGAAAACGATCCCCGATGCGGTCGATGTCGACAGTACGCTTATCAGTGGGAAACCCGAGCTGCAGCTCGAGGTCGACCGCACAACCGCCGCCGATCTGGGTGTCCGCGTCGGCGACGTTTCCCAGGCGCTCAACACACTCGTCGCCGGGCAGGAAGCGACAACATACAACGCCGGCACCGATCAATACGAGGTCCGTGTCCGGGCGATCAATCCCTTTCGGACTAGTCTTGAAGGGTTAAATCGAATGGTCGTGCCCTCGGCTAAGCTCGGCCAGGTCACGCTCGACCGTGTGGTTACGACAAAAGAGGGAACCGGACCGAGTTCGGTCGACCGCACCAATCGTCAGCGTCAGGTAACCTTGCTCGCGAACACGCGTCCCGGTGGCTCCGCGGCAAGCATCACGGCGGGGATCAACGAATATGTAAAAGAATTGAACCTGCCGGCGGGCTACATCACCGGCTACGTCGGGCAGTCAAAGGAGATGGGCAAAGCGGGGTTTTACTTCCTCCTTGCCTTTGCTCTGTCGTTCATCTTTATGTACATAGTGCTGGCCGCTCAGTTCGAATCATTTATTCATCCGATCACGATCCTGCTTACGCTGCCGCTGTCGATTCCGTTTGGCATCTTTAGCCTGCTCATCGCCGGACAGACGGTGAACATTTTTTCCGGCCTCGGGCTCCTGCTGCTGTTCGGCGTTGTCAAAAAGAACGCCATTCTCCAGATCGATCATACAAACGGCCTGCGTGCCGGGGGCATGTCGCGCTACGACGCAATCGTCCAGGCGAATCGCGACCGCCTGCGGCCCATCTTGATGACCACGATTGCCCTCGTGGCGGGCATGCTGCCGCTGGTCGTATCGACCGGCGCGGGTGCGGGCACTAACCGTTCGATCGGCGTACTAGTGGTGGGCGGGCAGACGATGTGCCTACTGCTGACGCTGCTCGCGGTCCCGGTCTTTTACTCGATATTTGACGACCTGGCGGAGTTGCGGGTGTTCAGGTACGTGAACAGATTCGCGGCGTGGATGTTTGGCGGCGTAAAGCGCCGATTCGCGACGGCGGCCACGACTATTTTTAATAAGCAGTAACAAACGGAAAGTAACCTTCATATGCGTCGGCATTCTTACATCTTCACTTTCCTAATGATTCTCGCTGTCGGAGTCCCACTACACGGACAAAGCGGCCTTTCCACACCGACCCCGACTCCCGCACCGCTTCCCAAAAATGCGGTGACCGTTCCGGAAATTGCGCCAAACTACAGGTCAGACGAACGACGGCTGCCCGACCTCACACGCGTCGGCATTGACGCGAGCGAGCAGCGGGCCCTAACCCTGCGCGCGGCGCTCGAGCTTGCGCTTGAAAATAATCGGGATATCGAGGTGTCGCGCAAGACGGTGCGGATGGCTGAATTTGATCTGAGGGCATTCCGCGGGATATACCAGCCGCGGCTCATCGGCCAGTCATACTACGACCGCTCGACCGTGCCCAACGTCAGTATTTTCAGCAACAACCGCACCACCACGCAGGGCAGCCTTGTCGGCACGGCCGGTCTGAGCGCCTATTACCAGGCGCAGGGTACGGTTTTTTCCGGCACGTTTAATAACACGCGTCTCGCGACCGACAATCCGATCTCGATTCTCAGCCCCCAGCTCAATTCCAGTCTCGGATTTTCAGTATTGCAGCCGCTATTTCGTGGTCGCCGGTTTGATCAGAATCGCCGCACTATCGAGATTGCGAGTCGTAATGTCGCGCTAACCGACACCCAGTTTCGCCAACGATCGATCGAGGTCGTCGCCGGCGTCCAGCGAGCGTATTGGGACCTGACTTTTGCCCTGCGCAATCTGCAGGTGCAGCGCGACAGCGTCCGCGACGCGCGCAGGCAGCTCGAGCACAACCGCCGCTTAGTCGAGGAAGGCCAGCTCGCGCCAATCGACATCGTCGCCGCCGAAACGCAGGTCGCAAATTTTGAGCAGGCCGTGTACGACGCTCTAAACACGGTCAATGTCGCCGAGAACCTGTTAAAGAATCTAATATCACCAAATCGAAACGATCCGATCTGGGCCGAGGCACTAATGCCGGTAGAGTCGGTCGAGGTGGCGATCCCAAACACGACGCTTCCGGAGGCGATGGATCTCGCGCTTGATAATCGGCCGGAACTTGAGATAAATCGTGCTCAGAGATCGATCAACGCGATTGATGAGCGCCTCTATCGCAATCAGACGAAACCGCAGATCGATTTCGTGGCGAGCTACACCGCCTCAGGCGTCGGAGGCTCGCAGAATCCTAACTTTAGCCCAAACTTCCCGACGCCCTGTACCGTCGATCCCGCAAGTCCCGCCTGCGCACAGCAGCAGGCGAATCTCGGCCTGTTGACCGGCAGTCCGTTCTCCGGGATTCTGGCCAACCGGTACCCAACCTTCCGATTCGGCGTCAACTTCAACCTGCCGCTTTTTGGCGACAAAACTGCTAAGGCCCAGCTGGGCCGCGTCCTGGTCGAGGCCGAGCGAATCGAAGTTCAGCGTGAGCAGATCGAGCAGAACGTGCAGGTCGAGGTGCGAAATGCGTTGCAGGCGATACGCACCGGCGAAGCCCGTTTGCGTTCGGCAGCGATCGCCCGCGAAAATTCGTTTCGGCAGTACGAGTCTGAGCAGCGGAAGCTGGACGAGGGCCAGTCCGATGTGTATCGCGTCCTCGAACGCCAGACCGCCCTAAGTGTGGCCCGCAGCAACGAACTGCGTGCCCGCACCGAGCTGAATAGGGCCGTTGCCGATCTGCAGCGAGCCACGGGCAACACCCTCCGGGCGAACGATATCGAACCGCGGCGGTAGGCTAACCGCTGTTCCCATCGAGGGAACGAGATATGAAATCCGTAGTCATCGAAGAATTCGGCCCGGAGTTTAAGCTTGCCATTCGCGAGACGGAGGATCCGCAGCCTCCAGTAGGAAATCAAGTGCTGGTGCGCGTTCATGCGGCGGGATTGAATCGTGCCGACCTGCTGCAGGCCCGCGGGCTATATCCGCCGCCTGCCGGTTATTCGCCCGAGAGGCCCGGGCTGGAGTTTGCCGGTGAGATCGCTGCTGTTGGTGATGCGGTGTCCGGTTGGTCTACGGGCGACCGGGTTTTCGGCATTACGGCCGGTGAGGCGCAGTCCGAGCTCCTGCTTGCGGACGCCTCGCTACTCGCCCGCACTCCCAACAACCTCGATTATGTAACGGCGGCGGCGATTCCTGAGGCATTTATTACCGCTCACGACGCAGTGGTCACCCAGGGCCAGCTGGCAGAGAGCGAGACTTTATTGATCCACGCGGTCGGGTCGGGCGTCGGCCTGGCAGGGCTGCAAATCGCCAAGGCCGCGGGTGCCTTTGTGATCGGAACCTCGCGGACTGTGGACAAGTTGGATAGATGCAAGGCGTTTGGGCTAGATGTGCCAATCGTGCCGGCGGATGGTGCAAATTTTGCCGAGCAGGTGATCGACGCCACCGATGGCCGCGGTGCCGACGTCATACTCGACCTCGTCGGCGGCGGATATTTCGCCCAGAACCTCGCCAGTCTCGCGCCCCGCGGGCGGCTGGTACTGGTCGGACTTACATCCGGCCGAACGGCCGAGATAGATCTTGGAATGATTCTGCAGAAAAGGGCACGAGTGATCGGCACTGTTCTACGCTCACGAACCGTGAAGGAAAAGGCCGACGCCACGCGAAGTTTTGCCGACGAAGTTATTCCTCTGCTTGCCGCGGGCCGTGTGACGGCTAATATCGACCGCGTCTTTCCCATGTCAGATGTACACGAGGCGTACCGGTATCTCGAGTCTAATGTGAGCTTTGGGAAGGTAGTTCTTGAGTTCTAGCGCTTGATCTGTTTCGCGGCCTCATCCGTCACGATGCAGAGGCCGGTGGCTCCGCGGGCCTCGAGCTGCGACATGATGTCCGCCGCCTGCCGGTACGGAAGCCCGTACACCTCGCACCCCTCAAAAGAAATAACCGACCACGAAGGACGGTCGATCTCAGAAATTATCTCGATGTTTGCACGACGCTGCTCGACCGGCCACGCGCCATCCGCCTCGGATGCCTCAAACAGACCCGGCACAGACTCGGAACGTTTTTCCGTCTTTTTCAGATGGACAAGGCCCGATTTCATCTCTTGAATTTTCATAAAATGGCGCGTCCGCTTGACGCTAACACATCGGTCAAAGTGATGTAAACGATTTTTTTGACGACATTTCTCCTCGCACCGCTTTGGAATTGTTAAAATACAACCCGTAAAGATGCTGTACCGAGAGTCAATTTTTATTACCGGCTTTCCGGGCTTTATCGCCGGGCGTCTGCTCGAGCGGCTGATAAAGCCCGAGACGCAGTTCTTTCTACTAGTCCAGCCGCATTTTATTGAGCGGGCGATGGCAGAGATCGAGGATCTGGCAGGGGCGACCGACACGCCACTCGAGAGTTTTGTGATCGTCGAGGGTGATATTACCCTTCCCCAGCTCGGAATATCGGACGCCGATCTAGAGACGATACAGTACGAAACGACCGATGTCTTTCATCTGGCAGCCGCATACGATCTTGCGATCGCGAAAGATGTTGCCTTTCGCATCAACCTCGAGGGAACAAAAAACGTAAACGATGTGGTTTGCTCCATCAAGAATCTCCGCCGTTATAACTATGTCTCGACCTGCTATGTGGCGGGCCTGCGGCCGGGCGAAATCCTGGAAACCGAGCTCGAGCACAAAGCCGGATTTCGCAATTTTTACGAAGAAACAAAATATCTTGCCGAGATCGAGGTCGAGCGCCTAAAGAGCCATTTGCCCGTGACAATCTATCGCCCGTCGGTCGTTGTCGGCGACTCTGCGACCGGTGAGACGGCCAAATATGACGGCATCTATTACCTGATAAATTATCTGCGCAAAGCTCCACAGCTGCTCCGCGTCTTGAACGTTGGCAATAAAGACGTGCGGCTAAACCTCGTTCCGGTAGATTTTGTGGTCGAGGCAATTGCGAGGCTTGCCCGCGACCCATCCGCCGCCGGCAAAACAATCGCTCTGGCCGATCCGTCACCGCTTACCACTGCCGAGCTGTTTGACGTCATCGCAAAAGATATGACCGGACGCCGCTCCGATTTCAGCCCGTCGCCCCGTCTTGCGGAGTGGTTTCTGAATACCCGCGTCTCACCGCTGATTACAGGTTTGCCTCACCACGGCGTGCCGTACTTTTTTGTATCCCAGACATATGACACATCCGTCGCCGGGGAGTTGCTGGGCTCACACCGGGTCGCCTGCCCCCCATTTGGTCAATACGTCGCCAACCTGCTCGATTTTGTCGAAGAAAACCCGCGGTTATAACAATGCGTCCGAACGCATATGCCCGTGCTGGAGCAACGGGCACCCGTCAGACGCGCGTTATGCATCTTAGCGAATATGACTCGTGGACTAAACCTCGGCTGCGTTATTGTACTTTTACTCGTCATGACGGGCTCCGCGCTGTCCCAGAGCCGCCGCGTCGCACCGACCCCGACGCCCCCGCCTACGGATGACACCGTCCGCGTCGTCACGGAGGAAATTAAGCTGAACGTGCTCGCCTTTGACGAATCGGGTAATTTCTTCCGCGACGTCACTAACCGCGATCTCGTGATTACTGAAAATAACGTACTCCACCAGCCGGAAAGCGTGCGGCGGCTCCCGGCGAATGTGCTGATCGTGATGGATACAGGCGGCGAGCTGCGAAGCGTCAAGACTCTGGACCAAACCCGAAAGGTCGCCCGCGGGATTGTCGGCGCTCTCAGACAGGGCGACTCGATTTCGATAATGACATACGCCGACAAGGCGGAGATTGTCGCGGAGTGGACTGATGATAGGAGCCAGGCTCTTGCGGCGATAAAACGCGCCCGTTTCGGTCGTAAATCCGTCTTTGTCGACGCTCTAAAACTCGCAACCAGCTTCCTGCTAAAGAATCCGCTCGAAAATAAACATTTGGTGCTGATAACCGACGGCACCGACAGCGCCGGGCGTTCGTCCGATAAGTTCGACGCTCTCCAGCGGCTGCTCGCGACCGATATCAGCGTCCATGTACTCAGCTACACCGCGATGGAGGCCGCCGACATCGAGCCTCGTACAAAAGGCACTTCGAATACGCCCCCGCCAAAAGCTATGCCCGACGAGATCGCCGCTACCTTGCCCAACGGCGTCCGCGACAAGGGCGTAAAGATCGGCCCAACCATCAACCTCGACCGTTCGCTGCTGAGAAAAATGCGTTCGAGAAAATCGGACCTAGAGGTCGCACAGGCACAGCTCGAAAAGCTCGCCGAGGACACAAATGGCGAATTCATCCTGCCGATGGGCCACGACGAGATGTTCGAAAAGGCGTCCCTCGTCGCAAAAATGATCGACGCTTCATACGTCGTCACCTACACACCAAAAATCCCGGTCGTCGAAACCCGCGGCATTGCTGAACGCACAATAAACGTTAGCTCTAAAAGGCCGGGGCTTGTGGTGCAGGCCCGGCGGAAGCTGGTTGTGGATCGCTCTAAATAATTTACCGCTGCATTTTCGATGGACTAACGAAACGTAGGACGTTTTGAATCTTAATTATCATCAATTGGTACTCTTCAATTGTCATTATTGTAGAAAATGACGAGCCTTCTAATCCTTTTTTCTAATATTCATTCCCGCATAAACTTACTTTTCCGTTTTTGCGCGTAAATATCTTGTAACCGGCGGTTTTGTTCCTGCGTCATCAGTTTCGACAGTCGCAAATATTCGATCACCTCGCATGAGCAGTTATCCGACGGCATTGCAGAATGAAAACTTCGTACACCTGGCGGATGGCGAGACGGCCGGTTTGCCCGTCCAAACGCGGCAGACGGACAACCAGCTTGTCGATCTCGTACTGACTGGGGATGGTTGTGCATTCGAGCAGATTTTCGACCGGCACAAGAAACTGGTAGCCATTATCGCCTACCGTTATTTCCGAAAACCCGAAGAGGTGGAAGAGATCATCCAGATCAGCTTTGCAAAGGCTTTTACGCAGCTTGGCAAGTTTCGAGGTAACTATGACCGTTCGCTGTCTAGCTGGCTTGTGCGTATCACCACAAATGCCTGTTTCGACACACTAAGAAGTCAAAAAAGAAAGCCCGAGCGGCTCAACTGCGAGTTGTCGGAAGTGGAGATCGCATCGCTGCTTGAGTTAACGGCCGACACCTCGCTGGCCGCCGAGAAAGCCGTCCTCGACCGAGACTTAACTGAAAAGCTATTGGCGAGGATTCCCGAGGACGACCGCCTTTTATTACAGATGCTCTATTCCGATGAAATGAGCATGGCGGATATAGCCGGGGCATTCGGCTGGTCAAAGTCCAATGTGAAGATCCGTGCCTGGCGAGCCAGGGCAGCCGTCAGGCAGGTGCTGCGAAAGATACTGTAACCAACTCGCCGGCCCCGCCGTCATTTTTATTGAGAGATGCAAAAACGAAAGTTAAATAATCAGACCCTCGATGCGATCGGTAGAAAGCTGTTTGAAAGCGACGTATTGGCGGGCGGCGAGATAGATAGAATAGTGTCCAACCCGAATCTGTTTGCCTTGGTCGTGGCAAAGATTGAGTCGGAAGTGAAGAAACCGGTTGTGACGAGTGCTGCAGTCCCGTTTTTCCGGCGAAATGCGTTGAGATTTGCGGGTGCGGCGGCGGTCGTTTTGTTTGCTGTCGGAGCGTCTAGTTTATTCAGACCGGAAAAGACGCCGGTCGTTGCACGAATAGTACAGATTCCGGATGCCGTTCCGGAAGTCGCACGGCCCGTACTTCCTCCTCAGGGAATAGTTGAGAAATCATCGCCGGGCCGTGCGTTAAAAGCAGATTTTCGCACCGAAAGGCTTCGCCCGGTTCGCCGCGTCAAGAATCGCCCGATGCCGAATATCGAGTTCGAGGCAAACGGCGAATTTTATCCGATTGCCTATACCGGCGAGCTCGGTGAAGCGGATGGTGGACGGATCATCAGGGTGGATATGAAAGCGGCCTCGCTTTTTGCACTTGGGGTAAATCTTCCGCTTGAAAATTACGAGGCGACGATCAAAACTGATCTGCTCGTCGGCTCAGACGGTGTAACCCGCGGTGTACGATTGGTAAATTAGGTTCGAGACCGCTGAGCGGTCGTAGTAGTCAGAACCGCTAGCGGTAGGGACCGGCTTCCCAAACGGAGCATTCTAATAGCGGAGCATTCTAATAGATCATAAGGAGAAAATCATGAAACTAATATTTGGAATAATAACTCTGGCGATATTCGCCTCGTTCGCTATTGCACAGCAGGCACCGAAAACAGAATCAGCAGCAACAATAACAAATCTATGGGCAGCAAGAAGCTCCACAGCGATCAAAAATTCGCCATTTTCGGGCGAAGAGATAAACGAGAGCGTTCAAATACTCGGCGATGGTAACCGCATTGTCCGCAGCTCGACCGGAAAGATTTACCGCAACAACGAGGGCAGCGTCCGCCGCGATACGACGGGCGGTATGAATAACGGCCTGTTTGGTTCTCTATATACGACGGGTTCGGGCGTGTCGATCACGAGTGCGGCGACGGGCCTGGGCGCCTTTAGTCCGCGCGTTAGCACGACGGCCGAAGGCAAAATCGTGCAAATGATGCGAAAAAAAGATGACACAGAAAACCCGGGAGCTCTTTCAGAAGAAAGAACCATCGTCATAAGCGGACTCAAGGTGACGCCGGACGCTACGCGAGCGGGTATTGTCGACCAAAATGGCCTCACCGCACGATTATTCGCGGCGCCCTTTACGGGACAATTTGAGTATTCGACAAAGCCTGATCTTTCGTCTAAATACGACACTCGGACCGAAGAACTCGGAACACGCGATTTTGAGGGCGTTTCCGCCGAGGGAACCCGAAAGATCACCACCATACCCGCCGGAGCCATTGGCAACGAACGCGCAATCGAAACGATATACGAACGCTGGTATTCGAAAGAACTCGGAATGGTCGTCTATTCAAAAAACACCGACCCGCGTTTCGGCGAGCAGACATACCGTCTAAGCAATCTCATCCGTGCCGAACCGGACCCGTCGCTTTTTAATCGATTGACGACAATCAGAAAAATCGATCCGTTGGCTCCGCTCCCTCGCATCAGCCGTACACCTGCAACGCCAGTAATAAAATCGACCGCCAACGCAAAATCCCTGCCGGTGAACGCCGTCGTAAAGACAAAACCTTAGTCTGAAATTTGACAATTATTTTCATTCCATTCGGCGGACTCCTCGGTCCGCCTTTTTTGAGCCTAACGACTTGACCTGATTTATATTTAGAATTATTATAATTCCAATTCATTATGGTCGATACAGCAATACACGAAATGGGTTTGACGCGACAGCGAGAGGTTGTGCTGGCGGTAATTCGTGAATCGATGTCGCATCTTACGGCGAGCGAGGTTTTTTCGTCGGCAAAGGCGAGGCTGCCTTCCATAAGTTTTGCGACCGTTTATAACAGTCTGCGATTTTTACGCGAGGCCGGGCATATTGCCGAGATTTCGTTTGGCAATGGCGCGAGCCGGTTTGATGCGATGACGCAGCGGCATGATCACGCGATTTGCACGGAGTGCGGCAAGCTGGTCGATATCGAGATGGAGCATCCGGCGGCATTAATGGAGAGGGCGGCGAAGCTCTCGCACTTTAAACCGGCGTCGCTCGAATTCACGCTTCGGGGCCTTTGTTCCGAATGTTCATAGGAATTAAACCGCAGAGACGCGGGGAGGAGGCAGAAACCCCAAGCGGTAGGGAGGTGTTCCCCTTCGGCTAACATTACTGAACGCCGAGCATAAAGACACTCCTTACAGGTCGTGTTTCCGCCTCCGTTAGCGTCTTAGCGGTGAAAATAATTAAGGAGAATAAATAAATTTCATGTCAACAGCAACAGGAACCGCAACGGAAAACACCGTGACACTGGCCAAGGTCGGCCAGGCCGCACCGGATTTCAACATGCCTTCGACGAAGGATATGGAGACGTTGAAGGAGAACGTCAAGCTTTCCGACTACAAGGGCAAATGGCTCATCCTGCTTTTTTACCCGCTCGATTTTACCGGCGT